>NZ_JBIAWI010000015.1:0-281403 GCF_042895385.1 Streptomyces sp. NPDC001401
AGCTAAGCCTTACAGCGCCGATGGTACTGCAGGGGGGACCCTGTGGGAGAGTAGGACGCCGCCGAACAAATTGTGAGAAAACCCCCGTGCCATTCAGCACGGGGGTTTTCTGCGTTTAGGCTCGGGGTATGCGCTATGACCTCGTGATCTTCGACAATGACGGCGTCCTTGTCGACAGCGAGCCGATCTCCAACCGGCTCCTGGCCGCCTGTCTCACCGAGCTGGGGCATCCGACCTCCTACGAGGACTCTCTTCGCGACTACATGGGCGCTGCCATGCACCGGATCCATGACCTGATCCAGGAGCGAACCGGGCAGAGGCTTCCGGACGACTTCGACGACGTCTTCCATGCGCGCGTGTTTGCCGCGTTCGAGCGGGAGTTGGAGCCGGTTGCCGGGGCCGTCGGTGTCGTGGAGAAGCTGGCTGCTGACGGGGTGCCGTACTGTGTCGCGTCCTCCGGGAGTCATGAGCGGATTCGGGTGGGGCATCGGAAGACCGGGCTGGACCGGTGGTTCGATGACGGGCGGATCTTCAGTTCGCAGGATGTGGGGCGGGGGAAGCCGGCGCCGGACCTTTTCCTCTACGCCGCCGAGCGGATGGGGGTCGTACCGGAGCGGTGTGTGGTGGTCGAGGACAGTCCGTTGGGGGTGCAGGCGGCTGTTGCGGCCGGGATGGATGTCTTCGGGTTCACCGCCATGTCGCCTGCCGAGAGGCTCGTAGGGGCGACTCAACTCTTCTCGAACATGGGGGAGTTGGCTGACCTGCTGGTCTGACATTTGTCATGCCGAGCTCCGGACGATCGTTTCTACTGGCGATCGGGTGCCGGACGGCAAGCTGAGGGCATGACGACGAAGACGAGCACGCAGACGAGCACCAAGAACAACTTCGCCCCCCTGCTCATGGATGTGGCGGTGCCCCTCGGTTCGTACTACCTGTTCAAGGACGGCTTCGGGATGAGCACCTTCGCGGCGCTCGCCTGGAGCAGCGTGGTGCCGGCCCTGCGGACCGGGTGGTGCGCGGTCAAGGAGCGGAAGACCAACGGACTCGCTGCTCTCATCCTCGTCGTGAACGTGGTTTCGCTGGCGCTCAGCTTCGTCTCCGGTGATCCGCGGTTGATGCTCGCCAAGGACAGCGGGGTCAGCAGCACCGTCGGGATCGGGATCCTGGTGTCGGTGATGCTGGGACGGCCGATGATGACCGCGGGGCTCAAGCCCTTCCTGGTCAAGGACGCGGCCAAGGAAGCGGCCTGGGGGCGGCTGATCGACGGGACCGCGGCCCGGTCGGCGGACTTCCGGCGCAGGGAGCGGGTCTTCTCGTTGGTGTGGGGTGCGGTGCTGCTCGGGGAGTGCGTCGCGCGGATCGTGGGGGCGTACACCGTGCCCGTGGACACCATGGTGTGGCTCGGGTCGGTCGTTCTGATGGCGGCGGTCGGGATCGGGATCGTGGTCGGCGGTGCGCTCGCCGCCGGGCCCATGGAGCGGATGCTCGCCGCGGAGGTCGAGGCGGCCGAGGAGACGGTGAAGGCCGAGGTGGCTGTGGCCGCCTGAAGCGCTCGAAGGTAAAGCTGAGGAAAATTCATCTTTGGCTTGATCTACCCACAGGTAGTCCGGGGCCCTACGCTCGCCGCCATGACAGATGTGCTGCGGCGCGGTAGGGCCTCTTTGGCGTTCAGCTTCTTTGCCCAGGGCGCCACCTTTGCCCTTCTGGTGACCCGCATCCCGGCCATTCAGGACCGGTACGGGGTCTCCGACGCACTGCTGCCCGTCTTCCTGGCCGCCGTACCGATCCTGGCCGGCGTCGGGAGTGTGACGACCGAGCAGCTGGTGAAGCGGATACGGCCCGGTCTGCTGCTGCGGTGCCTGCAGCCCGTCGTGCTGCTGGCGCTCCTCGGCGTCGGGTCCGGGGAGCACCTGGCCGAGCTGGGGATCGCGCTGGGCGCCTTCGGGCTCGCCGTGGGCGGGCTCGACGCCTCGATGAACATGCTCGGGGTGAGCCTGCAGAGGGCGTACGGCCGCAGCATCATGCTCAGTTTCCATGCGGCGTTCAGCCTGGGCGGGATCGTGGGGGCCTCGCTGGCGTGGGCCGGTGCGCACTGGCATCTCGCGCTGTGGGTGTCGTATCTGCCGGTCGTCGCGGTGCTGTTGCCGGCCACGCTGGTCGGGAGTCGGTGGTACGTCGGTGGAGGCGCCTCCGCCGACGTACCGGAAGAGGCGGAAGAGGGAGAGAGGCAGGGGCAGTCCGTCGTCTTCAAGTTGCTGCTGCCGCTGTGTCTTGTCATGACCTTCGCGTACATCGGGGACTCGACCGTCTCCAACTGGAGCGCCAAGTATCTGAAGGACGTGCTCGGGAGCTCGGAGCAGCTGTCGACCGTGCCGTACAACGTCTACATGGTGACCACGCTGCTGGGGCGGACGCTGGGGGACTCCGGTGTGCGGCGGTTCGGGGCCGTGGCGGTCGTACGGCTGGGGGCGCTGGTGGCGGCGGTGGGGTTCGCGGTGGTGGCCGTCGCGCCTGGGGCCTGGGTGGGGATGCTCGGGTTCACGCTGCTGGGGCTGGGGTTGTGCGTGCTGGTGCCGCAGACCTTTGCGGCGGCCGGGCGGTTGTTCCCGGGGGCGTCGGATGCAGCGGTCGCGCGGCTCAATGTCTTCAACTACGTCGGTTTTCTGATCGGCTCGCCGTTGGTGGGGGCGCTGGGGGACGCGTGGAGCTATCGCTGGGCCATGCTCGTGCCGATGGTGTTGGTGCTGGTGACCCTCGTGTACGCCCGGTCGTTCGCTCCTCAACCGGACCGATACGGTGGCGGGCATGAGTGGCCGCGCACAGCTGATGTGGGACGAGGCAGTAACGGGCTATGACTTCGGTCCGGACCATCCGATGGATCCGGTCCGGCTCGCCCTGACCAGGCGTCTTGTCGATGCTTTCGGGCTCGACAAGGACATCGAGGTGGTAGCGGCGAAGTCCGCCGGGGAGTCGACCCTGCGGCTCGTCCACCGGGAGGACTACGTCGACGCGGTGAAGGCGGCTTCGGCGGATCCGGAGACGGCGGACGCGGCGTACGGGCTGGGGACCATGGACGATCCCGCCTTCGCCGGGATGCACGAGGTGTCCGCGCTGATCGCCGGGCAGTCGGTGGGGGCCGCAGAGGCGGTGTGGCGCGGGGACGCGCTGCACGCGGTGAACTTCGCGGGCGGGTTGCATCATGCGATGCCGGGCGGTGCCTCGGGGTTCTGCATCTACAACGATGCCTCGCTGGCGATCGCTCGGCTGCTGGAGCTGGGCGCCGAGCGCGTCGCGTACATCGACGTGGACGTGCATCACGGGGACGGGGTGCAGGCGGCCTTCTGGGAAGATCCGCGGGTGCTGACGATCTCGCTGCACGAGCATCCGCGGACGTTGTTTCCGCAGACAGGATGGCCGGAGGAGACGGGGGCCGACTCCGCTGAGGGGTCGGCCGTGAATGTGGCGCTGCCGGCCGGGACCGGGGATGCCGGGTGGCTGCGGGCCTTCCATGCCGTCGTACCGGAACTGATTGCCGATTTCCGGCCGCAGGTGCTGGTGACGCAGCACGGGGCCGATACGCACTTCGAGGATCCGCTCGCGCATCTGGCCGTGTCGTTGGACGCCCAGCGGGCCGTGCAGGTCGCCTGTCATGAGCTTGCGCATGAGTACGCCGACGGGAAGTGGGTTGCGCTGGGTGGGGGTGGATACGCGGTCGTCGAGGTTGTGCCGCGGTCGTGGACGCATCTTGTGGGGATTGTGGCGGGGCGGGAGATTGCGCCGGAGGCGGTGATTCCGGAGGGGTGGCGGCAGGAAGTGTTTGCGCGGACGCGGCAGTTGGCGCCTGCGCGGATGACTGATGGGCGGTGGCCGGTGTCTTGGGCCGAGTGGGATGCGGGGTATGACCCTGCGGATCGGCTCGATCAGGCGGTGCTGGCTACTCGGCGGGCTGTGTTTCCGTTGCGGGGGTTGCTGGCGTAGGGCGCCCGCCGTTGGGGGCTGGGCAGGGGGGCGCTTGCCCGTGCGTGCGGGGTGCCGCTGCGCCCACCCGTGCCGCCCCAGCGGCACGACTGCCCGCAGCTACGGGAGTCGCAGCGGCACCCCTTGCCTGCGTCAGCCGCAGTGGCCCGAGTCGCCGCCCGAGGCGTTGCCGATGACGCCGTACCACTCGATGCAGTGGCCGCGGGCCTCGACGTAGACGGGACCGGCGTAGGACGTGTACTGGCCTTCGTCCCTGACCGGCGTGGTCTCGTGGCCGACGAGGGCGTTGAGCTCGACGGACATGTAGATCTTCGCGCCCGTGGTGTTGCGGATGGTCACGGCGCAGTTCTTGCCGGTCGACTCGTTCCAGGTCAGGAACACCTTGCCGGAGTTGCCCACCGGAGTGGAGTCGATGACCTTGTAGCCGGTGCCGCAGGCGCCGTTGTAGGACGCGGCTGCCGCCTTGGTGGTGGCCGCGGAGGCCGGAGCGGTGGCGGCGACGGTGCCGCCGAGGGCCAGCACGGTGAGTGCGGCGGCGGTCGTGGCGCGACGGGACAGCTTGTTCATGGTGTTCCCCCTGTTGTGTCGGTCGACTGATGTCGGTCAACGTGCTTGGGACGGTTGGTCGTTGCCGTCCACGCAGAGTGAGACCAGGGAGTCCCGTCGACGGTTGTGGGCCGTTCCGTCGCTGTTCTGTCACCAGTGTCACGGGTGCCGTTACGCCAACTGTGCGGTGTTTGCCCGTTCGCATGACCCTCCCCATCCCCGTCGGCCACCATCGAGACGTGTTGAGCACCGGAGCCCTGCGCGCCCATCTCCTGGCCGCCCGTCTCGCCGGGCCCGTGGCCACCTCCCGGGAGGAGAGCCTGCGCAGCTATCGGCTGTTCGCCGCTCGCGACCCCCGCGTGCTGATCGGGCTCGATCCCGAATGGACGTGGCGGCAGCTGGATCTGATCGAGTTGATGGCGGACAAGTGTGGGGTTTCGGCCGATCCACGGCATGTCTCCGGCCATGATGTGATCGATCCGGAGCGGACTCTGACCGCTCTGGATGCCTTCGCGGAGCGTCTCGCCGCAGCCGCCCAGCGCAGCGCCCCTGTACTCCTCGGCACCGGCCACCCGCACCGCCTGCTCGGCTTCTACGCCGCCTTGGCGGACGCACTGTCGGCGGCTGGATGTACCGTCCTCACACCGGCGCATGGTCACTGTGTCGACATAACGACCCGGTTCGGCCTACGCACGTACAACCTTGACTACGTACAAGGAGTCGCGCTGGTGCGGGAACCCGGCGCGCCACGCCCCGGTGGTGCGACCGGCGCACACACGCATTCACCGCTCCCGGTTCGTACCGCGCTGGCTGCGGCGGCCGAGGCCGGCGGGCCGCTTCCCGAGTTGGTCGTCGGGGACCACGGCTGGGTCTGCGGGGCAGGTCAGCTGGGGTTCGAGGCCATTGGTCTTGCCGATACGGACGACCCCGCGCTCTTCGTGGGAGAGGCCGAGGGGTCCGTGTCGGTCGTCGTTCCACTTGATGACGCCGTGCGGTCTGATTACTACCGGCCGCTTACCCGCTACGTACTCAATCGAGCGTGTCTGTCACAGTAGGCCGCCGATGGGTGCACCTCTTCCCCACTCGCATCACCCGCCCCTACATTGGGGAGTGAGCACGCAGCGACGAAGAGTCACCGGAAGGGGAAGCCGGTGGCCGTCGAGTGCGGAAGGTTCAGGTGTGTCATGGCTGCTGAACAGAGGCCTCTGAGCGAGGTTCAGTTCCTTACCGTGGCGGAGGTCGCCTCGGTGATGCGAGTGTCGAAGATGACCGTGTACCGGCTGGTGCACAGCGGTCATCTGCCCGCGATCAGGGTGGGGCGGTCCTTCCGCGTCCCCGAGAACGCGGTTCACGAGTACCTCCGCGAGAGCTACGTGGGGGTGGAAACCGCCTGACGGCGATCCCGGGGGGATCCTCAGGGCACTTCAGGATCTCCCCCGGCACCCTCGATTACGACCTCAGCGCTCGGGCGGGTAGGCTGGCCCCTTGTAGGTCGTATGGGCCCATGGCGCCCAGCACCGAGTGATGAGAAGTGAGCGAGGGTAGTCGTGGGCTCTGTTATCAAGAAGCGGCGCAAGCGGATGGCCAAGAAGAAGCACCGCAAGCTGCTCAAGCGCACGCGCGTTCAGCGTCGCAACAAGAAGTAAGCGACACTGCAGGAGCGTGTTCTGTGGCCCCCCACCGCAACCGGTGGGGGGCCACACGCGTTTGGAGTTCACAGAAGCTCCCAGAAGCGCACGGGACCTCGCACAAGGCCTGTGCGTACGCACGTGTTTCACATGGCTTGGTCTGTTCGTACGTCTGTGGATGTCGTCACTTCGTGCATTGGGTGGTCATCACAGCGCAACATCGACCCGCTAAGTTGGCCGCACACGGGGAACGCGGCACGCTACGAATACCGGAATGGGCTGGAAGGAAGGCGCAGATCTTGGGCAAGGTCGTGCTCGTGACCGGAGTGGCCCGCAGGCTTGGGGGCCGGTTCGTACGACGGATCCAGCGTGACCCGCAGGTGGACCGGGTCGTCGCCGTGGACGCGGTCCCACCCGAGCACCACCTGGGCGGTGCCGATTTCATCCAGGCCGACATCCGGCAGCCCACCATCGCGCGCGTGCTCGCCGAGACGGGCGCCGACACGGTCGTACACATGGATGTGAGCGCGACCGGGCTCGGCAGCGGCAGCCGGGCCGCGATCAAGGAGACCAACGTCATCGGCACGATGCAGCTGCTCGGCGCCTGCCAGAAATCGCCGACCGTGAAGCGGCTGGTCGTGAAGTCCAGTACGAACGTGTACGGGTCCGCGCCCCGTGATCCCGCGGTGTTCACCGAGACGACCCCGCCCAAGTCCCTGCCCAGCGGCGGCTTCGCCAAGGACACGGTCGAGGTCGAGGGGTATGTACGGGGCTTCGCGCGGCGGCGGCCCGATGTGGCCGTGTGTGTGCTGCGGTTCGCGAACATCCTGGGGCCGACGGCCGACACGCCGCTCGCCTCCTACTTCGCGCTGCCGGTCCTGCCGACCGTGTTCGGCTACGACCCGCGGCTGCAGTTCGTGCACGAGGACGACGTGATCGAGGTACTGCGGATCGCCTCGCACGATCCGGAGCGGGGCACGCTCAACAGCGGCACCTTCAACATCGCCGGCGACGGCGTCCTGCTGCTGTCGCAGTGTTCGCGGCGGCTCGGCAAGCCCACCGTGCCCCTGCTGCTGCCGGCCGTCACCTGGGCCGGCTCGCTGGTCCGTACGCTGGGAGTGACCGATTTCTCGCCCGAGCAGATCCGGCTGCTCACCCACGGCCGGGTCGTGGCGACGGACCAGATGCGGGAGACGCTCGGATTCCGGCCGAAGTACACGACGGCGGAGACCTTCGCGGAGTTCGGACGCAGCCGTGGACCCGGACTGCTGCCGCCGGAGGCCCTTGCGGGGGCCGTCGACCGGATCGCCGCGCTGCCCGTACTGGGTGGCGGCCACCCCCCGACGCAGAGCGCCAACTGAGGAGCGCATCAACGATGGCGGATGCCAAGGTCATTCCGTTCGACGACGACCGGTCCCGCGGGGGCGCCGTACAACGGCCGACGCGGCGCCGGAGCGCGGGGAGCCGACGCAAGACCGCGGAACCCGCGCTGGTCGGCGAGGTCCAGCCCCTGCCCAGCAGGGCGCGCGCGCAGGATGATGTTCCCGTGACGCATGAGGAACAGCCGCCCCAGCGGCCGCAGGATGGCGGCGGCCTGGAGCGGCGTGTCGCGAGCGGCCTGAACTTCCTGCGCCGCCGCCTCACCGGCGACTACGAGGTCGACGACTTCGGCTACGACGAGGAGTTGACCGACCAGGTCCTGATGTCCCTGCTGCGCCCGGTGTACGAGAAGTACTTCCGGGTCGAGGTGAAGGGCGTCGAGAACATCCCGTCGGAGGGCGGCGCGCTGATCGTCGCCAACCACTCCGGGACGCTGCCGCTGGACGGCCTGATGATGCAGGTCGCCGTCCACGACAACCATCCCGCGGGCCGCCATCTGCGCCTGCTCGCGGCGGACCTCGTCTTCATGCTGCCCGTGGTCAACGAACTGGCCCGCAAGCTCGGTCACACCCTGGCCTGTGCGGAGGACGCCGAACGGCTGCTGGGCC
Organism: Streptomyces sp. NPDC001401; assembly: GCF_042895385.1. NCBI lineage: Bacteria > Bacillati > Actinomycetota > Actinomycetes > Kitasatosporales > Streptomycetaceae > Streptomyces > Streptomyces sp. NPDC001401. Next base: position 8,141 of record NZ_JBIAWI010000015.1, read on the forward strand.
AGGGCGAGCTGGTCGGGGTCATGCCGGAGGGCTTCAAGGGCATCGGCAAGCCCTTCGGCGAGCGCTACAAGCTCCAGCGCTTCGGCCGCGGCGGCTTCGTCTCCACGGCTCTGCGCCACGGCACCCCGATCATCCCGTGCTCGATCGTCGGGGCCGAGGAGATCTACCCGATGATCGGCAACGCGAAGACGCTCGCGCGCCTGCTCGGCTTCCCGTACTTCCCGCTGACGCCGACGTTCCCCTGGCTGGGCCCGCTCGGTGCGGTCCCGCTGCCGACGAAGTGGACGATCCAGTTCGGCGAGCCGATCCCGACGGATGGATATCCGCCGGAGGCCGCGGAGGACCCGATGCTGATGTTCAACCTGACGGATCAGGTGAGGGAGCAGATTCAGCACACGTTGTACAAGTTGCTGGTGCAGCGGAGGTCTGTGTTCTTCTGAGCCGGCTCACGGCTCTGCCCGACGGCGGAGGGGCCAAGTTGCTGGTGCAGCGGCGGTCGGTCTTCTTCTGAGTCTTTTTCGTACGACGACGGGGGCGCCCCTTGTGAGAAGGGCGCCCCCGTTGCCGTACGGGCTACTGGTTGGTTTCCCCGCTTTCGATGCCGAGGCCGGGGAGCAGGCCCGGGAGCAGCGGTGGGATCGTCACGTCCGGTTCGGTGGTCGGAGACTTGCTGGTGGACGACGGGGAGGCGCTGCCGCTGTCCTTGGGCGGGTCGAGCAGGCCGCCGGTGCTGCCTCCGAGCAGGCCCTCGCCGGTGGAGCCGGCCGACTGGCTGGGGCTGCTGGAGTGGCTCTTGCCGGCGGAGCCGCTGCCGGTGCCGGACGCCGTCGAGCCCCGGCCGGAACCGGATGTGCCCTTGGACGCCTTGCCCGAGCCGTGTCCCCTGCCGTTGCCGCCGCCGTGGGCCGGGGACGGGGGCAGCAGGGACTGCAGCGGGGCGACCTCTTCGTCTATGGCGGCGAACACCGACGACACCTGGCTGCTGACGTCCCCGAGCTGGACCGGGAGCCTCTGGCGGAGGGCTCCCCAGACCTCGCGGTGCGAGCGTGAGAAGGCGGACAGGGCCTGGATGGGGCCGAGGGACCTGGGGTCGCGCTCATATGCCTCGTGCAGCAGCCGGTGGCCCTCTGACGCGTCGCGCGTCATGCCTGACAAGGTGCGGCGGATCTCGCCTACGGACTCGTGATCGAGGTGGCCGCCGCCGCGGCCACGCTCCATCAGGCGACGGGCCTCGGCCAGCCGGGTGGAGGCCTGATCGAGGTAGGCCACTCCGCGCTCGTCGTCCCCGTCGGACAGGTAGTTGAGCTTGAAGTCCTCGATGCCGCGTTTGAGTCCGTAGAGCGAGTCACCGGGCAGGGCGTCCGAACTGGCGGCGGCGACTCCGCCGAAGGCGCCCGCCGCGACGCCGACGCTGAGCCCGCCCGCCGCGAGGCCCTTGGTCAGCCGTGACCGCGGTCGCAGCTTGCCCAATGGGCTCGCCCGGTGCGCGCCACGGGAGCGCTGCTCAGGTACCGCAGCATCCGCCGCCTCGCCGCCGGCGCCCTCCTGCACCATGGCCTCGAACGCGGCCACCAGCTGCGCCCGCTGGACGACCTTGACTTCGGGGTCCAGCTCCGGTCTGGGCAACTCGCCGAGACCATCCGCCAGGGCCAACAGGCGGCCCTGCTCGGTCTGTTCCGCAGCAGCCGGGGCCGGGGCCGGTCCGTCGGACTGCTCGGCCGCCGTGCCCTGGTCCGGCTGCTCCTCCAGGGCCTGGGCGAAGGCGTTCGCCCGCCGGTGTGCCGATACGTTCGCGATCACTGGCGGCACCTCCTCTCGTGATGACGGTCGACTCCCCAGGGGGTCCTGAGGGTTGCACGCTCTGACCACATCCACACGATCGAGTGATCGGAGACGGCCAGGGAGTGACCACAGGGAGCCTGCATCCCGCACAACGAGCGTCTCGGCACTTGGGTTACGGACGACGGATGATCGGATCGGGAAGTCAACGGACTTTCACTGACAGCTAGTTGGACATCACCGAGCGTGTACGGGGTGTGTTCTGTCAGGCTCGGTGTGTGCCGGGTGCGTTCCCTGCGCTCCGTCAGCGGGCGTCGTCCGGGAGGAGGCGGGCCAGGGTGCGTACGGCTCGGTACTGGAGGGTCTTGATGGCGCCCTCGTTCTTGCCCATCACGCGGGCGGTCTCGGCGACGGAGAGGCCCTGGAGGAAACGGAGCGTGACGCACTCCTGCTGCTGGGGGTTGAGCCGTCGTACGGCGTCGAGCAGTGCGGCGTTGGAGAGGGACTCCAGGACGGAGTCCTCGGGGGAGCGCTCCACCTCGTTGGCGTCGAGCATCTCGCCGGTCGTCACCTCGAGGCGGAAGCGGCTCGACTTGAAGTGGTCGGCCACGAGGTTGCGGGCGATGGTGACCAGCCAGGCGCCGAAGTCGCGGCCCTGCCAGGTGAAGGTGCCGATGCGGCGCAGGGCGCGCAGGAACGTCTCGCTGGTGAGGTCCTCGGCGGTGGCTTTGCCGCCGACGCGGTAATAGATGTACCGGTACACGGTGTCGCTGTACTGGTCGTAGAGGCGGCCGAAGGCGTCGGCCTCGCCGGCCTGGGCGCGCTCGACGAGGTCCATCATCCGGGCGCTGTCGCTGTCCGCGGCCGGACGGCGGGTGGTGGTGGCGCCGGCGGCGCGGCCGCGTCTGCCGACGGCGGCGGTGCTGCCGTCGGCGAGGGCGTAGCACGGGCCGACGGGGGTGCTGGCTACGGCTAGGGCGGGGACGGCGTACGCGGTGGGGACGAAGCCGCGCAACAGGTTGTGGACCGTTGCGCGCAGCGTAGCCAGGCCCGAGGCGTCAACCCCGACGTGTGGGTACACGGGACTCCCAGAGGCAGAGCTTCCATCACGTGCAGTGCGGGACCTTTCACCCGTCGTAGCGACGGAGGGGTACCGGTTTGCGTCTGAGGAGAATAACGCTTCGTGCAGGCGCTGCTACACCCAGTTGCTCAAATCATCGATTACGTCGCTTCTGTAACCGATTGGCGGCCTATCAAGTGCCGTAGCGTGACTGGTTGTTGATCGAAATGGGTCGTGTTTCGAGTGGGAACGGGGCGTGTTGTGGCCGTGTGCAGCCAATGGGACTGGACAGGGGGGTGTGGGGGTATGTCCTGGCGATTGGCGTGTCTGGGGCGGGGCTGGTCGCTGTGTGATCAGGGATGGTGCGGGTGTTGAGGTTTTCTCGCCCCCGCCGCCCCTACCCGTCCCGTCCCCAGGGGCTGCCGCCCCTTCGACCCCGCCAGGAGCTCCGCCCCTGCACCCCGGCGGGGACTGCGTCCCCTGCACCCCTCGCGGGGCTCTGCCCCTGCACCCCGCCGGGGCTCCGCCCCGGACCCCGATCGGCCTGAACGGCCTCGTCCTCAAACGCCGGACGGGCTGAAGTTGCGGGCCAGCGTTCCGAGGGTGCGCCCCGCGGGTGGGTGGGGGGTTGGGGTGGTGGCGTCGGCCTCTAACGCCGGGCGGGCTGAAGTGGCGGATCGGCGTCCCGAGGGTGCGCCCCTCGGGTGGGTGGGGGATTGGGACGGCGGCGTCGGCCTCTAACGCCGGGCGGGCTGAAGTGGCGGACCGGCCTTCCGAGGGTGCGCTCCGTGGGGGGTTGAGGCGGTGACGTCGGCCTTGGGTGTTGGGGGCTGGCTGGCAGCGGAGTCGTGTGTGGGTTCGGACTTGCTTGCAGGCGGGGGGGTTTGCTGTCGGGGCGGTGTTTGGTCTGGACTGGCTCGCTATGGATCCGTGTTCGCTGCTGGATCGGCTTGCAGTGCAGGGTGTTTGTTGGGCCGGATTCGCGCGCAGTGGGGGTCGGGATGCGGGGCGCCGGTGTTCGCTGCCGCCCCGGACTGGCTTGCAGCGTGGGGTGTTTGCTCTTGTGATTCGATTTTGGGTTGGCTTGCAGCGCGGCTGGTCGGTCCCGGTGGACCCGGGCGTCGTGTGCAAGGCAGGGGAGGGAGTCGATGCACGCGCCGGGCCCCGCTCGGGGCGGCTGCACCGGGCAGGCGCTAGCGGCGGCGTCTGTGGAGGGCGATTGCTGCTGCTGTGCCGCCTGCTACTGCGCCTACGCCTGCTGCTGCGGGGATGCCTACCTTGGCTGCCTTGCGGCCGGTGCGGTAGTCGCGCAGGCGCCAGTCCCGGGTGCGGGCGTGTTTGCGGAGCTTGGTGTCGGGGTTGATGGCGTAGGGGTGGCCGACCAGCGAGAGCATCGGGATGTCGTTGTGGGAGTCGCTGTAGGCGGCGCAGCGGGTCAGGTCCAGGCCCTCCGCGGCGGCCAGGGCCCGTACTGCTTCCGCCTTTGCCGGGCCGTGCAGGGGTTCGCCCACCAGTTTGCCCGTGTACACGCCGTCGACGGACTCGGCCACCGTGCCCAGGGCGCCGGTGAGGCCGAGGCGGCGGGCGATCACGGTGGCGATTTCGACCGGGGCCGCCGTGACCAGCCAGACCTTCTGGCCTGCGTCCAGGTGCGCTTGGGCGAGTGCGCGAGTGCCCGGCCAGATGCGCTCGGCCATGTACTCGTCGTAGATCTCCTCGCCGATGGACTGGAGTTCCGCGACGCGGTGGCCCTTCACGATGGAGAGGGCCGAGTCGCGGGCCTCCTGCATGTGTTCCGGGTCCTCGACACCGGCGAGCCGGAACCACGCCTGCTGCCAGGCGAACTTGGCCAGGTCGCGGGTCTCGAAGAACTTGCGCTTGTAGAGGCCTCGGCCGAAGTGGAAGAGGGCAGCGCCCTGCATCACGGTGTTGTCGAGGTCGAAGAAGGCGGCAGCCTTGTCGTCGCCGAGCACGGGGAACTCCGGTTCCTCCGGGGGGACGTCCTGCGAGGACTTGCGCGCTGCCTCCGCCGAGGCCTCGCCTGCCAACACGCTCCGCGCCGTGGCGGAGCGCCTACGGGGAGTGAGCCATCCGAGAGCGGCCATGCCCGTGAGCATAGCCAGTTTGTTCGGTGCCTCCAGACGCGAGAGGTTTGAACGCTGTGAACTCTCCGCGACCGTGTCGTTAAAGAACTGATCTGACCCGCCCGTTCATTGGCGTTTTCACGGGTGTGCCGCCACTGCTCGGGCGCGCGAGAATGGCTGACATGAGTCCCCTCTTCCGACGTAAGGCCCAGGACGGTCAGGGCCGGATCGTCACTCTCATTCGTAAGCCCGGGTGCCATCTGTGTGATGACGCACAGGTTGTGGTGGAGAAGGTGTGCGGGGAGGTGGGGGTGGAGTGGGAGGCGAAGGACATCTCCCTGGATCGGCAGCTCCATGACCAGTATTGGGAGCAGATTCCCGTTGTTCTCGTCGACGGCCGGCAGCACACCTTCTGGCGCGTGGACGAGCAGCGGTTGCGCAAGGCACTGACTGAGTAGTCCAAGTCGTCCGGAACGTCGCTTAGGATCGACGGCGACTGGTCTCGGGGGCGGGGATCGTAAGAGGAGAGTGTGCGGTTTTGCCCCCAGAGGACAGGGAGCGGTGGTGCTTGTGCGCCGGTTCTGCATCAGTGCGCCGGGGGCGCGTGACCCCGGTCACGTTGGCCGGGCAAATCGGACACCATCTTTGTGCACGCGTTCACAAAGACATAGCCTGCTGTCGACGGGGCGGTCTGGGTACGTGTGACCGCCTACAGCCCCGCTCTACCCGCAGGAGCACCGTGGCAACTGGCCGAACTCACCGACCGGCGACCCGTAGCCGAGGGATTCCCGAGGCCACCGTCGCCAGGCTTCCGCTGTACCTCCGCGCCCTGACCGCACTGTCGGAGCGCTCGGTACCCACGGTTTCGTCCGAGGAGCTGGCTGCTGCCGCAGGCGTCAACTCCGCCAAGCTGCGCAAGGATTTTTCGTATCTGGGTTCGTACGGGACTCGTGGTGTCGGGTACGACGTCGAGTATCTCGTCTACCAGATCTCGCGTGAGCTGGGGCTCACCCAGGACTGGCCGGTTGTGATCGTCGGTATCGGTAACCTCGGCGCCGCTCTGGCCAATTACGGCGGGTTCGCCTCCCGTGGGTTCCGGGTCGCGGCTCTCATAGACGCCGATCCGGCGATGGCCGGGAAGCCGGTTGCGGGAATCCCCGTGCAGCACACCGATGACCTGGAAAAGATCATCGAGGACAACGGGGTGAGCATCGGCGTCATCGCCACTCCCGCCGGTGCCGCCCAGCAGGTCTGTGACCGGCTCGTGGCCGCCGGGGTCACCTCCATTCTGAACTTCGCGCCGACCGTGCTGTCCGTCCCGGACGGCGTCGACGTACGCAAGGTGGATCTGTCGATCGAGCTGCAGATCCTCGCCTTCCACGAGCAGCGCAAGGCCGGCGAAGAGGCCGAGGCCGCGGGGCCCGACGGCTCGGGGCCGGTCGCCGCCGCCCGCCAGGAGTCCGCCGAGCAGGGGCCCGACGGGGACGTACCCGCCGTGATGCCGGCATGAGTCTCCTCGTCGTCGGGCTGAGCCACCGCAGCGCCCCGGTCAGCGTCCTGGAGCGGGCCGCGCTGAACGCGGACGCCCAGATCAAGCTGCTGCAGGACACGGTCGCCGCGGAGCCCGCCACCGAGGCCGCGGTGCTCGCGACCTGCAACCGCATCGAGCTGTACGCCGACGTCGACAAGTTCCACGCCGGTGTCGCCGAGCTGTCCACGCTGCTCGCCCAGCACAGCGGGGTGGGACTGGACGAGCTCACGCCCTATCTGTACGTCCACTACGAGGACCGGGCGGTTCACCATCTGTTCTCCGTGGCCTGCGGGCTCGACTCCATGGTCGTCGGGGAAGGGCAGATTCTCGGGCAGATCAAGGACTCGCTGGCCAAGGCGCAGGACCTGCACAGCGCCGGACGGCTGCTGAACGACCTGTTCCAGCAGGCGTTGCGGGTCGGCAAGCGCGCCCACTCCGAGACCGGGATCGACCGGGCCGGGCAATCTCTGGTCACCTTCGGGCTGGAGCAGCTGGCCGCGGGTGGGGATGTGCAGGACTGGGCCCGCGGCAAGAAGGCGCTGGTCATCGGGGCCGGGTCGATGTCCTCGCTGGCCGCCGCCACGCTCGCGCGGGCCGGGGTCGGCGAGATCGTGATCGCGAACCGGACGCCGGATCGTGCCGAGCGGCTCGTCGAGATCTTGAATGACGGCGACGACGCGGACGTGCTGGCCCGCGCGGTACCGATGGATGCGGTGCCGGGCGAGCTGACACGTGCCGATGTTGTGGTGTCCTGTACCGGCGCGACCGGTCTCGTGCTGACGGGTGAGGCGGTCGCTACGGCGGTGCAGGGCCGTCTGGCCGATGGCGCGCCGGACGTCGGGGCGGGCCGGGGGACGGTCGCGCAGCCCGGCGCCGGCGGGGTGCCGCCCGTCTTCGGGTCGGGAGCCGCCCTGGGCGGCACGATTGCCCGCGGCGTGACGGAGTCGGGCACCGGACTCGGCTCCGACGAGAACTGTCCGCTCGACCTCTCCGCCGTGCAGCAAGGCTTCTCCGTGGCGGGTGAGGCCGCGGTCGCCGGGATGGATGCGGCGACCCTGGAGCAGCACGCCGCCTGGGTGGACAACGGCACCGTCGACCGCCGCGAGGCCGCCCGCCCGGCGCCCGAGGCCGATGCCGAGCTGATCACGGCGCTCGCCGCCACCGTCGCCACGGTCGGGCGGATTCCGGAGCGCCGTAAGCCCGAGCCGGTCGTCGAGGCTCCGCGTCCCGCGCCCGTCCTGTTCCTCCTCGACCTGGCGATGCCCCGCGACATCGACGCGGCTGTGCACCGGCTGACCGGGGTGCGGCTCGTCGACATCGAGTCGCTCGCCGAGGCCTCCGCGGACGCTCCGATGGCGGCCGACGTGGACCAGGTGCGGCGGATCGTGGCCGACGAGGTCGCTGCCTTCGGGGCGGCGCTCAGGGCCGCGCACATCACGCCCACCGTGGTCGCCCTGCGCACCATGGCCGCCGATGTCGTCGCGAGTGAGATCGCGCGGCTCGAGGGGCGGCTGCCCGCGCTCGACGACAAGCACCGCAGCGAGATCACGCAGACCGTCAAGCGCGTCGTCGACAAGCTGCTGCACGCGCCGACCGTACGGGTCAAGCAGCTCGCGGCCGAACCGGGTGGTGCGGGGTACGCGGATGCCCTGAGGACCCTGTTCGACCTCGACCAGGAAGCGGTGGCCGCCGTCTCCCGGGCCGAGGGCGCCGACGATGAATCTGAGAACAGCAAGAACCGAGGGCCGGCATGAGTAGCAAGGCATTGAGACTGGGGACGAGGCGAAGCAGACTCGCCATGGCCCAGTCCGGGCAAGTGGCGGACGCCGTGAGCCAGGTGACCGGACGGCCCGTGGAGCTCGTCGAGATCACCACGTACGGCGACACGTCGCGTGAGCACCTCGCGCAGATCGGCGGCACGGGAGTGTTCGTCACGGCGCTGCGCGACGCGCTGCTGCGGGGTGAGGTCGACTTCGCGGTTCATTCGCTCAAGGACCTGCCCACCGCGCAGCCCGAGGAGCTGGCGCTCGCCGCCGTCCCGCTGCGCGAGGACCCCCGCGACGTGATCGTCGCCCGGGACGCGCTGAAGTTCACCGACCTGCCCCGCGGGGCGAGGATCGGCACCGGCTCGCCGCGCCGCATGGCGCAGCTGAACGCGTACGCGCGCAGCCACGGGCTGGACATCGAGACCGTGCCGATCCGGGGCAACGTAGACACCCGGATCGGATACGTCCGTGACGGCGAGCTGGACGCCGTCGTCCTGGCCGCCGCCGGCCTCAGCCGGATCGGCCGCATCGACGAGGTCACCGACTTCCTGTCGATAGACACGGTTCTGCCCGCCCCCGGCCAGGGGGCACTGGCGATCGAGTGTGCCGCGGACAACGCGGAACTGATCGCAGCGCTCGGTGAGCTCGACGACCCGTCCACGCGGGTCGCCGTGACTGCCGAGCGGTCACTGCTCGCCGCCCTGGAGGCCGGCTGCAGCGCCCCTGTGGGCGCGCTGGCCGACCTGCTGGCCGACGGGCAGATTGTCAGAGAAATGCGCCTGCGGGGCGTCGTCGGCACGACCGACGGCTCTCGTACGGTGCAGCTGTCCACCACCGGTCCCGTGCCCGAGACGTACGACCAAGCAATGGCGCTCGGCCGTGAACTCGCTGCCGAGATGCTTGCCCAGGGCGCGGCCGGTCTGATGGGGGAGCGAGCACATTGAGCCCCACCACCCTTCCCGCCGGCCTTGAACACGGTCACGTCACCTTCCTCGGTGCCGGACCCGGGGATCCGGGACTGCTGACTCTGCGCGCCGTGGAGGCGCTGGCGAACGCGGACGTCCTCGTCGCCGAGCACGACGTGCTCGACGTGGTGCGTCAGCACGCCAGACAAGGTGTCGCCGAAGTGCACACGGACGGGGGTCCTTCGTCGGACCCGCTTCCGGGCACGGGCACACCTCAGCTCGCGGTTGTTGACAGCTCGTCAACAACCGCTGGGGTCCCCGCGGTACGGGATGCCGCACATCTTGTCATGGAGGCCGCACGCAGCGGCAGGCGGGTCGTCCGTGCGGTGTCCGGGGACCCCGGACTCGATGCGTACGCCGCCGAGGAGATGCTCGCCTGCGCCGCCGCGGGCGTGCCTTTCGAGGTCGTGCCCGGTATCGCCGCGGCCGTCGGCGTGCCTGCGTACGCCGGTGTCCCGCTGCGCGACGCCGAGGGCGCGGACGTGCGGTTCGTGGACGCCCGTACCGCCTCGGACCGGTGCTGGACGGAGGTGGGTGTCTCCGACGGGACGGTGGTCGTGTCGACGACGCTCGACTCCGTGGGTGCGGCCGCGGGTGAGCTGGTGTCGGCCGGCCGTAAGCCGGACACGCCGATCACCGTGACGGTGGCCGGTACGACCACTCGTCAGCGGACCTGGACGGCGACGCTGGGGACCATCGCCCAGACGCTGAAGCAGGCCAAGGTGCTGCCCTCGCCCGAGGGCGGGCGGCCGGTGATAGCCGTGGTCGGTGAGCGTTCCGCCGCCGCCCAGCGCGACCGGCTGTCGTGGTTCGAGTCCAAGCCGCTGTTCGGCTGGAAGGTCCTCGTGCCGCGTACGAAGGAGCAGGCGGCGTCGCTCTCCGACCAACTGCGGTCCTACGGGGCCGTACCGCACGAGGTGCCGACCATTGCCGTCGAGCCGCCGCGGACGCCCCAGCAGATGGAGCGGGCCGTGAAGGGGCTCGTCACCGGGCGGTACGAGTGGATCGCGTTCACCTCGGTCAACGCGGTGAAGGCGGTTCGGGAGAAGTTCGAGGAGTACGGGCTTGATGCCCGGGCTTTCGCGGGGATCAAGGTCGCCGCGGTCGGGGAGCAGACCGCCAAGGCGCTGGTTGCGTTTGGTGTGAAGCCGGATCTGGTGCCCAGTGGGGAGCAGTCGGCTGCGGGGCTGCTTGAGGACTGGCCGCCGTACGACCCGGTGTTCGATCCGATCGACCGGGTGTTCCTGCCGCGGGCCGACATCGCCACGGAGACCCTTGTCGCCGGGCTGATCGAGCTCGGGTGGGAGGTCGACGACGTCACGGCCTATCGGACCGTGCGGGCCTCGCCGCCGCCGGCGGAGACGCGGGAGGCGATCAAGGGGGGTGGGTTCGATGCGGTGCTCTTCACTTCGTCGTCCACTGTGCGGAACCTGGTGGGTATTGCGGGCAAGCCGCACAACGTGACGGTGATCGCGTGTATTGGGCCGGCTACCGCCAAGACTGCTGAGGAGCATGGGCTGCGGGTGGATGTGATGGCTCCGGAGCCGTCGGTTCACAAGCTGGCGGAGGCTCTTGCCGACTTCGGGTTGCGGAGGCGGGCTGCGGCGCTGGATGCCGGGGATCCGGTTACTCGGCCCAGCGAGCGGCGGCCGGGGGCCAGGCGGCGGCGGACGACGTAACGACGTGGCCGTCCGCCGGGGCTGAGGGGGGTGGGGGTGGGTGTCGCTCGCCCGCGCCGGCGGGGTGCCGCTGTCTTTGGGACGGGTGCCGCCCCAGCGGCACGACTGCCCGCAGCTACGCGGGTGTTACGGCGTGCCCGAAGCGCAGCAAGTTGCTCGGGTCGTAATGCGACTTCGTCTCGCTCAGGCGGGTGTAGACCTCCTCGGTCCATGCGCGCGCACGGTCCTTCTCGTCGCCCGGCCTTCCGTGCAGGTTGACCAGCGTGTGGCCGGTGCTCCACGGGGACATGGTGTTGTGGAGGGCCGTCGTGGCCGATTCCACGGCCGCGGCGGTGTTCGGGTCGGGCAGGACGCCGACCGTTTCCAGGAGGTAGCTGGCGTCGCGGGCGCAGATGGCGTCCTCGACGGGGGCGGGGCGGGAGAGTTCGCCGCCCATGTGGCGCAGCTCGATCAGGAGGAGCGGGAGGTCGGGGACGGCCGGGCCCGCCTCGGCCAGGAAGGCCGTCTGGGCGTCCGGGGGCAGTGCCTTGAGCAGGGTGCAGGCCTCGCGGGCGGGGAGCGGGTCCTCCGGGTCCAGGTAGATGCGGTCCATGGCCGCGTACGGCATTTCCTCCACCGTGTCGATGGTGACCGGGGCGGCCGCGCGGATGGGGGCCAGGAGGCTCTCGCCCTCCTTCGCGTCGCCGGTCCAGGCCAGTGCGACGCGCGCCCAGAAGCCGCCGCGCAGGGGCTCGGGGATCTGCGGGATCGGGGGCAGGCGCAGGATCGTGTATGCGCTGCACATCTGGGTGGGGAGGGTGGTCGTCCAGTCGGCCCAGGTGCGCAGGACCGTCTCCGCGTGTTCGCCGGGGAAGTAGATGCCGCCGCCCAGGACCGTGGAGAGCGGGACCAGGTCGAAGGTCAGCTCGGTCACCACTCCTACGTTGCCCTTGCCGCCGCGCAGGGCCCAGAAGAGGTCGGGTTCGGTGTCGGCGGTCGCCGTGCGCAGGGTTGCGTCGGGGGTGACGACCTGGACGGAGCGGACCCGGTCGGCCGCGTAGCCGTAGGCCCGGCCGAGGATGGGGAGACCGCCGCCCAGTGTGTAGCCGACGACGCCGGCGTCCGAGGACGAGCCGTTGAGCGGGGCGAGGCCGTAGGGGGCGGCCGCCTCCAGGACGTGGCGCCATTTCGCGCCGGCGGCGGCCGTCGCGGTGCGTTCGGCCGGGTCGATCGTCACGTCGGTCATGCGGGTGGTGCTGATGAGCAGGCCGCCGTCGATCGGGAAGTTCGCGCCGTGGCCGGTGGCCTGGACGGCTACGGGGGTGTTGGTGGCCGCGGCCCAGCGCATCGCCGTCACGATGTCGTCGGCGCCGGCCGCCCCGACCACGACGTCCGGGTTGTGGAAGGCGGACAGATTGAAGCCCGTGACCTCGGCCACGTAGGCGTCGTCGCCGGGGCGGAGGACGGGGCCGTGGATCTCCGACAGGGCGAACAGGTCCGGGGTGTGGTGCGGGGGGTGGTGGGTGGCGGTCATCTCGTCCTCCTCCTTCGCGCAGGCAGGCGTGGGTGTAGGCGTGCGCGGCGAGGGGACGGGGGCCCGGTCCTTGCTCTTCGCCCATTTCAGGGCTCTCTGCTCATTTCAGGATGGACCCCCGGGGTGGAGGGCGCATCGCGAGCGACGGCAGGCTGTGCGGTCCGGCATGCAGCCCCGACATACCGTCGGCAAAGGTGCCTGTGAGCCGGGCGTAGCGTAGGTGGCATGACGAAGTACGGATCCTTCCCCGGCACGCGGCCGCGGCGGCTGCGGACCACCCCCGTCATGCGGCGCATGGTCGCCGAGACCCGGCTGCACCCGGCGGACTTCATCCTCCCGGCCTTTGTACGAGAGGGCATCAGCGAGCCCGTGCCGATCGGCGCCATGCCCGGTGTCGTCCAGCACACGCGCGACAGCCTGAAGAAGGCGGCCGCCGAGGCGGTGGCCGCCGGGATCTCCGGGATCATGCTGTTCGGCGTGCCGGAGGAGGAGAAGAAGGACGCCCTCGGGACGCCGGGGACGGACCCGGACGGGATTCTGCAGGTCGCGATCCGTGATGTGCGGGCCGAGGTCGGGGACGATCTTCTGGTCATGTCCGATCTCTGTCTCGACGAGACGACCGATCACGGGCACTGCGGGGTACTGGACGCGGCCGGGCGCGTCGACAATGACGCCACGCTCGAGCGGTATGCCGAGATGGCGCAGGTCCAGGCCGATGCGGGAGCCCATGTGGTGGGGCCCAGCGGGATGATGGACGGGCAGATCGGGGTCGTCCGCGACGCGCTCGACCAGATCGGGCGGGAGGACGTCGCGATCCTCGCCTATACGGTGAAGTACGCGTCCGCCTTCTTCGGGCCGTTCCGGGAGGCCGTCGCCTCCTCCCTGAAGGGGGACCGGAAGACCTATCAGCAGGATCCCGCCAATGCGCGTGAGTCGCTGCGGGAGTTGGCGCTCGACCTCGAAGAGGGCGCCGACATGGTGATGGTGAAGCCGGCGGGACCGTATCTGGACATCCTGGCGCGGGTCGCGGACGCGGTGGACGTGCCGGTCGCCGCCTACCAGATCTCCGGTGAGTACTCGATGATCGAGGCCGCCGCCGAGAAGGGCTGGATCGACCGCGACCGGGCGATCCTGGAGGCGCTGACCGGGATCAAGCGGGCCGGTGCGCAGAACATCCTCACGTACTGGGCGACCGAAGTGGCGCAGAAGTTGCGCTGACTTCGACAACGGATGGGGATACTTCCGGCCTCGAATCGGCGACTTGTCGGCATCGGAACGTACTCGGTTCGGCAACGGAAGCAACTCGGTGGGAGGAACGGGCGTTGTCCGTCTTCCCAACTCCCCGCTGTCGTCGGTGGATCTGTCCGGAATTAGGTCAACCCTGGTGGGGTGGTTCGCGTCCTGAACCCCCCCACGCCGCGTTGAACTGCGCAGACGTACTGGATTGACGGGCTCTCGGCCGGGTCCATACCTTCTGCGCTTGGCCTGATCCATTCCGGATGGTCCGAACGTCGATCCCAGGGGGGACGCACATGAGCTGGTTTCTCGAGGCGCTGAAGAAGTACGCGGTGTTCAGCGGGCGCGCGCGCCGCAAGGAGTACTGGATGTACACGCTGTTCGTCGTGGTCATCTACGCCGTGCTGATCGGCATCGGCATCGGGGCCAAGGTCACGGCCGTCCTGGCTCTCGCGGGCATCTTCTACGTCGCGATCCTGCTGCCCAGCCTGGCCGTGTCCGTCCGCCGTCTGCACGACACGGGCCACTCCGGCTGGTGGATCCTCTTCGGGATCGTCCCGATCGCCGGTCCCATCACCCTGCTGGTCTTCCAGTGCTCGGACAGCCAGCCGGGCGTGAACAAGTACGGCCCGAACCCGAAGGAAGCGGCTCTGGCCCACGCCTGATCGCCTGAGCATCGAGGCCGCCCGGTTCATGACCGGGCGGCCTCTTCGCGTTCGCTGCGGCAGGAGCGTGCCCGGCAGGAGCGTGCAGGGAGCGGGTCGTTGCCGGGCCCTCGTCCTGAAGGCCTTTCCCGTCCCTGCATCCCGTCAGTGCGAACGCGGCGAGTACCAGGGCGGTGGCGGCGAGGAGGCGGGTGCGGCGGGCTCGGGCGGGCATGGTGGTACGTGCCTTCCGTGGGCGGCGGGCTGGGGGATTCCAGCCTGAGCGGTGATCGGCTCCGCGCGCCACAGTCTGCGGGCGATTCGGGACGCCGAGGCGATGGGATGGCCTCTGACCTGCAGGGATGTCATGTCCCAGGGGTTCGATACGGGACGTGTCGGGGGCCCGGGACCGGTGAGTTCACGGTGCGGGCGACGGCAAATGCCGCGGACCGGGCGGCAGTCGCCGCCAACGACCCCGTGGTGCTGGCGCACGCGCGTGCCCTGCTCGCCGGCGGACCCGACGGCCGTACGGACTACGTCGACGCCGACTTCAGGAACCCGGCGCAGATCCTCGAACAGGCCGCGAAGACCGCCGACTTCGGCCGGCCGGTCGCGCTCATGGTCCCGGTGCATCACCGGCGCGCCGCCCACGCGGCTCCCGTCCCGGAGCAGCCGGACGCCTGATCGGCAACAAGGCCTGAAGAGCAGCGGCCCGTAGCCGGGCTGTCCTGTTTGGATCAGGCCCGTAACGCGGGTGGGAGTGTGACGTTATCGAGGACGGCAGAAACTTCACATTTCGTACATGGAGGTCTCAAATGGTCGTCCCTGCTCTGCTCGCCGGTCTGGTTCTTGTCCTCCACCACGTTCTCGGCGTCATCTGAAGGCAGCCCCTACGCCGCGGTCGAGACCGGTGTGCCCACCACCGGACCGGCCGCGGCGTTTGCGTGCGGCGGCCTGCGCAGGGCCGTCAGTCCCACCAGAAGTGCCAGGCCGGCTGGTTGAGGAGCTGGTGTTCGGCGTATGCGGCCAGGGTGGTGTCCGCGCCCTGCAGGATGTTGTCCGGGCAGAACGCGAAGTGCTCGGCGGCGACGGCCTCCGCCTCGGCGAGGGTGGTGGGCGGGGCGGCGACGGACACCAGCAGCTGGTCGAAGCCGAGCGCCACGACCCGTATGCCGAAGCGGTCCTCCCAGGAGCGGAGTACGGAACACAGGCGCGCGGTGTCGCCTTCGTGGTTCGCCGGGCCCGTCCAGCCGATCGCCGCGGGGATGTCGGCGCTGCGGCGGGCGGGGACGAGAGCGAGGCGGGGTTCCTTGAGGGGGCCACCGCCGTCGAGAAGGGAGTCCACGACGTCGGAGGCCACGGATTCGGGTTCCGCGTCGGCGTCGAGGGGCCGGGCGGCGGCCGGACCGGGCCAGTCGGCGTCGTCCTCCGCGCACTCGTCCCAGAGCTCCTCCAGCACCTCCTCGGCGTCGTGATCCCCGGGGTAGGACATCTCGGCGGGCATCAACTGCCATTGCTCCGGCCCGCCATGACCGGCGCCGACATCGAGGACCACCGGAAGCAGACCGGCGGCCGGTGCCGACTGCTGGAGCGCGGCCCGGGCGCCGGGCGCCGCCCGGCCGTCGGCCAGCCACAGCAACGGCTCGTGCCACGGCCCGTCGTCCGTCGCGTTCACCAGCCCGCCCGGCGGGAGTCCGAGCCCGAGAGATGCGAGTTGTGGCAGGGGATTGGGAAGAGTCGCCATGTCAGTGACTGTAGGGCCGGTCACTGACAACGCTCCCGCAGAGGCCGTCCGGGCCGACTTGGCTACCGCACCGCACCCGCGACGACCGCCGTCACCGTTCTGTGCACCGCCGCCGCGTCCGGCGGTCCCGCCTCCCGGTCGGCGAACAGGAGGTGCGCGGCTCCGAGCAGGGTGGGCGCGAGGACGTCGACGTCGGCGTCCGCCGCGATACGGCCCAGCTCGCGCTCGGCGGCAAGGTAGCCCTTGAGCATCGCTGACGCCTCCGTCATGAGCGGGATGCCGCTCGAGCCGGCCGCCCGCAGCCGGGCGCGGAGTTCGTCCCGGGCGATGACCAGGCTCACGACGGCGATCGCCACCGCGTCGAACAGGTCAGTGATCGCGCGGATGAGGTTCCCGGCGACCGTGCCCGTTCCGGCGGCCTCCCGGAGCGCGGCGTCCATGCCGTCCAGCCGGCGGATACGGCCGAGCACCAGTTCCGCCAGAAACGCGTCGAAGTCCGCGAAGTGCCGGTGCAGAACCCCCTTCGCGCAGCCCGCCTCCGCCGTCACCGCCCTGCTGGTCAGGGCGTTCGGGCCGGCGCGCAGCAGGATGCGCTCGGCGGCGTCGAAGAGCTGCTGGCGTGGGTCGCGGATGGCAACACCTGTCGGCATACCGGCTCCTGTCACGGCACGAGTGGGCGCATGCCCATTGACGAGTGGGCGCGTGCCCACTCATAGTGGGCGCATGCCCACTTTATCGTCCGCCGAGAACCGGCCCCATCAGCGACGGGACATCGCGGAGTCGTTCGGCGTCGACGCCGAGCGCTACGACCGGGCCAGGCCCCGCTACCCGGACGCCCTGGTGGAGCGGATCGTCGCCGCGAGCCCCGGCCCCGACCTCCCCCACGTCCTCGATGTCGGCTGCGGCACCGGAATCGCCGCCCGGCAGTTCAGGGCCGCCGGGTGCAGAGTGCTCGGGGTCGAGCCCGACGCACGTATGGCCGAGCTGGCGCGGCGGCTGGAGACCGGCGTGGCTGTGGACGTGGCGAAGTTCGAGGAATGGGAGCCGGGGAAGCGGCGGTTCGACGCCGTCGTCTCCGGGACCGCCTGGCACTGGATCGACCCTGTTGCGGGGGCCGCGAAGGCGGCCCGCGTCCTCGGGCCCGGCGGGCTGCTGTCCGTCTTCTGGAACGTGGCCCGGATCCCGGCCGACCTGGCCGAAGCCGTCGCCGACGTCTGCGAACGCGTCGTGCCCGACGCCCCGTTCGACTTCCGTGCGGCCATCACCAGGCCCCCCGTGGACACGTACCGGATCATCCTCGACAAGGTGTGCGACGGGATCCGGACCGCCGGCGGCTTCGCTGAACCCGAACACTGGCGGTACGACTGGGAGTTCACCTACACCCGCGACGCCTGGCTGGACGTCATGCCCACCCACGGCGCCTTCACCCGCCTCCCGGCCGACAGCCTCGCCGAGGTCCTGGAGGCGGCCGGGAACGCCATCGACGCGCGCGGCGGCAGCATCACCATGCCGTACGCCACGATGGCCGTCACCGCGAAACGGAGTTGAAGCACTCCTCCTTGGCATCGCCCTTGCCGCCATCGCCCCTGCCGTCCGCCGTCGGCCGGAAACAGGTGCGGATGGCGGTTCCCGGGCGGGTCACCGTCATGGGGGTGTAGACGAAGTTGTCCGCGCCGACGGCGTTCTCGACCTCGGCGCCACGGACCCGGCCGCCCGCCGTCAGCTCGAGCCGGTCGCCGACCCGCGTGCCCCACATCCGCGCCCAACTCGTCCCGCACACCTTGCTGTAGCGCAGTTCCAGCCAGGCCCCGGTGGCCGTGTGATGCGTGGCGAGGGTGTCCGGTGAGGCGGCGCAGTACATCTTCATCGGGTTTCTGCCCTCGCAGGACGAAGCCCGGCAGTGCGGCCCGGGAGTGGACGTGGCCGCGGCGGTCGGCCGGGGTTCGTCGTTCTGGCGCGGCAGCACAAGCAGTGTGACCGCCACGCCGCCGAGGGCCACGGCACACACCGACGCGAGCACCGCCACCGCTGCCACACCCCGGTGACCACCGCTCTGTCCAGCCTCCGCCGGAGCCGCACGCTCGGCCGTCGGCGGATCCGGAGGCGCGACCGGATCCGCAGCCGGAGCCGCGACCGGAGACGGCGCCTGCGTCGGCGTACCCGCCCGCCCCGCCTCCGTCGCCCGTCCGCTCCACTCCGACTCCGCGATCTCCCACAGCGCCAGACAACGGCCGTCCGCCTCGCCGGCCAGACGGCACAGCTCCTGCACCGCGGCGCGCGGCGGCAGCGTCTTGCCGTTGAGGTAGCGCTCCCAGGACGACTTGCTGAACGCCGTCTTCGCCGCGAGGGCCGCCAGGCTCAGACCGGTGCGGGTTCTCAACTCCCGTAGCGCGGCGGCCAGTCGCGCCTGTTCCGGTGTCATCCCCGCAGCGCCTTCCAGGTGTGGGGGCCGACGACACCGTCCACGTCGAGCCGCGCCTGCTTCTGGAAGCGCTTGACCGCGCCCTGCGTCAGCGGGCCGAACATGCCGTCGATACCACCCGGCGAGATGCCCGCCCGGCGCAGCAGACACTGCACCTCGGCCACTTCCGGCCCGGCGTCGCCATACCCGACGGTGGCGTCCCGCGTGGGGCTGTTGCCCGCGTACCAGCGGCCGTCGGCCTGCTTCAGACGGCAGGTGTACGTGGGCACCGACACCCCGGCCGTCACGGTGACCGTGGTCGTCTCCTCCGTCGCCGCGCGGCCGCCGTGGTCCATGAGCCGCCAGGTCACCAGCACCGCCGACGAGACGGCCAGCACCAGAGCCACCGCCCCCGCCACGAGCGCGATACGCAACGACCGCGCGCCCCCGCCATCGGGGCCCGCCGACAGGATCTCCGGCTCCGGTACGGCCCCTTCGGACAAGGTCCTGCCAGTTACGGCCCCTTCGGATACGGCCCCTTCGGGAACGTCCGTATCCGGTACGGCAGTTCCGCCGCGCCCGTTCCCCCAGGCCTCGACGGCGACTTCGTGCAGTGCGAGCAGCCGGGTCGGGTCGTCGCCGCCGATCAGGGCCAACGCCTCCACGGCCTCCCGCGGCGGCAGCGAACGGCCGCCCAGATACCGCTCCCACGACTTCGGGCTGTACCCCGTCCTCGCGGCCAGCTGACGCACGCTCAGCCCGCTGTGGTCCTTCAGCCGGCGTAAGCGCACCAGTAACTGCCGGACACGCGGATCGAGTTCTGCAGGCAGCGCTTTCCAACGCGACATGGTCCCCCCACGCGTTCATGAACAGCGGCCGTGGTCAGTGGCCCCTGTACCCCGTGCCGCATTCTGCACCAGCATTCACAAGACCGCACCGGAACGTGCACCCCGCACCCATACGGAATCGGCCACCACCCGCCGACAGCCGTCCCTGCGCACCGTCGCCCCGGACCACGTCCCCGCAGGTCAACGGGCGGGACGTCCCGCGAGGACGTCACTTCCGCGGCAACCGTGGCGGCCCCCGCCGCCCACCCCGCAGTCTCGTCCCGGCACCACACACCACGATCCGAGAGGGACACGAATGCGATCGAACGCCTTGGCCAGGACCCTGGTCAGCGCCGCCGCCGTGATCGGACTCGCCGCCGGCGGCCTGGCCACCGCGGGCACCAGCTTCGCCGCGCCGGCGTCGGCCACGAGCGCCCGGACCGTCACCATCAAGGCGACGAACAACCTCGGCCTGAACACCACCGAGGGCAAGAGCGTCCAGTGCTACGTCCGCGACGCCTCCCCCGTCGGGAAGTTCGACCCCGGCACGATCGACGGCCAGCTCGGCACCAAGAGCTGGAAGGCCTGGCAGGCCTTCCTCAACGACCGTGGCTTCAACGCCGGAACCGTGGACGGCGACGTCGGCCCCAACACCATCCGCGGCCTCCAGCGCTTCCTTGTCCACATCGGCTACGACACCGGCGGCATCGACGGCGACGCAGGACCCAAGACCAGGGCCGCCTGGAAGGCGTTCGCCAACCTCGGCGGAGGCTGGTGCTGACCACACCGCCCACGGATCGGTACGCCCCGCCCGTTCAATCCGGGCGGGGCGTACCCGCATCCGCCGCCATCCTCGGCCTCGGCCGCCGTGTGGCCCTCAGAGCCGCTCGGGCGTCCTGATCCCCAGCAGCGCCATGCCCTGGTGCAGGGTGCGGGCCGTCACGTCGCACAGGAACAGACGGTTCTCGACCTGCGCCGGGGTGTCCGCCTTCAGGACCGGGCACTTGTCGTAGAACGACGTGTACAGCGACGCCAGCTGGTACAGATACGCGGCCAGCTTGTGCGGCGCGTACTCCGCGGCCGCCTCGAAGACCGTGTCGCCGAACGCGTCCAGGTGCAGGCCCAACGCCCGCTCCGCCGGGGCGAGTTCGAGCTCCGGGTGCGCGGCCGGCTTCGTCTCGCCGGCCTTGCGCAGGATCGACTGGATACGGGCGTACGCATACTGCAGGTACACGCTCGTGTCGCCGTTCAGCGACACCATCTGGTCCAGGTCGAACTTGTAGTCCCGGTTCGGCGACGTCGACAGGTCCGCGTACTTCACGGCGCCGATGCCGACCTGCGTCGCCCGCTCCTGGATCTCGTCCTCGGTGAGGTCCTGTGCCTTCTCCCGGACCACCTCGGCGGCCCGCTGCACCGCCTCGTCCAGCAGGTCCTCCAGCCGTACGGTCTCGCCCTCACGCGTCTTGAACGGCTTGCCGTCCGCGCCCAGCACCGTGCCGTAGCCCATGTTGTGCGCGGTGACGCCGTCGGTCAGCCAGCCCGCGCGCCGCGCCGCCTCGAAGACCATCTTGAAGTGCAGCGACTGGCGCACGTCCACGACGTAGAGCAGCGACGTCGCGTGCAGGTCGACGACGCGGTTGCGGATCGCGGTCAGGTCGGAGGCCGCGTAGCCGAAGCCGCCGTCGGCCTTCTGCACGATCAGCGGGACCGGCTTGTCGTCCTTGCCCCGGATCTCGTCGAAGAAGACGACGAGCGCGCCCTCGGAACGCTCCGCGACGCCCATCTCCTCCAGGAGGCGGGCGGTCTCCGGCATGCCCTCGTTGTACGCGGACTCGCCGACGATCTCGTCGTCGCGGATCTCCATGTCCAGCTTCTCGAAGACCGAGTAGAAGTAGACCTTCGACTCGTCCACGAACTGCTGCCACAGCTCGAGCGTCTCCTTGTCGCCGGACTGCAGGGCGACGACCCTCTTCCGCGCCCGCTCCTTGAACTCCTCGTCGGAGTCGAAGACCGCACGCGACGCCTTGTACACCCGGTTCAGGTTCGACATGGCCTGCTCGCCGTCGACGTCCTGAGCCGGGGCCAGCTCGCCGGGGTGCTCGAACAGGTACTGGATGAGCATGCCGAACTGGGTGCCCCAGTCGCCGATGTGGTGCCGGCCGATCGTCGTCTCGCCGGTGAAGTCGAGCATGCCGCGCAGCGCGTCGCCGATGACCGCCGAGCGCAGGTGGCCGACGTGCATCTCCTTCGCCACGTTCGGCTGGGCGTAGTCGACGACCGTGATGCCCGGGTTCTCCTTCAGCGGCACACCGAGCCGGTCGCCGTCGGCGGCACGCGCCGCGAGCGTCTCGGTGATCGCGCGGTCGGCGATCGTGATGTTCAGGAAGCCGGGCCCGGAGACCTCGACGTCCTGGATCAGCCCTTCACCGGTGACGACCTGGGAGACGACCTGCGTCGCCAGCTCCCGCGGGTTCGCCTTCGCCTTCTTCGCCAGCGCCAGGATCCCGTTGGCCTGGAAATCCGCCCGGTCACTACGTCGCAGCAGCGGGTCTGCTCCGGCGGCCTCCGGCAGGGTGGCCGAGAGCGCGGACGCGAGATGCTGCTGGACGGAGTCGCTGAGGGACTTGACCGAGGCCATAGGAAAGGGTGCCGTTCTCCTCGTGGGGATGGATATACCCAGCCAGTATCCCATGGGGGGTAAAGCCGTTTTCCCGGGCGCGAGGCGGTCTGGGAGAATGGGGCGTCAGCCGATTGACCGTACTGGCTGCCCCGGAGAAAGAAGGACGTGCCGATCGTGGCTCAGAGCACCGAGACCGCCGACTGGGTCTCCCGTTTCGCGGATGACGTCATCGAGGAGTCGGAGCGTCGGGCCCCCGGCAAACCCGTGGTCGTCGCGTCCGGCCTCTCGCCCTCCGGCCCGATCCACCTGGGCAACCTCCGCGAGGTCATGACCCCGCACCTCGTCGCCGACGAGATCCGCCGCCGCGGCCACCAGGTCCGGCACCTGATCTCCTGGGACGACTACGACCGCTACCGCAAGGTGCCGGCCGGAATCGCCGGGGTCGACGAGACCTGGGCCGAGCACATCGGCAAGCCGCTGACCTCCGTGCCCGCCCCGAAGGGGTCCGCGCACCCCAACTGGTCCGAGCACTTCAAGGCCGCCATGGTCGAGTCGCTCGCCGAGCTGGGCGTCGAGTTCGACGGGATCAGCCAGACCGAGCAGTACACCTCCGGCGTCTACCGCGAGCAGATCCTGCACGCCATCGCCCACCGCGCCGACATCGACGCGATCCTCGACCAGTACCGCACCAAGAAGGCCCCGGCGAAGCAGAAGCAGCAGCAGAAGCCCGTCGACGAGGCCGAACTGGAGGCCGAGGAGGGATCCGGCGCAGCGAGCGAGGACGACGGCAGCAGCGGCTCCGCCGGCTACTTCCCGTACAAGCCCTACTGCGGCAACTGCGAGAAGGACCTCACGACGGTCACCTCGTACGACGACGAGACGACCGAGCTGACCTACGCCTGCACCGCCTGCGGCTTCTCCGAGACCGTCCGGCTCAACGAGTTCAACCGCGGCAAGCTGGTCTGGAAGGTCGACTGGCCCATGCGCTGGGCGTACGAGGGCGTCATCTTCGAGCCGAGCGGTGTCGACCACTCGTCCCCGGGATCCTCGTTCCAGGTCGGCGGGCAGATCGTCGGGATCTTCGGCGGCAAGCAGCCCATCGGGCCGATGTACGCCTTCGTGGGCATCAGCGGCATGGCCAAGATGTCCTCCTCACGCGGCGGCGTGCCGACCCCCGGCGACGCCCTGAAGATCATGGAGCCGCAGCTCCTGCGCTGGCTGTACGCCCGGCGCCGCCCCAACCAGTCCTTCAAGATCGCCTTCGACCAGGAGATCCAGCGCCTCTACGACGAGTGGGACAAGCTGGACGGGAAGGTCACCGACGGATCGGCCCTCCCGGCGGACGTGGCGGCCCACTCGCGTGCGGTACGTACGGCCGGCGGCGAACTGCCGAAGACCTCGCGCCCGCTGCCGTACCGGACGCTGGCCTCCGTCGCCGACATCACCGCCGGGCACGAGGACCAGGCGCTGCGGATCCTGAGCGAGCTGGACCCCGCCAACCCGCTCGGCTCGCTCGACGAGGCGCGCCCCCGCTACGACAAGGCCGAGGCCTGGATCAACACGCACGTCCCCGCCGACCAGCGGACCATCGTGCGCGACGAACCCGACGCCGAACTGCTCAAGTCCCTCGACGAGGCTTCCCAGCAGTCCCTGCGGCTGCTGCTCGACGGCCTCGCCGACAACTGGTCTCTCGACGGGCTCACCCACCTCGTCTACGGCGTGCCCAAGGTGCAGGCCGGGTTCCCCGCCGACGCCACGCCCAAGGAACTGCCCGCGGAGATCAAGACCGCCCAGCGGACCTTCTTCGCGCTGCTCTACCACCTGCTCGTCGGCCGCGACACCGGTCCGCGACTGCCCACGCTGCTGCTGGCGGTGGGACACGAGCGGGTGCGGGCCCTGCTCGGGGAGTGACACGTTGAGAAAGCGCCCGGTGCCGTGCGGCACCGGGCGCTTTCTCATGCGATGTGCTCTTCCTGCATCTCCGCGTTGAGACGGTTGGAGAAGCGGTTCACCATGCGCTTGGACTCGGCCTCGGGGAGCGTGATGCCGTACGTCGCCTCGACGTCGGCAATGAACCCCTTGGGAGTGGGCGCTCCGTTCCCGCTCTTTATCGACTCACGGAAGACCTGGTAGTACGCGTCCTCGTCCGGCTCCGGCGGGCCGCCGCCCTCACCGAGCTCGCGAGTACGGCCCGGGCTGACCGGGATCTGGAAGCTGCCGGTCTCCTCCGGAGAGGGCTCCTCCCGGTACTGGTCCTGCTGGTACTCGTCCTGCTGGTACTGCTCGGCCTGCTGCTGCTCCGCGAACCACTGCGCGTACCGCTCCGGGTCGTACGTGGGGTCGTAGTCGCCGTGGTACTCGACCTGCTGCGGGTGCCGGGCGTGCAGCCACTGGCTCTCCTCCGGCAGCTCCGCCGCGGGAACGTGGTTCAGCTGCTCCACCGGCTGCGGCGCAGGCGCCGCCACAGTGGCACGGCTCTCCACCGGTGGGGCGATCTCCGCCGCCGGCGGCAGCAGCGCCGGCTCGATGCCTGCCGCCGCCAGTCCCGACGGAGCCGTCTGCGCCAGCGGAACCCCGTACCGCGCCAGCCGGAGCGGCATCAGGGACTCCACCGGAGCCTTCCGCCGCCACGCCCGGCCGAAGCGCGAACGCAACCGGGCCTGGTAGACCAGCCGCTCCTGCTCCAGCTTGATGACCTGCTCGTAGGAGCGCAGCTCCCACAGCTTCATCCGGCGCCACAGGAGAAACGTCGGAATCGGGGAGAGCATCCACCGCGTCAGGCGGACACCCTCCATGTGCTTGTCCGCCGTGATGTCGGCGATACGGCCGATCGCATGCCGGGCCGCCTCCACCGCGACCACGAACAGCACCGGGATCACCGCGTGCATGCCCACACCCAGCGGGTCCGGCCAGGCCGCCGCACCGTTGAACGCGATCGTCGCCGCCGTCAGCAGCCAGGCCGTCTGACGAAGCAGCGGGAAGGGTATGCGGATCCACGTCAGGAGAAGATCCAGGGCCAGCAGGACACAGATGCCCGCGTCGATGCCTATCGGGAAGACATACGAGAAGTTCCCGAAACCCTTCTTGATGGCCAACTCACGGACCGCCGCATACGAACCGGCGAAGCCGATGCCGGCGATGATCACGGCGCCGGAAACGACCACGCCGATGAGAATCCGGTGCATCCGAGTCAGCTGCAGTGGCGCGGCCACCCGTACTCCCCTCCCATTGCGTGCTGTTGCGCGCAACAGAGTGGCACATGTGTGCGCCCGGCGAGGTAACGGAACGGGTGGAGCCCGGTCCCCTCAGGGGGCCGGGCTCCGTCAAAAAGCGGTGCTGAGCTGCGAGTTGGCGTCCAGATGTGACAGTCAGCTCTTCTTCGACGCTGAGGAGGACGGAGAGGCCGAAGCGGACTTCGAAGGGGACGGGGACGCCGACTTCGACGCCGACTTGGACGGTGAGGGCTTCGCCGTGCCCGAACCACTGCCCGCGCCTGCGCCGCCGTTCGCCGCCGCCACCGAGGCCACCGCCTCCTTGGCCGCCGCCTCCGCGACCTTCACCAGCGCATCCGCGCTCGGGGTCTTCTCACCGGCCAGGCCCGCACCGTTGTAGTCGAGCGTGATCACGACGTTCTCGACGCGCGTCACCACCGTCTGCTGCTTGAAGGAGCCTTCCTTCTTCTTCAGGTCGTAACGCACCAGCGTCGCCTCGGCGCCCGTCCCGGAAACCGGCTGCGTCTTCAGGTTCTTCGCGCCCTGAACCGCCTGGGCGTCCTTCACCTGCTTCTCGTAGTACGTGTGCGCCAGCTGGTTGCCCTCACCACGCGCGGCATCCGACTCGAAGCGCAGCAGCGACACATTCAGCCAGCGGAACTGCGAGCCCTTCACACCGTTGTTGTCCAGACTGCTCCAGGAGCAGCTCGCCCGCGTCGCCGTGTCGCCCGACTTGCCCTCCTTGCCGGACTTGGCGCCCTGCGGCACGAGCGAGGAGAGCGTCTTCTTCGACAGCACCGCACACGAGCCCGGCAACTTCTTGTACGCCGCAGCCTGCACCGTCGGCGCCGTGCTCGCGGTCGCCGGCGCCGTGTCCCCGGCGCTCGCGCCCTTGCTCTCTCCGTCACCGGAGCCGGAGTCCGAGGAGCAGCCGGCGGCGAACACCATCACGGGCACTGCGACCGCGCAGGCAAGCAGACGGCCTGGCCGCCTCGCTCGCATCTCTCGCTGGTTCCGCTGGTCTCGCTCTGCTGGTCGCTGCATGGTTCCTTCACTCATGACGCTGTGGTTCCTGAGGTCGGCGGATCGGGTCCGAGGGGCCACGGTACGCGGTGAGGAAACTGTGTGCTTCCGCTTCCACTGCTTTACGGAGGGGCGCCCGGGGCGGCCGAACGACCGCTAACCGCCCAGCGTGTCGGCCAGCTGCGCGGCCAGATTCAGGGCCCTGTCCTGCATTTCCTTGCTGTCCGGAACAGTGCCGACGACGGCCGACTGCTCCTCGTACTCGATGGTCACAATGACGTTGGACGTGCGGAACACCACAGTCACCGTGCGCTGCCGCGCCGTCGAACCCGGGCCGCTCAGAGCGTCGTCCACGAAGGCCTCGTCACCGAGGTCGTCGAGGGTGCGGGGCTGCAGGTTGGCCGGGGTCGCGGACGACGAGGGGGACGAGGAGCCGGAGCCGGAAGGCGAGACAGATGCCGAGGGCGAGGCCGAGGCCGAGGAACTGGGGTCGGCGCTGCCGGTGGCACTGGAACCGGCACTGGAACTGGGACTGGGACTGGAAGTGGCACCGGAACCGCTGTCGGAACTCGTCGGCTCGGGCAGGTCGGCCGCCGTCTCCTTCTCCGCGAACAGCTCCTGCGCCTGGGTGTCGTCACTCACGGAGTTGTCGTAGGAGACAACCCGCTCGAAGTCGACGAGCAGCCGGTCGGTCGCGGTCGTCGAGTCGACCTTCCAGCGGCAGCCGGCCTTGCGGTCGTTGTCGTACGCGAGCGTGGCGTCGCCCTCGTACGCCTTCTCCCGCTGGTCCGCGTCGGCGATCTGCCTGATGCCGGGCAGCAGCGAGTCGAGCGTGTCGTGGCTCACCGCGCTGCACGGTCCCGGGAGCGTGCGGTACTTGCCCGGCTGCGCCACCACGCTCGCCGTACCGGCGTCACCCGGGTTCACGTCATCCGTCGCGCCGCCGCCGCCGCTCGAACCGCCGGTGCAGCCTGCCAGCAGCGCCACGAGGAGCGCGGCGACGCCGGATACGTACGCCTTCCGCTGCACGGTCGGGCTCCTCTCGACGGTGGCTCTGTGGCCGTTGCTTCAGTGTCCCCGCTGGTTAATCGCTTGCCGCACGGGGGCGTCCCCTGGAGACAATGTGTATCGCACGCACCACCGTGGACGCCGGTCCGTTGTCCTTTTTCATCGACCTTGGCGCCGGTTTTGCGATTTCAGACTTCTGTCGTGTTTTCGGGGGAATGGGGAAGGTATGTCGTACGTAGAGATGTCGGGTGCGAAGGTCCCGATCCGCATGTGGACCGACCCGGCGACGGTCGAGGACGTGGCCCTGCAGCAGCTCCGCAATGTCGCGACGCTGCCGTGGATCAAGGGCCTCGCGGTCATGCCGGACGTGCACTACGGGAAGGGTGCGACGGTCGGGTCCGTCATTGCCATGCAGGGGGCTGTTTGTCCTGCGGCGGTGGGGGTGGATATCGGGTGCGGGATGTCGGCGGTGAAGACGTCGCTGACCGCCAATGATCTGCCGGGGGATCTTTCTCGGCTGCGGTCGAAGATCGAGCAGGCCATTCCGGTGGGGCGGGGGATGCACGATGACCCTGTGGACCCGGGAAGGCTGCACGGGTTCGGTACGGCCGGGTGGGACGACTTCTGGGGACGGTTCGACGGGGTCGCCGAGGCGGTCAAATTCCGTCACGAGCGTGCAGAAAAGCAGATGGGAACGCTTGGATCCGGCAATCACTTTGTGGAAGTCTGCACGGATTCGACCGGTTCCGTCTGGGTGATGCTCCACTCCGGTTCCCGCAACATCGGCAAGGAACTGGCCGAGCACCACATCGGCGTGGCCCAGAAGCTCCCGCACAACCAGGGTCTGGTCGACCGTGACCTCGCCGTCTTCGTCGCGGACACTCCGCAGATGGCGGCGTACCGCAACGACCTGTTCTGGGCGCAGGAATACGCGAAGTACAACCGCACGATCATGATGGCGCTCCTCAAGGACGTGATCCGCAAGGAGTTCCGGAAGGCGAAGCCGACCTTCGAGCCGGAGATTTCCTGCCACCACAACTACGTGAGCGAGGAACGGTACGAGGGCATGGATCTGCTCGTGACGCGCAAGGGTGCGATCCGGGCCGGCTCCGGCGAGTACGGGATCATCCCCGGTTCCATGGGCACGGGTTCGTACATCGTGAGGGGCCTCGGCAACGAGAAGGCCTTCAACTCGGCCTCGCACGGAGCGGGTCGGCGCATGAGCCGCAACGCGGCGAAGCGGCGCTTCTCGACGAAGGACCTGGAGGAGCAGACCCGGGGCGTGGAGTGCCGTAAGGACTCCGGCGTCGTGGACGAGATCCCGGGTGCGTACAAGCCGATCGAGCAGGTCATCGATCAGCAGCGGGACCTCGTGGAGGTCGTGGCGAAGCTGAAGCAGGTCGTCTGTGTGAAGGGCTGACGCGGCCGACGACCGTTTCGCGTCCACGTCTGAGGGGCCCGAGCCCATGCGGCTCGGGCCCCATTCCGTCAAAGGAGCCGCTTCTCCAGCAGCGTCACCGCGTACGGGCTGCCCAACCCGCCGTCCTTCGCCGTCTGTTCGCCTACGACCTTGTAGCCCGCCGACTCGTAGTACGCGCGCAGGCGGGGATTGGAGGACAGGCAGTCCAGGCGGGCGTAGGGGCGGCCGGTGGCGAGGATGCGGGACTCCGCTTGCGCCAGCATCTCGCGGCCTGTGCCCGGCGGGGCCGTGTGCGGTGTTGTCATCAGGCGGTGGATGTAGCCCGCGTCCGCGGGGCGGGGGCCCCAGGCTGCCGGGTCGTCCCACCAGAGTTCCCAGGCGCCGGCCAGGTGGTTGCCCGCGTGGGTCAGCCAGACTTCGCCCTGCTGCATGCGCGTGTGGAAGTGGGTCTCGTCCTTTTCGCCCGGCTTCCATTGGTCGATTCCGCGGGCCAACTGCCAGAGCGCGGCCGTGTCGCGCAGGCGGACCAGGGTCTCCGCGTCTGCCGGTGTCGCCTTGCGGTAGGTCAGGGGTGGCCAGGTGGTGGGGCGGGGTTCCAGGAGGTGGGTGCGGAGGGTCGTCGCCAACGCGTCGGCGTCCAGGGACAGTTCCTTGGTCACGTAGTTCTCGACCGAGCCGTAGCGCGCCTTCAGTGCGGCGAGGAACAGCCGCATCACCGACTCCGGTGCCCGTCCGAAGCCCAGCCACGTCGGTGCGCGGCCCTCCCTCGCCGTCCAGGCCGCCAGCATCGCATCGGTGGCCAGTTCCGTGAGGCTGTAGTCCTCGATGATCGTCTCGTCCGGGATGCCCAGCAACTCCAGTACCAGCGCGGCCAGTTGGCCGGTGCGGTCCTTGCCCGACGCGCAGTGGAAGACCAGGGGCTGCCCCGACTCCGCTGCGTCCGCCACCAGTTCCAGTGCGCGGCGGAGTTCCTTCGTGCCGTCCTCCGCCACCTCCATGTAGCGCTCCGCCAGGTACGGGCCCGGGTCGACGTCGGGGGGCAACGCCGGCTGGTTGTACGGGCGGTGCTCGATGCTGAGGTTGTGGTAGCCGAAGGACGCGTCGTCCGGGATACGGCCCCGCTTCTCGATCTCCCATGAGTGGCGGAGGTCGATGACCGTGCGGATGCCCAGGGACAGGAAGCGGGACCAGTCCTCGGTGCCCTGCTGCAGCTTGCCCAGCGAGTCCGCGCGGTAGAGGCGGCCGGGGCGGATCCGCCGGCCGTCCGGGGTCCTATAGCCGCCCAGGTCACGGAAGTTGTGCAGCGCGTCGAAAGGTATGTGTCTGTCCACGTGCGGTGACTCTACGGCTACTTCCCGTGCAGCACGGCTACTTGGCGTGCAGCACCGCGTAGATCATCACGAAGGCCACGATGTGGATGCCGAAGAGGAAGTACGCGAGGTAGTACCAGACGTAGCGTTCGCGCTTCTTCTCCAGTGACAGGCGTTGCTGCTCGGCCTCACGGGCGGCGTCGTCCGTCATCACAGCTCCCGGTGGACCTTGGTGTTCGACGCCTGGGCGCGCGGGCGCAGGACCAGGAGGTCGACGTTGACGTGGTGAGGGCGGGTGACCGCCCAGGTGATGGTGTCGGCGACGTCGTCGGCGGTGAGGGGTTCGGCAACGCCCTCGTAGACCTTCGTGGCCTTTTCCTCGTCGCCGCCGAAGCGGGTGAGGGCGAACTCGTCGGTCTTGACCATGCCGGGGGCGATCTCGATGACGCGGACCGGCTGCCCGACGATCTCGAGGCGGAGGGTCTCGGCGAGGACGTGGGCGCCGTGCTTGGCGGCGACGTAGCCCGCGCCGCCCTCGTACGTCCCGTGCCCGGCGGTGGAGGAGATGACGACGACCGTGCCGTCGCCGCTTGCGACCAGCTTCGGGAGGAGGGCCTGGGTGATGTTCAGGGTGCCGAGGACGTTCGTCTCGTACATCGTGCGCCAGTCGGCCGGGTCGCCGGTGGCGACCGGGTCGGCGCCGAGTGCGCCGCCCGCGTTGTTGACCAGGACGCCGATCGTCTTGAAGGCCGTCGCGAACTCGTCGACCGCTGCGCGGTCCGTCACGTCCAGCTGGTACGCCGCCGCCGAGTGCCCCGCCGCGTTGATCTCCTCCGCCAGCGCCTCGATGCGGTCCTTGCGGCGGGCGGTGAGGACGACTCGGTAACCGGCGGCGGCGAGCTGCCGTGCCGTGGCGGCGCCGATTCCGCTGCTCGCACCGGTGACGACGGCGATGCGGGAGGCGGCGGACGGTGCGGCGGTGGCCATGGGCTGCTCCTCTTGCGTGGTCCGATCGGGACCGTCGAATGCCTGTCCGGCCAGGATAGGCGGGCCGGGCGCGTGGACGGTTTGCGGTCTCGTTCTCCGGTGGGCTTCCGCGGGGTCCGAGTGGGACGATTGAGATGGGTGATCCTCCAGTTCGGGAGGCGAATCATGGGGCAGGCACGTGAGGTCATGGACCGGCTCACCGAGGCGGTCACCACACACGCGGACCCGAAGACCATCAGTGAGCTCTACGCACCGGATGCGGTCGCGTTCACCCCCGACGGAGGGGAGATCCGCGGGCGCGACAACATCGCCGAGTACTGGCGCCAGATGACGGACGCGATTCCGGAGGGGTCGTTCGAGACGGTGCACTCGTACGAGATCGGGAACACGGCGATAGACGAGGGGTTCTTCAGCGGCCGGAACACCGGGCCGATCCAGCTGCCCTCCGGGGACACGCTGCCTCCGACGCAGAAGGAGGTCAGGATTCGCGGGGTGGACCTGGCCACCGTCGACGCGGACGGGCGGATCGCGGACTACCGGCTCTACTTCGACGAGATGGAGTTCCTGGGGCAGCTGGGGCTGCTGCCCGACGAGCCGTCCTGAGAGCGGCTCATCGGCCCCTCGGCGCCCACATGATCACCGCCATGCCGGCCAGGCAGATCAGCGCTCCCGTGACGTCCCAGCGGTCGGGGCGGTAGCCGTCGGCGACCATGCCCCACAGGATCGAGCCGGCCACGAAGATGCCGCCGTACGCGGCGAGGATGCGGCCGAAGTGGGCGTCGGGCTGGAAGGTGGCGACGAAGCCGTAGGCGCCGAGGGCGAGGATGCCGCCGGTGATCCACAGCCAGCCGCGGTGCTCGCGCACGCCCTGCCAGACCAGCCAGGCGCCGCCGATCTCGAAGAGGGCGGCGACGACGAAGAGGGCGGCGGAGCGTGCGATGAGCATGCCCGCAGCTTTGCATGCGTGCCGTAACCCGATGGGCGGCGCCTGCCGTGTGCTCCGCGTGGGATACATCCGTACGTCCGTGTGGCGACGACTGCGGACGGCAGAACGACCGGGAGCGGGTGCTCGTCCTCGCCACCGGGGACGAGTACTGCTTCTGGAGAGTCCGCGTCGTACGATCTCTGCACGGCGCAGACGAAGAGGCGCGAAGAGGAGCGAGGCATGGCCGGGAACGTGCGTGAGCGGCTGCTCGACGAGCTGGCCGGTGTCTCGCGTCGCTACATGGCCTCGTACGCCCTCTTCAACCAGGCCGTCGCCGACCACCTCGGGCTGCACCCCACCGATCTGCAGTGTCTGAACCTGCTGACGCTGGAGGGCGGTCCGGTGACCAGTGGCCGGATCGCCGAGCTGACGGGGCTGACGACCGGGTCGGCGACGCGGCTGGTGGACCGGCTGGAGAAGGCGGGCTACGTCGTACGGGAGCGGGACGCGGACGACCGGCGGCGGGTGCTCGTGGCGACCGTGCCGGAGCGGATCGCCGAGTTCGGGCGGATGTGGGACCGGCTGGGCGGCGGCTGGTCCGCCCTCTTCGAGGAGCTGGACGACGCCGAACTCGCCGTGGTCATCGGGCACATGCGGCGCACGGTGGAGTTCAGCGGGCAGCAGGTGGCGCGGCTGCGAGCCGGCGAGGTCTAGGCGCTCGCGGCGTCGTAGCGCTCCCGCGCCTCGTGCACCTCGTCGAAGTGGGTCTCGGCCCATGTCTTCACCGCGGTCATCAACTGGGCGAGGCTGCTGCCGAGTTCGGTGAGTTCGTAGTCGACGCGGACCGGTACGGACGGGGTGACCGTGCGGGTGAGGATGCCGTCGCGTTCCAGGGAGCGCAGGGTCTGGGTGAGCATCTTGGGGCTCACGCCCGCGATCCTGCGGCTGAGGTCGCTGTAGCGCATGGGGCCGGAGACGAGGGCCGCGAGGACGAGGCTGACCCACTTGTCGCTGAGGCGGTCGAGGAGCTGGTTGGTGGGGCAGGCGCGGAGAAATGCGTCGTACTCCACGCGGGCCTGCTCGCGCTTCTGGGCCGCTGTCATGGTCGCCATGGCTCTCCCTCCGGTGAGGTAGGCACCTCCAGGTAACTACTTCCTCCTGGATAGTAACTCTTCCTAGGGTTGTTGCAGCAGAGCGAACCGTTCGAAGAGTCTCATTACGGGAGAAATGACCATGCGTGCTGCAGTGGTGAGGACGTTCGGCGGCCCCGAGGCCGTGGAGGTCGTGGACGTGGACGTGCCGGAGCCGGCGGCGAGGCAGGTGCGGATCAAGGTCGCGGCGGCCGCGCTGAACCCGGTGGACGCGGGAGTGCGGGCCGGTGCCTTCGGAGGCGCGGGCAAGCCGCTCGGGTTCGGCTGGGACGTCGCCGGGACCGTGGACGCGACGGGCGTGGCCACTGCCTGGAGCGTCGGAGACGAGGTGGTGGCGCTGGACTACGGCATGGTGAAGCCGCTGGGCACGCACGCCCAGTACGTCGTCGTCGACACGGACGCGGTCGCCAAGGCGCCGGCCACGGTCGACGCCGTACTCGCGGCGACGCTGCCGCTGAACGCCCTGACCGCCGTACAGGCCCTGGATCTGCTGGAGTTGGAGGAGGGGCAGTCGCTGCTGGTCACCGGGGCGGCGGGGGCGGTCGGCGGGTTCGCCCTCCAGCTCGCCGCGCGCCGGGGGATTTCGGTGACGGCCCTGGCCAGGGAGGACGACGAGGAGCTCGTACGGTCGCTGGGGGCGGCGCACTTCGCGTCCGGTGCGGTCGGGGCGGGGAGCGTCGACGCCGTGCTGGATGCGGCGATCCTCGGGGAGGTGGCTCTGGAGTGGGTGCGGGACGGGGGTGCGTACGTCGGCGTCATCCCGCAGGCGGCCCCGGCGTCCGTGCGCGGCGTGCGGACCGGCGCGGTCGAGGTGAGCGCCGACGGGGCGCGGCTGGCCGAGCTGGCGGCGCTGGTCGACGAGGGCGTGCTGACCCTGCGGGTGGCCGAGACGTACGCCCTGGAGGAGGCGGCGAAGGCGCACGCCCGCCTGGCGGAGGGCGGGGTGCGCGGCCGGTTGGTGCTGATCCCTTAGCGGTGCTGCTCTGCCTGTGCCTTGCGCGGCAGTAGTCGTACGAGGGGCAGGCACAGGGCGGCGGCCGCGGCGACCACGGCGAGGCTCACGAGGAGTGCGTGGGTCTCGCCGCCGTCAACCGCCTTGAAATACACGGTCGTTACGGCTGCCGCCCCGATCGCGTTGGCGAGCTGCTGCACCGCGTTGAGCGAGCCGCTCGCGCTGCCGGCCTCCTCGGGGGCGATGTCGCCGACGGTGACGTCGTAGACGGTGCCGAAGCAGGTGCCCATGCCGAGGCCGACGAGGAGGAGGGGCGGGACGAGGGCCCACCCGGACGACTCGGTGAGGAGCGCCAGGCAGCCGCAGCCGCCCAGGATCATCAGCAGCCCGGCGACGACGAGCCGTCGGCCGTGGGCGTGGATCAGCCGGTAGCAGGCGATGGACGCGACGACGATGCCCGCGGACAGCGGGATCAGGCCGAGCGCGGTGCCGGCGGGGGAGTGGCCGAGGCCTCGCTGGAGGTGGAGGGAGACGACGTAGAGGAGGCCGGCGACCGCGGCGAAGGCGAGGACGCCGAGGATCAGGCCCGAGGTGAAGCCGCGGTTGTGGAGGAGGGTCGGGCGGATCAGGGGCTCGGCGGCGGTGCGCTGGCGGTGGCAGAAGGCGGCGAACAGGGCGAGGCCGAGGAGGAGCAGGGCGAGCGGGCGGCCGGTCCAGCCGGACGCCGAGCCGTCGATGAGGCCGCCGAGCAGGCCGAGCATCGCGCCGCCGAGCAGGGCCGCGCCCGGGACGTCCACGGAGACGGACGGGTCGCCGGTGTCGCGGGGGAGCAGTCGGGCGGCGGCGAGCAGGGCGGCGCCGCCGAGAAGCAGGTTGATCAGGAACATGGGGCGCCAGCCGAGGCCCGCCAGGTCGGCGTCGACGAGGAACCCGGCGAGGATCGGCCCGCCGACGGCGGACAGGCCCATGACCGGCCCGAACAGGCTGAACGCCTTGCCGATCTCCTCGCGCGGCCAGGTCGCGCCGAGGATGCCGAAACCCTGCGGGATGACGAGCGCCCCGAAGGCGCCCTGGACGAGCCGGGCGACGACCAGCGCGGTCGGGTTCGGGGCGAGCCCGCAGGCCAGCGAGGCGGCGACGAACCCGGCGAGTCCGGTCAGGAACAGCCGCCGGCGCCCGTACTTGTCGCCGAGCCGTCCGCCGGGCACCAGGAGGACGCCGAGCGCGAGGGCGTAGGAGGCGCCGAGCCACTGGACGAGACTCGGGCCGCCGCCGAGGTCCCGCGTGATGGTCGGGGCGGCGATGTTGGTGATCGTCGCGTCGAGCAGGTCGAGGACGTCGGCGGCGAGCACGACGGCGAGCACGGCCCAGCGGGCGCGGGCGGAGAGGGCTGAACTTTCTGTTGCGTTACGAAGAATCTGCGTCACGCAGATAAATATCCATGAGTGACCGACGCAGGGCAAGCGAATTCACGGGCGGCTGTGGTAGCGCCCCATAGGGGCGCGGGGAACTGCGCGACCAGCCACGACGATGCCGCAGACGACCGACGGCACATCGCGGCCCATCCAGTGGAACGCTCAGCGCACGCCCTGTGCGTACGCCGCCGGCGGCACCCCCACCGTCGCCGTGAAGTCCCGCACCAGATGGGCCTGGTCGGCATAGCCGAGGTCGGCCGCGAGGGCCGCCCAGTCGACGTCCTGGTCGGTCTCCGCGCGCTCCAGGGCCTCGTGGATGCGGTAGCGCAGGATGACCCACTTGGGGCCGACGCCGACATACCCCGCGAACAGGCGCTGCAGCACTCGTACGGACATCCCCTCGGCGCGGGCGAAGTCGCCGGCGCGGCGGATCGTGCGGTCGGTGCGGATGCGGTCGACCAGGGCCGTCGCGAGGTCGGCCTGGGGGTCGGGGCGGGGGTCGAGGGAGAGCAGGAAGCCGTCCAGGGCGGAGATCCGGTCGGCCTCGTCGTCCGGGGTGAGGACGGCCGCGAGGTCCGCCGTCGGGAAGTCCTCGGGGGAGTGGACCCGCCGGCCCGTCCACTCGCTCACCGCCCGCCCGGGTGCGAAGGGGCGGAAGGCGCCGGGCCGGAACTTGATGCCGCACACCCGTCCCCGCCCCTCCAGTTTCTGGGTGAACAGGCCCTGCTGGATGCCCGCGACCTCGACGAACGGTTCCTGGCCCTCGAAGTGCTGGAAGACGATGTGGACCGCGGGATGCGGGACCACGTGCGAGACGTACGGCTCGGCGAGGTCCCAGTCGATCAGCCAGTAGTGCTCCACGTACCGGCGCAGCTGCTCGGCGGGCTCGGGGCGGCGGAAGTCCACGCGCGCGAGGAAGTCCGCGGCGCCGACGATGCCTCGGGTGTCACGGCGTGGGGCGGCCATGAGGGGAGCGTACGGTCCGGCACTGACAGTCGGCGGAATACGTGGGTCGCGGAGGTAGTTCACCGCTATAGTTGAACAGTCAACAACTTGGAGGTTGAGCGACCATGCAGTTCGGGATCTTCAGCGTCGGCGACGTCACGCCGGACCCGACGACGGGCCGTACGCCGACGGAGCGCGAGCGCATCAAGGCCATGGTCGCCATCGCGCTGAAGGCCGAGGAGGTCGGCCTCGACGTCTTCGCGACCGGCGAGCACCACAACCCGCCCTTCGTGCCGTCGTCCCCGACCACGATGCTCGGCTATGTCGCCGCGCAGACGGAGAAGCTGGTCCTGTCCACCTCCACGACGCTCATCACCACCAATGACCCTGTGAAGATCGCCGAGGACTTCGCGATGCTCCAGCACCTGGCCGACGGCCGGGTGGACCTGATGATGGGCCGCGGCAACACCGGCCCGGTGTATCCGTGGTTCGGCCAGGACATCCGCCAGGGCATCAACCTGGCGATCGAGAACTACGCGCTGCTGCGTCGCCTGTGGCGCGAGGACGTCGTGGACTGGGAGGGGAAGTTCCGGTCGCCGCTGCAGGGCTTCACGTCCACGCCGCGGCCGCTGGACGGGGTCCCGCCATTCGTCTGGCACGGCTCGATCCGCTCGCCGGAGATCGCCGAGCAGGCGGCGTACTACGGCGACGGCTTCTTCCACAACAACATCTTCTGGCCGGCCGACCACACCAAGCGGATGGTCGAGCTCTACCGGACGCGGTACGCGCACTACGGGCACGGGACGCCGGAGCAGGCGATCGTCGGGCTCGGCGGCCAGATCTTCATGCGGAAGAACTCCCAGGACGCCGTGCGGGAGTTCCGCCCGTACTTCGACGTCGCGCCGGTGTACGGCCACGGGCCCTCCCTCGAGGACTTCACGGACCAGACGCCGCTCACCGTCGGCTCCCCTCAGCAGGTGATCGAGAAGACCCTGTCCTTCCGGGAGTACGCCGGTGACTACCAGCGTCAGCTCTTCCTGGTGGACCATGCCGGGCTGCCGCTGAAGACCGTGCTGGAGCAGATCGACATGCTGGGCGAGGAGGTCGTGCCGGTGCTGCGCGAGGAGTTCGCCAAGGGCCGTCCGGCGGACGTGCCGGAGGCGCCGACGCACGCGTCGCTGCTGGCCGCGGCGGAGAAGGAGGTCGTGGCATGAGGCTCGTCGTCGTGTCGGCGGGGCTGAGCGTGCCGTCGTCCACGCGGTTGCTGGGGGACCGGCTGGCCGCGGCCGTGGGCCGGCAGACCCCGGTGGAGGTGCAGGTCGTGGAGCTGCGCGAGCTCGCGGTCGAGATAGCGCACAACTTCACGAACGGGTTCCCGGGGCGGAATCTGTCGGCCGCGCTCGAGGCGGTGACGGAGGCGGACGGGCTGGTGGTCGTCACGCCGGTCTTCTCCGCCTCGTACAGCGGGCTGTTCAAGTCCTTCTTCGACGTGGTCGAGCCGGACGCCCTGGCGGGCAAGCCGGTGCTGATCGCGGCGACCGGCGGCACGGCCCGGCACTCGCTGGTGCTGGAACACGCGCTGCGTCCGCTGTTCGCGTACCTGAAGGCCGTGGTCGTCCCGACGGGGGTCTACGCCGCCTCGGAGGACTGGGGCGCGGAGGGTTTGGACGGACGGATCGAACGGGCAGGTGGGGAGCTCGCGGGGCTGATGGCGGGGCTCACCACGAAGAGGGCGGAGCCCGGGTTGGTGCCTTTCGAGCAGCAGCTCGCCGCCCTTCGACCCACAGGGTGAGAGGACGGTAGGGGCGCCGCATTGGTTGCGCCCCAGGGGTGAGAGGCCAGTAAGAAGGGCGCTCGGTGAGCTGCTCATCACGTCGTACGACACCTGGACCTTGGCAGACTGGAGCCGTGCCCCAAACTGTGCTGCTCGCCGAAGACGACCGCGCCATCCGTCACGCCCTGGAGCGCGCCCTGAGCCTGGAGGGCTACCAGGTCACCGCGGTCGCCGACGGCGTCGAGGCGCTGGCTCAGGCCCACAAGACCCCGCCGGACGTGCTTCTGCTCGATGTGATGATGCCCGGCATCGACGGGCTGCAGGTCTGCCGGGTGCTGCGCGCCGAGGGCGACCGCACACCGATCCTCATGCTCACCGCGCTCGTCGAGACCGCGGACCGTATCGCGGGCCTGGACGCGGGCGCCGACGACTACGTGGTCAAGCCGTTCGACGTCGAGGAGGTCTTCGCACGGCTGCGCGCGCTGCTGCGCCGGACCAGCCCGGACACCGGGACCGTGGCCGACGTACCGAAGGAGCAGCCGCAGGCCTCCGACCGGCAGATCGACGCCGCCGGACTGCGCATGGACGTGCAGGCGCGGCGCGCCTGGCGCGGCGAGCGGGAGCTGGAGCTGACGCGGACCGAGTTCGAGCTGCTCGAGCTGCTGGTGCGGAACGCGGGCATTGTGCTGGACCACTCCACCATCTACGACCGCATCTGGGGCTACGACTTCGGGCCCGGTTCCAAGAACCTCGCCGTCTACGTCGGCTATCTGCGCCGCAAGCTCGACGAGCCGGGCGCACCCGCGCTGATCCACACGGTGCGCGGTGTGGGTTACGTGCTGCGGGAGGACTGAGTGGGCCGGCTCAGGCGGCTGCTGGCCAGACGGCGGCCCGGGCTGGTCTCCCTGCGCACCACGTTCGCGGTGTCCTTCGCGGCGGTGACCGCGGCCGTCACGGTGCTGGTCGGTGTGCTGTCGTACAGTGCCGCGGCCCGGCTGGTCCGCGTGGACCAGGAGTCCGTGTTCGACCAGGTCGTGCAGGACCTGGTCGACGAGGTGAGCACGCACCGGATGACGACGGACGACTTCTCCTCCTCGGCGCCGGGCCACGACATCGTGCGGCCCGCCCGTACGGATGTGCAGGTGCTGGGGCCGGACGGCAAGGTCGTCGACTCCGGCAGCCCCGGGCTGCCCGTGACGAGCCACGACCGGGCGATCGCGGCCGACGATGTCGCGGGGAAGACGGAGGAGCACAAGGACGTCAGTGTCGACGCGGACGTCTACCGCATCGAGACCGTCTCCCTGGGCGAGGGGCGGGGCGCGGTGCAGGTCGCGCAGGAGTTCAGCGACACCGAGGATCTGCTGCGGGCGCTGCAGCAGCGCACGCTGATGCTGATGGCCGCCGTCGTGACCGCCGCCGGTCTGTTCGGCTGGTGGCTGGCCCGGCGCATCACCCGCCGCCTGATCATCCTGACCTCGGCCGCGGAGGACGTCGCCCGCACCCGCCGGCTCGGCATCGAGGTGCCCGTCACCGGCTACGACGAGGTGGGCCGCCTGGGCCGCGCCTTCGACCGGATGCTGGGCCGCCTCGCCCAGTCGGAGGAGGACCAGCGCCGCCTGGTCCAGGACGCGGGCCACGAACTCCGTACGCCGCTCACCTCGCTCCGTACGAACATCTCCCTGCTGCGCCGGATCGACGAACTGCCCCCGGCCACCCGCGACGACCTGGTCGCGGATCTGGGCCAGGAGGCGCGCGAACT
Organism: Streptomyces sp. NPDC001401; assembly: GCF_042895385.1. Classification (NCBI taxonomy): domain Bacteria; kingdom Bacillati; phylum Actinomycetota; class Actinomycetes; order Kitasatosporales; family Streptomycetaceae; genus Streptomyces; species Streptomyces sp. NPDC001401. The sequence continues at coordinate 47,871 of NZ_JBIAWI010000015.1, forward strand.
GACCGACCTGGTCAATGAGCTGGTGGATCTGGCGGCCGGGCAGTCCGACACCGAGCCGCCGCAGCGGGTCGACCTCGCGGACATCGCCGAGGATGTCGCGGGGCTCGCCCGGCGCCGCAGCGGGCGGCAGATCACGGTCCGTGCGAGCGGCGACACGACGACCGAGGGCCGCCCGGGAATGCTCCAGCGGGCGATCTCCAACCTCGTCGAGAACGCGGCCAAGTTCGACCGTGACGGCACCGGGCCCATCGAGATCGCCGTCTCCGGGCCCGCCCGCACTGGCACGGTCCGCGTGGAGATCCTCGACCGCGGCCCCGGAATCGCCGACAGCGACCTGATCCGCATCTTCGACCGCTTCTACCGCGCGGCCGACGCACGCTCCCTGCCCGGTTCCGGGCTCGGCCTGTCGATCGTGCGGGAGGTCGCCATGGCGCACGGCGGGGCGCCGTTCGCGGTTCAGCGGGAGGGGGGCGGGGCCGTGATCGGGTTCACTGTCGGCGGGGTGCCGGGGAGCGGGGCGGGCGTCGGCGGGTGACGCCGCCGTTCCCGTTGCTCACCCCTTGACCGCGGAGCTCGCGACCCCCTGGACGAACCAGCGCTGGAAGAAGGCGAAGACGACCAGGACGGGCAGGACCAGAAGGACGCCGAAGGCGAGGATCTGGCCCCAGTCCGGGGGCTGCTGGCCCTGGAAGACGCTCATCTCCAGGGGGAGCGGGCGGACCGAGGGATCGGAGACCATCAGGACCGGCCACAGGAACGAGCCCCACTGGGTGAGGAAGGTCAGGATGGCCACCGAGGCGAACACCGGCTTCGACATCGGGACGATGATCGCGAAGAAGGTGCGCCAGGGACCGGCGCCGTCGAGGCGGGCGGCCTCCTCGATGCTCGGCGGGATCTTCCGGAAGAACGTGTGGAACTGGTAGACCGAGAAGGCGTTGGCGATGAACGGGATCGCCTGGACGAAGACCGTGTTGCGCTGGTCGTTGAACATGTAGAAGAGCGGCACCGCCACCGACTCGAACGGCACCAGCATCAGCAGTAGGACCAGGGTGAAGACGGCCTCCCGGCCGCGCCACTTCAGCCGTGACATGCCGTACGCCGCCATCGAGTTGACGATCAGCCCGCCGGTCACGACGACGAACGCGACGAGCAGCGAGATGCCCATGAAGCGCCAGAAGTAGCCGGTGCTGTCGGAGTTCAGGGCGTCGAGGACGTGCGCGTAGTTGTCGAAGGTCAGATGGGTGGGGAGGAAGCCGGTCAGGCCGTTCAGCACCTCGTCGGAGGGCTTGAGGCTGCCCATGAGCAGGTACAGGACGGGCAGCACGAAGAGGAACGCCAGGACGCCGAGGACGGCGTAGTCGGCGAAGCGGCGCAGGGGGACGCGGGTCGTGGCCATGGTCGGTGTCAGTCCTCGTTGTCGGGCCGGACGACGCGGCGCTGGATGAGGGTGAGGGCGACGACGATCAGGAAGAAGACGACGGTGATCGCGGACGCCTGGCCGATGTTGTTCTGGTCGAAGGCGGTGGTCACGGCCTGGTACATGACCGTGCGGGTGGCGTCCTCGTCGAGGCCGCCGCCGTGGATGAGGACGTAGATCTGGTCGAAGACGCGGAACGACAGCACCGAGGTGAGCATGGCGACGAAGACGAGGGTGCCGCGGATGCCGGGCAGCGTGACGTGCCGGAACTGCTGCCGGCGCGAGGCCCGGTCGAGTTCGGCGGCCTCGTAGAGCTCGTCGGGGATCTGCTGGAGGCCGGCCAGCAGGATGACCATCTGGAAGCCGACGCCCTGCCAGACGGACAGCACGATGACCGAGGCCAGTGCGGTGGCGCCGTCGCCGAGCCAGTCGAAGGCGCCCCAGTTGCCGAAACTCACCGCGTGCAGCGCGGAGTTGAGCAGTCCCTGGTCGCTGCGGGCGAGGATCAGCCGCCAGATGACCGCCACCAGTGTCATGGGGAAGACGACCGGCATGAAGAACAGGGACCGGAACAGGCCGATCGCCTTCAGCTTGCGGTTGAGGAGGATCGCGAGCGCGAGCGCCAGGCCCGTCTGGAGCGGCACGACGACTACGGCGAACGTCAGGTTGTTCAGCAGCGCCCGCAGGAACGGGCCGGACACGTCCGGGTCGGTGAACAGCCGCCGGTACTGCTCGACGCCGAAGAACGTGGGCGCCAGCGGGGAGCCGAGGCGCACGTTGTAGAAGGAGAGGACGACGGCATAGCCGAACGGGATGCCGACGAAGGCGATCAGCCCGGCGACGGCGGGTACGGACATCAGCAGTCCGTGCAGCCGGTCGCGGCTCCTGGGTCCGGAACGCGTCGGCCGGGCGGTCTTCACGGCGGTCATGGGCGGGGTCCGCTCCCGGTCAGGGGCCGCGGCGTGCGCGGGTTCCACGATGTTCACGGGGGAGTCCTGTTCCCGGCGCGGCGGGCAGCGTCTGCGCGCGCCCGCCGCGGCCGACACGGTCCTACGGGATCTGGTAACCGGCGTTGTCGGAGAAGTCCTGGTCGATGGCGCGGGCGGCCTTCGCCAGGGCGCTCTTCGGGTCGGCGCCGCCGTAGACCGAGTTCAGGGCCTCGCTGAACTTGGCGGTGACCGTGGGGTATCCGGCGGTGACCGGGCGGGTCACTGCGACGCAGGACTTGGTGATGTCGCTGTCGCCGCACGGCTTGGCGAGCTGGTCGGCGTAGAGCTGGAGCGGGCCGCCCTGCTTGTAGAGGGGGCTCGCGGCGAGTGCGCTCCTGGTGGCGGGCGGGGCGCCGTTCGCGGTCGTCATCGCGGTGACATTGGTGTCGTCGAGGAGGTAGTCCAGGAACGCGCCGGCGGCCTTGCCGTTCTTCGAACCCGCGCCGATGCCCCAGGCCCAGGAGCCCTGGCCGGTCTTGGGCCCGTTGCCGAAGTCGGGCAGCGGCAGCACCACCAGGTCCTTGCCGAGGGCCTTGCTGTAGGCGGGGTACATCCAGTGGCCGACCCAGCTCAGCGCGACACGGCCCTTGGCGAAGGCGTTGCCGTCGGTGTTGGCGTCGACGTACGTCTTCCAGGACTGGACGGTCTTCATCGCCTTCACCACGGCCGGGGAGTCGAGGGCGCCCTCGGCCTTGCCGTCCTTGAGCAGGGCGCCGCCGGCCGACCAGACGACCGGGGAGAAGCCGTAGGTGCCCCACTCGGTGGCGAGGCCGTTGTTCTCCTGGAGGTCGAGGGTCTTGCCGTCGGAGTCCTTGGCCCCCAGCGCCTTGAGCGCGGCGGTGAACTGCTCCGCCGTCCAGTCGTCGGACAGACCCGTCGGGTACTTCACGCCGGCCGCGTCCAGCAGCTTCTTGTTGCCGTATATGCCGAGCCCGGAGTCGTACATGCCCAGGCCGTAGTGCTTGCCGTTGATCTCGCCCTGCGCCTTGCTGGCTGCGGTGGCGTTGGCCAGCGTCTTCGAGGAGACGTAGTCGTCGATCGCGGCGAGTTTCTTGTTGTAGACGAAGTTCGCCATGGTCGGGCCGTCGAACTCCATCACGTCCGGCAGCTGGGAGGCGTCGGTGGCGGTGATGGTCTTGGTGTAGTCGTTGCCGGGTATCAGCTTCAGCTCGACCTTGATCTTGTCCTGGGAAGAGTTGAAGGACTTCACCGCGCTCTGCAGGGCGGCGTCCTCGCTCTTCTGCCCCTGGTGGGCCCAGACCTTGATCGTGCCCTTGCCGCTGCCCGCGGCGGCGGAGGTGTCACCGCCGCTGCCGCCGCCGCAGGCGGCCAGGGCCGCGAGCGGCAGGACGAGCGCCAGCCCCGTACAGGCCGTGCGGCGGTGCCTTCTGCTGGTCGAGCCGTTGGTCGAGCTCATGGTTCATGCCTCCGTGCGGTGCGAGGGTTCGTGGTGCGCTGGTGCTTTCCGGAGTGGGGGAGTGCGGTCACTGGGGTCCGCGCGGGCGCGGCGGTGCGGTGGTCTCGCGCAGGACGAGACGGATGGGCATCTGTACGTGTCCGGACCGCTCGGCGTCCGGCTCGTCGAGCTGCCGCAGCAGCAGCCGGGCGGCCTCGGCGCCCTGCCCCGCGACCGGCTGGGCGACGGTGGTCAGCCCGATCACATCGGCGAGTTCGTGATCGTCGAAGCCGACGACGGACACGTCGTCCGGCACCTTCAGCCGGTGCCGCCGCAGAGCGCGCAGCGCACCCATCGCCATCTCGTCGGACTGTGCGAACACGGCCGTCGGCGGCCGGGAGGCGGCCAGCAGCTCGGTCATGGCCCGCTCGCCGCCCTCGACGGTGTAGTCGCCGTCCGCCTCCAGCGCCGGGTCGTGCTCGATGCCGGCCTCCGCGAGCACGTCCAGATAGCCCTGGCGGCGCTCGACGGGCGTGGTCCAGTGCAGCGGCCCGCTCGCCCCGCTGATCATGCCGATCCGGCGGTGGCCGAGGTTCACCAGATGCCGTACGGCGCTCTCCGCACCGGCCCGGTCGTCGATGCCGACCACGCTGAAGCCGGGCCGGGCGTCGCCGACGGTGCTGGCCAGCGGCACCCCCAGCGAGCGCAGCGCCGCGGACTCCGCCTCGTCGGGGATGAGCAGCGACAGCACCGCGTCCACCCGCTTGCGGACCGGCATCCTGGCGAAGAAACGCTTGCGGGTCTCCGGCGAGCCCAGGTTGTACAGCAGGACGTCGTACCCGGCCGCGCTGAACACCTGCTCGGCGGCGTCCAGCACGGTGCCGAAGAACCAGCGGCCCACGTACGGGACCACGACCCCGATGGTGAAGGTGCGCCCGCTGGCCAGGCTGGACGCCGACTGGGACGCCGTATAGCCGAGCTGCGCGGCGACGGCCGTGATCTGTGCGCGCACCTCGTCGGAGACGCCCGGCCGGCCGCGCAGTGCGCGGGACACGGTGGACGCCGAGACTCCGGCGGCGCGGGCGACATCGGTGATGCTGACGGTCACAGCGCTTTTCTCCCGTCGGTTTCACGTCGGTGTGATCTGGGGGTGACGAGACCGTAAACCCGCCCATCCTGTTGCGCAAGCGTTTGCGTTCAGATTTACTTGGGCCGATTCTCAAGCGAGACCTTCGAGGTCACTGGTCAGCGCACGCGTTTGAGCGCTGCGGAGCCGCATATCGATGCAGCACCGAGACCGCTTAGCCGACAGGAACTGTGCATGCGATACGCCCCGCCCGGCCTCTGCGTGAACGACTTCGCCCTGCTCCGCGACGACGACGGCACCTACGTCGTGCTGCATCTGCAGGGCCCGTGGACGGCCGAGTTCGACCATCTGCGGATGGAGACCTCCTACGGCCGGGCCACCTCCACCGACCTGGTCGCCTGGCGGCCCGAGGGAACGGCCTTCGGCAACGGACTGCCCGGCCGCTTCGACCAGCAGGCGGTCTGGACGATGCACCCGGTCCGGCACGGCGAGGGCGCCGGAATGGCGATGTTCTACACGGGCGTCAGCGGCCTCACGGCGGACGGCTGGCCACTGCAGTCGGTCGGCCTCGCCTACTCCGACCGCACCGACGGCACCGGCTGGCGACGCCACGGCACCGGACCGGTCGTCGAGGCGGACGCCCGCTGGTACCGCACCGGTGAACGCATGGGCTGGCGCGACCCGTTCGTCGTACGCGACGACGAGTCCGACGGCTGGGTCATGGTCGTCTGCGCCGCCGACGCCTCGCTCCCGGTCGAGATCAGCGGCTGCGTGGCGTGGGCGACCTCGGACGACCTGGAGCACTGGACGGTCCGGCCGCCGCTCATCTCACCCGGTGACGTGAACGAGTTGGAGTGCCCGGTCCTGGAACGCCTCGACGACGGCAGCTGGCTGCTGCTCGGCTCGATCGGTTCGACGCGCGGCTTCGAGGCGTGGACCGCGCCCCGGCTGAGGGGCCCGTGGACCCGCCGCGGTCCGCTGGGCCCGACCGGTTCCTACGCGCCCCGCGTCATCACCGCCCCCGACGGCTCCCGCGTCGTCCTGCACACCACCCCCCGGCGCGTCGGCCTCACCGACGCCGGGGAACGCTGCCGCGGCATGCTCGCCCAGCCCAAGTCCCTTGTCGTACCTGCCGATTCGGCGCCCCGCCTGGAGTGGTGGCCGGGCCTGGACGGGTGGCTGGGCGAGGAGACGGAGGACCCGGTGCTGCACGCGGTCGGCGACGTGCCCGTCTCCGGACGGATCGACATCACCCTCCGGACCGGCGGGGACGACGGCCGCCCCGCCCTGGCCGTCGGCTGCGACGGCAAGAACCTCTGGATCACCGGACCCGGCGGGGAGCGCATCGACGAGACCGTCCTGACCGAACCGGCCGCCTCCCTGCGGATCCTCACCGTCGGCGAGTACGTCGAGGTGTACGCCGACGGCGTCTTCGCGCTGACCAGCCTGTGCTACTCGGGCCGCCCCGCCCCATGGACAGCGCTTTCGGAGGGCCGCACGCGCGCAATCCCGGTCCGCCCGGTCCGCCTGTCCGATCCCGGCCGTGACGACGCGTCGGCGGTGTGGCCCGGGCCCCCGCGGTAGTCCGTCGGTCGTCTGCGGCGACGCCGTAAACCCGGCTTCGCGTACGCGGCATGGCCGGTTTGCATCTGCTTCACATTGTGTTCCTTTGAACCCTCAAGCTGTCATGACATACTCGCCGCCCAGCGCGCAGCCGTCCCCGGCCCGTTGTGAAAGCGATTGCCTGTGAACGTGAAAAGTCATTTGCGGGAGCATCCATGAGCAGTCGGCAGCGGGGACGCCCCGAGCGGCCGCTCGATCCCGACGCGGGGCCCGTGCAGCGCTTCGCCCATGAGCTGCGGTCACTGCGTGCGCAGGCCGGCTCCCCGTCGTACCGGACGATGTCGGAACGGGCCCGGGTCTCGGTGGCCGCCCTGTCCCGCGCGGCCTCGGGCGAGCGGCTGCCGTCGGTCGCGGTCGTGCGGGCGTACGCGCAGGCCTGCGGGGCGGACCCGGACGAGTGGGAGAAGCGGCTGTCGGCGGCGGCCGACGAGGTCGCGGCCTGCGGTACGGCCGAGGGGGAGTCGCCGTACCAGGGGCTGGCGCGGTTCGAACCGGGCGACCAGGAGCTGTTCTTCGGACGCGACGAACTGGCCGGGGAAACAGTGCAGTTGATGAAGGAGCACCTGTTCGCGGTGCTCGTCGGCGCGTCCGGCAGCGGCAAGTCCTCGCTCCTGCGGGCCGGGGTGATGCCCCGCCTGGAGAAGGTCGTGGAGGAGTCGGGCTGCGAGGCGGAGCTCCGGCTGATCACCCCCGGCGCGCGGCCCGCCGCCACCCACGCCCGGCTGCTTGCACCGGGACCGGACGAGCCCCACCGCGTGGTCGTGGTCGACCAGTTCGAGGAGATCTTCACGCTCTGCCGGGACCGGGCCGAACGGTGGCTGTTCGTCGACCAGTTGCTCGCCGCCAAGGACTCCGGCGGCCGACTGCGCGTGGTCGTTGCCGTCGGCGCCGGCTTCCACAGCCGGTGCGCCGAACACCCGGGCCTCGCCGGGGCGTTGCGGCACACGAGCCTGACGGTCGGTCCGATGACCCGCGAGGAACTGCGGGACGCCGTCGTCAAACCGGCCACTGCGGCGGGTCTGAGGATCGAGCGGGAGCTGACGGCGCGGATCGTCGAGGAGGTGTACGACCAGCCGGGCGCGCTCCCGATGCTCTCGCACGCCCTGCGCGAGACCTGGCGCAGACGCCGTAGCGGAGTGCTGACGCTGGCCGCGTACGAGGAGGCGGGCGGCGTCCACGGAGCGATCGCCGCGGCGGCCGAGGAGGTGTACGGCGGGCTCTCCCCCGACCAGGCCGGCACCGCCCGGCGGCTCCTGCTGGCCCTGATCGCCCCCGGTGACGGCACCCCCGACAGCCGCCGCCCGGTCAGACGCGCCGATCTGCGCGAATGGCCGGACCCCGAGGTGCCCGTCGTCCTCGAACGGCTCTCCTGCGCCCGGCTGATCACCGTGGACGAGGGGAACGTGGAACTCGCCCACGAGGCCCTGATCACCGGCTGGCCCCGGCTGCAGCAGTGGATCGAGGAGAACCGCGAGCGGCTGCGCATGCAGCGCCACCTCACCGAGGCCGCCCGCAACTGGCAGGAGCACGGCCACGACCCCGGCACCCTCTACCGGGGCATCCATCTCGCCCTGGCCGACGTGCTGTTCACCCGCGAGCGCCGCGAGGACGACCTCACCGCGCGGGAGCGGGCCTTCCTGTGCGCCTCCCGGGTGGCCCACCGCATGGAGCGCTGGACGGCCGCCCGTATGCAGCGCCGAATACGCATCCTCGTCGTGGCCCTCACCTGCGTGGTGGGCGGCGCCCTGGTCGTCGGGCAGATCGCCTGGCACGAGAGCGATGTGGCCGAGGCCGAGCGCACTCTCGCCGGAGCCCGCCAGGCCGCCGGTCTGGCCGACCGGGACCGGGTGAGCGACCCCCGCACCCGGACGCTGCTCAGCATCGCCGCCTGGCGGCTCGCCCCGCTGCCCGAGAGCCGCGCGGCCCTCTTCGACGCCCTGACCGAACCCGAGCGCGACGCCTTCACCGACCCGGACCAGAACGACGAGACCCGCAACTTCCTCACCGATTCCGGGCGCACCCTGCTCGGCGTCGGCGGCGGCAGATGGTCGGCCTGGGACGTGGCCACGCACCGCCGCAGGGCATCCGGACGGTTGCCGGACCTTCCGGTGACCGCGGTCAGCCTCGACGGACGGACCCTCGCCCTGGCCGGTCCCGACGAGCGGCGGCTGTGGCGTCTGCCTGCGGAAACCGACTCGCGCCCCGGCGTCGACGCCTACGTCGTGAGCGGCCCGGACCCGGCGAAGCAGCTTCGCGCGTTCACGGACGACCCGGTGGTGCTGCAGCGGGCCGCCGGCGCTGCCGTGGTCCCGAGCGCGGACGCCCGGCTGGCGGCCGTCTGCGCACAGGACCGGCCACTCACGCTGCGGGACATCGTCCGCCATCGCACCGTCCCGGGCGCCTGGCAGGACTGGTCGGCGGTGGACTGCTCCGCCGCCTCCCCCGTCTTCGACCGGGCCGGGACACGGCTCGCGGCCGTCTCGGACACCGGGATACGCGTCTGGGACACGGCCTCGGGCCGGCAGCTCGCGGACATCGCCCAACCGGGCGCCACGCACCTGGCGTTCACCGCGGACGGTCGGTTCCTCGCGGCAGCCGGGCGGGACGGGGCGACGGTCTGGCGCATCGCGGCGGCGGGGACACCGGCGTTCCGCCACGCCCTGGCCGACGGCCCCGTCACCGCCCTCGCCTGGGACCCCGTCTCCCCGACACTGCGCTGCCTGACCGGCGGCACCGTCCACTCCCTCGACCTCTCGGCGCCCCTCAACTCCCCATGGCGCGACCGGCCCCTGGACCACCAGACGCTCAGCCCGGACGGCCGCCTGCTGGCCACCGCCGAACGGCACGGCGACGGCTACCGCTTCCGCCTGTACGACACCCGGACCGGCCGCGTCGCCGCCGGACTGCCCGCCATCGAGGTCTCCGCACGACCCACCGAAGCCGGGGCCGCCGCGCCCCTCATGGCCTTCAGCCCCGACAGCCGGGCCTTCGCCTACGGCATCGGGCACCCGGAGACCTCCGGCGCACGCTTCGTCGTATGGGATGCGACAACTCACCGCGTGCAGGCGGCAGTTCACCCGGACGGCCCGGCCGCCGTCCGCTCGATCGCGCTCACCCCGGGCGGCCGGAAGCTGCTGCTCTCCCGGGCGACCCCCACCGGCTCGCCCACCGGCGAGGTGTGGAACACCGCCCGCGGGACGCGAACCGACCGGCCCGACGCCCTGGCCGCAACGCTGAAGTCCGCCCTGGCCTCCGGCTTCGCCGGCCCGGCCACCGCCCTGCCCTTCGGCCTGGACACCGACGTACCGCTCGGCCAGGACGGCAACGCGGACGTCCTCGCCCTCAGCCCCGACGGCGCCCACCTGGCCACCGGCGGCGACTTCGGCAGCGTCACGGTCTGGCGCGGCCGCACGGAACGCCACCGGGAAGCCGTCGTCCCGCCCGCCCCCGGAGCCTCCGGCACCCGGGTCACCGCCCTCGCCTTCAGCCCCGACGGCCGCACCCTCGCGGTGGGTTACGGCTCCGGAGCCCTGCGCCTGTGGGACACCGCCACCCGGCAGCCCCTCGGCGGCAGTCTCAACACGCCCCGCGACGCGATCCGTTCGCTCGCCTTCGGCGCGCACGGGGACTCTCTCTACGCCGGCAGCCCGCACGTCCCCGTCCAGCGGTACGCCGTCGGTACCGCCCAGGTCGTCACCCGGCTCTGCGCGCGCGCCGGCCGCAACCTGGACCCCAACGAGTGGCGGACGTACCTCCCCGATGTGCCCTACCGGCGTGTGTGCGACGTGTCCGACACCGGCGACTCGGCCGCCTCGGTTGCGGGAGCGGATCCCGCCCAGGCCGCGACATCCACTCCGACCGCGACTCCGACTCGGACTCCGACGTCGGCGCGTACGCCCTCGTCACCACATGCCGCTCGTGAGCCCGCGTTTCGGAAGCCCGGCGCGCATGCGCATGCCGCCGTCCCGTCTCCCGAAAAGCACCGTATAGCCAAGTCCTCCACGGTCCCCAAGGCGCACCCCCGCATCACGGAACAGAAAACCGCACGTGGGGACCGCGGCCCGAAGGCGCACGGAACGCGGTCCCGAATCACCGGCAGGTGAACGGGCTGTCACATGTCCGGTTTCCGGCCCGGGTTGGGTTGTTTACGCCTCTGAGCTGCATTGATCAACAAATCGGCGCCCCGAAGAGTGGGGTCCACCCGGTGCACCGCACTCCCCGGTCAGTGACACCGGCGGGCAGCCGACGGCAACTCCGTCGGCTGCCCGGAAACCACCCCCCACTCACTGGAGCAGCCCGATGGCATTCGCACGCCGCAAATCCGCCTCCCCCAAGCGCACCCTCCGCACCGCCGGGGCCGTGGCCGCCCTGACGCTGGGCGCCTCGCTGATGGCGGCCCCGCAGGCCTCCGCCGCCGACAGCCCCACCACCAAGGAGCTCCTGGACGCCTGCAGCTGGGCGGACCTGTGCCAGTTCCACGCGACGGACTACTGGACGTACACCGGTCCGAATCACCAGGTCGGCAGCATCGCGTACAACTGCGCCAGCCAGACCAACCAGCACCGCATCGACTGGCAGGACACGACCGGCTCCACCAACACCTTCGGCATCTCGATCAGCGCGGAATACAAGTGGTTCGAGGTGTTCACGGTCGGCGTCAGCACCACGTACTCGCACAGCTGGGAGGCGTCGCACAGCGACACCGAGAGCAACACGGTCAACGTGCCGGCCGGCTACAAGGGCTGGATCGAGCGCGGCACGGCCAAGCAGCAGGCCAAGGGCTGGTACGAGATCCACTTCGGCAAGCGCTACTACGGCCACTACATCTGGTACGTCAACAACTACCAGTCGTCCGGCTTCAACAAGGACAACCCCAACTCGGGCTACGTCAACTTCAAGGACGCGCCGATGACCTCCGGCGACCGCTCCGCCCACTGCAACTGAGACCGGCCGACAGCATGTGGTGCTCCGTGCTTCCAGTAACCCGCCCCCGGCTCCGACTCCGCCTCGCGGCGGCCGCCGTCTGCTCCCTGGTCCTGCTGACCGGGTGCGCGGCGGCCGCGCAGAACAAGCCCAACACGTCCTACGCGGACGGCGAGGGCCCGACGGTGATCGGCACCGACACCTCGGCCGAGAGCCGGGTGGTGGCGGCCATGTACGCCGAACTCCTCACCAGGGCGGGGAAGAAGGTGGAGACGGCGAAGACCCACTACTCGTCTCCGTCCGCCACCGCCCGGGCCGTGGTGGCGGGCAGACTCGGGCTGGCTCCCGCGTACGAGAGCACCCTGCTGCGTACGTTCCCGGGCGGGGACACCCTGCCCGGGAACATGCCGGCGACGCTGAGCATGGCGCTGCCGATGGGCATCACCGCCCTTCCTCCGGCCGCCGCCCAGCGAGGCGTCGTCCTCGCGGTCACCGCGGCCACGGCCCGGCGCCACGACCTGCACAATCTCTCCGACCTGGCTGACGCGGGCAGCCGCCTCACCCTCGGCGGCTCGGCGTCCTCCGCCCCCGACGCCCCCACGCCCGCCTCGCTGAAGAAGGCGTACGGCGTCACTCTCACCGGTGCCGGCACCTCGGCGACCGCCGACGTACTGGTCCTGCGCGGCACCGACCCCGTCATCACCCGTGACCGGCTGGTCGTGCTGACCGACCCCGAGGGCGTCATCCCGCCCGAGCACGTCTTCCCGCTCATCCAGGCCCCCTACGCGGGCCTGGCCGCGAGAAAAGCCCTCGCCCGCCTCAACTCGGCGCTCACGACGGACCAACTGTCCGCGCTCGCCTCCTCCGTCGACGCGGGCGAGTCCCCCGCCAACGCGGCGCGGACCTGGCTGAAGTCCAAAGGGCTGCTCAGCTGATCCCCCTCACTTGAACAGGACGGTGGTAGTGAAATGCGTGACATCAGAAGGAAGTTCGCCATAGCGGCCCTGACCGCGGGTGCCGTCTTCGGCGGTGTGGCCTTCCCCGCCACGGCCAGCACGGACCCGGTCTCCGCCGTACAGATCACGGTCTGCAACGACTCCAACGGGACCCTGCTGTTCTGGGCCAAGGGCTACAACCAGCACGACGACTGGGTCGACGGCCCGATCTGGAAGGCGAACCCGCACACCTGCGCCACCGGCTGGAACTACTGGTGGAAGCAGAACTCGTCGATCGAGCTCCATTACAAGATCGGCAGCGCCGCATGGACGTGGACGCAGAAGTACATCCCGAAGACCGGCGGCGAGACGACGACGCTCCACGTGTCGTAGGAGCTCGGCCGGACACACCCCCGGGGCGGGACTCGAAAGGGTCCCGCCCTTGGCGTTCGCGGCCCGCCGTTCGGGAAGTCCCAGCTCGGGGCCACACCAGGCAGTACGGCTGATGCCCCGGTCAAGCCCCCATCTGGAGAACCGCCCACCGGGTGGTCCTCTCGGGATGGCGGGATACCCCGTGTCGTGCGGAGAGGGCCGCGACGATGCCGGTCCCGCGACCGTTTTCCCTGTGATCGGCAGGGTGGGGGCTGTCATGCGACGGGCGTCGTCGAGGTACCGGCCCCGAGTCGGTGACCTCTATGCGCAGGGCGCGGCGGCCGCCGACGTCGGGCAGGGACAACCGCAGCACTGCCGGCGGCCGTGCGTGGACGATCGCGTTGGTGGTCAGCTCCGAGATCACCAGGAGGGCGTCGTCGGCCGTCGGGGTGGGCACGCGCCATTGGGTGAGGACGGTGCGTGCCCGTCGGCGTACCACGGAGACGGCCTCGGGGATGTGCGGCAGCGCGCAGACCAGCTCGGCCTGCGAGTGCTGGGCCATTTCTGCTTCTGCGTCAGATGTATTCGTGGCGGGGACGCTCATCCTCGGCCAACTCCACTGGTTCTTGTTTCTCATGTCGGAAGCGGAGGCCGGTTCCGCGCCACCGGTGGCGGACGGATCACTCGGCGGTGGCGAGGATCTGCGTCAACGCCGCGACGGCCTGTTCGGCGTCGTGGCCTTCGGCGCGGACGGTCACGGTGCTGCCGACGGTGGCCCCCAGGCCCATGACGGCGAGGACTCCGGTCGGATTGACCGTCCGGTTGCCGTACTCCAGCTGTATGGCACTGGTGAATGTCGCTGCGGCGCGGGCGAGTTGGCCCGCGGGCCGGGCGTGGAGGTTGGCGGGCAGGACGACGGCCGTCTCGTGCTTGGACGGGGTCGTTGCGGTCGTGGTGGCGGACTCAGAGCTTGTGGACATGGCGGGCCTCCTTGGCGGCGTCGGCGACGGTCTTGAGGTCGGCGCCGGATGCGGCGGTGACGACGGCTGCGACGGCTCCTTCGACGAAGGGCGCGTCGACGATCAGCACGTCGGGGCGGGGATGGTCTTCCAGGACGGTGCGGGCGGTCAGGACGGAGCTGCCGAGGTCGGGCAGGACGACGACGCCTCCGCCGCGGTCGACGCTGCTGATGGCGTCGAGGACGAGGTCGTAGCTGGTGCCGATCCTGCCGTCGTCGGTGCCTCCGGCGGTGGCGAGGGGAACCGTGTCGGAGCCGATCTGCTCCACCAGCAGGCGAAGGCCCGCGGCGAGCTCGGCGCTGTGGGACACGAGTACGATGCCGACAGATGCGCTCATGAACAGTTACCGTAAATGTCGGAACACTGTTCAGCAATAGTGAACCAGGGAGAATTTTCGATGGTGCAGGCGGTGCAGCGGGCGGTGCAGATACTGCGGGAGCTCGCGTCCACCGGGCCCCGGCTCGGAGTGACCGAGTTGGCCGACCGTCTGGGCGTGGCCAAGCCGACCGTGCACGCGCTGCTGCGCACGCTGGAGGCCGAGGGGCTGGTCGTACAGGACCGGGACAGCTCTAAGTACCAGCTCGGACCCGACCTGGTGCAACTGGGCAACGCCTACCTGGACACTCAGGAACTGCGGACCCGCTCACTGACCTGGGCGGACCAGCTTGCGAACCGGACGAACGAGGCGGTCTGGGTGGCCGTGCTCACCGGCGACCACGTCCTGGTGGTGCACCATGCGTTCCGGCCCGAGGGGGCCGTGCAGATCCTTGAGGTGGGCGCCAGCATCCCGTGGAGCACGTGTGCCCTGGGGAAGGCCATCGCAGCCTTCCTGCCGGCCGGCGAGCGCGAGCGGCTGCTCGCGGGTGAGCCGGCGGTGCTCACCGGCGCCAGCATCACCGATGCGGAGGAGCTGGCAGGTCAGCTGAAGGACGTCCTCAGGACGGGCTATGCGATCGAGGACCAGGAGTCCGCCATCGGGGACGCGGGGATCGCGTCTCCCGTCTTCGACCGTTCCGGTGAGGTGGTCGGCGCTCTCGGCATCGTCGGCCCCGTGGAGCGGCTGCTTGCCGAACCGGCACGTCAGGAGCTTGCCGTCGCCGTCCGGGAGACCGCCCGCAACCTTTCCCGCGACCTGGGTGCCCCCCGCGGGACGGCCGCACGCAGCACGGTGACCTGACCCGAACGCGGCGGCAGTTGTCCGCCGTCCCGCCCCCTGAACCAGGCCCCTCGGCAGCTGCCGAGGGGCCTTCTTTGTATCTACGGAACCCAGAGCTGCCGAAGCCCTTGACAGGCCGGAAACGCGGCCTTAATTTCCAGAACAACGTT
This sequence comes from Streptomyces sp. NPDC001401, assembly GCF_042895385.1. Lineage (NCBI taxonomy): Bacteria > Bacillati > Actinomycetota > Actinomycetes > Kitasatosporales > Streptomycetaceae > Streptomyces > Streptomyces sp. NPDC001401. Next base: position 62,958 of record NZ_JBIAWI010000015.1, read on the forward strand.
CATCCATGATGAACACTTTGCAGCCGGAAGCTCAAAGCTCCCCGGCTTCCCCTGAGCGGCCGCCAGGTTGCCCGACCCTGACCACCTGGCGGCCACCTCCCCCTTCACAGCCCGCTCCACGCGGAGGAGGTGAGACGCCCAAGCCGCCGCTAGGCGCTGGGCGCCTTCCATGGAAGAAAACACTTACTCACAGAAGCTCCTGGCCGAGATGCTGGGCACCGCGATGCTGGTGTTCATCGGCGTCGGTTCGGTCCCCGCGACGCTCATCGTCAACGGCAAGGCCCCGTTCACCTTCGCCGACCTGGGCATGATCTCGCTGGCGTTCGCCACGGTCGTCATCGCGATGATCTACGCGATCGGCCACATCTCCGGCTGCCAGATCAACCCGGCCATCACCCTCGCGCTCGCCACGACGCGGAAGATGCCCTGGCGGGACGTCCCCGGCTACATAGCCGCCCAGGTCGTCGGCGCGGTCCTGGGAGCCCTGGCGATCATCGGGGTGCTCGGCCACCAAGCCGTCACCGTCGGCCTGGGCATCGCCTCGTACGGCCCCCAGGTCAGTGCCGGTCAAGCCTTCTTCGCCGAAGCCGTCGGCACCGCCATCCTCGCTTTCGTCGTCTTCGGCGCCATCGACCGTCGCTCGGCCGGCGGCTTCGCCGGACTCGCCATCGGGCTGGCCGTGTTCGCCATCATCATGGTGGTCGCACCCGCCACCAGCGCGTCCATCAACCCCGCCCGCACGATCGGCCCCATGCTGATCGGCCAGGTCTTCAACGGCACCGTCCACTGGAACCAGCTGCCGGTCTACCTGATCGCCGAGGTCCTGGGCGCGGTTGCCGCCGGTTTCCTGTACGTCGCCCTGAACGCCCGCCGTGGCACCGCCACCGCCACCACCACCGATGCGACGGCCGAGCCGGTCGCCGCCGCTTGAGGAGCCCTTGTCATGAAGAAGTTCATCAACGCCCCTGAAGCGGTGCTGGCCGAGGCGCTGTCCGGCATCGCCGCCGCCCACCCCGGCCTGAAGGTCGACGCGGAGAACAAGGTGATCGCCCGCGCCGCGGGGACCAAGCCGGGCAAGGTCGCTCTCGTCTCCGGCGGCGGATCCGGGCACGAACCCCTGCACGGCGGCTTCGTGGGACGCGGCATGCTCGACGCCGCCTGCCCCGGCGAGGTCTTCACCTCTCCCGTTCCGGGCCAGATGCTGGCCGCGGCCCAGGCCGTCGACGGCGGCGCGGGCGTGCTGTTCATCGTGAAGAACTACACCGGCGACGTCCTCAACTTCCAGATGGCCGCCGAACTGGCCGCCGAGGAAGGCATCACCGTGGAGACCGTCCTGGTCGACGACGACGTCGCCGTCCAGAATTCCACCTGGACCGCCGGGCGCCGGGGCACCGGAGCCACCGTCTTCGTCGAGAAGATCGCCGGAGCCCTCGCCGAGCAGGGCGCCAGCCTCACCGAGGTCGCCGACATGGGCAAGCGGGTCAACGCCGCGTCCCGGTCCTTCGCCGTGGCGCTGACCGCCTGCACCAACCCCGCCTCCGGCAAGCCCGGATTCGATCTGCCCGAGGACGAGATGGAGGTCGGCGTCGGCATCCACGGCGAACCCGGACGGCGCCGCGAGAAGCTCCGCCCCGCCAAGGCCATCGTGGCCACCGCGTTGGACGCCATCCTCGCCGACCAGCCCCTCGACCCCGGTGACGAGACCGTCGTCATGGTCAACGGCCTGGGCGGCACCCCTCTCATCGAGTTGTACGTGGTCTTCAACGAGGTCGCCGCCGCACTCGCGGAAAAGGGCGTGGTCATCGCCCGCAACCTCGTCGGCAACTACGTGACCAGCCTGGACATGGCCGGTGTTTCCGTCACCGTGTGCAAGGCCGATGCCGACATGCTGTCCCTGTGGGACGCTCCCGTGAACACCCCGGCCCTGCGCTGGGGCATCTGACCGAGCCGGGGGCGGGGCCACGCGCGACGCGAGGGCCGGGCCGGGTCCTTCCCGCTGTCAGCCCGCCCGGACCGCACCCTTCGCGTCTTCCCCCACCCCCGGCTCAACCAACCGCCGACCAGCCTCGTACTGACCAGCCCCGTACCGACCATGAACGGAGACTCCGTGGACACCGACCTCGCCCGCACGTGGGTGCAGGCCATCGCAACCGCCGTGGACAAGCACAAGGACCACCTCATCCAGCTCGACTCGGCCATCGGCGACGCCGACCACGGCACCAACATGCACCGTGGCTTCTCCGCCGCCGTCACGGCCCTGGCCGACTACGAGCCGGACACCGTCGGGGCCGTGCTGGTCAAGACCGGCACCACCCTCATCTCCACCGTCGGCGGCGCCTCCGGACCGCTCTACGGCGGCGCCTTCCGCGCCATCGGCAAGGCGCTGGACACCCCCATCGCCGACACACAGCAGGTCGCCACCGCACTGGCCGCCGGCCTCGCGAGCATCCAGAAGCTCGGTGCGGCCGCACCCGGCGACAAGACGATGATCGACGCCTACGCCCCTGCACTGGCCGCCTTCCGGCAACAGGCCGACGCCGGGGCCGACTTGGCCGCCGCGGCCGTGGCCGCCGCCGATGCCGCCGAAGAGGGCATGCGCGCCACCACCCCGATGCAGGCCCGCAAGGGCCGCGCCTCCTACCTCGGCGCCCGCAGCATCGGCCACCAGGACCCCGGCGCCACCTCCACCGCCCTGGTCTTCCGCGCCCTCGCCGAGACGCTGGGGTCCCGCGCCGGGTCGCTGGGGGCCCGATGACCGGCCGCCGCGCCTACACCGGGCACGCCGCCGCGCCCGGCACAGCCCTCGGCATCGTCCACCGCACCGACCGGCCACTCACCACAACCGCGTTGCCCCACCGCGCCGACGGCGACCCCACGCAGCAGATCACCGACGCCTTCGACGCCATAGCCGCCCGCCTGCTCGACCTGTCCGCCGCGCTGCGCGCACAGGGCAAGGACGAACAGGCGGACATCATGGAGGTCAACAGCTACATCGCCCAGGACCAGGATCTGCGCGACCAGGCCGTCAAGAGGGCGAACGACGGCCAACCGGTACCCGTTGCCGTCCGCCAGGCCATCGACGCCTACGCCGGAACCATCGCCGCCCTGGACGATCCCACCCTCGCCGAACGGGCGGCGGACGTCCGGCAGGTCGGCCGCCGCGTCCTGGCCCACCTCCACGGCGGGACGGGCCCCGCCACCGACCAGCCGCTCGTCCTGGTCGCCCACGAGATCGGCGCCGCCGACCTGCTGGAACCCGGTCTGACGGTGACAGCCGCGATCTCCGTGACCGGCGGCCCGAATTCGCACGCCGCGATCGTCGCCCGCTCGCTGGGCATCCCGTTCCTCCTGGGCGTCGACCCCCAGCTGCTCGAACTGCCGGACGGGCAGGAGATCCTGCTCGACGCCGATCAGGCCGGCGCAGTCGCCCATCCCGACGACGAGGAACGCACCAGGGCCCTGCGAACAATGGAGACCGCCCGGGCCCGCAGGCTCGCCCTCGCCGGAGAGCGTCACCTGCCCGCCGAGACACTCGACCAGCACCGCATCGTGCTGCGGGCCAACGTGGCCACGCCGGCCGAGGCCCGCACGGCACTGACCACGGGTGCCGAAGGTGTCGGCCTGCTCCGCACCGAGCTGCCTTTCCTCAACCATCCGGCGTGGCCCACCCGCGAGCAGCACGCGGCCACTCTCGTCCCCGTGCTGCGCGCTCTCGCCGGGCAGGTGGTCACGGCTCGCACGCTCGACTTCGCCGACGACAAACTGCCGCCGTTCCTCGCCGAGGGCCGTGAGGGCCGACGGCTCGGGCGCGGTCTCCCCCTCATGCTCGCCCGACCCGACGCCTTCGCCGACCAGTTCCGCAGCCTGCTGAGCGCCGGAGCCGACACCGACCTGCGCATCATGATCCCCATGGTCGCGGGCGTCGACGAACTGCGCGCCTGCCGACGCCTGATCGAGGCCGCGGCCACCGAAGCCGGCGTACCTGTGCCGCCCCTGGGCATCATGGTGGAACTTCCCGAAGCGGTCGCCGCGGCCGACGACCTCGCCCGCGAAGCCTCCTTCTTCTCCATCGGCAGCAACGACCTCACCTGCCAGATTCTGGGACTGGACCGGCGCGACCCCACCGCCACACCCGCGATGGCGGCACACCCCGCCGTACTCGACGCCATTGCCCGTGTCGTCACCGCCGCTCATCGCCACGATCGTCAGGTCTCCGTCTGCGGCGACGCCGCCGCCCACCCCCTCGTGGCCCCCCTCCTCATCGGCCTCGGCTGCGACAGCCTCTCGGTCGGCCCAGCCGCCCTCGACGAGGCCCGCGCCCGCATCCGCCGACTCCGCCACGACACCTGTGCCTCCCTGGCCGCCGTCGCCCTCACCCGCGAAACCCCCGAAGAGGTCTGGCAACTCGTCGAGCAGTGCTGCCGGCCCTCGCTGCCGTGAGAAGAAGGGGCCGCAAGCATGAAGAAGCTCATCAACTCGCCCGATCACGTGCTCGACGACGCTCTCGTCGGTGTGGCCGCCGCGCACCCGTCGCTGACGGTCAACGCCTCCGACCGCTACATCGCCCGCGCGGGCGGGCCGACCCCCGGGAAGGTCGGCCTGGTCTCAGGCGGCGGATCCGGGCACGAACCCCTGCACGGCGGCTTCGTCGGATACGGGATGCTCGACGCGGCCTGCCCCGGTGAGGTGTTCACCTCTCCCGTGCCCGACCAGATTCTCGCTGCCACGCTGGCCGTTGACAGCGGGGCGGGGGTCCTGCACATCGTGAAGAACTACACCGGCGACGTACTGAACTTCCAGATGGCAGCCGAGCTGGCCGCCGACGACGGCGTGCGGGTGGAGGGCGTCGTGGTCAACGACGACGTCGCAGTGGAGAACAGCACGTGGACGGCGGGCCGACGCGGCACCGGGGCGACGGTGTTCGTGGAGAAGGTCGTCGGTGCGGCCGCCGAACTCGGCGCGGACCTGGGCACGACCGCGGCTCTGGGCCGGGAGGTCAACGACCGGTCCCGTTCCTTCGGGGTGGCGCTCACTCCATGCACGGTGCCCGCGTCCGGCAAACCCGGCTTCGAGCTGGGCGAGGACGATGTCGAGCTGGGCGTCGGCATCCACGGCGAGCCCGGCCGCGCCCGCGGCAGGCTCACCTCCGCCAGGGAGCTCGTCGGTGTCGCACTGGACGCCATCCACGCCGACATGCCGCTCTCGGGCGACGTGCTCGTGATGGTCAACGGCCTGGGCGGCACCCCGCTGATCGAGCTGTACGTGGTGTATGCCGCGGTCGCCGAGTGGCTCGCCGGCCACGGCGTGTGGATCACCCGCAACCTGGTCGGCAACTACGTCACCAGCCTGGAGATGGCCGGCTGCACGATCACCGTGTGCCGGCTCACGCCACAGCTCACCCATCTGTGGGATGCCCCGGTCGTGACCCCCGCGCTGCGCTGGGGACGCTGAGCGGCCGAGGCCATCGACGCCGGACCGTACGAGTCCGTACGAGATCGTACGAGGGAGAGGGACGACGATGGATGCAAGCATGTTCCGGGCCTGGATCCATGAGGCCGCCCGATCGGTGACCGAGAACGCCGATCGTCTGACCCGCCTCGACTCCGCCGTCGGCGATGCCGACCACGGCATCAACATGCGCCGTGGCCTGCAGGCGGCGGTGGCGACGCTGGAAGAAGCCAACCCGTCCACGCCGGGTGCGGTGCTCGCCACCGTCGGCCGGGCACTGATCAGCAAGACCGGCGGGGCCTCGGGGCCGCTGTACGGCACCGGCTTCCGGCAGGCCGCGCGAACCCTGGGCCAGGAACCGCACGTCTCCGCCGCACAACTGGGGGCCGCGCTGGCAGCCGCCCTCACCGGAATCCAGCGGATCGGCGCGGCGCTGGAGGGAGACAAGACCATGATCGACGCCCTCAGTCCGGCCGTGACCGCCTACCAGGCCGTCATCGACACCGGCGGCGACCTGGCCAAGGCCACCCGCGCGGCGTCCGACGCCGCCGAGTGGGGCCTGAAGCAGACCGCCGGCATGCAGGCACGCAAGGGGCGTGCGAGCTATCTCGGTGCCCGCACCATCGGCCACGAAGACCCCGGCGCGGCGTCGACCGTGCTCATTCTGTCCGCCCTCGCCGACGTCAGCTCCGCGGGCGAGCGGCGTGCGGACGGTTATCGGTAATCCCTGCTCGTTCGGTTGGCCCACGGCGGCGAGGGCGGCCTCGCCGCCGAGGAAGTGGTCGAGGTCTCCAACAGGTCCGAGACCGACGCGTAGTCAGCGTCCGCATGCGTGGACGCACCCCTGGATCGCGCACGTTCAAGGGCGGGGAGAAAATGCGAGGGCAAGTGGTGCAAGGACAACGGGGCAGCAACCAGAGGCGGTTCGCCCCGAGCAACTGGAGCGTGCGGACCCAGCTGCTGGCCGTGGTGGTCATCCCGATCGTCACCGCGCTCGTACTGGGAGGTCTGCGGGTCGGATCCGCCGTGCAGAACGCACAGGACATCGACAATGCCCGCCAACTCGTCCGTGTCGTCGACAAGGGCACGGCGCTGTTGCAGGAGATCGAGGACGAACGCGATCTCACCGCCCTCCACGTTGCCGCGGGCCGTTCGGGCAACACGAGCCGAATCGACACGCAGCGCTCGAAGACAGACGCGGCGCTGGCCCGGGTTCGTGGCGAAGCCGCTCATGTCCCCCGCAGGACGAACTCCGCCCTGACCACCCAGATCGCGGTGTTCGACGTCTTCGGCCGGAAGGTGGCGTCACTGCGCCACACGGTGGTCCGTTCGACGATGCCCTGGCCGACCGTGGTCAACGCATACACGGCATTGATCACCGAGCTCACCGACGCCCTTGACCTTCTCACGCCGGACATCGCCGGCCAGGCCCTTGTCATGAGGGCCGGTGCACTCAAGACCTTCGCCCAGGCCACGGAGAAAGCGTCTCAGCAACGCGCACTTCTCGGTGGCGTACTGGCCGAGGGACAGTTCGATGCGAGCGAGGCCCAGAGCCTGACCCTCGCCGGCCGGCAGCAACAGGCATTGACCGACCAGTTCCTGTCCAGTGCGTCGGCCGCCCAGCGTCGGTTCTACGAGCGCACGGTCACCGGAAGGGGTGTCGACAAGGCCGACACGCTCCAGAAGCAGGCACTCGCCCTGCAGAGCACCAGCCGCCCCAGCCTCGCCGCCGACGCGTGGTTCGACACCATGACGAGCAAACTGGACCTGATGCGACGGGTCGAGCAGCGGCTCGTCGGATCGGTCGAGGACGAGAGCTCGCGCGAGCAGCGCCAGGCCGAGCACTCACTTTTCACAGCCTCGCTCGTCGAGCTGTTGATCCTCCTGCTCGTGATCGGTGTGACGCACGTCCTCGTGCAGTCGATCGTCGGCCCGCTGCACACCCTGCGTGCCTCTACCCGCGATATCGCGCAACGCCGCCTGCCCGAGGTGGTCCGGTTGCTGCGGGAGTCCAGTGGCACGCAACTGAAACCCATTGAGGTCGAGCCCACGGCCGTCGACTCGACCGACGAGATCGGAGCTGTCGCCCATGCATTCGACGACGTCCATCGCGACTCCGTACGGCTGGCGTTCGAGCAGGCGCACCTGCGCGGCCGTATCAACACGATGTTCGTCAACCTCTCGCAGCGCAGCCAGAGTCTCGTGGAACGACAACTGGAGCTGATCGACCGTCTGGAGAACGGCGAACAGGACCCAGACCTGCTCGCCGGCCTCTTCAAGCTCGACCACCTGGCCACCCGTATGCGCCGCAACGGGGAGAACCTTCTCGTCCTCGCGGGCGAGAAGGCGGGCCGCCGCTGGAGCGCCCCGGTCCGGCTCGTGGATGTCCTCCGAGCCTCCATCAGCGAGATCGAGCAGTACCAGCGGGTGCAGCTGCGCGGACTGGTCACAGCGGACGTCGACGGCCGGGCGGTGAACGACATCGTTCACCTCATCGCGGAGCTGCTGGAGAACGCGACCACGTTCTCCTCGCCGGACAGCGAGGTGATCGTCACGTGCCGGCTGCTGTCCGGCGGCGGCGCGAAGGTCGAAATCCAGGACAACGGCATCGGCATGTCCACCGAGGACCTTGTGGAGGCCAACGAGAGGCTCCTGAACCCCCCGGTCGTCGACGTCGCGGTGGCGCGGCGCATGGGCATGTTCGTCGTCGGTCGGCTCTCCGGCCGCCACGACATCCGCGTCCAGCTCCGCAGCTCATCGCCCCACGGCGTCACGGCAGTGGTCACGCTGCCCCAGAACCTGGTCCGGGAACACGAAGATCACATGGATCCTCCCGGGCTGTCGGCCAGGTACAACACGGAAGGACGCCTCACCGGCTGGTGCAACTACGACACGACCGAGCAGATCGACGAGAGCACTCCGGCCAGACGTGCGCACCGGACACGCCGTCACGGCGCCCGCTCGGCCAGTAAGGAGTGAGCATGGTCGGATCCTCGACGAGCCATGGGTTGACGGAGCGGCACCATGCATGCCCGAAACCCCGGCTACTTCGAGGCGTCTTCGACGGCCTCGAAGATGTCGGCGTCGGTTTCCTTCTGCCAGTCGGGCAGGCCGGGCCGGTCGGCGACACAGCCGGGCTTCGGTTCGCCGGGGAAGTGCTTTCGAACGCCGGTGATCCAAGCCTCGCGGAACACTCGTGCGCCCTCGACCTGCGACATGCCTTCCCCCTCGTCACGTCGTGCTCAGCGAGTCGATCTCGAGGCCGTGGCGTTTGGCGCTGATGGAGGCGAGGTCGGTCAGGACTGCACCGCGTCGCCGGAAGGACTGACCGGAGGCGGGAATGTCCTGGCTGAGCGCGGTGGTGAGCGCCTTCTCTGCGAGGTCGAGGCGGCCGAGCTGGAGGTAGCGGGCGCCGCGTTCCTCGGCGAGGCGGGAGCCGTCGAAGCGCAGCCGGCCGCCGTTGTCGGCGGAGCCGGTCAGGTCCGTGACCCTCTCCGATTCGTCGAGGGAGCGCTCGCAGGAGCTGAACCTCCCAGGCCGGCATACGCCTCGGCCTGGACGGAGGCCACCCAGTGGCGGGTCGACAGGGAGCCGTCCCCGCGCCGGGCCCGCCTGGCGGCCTTGTCCGGCCCCGCCAGGCGGCGTGGCTCACGCTTCCACGCATCTGCCTGACGGGCGCCCGACACTGATCAATCAGGCGCGACTCGCTGAACCCAGCTGCTCTCGCCGTACCGTCAGCCTGCTGATTCGTCAGTACTTCGGCCGCGGTCGCCACTGGCCTGCGGTGAGTGAAGTCCTGGATGCGGTTCTCGATCGGTTCGAGGTCACCGACCGTGTCTGCGATATGCCAGGACGTCGACGATCGCCCTGCGGACCGCACTTGACTGGAGCGGCGAAGTTCTGGACGGCAGCGCGTTCCCGATTCGGGAAGGCCGGTCAGAGCGGCCTGCCGAACCCGCCGGAAGCCCAGGGCACGTCATCAGTGCCCTCGTCCAAACCCATATGCCCTCAATGTGCCCTGGTCGCCTGCCGGCCCCTCTCGGCACATGACGAAGGCGGGGTCCGAAAACCCCGCCCTAAACCACCGAAACCCCAGGTCACGGCCACACAAGGAAATAAGGCTGATGCCCCGCCTCATGCAACCGATAGCTGAAGTCCTGCCACTCGTGCAGCGATTGGAAGAGGCGGGGGACTGACCTGGGGTTTCTCGGCGAGATGTGCGCTGAACAGGGAAAACTCCTCTCCGTAGTTCTCACTGCTCGCCGCCGTTTCCCCGGCTCATGTGCCCTGGACGTGCCCTCGCGGCGGCGCTGTGCTTCCCCTGATGACCAGCTGGGTCGGCACGACGACGTCGTGTTCGGTCTCCTCGCCGCCCAGGATGCTCAGCAGCATCCGCCCAGCCAACTCGCCCTGTTCCCGCACCGGTTGCCGCACGGTTGTCAGGTCCGTCAGCTCGGCCACCGGATGGTCGTCAATGCCGATGACGGACAGGTCCTCGGGGATGCGCAGCCCGGCCCGGCGCAGCGTGCGGATGGCGCCGAGGGCGACCTCGTCGGAGTGGGCGTAGACGGCGGTCGGCGGCTCCGGCTGGCTGAGGAGTTTGGCCATGGCGTCGGCGCCCTGGTCGCCGCCCCAGTCGACGGTGACGACGAGGCGTTCGTCGAGGGGGATGCCCGCGTTGCGCAGGGCGGCGTAGTACGCGTTCGAGCGGCCCGAGGGCTGCACCTCGTCCGGCTGGTCGGGGTCGACCGCGGCGATCATCGCGATCCGGCGGTGACCGAGGAAGAGGAGGTGGTCCATGGCCTGGCGGCCGGCTGTCTCGTCGTCGATGGAGACGTTCGGATACGGCGCGTGCTGACCGCCCGCGGCGATGATCGTGACGCCCATCAGCTCAAGCCGCCGCTGTTCCTCCTCGCCGACCGGGAAGGCCAGCACGACGACCGCGTCGACCTTCCGCCGTGCCGGCAGGCGGTGGAAGAAGTCGTGCCGGTCCTCGACGCCGTCCACGTGGTAGAGCAGCACGTCCAGGTCGGCCGCGCGCAGTACCGACTCCAGCCCCTCCAGCAACGCCGCGAAGAACCAGCGCGAGATGTGCGGGACGACCACCGCGACCCGGCCGGTGTCGCCGCCGGCCAGGCGGGACGCCTCGGGCGAGACGACGTAGGAGAGCTCCTCGGCGACCGCGAGCACGCGGCGTCGCGTGGCCTCGGCGACACCGCTCTCGTTGTTGAGCGCTCGTGAGGCGGTGGCCATCGAGACGCCGGCCGCACGGGCCACGTCCGCCATGTTGATCTTCTGGGAGCTCTGCGCCATGCCGGAAGGCTAACTCACTTTCGGAAACGCTTCCATGATTCTCGGAAGGGCTTCCAGGGCGGCAGCTCGGTCCGGGCGTCGCCCTGTACGGCCGCCTGGTCGTTTCAGCATGTCAAATGCGTGTTGCGTTTTCGTTACTTGACAGGCGCGGTCGGCCCCCTCAGTCTTTCGGCAACGGAAACGCTTCCGAAACGACCTTCACGCTCCTCTGCGGCCCGGTCCGGGAAGCACGCCGACCTCTGTCTGCCGACCATGAGTGGAGCGGCAGCCGCATGGATGCGAGGAGGCATCATGCCCAAGCAGCAGCACCCCACCTCCCCCGCCAGAACCGTCGGCCGCCGCCTGCGTGCCCCGCTGGCGGCCGTCGCCGCGGCCTCCGCACTGGCCACGCTCGCCGCGTGCAGCGGGCCCGGCTCGGACTCGGGTTCCGGCTCGGCTGCCAACGCGACGCCGACGGCCGTGAACACGGCCGTCGCCGACACCCCCGCGAACCTGACCCTGTTCTCCGCGGCCGGTCTGGAGACCTACGAGCAGGGCCTGGCCGACGCCTTCATGGCCAAGTACCCGAAGATCAAGGTCAAGCTGCGAGTCGAGGCGGACAACAACTACAACACCGTGCTGCCACGGCTGCTCGCCTCCGACTCCGCGCCCGACCTCGCCGCACCCAGCGACCTCCTCGGCGGGGTGAAGGACGGCCTGCTCACCAACCTCGACGCCTACGACAAGGCGTACGGCTGGAGCGGCAAGGTCCCCGCCTCCGCACTCGCCCCCGGCCGGGTGTCCGACGGCGTGATCGGCTCCGGCTCGCTATACGAGGCGGGCGGCTCGGCCGGCCCCCTCGTCGGTGTCTTCTACAACAAGGCGCTGGCCGCCAAGGCCGGCATGAAGACCGTGCCCTCTTCGGTCTCCGACCTCGAAGCCGTCATGGCCAAGGCGAAGAAGTCCGGCATCACCCCGATCGTCGCCTCCAACCAGGACGGCCTGATCGGCCACCTCTACAACCTGCTCCTCGGCGACTACATGGGCGCCCAGAAGCTCAGCGACTTCGTGAACCACAAGCCGGGCGCCACTCTGGACACCCCTGCCGCCGTCGAGGCCACCAAGACCCTGCAGAAGTGGATCAAGGCGGGCTACTTCGCCTCCGACGTCAACGCCATCAACCAGGAGGCGTCGTACGGCCAGTTCACCGGCGGCAAGGGCCTGTTCTTCTTCCAGGGCAGCTGGATCACCCAGACCATCGACAAGACCTTCAAGGGCAAGTACGGCGTCTTCCCGATGCCGCCGGCCGAGAAGGGCGGCAAGTACGCGGGCATGACGAGCAACACGCTCGCCTACTCGATCGCCGCGCACTCCAAGAACAAGGACGCCGCCGCCCTGTTCCTGAACTTCCTCACCACACCCGAGGCGGCGAAGGTCGCCGTCGACAACGGCTACGCCGCGGTGACCTCGGACTCCGGGAAGACGCCGTCGCTGTCCGGCACCGCGTCCGGGCAGATCCAGACCGGTTACGCCGCCATCGCCGCCGACAACGGCTTCGACAGCTGGATCCAGAACGCCGCCCCGGCCGTCAACACCAAGCTGCCCCAGCAGCTCCAACTTCTGGTCTCCGGCAAGGTCGAGCCCGCCGCGATGGTCAAGACCCTCCAGACCGCCTACGCCGACGCCCTCAAGAGCAGCTGAGCCCCATGTCCTCCACCCCCCGACCGACGAGGAAGGGCGCCGCCGCCCGGGGCCGCAACAGGCTCCGGGCGAGGCGGTGGGCCGGCTGGCTCTTCGCCCTCCCCGCCCTCGCCTTCTACGGCGTCTTCAACTTCTACCCGGTGCTGCTGTCGATCCAGTACTCCTTCTACGACTGGGACGGCATCGGCGCCTCCACCTGGGTGGGCCTGAAGAACTACACCGCCGTCTTCACCGACTCGGAGCAGTTCTCCTCCCTGCTCCACGCCTTCTACCTGATCCTCTTCTTCACCGTCCTGCCGGTGACCCTGGCCCTGATCACCGCGTCCGTACTGCGCCGGATCGAGGGCCGCTTCACCGGGGCGCTGGCCCGCACTCTGCTGTTCCTGCCGCAGATCATCCCGGGGGCCGCCGCGGGTGTGGCCTGGACGTGGATGTACTCCGACAACGGCGTGGTCAACCAGACCCTGCGCGCCATCGGCCTGGGCGGCCTCGCCCGCGCCTGGCTCGCCGACTTCCACTGGGCCCTGACCGCGGTCGGCTTCATCGGCACCTGGCTGTCCACAGGGCTGTGCACGATGCTGCTGCTGGCAGGCATCGGGAAGATCGACAACAGCCTGTACGAGGCTGCCCGCATCGACGGGGCAGGCCCCATCCGCCAGTTCCGGGCCGTCACCCTTCCCGGGCTCCGTAATGAGATCGGCGTCTGCGTCACCATCACGATCATCGCCGCGCTCGCCAGCTTCGACGTCGTCTACCTCGCCACCCAGGGCGGCCCCGGCACCCAGACCATGGTCCCCGGCGTCGCCGTCTACAACCTGGCGTTCAGCGACAGCCGCCTCGGCGCTGCCTCCGCGCTCGCCGTCGTCCTCGCCCTGATCGTGATCGCGGTCGTCGCCCCGCTCCAACGCCTGTTCCGGGAGAAGTGACCATGCCCGAACGCACGCAGACGTTGCGGACCTTTCGCCGCCGGGCTCCTGGCCTGACGCTCATCGCGGCCGCCGCGCTCTACTCGGTCGTCCCGCTGCTGAGCATGGTCAGCGCGGCCCTCGCCCCGCAGGGATCCTTCCCCTCCGGCCTGAGCTGGCCCACCGACCCGCACTGGCACAACTTCGTCGACGCCTGGAACATCGCCAACATCACGACGCTGCTCAAGTCCAGCACGCTCATCGTGCTCGGCGTCGTCCCGGTCGCGGTCCTGATCTCGACGATGGCCGCGTACGCGATCACCATCCTGGAGATCCCGCTGGGCAAGGTCTTCTACACGATCCTCGTGCTCACCCTGACCCTGCCGTACGAGATCGTGATCGTCCCGCTCTACGAACAGACCAAGGCCATGGGCCTGTTGGGCAGCCAGTGGGCGCTGATCCTTCCCCTCATCGGGATGAACATGCCGTTCGCGGTGTTCTGGATGCGGGCGCACTTCGTCGGCGTACCGAAGGAGTTGTCGGAAGCGGCGGGCATGGACGGCGCAGGCCCCTGGCGAGCGCTCTTCCACATCCACCTGCCCCTCGCCCGCCCCGCCATCGCATCCCTGGCGCTGCTGATGTTCCTGTCGACCTGGAACCAGTTCCTGCTGGCCCTGGTGCTGATCGACGACCCCAACAAGCGCACCATGGCGGGCGCGTTGCAGGCGTTCACCACCAAATACAGCACCGACCAGGTCCTGTTGAACGCCGGCGCCCTGCTCATCATGGCCCCCACGATCCTCGTGTTCCTGGTCCTGCAACGCCACTTCGTCAAGGCGCTGCTCCAGGGCTCGGTCAAGGGCTGACCACCACCCCCCACCATCTTCAGACAGTCAGGACCGAGCGCCATGAGCAAGTCGATCTCTGCCAACGCCGACTGGTGGCGCAGGGCCGCCATCTACCAGGTCTACATACGCAGCTTCGCCGACGGCGACGGCGACGGAACCGGCGACATCGCCGGCCTCCGCTCCCGCCTCCAGTACCTGGCCTACCTCGGCGTCGACGCGATCTGGATCAACCCCTGGTACCCGTCCCCGCTGGCCGACGGCGGCTACGACGTCTCCGACTACCGCGACATCCACCCCGCCTACGGCACCCTCGACGAGGCCAAGCAGCTGATCACCGAGGCCCACGCCGTCGGCCTGCGCATCATCCTGGACATCGTCCCGAACCACACCTCCGACCAACACGCCTGGTTCCAGCAGGCATTGGCGGCGCCGCCCGGCTCCCCGGAACGGGACCGCTTCATCTTCCGCGACGGCAAGGGCGAGGACGGCTCCCAGCCCCCCAACGACTGGCACGCGGCCTTCGGCGGCCCCACCTGGACCCGCACCGACGACGGCCAGTGGTACCTCCACCTCTTCGCCCCCGAACAGCCCGACCTCAACTGGGACAACCCCGAGGTCCGAGCCGAGTTCGAGTCGGTCCTGCGCTTCTGGTTCGACCTCGGGGTAGACGGCTTCCGCATCGACGTCGCCCACGGCATGGTCAAGGACCCGGCGCTCCCGGACCTCGGCCTGACCGAATTCTCAGTCCTGACAGGGGAGGGCCAACAGGACCACCCCCACTGGGACCGCGACGGCCTGCACGACATCTTCCGCAGCTGGCGGGCCATCGCCGACAGCTACCCCGACCCGCGCGTCTTCGTCGCCGAGGCCCACGTCCGCCCCAGCCGCATGCCGGAATACCTCCGCCCGGACCAGCTCCACACGGCCTTCAACTTCGACTTCCTCAAGTGCCCTCTGGACGCGGGCAAGTTGCGCGAGGTCATCGACCGCAGCATCACCACCCTCGCCGCCGTCGGCGCCCCCGCCACCTGGGTCCTGTCCAACCACGACGAGACCCGCCACGTCACCCGCTACGGCCGCGCCGACACCGGCGTCCAGGCCCTGTTCCGGGACCGCCCGATCCCCACCGACCTCGCCCTCGGCACACGTCGCGCCCGGGCGGCGGCCCTGCTGATGCTGGCGCTCCCGGGAGGCGCGTACGTCTACCAGGGCGAAGAACTGGGCCTCTACGAGGTCGAGGACATCCCGGAGGAACTCCTCCAGGACCCCATCTGGGAACGCTCCGGCCACACCCTCCGCGGCCGCGACGGCTGCCGCGTCCCCCTCCCGTGGACCGGCGACACCCCGCCCTTCGGCTTCAGCACCTCCGTACTCGCCACCCCCTGGCTCCCCCAGCCCGCGGACTGGAAGTCCTACACCGCCGAAGCCAACCAGGCCGACCGCACCTCGATGCTCCAGCTCTACCGCTCCGCCCTCCGCCTGCGCCGCACCAACCCCGGCCTGCGGGGCGAGGACTTCCACTGGCTGGACAGCCCGGCCGACACACTCCTCTTCGAACGCGGCAACGGCATCCTGTGCGCGGTCAACCTCTCCGCCGAGCCGATCCCGCTCCCTGCCGGCGCCGGCCCCCTCCTGGCCTCGGGCCCGCTGAGCGAGAACGGCGTCCTGCTGCCGCCGGACACCACGGTCGTGCTGCAGCGGAACTGACCCGCACCGAAGCACCCGAAGACCACCAGGGCCTGTCCGGTATCACTCCCCGCCTACCGGACGGGCCCTGGTCCAATGTCAGGGCCAGGTGCGCTCGATACGGTCGAACCGTACGCCGTACGCGGCAGGGCCTCCCTTCGCCACGGCCCCGTAGATCTCGGCACGCAGCGCATCAAGACGTTCGACCATCTCGAAGCTGCGTAGCTGCTGGTTGTCGAGGTAGAAGAGACATCGACGATTCGGTGGACCCTCCATCCACGTGCTCTGAGTTCCTCCGCAACCCTGCGTCCGAGATTTCGGTCCAGGAAGAACTCAGGCGGCAAGGCGCACCATGGCGTGACAGAGGGAGTCGACCTGCTCGGGGGTCATGTCGTACTCGTAGGCGATCTCCTCGACCGTCTCCCCGGCCTCCCACAGGTCCGTCACGGCCGTCACCGGCACGCGGTTGGCCGCGATGACGGGCAGTCCGTGGCCGAACCGGGAGTCGATCACGACGGGAACGGATTCCGGGTACTGCCGCAGCCGCAGGCTCGCGGGGAAATCGTCGTCTGCTTCCCACATCAAGTAACGGAGGCAGCCGGACACCACCTCGTGGATCGGTACCCGGCCGTCCCGTGCCCTGCGCAGGTCGCCGAAATGAGGGTGACAAGGGGCAGGCGGGGGAGGGTAGTTGGTTCTTTCAAAAAGGTCCTTTAAGGAGCGCCGTGGCTCACCGGACCCTTGTGAGCCAGGGCCCGGTGGCGCCGGATCGCGGCCGAAGACCGGTTCCCGGCCTGCTCAGTTGCGGTGATCTCGCTTCAACGAGGTGCGGGCCCGCTCCGCGTCTCCCGGGAGTTGTGCCACACCGCGAGATAGGCGGCCTGTGCGGGATCGGCGCCCTCGGGCTTCGCGATGATCGTGGCGAGGAGAGCGGTGCGCCCGCCTGCGCCCAGCTCATGACAAAGGGCGGGACCCGAAAGCCCCGCCCAAACCCCGCGATACCTCAGCTCACGGCCAAACCAAGCAATAAGGCTGATGCCCCGCCTCATGCAACCGATGGCTGAAGTCCTGCCACTCATGCAGCAGTTGGTAAACATTGAACGCATCCCGCGGCCCCCCGCGATCCGGCACCGTCGACCAGATGAACGCCGCCGCGCCCACCGCCTCCTCGCCTATGCCGCGGAGCGGGTCGACGACCGTCATGGGGAGTTTGACCACCGCGTAGTCGGGGTGCAGGACGACAAGCTCCAGTGGCGGCACCTTGTGCAACGGCACACCCTCGATGCCCGTGAGCACCATCGCCGCCATCGTCTCCGGCTTGATCTTGGTGAACATGCCGTTCATGCCGAGCTCGTCGCCGCCGAGTTCCTCGGGGCGCATCGAGATCGGGACGCGGGCCGCGGTCGCGCCGTCCGGCGCGCCGAAGTACTTGTACGTCACCCCCACCCGACCACCATTCCTGCTCCCCGCCCGGAGCGCGTCGCCCCGGCGGTCGATCCGCCGGTCGATCTGCTCGGGCTCGCTCGGTGCACCCTGTCCCTGACGTGCCTCGGTAGCTTCCTCCGCCTCGCGTCGGTGCCTTCCCCGATGGGCACGTCGAGGACCCAGGTCATCAGTCCCCTCGCCCAGTCCGCCACCGCGATGCATATCTCCACCCGACTGCTTTTCTAGGACGCGCAGGCCCCGCTGCGCAACCCGATCATCGTGTCAGTGAC
The DNA here is from genome assembly GCF_042895385.1 of Streptomyces sp. NPDC001401. Classification (NCBI taxonomy): domain Bacteria; kingdom Bacillati; phylum Actinomycetota; class Actinomycetes; order Kitasatosporales; family Streptomycetaceae; genus Streptomyces; species Streptomyces sp. NPDC001401. The sequence continues at coordinate 80,553 of NZ_JBIAWI010000015.1, forward strand.
CTCCCCCACGGCCGCCCGCCGAAACGTGCGTTGAAACACCTGTCCGCAGGATCTTCGCAGCCTCTGAACAAGCCTCCGTACACCTCGTCGTACACCTGGCCGCGCACCCGGTCGTACATCCATCCGTACACCTATACGTACGCCAGGGCCGTATGAGCGGTGTGTATCAGCACCCAGTTTCGCAGATCGCGCCGGGGGGCGGCTGTCCCTCGGGTCGGCCCCGGCGCCCGCTGCCGCCCGTGCACCCTGGCCTACCCTGAGGAGGTCCCTTGCAACCGGAGCCCGAGAAGTCGGAGAAGGTCGGAGAAGTCGCAGGTCATGAGCGAACTGCCTAATTCACTGCCTTATTCATACGAAGCGCCTGTCTCGCAGGCACTGTTCGACCGGGCTGCGGCCGTCACGCCCGGCGGTGTGAACTCCCCGGTGCGTGCGTTCCGTGCCGTGGGCGGTACGCCCCGGTTCATGGTGTCCGGTAGCGGTCCGTATCTGACGGATGCGGACGGGCGGGAGTACGTCGACCTGGTGTGTTCCTGGGGGCCCATGATCCTCGGGCACTCCCACCCCGAGGTGATCGCCGCCGTTCAGGACGCGGTCTCGCGCGGTACCTCGTTCGGTACGCCCGGTGAGGGCGAGGTCGCGCTCGCGGAGGAGATCGTCGAGCGGGTCGGGCCCGTGGACCAGGTGCGGCTCGTCAGCAGCGGGACCGAAGCCACCATGTCGGCCATCCGGCTCGCCCGGGGGTTCACCCGGCGCACCAAGGTGATCAAGTTCGCCGGGTGTTACCACGGTCACGTCGACTCGCTGCTGGCCGCCGCCGGCAGTGGCGTGGCCACCTTCGCCCTTCCCGACACCCCTGGTGTCACGGGTGCCCAGGCCGGCGACACCATCGTGCTGCCGTACAACGACCTCGAGGCCGTGAACGAGGCCTTCCACCGGCACCCCGGTGAGATCGCCTGCGTGATCACCGAGGCCTCGCCCGGGAACATGGGTGTCGTGCCGCCGCGGCCCGGGTTCAATCAGGGGCTCAAGGACGCCTGCTCGAAGAATGGTGCTCTCTTCATCTCCGACGAGGTCATGACCGGGTTCCGGACCAGCCGCGCCGGGTGGTTCGGGATCGACGGGGTGCGGCCCGATCTCATGACCTTCGGGAAGGTCATGGGCGGCGGGTTCCCCGCCGCCGCGTTCGGCGGGCGCGCCGACGTCATGGCGCACCTCGCTCCCGCCGGGCCCGTCTACCAGGCCGGCACCCTCTCCGGGAACCCTGTCGCCACCGCAGCCGGCTTCGCCCAGCTGCGCCTGCTCGACGACGCCGCCTACGACAAGGTCAACTCCGTGTCGGGGCAGATCCAGGCGCTCGTCACCGAGGCCCTGGCCAAGGAAGGCGTCGCGCACCGGCTGCAGAACGCCTCCAGCATGTTCTCCGTCTTCTTCACGGACCGGGAGGTCCGCGACTACGAGGACGCCAAGAAGCAGGAGTCCTTCCGCTTCACCGCCTTCTTCCACTCGATGCTGGCGCAGGGCGTCTATCTGCCGCCCTCGTCCTTCGAGTCCTGGTTCGTGTCCACGGCCCACGACGAACAGGCCGTACAGCGCATCGCCGACGCCCTTCCGGCGGCGGCCCGAGCGGCGGCGGAGGCCACGGCAGCATGAGCGACAGCAACAACACGGCCGGCAGCGACATCACCGTCGTGCATGTCATGCGGCACGGCGAGGTCGCCAATCCGGACGGGGTCCTGTACGGGCGGCTCCCCGGGTACCACCTGTCCGAACTCGGGCGCCAGATGGCCGACCGGGTCGCCGAGCACCTCGCGCCCCGCGACATCACCTACGTCTGCGCCTCCCCGCTGGAGCGGGCCCAGGAGACGGCCACCCCGATCGCCAAGGCGCAGGGGCTGGACCTCGCCACCGACGAGCGGCTCATCGAGGCCGACAACGTCTTCCAGGGCAAGACCTTCGGGGTCGGGGACGGGGCGCTGCGCAAGCCCGGGAACTGGAAGCACCTCGTCAACCCGTTCAAGCCGTCGTGGGGCGAGCCGTACGTCGACATCGTCGTACGGATGATGCAGGCGCTGGACGCCGCCAAGGACCAGGCCCGCGGGCACGAAGCGGTGCTCGTCAGTCATCAGCTGCCGATCTGGATCGTGCGGTCGTACGTCGAGAAGCGGCGGCTGTGGCACGACCCGCGCAAGCGGCAGTGCACGCTCGCCTCGCTGACGTCCTTCACGTACCAGGGCGACAAGCTCGTGTCCGTCGGCTACAGCGAACCGGCCCGCGATCTCGTCCCGGCCCATCTCCTCGCGGGCGCCAAGCCGGTGAAGGGGAAGGACAAGGCTTTCGGGGCCTGAGGAGTCCGTCGAAGGCTCCCTTTGCGGAGCGAAGCCTCCCTTTTGAGAGGCAAGAAATCCCCTTTGGGTTCCTATGACACGCTCGTGACATTTGTTGCCAGATCAACGTGATCGAGAGGAACCTCCCCCTTCGTCATGTCCTCTGAATGGGTGACCACCACAGGACATGACGATCGGGGTTGGAATGCGCGCTCTCACTCGCAGGGGAATGCTCGGTCTCGGCGCGGGCGCCGCGGCCGCCGTCGGACTCTCCGGCTGCGGCACCCTCACGCCGTCAGACGGGTCGACCCATGCCGCAGGTTCCAAGGGCGGCGGATCCGGCAAGCCGTCGAACCCCGCCCGCCCCATCGGCGACGGCTCGACCTCCTTCACCGGCAAGCAGCCCCACCAGCCCGCAAAGCCCGAGCCGTTGGAGCCGGGGCAGACCCCGCCGCAGTTCGTGATCTTCTCCTGGGACGGCGCCGGCGAGGTCGGCAACGGCCTCTTCCCGCGCTTCCTCGACCTCGCCAAGCAGCACGGCGCGTCCATGACCTTCTTCCTCTCCGGGCTCTACCTGCTGCCCGAGTCGAAGAAGCGCCTCTACAACCCGCCGAACAACCCGCGCGGCGCCTCCGACATCGGCTACCTCACCGACGAGCACGTCAAGGCCACGCTCACCAACGTCCGCCGCGCCTGGCTCGAAGGCCACGAGATAGGCACCCACTTCAACGGCCACTTCTGCTCCGGCTACGGCACCGTCGGCAACTGGACGCCCGCGCAGTGGCGGAGCGAGATACAGCAGGCCAAGGCCTTCGTGAAGGAGTGGCGGACCAACACCGGCTGGACCGACATGCCGTCACTGCCCTTCGACTACGAGAAGGAACTCGTCGGCGGCCGCACCCCCTGCCTGCTCGGCCAGAACAACCTGCTGCCCACCGCCAAGAGCCTCGGCTGGCGCTACGACGCCTCCTCGCCCGGCGGCCTGCAGGTGTGGCCGCAGAAGAAGCAGGGGTTGTGGGACCTGCCGTTGCAGGGGATTCCGTTCCCCGGCCACAACTTCCCGGTCCTCTCGATGGACTACAACATGCTCGCCAACCAGTCGGTCAACTCGACCAATGCGCCCGCCTACAACTACCCGGCCTGGCGCGAGCAGGCCGCAGGGGCCTACATAGCCGGCTTCAAGCGGGCATACGAGACAAACCGCGCACCCTTCTTCATAGGCAACCACTTCGAGCACTGGAACGGCGGCATCTACATGGACGCCGTGGAGCAGGCGTTCAAGCACATCGCGCAGGAGAAGGAGAAGGGCGCGGACGTACGCCTCGTCTCCTTCCGGCAGTTCGTCGACTGGATGGACGTACAGAAGCCGGAGGTGCTCGCCAAGCTGCGGACCCTCAACGTCGGCCAGCAGCCGGCCGGAGGCTGGAAGACCTTCCTCCAGGCCACCCCGTCCAGCTCCTCCTCGCCCACCGGGCAGGCCGCCTGAAATGCGGATTTCGGGCGGCAAGGCTCCCGTAAGGGGGGTGCGCAAGATCCCCGGAACGGGCATGCGAAACTTTTCACATGAGTGCCGCCAGCCGCGCCCCCGTGCGCTCGAACCGCGCACGTCGCCGAGCCGTTCTGACCACCGCCGGTGCCGCGGTCGCCACACTGCTGATGTCCGCCTGCTCGTCCGGAGGGACCTCCGGCGGGGGCGGTGACACCAACTTCGTCATGGGCAAGGACGGCATCTCCACCGCGAAGAAGGGGGAGCGGGCCGCGGCGCCCGACCTGTCCGGCAAGACGGTCAACGGGGGACAGCTCGACGTCGCCTCCTACAAGGGCAAGGTCGTCGTCCTGAACGTGTGGGGCTCCTGGTGCGCCCCCTGCCGCGCCGAGGCGCCCAACTTCGAGAAGGTCTACCAGGACCTCAAGACCAAGGGCGTCCAGTTCGTCGGCATCAACACCCGCGACACCAGCACCCAGAACGCGGTCGCCTTCGAGAAGCAGCAGGGCATCACCTACGAGAGCCTGTACGACCCCACGGGCAAGCTGATGCTCCGCTTCCAGAAGGGCACGCTCAACCCTCAGGCGGTCCCCTCCACGCTCGTCCTCGACCGGGACGGCAGGATCGCCGCCCGCTCGCTGGCCGCGCTCAGCGAGGACAAGCTGCGCCAGATGATCGCCCCGGTCCTCGCGGAGAAGTGACGTGACCTCAGTCACCACGCTCGCCGCCACGACGGGCTACAACACCACGGTGCTGCACGGTGCCCTGCTGCTCGCCCTGCCCATCGCGCTGCTCGGCGGACTCGTCTCCTTCTTCTCCCCCTGCGTCCTGCCGCTCGTACCCGGCTATCTGTCGTACGTGACCGGAGTCGCCGGCACCGACCTGGCCGAGGCCCGGCGCGGGCGGATGGTCGCCGGAGCCTCTCTGTTCGTGCTCGGCTTCACCGTCGTGTTTGTCTCCGGCGGGGCCCTGTTCGGTTCCTTCGGGTACACCCTCCAGGAGAACAAGGACGTCCTGTCGAAGGTGCTGGGCGTGCTCATGATCCTCATGGGTGTCTTCTTCATGGGCCTGATGCCCTGGATGACCCAGCGCGAGTTCCGCTTCCACAAGCGGCCCGTGGCCGGGCTCGCCGGCGCCCCGCTCCTGGGCGCGCTGTTCGGCATCGGCTGGACCCCGTGCATCGGCCCGACCCTCGCCTCCGTACTGACCCTGTCCGCACAGCAGGGCAGCGCGGGCCGCGGCGCCGTACTGACCGTCGCCTACTGCCTCGGCCTCGGTGTGCCCTTCGTGCTCGCCGCGGTCGCCTTCCGCAAGGCGCTCGGCGTCTTCGGCTGGGTCAAGCGCCACTATGTCTGGGTGATGCGGATCGGCGGCACGATGATGATCGTGACCGGTCTGCTGCTGCTCACCGGTGCGTGGGACCGCATCGTGCAGGACATGCAGTCCTGGTCCGCCGGCTTCACTGTGGGGATCTGATCGATGAGCAAGACCACCGGCACCGACACGAGCCCCGAGCGGGCCGACGACTCGGATCTCGGAGCCGCCGGCTCCCAGCTCTCCACCGCGCCCAAGGAGGACCTGCCGAATCTGCCCGCCCTGGGTGTCATCGGCTGGGCCCGCTGGTTCTGGCGGCAGTTGACCTCCATGCGGGTCGCCCTGCTGCTGCTCCTGCTCCTCTCGCTCGGCGCGATCCCCGGCTCGCTGATCCCGCAGTCCGGCATCGACGAGACGAAGGTCGCCGACTTCCGCAAGGCCCACACCTTCCTCGCGCCGGTCTACGACAAGCTGGGCCTCTTCCACGTCTACAGCTCGGTGTGGTTCTCCGCGATCTACATCCTGCTGTTCGTCTCCCTCATCGGCTGCATCATCCCGCGCACCTGGCAGTTCGTCGGCCAGCTGCGCGGCCGCCCGCCGGGCGCCCCCAAGCGCCTGACCCGGCTGCCCGCCTACACGACCTGGCGCACCGAGGCCGAGCCCGAGCAGGTACGCGAGGCCGCCCTCGCCCTCCTCAAGAAGCGCCGCTTCCGTGCCCACCTCGCCGGTGACGCCGTCGCCGCCGAGAAGGGCTATCTGCGCGAGGTCGGCAACCTCGCCTTCCACATCGCGCTGATCGTCATGCTGATCGCCTTCGCCTGGGGCCAGCTCTTCAAGTCCGAGGGCAACAAGCTGGTCGTCGAGGGTGACGGCGACGGCTTCTCCAACACCCTCATCTCCTACGACGACTTCAAGTCCGGCAACCTCTTCAGCAGCGACGACCTGGTGCCGTTCAGCTTCACCCTGGACAAGTTCACCGGCACCTACGAGACGAACGGCCCGAACAAGGGGACCGCGCGCACCTTCCAGGCGGCCCTCACCTACAGCCAGGGCGCCTACGGCAAGGGCAAGAAGGACCTCGTCAAGGTCAACGAGCCGCTGGAGATCGGCGACGCGAAGGTCTACCTCACCGCCCACGGCTACGCTCCCGTCATCACCGTCCGCGACGGCAAGGGCAACGTCGTCTACCGCGACGCCGTGCCGCTCCTCCCGCTCGACTCCAACGTCACCTCCACGGGCGTGGTCAAGGTCCTCGACGGCTACAAGAACGCCAAGGGCGTCAGCGAACAGCTGGGCATCTCGGCCTTCTTCCTGCCCACCTACACCAAGGGCAGCGAGACCGCCTCCACCTTCCCCGCGCTGCAGAACCCGGTGCTGAACCTGACGCCGTACCACGGCGACCTCGGCGTCGACTCCGGTATCCCGCAGAGCGTGTACCAGCTCGACAAGTCGCATGTGAAGGCGTTCAAGGACGCCAAGGGCGCCCAGCTCAGGGACAACCTGAAGCCCGGCCAGACCATGAAGCTCCCGAACGGCGCCGGCACGATCACCTACGAGTCCACCAAGGAGTGGGCGAACTTCCAGATCGTCCAGCAGCCCGGCACCGACTGGGCGCTCGCCGGTTCCCTCGCCGCGATCTTCGGCCTCGCCGGCTCCCTGTTCATCCAGCGCCGCCGCGTGTGGGTGCGCGCGGTCAAGGGCCCCGACGGTGTGACGGTCGTGGAGATGGCCGGGCTCGGCCGCAGCGAATCCGCCAAGCTGCCCGAGGAACTCGGCGACCTCGCCGGGATCCTGTACGACCAGGCGCCGGGCGCGCCCGAGCCCGACGACGACACAGACACCGACGCCGATTCCGACGCCGGCTCCTCAGACCAAGACGACACCACCACCCCCGACCCCCAAGTCGTACCTGCCGAAGGGGCTGAGAAGTGACTCTCGCCGCCGGAACCGAGTTGGCCACCGCGACCAACGAACACCTCGCGAACATCAGCAACACGCTGATCTACTCCGCGATGGCCGTCTACACCCTGGCCTTCTTCGCCTACATCGCCGAATGGCTCTTCGGCAGCCGCAGCAGGGTCGGCCGCACCGCCGCCGCGCTCACCACCGGGGCGGAGAAGGCCAAGGGGGCCCCCGCCGTCACCGTGAAGAAGGCGGGCGGCACCGCCGTACTGGAGCGGCCCAAGGTCGTCGTACGGGCCTCGGCCGGTTCCCGTGACGTGCCCGACGGGCCGGGGGCGCACGGCGGGGATGAGCAGGGCGACCTCTACGGGCGTATCGCCATCTCGCTCACCGTGCTCGCCTTTCTCATCCACCTCGGCGGTGTGGTCGCCCGCGCGGCCTCGGTGGAGCGGGCGCCGTGGGGCAACATGTACGAGTTCAACATCACCTTCTCCACCGTCGCCGTAGGCGTGTACCTCACGCTGCTCGCGCTGAAGAAGAACATCCGCTGGCTCGGGCTGTTCCTGATCACCACGGTCCTCCTCGACCTCGGCATCGCCGTCACTGTCTTGTACACCGCCAGTGACCAGTTGGTTCCCGCCCTCCACTCGTACTGGCTCTACATCCACGTCTCCACCGCCATCCTGTGCGGCGCGGTCTTCTACGTGGGCGCCGTCGGCACGCTTCTGTACCTCTTCAAGGACTCGTACGAGACCAAGCTGGAGAACGGCGGCACCCCCGGCCGCTTCGCGACGTCCTTCCTGGAGCGGCTGCCCGCCTCCTCCTCCCTGGACAAGTTCTCGTACCGCATCAACGCGGCCGTCTTCCCGCTGTGGACGTTCACGATCATCGCGGGCGCCATCTGGGCCGAGTCGGCCTGGGGCCGCTACTGGGGCTGGGACCCGAAGGAGACCTGGGCGTTCATCACCTGGGTCGCCTACGCCTGCTACCTGCACGCCCGCGCCACCGCCGGCTGGAAGGGCCGCAAGGCCGCCTACCTGGCGCTGATCGCGTTCGGCTGCTGGCTGTTCAACTACTACGGCGTCAACATCTTCGTCTCCGGCAAGCACTCGTACGCGGGCGTGTAAGCCGGGGCGGTGGCCCCGACAGGTGCGGAAGCTCTCCGTCGGGGTCAGGCTGGAGTCATGACCGGTTCCATCGAACAGGGCATCAGCCAGACCCGCGGGAGCACGCACATCCTGCACTTCCTGGTGCGGATTCCCCGGCCCACGGACCAGGTCTGGCCTGCGTTGTCCACCCCGGAGGGCCTCGCGGCCTGGTTCACCGCCACCGATGTCCTGGAGCCCCGGCTCGGCGGCGCGGTCACTCTGCGTGACCTGGGGAGCGGCCGGGTCACGGCCTGGGACGTGGACCGGGTCGCCGAGTACAGCGTGGGGGACGGCGGCCGGGTCCGCTTCCACCTGGAGCGGGCCGGCGAGGACGGCACGACCCTCCGCTTCACCCACGAGTTCCGGGGCGAGGAGGAGTCGGAACCGCGCTGGCGGGCCCGCTTCGAGCGACTGATCCGAAAACTGCAGCCCTAGGGCCTGCCCGGCCGGCAGCCTCAGCCCACAGTGATCGAGTCCAGCTTCTCCCGCAGGTAGATGTGCGAGTCGACGGGCTCGTACGCCACCCGGCCCACGGGCGCCGGCACCGACTCCACGGTCGTCCCCGGCGTGCACTCGCCGAAGTAGACGAGGGACATCAGCTCCTCGGCCGGTGCGTCCGCGGGCGGGGGCAGCACCCGGTGCCGTCCCGATCGCCACCTGTCACCGGTCCAACGGGCCATCAGATCACCGATGTTGATGGTGAAGGCGTCCGGATCGAAGGGCGCGTCCTCCCAGCCGCCCTCGTCCGTGTAGACCTGCAGCCCGCCCTTGCCGGCCTGCCGGTCGAGGATGGTGACCGTGCCGAAGTCGGTGTGCGGGCCGATGCGGAACTGGCCCGGCTGCGGCTCCCCGACGACCTCGGTGCCCGGGTACCAGTTGATGTTGAAGCCGTACGTCGGGTGGTCCATGTGCCGGGAGAAGAAGTCCGCTTCGAGGCCGAGCGCCTCGCCGAGCAGGGAGAGGAGCTGCTTCTCCAGCTCGCCCATCCGCTCCAGGTACTCCTCGCACAGTTCCTGGAGTTCCGGCACTTCCTCCGGCCACACGTTGGGTGCGTACCACTCCGCGTTGACGACCGGGTCCTCGAAGGGCTCGTGCGTCGCGAACGTCAGCGACTCCTTCAGGTCCGGCGGGGTCTGGGTGCCCTCCGAGTAGCCGTTGGCCTCGGCGCCGGGGCCGAGCCAGCCGCGGCCGCCGACCTTCGCCGTGTACGGCTGCTTGGTGCCGACCGGAAGCCGGAAGAACGTACGGGCCGCCTCCCGGATCGCGGACCGCAGCGCAGGGTCCACGTCGTGCCCGGTGACCAGCAGAAATCCGGCGGTCTGCAGGGCCTCGTCGACGGTACGGGCGATGGCGGCGCGGGCCTGCTCGTCACCGTCCAGCCAGGGCCGCAGATCAACGGTCGGAATACGCGGATTGCTCGGGTTACTCACCGATGTCCTCATTCCACAGTGCCGGATTGTTCTTGATGAAGTCGCGCATCAGCGCGGTGCACTCGGGATCGTCGAGCAGCACGATCTGTACGCCGTGCTCGGCCAGCCAGTCGTGCCCGCCGTGGAAGGTGGCCGCCTCGCCGACCACGACCCGCGAGATCCCGAACTGGCGGACCAGACCGGAGCAGTACCAGCACGGCGAGAGGGTGGTGACCATGGTCGTACCGCGATACGACCGCTGCCGTCCCGCATTGCGGAACGCGGCCGTCTCCGCGTGCATCGAGGGGTCGTCGTCCTGGACGCGCCGGTTGTGGCCGCGGCCGAGCAGGGTGCCGTCGGCGCCGTAGAGCGCTGCACCGATCGGGATGCCGCCCTCCGCGAGCCCGGCACGGGCCTCGGCTACGGCGCTGGCGAGCCAGGTCCGTGCCGTCGTCTGATCCATGGGGTCGGGGTCCACAAGGTCCATGTCCTCACTCTCCTGTGGCCGAAACACGAGGGCAACGTGCGGAAAGTACTCTCCGGGCATCCCGCCGCCGGACGAACTGTCCACGCGCTGTCCCTGGAGGTGCCCGTGGCCGCACTCACCCTCCGCGAAGTCCTGGACCTCGATCCCGTACGCGCCTCCGAGCCCGAGCTCCTCGCCGGTCACGGCGCCCTGGACCGCCCGGTCCGCTGGGTGCACTCCAGCGAGGTGTACGAGGGTGCGAATTTCCTGGACGGCGGAGAACTGCTGCTCACGAACGGTTTCGGCCTGACCGACGCCGACGAGGAGGTCCGCCGCCGGTATGTCCGCGAGCTGGCCGCGCGGGGTGCCGCCGGGCTGGCGGTGGAGGTGGGCCGCTCGCTGCCGCAGATGCCCGCCGAGGTCGTCGACGAGGCCGGCCGCCTCGGGCTGCCCCTGCTGGCCATGCACCGGGTCGTGCCCTTCGTACGCATCACGGAGGCGGCGAACCGGGCGATCGTGGCGCGGGGCCTGTCCGTGCGGTCGGTGGTACGTCCCTGGGGCGACGACCACACGGCGGCCCTGCTCGCCGACCTGGCCGACCGCGCGGCCCTGAACCAGCCGGAGGTCGAGGCACGGTCCGCGCTCGCCGGGTTCCATCCGGGGCCGGGGGCCCGGCTCATCGGGGTGTCGGTGCACGGCACGCGCGAGGTGGGCGCCGTGGACTGGGCGGTACGGCTGCTGGGCGGGGCGGCGGTGCTGCGGGCGCCGTTTCCGGGGGATGTGCTGGCACTGCTTGCGCTGCCGGGCGGTGGCTTCGGCTCCGGTGACCCGATCCGTGCCGTCCAGGAGGCCTTTCGTACGGCAGCCGACGCCGGGCTCACCGTCGCCGTCGGGCACGCCGTCGACGCCGGCAGCGGCTGGCTGCGCTGGAGCGACACGCTGCGGGCGGCCCGTACGACGCTTGAGCTGGCGCTGACCGTCCCGGCGGCCGAACCGTCCGTCCCCGACGGCCCGTTGGTCACCTCCGCCCGCGCGCTCGCCCTGGAACGGGAACTGACCCGCGGTGGCATCGACACCAACCGGGACCGCCTCGCCCGGCTGGTCCAGCACACCCTGGGGCCGCTGCTGGCCTGGGAGGCGGCCCACCCCAGCGATCTCGTACGGACGTTGGAGGTGCACCTGCGGCACGGCTGCTCCCCGACCCGCACGGCGGCACTGCTGCACATCGGCCGCCAGTCGCTCTACCAGCGCCTGGAGCGGATCGAGTCCCTGCTCGGCCTGGAGATCGGCGACCCGGACCTGCTGGGGGAGCTGCTGGCGGCGGCGTGTGCGCATCGGGTCGTGCGGGGGATGGGGGCGGCCTCGGTGCGCGGGCTGCGAACCGTTGCCTGAGCTCAGCGGAGGGTGACCCGGCTCGGCCCGTTGAAGGGTGCGTAGCACGTCACCGTCTTCGGGGTGCGCAGGGTGTCGTCCTCGGCGAACAGCTTCCGCGCCGCGTCGAAGGACACGTCACCGCTGACGACAGGGGCGACACGGTCGTAGAAGGCGCGTGACGACTCGGGCAGTGGCTCCCCGGGTTCGCCCTCGTCCTCGCCCCACACGTCCCACAGCAGGGTCTCGACCTTGTTCAGTGCCGCCAGGTCGAGCCGGATGTTGCCGGCCACGAACCGCTCGCCCCAGAACGGCCCCTCCTCCGGCGGATGCAGCCCGAAGGTCTTCGGGTCCGCCCCGTCCTCACGGATGGCCCGCCACGCCTTGCCGGCGACCAGGAAACGGTCGCGGGGGACGTCCATCGGGTCGAAGTCCGCGTTCCAGTTGGCGGTGATGCGGGGGTCGGCGAGCTGGGCGTCCGCGAACAGCCAGCCCCGCTCCTCGTCCCAGTACTCGGTGACCACGTGGTCGCAGTGGAAGCCGTCGGAGCCGAAGTAGTCGGCGAAGCCGGACCGGATGCGGGCCGGAATGCCCGCCTGCCGCAGGAACGAGCAGAGCAGCAGCGAGAAGTCCCGGCAGATCCCGACGAAACGGTCGCCGGCCTCGCGCCGCACGTGCAGCGGGGCGTCGTTGCGCTCCACGAGGATCCGCAGGATGTCGTCGATGTAGCGGGTCTCCGCGTCGTTGTGCAGACGGTCGGCCGGGTGGGTGTGGCCGAACAGGTCGCCTTCCAAGCGGTGGATGAGCAAGTCGCGGGAAATACGGGCGAGTTGGGCGGGGTCCCGCGGTAAGTCAGCGTAGTAGTCGGCGAGTTCGCCGGGGTCGGAGAAGGTGCTGTGCGTGGCGTAGAAGGCGAGTGACATGGCCGGCCTCCCGGATGTTTGGAGTCATCGACCACGTGTTCGAATGCGGGTCGGTGCGCCTCACCGTGTCAAAATCCGCCGGGAATTGTCCAGTCCGCGCGCTGATGCAAAGGCCTCCGGCCGGCCGTCGATGCTGCCGAAGCGGTGCTTGGATAGAGGTGCTATCCAAAACTTCTCTCCGCCGCTAGCCTTCCGGGAGTGACGATCAACGGGGACAACCGGGACGGGCTGGATCTGCGGGGCAGCGGCGCCGAGCCGCTGGAGGACGAGGATCCGCGGTCGATCGGCGGGATTCCGCTGGTCGGGCGGCTCGGGGCCGGCGGTATGGGGCGGGTCTACCTCGGGGTGCACGAGCGGCGGTACGTCGCCGTCAAGCAGCTGCTGCCCTCCGTGGTCGGCGAGGACAAGGACTTCCTGCGCCGCTTCGGACACGAGCTGGACAACCTCTCCCGGCTGCCCGCCGGGGCCACCGCACCGCTGCTCGCCAGTGACCGCACGGCGCGGCCGCCGTGGCTGGCCACCGCGTACGTCCCCGGCCTCACCTTGCGCGAGGCCGTCGAGCTGAACGAGGGTCCTCTGCCGGTCGACGCGCTGTGGCTGCTGCTCCGGGAGGCGGCCTCCGGGCTCGCGGACGTGCACGCGCTGGACATGGTCCACCGGGACCTCAAGCCGTCCAACGTCATGCTGACCCTCGACGGCTTCACCCTCATCGACTTCGGTGTCGCCCGCGCCGCCGACCAGAGCCAGCTCACCAGGACCGGCATGGTCGTGGGCACGCCCGCCTACATGTCTCCCGAACAGGCCTCGGGGACAGGGCAGTTGAGCGGCGCCGTGGACGTCTTCGCGCTCGGGTCGGTGCTGGCGTACGCGGCATCCGGCCGTCCGCCCTTCGGTGACGAGTCCGGGCACGGCGTGCTGTACCGCATCGTCCACGAAGAGCCCGACCTCCAGCCCGTACGAGACCTCGATCCGCGGCTGGCCGAGGTCGTCGCCGCCTGTCTCGACAAGGACCCGGAGAGCCGGCCCGCCGCCGCCGGACTCCTCGAACAGGCCGCGGAACACGGGCCGTCCACCGATCGGCCCTGGCCCGAGGCGGTCACCGAACTGCTCGCCGAGCGGGCCGCGTTCGCCGCGGACGAGGCCCGGATCGACGAGCTGCCCGAGCCCGCTCCCACCCTTCCGGCGGCCGGGGCGGAGTCGGCTCCCGAGCCCGGACAGGGGCCCGGGAGCAAGCCCGAGGCCCGACCGGAGCCGCGCGAACGGCGCCGTACCCGCATTCTGTTCGGCGTCGTCCCCGTGGTGGTCGTGGCGACGGGTGCGACCCTCGCCATCCAGTACCTGCCGTACACGTCCGCGCCCGACGACGGGGCCCGGGCCAAGCCGTCCGTCTCCGTCACGGCGTCCACCGCCTCCACGCCGTCCGCGTCGGGCAGCCCGTCGAAGTCGGCATCCGCGCACAAGTCCTCGTCCCCGACGGCGAAGGAGGGCGGGGGCAAGGGGGCGGGAGGATCCCAGGCCGGCGGCGCGGGATCGGATGCGCGGGGCGACTCGGGTGGCAGCGCCACCAACGGCTCCAACTCAGGCTCCGGCTCCGGAAGTTCGGGCAGTTCCCGAGGTACGTCCGGCGGCTCCTCGACCACCGCCCCCGCATCGACCGGCTACTACCGGCTCAAGAACGCCTCCGACGGGCAGTGCCTGGTGATGAGCGACTTCAGTGGTCCGGTCCTCGGGGCGTGTTCGGACAGCCCGGCGTCCTCATGGACCTACAAGAGCGCGTCGGGCAACACGTTCCACGTGGTCAACCAGCACACCGGCCAGTGTCTGAGCGTGAGCGCCTACAACATCGTGTCGGCCGACTGCGACCAGAGCACCCAGCAGACCTGGCGCACGGGCTCCGGCAGCACCCTGCAGAACATGTACAACAGCCGGTGCCTCGACGAGTCCTCCGGCTGGCCGGTCACCTCGACCTGCGTGTCCGGGACGACGTCGCAGCGCTGGACAAGGGTGTAGGCGGGGGCTGAGCAGCGTTGGACGATGGAGTGGGGCGAGCAGGCGTGTAAGCGGATCCCAGCCCCTGGGCGTATAGGGGATGTGAAGGAGCTGGAGTTCGCGGAGTTCTACCGCAGCAGCCGGGACATGTGCCTGAGGGCCGTGCTCGCCGGCGTCGGCGAGCGGCAGCTGGCCGAGGATCTGGTCGCCGAGGCGTTCACCCGGGCGTGGGTCGCCTGGCCGAAGGTCGCCCGGCATCCCGCGCCCCGCGCCTGGGTCGTGCGTACGGCGCTCAACACCCGCATCTCGTGGTGGCGTCGGCGCCGGCGCGAGGTCGCCCTGGCCGACGGGCACGACGTCGTCGTACCGCCCGTCACCGACTCCGGCCTGGACCCGGCGCTGCTCGCACTGCTGCGCGGGCTGCCGCGCCGCCAGCGGGAGGTGATCGCCTTCCGGGTCTTCCTCGACCTCGACACCGAGGCCACCGCGAAGGCCCTCGGTATCGCACCGGGCACGGTCACCGCCCACCTCGCACGGGCCGTCGCGACCCTGCGCGGCCATCTCGTCATCGCCGACGCCAAGGACACCCCGGAGGCCGGAACATGACCACCGAACACGACACCGCCGTACTGGACCTGCTGCGGGCATCGCTCGCCGACGTCACCCTCGACACGCCCCTCGAACAGATCGTCTCCGACGGACGTGCCCGGCGGCGCAGGCGGCGCATCGCCCTCACCGCCGGTGCCACCGCCGTCGCGGCCGGACTCGCGCTGGGTGTGCCGACGTACGGCCACCCGTCCACGGCGCCGCCGGCCTCCGACTCGCTCGCGACCGGTGCGGGCACCGTGCACATCCGTACCGCCGCCTACACGATCGACAGTCTCGAGAGCGGGGCGCTGCGGGTGAGCTGGGACAAGCAGGCCTACTTCGACGACCGCGCGGGGCTGGCGAAGGCCCTGCGGGAGGCCGGGTTCCCGGTGCTGATGAAGGTCGGCGAGTTCTGCAAGGGGCCGGACGACAACCAGAAGCTGGACGAGCACGGGCAGGGCGTGGGCGTGGACCAGGTCATGAAGGGGCGCCGCATCGCGGACGACAAGGTCACCTTCGACTTCCTCCCGGACGCGATGCCGGCCGACACGGAGCTGTTCATCGGCTATCTGACGCAGAATCAGCTGTCGGTCACCGGCGGCCGTCCCGGCTCCGTGGAGCGGCTGGTGCCCACGGACCGACCGCTCACCTGCAGCACCGATCTGCCCGACTTCGGCTGACGGACCGACCAGGAGGGGGAGGGGGCGCGGACGGGACGCGGTCGGCTAGCCGTTCACCCTGAGCAGCAGCTTGCCCGTGCTCGTCCGCGTCCCCATCAGCCGGTGCGCCTCCGCCGCCTCCTCCAGCCCGAACTCGGCGGTGACCGGCAGGGACACGGTGCCGTCCACGGCCTTCGCGAACGCCTGCTCGGCCAGCGCCCGCAGCTGCGCCGGGGCCGTCTTCGCCAGCGTCAGGATCGAGAAGCCGCCCACCGACACCCCGGACGGGTACAGCTCCGGCTGCCCCACGCTCCAGGCCGGCGCCGAGCTCGCGTTGCCGAAGGAGACCAGGCGGCCGAAGACCGCCAGCGCGGCCAGGCTGCCGCGGAACGTCTCGCCGCCGACGGGATCGAGCGCGAGGTCCACGCCGCGGCCGCCGGTCGCCTCCCGCACGGCCTCGGTGAACTCGCCGACGAACACCTCGTCGTAGCCGTACTCCCGCGCGTACGCCGCCTTGGCCGCACCCGACACCACCCCGTACACCGCACCGGCGCCCGCCGCCTTCGCCAGCTGGCCGACCACCGTGCCGACGCCGCCCGCCGCGCCCTGCACCAGCACCGTCTCCCCGGGCTGCAGCCGACCCACCGCGTGCACCAGGGCGTACGCCGTCGGCAGCACCGTCGGCAGGGTCGCCGCCGTACGCAGGTCGACACCGGACGGGACCGGGAACACGGTCGCCGCGTTCGCGAGCACCACGTCCGCGTAGGCGCCGCCCTCCGTCAGCGCCGTCACCTTCTGGCCGACGGACAGACCGGTGACCCCCTCGCCGAGGGCGCGGATCCGCCCGGACGCCTCCAGGCCGGGGACAAACGGCAGGTGCGGCACCCGGTAGCCCTCGCCGCGTGCCTTGAGATCGGCGAAGTTCACGCCGGTGTAGGCCACATCGAGGCTGACCTGGCCTGGGCCCGGCTCGGGGACCTCGGCCTCCACCACCTTCAGCACCTCGGGACCGCCGTACTCCTGGAACTCGACCGCGCGCATGCCACACCTCGACTGTTCAATGAAAAGCGAACAGTCGTGAGTGTATGCTTTTCATCGAACACTCGGCAAGGCATGAACCCCCGGCAGGCGTGAAGGAGGCCCCCGCGTGGCGCAGCGCAGCAGTCATCGGGCCGCCCCCGAGCACACACACCCCGACGACGTCTCCGTCCAGACCGCCCTCGCCGCGCTCGCCGATCCCGTACGCGTCACCCTCGTGAGGGAGCTGGCGGGTTCGGAGGAGTGGTCGCGCAGCTGCGGCAGCTTCGACGTGCCGGTCGGCAAGGCGGCGCTCAGCCACCACTTCGTGGTGCTGCGGGGCGCGGGGCTGGTCGAGCAGCGCGACGAGGGGCCCAAGCGGGTCAACCGGCTGCGGAGGGCGGAGTTCGAGGCCCGCTTCCCGGGGCTGCTGGACCTCGTCCTGCGGGACGAACCGACCGCCTGAACCTCTGCGCTCCCTCCGGCGTCACAGTGCTGACGCCAACGGACGGAGGGGGACATGCGAAATCGCATGCGCAATCGCACCTGGATCGCGTCGGCCGGAGCGACCGTCGCCCTGGTGATGGCCACGGGGATGTATGTCCAGGCGCTGGAGACCGGGCACAGCGACGGCGGCCTCCGGGCGGCTCCCGGCCGGGTCAAGTCGGCGGCCACGGACGGGACTTGCGTCGGCACCCGTCCCGTCGGCAGCCTCCCGGGCGACGACGACGGCTCCCCGCTCGAGCGCGTCGTCACGCACATCGACCAGCTGGCCCGGAAGAAGTACTCCGACGTCTACACGGGCCTCTCCGTCACGGAGGAGAACTCGGCCACCGATGTCTGGCGCATGCCCTCCACCGCCTTCGACGAGGAGATCTGCGGGGCGGTCGTGCGGGGAGTGACCGTGCGGCTGCACGACACCGACGTCAGCGGGAAGACGCTCGACGCCCTGGCCGACCGCATCGGCGACGACATGAACCGCTGGGACGGCACCTTCCAGATGCGCGAAGTCGGCCCGGACGAGCGGGGGTTCGTCCTCGTCGGGGTCGACGACCCCGACAAGGCCGGGCCGATCCTCGAGAAGGCCTACGGGGAGAACAACAGCAGGTACATCAAGGTCGAGTACGCCGATCAGGCCGAGGCCCTCGACGCAGACTGACCCGTCGGCTGCCGCCGCAGCACCGAGTACAGCACCGCGGCCACCACGAACCCGACCAGCGGCGTGATGTCGCCGAAGGACGGCCAGTGCTTCGGGACGTAGCCGACGTAGTCCTCCTGGTTGGAGAAGAGCGGGACGGAGACCGCGACGCCGATCAACAGGGCCGCGATGCCCGGCCAGTTGGTGAAGGTGCGGTCGCCCAGGCGGGCCGACAGCTCCTCGTCCGTGGCCGTACGCGTCTGGAGCCACCGCTCCACCAGGACCACGCCCAGCCACGGCGCCACCCAGTACGCGATCACCAGCAGGAACGCCTCGTACGCCGA
Source organism: Streptomyces sp. NPDC001401 (assembly GCF_042895385.1). Lineage (NCBI taxonomy): Bacteria > Bacillati > Actinomycetota > Actinomycetes > Kitasatosporales > Streptomycetaceae > Streptomyces > Streptomyces sp. NPDC001401. The sequence goes on from NZ_JBIAWI010000015.1 coordinate 98,631, forward strand.
CCCCGCGTCGTCGAGCGACGACCACGCCGCCGCCGTACCGGCGATCCCGGACACCACGACCAGCACGCTGCGGCTCAGCCAGGTGGGGAGCTTCAGGCCGAAGGAGGTGATGGAGATCGCGCCCGAGTAGATGTTGAGGGCGTTCGCGGAGATGGCGCCGAGGATGATGGCGAGGAGCACCAGGTCGCCGAGCCAGCCGGGGAGATGACCGGTGAAGGCCGCCGTCGGGGTGGCGTCCTTCGGGGCCACGATGGTCGCCGAGGCAGCGCCTATGACCGCCACGACAGCGACGGACACGAACAGGCCGACGGCCGGGTACACGATCGTCTTCAGCTTGTTCGCGGTGCGCGGCAGGTAGCGGGAGTAGTCCGTGGCGTACGGGTTCCAGCCGGCCGCGTAGCCCCAGGCCGCACTGAAGGCGAGCAGGAACCCGCCGATGCCCCCGCCCGAGCCGCCACCGCTCAAATGCGCATCCTTGAAGGTCCACACGCCCGCCAGCAGGAAGATCACCGCCAGGGCCGGGAACGCGTACTTCTCGAAGGTGTGCACGAAGTTGTGGCCGATGAAGCCGATCACGATCTCGGCGACCACGACGAGGAGCAGAGAAGGCAGCGGACGCAGGCCCGTGAGGGTGTTGAGCGCGAAGGCCGCGCTCACGCTGTTCACCGCGAACCAGCCCACACCCGCGATCAGACCGTTGGCCGCCGACGGCAGGATGTTGCCGAAGTAGCCGAAGGAGAACCGGCCGATCACCATCTGCGGGACGCCGAACCGCGGGCCGTCCAGGGAGAGGAAACCCTGAGTGATCGCGCCGACGGCGGTGCCGAGCACGATGGCCCCGGTCGCCGCCCAGAAGCTCAGCCCGAAGAAGAGCACCGAGATCACACCGATGAAGACGGTCGCGAACTCGATGTTCGGGGACGCCCAGGTCCACAGCAGCTGGAGCGGGGAGCCATGGCGTTCGGCGTCGGGGATGGGCTCGGAGCCCGCCGTCTCGACGGCGATGACCTTGTCACCGTATGCGGGGGCGAGGGTGCCGGAGGAGTCGGCGGGTGCAGTCGTCATGCGAGGTAAGTGTCCGGTTCCCGCCGGTCCGGGCACAGGGGCGCATTGTCCGCATCGGGAGCCTCGACGGCGTACAACCTGTAGGCACCCGGGATCGACCTGGGGTCATCGCCGGGGCCGATGGGGGCATCGGCAGGACGCCCCACTGGCGCGTGGACCTGCGACGGGGCCCGCTCCTACCTTCATGGTCATGACCTCGCAGAGCAAGTCCGCAGAGAGCAAGGGCGTCGCCCAGCTGATGATCGCGATGGTGCTGTCCGGCACCCTCGGCGTCTTCGTGGTCGAGTCGGGCGCCTCCCCCTTCGACGTCGTGTTCTTCCGCGTCGTCTTCGGCGCCCTGGCCCTGGGCACCTACGTCCTGTCCCGCGGCTGGCTCCGCGACCACGGCTTCACCCCGCGCACCTTCGGACTCGCCGTCCTGGGCGGCGTGTTCATCGTCTTCAACTGGGTCTTCCTCTTCCAGTCGTACGAGAACACGTCGATCTCGGTCGCCACGGTCGTCTACCACACACAGCCGTTCTACGTGGTCCTGCTCGGCGCCCTCCTCTTCCGCGAGCGCCTCACGGCCGCCAAGGTCGGCTGGATCGCGCTGGCCTTCGCGGGCCTGATCCTGGTGTCCGGGGTGACTCCGGCCGACTTCACCAGCGGCGGCACCTACCTCACCGGCGTCGGCCAGGCCCTCCTCGCGGCCCTCCTCTACGGCCTGTCCACCCTGGTCACCAAGCGCATCACCGGCGTCCGCCCGCACCTCATCGCCCTGGTCCAGGTCCTGGTCGGCATCCCGCTCCTGCTCCCCTTCGCCGACTTCGGCGCCATGGCCGGCACGGGCTGGGACTGGGGCTGGCTGGTCGGCCTCGGCTTCATCCACACCGGCGTGATGTACGTCCTCATGTACGCCGCCTACGCCAAGCTCCCGACCTCGAAGATCGCCGTCCTGGCCTTCGTCTACCCGGCGGTCGCGATGGTCATGGACTGGGCGGTGTACGGCCACCACATCGGCCTCGTCCAGGCACTGGGCGTCCCGCTGATCGTGCTGGCCAGCCTGAAGGTCACGCTTGCCCGTCCTCTTCGGACACGAGCTTTTGCGCCTGCTCCAGAAACAGCCGTACGTGCGCCGGAAGCCGCTTCCCGGACCGCCACGCCAGTTGCGTCCGAAGCGTGAACGGCGGCTCCCAAGGCAGCCGTACCAGAGACCCCTCCGCGAGTTCGGCGGCGACCGTCACCTCGGGAAGCAACGAGATCCCGAGACCGGCCGCCGCCGCGCGTTTGGTGGCCTCGATGGTGCCGAACTCCATGAAGTCGACCGACCCGTCATGGGACTTGAGCTCCAGCTCGAACAAGTCCCGGTAGGCGCAGCCCGGTTCGGTCGCCAGGAGGGACTGCCGTACGAGATCGGCGGTCCCGAACTCCCGGCCGACGAGGGCGTGTTGAGGAGCAGCGACCAGGACGAGCGGCTCCTCGCACAGCACCACGCTCTCAAGACCCGGATGCCCGGTCGCCTCCTCCATCAGGAACCCGAGATCGTACGTCCCCTGCCGCAGCGCCTGCCGGGTCTCGTCGCCGATGGTCGTACGCAGGGCGAGCCGCACCTTGGGATAACGGTGGTGGAAGAACTCCAGCAGCGGCGGCAGCCGGTACGAGGTCAGCGACTCCATCGTCCCGACCACCAGCGAACCGGCCGGCTCCTCGGCGCCGACGACCGCGGCCCGCGCCTCCTCGGTGAGCTCGATGATCTGCCGGGCGTAGGGGAGCAGCCGCTCACCCGCCTCCGTCAGCCGGATACGGCTGCCGAGCCGGTCGAACAGCTCCGTGCCCAGGGCCGACTCCAGGGCCCGTACCTGACTGGTCACGCTGGACTGCGCGTACTTCAGCTCGGCCGCGGCCTGCGTGAAGCTCAGCACGGTCGCGACCTTCTCGAAGGTGACGAGCAGCCGCAGTTCCATCAGCTGTCGGTCTCTTCCCCGCGCTCGCGCCGCCGCAGCTCCTCTTCACGACGCCGCAGGTCGGCCTCCCAGTCCTTGAGCAGGGCCTCGTCTTTCTTGTTCTCTTCCTTCAAGGACTTCAGGAACTCGGGATTGTCGTCGGGCGCGACGAACTCGGTGCGGTGGTTGCGGTGCCACTCGGCGGGCGTGGAGCCGCCGGCCGGGACGGGCCCGCGATACTTGCCTGCGACCAGCCAGGCGATCGGCCCGACCAGCACCTCGCCGAACAACAGGATGACGATCACCCAGACCACCTTGGGCAGCCCGCGCACCTGCTCCTCAGGGGTGTTCAGGCAGTCGATGAACGCGTAGATCCACAGCGCCAGTACCAGCAGGAACGGCAGATACCTGAACATGGTGGTGCGATCCCCCAGAAGACGGTGACGGGGCGCTCGGCGGCCCCGGTGACGGGGTCAGGGTAGCGGGTGGCCGATACTGGAACGCATGGCTTACGACGATCTTCGCTCCCTGCTCAGGGCACTGGAACGCGAGGGTGACCTCAAGCGCATCAAGGCCGAGGTCGACCCCTATCTGGAGGTCGGGGAGATCGTCGACCGCGTGCAGAAGGCGGGCGGGCCCGCGCTGCTCTTCGAGAACGTGAAGGGCTCCGCCATGCCCCTCGCGATGAACGTCTTCGGGACCGACCGGCGGCTGCTCAAGGCCCTCGGCCTGAAGTCGTACGGGGAGATCTCCGACAAGATCGGCGGACTGCTGCGGCCCGAGCTGCCGCACGGCTTCGTCGGTGTCCGCGAGGCCTTCGGGAAGCTCGGCGCGATGGCGCACGTACCGCCGAAGAAGGTGAAGTCCGCGGGCGCGCCGGTGCAGGAGGTCGTCCTCACCGGCGACGACGTGGACCTCGACGCCCTGCCCGCCCTGTTCACCTGGCCGCAGGACGGCGGCTCCTTCTTCAACCTCGGGCTCACCCACACCAAGGACCCGGAGTCCGGGATCCGCAACCTCGGGCTGTACCGCCTCCAGCGCCACGACAAGCGCACCATCGGCATGCACTGGCAGATCCACAAGGACAGCCGCAACCACTACCAGGTCGCGGCGCGGAGGGGCGAGCGGCTGCCGGTCGCCATCGCCTTCGGGTGTCCGCCTGCCGTCACCTACGCCTCCACGGCCCCCCTCCCCGGCGACATCGACGAGTACCTCTTCGCCGGGTTCATCGCCGGCAAGCGGATCGAGATGGTGGACTGCAAGACGGTTCCGCTGCAGGTCCCGGCTCAGGCCGAGGTCGTGATCGAGGGCTGGCTGGAGCCCGGCGAGATGCTCCCCGAGGGCCCCTTCGGCGACCACACCGGCTTCTACACCCCGCAGGAGCCCTTCCCCGCCCTCAAGATCGACTGCGTGACGATGCGGAAGCGGCCGTTGCTTCAGTCGATCGTCGTAGGCCGCCCTCCGACGGAGGACGGACCCCTGGGCCGTGCGACGGAGCGGTTCTTCCTCCCGCTGCTGAAGATCATCGTGCCGGACATCGTGGACTACCACCTGCCCGAGGCCGGGGGCTTCCACAACTGCGCGATCGTCTCGATCGACAAGAAGTACCCGAAGCACGCCCAGAAGGTGATGCACGCGATCTGGGGGGCACACATGATGTCCCTGACGAAGCTGATCGTGGTCGTGGACTCCGACTGTGACGTCCACGATCTGCACGAGGTCGCGTGGCGGGCCCTCGGCAACACGGACTACGCCCGCGACCTCAGCGTCGTCGAAGGCCCCGTCGACCACCTCGACCACGCCTCCTACCAGCAGTTCTGGGGCGGCAAGGCAGGCATCGACGCGACGAAGAAGTGGCCCGAGGAGGGCTACACGCGCGACGGCGGCTGGCCCGACATGGTGTTGTCCGACCCGCAGACGGCGGCGAAGGTCGACCGCCGCTGGAAGGAGTACGGCCTTTGACTGCTTCCCTCCCCGAGCGGGAGGGCATTCCTGGCTCAGGCTGCCTCCTGGAGCGGCGCTCCAGGAGGTCTTATGCCCTCGACACCAGCCGGGTTCAGACCGGCCCGGACGAGCATCACGCGGGCGGAGTTCTTGTCCCTGGGGGATACGGATCCGCAGGCGGTGCAGGTGTAGGTACGTTCCGAAAGAGGAAGTGCGTGCTTGGTTCTCGCTCCGCACGATGCGCAGTCCATGGTGGTGTGCGCGGGGTGCACGAGGCGGACGTCGCGCCCGTGCTTGCGGCCCATCTCCAGCAGAGCCTTCTTGGTGGCGCCGATTGCCGCGTCGGCGGCCTTGCGGGCCATGGTGGTCTTGGCGAGGAACTTCGGACGGAAGTCCTCCACCGCGATCGCGTCATGGTCGGTCACGACGCGCTTGGCCCACTTACGGGCCGTGTCCTGCCGCTGGCGGGCGATCTTCTGGTGCGTCTTCGCCCGCAGCTTCTTCGCCTCGCGGTAACCCTTCGAAGCCGCCTGCCTTTTGGCGGGTTTGCGGCGGGCCATCATCCGGTCGTACCGGGTCAGCTTCGCCTTGGCCTTCCCGCCGTGCTCGGCGTGGGAGTGGTCGTGGGCGTCACTCGTGGTGGTCGCGGTCTCGCGGACGCCCCAGTCCACGCCGATCACCGCGCCGGTGGCGGGAAGAGGCTGGACTTCGGAGGGAACAACGAACGAGGCGTTACTGTAGCGGACAGTCCGATACAGTATCGCCATGCCAGCGAAGAGGAAGACGCCGTTCGTCTCGGTCAATCTCACCGAAGCGGCACGCGACGAACTACGCCGGGTGACCTTGGAGCTCACCACGCCCGCAGGGCGCCGTGTGTCGATGTCCGACGTACTGACGGCAACACTGCACGTCGCCATGGAGCACCGCGACGAGGTGCTGGACAAGCTGCGGGGCGGATCGTGACAGAGCCCATCAAGTACGAGGACCACCCCAAAGCAAAGCCGGGCGACCCGTGCCTACTGTGTGGCAATGCGGCGGCGCAACCTGCCATCGATCACTGTCATACCCACGGCTGGGTCCGGGGAGCACTCTGCTCAAGCTGCAACGGTGCGATGGCCTTCATTGACCGGCGGATACGGCCACGCGGCAGCGCAGTGCGTATCGAAGCGCTACTTGCCCACGCGCAACGGTGCCCCGAATGCACCACTGTCACAGTCGCCGACCTTGGCCCGACGCGATCATGGAACAGAGGTGTGGAATACCGTGCGGAACGAGCGACCTCTCCCACTGCGTCTGTGGGGTTCCGACTTCCCGCCGACCTTCACGCGTGGCTGGTCGCTCAGGCCGAGTCCGCCCACAGGTCCCTCAACTCCGAGATCGTGTACCGCCTGGAGGGTGAGCGCGCCACCGCTGAGGCACACGGTGAATCGTCCTGACGGCGACTCACCTGTTCCTGCCCTGCACCGTCTGAGTCTGATCCATCCCCGATCTGAAGGCCGGGGCATCTTCGGAGGTTCTCAGTGAGTTCCGCATCCGCCGCGATCCCGCAGCCAGGACGCACCAAGGCGTTCCTCCGGCTGGTGATGATCGAGCACTCGGTCTTCGCTCTGCCCTTCGCCTATATCGCTGCGCTGACCGCGATGTTCGAGCAGGACAAGAACATCCACTGGGGCCGGCTGCTCCTGGTCACCATCTGCATGGTCGGCCTGCGCACCTTCGCCATGGCGGTCAACCGGATCATCGACCGCGAGATCGACGCCCGGAACCCGCGCACGGCCCACCGTGAGCTGGTGACGGGCGCGATGTCGGTGAAGCACGCCTGGACCGGCGCGCTGATCGCGGTCGTGATCTTCCTGGGCTCGGCTGCCCTGCTCAACCCCCTGTGCCTCGCGCTCGCCCCCATCGCGGTGATCCCGATGGTGGTCTACCCGTACGGGAAACGCTTCACGAACTTCCCCCAGGCCATCCTCGGCCTCGCCCAGGCCATGGGCCCGGTCGGCGGCTGGCTCGCGATCACCGGCGAGTGGTCCTGGGACGCGGTGATCCTGGGTCTCGCCGTCGGCATCTGGATCGGTGGCTTCGACCTGATCTACGCCTGCCAGGACGTCGAGACCGACCGCGAGATCGGCGTCATGTCGGTCCCGGCCCGCTTCGGTATCCCCGCCGCCATCCGGGGCGCACGGATCTGCCACGCCGTGGTGACGGCACTGCTCGTCTGGTACGCCGTGGTGACGGACGCGGGCGGCTTCTTCTGGGTGGGCCTGATGATCGTGGCGGCCGCGTTCGTGTACGAGCACAACATTGTGCGGCCGCATGACCTGTCCCGTTTGAACAGGGCGTTCTTCAGCGTCAACGGGTTCATCGGCATTGCCCTGTTCGTGTGTGCGTTGCTTGATCTTCTGGTTCGGGGTCTGACCGTCTGAATAGCGTGCGGCCTACCATCGAGGGCAGGACCCCAGGGAGGCCGCCGTGACCGTCTCGGGCATCGATCGCCTGCACTCGCAGCTCAGCAAGCTGGAGGACATGTTCCCCGGCTATCTGACGGAGATTGTCGAGGGCAGCATTGTGATGAACCCGGTCAGGCCGTTCCATGGAAAGACGATCCTGCGGGTGTCGGCGAACCTTGAGGGACAGCTACCGCCGGAGTGGGCGCTGGTGAGCGATGTGGCGTTCCCCTTCGACGAGGCCAACGAGTTCTGCCCCGACATTGCGGTCATCCCGGCCGAGGCGGAGGACGAGAACCGCAGCTCCTACCCGGCTGATCTCATCGAGTTCGTCGCGGAAGTGGTGTCGCCGGAAAGTGTCCGCCGCGACTACGAGATCAAGCCGCGCTGGTACGCCTCCCGAGCCATCGCCAACTACGTGATCCTCGACCCGTTGAAGGGGCACGCCGTCACGATGTGGAACCCGGGCCCCGACGGCTACCGAGGCCGCGACACCATCCCCTACGGCCCCGACCTGACCGTCGACTCCCCGCTCGGCAAGCTGACGATCCCCACCACTCACCTCCCGGTGGACCGGAAAGCTCGCCCTCAGGCCTGAACCACGCCACGACCGACCACCCGGCGCCGGAACAAGAACGCTGCCGCCACGCCCGATGCCAGGCCGAACAGATGGGCCTGCCAGCTGACGCCCGTCTGTGTCGGGGCCAGGCCGAGCAGGATCGAGCCACCCCACACCGCGCCGATCAGCAGGCCGACCAGGACGCCGAGCGGGCGGCGCTCCACGAACCCGCTGACCAGCAGGAAGCCGAAGAGGCCGAAGATCAGGCCGGAGGCGCCCGCCGTGTTGCTGTGTGCCGGGGACACGAGCCACACCCCCAGACCGTCGGCCAGGACGATCACGGCACACACGGCGGCGAACCGGCGTATCCCGCCCAGCGCCGCGAGGAACCCCATGACCAGCAGGGGCACGCTGTTCGCGGCCACATGGGCGAAGCCGAAGTGGATGAACGCGGCCGGGACGATGTCGACCAGCTCGGAGGCCCGGCGCGGCACGATGCCCAGGCTGTCCAGCGCATGGCCGCTGACCACGTCGACCACTTCCAGCAGCCACAACAGCGCGACCCAGCCCACCATCAGCTTGGCCGCGGCCTTCGCGCGATCCCCGCGCGACCACTCGAGCTCGCTACCCGGCATGGCAACCCCCACTGCTCACTCGTCCCCTCCCAGTGAACGCCCGAGCCCCCTCGACCGGTTCCCACCCCGCGACGCCAGCTAGGCTCGGTGTCGTGAACCCAGCCAAGCCAGGAGAGACCCCGCGTACGCCTTGGATCGTAGGGGTATCCGGCGCCTCCGGCACGCCATATGCCGCGTCGGTGCTGCGCGCACTCCTCGACGCCGGCGAGAGCGTGGACCTCGTCGTGTCCCGGGCCTCCCGGCTGACCCTGCTCGACGAGACGGGGATCTCTTTCCGGGACGCGCACTGGGAGGACGACCTGCGGGAATGGCTGTCCCGGGGAGCCGAGGGGAAGCCCGGCGTCTTCGACGTGGACATCACCGGTGTACGGCACTGGAGCGCCGGCGACCTCGCCGCCGGGCCGTCCTCGGGCTCGTACCCGAGCAAGGGCATGCTGATCGTCCCCGCCTCCACCGCCTGTGTCGCCGGTGTCGCGCTCGGCCTGTCGAAGGACCTGCTGCAGCGTGCGGCGAGCGTGACCCTCAAGGAGGGGCGCAAGCTGGTCGTGGCCGTACGGGAGACCCCCTTGAACGGCCAGACCCTCCGTCACCTGGTGACCCTCGACGACGCGGGCGCGACCGTGGTGCCCGCCTCGCCCGGCTTCTACGCGGGCGCGACCCACATCCAGGATCTCGTGGACTTCGTCGCCGGACGGGTGCTGGACGCGGCGGGCGTCGAGCACGACCTGTACCGGCGCTGGAAGGGCGAACTGGGCGCCGGGAGCGCCGACTAGCCGAGCAAGTCGCAGTACCTCACATCACTTCGGGAACTTTTCAGCGGAAGGCATCGAATCGCATGGACGCGGTGGACAGGCAGCTCATCCAGGCCCTGAGGGAGAACGGCCGGGCCTCGTACGCGGAGCTGGGGCGCCTCGTCGGCCTGTCGGGACCCAGCGTCACCGACCGCATCAACCGGCTCGAGGCGGCCGGCGTCATCACCGGCTACCGCGCCACCGTCGACGCCGCCTCGCTCGGCCTCGGCGTCACCGCCCTCATCGGCATCTCGCTGTCCGACGCCGCGGACCACGAGGACGTGGCCCGGCGGATGAAGGACCTCACCGAGATCGAGGACTGCTGGTTCATCGCCGGGGACGACTCGTACATGCTCAAGGTCCGGGCGAACGACGTGGACGGCCTGGAAAGGATCATCCGCCGGCTCAGCGGGACCAAGGGCGTCTCCCGGACCCGTACGACGATCGTCCTCTCCACGAAGTGGGAGAACCGGGTCGGAGAGCTGCCCGAAGAGGTCTGAGCACGTAGGCGTACGGTTGTTGGCGTTGTCGTAGAAAGGTTGAGGGCATGGACGTCGGGCTCAAGCGCGAGCTGGAGCAGAAGGTCAGGGCCGGTGAACGGCTGACCCGCGAGGACGGCATCGCGCTGTACGAGTCGGACGACCTGGCGTGGCTCGGTGGTCTCGCCCACGAGGTGCGGACGCGCAAGAACGGCGACGTGGTTCATTTCAACGTCAACCGCCACCTCAACATGACCAATGTCTGCACCGCCTCCTGCGCCTACTGCTCCTTCCAGCGCAAGCCGGGCGAGAAGGACGCGTACACGATGCGCATCGAGGAGGCGGTGAAGCTCGCCAAGGCGATGGAGGGCGAGAACCTCACCGAGCTGCACATCGTCAACGGGCTGCACCCGAACCTGCCGTGGCGCTACTACCCGCGTTCGCTGCGGGAGCTGAAGGCCGCCCTCCCGGACGTCTCCCTCAAGGCCTTCACGGCCACGGAGATCCACCACTTCGAGACGATCAGCGGTCTGTCGGCGTCCGAGATCCTCGACGAGCTGATCGACGCGGGCCTGGAGTCCCTCACGGGTGGCGGCGCGGAGATCTTCGACTGGGAGGTCCGGCAGCACATCGTCGACCACCGCACCCACTGGGAGGACTGGTCGCGCATCCACCGCCTGGCGCACGAGAAGGGTCTGAAGACCCCGTGCACCATGCTGTACGGCCACATCGAGGAGCCGCGGCACCGCGTGGACCACGTCCTGCGCCTGCGTGAACTCCAGGACGAGACGAACGGCTTCCAGGTCTTCATCCCGCTGCGCTACCAGCACGACTTCGTCGACATGAAGGACGGCAAGGTCCGCAACCGCCTGCAGGCCCGCACGCAGATGGCGACGGGCGCGGAGGCGTTGAAGACCTTCGCCGTCTCCCGCCTCCTGTTCGACAACATCCCGCACGTCAAGGTCTTCTGGGTCATGCACGGCGTCCAGACCGCGCAGCTCGCCCTCCAGCACGGCGCGGACGACATGGACGGCTCGGTGGTCGAGTACAAGATCACCCACGACGCCGACAACTACGGCACCCCGAACAAACTGACCCGCGAGGACCTGCTGGACCTCATCCGGGACGCCGGTTTCCGCCCGGTGGAGCGGAACACGCGCTACGAGATCATCCGCGAGTACGACGGCCCGGACCCGGCGCGCCGGGAGGCCCCGCAGCCGATGCGGGTGTGACTTCGCACGCGTGGGCGCGCGTGCCGGCGTAATAACTACAATGGCCGCGTGTCCCTTACCTTCACTCTCGACCCCGCCGTCACTCCCGCCCTCCGTGACGGCCTTCTCGACCTGTGGGCGGACGTGTCCAACGCCGGCGGATCCGTCGGGTTCGTGCCGCCGGTGACACCGGAGGAGATCCGTCCCGAGCTGGTCAAACACATGGTGGCCATGGCGGAGGGGCGGACCCGGCTGCTGGTCGGGCACGACGAGAGCGGGCAGGTCGCGGCGACGGCCTTCCTCGCGTTCAACACGCACCGGCTGATGACCCACTGGTTGTGGCTGTACACGGTGATGGTGCACCCGCGGCACCAGGGCAAGGGGTACGGCCGTGACCTGCTGGCCGCCGCCGAGGAAGCCGCCCGCTCCATCGACGGCATCGAGGCGATCCGGCTCACCTGCCGCGGCGGGAACGGCCTGGAGCGCTTCTACGGCTCCTGCGGCTACAAGGAGGTCGGACGGGTCCCCGACGCCATCCGCGTCGCCCCGGACGACTACCGCGACGACGTCTTCATGCTGCTGCCGCTGGGCTGAGAGCCTGCACACCCCCCTGCAAGATCGGGTGCCGGGCGTGCTTCACTGGACGGTGCCCTTTGGGAATGTTCGTACCGTTGACGGAAGAGTGGATTGAGATGCTCCGCTACACGCTGATGCGCCTCGGGATCTTCGCGGGCTGCTTCGTGGTCGTCTGGGGCCTCGTCTACTCCGGCATCGTCCCGCGCGGCTACGGCGCCGCCAACTTCATGTGGCTCGTCCTGCTGTCGCTGGTGATCTCCGCCCCCATCAGCTTCGTCGTCCTGCGCAAGGAGCGCGACCGCGCCTCCGTGAAGGTTGTCGAGCGGGTCGACCGGATGAAGGCCGGCTTCGCGGCGAACGCCGCCCAGGAGGACGAGGCGGACGACGCGAGCCGCTCGCAGGGGCAGGCACCCCAGGCTTCGTAGGGGGGTTGAGGACGCCCGCTCCCAATTACCCTTGCGCCATGGGTGCCGTGAAGACCAAGCGGATGCCGCGGGCGGTCCGTGAGCAGCAGATGATGGACGCCGCCGTGCGGACCTTCGGGCAGCGTGGGTACATGGCCGCGTCGATGGACGAGATCGCCGAACTGGCGGGCGTGTCCAAGCCGTTGGTCTATCTGTACCTGAACTCGAAGGAAGACCTGTTCACCGCCTGCATCCGCCGGGAGGCGAAGGCGCTCGTCGAGGCGGTCCGCACCGGCGTCCGGCCCGAGCTGCCCGCCGACCGCCAACTCTGGGAGGGGCTGCGGGCGTTCTTCACGCACACCGCGCAGAACCCGGACGGCTGGGCGGTGCTGCACCTCCAGGCCCGTACCCGCGAGCCGTTCGCCGCCGAGGTGACCGCGATGCGCGAGGAGATCGTCGCGTTCGTGACGCAGCTCATCGTGGTCGCGGCCAGGGAGGCCCACCGCAACCCGAATCTGCCCGAGCGCGAGGTCGCAGGGCTCGCCGAGGCGCTGGTCGGCGCCGCCGAGTCCCTCGCCGCCTGGGCCAACGCCACCCCGGGCACCACGGCCCGGCAGGCGGCGGCCACGCTCATGAACTTCGCCTGGGCGGGGCTCGGCAACCTCATGGAGGGGCGGCCGTGGTCCCCGCCGGCCGCGACCGAACCGGAGATCCCGGCCGGCCGGTAGCCGTCATACGGCACCCCCGCCGCGCCCCGGGACCCTGCGTTCGGCCTTCCTGGCCCGCCCCGAACCGCCGGTCCCCAGCGGGGCGGGCAGTGGGCGGCCCTTCTCGTCGAAACCGTTGTTTCTGAGGATGCCGGCGAGGTAGATGCCGGCGGTCCGCGGGGAGTAGTACGGGCGCATGGGCGGCGGCGTAGGGGTCGGTCCTGCCGATGCCCTGCGCCGCCGCCCACGCGGGATCCGGGTGCGGCAGCGCGCCCGCATCGATGTCGTCCCAGGAGGCAAGGCAGCCGGACTTCACGAAGAAGTGGTTGCCGTGCGCCTCGCGCACTCCGACGTCGGCCAGGACGACGATGTCGGCGGCTGCCAGTTCCTCGTCGTCGACCGGCTTCAGCCGCGGCCGAGGTCCTCCACGATGCCGCTCAGGTGCACGCGTTCACCGCCACGCAGCTCGAACCGCCCCCCGTCCGCCGCATACGTCACGGTCCCCGGCAGCAGCACCGGCGCCCTGAACTGCGCCTCCACCCGGGCGTGTTCGGGCACCCCGTGCGCGGCGAGGCAGCGGGCCACCGTCCACATGCCGTGCGCGATGGCGCGGGGGAAGCCGAAGAGGCGGGCGGTGAGGGGGTGCAGGTGGATGGGGTTGCGGTCGCCGGACGCGGCGCCGTACCGCCGGCCGACGTCGGCGGCCAGCCGCCACTCGGCGACGGCGGGCAGCGGGGGCTCTCGGTCGTCGCTGGGCTTCTCGCCGGGCCGCTGTGTCCGGTGCCGCGCCAGATACGTGCTGCGCGACTCCCATACGACGTCCTCGCCGGCCCGCATCTCGGTGATCACCGAGGCCTCGGTGCCGCGCCTGTGCGGCTCCAACCCGCCGACGTACACGGCGAGTTCGTACTCCCCGGTCGCCGCGGGCGCCCGCCGCTGCGTGATCTCGATCGACGTGTGGACGAGGCCGAGCAGCGGCAGCGGGAAGCCCCGGCCGCTCATCAGCCGCATGGCCAGCGGAAAGCCCAGCACGTGCGGATAGGTCGGCGGCAGTGCGTCGTCGCCGGTCGCGAAGCCGCACACCCGCTCGTACGCCGCCAGGCGTGCCAGATCGATGCGCAGTCCGGGCAGGACGAGCCGGCTGCGGGGGAAGTCGGCGTCGGGGCGTGGGCGTTTGAAGGGGGACAGCAGTGCACCGCGGGCGAGCAGCGGGCCGAGTGCGGGGGACTGGGTGAGGATGTCGGACATCACGCCCCCAGCCACGGCAGATAGCGGTCGGCCATGTCCATAACTCCCCACGGATCCCCAAGCGGACTCTCTGCTTACTCTGGAGTCAGGTTACCCGAGGTAAGGGTGAGTAGGGGCAGGTCAGAAGATGAGAAACGTTCACCATGCCACCCGGTACGTGCCTATCGGCAAGAAAAGCGACGAGGCTGCACATCCCCGACGCATCCCCGACGCCGGACTACCGTCGAACCCTCACCGGGTCATCACGCGAGCGCCGTACGATCGCCTCCCCTGACCTGCGGCAACTCCCCCGCAGGGCAACTCCGTTGAACCTCTGGAGTCGCCCGTGTCCACTTCGCAGCCGTTCGCTCCCGCCGCTGTCCACTCCACGACGTACGACGGAACGCCGGTTCTCGTGGAGCCCGTGATCCGGCGGCTGGACGGGGAGGTGCGCGAGGTCTCGGTGCTGCCCTTCGTCCCGCCGGTGACCTACGGCTCGCTCGCCGACCTGCCCTTCGACAACGCGCGCATCGCCCCCGACGACAAGGTGCTCAGCCGACGGGCCGAGTCGGGCCGGTGGGCGGACGTGACCGCGGCCCAGTTCGCCGACGAGGTGCTGGCGGTGGCGAAAGGGCTGATCGCCGAGGGGCTGGCGCCGGGGGACCGGATCGGCGTCATGGCGCGGACGATCTACGAGTGGACGCTCCTCGACTTCGCCGCGTGGGCCGCAGGCCTGGTCACCGTCCCGATCTACCCCACCTCCTCCGTCTTCCAGACCCGGTGGATCCTCCAGGACTCCGGCGCGGTAGCGCTCGTCACGGAGACCGCAGCGCAGGCGGCGGCCCTCGGCCCGGAACTCGACCGGGTGCCGGACCTGCGGCACCTGTGGGTCATCGAGAAGGGCCATGTGGAGCGGCTGGCGGAGCACGGCGGCCAGGTGCCGGACCAGGAAGTGGCCGTACGGCGCGGCATGTTGAGCCCCGACACGCTCGCCACCGTCGTCTACACCTCGGGCACGACCGGCCGCCCCAAGGGCTGCGCGATCACGCACGGCAACTTCTTCGCCGAGGTCGACAACGCGATCGAGCTCCTCTACCCGGTCTTCCGCTCGCGGACCAGCGAAGAGGCGTCCATCCTGCACTTCCTCCCCATGTCGCACATCTTCGGCCGCATGGTGGCGGTCGCCTGCATACGGGCCCGGGTACGGCTGGGCCACGCCCCGAGCCTGAAGTCGGAGGAACTGCTGCCCGACCTGGCGAGCTTCAGGCCGACCTGTCTCGTCGCCATCCCGTACATGCTGGAGAAGGTGTTCAACGTGGCCCGCGCGAAGGCCGAGACCGGCGGCCGGGTCACGTCCTTCGACCGCGCGGCGGGCGTGGCCCGCCGCTACGGCGAGGCGACGGAGGCCCGCCACGCCGGCACGGGTTCCGGCCCGAGCGCCGCGCTGAAGGCGGCCCGCACCTTCTACGACCCCCTCGTCTACCGCCGTATCCGCAACGCCATGGGCGGCAGGGTCCGTTACATGATCTGCGGCGGTTCCCCGCTGGGCCGCCGGCTGGCCTCGTTCTACGCCGGAGCGGGCATCGAGATCTACGAGGGCTACGGCCTGACGGAGACGACGGGCGCCGCCACCGTGACCCCGCCGCTCAAGCCCCGTCTGGGCACGGTGGGTTGGCCGCTGCCCGGCACGAAGGTCCGCATAGCCGCCGACGGCGAGATCCTGCTGGGCGGCGGGCATGTCCTGCGCGGCTACTGGGACCCGCACGCGGGCGGCGTCGTCCCGGCGACCGTCGACGGCTGGCTCGCCACCGGCGACATCGGCCGGCTGGACGAGGAGGGCTACCTCTACATCACCGGCCGCAAGAAGGAGATGCTGATCACGGCGGGCGGCAAGAGCGTCGCCCCGGCCCCGCTGGAGAACTGGCTCCGCGCCCACCCCCTGATCTCCCAGGTCATGGTCGTCGGCGACACCCGCCCCTATGTCGCCGCCCTGATCACCCTGGACATGGAGGGCGTCAGCCACTGGCGCCGGATGCACGGCAAGTACCCGGTACCGGCCGGACTCCTCCTGGACGACGACGAGTTGAGACAGGTCCTGCAGCGAGCCGTGAACGAGGCGAACAAACTGGTCTCCCGCCCCGAGTCCATCCGCCGCTTCACCATCCTCCCCACCGACTTCACCGAGGAGGCAGGCCACTTGACCCCGTCGATGAAGCTGAAGCGGGACCTGATCGCAGAGGAATTCGCCGCGCAAATCGAGGAGTTGTACGACCCCTACGGTGCGGGAGCGCCCCGATAGGGGCGCGGGGAACTGCGCGACCAGCCACGACGGCCCCGCAGACGACAGACGGCAGCCCCCGGCACAACCCCACCGCAAAACCCGCGGAGTGCCCGCACCAACTCAACACCCCGGCACCGTACGATCGCCGTTCTAACCCGCGGTAACCCCCCAGCCGCACACCGCTGGTGAACGTCTCGGTACGCGCTGCACGTACCTCAACAGCAGAGCGGTACCGAGCTGCACGCCCCAGGAGCTGCCATGTCCGTGCCCGTGCCCTATCCGTCCGCGTCCGACTACGACGGCGTGCCCCAGCTGGTGCAGCCAGAGATACGGAGGCTGGACGGCGAAGTGCGCGAGGTGTCGGTCCCGCCGCTCGTCGCGCTGTCCACCCATGGCTCACTCGCCGACCTGCCGTTCGACAACGCGGACACGGCACCCGACGCCCGCGTCCTCAGCCGCCGTACGCAGGACGGGGATTGGGCGGATGTGACGGCGGCGGAGTTCGCGGAGCAGGTCCTGGCCCTGGCCAAGGGCCTGATCTCGGAGGGGCTGGTCGCCGGCGACCGTATCGCCGTCATGGCGCGGACGATCTACGAGTGGACGCTCCTCGACTTCGCGGCATGGGCCGCCGGCCTGGTCACCGTCCCGATCTACCCGACCTCCTCCGTCTACCAGACCCGGTGGATCCTCCAGGACTCGGGCGCGGTGGCCCTGGTGACGGAGACCGCCGCCCAGGCGTCGGCCCTCGGCCCGGAGCTCAGCCGGCTGCCCGACCTGCGCCACATGTGGATCGTCGACAAGGGGCATCTGGAGCGGCTGGCCGAACTCGGCCGGCCCGTCCCGGACCAGGAAGTCGCCGTACGACGCGGCATGTTGGTCCCCGACACACTCGCCACGGTCATCTACACCTCGGGCACGACCGGCCGCCCGAAAGGCTGCGTGCTCACGCACGGCAACTTCCTCGCCGAGGTCGACAACGCGACCGAACTCCTCTACCCCATCTTCAAGTCGAAGTCGGAAGACCCGGCCACCCTCCTCTTCCTCCCCATGTCGCACGTCTTCGGCCGCATGGTGGCGATCGCCTGCATCCGCGCCCGGGTACGGCTGGGCCACGCCCCGAGCCTCCAGGCCGACGACCTCCTGGCCGACCTGGGCACCTTCCGCCCGACCTTCCTCCTCTGCATCCCCTACATGCTGGAGAAGGTCTACAACAACGCCCGGGCCAAGGCGGAGATCGGCGGCCGGGTCTCCGCCTTCGACCGCGCGGCGAGCGTCGCCGTCCGCTACGGCGAGGCGATGGAGGCCCGCCACGCCGGCACGGGCTCCGGCCCCGGCACCTCCCTCAAGACGGCCCGCGCCTTCTACGACCCCCTGGTCTACCGCCGTATCCGCAACGCCATGGGCGGCCGCATCCGCCACATCATCTCCGGCGGCTCACCGCTGGGCCGGCGGCTGGCGGCGTTCTACGCAGGCGCAGGCATGGAGATCTACGAGGGCTACGGCCTCACGGAGTCCACCGGCGCCGCCACGGTCACCCCGCCCCTCAAACCCCGTCTGGGCACGGTGGGTTGGCCCATGCCCGGCACGAAGGTCCGCATAGCGGCCGACGGCGAGATCCTGCTCTCCGGTGGCCAGGTCTTCCGCGGCTACTGGGACCCGCACGGCGGCGGAGTGATCCCGTCGTCCGCGGACGGCTGGTTCCCGACGGGCGACATCGGCCGCCTCGACGACGAGGGTTACCTCACGATCACCGGCCGCAAGAAGGAAATCCTGATCACGGCGGGCGGCAAGAACACCGCGCCCGCCCCGCTGGAGAACTGGCTCCGCCAGCACCCTCTCATCTCCCAGTGCATGGTCGTGGGCGACCGCCGCCCGTACATCGCCGCCCTGATCACCCTGGACATGGAGGGCGTCAGCCACTGGCGCCGGATGAACGGCAGGCACCCCGTCCCCGCGGAACTCCTCGTCGAC
The DNA here is from genome assembly GCF_042895385.1 of Streptomyces sp. NPDC001401. NCBI lineage: Bacteria > Bacillati > Actinomycetota > Actinomycetes > Kitasatosporales > Streptomycetaceae > Streptomyces > Streptomyces sp. NPDC001401. The sequence goes on from NZ_JBIAWI010000015.1 coordinate 116,847, forward strand.
GACGACGAGTTGAGGGCGATCCTGCAACGGGCGGTCGACGAGGCGAACAAACTGGTCTCCCGCCCCGAATCCATCCGCCGCTTCGTCATCGTCCCCCGGGACTTCACGGAGGAGGCGGGCCATCTGACGCCGTCGATGAAGCTGCGGCGGGACGCTGTGATGCGGGACTTCTCGGCGGAGGTCGAGGGTCTGTACGAGCGGTGAGCCGCCGCTTGTGAATCTTTTCGTAATTCCCGATGGCATCGCATCGAAACGGTTGCGTTTCGCTGCCTTGTGCGCCTAGGTTAGGTGTACGAAACGGTTTCGGACCGATGTGGGGAGCACCATCGTGGAAGTCATCCCGGCCGCCGCCACCACCGCCCAGGCCGGGCTGCCCGGCCCCACCCAGGCTCCGTCGAAGCACCGCTGGTGGGCGCTGGCCGTGATCGGCCTGGCCCAGCTCATGGTCGTCCTCGACGCCACCATCGTGAACATCGCGCTGCCGTCCGCCCAGCAGGACCTGGGCTTCGACAACAACGGCCGGCAGTGGATCGTCACCGCCTACTCCCTGGCCTTCGGCAGTCTGCTGCTGCTCGGCGGCCGGCTCGCCGACCTCTTCGGCCGCAAGACGACCTTCATCGTCGGCATCGTCGGTTTCGCCGCCGCTTCCGCGGTCGGCGGCGCGGCCAACGGCTTCACCATGCTGGTCGTCGCACGCGCGGTGCAGGGCCTGTTCGGCGCGCTGCTCGCGCCGGCCGCGCTCTCCCTGCTGACCACGACGTTCACCGAGGCCAAGGAACGCGCCAGGGCGTTCGGGATATTCGGTGCCATCGCCGGTTCCGGCGCGGCCGTCGGCCTGGTCCTCGGCGGTCTGCTCACCGAGTACCTGGACTGGCGCTGGACGCTGTACGTCAACGACGCCATCGCGGTTCCGGCGCTGATCGGCGCCATCGTCTTCATCGGCCGCTCGGTCCCCGCCGAGCGGCCGAAGCTGGACGTCCTCGGTGTCCTCCTGGTCTCCGGCGGGCTGTTCGGCATCGTCTACGGCTTCGCCAACGCGGAGACCCACGACTGGGACAACTGGATGACCTGGGGCTTCCTGGCCGCGGGCGGCGTCCTGCTGGTGGCGTTCTTCCTCTGGCAGGCCCGCGCCAAGCACCCCGTGCTGCCGCTGCGCGTCCTGGCCGACCGCGACCGCGCCGCCGCCCTGTCGACCATGCTGATCTCGTCCGCGGGGATGTTCGGCGTCTTCCTCTTCCTCACCTACTACCTGCAGTCGACGCTGGGCTACTCGCCGGTCAAGAACGGTGTGGCCTTCCTGCCGATGGTGGGCGCGCTGATGGTGCTGGCGCAGGTGTCGACCAACTGGCTGGTGCCGAAGATCGGGCCCAAGATCGTCGTCCCCGTCGGCATGCTGATCGCCCTGGGCGGCATGATCTGGCTGACCCGCCTCGACCTGGACAGCAGCTACGCGGCACATGTGCTGGGCCCGCTGCTGCTGCTCGGCGCGGGGATCGGCATGTCGATGCCCGCGGCGATGAGCTACGCCACCCTCGGCGTGGAGGCGAGCGACCAGGGCGTGGCCTCGGCCGCCGTCAACACCACACAGCAGGTGGGCGGTTCGATCAGTACGGCGCTGCTGAACACCCTGGCCGCCACCGCCGCCACCAACTACGCGAAGGACCATCTCTCCGACCCGCTGGTCAAGGCGAACGCGGCCCTGCACAGCTACGCCGTCGCCTACTGGTGGTCGGCCGGGTTCTTCGCCTTCGCCGCGGTCGTCACGGCGCTGCTGTTCCGTGCGAAGAAGAACGCGAGCGAGCCCGCGCAGGAGGCCGAGGCGCAGGTCGAGGCACAGGCCGAGGCCACGGCCCCGGACCTGCCTGTGGCCGTGGCTGCCGTCCATACGGGCGCGGCCGTCCTCCGCGGACAGGTGCGCAACGGTACGGGCGCCCCCGTTCCCCGCACTGCGATCACCCTGCTGGACACGTCGGGCCGCCAACTGGCCCGTGCCATCTCCCGCGAGGACGGCACGTACGCGGTGGACACCGCCGAGCGCGGCAGCCTCGTCCTCATCGGCTCGGCACCCGGCTACCAGCCGCAGGTCGTCACGCTGACCCTGAACGGCGCGCCCGTCTCCCACGACCTGGTGATCCTGCCCAGCCCGGGCGGCCTGGCCGGTACGGTGCGCGGCGGCGACGGCGAGGCGCTCCCCGGCGCGCTGGTGGTGGCCACCGACCAGCGCGGCGACGTGACGGCCTCCACCACCACCGCAACGGACGGCGGTTACCGCATCGGCGACCTGCTCCCCGGCGACTACACGCTCAGCGTCAGCGCACCCGGCCACCGCCCCGCCGCGGTGGCGGCCACGGTCACCGCCGAGCCCGCCCGCTGCGACATCCGGCTCTCTGTCGCCGCGACCCTGCGAGGCAGGGTGCACACCCCGGACGGCCGTGCGCTGGACGACGCCCGGGTCTCCCTGATCGACGCCGCCGGCAACGTCGTGGGAACACGTACCACGAGCGTCGACGGCAGCTACGCCTTCACCGACCTCTCCAGCGAGCAGTACACCGTGATCGCCAGCGGCTACCCGCCGGTGGCCACACAGGTCACGCTGAACGGCAGCCACGAGGGCGTCGACATCCAGCTGGGCCACAAGGAGGCCTAGCAACCCGGCGACCCGCCGACCCCCATACGACAGCGTCCGCCGCCCCGGATCTCCGGGCGGCGGACGCTGTCGTGTCCGGCCCAACCCTCAGGCGAGAGGCGGCAGTTGCTCGCCCTGGACGGCCTGGATGTCGAGCTCCACGCGCAGGGTGGCGCCGATGGCCGCGATGCCCGCCTGGACGACCTGGTTGTAGTTCATGGCGAAGTCCTCGCGCCGCAGTTCGGTGGTCGCGCGGAACGACGCCCGCACTCCGCCCCACGGGTCCGGTCCCGTGCCCAGGTAGGACAGGTCCAGATCGACGGACCGGGCCACGCCGTGCAGGGCGAGTTCGCCGTGGACGGTCCAACGGGCCGCGCCCGCCGGGGTGATGCCCGTGCTGCGGTAGGTGATCTTGGGGTGGACGTCCACGTCGAGGAAGTCCGCGGAGCGCAGGTGGCCGTCGCGCGTCGCGTTGCCCGTGTCGATGGAGGGGGCCTCGATGACCGCCTCCACGCTCGACGACAGCGGGTTCTCCGCGACCTCGATCCGTCCCCCGAACTCCTTGAACCGGCCGTGCACGCTGGTCATCCCGAGGTGCTGGGCGACCGTGCTCACGCTGGAGTGCGCCGGGTCGATCGTCCACGGTCCGGGCGGCGGCAGCTCCACGCCCCCGGCGCGGGCCAGCACCAGCGAGCCGAGGTCGGCGCCGCCGGAGGCGGTCACGATGGCGGTGGCGGCGAGGGGTCCGTAGCCGACGGCGGTGACGATCGCGGTGTACGTTCCCGGCGCCAGGGCGTCGGTCGCCACGAGGCCGTCCTGCGAAGCCTCCTGGCGCAGCGTCTGCCGCCCCGCCATGTCGGTGACGGTCAGCACGGCGTGCGGGACGGCCCAGCCGTCCTTGGTACGGATCCGGGCCCGCAGGCCGCCTGCTTCGGTGGTGGTCATGGGCGGTGCCTCTCAGCTGCTCGGGCCGGGGGAGTGCCGGCCCGGGGTGGTGGGTCGGGCGACGAGGACGGGGAGGACCACGGCGTCGACGTAGGCACGCAGGAACGCCCGCGTCGGCGGCAGGTCGTCGAGCAGGCCACGGACGACGAACGCGCCGATCAGCATGTGCGCCGCATGGTCCAGCGCAGGGTTGTCCGCACGGATCTCGCCCTGGTCCACAGCGCGCCGCAGCACTCGGCGGAACTCGTCCATCTCCGCTTCGACGAGCTGCTCCCGGAACACCCGCCCCAGATCCGGGTGGTGCTGCATCGCCATGGCCAGAGCGCGCATGAGCGAGGACGACCGTTCCATGGCGGAGTCGTCCCCGTGGGCCAGCAGGGCGTCCAGGTCGCCGCGCAGCGAGCCGGTGTCGACACCGGCGATGCCACCGCGACGGTTGTGCCGCACCGCCGCGACGACCAGCTCGACCTTGCCGCCCCACTGGCGGTAGAGCGTCGCCTTGCTGGAGCGGGTGCGGGCGGCCACGGCCTCCATGGTGAGGGCCTCGTAGCCGACCTCCCCGAGCAGGTCGAGCACGGCCGCGTACACCTCGGCCTCGCGCTCGGGCGTGAACCGACTGCGGCGCGAAGTCGTCACCTCGGTCACCCCACTCACCTACCCTCAGGTGAACGATACGGTTTCGTACCTATAGAGTAAACCCCGACCGCGGGTCCGCCGGTGCCGGGGCACCGTGGCGGATGTACCACTCGGTGGACATCACCCGGGCCCGTTCCGACGCCTGGAGCGCGGCCAGCCGCCCCGGGAGGGCTCCCCGCGCCACCTCACTGCGATGAGCCATTACGGCATCGAGCTTCTGCTCGACCCACGGCCCGACATCCACGGCCGCCGCGATCCACGCGTCCGGCACGCTGTACATCGCCCTGCCGGGCCGGAGCAGGACGTCGCGGCCCAGGGCGCGGACGGCGGATTCGGGGTGCGTGGCGAGGTAAAGCGCACTCGGCTGCCAGGGCGCACCCGCCTCCGGGTACAGCCGCCCCCATCCGGCGGCCTGGACCGCCAGCACCGTCACCCGGTGGGTGTGCACATGGTCCGGGTGGCCGGTCAGTCCGCCGTACGCATCATGCGTGACGACGATGTCCGGCCTGAACTCCCGGATGTGCACGACCAGTTGCCCCACCGACTCGTCCAACGGTGCATCGCAGAAGCGCGGGGCGCCCGGCGCCGACTCCGGCACCCGCGCATCGGCGTAACCCAGCATCCGCGGCTTCCCGGCGCGGAGGATCCGCAGTGCCTCGGCCAACTCCGCGGCGCGCAGGGTGCCTTCGGCCCAAGTCGCGGTGACGACGGCGGTACGCGCTCCCGAGGCCGCATGTTGGGCGAGTACGCCGCCGGCGGAGAGGGATTCGTCGTCGGGGTGCGCGAAGACGGCGAGGAGGCTGGGGAGCGGCATCCCCGGGGTTACCTACCGGAGAGGAAGGCCGACCAGGTGGTGGGGGAGAGGGTGAGGTGGGGGCCGGTGGGGTTCTTGGAGTCGCGGATGTGGATGGTGTGGGGGCAGGTGGCGACCTCTACGCATTCGCCGCCTGCGCCACTGCTGTGGCTCGACTTGCGCCAGGTGTAGGCGACTTCGAGGCATTCGCCGCCCTCGCCACCGCTGTAGCTGGACTTGAACCAGTTGAGTTCCTCAGCGTTCACAGCTCCCCCAGCTTCCTTTCGATCAGGGCCTGGGACTCCTCGGGAGGGAGTGCCATCGCCCGCATGATTCCATAGCGGTCGGTGATCTTCCGTACCTCTTCCAGGGCGGTGATCAACCGAGGAAACCCCTGGATCTCCGTGTACGCCACCTGCGGGTGCTTCTTGGGCGTCAGGAGGTTGAACGCCCCGTCCATGTTGGGGTGTTGCGCGATAAGGGTCGGCATCACTTGGATCTCAACGTTCCGCAAGCTGCCGATATGCAGCAGTCGGCGCAGCTGTGCTGCGTGCACGTCCCGACCCCCGATCGGTCGATCCAGCAGCACTTCCTCCAGCACGTAACTGCAGAGGGGAGCCGGCCACTTGTCGAAGATCTGCTGACGGTTCAGCCGGTCGGCAACGCGCCTTTGGATGGTCTCCTCGTCAAGCAGTGGCCGTCGACGGGAGAACACGGCCTGTGCGTACTCCTTTGTCTGCAACAGACCTGGCACTCCTTGGTTGGCGTAGAAGTGCAGCTCGACCGCCTCCGCCTCCAGTGCCGCATAGCTCCGATACCACTCAGGATGCCGCGTCCGCGTCTTGCTCATCGCTCGCTCGACATCCGGGATCACCTCCTTCAGCAGCCCGCCCGCATCCAGCAGTTCGTCCGCCTTCACCAGGAACTCCGGCCGGGGAATCCGCACGCCCCGCTCCATCGCGGAGATCTGGTCGGGCCCGTACCCGACCATCTGCCCGAACTCCTTCTGCGTCAGCCCCTTCCGCTCGCGCAGCAGCCTGAGCATCTTGCCCAGCGCGCTGAAGAGTTCCGTCGTCCCGTCGGCCTCCGCGGGCGTCTCCGGCCTCTGCTCCCGCACATCCGTCACGTACGCCACCGTCCTCACACCGTCGTGGTCACGGCCGACCGCCCGACTCCCCACCCCCCGAAGTCGTACTGCTACGCAGAGTCGTGCTGTCGCCCCTGGTCAGCGTAAAGACAACCCACCACGCTCACTCACGTGAACACCGAAATCTCCACCCCCCTGACCACCACCCCCACCGCCGAACTGACCCAGCGCCTCAGCGCAACGCCTCGCGGCGCACGCCTGGCCAGACGGCTCACCGCACAGCAACTCACCGCCTGGGGCCACCCCCACCACACCGACGTGAACGACACCGCCCAACACCTCGTGGCCGAACTCGCGGCCAACGCCGTCACCCACGGCCGCGTCCCCGGACGCGACTTCGAACTCCGCCTGCTCCTCCTCCCGGAGGGCACTCTCCGTATCGAAGTGAGCGATCCGCGCGCAGACCGCCAACTCCGCTTCGCCAACGAGCCGGACGGGGAGGGCGGGAGAGGTCTACTGCTCGTGACGCTCCTCGCCCGCACGTGGGGTGTCTCGGAGCGCACCGTGGGCAAGACGGTCTGGGCCGAGATCGCCCTGCGTTGAGTTGAAGAGTCAGGGCCTCGTTGCCCGCCCCCGCCCCTCCGCCACCGTGTCCGCGAACGCCCGCGCCGCCGGACTGAGCGCGTCCCACCGCCGTACGGCCCAGCCCACGCGCAGCCCCCGCAGTGCAGGCACCGGGATCAGCCGCAAGGCCCCCTCGCCCGGAACCGCCAGCCCCGACAGCGCGGGTACGACCGCGCGCCCCACCCCCAACTCGGCGAGCAGCAGGGCCGTGTCCCAGTCGGCGATGCTTGTGTCGCCGCCCAATCGCACCCCCAACTCCTCGCAGGTAGCGTCGAGTTGAAGGGCGGAGGCGGAGCTGGGCGGGAGGCGGATCACCCGGAGGCCGTTCAGCTCCCCGGCATCCAGGGATGTTCGCCCCGCCAGCGGGTCGTCCTCCCGCACCGCCAGCACCCACGGCAGCTCCGCCACCGCCCGCTGCTCGATGCCCCGCGCGGGCGGACCGAGCGTGATCCATGCCAGGTCCAGCGTGCCGTCGGTCAGCGCCTCGAAGCTGCCCCGCCCCGAACTCACCGTGCGGAACTCCAGGTTGACCTTTGGGTGGCGCCGCCGGAACTCCACCACCGCGTCGGACATGAAGTGCCGTACGGTCGTCGCCCCGGTCGCCACCCGCACGTACCCGCTCTCGCCGTCGACCAGGTCGCGGAGTTGTCGTAGGGCCAGGTCGAGTCCCGAGAGCCCCTCGGTCGCCGCCGCCTCGAGCACGCGCCCCGCCGCCGTCGCCGCAACCCCCCGCGCCTGCCGCTCCAGCAGCGCGACACCGGTCTCCCTCTCCAGCCGCTTGACGTGCTGACTCACCGCCGACTGGGTACAGCCCAGCTCCCGGGCCACCGCACTCAGACTCCCGGCCCGGCACACCGCCACGAACACCCGCAGGTCATCAAGGGTCATAACACCCAAGGTAATACTTGGAGTTGGCGATAAATACCAAGGATTGACTGCACCCATACCCCCGTACGACGATCTCCCACAGGGCAGCCCAGGCGGCAACCCGCTCCACACCCCCCAGCCGACGTCCGGACCAGGCGGGGGAGTTGGAGCGGGTGCCGACCGCACGGGCGCCGTCGCCGAAGGGAGCCGGTCAGTGCAGATCACGTCCATCGCTCAAGCCGAGGTACTCCTACGACGGCTCGGCGCCGACACCGCCCCGCACCCCGGCGGCATGCTCCTCGCCCACCTCGACCGCGTCCGCGCGCGGCTCGCACTGTGGAGGGCCCGCCCCGCCCTGCAACTCGCAGGCCTCTGCCACGCCGCCTACGGCACCGACGGCTTCCCCGCCGCCCTGCTCCCGCTCGACCGACGTGCCGAACTGGCCACGGCGATCGGGCCGGACGCCGAGGCGATCGTGTACTTCTACGCGAGCTGCGACCGCAAGGCCACCTACCCCTGCCTCGCGGGCCCCGGCTCCGCCATGGTCTTCTCCTTCCGCGACCGCTTCACCGGCCGGACCTACGTCCCCGATCTGCGCCTTCGCCAGGACTTCGCCGAACTGACCGCGGCCAACGAACTCGACCTCGCCCGCAGGGACCGCTCCTTCCGCGACCGCTGGGCCCCGGACCTCCTCGCCCTGTTCACCCGCCTCCGCCCTCTCCTGAGCGCTCCGGCCTGGCTGGACTGCCTGGCGGTGCTGCAGTCCCGCCCCTGAGGTTGGTTAGAGGCAAGTCCGCCTAGGGCATGAGGAGTTGGTGACATCCGAACCGGCTGCCCCCGACGGGGATTCCGCCCGCCCGGAAGTGCCCGCCCCCTCACCGGAACTGCTCGACCTCTACAAGTTGGCCGTCGAGATGTCGGACCGCGTCTCCGCCCGGCGCGGTGCCGCGAACGCCTTCTTCCTCTCCGTTCAGACCGCTTTCGTCGGCGCGTTGGGCATCACCGCCACGGACGGCCAGAATGTGCCGTGGTGGGCCGCACTCGTACTGACGCTCGCCGGAGTCTCCATCTCCCTCGTCTGGTGGCTCCAGTTACGCAGTTATCGCGTGCTCAACCGCGCGAAATTCGACATCATCAATGCCGTCGAACCGCAACTGCCACTACAGGTCTTCAGTCAGGAGTGGGCGATACTGACGGGGAATTCTGACGGACCGTGGTGGACCAGGTACACCGAGTTGGGCGCGACCGAGCGGAAAGTCCCCTGGGTATTTGCGGCATTGCACGCAGGTCTGTTCATCGGCATACTCTGCACGTGAGTTATCTGCGCGCGGACGCCGGTCTGATCCGCGAACTTCTGCCGCCGGAGGCTCGGCCCCCGTCGGAGGCCGACGATCTCTTCCTCCTCTACGCCGTCCTCATGCGGGCCAAGGGGGAACAGGTCACCGTGGCCGATGTCCACGACGCCTGGGCCGCCTGGACGGAGCCCCGGAACCCGGACCACGCCGCGCTCGTCCCCTTCGACGAGCTCTCCCCGGCCGTCCAGCGCGAGGACGAGCCCTACGTCCAGGCCATCCAGGCCGCGGCCCGGGTCCGGGCGAAAGACAGGCCCTAGGGAATTCTTGAAGGTCGGCAACAAGGAATTTCATTCGTGGCCGTCCGCCGGAATTCCTCGTACCCTCTACGGCTTTCGGGCTGTCAGGAATGCCTGCGGGGTCGTCTCGCCGAGTTCTTCTGCCGCCTCCCGCACCGTCCGTGACAGAAGCGTGAAACCGGCCTTCGTCAACAGCGCGACCATGTCGTCCGGTTGACGGCGCTGGAAGCCCAGCGACACCTCGTGGCCGAACGGCCGGTCGTGATACCGGGTCTCGTCGCCCACCTGGAAGCCGACCAGCAGATGGCCGCCCGGCGCCAGTACCCGGTGGAACTCCGCGAAGAGGGACGGGAGTCGGTCCACAGGGGTGTGGATCGTCGAGTACCAGGACACGATCGCTGCCAGCGCCCCGTCGGGAAGATCCAGCTCCAGCATCGAGCCCCGCTCGAACCGAAGCCCAGGGTTCTCGCGCCGGGCGATCGTGAGCATCGACTCGGACAGATCGAGACCGAAGATCGACAAGCCCAGTGAGGAGAGGTGCGCGGTCACTCGCCCGGGACCGCAGCCGAGGTCGGCGACCTGCCCGCCCCCGCCCCGGCTCACCAGCTCGGCGAAGCCGGCCAGCACCGCCCCGTCCCGCGGCTTGGCGAGCTCCGCGGCGAACATGTCGGCGTAGTCCTCGGCGATCGCGTCGTAGAAGGTGCGGGTGGTGGTCACGAAGTCGGTGTCGGTCATGGGCTCGACGTTATCGACGCCCACTGACAACGCCCCGCCCCGAGCCCTCGCCTCAGGCCACCCCGGCCATCCGCAATCCGGCCGTCGCCGCCGCAGCCCCCAGCACCACGACCACGAACGGCGCCCGCCGCCAGGCCAGCACCCCGGCGACCGCCACCCCGGCCGGCCGCGCCCACCCCGCGAAACCTCCGCCCTCCGTCAGCGCCCCCGTCGCCAGCAGCGCCACGAGCAGCACGATCGCGCCCGCCGACAGCAACTCCTGCACCCGCGCCGGGAGTTCCACGCGCCCGTGCAGCGCGGGCCCGACCAGCCGGAAGGCGTACGTCCCGACCGCCAGGGCCAGGATCATCGCGACCGTCGCGTTCATGCTGACGCCTCCTTGCGGCCGTGCAGGAACAGCCCCGCCAGCGCCAGCAGGACCGGCACCCCCGCCGGGACGGCCGGCGTCACCGCGAGGGCGATCGCCGCGCCGAGCAGCGCGCACCGCCGTATCCGGACGTCCGCGCGGAGCGTCGGCAGGACCAGCGCCACGAGCACCGCGGGGAAGGCCGCGTCCAGGCCGTACGTCGCCGTGTCGCCCAGCGCGCCCCCGGCCAGCGCTCCGGCCAGGACGCCCACGTTCCATACGGCGAACAGGCCGATCCCCGAGACCCAGAACGCCCTCCGCCGCCGTACCGGATCGGTCTGGGCCAGGGCGAAGGCCACCGTCTCGTCGGTGACGAGGTGGGCGCCGAGGAGGCGGGTGAGGCGGCCCGGGCCGAGGGTGTCGGCGATCGCCAGGCTGAAGGCGGCCGTTCGGGTGTTGAGGAGCAGACCGGTGGCCGCCGCAGCGATCGGGCCGCCCCCGGCCAGCAGGACGCCGACCGCGCTGAACTGGGCGGAGCCCGCGTAGACCACGAGGGACATCACCACCGGCACCCACACCGGCAGCCCGCCGGCCACGGCGATCGCACCGAAGGAGACCCCGACGATGCCGCTGGCCAGCCAGACGAGGGAGGCGTCGCGGATCAGTTGTGTTCGAGGCACTCGGGGCGTTCGCTCTGCCGTACGCATGTTCTCTAGAATGAACAGCAGAAGCTCTGTTCGTCAAGGCGAACGATCGTACCGATGGAGCGAACACATGACGTCCGATGTGCCACCCCGGCTCCCTCTGGACTGGATCGCGGCCGCGCTGCGGCGCGAGCGCACCCGTGCCGGGCTGTCCCTCTCCGAGCTGGCCAAGCGGGCCGGGATCGCGAAGTCGACGCTGTCGCAGCTGGAGGCGGCGAGCGGAAACCCGAGCGTGGAGACGCTGTGGGCGCTCGGGGTGGCGCTCGGGGTGCCGTTCAGCGCGCTGGTGGAGCCGCCGGTGTCGTCCGTGCAGGTGATCAGGGCGGGGCAGGGTCCGACCGTCGCCTCGGAGAAGGCCGAGTACGCGGCCACACTGCTGTCCGCGAGCCCGCCCGGCGCGCGCCGGGACATCTATCACCTGTGGGCCGAGCCGGGGGCGGCCCGTGAGTCGGAGCCGCACATTCCGGGCTCGGTGGAGCACCTGATCGTGTCCACGGGCAGGCTGAAGGCGGGGCCGGTGGGGGAGGCGGTGGAGCTCGGGCCCGGGGACTACATGACGTACCGCGGGGATGTGCCCCACTCGTACGAGGCGCTGGCGCCGGGGACGACGTTCGTGCTGGTCATGCAGCACGTATAGGTCGTACGGGTCCCGTAGGTCGTGCGGATCCCGTAGGTCGTACGGGTCCCGGGAAAGGCAGGAGCCCCGTTGCCTTGCGGCACGGGGCTCCTTGGGTACTGCTCTCAGTTCCGGATCAAAGCACCAGGCTCCGAGACCGAATCAGACGGGGGTGACGTTCTCCGCCTGCGGGCCCTTCGGGCCCTGGGTCACGTCGAAGGAGACCTGCTGGTTCTCCTCCAGCGAGCGGAAGCCGCTCGCGTTGATGGCGGAGTAGTGGACGAAGACGTCCGGGCCGCCACCTTCCTGGGCGATGAAGCCAAAGCCCTTTTCGGCGTTGAACCACTTCACGGTTCCGGTAGCCATAAGCCCTCCTTGGGCCCAAAGGGTTGCCCTGCTCCAGAACCTGCAAGTGTGAAAACAGTGCTGCACAACTGCATACGTCTGAAAACGACGAGAGCCCGCGGTTACATGCTCCGCAGGCTCTGTACTGCAAGGGAAACCAAACTGCAACTTGCGGCGAGCCTAGCACGCAGGCAGCCGAAAGCAATAGAGGGCAAGATCACGTCACCCAGACGTTTGAAGATCGCCCGAGTGGGGTTGACGGGGCGGCGGTGACGGCAACACACCACCCTGAAGGCTGCACCGTACCTCATGGGGTCTAGCCTCGCGATGTGGACAATTCTCGCACCCGGCCGCGCGTCGGCCACATCCAGTTCCTGAACTGCCTGCCCCTGTACTGGGGGCTTGCGAGGACGGGCACGCTCCTCGACTTCGAGCTCACGAAGGACACCCCGGAGAAGCTCAGCGAGCAGCTGGTGCAGGGAGACCTCGACATCGGTCCCATCACCCTCGTCGAGTTCCTCAAGAACGCGGACGACCTGGTCGCCTTCCCGGACATTGCGGTGGGATGCGACGGCCCGGTGATGTCCTGCGTGATCGTCTCGCAGGTCCCGCTGGACGAGCTGGACGGCGCCCGGGTCGCGCTCGGCTCGACCTCGCGCACGTCAGTCCGCCTGGCCCAGCTCCTCCTGGCCGACCGCTACGGCGTCCAGCCCGACTACTACACCTGCCCGCCCGACCTCAGCCTGATGATGCAGGAGGCCGAGGCGGCCGTACTCATCGGAGACGCGGCCCTGCGGGCGAACCTCCACGACGGGCCGCGGTTCGGCCTCGAGGTGCACGACCTCGGCACGCTGTGGAAGGAGTGGACCGGACTGCCGTTCGTGTTCGCGGTCTGGGCGGCACGCCGGGACTACCTGGAGCGCGAGCCCGTCATCACCCGTCGCGTCCACGAGGCCTTCCTCGCCTCCCGCAACCTCTCCCTGGAGGAGGTCGGCAAGGTCGCCGAGCAGGCGGCCCGCTGGGAGGAGTTCGACGAGCGGATCCTGGAGCGGTACTTCACGACGCTGGACTTCCGCTTCGGCGGGCCACAGCTGGCCGCGGTCGCCGAGTTCGCCCGGCGGGTCGGTCCGACGACCGGCTTCCCGGCGGACGTGAAGGTGGATCTGCTGCAGCCGTAAGACGTATGCCGTAAGCCGTAAGCCGTACGGGAACGGCGCACTACCCTTTTCTCGTCGTTACGGGGGATACGGGGGAGGGGTGGACGCCATGCAGCCGCTCGGAGCCGACGAGCCCACCGTCGTGGGGCCCTACCGGCTGCTCGGCCGGCTCGGCTCCGGCGGTATGGGCCGCGTCTACCTGGGTCGCAGTGCCGGGGGCCGCACGGTCGCGGTCAAGATCGTGCACCCGCACTTCGCGCTCGACGAGGAGTTCCGCGCCCGCTTCCGCCGCGAGGTGGACGCGGCGCGGCGGGTGGGCGGCGCCTGGACGGCGCCGGTGCTCGACGCCGACCCGGCGGCGGCCGTCCCCTGGGTGGCCACGGCGTATGCGGCGGGTCCGTCGCTGGCGGTCGCGGTCGCGGACGGCGGCCCGCTGCCGGCTCATTCGGTACGAGTGCTGGGTGCGGGGCTGGCGGAGGCGCTGGCGGCGGTGCACGAACTGGGCCTGGTCCACCGGGACGTGAAGCCGTCCAACGTCCTGCTGACGCTCGACGGCCCGCTGCTGATCGACTTCGGCATCGCGCGGGCGACGGACGGTACGGCATCCCTGACGTCCACCGGTGTGTCCATCGGCTCGCCCGGTTACATGTCGCCCGAGCAGATCCTCGGGAAGGGGGCCACGGGGGCGGCCGACGTCTTCTCGCTGGGGGCGGTGCTGGCGTGTGCGGCGACCGGGGAACCGCCGTTCCCCGGGGACTCGTCCGCGGCTCTGCTCTACAAGGTCGTCCACGAGGAGCCCGAACTCGGTTCGCTGAGCGGCGAGTTGCGGGAAGTGGTGGAGGCGTGCCTGGCCAAGGACCCGGAGCGTCGGCCGACGCCCGGTGAGGTGGCACGGCGGCTGGCTCCCGAGGGGGCGGCGCGGATGGTGGCGGGCGGGTGGCTGCCCGGCGCGCTGGTGGAACAGGTGAGCCGAAGTGCCGTACAGCTGCTGAATCTTGAGGCGGGGGAGGCCCGGGAGGCGGCGTCGGGGCCGGTGGGGTTCAGCAGCCCTTCGGTCGGCGATGCGGTGACGGCCGGCGGGGAAGGGGCCGGGCAGCCGACGGCGGGGGAGTTCGGGCCGGCGCCGGTGATGCCGATCGCCCCGTCAGCCGCTCCTTCCGTGCCTGAGCCGCGTGACGCACCTCCCGTCGAGCAGCGTCCCGGCAGGCTCACCATGTCCGTGGCGGCGACCTCCGCGCCGGGGGACGGCGGGCGCGGGCGGCGGCTGAGCTGCACGGTGGCGCTGGCGGTCGCGGGGGCGTTGGCGGCGGTGACCGTCGGGTCGGTCTTCCTGTTCGACCTGTTGCCGGGCAAGGAGGACGACAGCGCCTCGGGGAGCAGCGGCCATGGGGCGTACTCACCGGCGCCGAGTTCGGTTTCGAGTACGACGCCGGGAGCCACGGCCAGCGAAGTCCCCGGCCCGGCGGGCGCCGTCCCGGCCTCGTACATCGGCACGTGGGAGGGCCAGGCGACCGCCCTCGACGGAGCGCTGCCGGACGGCACCTTCCGGCTGACCGTTCATCAGGCGGGCGTGGGCGAGGAGTTGGGCCGACTCCGGCAGACCGACCAGCTCGGGGGCGTCTGCAACGACGTGCTGACCGTGAAGAAGGTGACGAAGAAGGAGATCGTCACGGTGTCGGTGGGCGCCAAGTCCAACCCCGCGCAGTGCGACCCGACGGCGCACACGGTGCGGTTGTCGCGGGTGGGGGACGACCTGAAGTACGTGTCGGAGAGCTCGGCGGAGGGGAATCCGACGGCTCGGATGTCGCGGGTGAAGTAGGGGGCCGACGGTCCCTCGGCCCCCGTCGCTCACCGGTCGTGCGGGCCCGGGCAGCCGGTCTGGCCGGGCGGGGTCGGTGACGGGTCCTGGGCGGGCGGTGTGACCGGGGGTGTGCCGGTGTCGCCCGTAGCGGGGGCCGGATCCTCAACAGGCTCGGGATCTGCGGGAGTTGGGGTCTCGGGCTCCGATGACGGCGCGCTCGGGGACTCGGGCTCGGGGGTGTGGTCGGAGGGAGCTCCCGGGGTTTCGGGGGTCTCGTCGGTGGGAGGGGCCGGTGTTTCCGGCGACTCGTGGGTCGGCGGCGCCGGGGTTTCGGGGGTCCCCTCGGTCGGCGGCGCCGGGGTTTCGGGGTTCTCGTCGGTCGGCGGCGCCGGGGTTTCGGGGTTCTCGTCGGTCGGCGGCGCCGGGGTTTCGGGGGTCCCCTCGGTCGGCGGCGCCGGGGTTTCGGGGGTCCCCTCGGTCGGCGGCGCCGGGGTTTCCGGGGTCTCCTCGGTCGGCGGCGCTGGGGTTTCGGGTGTGTCGTCGGTGGGAGGCGCCGGGGTTTCCGGAGGCGCCTCGGTCGGTGGCGCCGGATACGTCGGGGGCTGCTCCGTCGGAGCCGGGGGTTCCGGGGACTGCTCGGGGGGCGAGGGCGGGGCCTTCGGGGCGTCGTCCGATCCGCCCGTCTTCGGGGGAGCCGGATCGGTGCCCTTCGGTGTGGTCCGGGGCGGCGGTGGTGTGTCGTCCGTCTTGCCTCCGGCCGTGTCCCCGCCCGGAGCCGGCGTGGGCTCAGCGGTATCACGGGGCTCCGGGACGGATGTTGCGGTCCGGTCGGTGTCGTTCGTGCGCACCTGCTGGCTGCCCTGAACGCCGGCCCCACGACCCGACGTGTCGTCCTTCTTCGGGCCCCCGTTCCGCGCAGCCGTCGACGGCGGCCCCACCGGTGCTTCGGCCACCGGCGCCTGAACCACGGGCGCGTCGGCCACCGGTGTGCGCCGCGCCGGAACCTGACCGGCGTCGGCCGGGCCGAGCACGAGGAGGAGCACGGCGGCGCCCGCCACGACCGCCCCGGCAGCCACCGCCGCCTGCGCCTTCGAACCGCCGACCGCCGCCTGACGCACTCCGTGCAGCAGCCCTCCGTGCCCGCCCGCCGCGGTCGCCGCACCGGCCGACCCGGCGGTGAAGGCGAGCAGGAACTTGCCCGCACCGCCCACCACGAACACCAGAAGCGCAGGACCGACGATCGCGGGCAACCGGTCGTTGGCACTCATCAGGGCGGCCAGCCGCGCCCGGCAGTCGTCGCACGCGTCCACATGCCCGAGCAGCCGCTCGGACTGCTTCGCCGTCGCCGCGCCACGCACATACGCCGGCATGCGAGCCCAGTGCACCTGGCACGCGGGGTCGTCCGGCGCACCGGTCTGCGCCCGCAGGAACGCCTGCCGCATCCCCTCCCGGGCACGGTGCAACAGCACAGCCGTGGCACCCTCCTTGGTCCCGAGCTGCGGCCCGATCGCGGCCAGCGGCTGCCCCTCCGCCTCGGCCAGCCAGAGCGCCTTCACCCACCGCTCGGGCAACTGCCCCAGCACCCGTACCACCAGGTCGACGGAGGACACCTGCTCGGCCGGATCGCCCCCGTGCCCGTTCCGCTGTTCCACCACCTCGACCCGCTCCTCGCCGTGCGGATCCCGCGGCGTCTCGCGCACCGCGCTCCCCGCCGCGATCGCGAGATGCCGCACCGTCGTCATCAGGTACGCCGGCACGTTGTCGATCTCGTGCCCCGCGGCCAGCCGCCGCCACACCCGGAAGTGCGCCTCGGCGACGAGGTCTTCGGCGGTCCAGGCGTTCCGGGTGAGCGAGCGGGCGTAGGCGACGAGCCGCGGCTGCTGTTCCTCGTAGATCCGGGCGTACGCGGCCGTGGCGGCATGGGTGGCGGAGGCCGGTGCGGACACCGCAGGGGAACCGTCGGACATGGCGGAACGCTCCAGTTGCCTACTGAGGGCGGGGAAGGTTTTGTAAGCCTAGATGGCAAAAGTTTCAATCAAAGTTGCGGCTAATCC
Organism: Streptomyces sp. NPDC001401; assembly: GCF_042895385.1. Classification (NCBI taxonomy): domain Bacteria; kingdom Bacillati; phylum Actinomycetota; class Actinomycetes; order Kitasatosporales; family Streptomycetaceae; genus Streptomyces; species Streptomyces sp. NPDC001401. Next base: position 133,774 of record NZ_JBIAWI010000015.1, read on the forward strand.
CCGATGTGGCGCACGTCACGAAAGTTGCCTCCCGTTGCGGCGTAATGCCCACCCCCTCGACGTGCTCTAAGGAGTGCGCAGGCCCAACTGGCCGCCGCAGAACCCGACATGCTCGAAATGCTCTACATGCCCGAAAAGGGAGCCCCCCTCGTGTACATAGCCCTGGAGCAGCCCACCGGCGCCCACCTGCTCACCCCCGACCACGACGAACTGGCGGTGCCCGTCACCCTCCGCTATCTCTCCGACGATCCCCTGGCGGTCCATTTCGTCTTCCCGGCCTGGATCTCGCTCGACGAAGAGGAAGTGACCTGGACGTTCGCCCGCAGCCTCCTGGAGGAGGGCCTGGGAAGCCCGGCGGGCCTCGGCACGGTGCGGCTCTGCCCGGACGGCCCGTCCCACACCGTCGTGGAACTCCACGCCCCGCAGGGCATTGCGGCGGTCCGCTTCCAAACGGCTGCCCTCAACCGCTTCCTGCTCCGCTCCTACACGGTCACCGAGCCGGGCGGCGAGCCCCTGGAACCGGCCCTCGACCGCGGGCTCGCTTCTCTGTTCGGCGTCGTGTGAGTCCCGGGTTGCTGATCGCCGTCGCCGCGCTGTGGGGCGCGGCCGTGGGGACGCTGTTGCCGCGTGCCGCCTACCGGTTCTCCGTGCCGCCCGAGGAGACGTGGCGGGAGTCCTGCCCCGGCGGACATCCGATCGGCGGGTGGGCCGGCGGCTGGATCGGATGGGCCCGGTGCGGGGAGTGCGCCGCCGGCAGCCCCGTACCCGTAGAAGAGGACGCGCAGGAAACCGCCGTACAGGGGCAGTCGTACGGTCCCCGTGCGCTTGCCCTCTCGCTCGCCACCGCCCTGGTCTGCGCCGCCTTGGCCGCCGCCACCGGTACCCGGCCCGAGCTGGGTGTGTGGCTGTTGCTCGGGCCCGTCGGGGTGTTGCTGGCGGTCGTCGACCTCCGGGTGAAGCGGCTGCCCGACGTTCTGACGCTGCCGCTCGCGGGCCTTGTCCTCGTGCTGCTCGGTGTGATGGCGCTCTTGCCCGAGCACGCCGGCGACTGGATCACGGCGCTGTACGGAGCCCTCGCGCTCGGCGGTTTCTTCCTGGTGCTCTTCCTCATCAATCCGGGTGGCATGGGCTTCGGGGACGTCAAGCTGGCGCTCGGGCTGGGCGCCGCCCTGGGGTGGTACGGGTGGCCGACGGTCATGCTCGGCACCTTCGCCGCCTTTCTCCTCGGGGCCCTGTACGGCGGCGCACTCGTCGTCGCGCGGCGGGCCGGGCGCAGGACGGCCCTCGCGTTCGGGCCGTTCCTCATCGGCGGGGCGTTCCTCGGGCTGCTGATCGGGGCGTACGCGGCCTGACGTAGGCTGGTCGGGTCTGTCCACAACCCTTGACGAAAGGGACGCCCCGGTGACCGAGAAGGCCGACCTTCAGCCCGTCCTCGACCGTGCCGCGGCCGGTGGCCGGATCACGCCGGAAGAGGCGCTCGACCTCTACCGCGACGCCCCGCTGCACGCGCTGGGCGCCGCCGCCGACGCCGTACGCCGCCGCAAGTACGCCGGCACCGAGCACATCGCGACGTACATCATCGAGCGCAACATCAACTACACGAACGTGTGCGTCACGGCGTGCAAGTTCTGCGCCTTCTACGCCGCTCCCAAGGACACGGCGAAGGGCTGGACGCGGGATCTGGACGACATCCTGCGGCGCTGCGCGGAGACCGTCGAACTCGGCGGCACCCAGATCATGTTCCAGGGCGGACACCACCCGGACTACGGCGTCGAGTACTACGAGAAGCACTTCGCCGCCATCAAGAAGGAGTTCCCGCAGCTCGTCATCCACAGCCTGGGGGCGAGCGAGGTCGAGCACATGGCCCGGATCTCCAAGGTGAGCGTGGAGGAGGCCATCTCCCGTATTCACGCCGCCGGCCTCGACTCCTTCGCGGGTGCGGGCGCGGAACTGCTGCCGGAGCGGCCCCGCAAGGCCATCGCGCCCCTCAAGGAGAGCGGCGAGCGCTGGCTGGAGATCATGGAGACCGCGCACGGGCTGGGCGTCGAGTCGACGTCCACCATGCTCATGGGCACGGGCGAGACCAACGCCGAGCGCATCGAGCACCTGCGGATGATCCGTGACGTACAGGACCGGACGGGCGGCTTCCGCGCCTTCATCCCGTACACCTACCAGCCCGAGAACAACCACCTGAAGGGTCGCACCCAGGCCACGCTCTTCGAGTACCTGCGGATGATCGCCATCGCGCGGCTGTTCATGGACAACATCCAGCACATCCAGGGCTCTTGGCTGACCACGGGCAAGGAGGTCGGGCAGCTCTCTCTCCATTACGGCGCCGACGACCTCGGCTCGATCATGCTGGAGGAGAACGTCGTCTCCTCGGCCGGTGCCAAGCACCGCTCCAACCGGCTCGAGATCATCGACCTGATCAGGAAGGCCGGGCGCGTTCCGGCCCAGCGGACGACGACCTACGAGCACATCGTCGTCCACGACGACCCGGCGAACGACCCCGTCGACGAGCGGGTGATGTCCCACATCTCGTCCACGGCGATCGCGGGCGGCACCGCGCATCCCGAGCTGAAGCTCCTCTCGTCCAACTGACGTAGCTGTGCTGACGATTCACGCGGCGCACGAGGTCCGGTACGGCTGGGACTCCGAGCCCGTCAAGGACGGCGCCGTGGCGGTCGAGGGGAGCCGGATCGCCGCGGTGGGAACGCTGGCGGAGGTGCGGGAGCGGTTTCCGGACGCCCGGGTGCGGCGCTGGCCCGGGGTGCTCGGGCCCGGCCGCGTCCATGAAGGCCCGCTCCCGGACGCCCCCTCCCCGCGCGAACGCATCCACGCCGTACTGAAGTCGGGTGCGGTGGCCGTCCTGGCGGAGCATGCCGACTCACCCGAACTCCGCGCGGCGGCCGACCGCAACGGCGTGGTGGTCCTCCCGGGTGCCCGGCCGACGACGATCAGCGAGACGGGCCGTGCGGACCTCGCCGTATTCGACGAGACCGGCGCATGCATCGCGACGGTCTGCGCGGGCCGGCTCGTGCACCGGCGCCGTTAGCCCGCGAACGCCTTCGCGAACGCTCCCGAACTCTGTTTCACCCCACTGCAGTTGGTCGCCGCGTCATCCTGTGCCGACTCTCCGTCCTCACACTGCTGATCCCGGAACGTCGACCACATCGACACCCAGGCGATCTCCTTCTGCTCCGCAAAAGCCCGCACCTGCGCCGCGTCGGCGAGCGTGAACGTCTCGTTGTCGATGTCGTTCACGCCGATCATCGAGGTGAGCGCCATGCCCTGCCAGGCGCCCGCGTCGGACAGGCCGAACACCTTCTTCAGCTGGGTGTGGGCGGCCTTGGCCGAGGTGAGGGCGTAGTCGCCCATGTCGCCGGTGTACGACTCGCCGTAGTTCATGGTCATCAGGTTGACCGTGGAGACCTGGACGTCGTACTTGTTCGCGGATTCGAGCAGCGCCAGGCTGTCGGAGTCCAGGCCGGACGGCATGACCGGGAGGGTGAAGGAGACCTCGAGATCGCTGCGCTCCTTCTGCAGCAGGGCTATCGCCTCGGAGCGCAGGGCGACCGAGTCGGAGTCGGTCAGTTCGTCGCCCTCGATGTCGAAGTCGGCCTGGGTGGAGCCGGCCGCGTCCAGCGCCTTGGCGTAGGCGGCGGCCAGTTTCGAGGCGCTGTCGCAGGTCGCCGCGAGCTCCTTGCCGGAGGCACCGCCGAAGGAGACGCGGACGGTGGCGCCGTCCTCCTTGAGCTGCGAAATCCGGGACTTCACGGTCGAGTTGGCCAGGGCGTACTCGTCGTTCCACGTCGGTGTGCAGTCGCTGCCGTCGGAGATCACGAAGGCCAGGTTGTACGTCGACGGGGAGCCGCTGGAGTCGTTGTCGGAGGCCTCCGTTGCGCTCACGTACGGGGCGTACGAAGTGGACGAAGAAGCGGAGGGCGACGCGGTGGTGCCTGCGCTGCTCCGTTTCCCCGGTTTCGGCGCCGCGTCCGACGTGCTGCCGGAGCCCGCGGAACAGCCCGCCGTGGCCAGGGCAAACAGACAAGTGAACCCGGCCAGCGGCTTCCGGAAACTCGGCATTCGCATGCACCTGCTCTCGTGATTTCTGTCTCAGGCGTGAAACAAAGTCTTATTCGAAATGAAAACGTCTCACACGGAGTCCGTGTTCATGAAAGCGGCTGATGCACAGGAAATGCATGGGATAGATCGCATGAAACGGTTTTTTCGGACCAGGTAAATGGGACATTCGATGCGTTCTTCCCCGCGGTGAGCTGCGCAGGGATTCGCGGGATTCCACAGGTGAGAGACAGGTTAAGGCGTTTCTCATATGTGCCTCACAAGATGGCTCGTCCCGGTCACATAAAGACTCCCTAATGTCTGGGGAATGCATTCCGAGCCTGCCATCGAAAACCGCGCGACCGCTGGTGGTCGCCGCCGCAAACGCGGCAACGGGTCCGCCGAGGGGCCCGTGTTCGTTGACAACTCCGGGCGCCGTTCCAAGCTGCTGCGCCGGATCGGCCTCCTCGCCGGTGTCCTGTGTCTGGGGTACGCCGTGATCCTGGGCCTGGCCTTCATGGGCATCGGCACCGCGACTCCGTCCTCGCTGCTGCCCTTCGCGGGCCGCGGCCCGGCCGGCGCCCGCAACTCCGGCCCCGGCGGCGCCGAGCCGCAGGGCGGCATCGGCACCCCGCCCGTGAAGCCCAGCGGTACGCCGCCCACGGGCACCGCCACCGGCGAGCCGCCCAGCTCCGCCCCGTCCGCGTCCGCCTCCGCGTCCACCAGCGCGGCCAACTGACCGGAACGCAGCCACACTTATGACGACAACCACCACCCGCGGCCGCCGCCGCGCACCCAGCCGTATGCAGCGGGCGGCGGGGAAGGCCGCGGCGCTGCAGAAACCGCGAGTCATCCTCGCCCTGCTGTTCCTGCTCGGGCTGACCAGCGTCATGCTGCTCGACGGCTATCTGCGCGCCGAGGTCGGCGGCGACCAGCGCGTACGCACCGGGGCCAGTTCCAGCAAGGTCCCCGACAAGATCCTGAACGGCGGGCCGATCCTCACCTTCCGGGGCGGTCGGGCCACGACGATCTCGGTGCCGAAGAAGACCATCGCCCTGACTTTCGACGACGGCCCAAATCCCACGTACACGCCCGAAGTTCTCAAGATTCTCCAGGAGAACGACATCCCGGCCACGTTCTTCCTGGTCGGCTCGATGGTCTCGCGCTACCCGGGCATCGTGAAGGACATGGTCGAGCAGGGCAACGAGGTGGGCATCCACACCTTCACCCACGTCGACCTCTCCTACCAGAGCGACGCCCGCGTCGACCGTGAGATGGAGCAGACCCAGCTCGCGCTCGCGGGCGCGGCCGGCATCACGACCACGTTGTTCCGGGCGCCGTACTCCTCGGAGACGGACGCCATCGACAACTACAGCTGGCCCGTCTACAAGAAGCTCGGCCAGGACGGCTACACCAGCGTCTTCGTCGACACCGACAGCGACGACTGGAAGAAGCCGGGCGTCTCGAAGATCGTCAACTGGGCCACGCCCAAGGGGACTTCGGGTGCGTCGGTCCTGATGCACGACGCGGGCGGCGACCGTGAGCAGACGATCAAGGCGTTGCCCGAGTACATCAAGAAGATGAAGGCGAAGGGCTATACCTTCACCACCATCAGCGGCGTCATCGAGAAACAGAACACAAGCAACCGTCAGACGACGGGTCAGCAGACCGGTTCCCCCGCGGGGACCGGTGCCGCGGGTGCCACGGGAGAGCAGCCCGCCGGTGTCACGGGCGGCCGGGACGTACAGGGCGGTGCGAGTTCCGCCCGGCTCCAGGCCGCACACCGCACGGCCACCGGCGCGACCCTTTACGAGGGCAAGGCGCTCATCGTGGCCGTAGCCGTCGCCGAGTACGCGCTTCCGGTGCTCTCGGTCGGGCTGATGGTCGTGGGCGTGGCTGTCATGGGCCGCTTCGGGATGATGGTGATCCTCGCCCGCCGCCACTACAGACAGCGCAACAAACGCCGCTTCAGCTGGGGAGCGCCGGTCACCCGGCCGGTGAGTGTGATCGTCCCGGCGTACAACGAGAAGGAGTGCATCGCCAACACCCTCGAGTCGCTCGCCAAGAGCACCCATCCGATCGAGATCATCGTGGTCGACGACGGCTCGACGGACGGCACGTCCGAGATCGCACGCGAGGCGGCCTTCTCGCTCGGCATGACGAACGTCCGGGTGATCCGCCAGGAGAACGCGGGCAAGCCCGCCGCCCTCAACAACGGTGTGCGCAGCGCCAGTTACGACATCGTCGTGATGATGGACGGAGACACCGTCTTCGAGCCCGAGACGGTACGGCACCTCGTGCAGCCCTTCGCGGACCCCGAGGTCGGCGCGGTCGCCGGCAACGCCAAGGTCGGCAACCGCAACACGGTCATCGGTGCCTGGCAGCACATCGAGTACGTGATGGGCTTCAACCTCGACCGGCGCATGTACGACCTGCTGCGCTGCATGCCGACGATCCCGGGCGCGATCGGCGCGTTCCGCCGCGAGGCGGTGCTGCAGGTCGGCGGCATGAGCGAGGACACCCTCGCCGAGGACACCGACATCACCATCGCCATGCACCGCGAGGGCTGGCGGGTCGTCTACCAGGAGCACGCCAAGGCCTGGACGGAGGCGCCGGGTTCCCTCAAGCAGCTGTGGTCGCAGCGCTACCGCTGGTCGTACGGCACCATGCAGGCGCTGTGGAAACACCGCAAGTCCCTTACGGACAAGGGGCCTTCGGGACGCTTCGGCAGGGTGGGCATGCCCCTGGTCGTCATCTTCCAGATCATCACGCCGGTCTTCGCCCCGCTCATCGACGTGTTCACCGTCTACTCGATGATCTTCGTCGACTTCACGGCGGCGCTGCTCGCGTGGCTCGCGGTGCTCGGGGTGCAACTCCTGTGCGCGGCCTACGCCTTCCGCCTCGACCGCGAGAAGTACCGGTACCTCCTGATGATGCCGCTGCAACAGCTGGCCTACCGCCAGATGATGTACCTCGTCCTCATCCACTCCTGCATCACCGCCCTCACCGGCGGCCGCCTGCGCTGGCAGAAGCTCAAGCGCACCGGCGAGGTCGGGACTCCGGCGGGGGTGAGCTGAGATGGGTTCGCACCGAAGGGGAGTGCCGGCTCTTCCCGCTGGTACCGCTGGTACCGCTGTTCCCGCTGTGGGCAATCGTTCCGCAGGGCGATGGGGGTCCCCCCGCTCGAGCGAAGTCGAGAGTGGGGGAGGGTGGGCACAGCCTGCAGCGCCGGGTGCCGCGGACACCGACGTCCAGAGCACCGCCCTGCAGCCGCAACCGAAACCGCCGGGACGCGACCGCTACTTCGACACCCTCCGTGCCGTAGCGCTCATAAGGGTCGTGACGTACCACACCTTCGGCTGGGCCTGGGCAGGCATGGTCTTCCCTTCCATGGGGATCATGTTCGCCCTGGCCGGCACCCTGATGGCGAAGTCACTGGAGCGCCCGGCGCTCAAGGTGATCAAGAGCCGTATGCGCCGGCTGCTGCCCCCGTTCTGGTTCTGGGGCTTCTTCGTGGTCCTCGCGATGCTGATCCACGACTGGATGCCGGGCTGGCAGATCGTCTACTGGATCGTGCCGCTCGGCGACCCGCCGGGCAACGCGTGGGGCGAGCAGGCCTGGGAGATCCTCTGGTACCTGCGCACATACCTGTGGTTCGTGCTGCTGTCCCCGATCCTGCTGAGGGTCTTCCGGCTGGCGCCTGTCGCGGTCCTGTTCCTCTCCCTCGCGCCGATCCTGGTCGTGCACTTCCTGTGGGAGCCCCCGGACAACCGCTTCGGCAGTGCCCTGACGGACCTCGCGACCTTCCTCTTCTGCTGGATCCTCGGCTTCGCCCACCGCGACGGGGTCCTGCAGCGGCTGAAGCCGGCCCTCGTCGTCCTGCTGTCCGTCGCGGCGGTCGGCTACGGCGGCTGGTACGCCTTCACGCACCAGGCGGAGACCGGCTCGTACGACCTCGACGACATCCCGCTCGCCCAGGCCTTCTGGTCGGCCGGGTACGTCATGCTCCTGATGTGGGCGAAGGCATACTTCCGTATCGACTTCGCCTGGCTGACCCGCTTCCGGCGCACCGACCGGATCGTCACGATCTTCAACGCCCGTGCCGTGACGCTCTACCTCTGGCACGAGATCGCGCTGATCCTGGCCGTCCCGCTGATCGACCAGTTCTGGAACGTGCCCGCGTTCGAGAGGTGGCTGCCGCTGGAGAGCCAGTGGTTCATGTTCGGCATCGGCTGGATCCTGATCGCGGTGTTCATCGTGCTGTGCGGCTGGGTGGAGGACGTGGCGGCGAAGAAGAAACCGAAGCTCCTCCCCTGAGCGGGCGGCAGGGGCCGTACTGCAAGAATGGCGAGCGTGACCCGCGCTTCCCTGAACAAGCAGCCGCACGAAGTCGCCTCGATGTTCGACGACGTGGCGGAACGGTACGACCTGACGAACGACGTGCTGTCGCTCGGCCAGGACCGGGTGTGGCGCAAGGAGGTGGCCCGGGCGGTCGACGCCCGGCCCGCGCAGAAGATCCTGGACCTGGCCGCCGGCACGGCGACCTCGTCGCTGCCGTTCGCGCGAACCGGCGCGTACGTCGTCCCCTGCGACTTCTCCCTCGGCATGCTCCAGGTCGGCAAGAAGAAGCACCCCTGGCTGCCGCTGACCGCGGGCGACGCGACGAGGTTGCCGTTCAAGGACGACACCTTCGACGCCGTGACGATCTCCTTCGGGCTGCGCAATGTGCAGGACTTCGACGCGGGCCTGCGCGAGATGTACCGGGTGACCAAGCCCGGCGGCCGGGTCGTGATCTGCGAGTTCTCGCACCCGACCTGGGTGCCCTTCCGCACCGTCTACACCGAGTACCTGATGCGTGCCCTGCCGCCCGTCGCCCGCGCGGTCTCCTCGAACCCCGACGCCTACGTCTACCTGGCCGAGTCCATCCGTGCCTGGCCCGACCAGCCCGCGCTGGCCGAGCGGCTGCAGAAGGCCGGCTGGTCGAAGGTGGCGTGGCGGAACCTGACGGGCGGGGTGGTCGCCCTGCACCGCGGATTCAAGCGGGCCTGAGCCTCTGCACGGGGTCCGAGTCAGCCGCGGTCTCGGGTCACATCGCGCACCGGATCGCCTCGAACTCGTCGCCCGGCTCGTCGATCTCGCGCTGCAGCCCGCCTCCCGACGGCCCGGGGATGCGCGGCTCGCGCACGCCTCCGCCGCCCTCTCCCTCACCGAAGTCGAACCACACGTAGATCACGGAGTCCCGCGGCACCTCGGCATTGGGCTGCGGGTACTGCCGTACGACGTACTCGACCACGGTCTGGTGGAAGTCGGGCCGGTCCGGCGCATTCAGGAAGAGACCGGTAGCCTCGGCCGTCTTGCGCGCGTCCATGGCCATGAGTCCGACAAGCCGCGGTACGCGCACTTCGGGTGTTTTGGGTGTTATTCGCACAGATGTCACCCCCAGCGGTACTGGAAGGGTAACCGCCCGGAGGTGCCGACCGGAAGCGCCAAGTGTCTTTCTGTAGCAGTCAGTTACTCTGTGTGACTGTTCTGGAGGTCGAGCCGGAAACAGAGCGCGTCCTCGTCGAGCCGCGGGTGCGGGAAGGTCTCCGCCGGCTTCATGCCGAGCCGCCGCGTGACTGCGACGGACCGCTCGTTCCCGGGCCTGACCATCGCCACCACGCGCGGCACGCCCGCCGCCCTGAGCCGCTCCAGCGTCATCTGCGCCGCCGCGGTCGCGTACCCCTTGCCCCAGAATTCCCGCCCGAGCCGCCAGCCGATCTCGATCTCACCCTTGGGCCCCCACTCCTGCGGCCACGGCTGGGCTCCGGTGAAGCCGATGACCTGCCCGGACTCGTCGACCATGGTCCACAGGCAGAAGCCCCGCTCGGCGTCGTGCCGGCGCTGGCGCGCGGTGAGCTCCTCGTAGACGGAGAGGGCCGCCGACTTGCCGCCGTGGAACTCCATGACCTCCGGGTCGTCGAAGAGCCGGTGCCAGGCGACCGCGTCCTCGTCGGTGGGGACGCGCAGCCGTACTACGGGGAGAGCTCGGTTCACGAGGGCAGCCCTTCAGCCGGGTGATCAATTCTGCTGAATAGACTGCCTGTGTCCAGTGCCGCTCGGCACAGAGATTTTCGAACTTGGGGAGATCCCGCCGTGACCGTCGTGACCGAGCCCCACTCCGAGCCCTCCCCCGAGCCCTTCTCCGAGAACACCGCCGATGTGATCGTCGTGGGCGCGGGCCCGGCCGGCTCCACGACGGCGTACCACCTCGCCAAGTCCGGCCTCGACGTGCTCCTGCTGGAGAAGACCGAGTTCCCGCGCGAGAAGGTCTGCGGCGACGGCCTGACCCCGCGCGCCACCAAACAGCTCGTGGCGATGGGCATCGACATCTCCGAGGAGGCCGGCTGGCTGCGCAACAAGGGCCTGCGCATCATCGGCGGCGGCGTCCGCCTCCAGCTGGACTGGCCGGATCTCGCCTCCTTCCCGGACTACGGCCTCGTCCGCAAGCGCGACGACTTCGACGAGCAGCTCGCCCGCAACGCCCAGAAGGCGGGCGCCCGGCTCTTCGAGCGCTGCAATGTGAGCGCCCCGATCATCGACGACCGCACGGGCCGCATCACCGGCGTCCACGCCAAGCTCGGCGAGGAGAAGCGCGAAGTCACCTTCCACGCCCCGCTCGTGGTCGCCGCTGACGGCAACTCGACGCGCCTGTCGCTGGCGATGGGCCTGCACCGCCGCGAGGACCGCCCGATGGGCGTCGCGGTCCGCACGTACTTCGAGTCGCCCCGCCACGACGACGACTACCTGGAGTCCTGGCTGGAGCTCTGGGACCGCCGGGGCCCCCAGGACCGTCTGCTCCCCGGCTACGGCTGGATCTTCGGCATGGGCGACGGCACGTCCAACGTCGGCCTGGGCGTCCTGAACACCTCCGACTCCTTCAAGGAGCTGGACTGGCGCGAGGTCCTCAAGGCCTGGTGCGCCTCCATGCCCGAGGACTGGGGCTACACACCTGACAACATGACCGGGCCCATCCGCGGCGCAGCCCTCCCCATGGCCTTCAACCGCCAGCCCCACTACACCAAGGGCCTGCTCCTGGTCGGCGACGCCGGCGGCCTGGTGAACCCCTTCAACGGCGAGGGCATCGCCTACGCCATGGAATCCGGCCAGATCGCCGCCGACGTCATCGTCCAGGCCCACGCCCGCCCGACGCCCGCGAGCCGCGAACTGGCCCTCCAGCGCTACCCGCGCATCCTCAAGGACACCTACGGCGGCTACTACACGCTGGGCCGCGCCTTCGTGAAGCTCATCGGCAACCCGAAGGTCATGAAGATCGCGGCCCAGCGCGGCCTGACCCACCCCATGCTGATGAAGTTCACCCTGAAGCTGCTGGCGAACCTGACGGACCCGACCGGCGGCGACGCGATGGACCGGATCATCAACGGGCTGAGCAAGGTGGCCCCGAAGGCGTGAACCAGCTGTTCAGGGCTTGTGTGAACTAGCTGTTCAGGGCTTCCAGGTTGGCGGCCCGGCGCGCGAACACCTCGTCGCGCCGGTCCGCCACCTGCCTGAGCGCGTCCTTGCGCTCCCGCTTGGAGAGCCGGTCCAGGTAGACGTGCCCGTTCACATGGTCCGTCTCATGTGCCAGGCAGCGCGCGAAGTACCCGGTCCCCTCGATGACGAGCGGCTCGCCGTCCTTGTCCAGCCCCCGCACCACGGCCCGGTCCGGACGCGGTACGTCCATCACGGCGCCCGGCACCGACAGGCACCCCTCGCTCTCGTCGAGCAGCCGGCGTCCGGCGGGGTCGAGGGTGTCGAGGACCGGGTTGACGATGTGCCCGACATGCCGCGCCCCGTCGTCGTCCGGGCAGTCGTACACGAACAGGCGCAAATCGACGCCTACTTGGTTCGCCGCGAGACCGGCTCCCTCGGCGACGTACATGGTCAGGAACATGTCGTCGATGAGCGCGGCGAGGTCCGGCCCGAACTCGGTGACGTCCCTGCAGGGCTTGTGCAGGACCTCCTCACCGACCTCGGTGACGCGCCGCACCTCCCCGCGGCGGGCCTCGGGCGCGAGCCGCGGATACGAGTCGACGGGCCTCCCCTGTACGAACACGCTGGGCATGCCTGTGCCTCCTTGTGATTGTGAGGATGCTGTGGGTGGCGGGAAAACGGGGTTCCGGCCTGCGGAGCCCCTCCCTACCCTCCGGTATTCATGACAACAGAACACGCGCAGCAGCCGCAGGAGAACACCGGCCACACCCGCAGACGCTTCCTCGCCGGCGCCGGGGGAGCGGCCGGCGCCCTCGCCTTATGGCCTGCCGGACGCGCGAACGCAGCCTCCGCCGGCAAGCACGTCGCCGTCCTCGGCGGCGGAGTCTCCGGCCTCAGCGCCGCCCACGAACTCGCCGAACGCGGCTACGCCGTCACCGTCTACGAGTACTACGACGTCCTAGGCGGCAAGGCCCGCTCGATGCCCGTCCCGGGCACGGGAACCGGCGGCCGGGCGCCGCTCCCGGCCGAGCACGGCTTCCGCTTCTTCCCCGGCTTCTACCGGAACCTGCCGGACACGATGCGCCGCATCCCCTTCCCCGGCAACGCGAACGGCGTCCACGGCAACCTGCGGGGCGCCACCGAGGAGCTGTTCGCCCGCAGCTCCGGCCGAGCGGACCTGCACTTCCCCCTGCGCCGCCTCACCACGCCGCCCGCCCCCGGCGACATCACCCCGTCCTGGCTCCGCGACCAGATCCTCTCCGCCCTGGACCTGGGCACCCGCCTCCCCGCCCATGAGGCCGCCTACTTCGCCGACCGTCTCCTCGTCCATCTCACCAGCTGCGACGCCCGCCGCGAGGACCAGTGGGAGAAGACCGCCTGGTGGGACTTCATCCGCGCCGAGGAGATGAGCGAGGAGTACCGGACCCTCCTCGGCATCGGCCAGACCCGCAACCTCGTCGCTACGCGCGCGGAGGTGGCGTCCACCCGCACCGTCGGCCGCATCATCATCGAGGCCCTGATCCTCTGGGGCCTGCTCGGCCGCGGCCTGGACGGCGACGCCGACATCGACCGCGTCCTCAACGCCCCCACCAGCGAGGCGTGGATCGACCCCTGGGAGACCCGTCTGCGCTCCCTGGGCGTCGAGTTCGTGCTCGGGACGCAGGTCCGGGAGGTCGTGTACGAGGGCGGCCGCGTGACCGGCGTACGCGTCGCGGCCCGCGACGGCAGCCAGGAGCGCACCGTCACCGCCGACCACTACGTCTCCGCGATGCCCGTCGAGCACGCGCGCGGGACATGGGGGCAGGCCCTGCGCGCCGCCGACCCGCAGCTCGCCAAGTGCGACGCACTGCGGACGGACTGGATGACAGGCGTGATGTTCTACCTGCGCACGCCCACCCCCGTCGTGCACGGCCACATCAACTGTCTCGACTCACCCTGGTCGGTGACGGGCGTCGGACAGGCCCAGTTCTGGGACGTAAGGGACTTCTCGCGCGACTACGGCGACGGACAGGCCCACGACTGCCTGTCCGCGATCATCTCCGAATGGGACAAGCCCGGCATCCTGTACGGCAAGACGGCCAAGGAGTGCACCAAGGACGAGATCGTCGCCGAGCTGTGGGCCCAACTGAAGGACGGCCTCAACGACTCCGGCAAGACGACCCTCACGGACGACGACCGCCTCGGCTGGTTCATGGACCCGGCGGTGACGGGCCTCGGCGGCCCGAACCCGCAGAATCGCGAGCAGCTCCTCATCCACCCCACGGGCACGCTCTACAACCGCCCCTCGGCCCGCACGAATGTCCCGAACTTCTTCCTCGCCGGTGACTACGTCCACACCGATGTCGACCTGGCGACGATGGAAGGCGCCAACGAGTCCGCGCGACGGGCCGTCAACGCCCTCCTGGATGCAGACAATTCGGACGCGGAGCCGTGTGAGATCTGGGAGCTGTACCGGCCGCCGGAGATGGAGCCCCTGAAGCGGGTCGACGAACTGCGCTACAGGCTCGGCCTGCCCAACACCTTCGACCTGGGATAGGCCCGCCCGGGGGTGGCCCCGGCGGAAAGGACGGAGGGGCCGCTGCCCCCGAGCGGCTGCGGCCCTTCCGTGCGTCCGTGCTGCACGTGTTGTGCTGTGGGGTGCGTCAGAGCACCCGCACCGCGCCGGTCGGCGGGTCGTAGGAGAGCGGCTTCTCGACGACACCGCTCGACGGGTTCTGCGCGCCGACGAACATGCCGTCGCCGACGTACACCGCCACATGGTACGCGCTGCCCGCGCTGCCCCAGTACAGGATGTCGCCCGGCTGCAGGTTGCTCAGCCCGACCTGGGTGCCGGCCGTCGACTGGTCCTGCGAGACCCGCGGCAGGCTGATGCCGATCTGCTTGAAGGCGGTCTGCACCAGGCCCGAGCAGTCGTAAGCGGACGAACCGGTCGCACCGGACACATAGGCCTTGCCGACCTGAGCCTTGACGAAGTTGACGATCGCGGCGGCCGAACCGGTGGCCGTGGACGTCGAGGTGGTGGTCGTGGTGGCGGCAAGGGTGGTCCGCTCCGCGCTGCGGGAAGCGGCCCGCTCCGCGGCGGCCTTGCGAGCGGCCTCGGCCTTCTTCTTGGCCTCGGCCTTCTTCTTCGCCTCCGCGAGGTCCGCCTTGGCCTGCTTCGCGGCCTTTGCGGCGGCCGCGTCACGCTCGGCCTGCAGCTCGTAGTTCGCGGCTGCCTGCTGCGTGGCGTCCGCGGACTGGGCGACCTGAGAGGCCAGATCGGCCGTCAGGGTGGGCAGTTCGAGGGTCTGCGTCGTCTCGGCGGCGCTCGCCGAGGCCGACGCGCCCGCCGCAGCCATGCTGAGGACGCCACCGGCAACTCCGGCACGCACCGCGAGACTCGTCGTCGCGCTGCGGCGGGGCTTCCGGTGGCTGCGTATGTGAGCGGTGTGGGACATGAGAACAACCGGTATCAGGGGCTCCTCCATACCTTCAAGAAACGTGTGGTGCGCCACAGTTGTTCAGCCGGCGCCCCGAATTCCGGGTGTCTCGCTCTTTATTGACGCCGTAACGGACATTGCGGGCGCGGCCCATCAGGCCCTTGATCACGTCCTTTCATGATTACGCCCGAATTGCCCCGCGCCTACCACTGGTTGGGACCGGTGGCCAAGCCCCGTTCTCGGGCGCCTCTCGCGGTGTGGCGGAGGTCACGCAACGGTCACGGCAATGTGCGCGTCTCGCGCGAAGATCACGACCCGATTGCGCTCGGGTCACGACCGGGCCCCGCTCGTGAATGCGTGCACGCGTCCACATCGCACCGCGCGCCTCCCTCCGATGTGTGAACGCGGCCCAATAACAGGACATCTCGTCCAGCGCCAATTTGCATGCAAGGGAAGTCTCTTGATATTGAGACGCCCCTCGCAAACTGCACCGACGAGCGGAAATGTCACCTCTGGTGATCACTCGGACGCTTCACGTACGAAGATCACTGCTCATCCGACTTCATGATCCTTCGTCAGGTGGTGGAGATCACAAAGCTTGTGTAATACCCCGTGTCGCAGATCACAGAGCGGCGGGCATAAGATGCGAGGCAGTTGGGCTTGTGACCTGCTTCACATGTTCTCGATCTTCGCCCGGGACGGGCGGGGTTGGAGCGGCGTATGAGGTTGGTGTGAGTCCGATGCCATCGCCAGCAGTCAGTGCCGACTGAGAGGAGCGAGGAGCGGTGAACGCGTATGCGCCCATCCTCGTACTGGGAGCCCTCGGGGCAGGCTTTGCGATCTTCTCCGTGGTCATGGCCACGCTGATCGGTCCGAAGCGATACAACCGGGCCAAGCTCGAGGCCTACGAGTGCGGGATCGAGCCGACCCCCACGCCGGCCGGCGGCGGGCGCTTCCCCATCAAGTACTACCTGACGGCGATGCTCTTCATCGTCTTCGACATCGAGATCGTCTTCCTCTACCCCTGGGCCGTCACCTTCGACGCCCTGGGGATTTTCGGGCTCGTGGAGATGCTGCTCTTCGTGCTCACCGTCTTCGTCGCGTACGCGTACGTATGGCGGCGCGGCGGCCTGGAATGGGACTGAGGGGCCTTTAGAACATGGGACTCGAAGAAAAGCTGCCGAGCGGATTCCTGCTGACCACCGTCGAGCAGGCCGCGGGCTGGGTGCGCAAGGCGTCCGTCTTCCCGGCCACGTTCGGCCTCGCCTGCTGCGCCATCGAAATGATGACCACCGGCGCCGGCCGCTACGACCTGGCGCGCTTCGGCATGGAGGTCTTCCGCGGTTCGCCCCGCCAGGCGGACCTCATGATCGTGGCCGGCCGGGTGAGCCAGAAGATGGCGCCGGTACTGCGCCAGGTCTACGACCAGATGCCGAACCCCAAGTGGGTGATCTCCATGGGGGTCTGCGCCTCCTCGGGCGGCATGTTCAACAACTACGCGATCGTCCAGGGCGTCGACCACATCGTCCCGGTCGACATCTATCTGCCCGGCTGCCCGCCGCGGCCCGAGATGCTGATGGACGCCATCCTCAAGCTGCACCAGAAGATCCAGACCTCGAAGCTCGGCGTGAACGCCGAGGAGGCGGCCCGCGAGGCGGAGGAAGCGGCGCTCAAGGCCCTGCCCACGATCGAGATGAAGGGGCTGCTGCAGTGAGTGACGCGAACGGCACCAACGGAGCGTCGAACGGGGTGAACCCCGAAAAGGACCTCGGCGCCTCCAACCTCCCCGGCCAGCGTGGCGAGGGCGGTGAGGAGATCCGCGTCCAGCGCGGCATGTTCGGCGCCAACAACGGCGGCGACACCTCCGGCTACGGCGGCCTGGTCCGCTCGGTCCGCCTCCCGGGACCGGCGGCCCGCCCCTACGGCGGCTGGTTCGACGAGGTCGCCGACGAGCTGGAAGGCGCCCTCGAGGAACAGGGACTCCTCCCCGAGAACGCCATCGAGAAGACGGTCGTCGACCGCGGCGAACTCACCTTCCACATCGAGCGCGAGCACCTGCTCCGCGTCGCCCGCACCCTGCGCGACGACCCCGCCCTGCGCTTCGAGCTCTGTACCGGCGTCAGCGGTGTCCACTACCTGCACGACAAGGGCCGCGAGCTGCACGCCGTCTACCACCTGCGCTCGATCACCCACAACCGGCTGATCCGTCTCGAAGTCAGCGCCCCGGACGCCGACCCGAAGATCCCGTCCCTGGTCTCCGTCTATCCCACCAACGACTGGCACGAGCGCGAGACCTACGACTTCTTCGGGATCATCTTCGACGGTCACCCGGCCCTGACGCGGATCATGATGCCGGACGACTGGCAGGGCCATCCGCAGCGCAAGGACTACCCCCTCGGCGGCATCCCCGTCGAGTACAAGGGCGCCCAGATCCCGGCTCCGGACCAGCGGAGGTCGTACTCGTGAGCACGCAGTCAGCATCCGCCGCTTCGGCCCGCGAAACCACCGAGGGCACCGTATATACGGTCACCGGTGGCGACTGGGACGAGGTCGTCCAGTCCGCGGCCCGCGCCGACGACGAGCGCATCGTCGTCAACATGGGTCCCCAGCACCCCTCCACCCACGGAGTGCTCCGCCTGATCCTGGAGATCGAGGGCGAGACGGTCACCGAGGCCCGCTGCGGCATCGGCTACCTCCACACCGGTATCGAGAAGAACCTCGAGTTCCGCACGTGGACGCAGGGCACCACGTTCGTGACGCGCATGGACTACCTGACGTCCTTCTTCAACGAGACCGCCTACTGCCTCGCCGTCGAGAAACTCCTCGGCATCGAGGACCAGATCACCGAGCGAGCCAAGATCATCCGGGTGCTCCTGATGGAGCTGAACCGGATGTCCTCGCACCTGGTGTGCATCGCCACCGGCGGCATGGAACTCGGCGCCACCACGATCATGATCTACGGATTCCGTGATCGTGAAATGATTCTCGACATCTACGAGCTCATCACGGGCCTGCGGATGAACCACGCGTACATCCGGCCCGGCGGACTCGCCCAGGACCTGCCGCCCGGCGCGGTGGACCACATCCGCGAGTTCGTGAAGAAGATGAAGAAGAACCTCCCGGAGTACGACAAGCTCGCCACCGGGAACCCCATCTTCAAGGCCCGTATGCAGGACGTCGGCTATCTCGACCTGGCCGGCTGCATGGCCCTCGGCGCCACCGGCCCGATCCTGCGCTCCACCGGCCTGCCGCACGACCTGCGCAAGACGCAGCCGTACTGCGACTACGAGACGTACGACTTCGACGTCCCGACCGCCGACTCCTGCGACTCCTACGGCCGCTTCCTGATCCGCCTGGAGGAGATGCGCCAGTCGCTCAGGATCGTCGAGCAGTGCCTGGACCGGCTGCAGCCCGGCCCGGTCATGGTCTCCGACAAGAAGATCGC
This sequence comes from Streptomyces sp. NPDC001401, assembly GCF_042895385.1. NCBI lineage: Bacteria > Bacillati > Actinomycetota > Actinomycetes > Kitasatosporales > Streptomycetaceae > Streptomyces > Streptomyces sp. NPDC001401. Next base: position 152,173 of record NZ_JBIAWI010000015.1, read on the forward strand.
CTGGCCCGCCCAGCTCGCCCTGGGACCGGACGGGCTCGGCAACTCCCTCGACCACATCAAGAAGATCATGGGCACCTCCATGGAGGCCCTGATCCACCACTTCAAGCTGGTCACCGAGGGCTTCCGCGTCCCGCCGGGACAGGCGTACGCGGCCGTCGAGTCACCCAAGGGCGAACTCGGAGTGCATGCCGTCTCCGACGGCGGCACCCGCCCCTACCGGGTCCACTTCCGCGACCCGTCCTTCACCAACCTGCAGGCCATGGCGGCGATGTGCGAGGGCGGCCAGGTCGCCGACGTCATCGTCGCCGTCGCGTCCATCGACCCCGTGATGGGAGGCGTCGACCGGTGACCACCAGTTCTTCGGAGCGGGGCGTCAGCCTGGGCATGCCCGGACTGCCCGCGCCCGCCTACCCGGACGACGTCCGAGCCCGGCTCGAGACGGACGCGCGCGAGCTGATCGCCCGCTACCCGGACTCCCGGTCCGCGCTCCTGCCGTTGCTGCATCTCGTGCAGTCGGAGGAGGGCCATGTCACGCGCACCGGGATGCAGTTCTGCGCGGACATGCTGGACCTGACCACGGCCGAGGTCACCGCGGTCGCCACCTTCTACACCATGTACCGGCGCAAGCCGTCCGGTGACTACCAGGTGGGCGTCTGCACCAACACCCTGTGCGCGGTGATGGGCGGTGACGCGATCTTCGAGGAGCTCCAGGAGCACCTGGGCGTCGGCAACGGTGAGACCACCGACGACGGCAAGGTCACCCTGGAGCACATCGAGTGCAACGCGGCCTGCGACTTCGCGCCGGTGGTGATGGTCAACTGGGAGTTCTTCGACAACCAGACCCCGGCCAGCGCCAAGCGCCTCGTCGACGACCTGCGCTCGGGACTGCCCGTCGAGCCCACGCGAGGGGCGCGCCTGTGCACCTTCAAGGAGACCGCGCGGATCCTGGCCGGCTTCCCCGACGAGCGGCCAGGGGCCGTCGAGGAAGGCGGCAGTGCGGGACCGGCATCGCTGGTGGGCCTCCGCCTGGCAAGGGGAGAGACCGCACCCGCGCGCGTGGTCCATCCGCGTACTCAGGAGCCAGAGGAGCAGCAGCCCTCTGACCAGGCCATCGAGGAGGGGGAGTGATGACCTTGGCACCCGAACTCAAGAACAACAGCCCCGAGAAGCTGCTCGCACCCGTGCTGTCGGCCTTCTGGGACGAGGACCGGTCCTGGACGCTGGACGTCTACCGAAGGCACGAAGGATACGAGGGGCTCCGCAAGGCGCTCGCGATGTCCCCGGACGACTTGATCGCATACGTCAAGGACTCCGGGCTGCGCGGCCGCGGCGGCGCAGGATTCCCGACGGGAATGAAATGGCAGTTCATTCCGCAGGGTGATGGAAAGCCGCACTATCTAGTTGTCAACGCCGACGAATCGGAGCCCGGAACCTGCAAGGACATCCCGCTCCTCTTCGCGAACCCGCACAGCCTCATCGAGGGCATCGTCATCGCGTGTTATGCCATCAGGTCTTCGCATGCCTTCATCTATCTGCGTGGTGAAGTCGTCCCCGTATTGCGGCGGTTGCACGAGGCCGTGCGCGAGGCCCACGAAGCCGGCTACCTCGGCGAGAACATCCTGGGCAGCGGACTCGACCTCCAGCTCACCGTGCACGCGGGCGCGGGCGCGTACATCTGCGGTGAGGAGACCGCACTGCTCGACTCGCTCGAAGGCCGCCGGGGTCAACCGCGGCTCCGTCCCCCCTTCCCTGCGGTGGCGGGCCTCTACGCGTGCCCGACTGTTGTGAACAACGTCGAGTCGATCGCGTCGGTTCCCGCAATTCTGCATCGGGGCAAAGAATGGTTCCGGTCGATGGGCAGCGAGAAGTCCCCCGGCTTCACGCTCTACTCGCTCAGCGGCCACGTCGCGAGCCCCGGCCAGTACGAGGCCCCGCTCGGCATCACACTCCGCCAGCTCCTCGAGATGAGCGGCGGAATGCGGCCGGGCCACCGCCTCAAGTTCTGGACGCCCGGCGGCTCTTCGACGCCGATGTTCACCGACGAGCATCTCGACGTACCCCTTGACTACGAGGGAGTGGGCGCCGCCGGTTCCATGCTCGGCACCAAGGCCCTGCAGTGCTTCGACGAGACGACCTGCGTGGTCCGGGCCGTGACCCGCTGGACCGAGTTCTACGCCCACGAGTCCTGCGGCAAGTGCACACCGTGCCGCGAAGGGACGTACTGGCTCGTGCAGTTGCTGCGCGACATCGAGGCCGGCAAGGGCGTCATGTCCGACCTCGACAAGCTGAACGACATCGCGGACAACATCAACGGCAAGTCGTTCTGCGCCCTCGGCGACGGCGCCGCCTCGCCGATCTTCTCCTCGCTCAAGTACTTCCGCGAGGAGTACGAGGAGCACATCACGGGACGCGGCTGCCCCTTCGACCCGGCCAAGTCGACGGTCTGGGCGGACAAGCACACGGAGGTGAACGCATGACGGTGACCACCAGCGCTCCCTCCGGAGGCGGCGAGGCGGCGGTCCCGCCGGAAGATCTCGTCTCGCTGACGATCGACGGCGCCGAGATCAGCGTGCCCAAGGGCACCCTGGTCATCCGGGCCGCCGAACAACTCGGCATCGAGATCCCCCGGTTCTGCGACCATCCCCTGCTCGACCCGGCCGGCGCCTGCCGCCAGTGCATCGTCGAGGTGGAGGGCCAGCGCAAGCCGATGGCGTCCTGCACCATCACGTGCACGGACGGCATGGTCGTGAAGACGCACCTCACCTCGCCGGCCGCCGAGAAGGCCCAGCACGGCGTGATGGAGCTGCTCCTCATCAACCACCCGCTGGACTGCCCGGTCTGCGACAAGGGTGGCGAGTGCCCCCTGCAGAACCAGGCGATGTCGCACGGCAACGCCGAGTCGCGCTTCGAGGGAAAGAAGCGGACGTACGAGAAGCCCGTGCCGATCTCCACGCAGGTGCTGCTCGACCGTGAGCGGTGCGTGCTGTGCGCCCGCTGCACCCGGTTCTCCAACCAGATCGCGGGCGACCCGATGATCGAGCTGCTGGAGCGGGGCGCGCTGCAGCAGGTCGGCACCGGCGAGGGCGATCCCTTCGAGTCGTACTTCTCCGGCAACACCATCCAGATCTGCCCGGTCGGCGCGCTGACCTCGGCGGCGTATCGCTTCCGCTCCCGTCCCTTCGACCTCGTGTCCTCCCCGAGCGTGTGCGAGCACTGCTCCGGCGGCTGCGCCACCCGCACCGACCACCGGCGCGGCAAGGTCATGCGGCGTCTCGCCGCCAACGACCCCGAGGTCAACGAGGAGTGGATCTGCGACAAGGGGCGGTTCGGATTCCGGTACGCGCAGCAGCGGGACCGGCTCCAGACGCCGCTCGTACGGAACGCGGAGGGTGACCTGGAACCGGCTTCCTGGCCGGAGGCGCTGCAGATTGCCGCTCAGGGACTGCTCGCCTCTCGCGGCAGGACCGGCGTCCTGACGGGCGGCCGCCTCACCGTCGAGGACGCCTACGCGTACAGCAAGTTCGCGCGCGTGGCCCTGGACACGAACGACATCGACTTCCGCGCGCGCGTGCACGGCGGCGAGGAGTCCGACTTCCTCGCCGCGCGGATCGCCGGACGCGGACGTGATCTCGACGGTACGGGCGTCACGTACACCTCCCTGGAGAAGGCGCCCGCCGTCCTGCTGGTCGGGTTCGAGGCCGAGGAGGAGGCGCCCGGCGTCTTCCTGCGGCTGCGCAAGGCCTGGCGTGGGCACGGTCAGCAGGTGTTCTCGCTGGCCACGCACACCACGCGCGGCCTGGAGAAAGCCGGCGGCACGCTGCTGCCGGCCGCCCCCGGTACCGAGACCGAGTGGCTGGACGCACTCGCCAGCGGCGTCGGGCTGGAGGACGGCGGGGCCAAGGCGGCCGAGGCGCTGCGCGCCGAGGGCGCGGTGATCGTCGTCGGCGAGCGGCTGGCCGCTGTGGCAGGCGGACTGACCGCCGCCGCACGGGCCGCCTCCGCGACCGGCGCCCAGCTGGTGTGGATCCCGCGGCGGGCCGGTGAGCGCGGTGCCCTCGAGGCGGGCGCGCTGCCGTCGCTGCTGCCGGGCGGACGCCCGGCCACCGATCCACGCGCGCGTGAAGAGGTCGCCGCGGCCTGGGGCCTCGCCGAACTCCCGCACCGTTACGGCCGCGACACGAGCCAGATCGTCGAGGCCGCCACCACCGGCGAGCTGCAGGCACTGCTCGTCGCGGGCGTCGAGGTCGCCGACCTGCCCGACCCGGCACGCGCGCGTGAAGCACTGCAGGAGGCCGGCTTCGTGGTGTCGCTGGAGCTGCGCCCCAGTGAGGTCACCGAACACGCCGATGTCGTGCTCCCCGTCGCCGCGGTCGCCGAGAAGGCCGGCACCTTCCTCAACTGGGAAGGCCGGGTGCGCTTCTTCGAGGCCGCGCTCAAGCCGGACCAGATGATCCGCCGCCTCGCGCCCACCGACGCGCGCGTGCTGCAGATGCTGGCCGACGCCATGGACGTACACCTGGGTCTGCCGGATCTGCGCACCGTACGTGCGGAGATCGACCGGCTGGGGCCCTGGGACGGGCCGCGGGCCACCGAACCCCTGGAGACCGCAGCCCAGTTGCCGCGGCCCGCCGCCGGGGAAGCCGTACTGGCCGGGCACCGTCTGCTGCTCGACCAGGGCCTCCTCCAGGAGGGCGACGAAGCGCTCGCCGGAACCCGGCACGCCGCCCACGCGCGCGTGTCGGCCGCGACCGCCGCCGAGGCGGGCGTCAAGGACGGCGACCTCATGGCTGTGACCGGTCCCTCCGGAGCGGTCCAACTCCCGCTGCGGATCGCGGAGATGCCCGACCGCGTGGTCTGGCTCCCGCTGAACTCCGCCGGCGGGGGCGTCGCCTCCGACACCGGGGCGCTGCCCGGCGCTCTCGTCCGCATCGGCCCGGCGACGCTCGTCGGCGAGGCCCCCAAGGAGGTGGAGGCATGAGCCCGTACCTCGCCGCTGAAGACCTCTCGATGTTCGGCCGCGACCCCTGGTGGCTGGTCGTCATCAAGGCCGTCTTCTGCTTCGCCTTCCTGATGGTGACCGTGCTGTTCTCCATCGTCTGGGAGCGCAAGGTCGTCGCCTGGATGCAGCTGCGCATCGGCCCCAACCGGCACGGCCCCTGGGGCATGCTCCAGTCGCTCGCCGACGGCATCAAGCTGATGCTCAAGGAAGACGTCATCGTCAAACGCGCGGACAAGGTCGTCTACGTCCTCGCGCCGATCGTCGCGGCCATCCCCGCCTTCATGGCGATCGCGGTGATCCCCTTCGGACCGGCCGACGACGAGATCTCGATCTTCGGCCACCGCACGACGATGCAGCTGACCGACCTGCCGATCGCGATGCTGTACATCCTCGCGGTCGCCTCGGTGGGCATCTACGGCATCGTGCTGGCGGGTTGGAGTTCTGGATCCACCTACCCGCTGCTGGGCGGCCTCCGCTCCTGCGCGCAGATGATCTCGTACGAGATCGCCATGGGCGCCGCGTTCGCCTCCGTGTTCCTCTACTCGGGGTCGATGTCGACGTCGAGGATCGTCGAGCAGCAGCACGACCGCTGGTACATCGTCCTGCTGCCGGTCTCCTTCATCATCTACATCGTCACGATGGTCGGCGAGACCAACCGAGCCCCCTTCGACATGCCCGAGTCCGAGGGCGACCTGGTCGGCGGCTTCAACACCGAGTACTCGTCGATCAAGTTCGCGATGTTCATGCTCGCCGAGTACGTGAACATGGTGACGGTCTCGGCAGTGTCGACCACGCTCTTCCTCGGCGGCTGGCGGGCCCCCTGGCCGATCAGCACCTTCTGGGAGGGCGCGAACCACGGCTGGTGGCCGCTGCTCTGGTTCGTGATCAAGGTGCAGCTGCTGCTGTTCCTCTTCATCTGGCTGCGCGGCACGCTCCCACGTGTCCGCTACGACCAGCTGATGAAGCTCGGCTGGAAGGTCCTCATCCCGGTCTCCGTGGTCTGGCTGATGCTGGTCGCGACCGTCCGGGCCCTCAGGAACGAGAACTACGACTTCGCCGACATCGCCCTCTACATCGCCGGCGGCGTCCTCGCCCTGCTGCTCTTGTCCTTCATCGCCGACATGTTCCGCGAGAAGGCCAAGGAGGACAGGCAGGCCGCCGAGGCGCCCGCCGGATTCGACCCGATGGCGGGCGGATTCCCCGTACCGCCACTGCCGGGACAGGAACTGCCGGCGGTGCCGAGGCGCAGTCCGCGCCGCGAGCGAGAGCTGATTGTCAGTGGTGGGTCGGATACTGCCAGTGACGGATCTTCGGATGGAAAGGAGGCGTCCGATGGCTGAGGAGCCCAAGGAGACCAAGCCCGGTTTCATGAACCCCGTCGCAGGCTTCGGCGTGACCTTCAAGGCCATGTTCAAGAAGCGGCTGACCGAGCAGTACCCGGAGCAGCAGAAGACCACCGCCCCCCGGTTCCACGGACGGCACCAGCTCAACCGCCATCCGGACGGCCTGGAGAAGTGCGTCGGCTGCGAGCTGTGCGCCTGGGCCTGCCCCGCCGACGCCATCTACGTGGAGGGCGCGGACAACACGGACGAGGAGCGCTACTCGCCGGGCGAGCGGTACGGCCGCGTCTACCAGATCAACTACGCCCGCTGCATCCTGTGCGGCCTGTGCATCGAGGCGTGCCCCACGCGCGCGCTCACGATGACCAATGAGTTCGAGCTCGCCGACAGCAGCCGAGCCAACCTCATCTACACCAAGGAACAGCTGCTCGCCGGCCTCGAAGAGGGCATGGTCGACAGCCCGCACGCCATCTACCCGGGGATGGACGAGCAGGACTACTACCGGGGGCTCGTCACCGAGGCCGCGCCCGGCACCGAGCGCCAGGTGGCCCTCTCCAAGGGCGAGAAGCCTGAGGAAGAGGAGGTGCAGGCATGAGCAACCTCGCCGCCTACTCCACCTCCACCGGAGAGGCTTTCCAGTTCTGGGTCCTCGGCACGGTCGCCGTGATCGGCGCCCTGGCCACCGTCTTCATGAAGAAGTCCGTTCACAGCGCGCTGTCGCTGGCCGGCACCATGATCATCCTTGCGGTGTTCTACCTCGCCAACGGGGCCTACTTCCTGGGCATCGTGCAGATCGTCGTCTACACCGGCGCGATCATGATGCTGTTCCTGTTCGTGGTGATGCTCGTCGGCGTGACGGCAGCGGACTCCCTGAAGGAGACCATCAAGGGCCAGCGCTGGCTGGCCCTTGTCTGCGGGCTCGGCTTCGGCATCCTGCTGCTCGCCGGGATCGGCAACGCGTCGCTCAAGGAGTTCAACGGCCTGGGCGAGGCGAACGCCCACGGCAATGTGGAGGGCCTCGCGGCCCTCATCTTCACCAAGTACGTCTTCGCCTTCGAAATCACCGGCGCCCTGCTGATCACGGCCGCCGTCGGCGCCATGGTGCTCACGCACCGCGAGCGCACCGAACGTGCCAAGACCCAGCGCGAGCTGTCCGAACAGCGTGTCCGGGAAGGCAAGCACGTGCCGCCGCTGCCGGCGCCCGGCGTGTACGCCCGGCACAACGCGGTGGACATCGCGGGCCTGCTGCCCGACGGCACCCCGTCCGAGCTCACGGTCAGCAAGACGTTGCGGGAACGCGGCCAGATCCGTGACGTGTCGGCCGAGGCGCTCAACGATCTGCGGGCGCTGGAGCAGCGCGCGGAGGAGCGACTGGAGCGGACCGCGGTCGATCCGGCGAACCTCAAGCGGGCCGAGGAGGCGTCGAAGTGAACCCGGTCAACTACCTGTATCTCGCCGCCCTGTTGTTCACGATCGGCGCCACCGGCGTGCTGATCAGGCGCAACGCGATCGTCGTGTTCATGTGCATCGAGCTGATGCTCAACGCCTGCAACCTCGCGTTCGTCACCTTCTCCCGGATGCACGGCAATCTCGACGGCCAGATCATCGCCTTCTTCACGATGGTCGTCGCCGCCGCGGAGGTCGTGGTCGGCCTCGCGATCATCGTGTCCCTGTTCCGTTCCCGCCACTCGGCCTCGGTCGACGACGCCAGCCTGATGAAGCTCTGAGGGGTCGCTGAATCGTGGAGAACCTGATTGCGCTGCTGGTGGCGGCGCCACTGCTCGGAGCGGCCGTACTGCTGTGCGGCGGCCGGCGGCTGGATGCCGTCGGCCACTGGATCGGCGTCCTGATGTCGACCGCCTCCTTCGTGATCGGCGTCGTCCTCTTCGCCGACCTCCTCGGCAAGAACGACGAACACCGGACCCTGATCCAGCACCTCTACACCTGGATCCCGGTCGAGAGCTTCCAGGCGGACGTCACCTTCCGACTCGACCAGCTGTCGATGACGTTCGTCCTGCTGATCACCGGCGTCGGCTCGCTGATCCACCTGTACTCGGTCGGGTACATGGAGCACGACGAGCGCCGCCGCCGCTTCTTCGGCTATCTGAACCTGTTCCTCGCGGCGATGCTGCTGCTCGTCCTCGCCGACAACTACCTGCTGCTGTACGTCGGTTGGGAGGGCGTCGGCCTCGCGTCCTACCTGCTGATCGGCTTCTGGCAGCACAAGCCCAGCGCGGCGACCGCGGCGAAGAAGGCCTTCCTGGTCAACCGCGTCGGCGACATGGGCCTGTCCATCGCGATCATGCTGATGTTCGCGACGTTCGGGACCTTCGCCTTCGGGCCGGTCTTCAGCAGCGTCGGTGACACGTCGGAGGGCAAGCTCACCGCCATCGGCCTGATGCTCCTGCTCGCCGCCTGCGGCAAGTCCGCCCAGGTGCCGCTGCAGTCCTGGCTCGGGGACGCGATGGAGGGCCCGACCCCGGTCTCGGCCCTCATCCACGCCGCGACCATGGTGACCGCGGGCGTGTACCTGATCGTCCGCTCCGGTGCGATCTTCAATGCGGCGCCCGACGCGCAGCTGGCGGTCACCGTGGTCGGTGCCGTCACGCTCCTGTTCGGTGCGATCGTCGGTTGCGCGAAGGACGACATCAAGAAGGCGCTGGCCGGCTCGACCATGTCGCAGATCGGCTACATGGTCCTCGCCGCGGGCCTCGGCCCCATCGGCTACGTCTTCGCGATCATGCACCTGGTCACGCACGGCTTCTTCAAGGCCGGGCTCTTCCTCGGCGCCGGATCGGTCATGCACGGCATGAACGACGAGGTCGACATGAGGAAGTACGGCGGCCTGCGCAAGTACATGCCGGTCACCTTCATCACCTTCGGCCTCGGCTACCTTGCGATCATCGGCTTCCCGGGCCTGTCCGGCTTCTTCTCCAAGGACAAGATCATCGAGGCGGCCTTCGCAAAGGGCGGCACCGAGGGCTGGATCCTCGGCGGAGCGGCTCTCCTGGGCGCGGCGATCACGGCCTTCTACATGACGCGCGTGATGCTGATGACGTTCTTCGGCGAGAAGCGCTGGCAGCCGGACGAGCACGGCCACGAGCCGCACCCGCACGAGTCCCCGAAGGTCATGACGATCCCCATGATCGTGCTGGCCGTCGGCTCGGTCTTCGCCGGCGCGTTCTTCAGCATCGGCGACCGCTTCCTGCACTGGCTGGAGCCGGTCACCGGCCACAGCGAGGGCGACTCCCCGCTCAGCGCGGCGGCCGTCACCGGCGCGACCATGGTCTGCCTCCTGATCGGCGTCGGCATCGCCTACGCCCAGTACGGCCGCCGCCCGGTCCCGTCCGTCGCCCCGCGCGGCTCGCTGCTCACCCGGGCCGCCCGGCGCGACCTGCTGCAGGACGACTTCAACCACGTCGTCCTGGTCCGCGGCGGCGAACACCTCACGCGCTCCCTGGTGTACGTCGACCACACCCTGGTCGACGGTGTCGTCAACGGCACGGCGGCCTCGGTCGGCGGCCTGTCCGGGCGCATGCGCAAGCTGCAGAACGGCTTCGCGCGGTCGTACGCGGTCTCGATGTTCGGCGGTGCGGCGGTCCTCATCGCCGCGACCCTGCTGATGAGGGCGGTCTGATACCGATGTCCTTTCCTCTGCTGACAGCGACGGCGGTGCTCCCGGCGATCGGGGCGATCGCCACGGCCGCCGTGCCGGCCGCGCAGCGCACCGCAGCCAAATGGCTCGCGCTGATCGTCTCGCTCGCCACACTCGCCCTCGCGGTCACGATCCTGGTCCGCTTCGACCCGGACGGCGGCCGCTACCAGCTCACCGAATCCCACGCCTGGATCGCGGACTTCGGGGTCCGGTACGAAGTGGGCGTGGACGGCATCGCGGTGGCGCTGATCGCGCTGACCGCCCTGCTGATCCCGTTCATCATCCTCGCGGGCTGGCACGACGCCGACCCGCTGGAGACCGGAAGCCGCCGCTGGCGCCCGACGCAGGGCTTCTTCGCCCTGATCCTGGGCGTCGAGGCGATGGTGATCATCTCCTTCGAGGCCACCGACGTCTTCCTCTTCTACATCTTCTTCGAAGCCATGCTGATCCCGATGTACTTCCTCATCGGCGGCTTCGGGGACCGTGCCCACGAACACGGCGAGGCGGCGGCATCGACGCAACGGTCGTACGCGGCCGTCAAGTTCCTCCTCTACAACCTGGTCGGCGGTCTGATCATGCTGGCCGCTGTGATCGGGCTGTACGTGGTGGCCGGGAACTTCAGCCTCCAGGAGATCGTGCAGGCCCGCGCCAACGGCTCCCTGCACATGGCGACCAGCACCGAACGCTGGCTGTTCCTCGGCTTCTTCTTCGCCTTCGCGGTGAAGGCGCCGCTGTGGCCGCTGCACACCTGGCTGCCCAACGCCATGCAGGAGTCCACCGCCCCGGTCGCCGTCCTCATCACGGCGGTCGTCGACAAGGTGGGCACCTTCGCGATGCTCCGCTTCTGCCTCCAGCTGTTCCCGGAGGCGTCGAAGTGGGCGACGCCCGCCATCCTCGTCCTCGCCCTGATCAGCATCGTCTACGGGGCGCTGCTCGCCGTCGGCCAGCGGGACATCAAGCGGCTGGTGGCGTACGCGTCGATCTCGCACTTCGGCTTCATCATCATGGGCATCTTCGCGATGACCAGCCAGGGCCAGTCCGGTGCGACGCTCTACATGGTCAACCACGGTATTTCCACCGCCGCGTTGATGCTGGTGGCAGGCTTCCTGATCTCCCGGCGCGGCTCGCGGCTGATCGCCGACTACGGCGGTGTGCAGAAGGTCGCCCCGGTGCTCGCCGGCACGTTCCTGGTCGGCAGCCTGGCAACCCTGTCGCTCCCCGGCCTTGCGCCGTTCGTGAGTGAGTTCCTGGTCCTGGTCGGCACGTTCACGCGCTACCCGGCGATCGGGATCATCGCGACCTTCGGCATCGTGCTCGCCGCGCTCTACACCCTCGTCCTCTACCAGCGGACGATGACGGGCCCGGTGAAGCAGGAGGTCTCCGCGATGCCGGACCTCAGGGCCCGGGAACTCGTGGTCGTCGCCCCGCTGATCGTGTTGCTGATCTTCCTGGGCGTCTACCCGAAGCCGGTCACGGACATCGTCAACCCGGCGGTGAAGTCGACCCTGTCCGACGTACACAAGAAGGACCCCAAGCCTGAGGTGGAGGCGGTGGCCAAGTGAGTGCATCGGCCGTCCACAGCCTGTGGACAACGGCGGCAACTGCGGCCGATCCGATCTCCAAGATCGACGCGCCGAAGATCGAATACGGGCAATTGTCGCCTACCTTGATCGTCGTGGGCGCGGCGATCATCGGGGTGCTGATCGAGGCGTTCGTGCCGCGCAAGTCCCGTTACTACGCCCAGGTGTTCGTGTCCGCCGTCGCGCTCTGCGCCGCCTTCGCGGCGGTCGTCGGGCTCGCGGCCGACGGGTACGGCACCACCAAGGCACACATCGCGGCGATGGGCGCGATCGCGGTCGACGGGCCGTCCCTGTTCCTGCAGGGCACGATCCTGCTGGCCGGACTGGTCGGCCTGTTCACCTTCGCCGAGCGGCGCCTGGACCCGGAGGCGCACGGCAACCGGGTCGACTCCTTCGCCGCGCAGGCCGCGTCCGTGCCGGGCAGCGACAGCGAAAAGGCGGCCGTGAAGGCCGGGTTCACCACCACCGAGGTGTTCCCGCTGCTGCTCTTCGCGATCGCCGGCATGCTGGTCTTCCCGTCGGCCAACGACCTGCTGACGCTGTTCGTGGCCCTGGAAGTCTTCTCGCTGCCGCTGTACCTGCTCTGCGCCCTGGCTCGCCGCAAGCGGCTCATGTCGCAGGAGGCCGCGGTCAAGTACTTCCTGCTCGGCGCATTCGCCTCCGCGTTCACGCTGTTCGGCATCGCGCTGCTCTACGGCTACGCGGGCTCCGTGTCGTACGCGACGATCGCGCAGGTCGTCGACGGCTCGATCACGAACGTCGACCCGGCGCTCGCGAACACGATGGGCAACGACGCGCTGCTGCTCGTCGGCGCCGCGATGATCGTCATGGGGCTGCTGTTCAAGGTGGGCGCCGTCCCGTTCCACATGTGGACGCCCGACGTCTACCAGGGCGCACCGACCCCGGTGACCGGGTTCATGGCGGCGGCGACGAAGGTGGCGGCGTTCGGCGCGCTGCTCCGGCTGCTCTACGTCGTTCTGCCCGGCCTGCGCTGGGACTGGCGGCCGGTCATGTGGGCCGTCGCGATCGTCACCATGCTCGGTGGTGCGATCGTCGCGATCACGCAGACCGACATCAAGCGGCTGCTGGCGTACTCGTCGATCGCGCACGCCGGATTCATCCTCGCAGGTGTCATCGCCACGTCGAAGGACGGCGTCTCGTCCGTCCTCTTCTACCTGGGCGCTTACTCCTTCGTGACCATCGGCGCCTTCGCGGTGGTGACGCTGGTGCGTGACGCGGGCGGTGAGGCAACGCATCTGTCCAAGTGGGCCGGGCTCGGCCGCCGTTCACCGCTGGTGGCGGCCGTGTTCGCGGTGTTCCTGCTGGCCTTCGCCGGCATCCCGCTGACCTCCGGCTTCGCCGGGAAGTTCGCCGTGTTCAAGGCGGCGGCGGAGGGCGGGGCGGCCCCGCTGGTCGTGGTCGGTGTGATCTCGTCCGCGGTCGCGGCCTTCTTCTACATCCGTGTGATCGTGCTGATGTTCTTCAGCGAGCCGCGGCCCGAGGGCCCGACGGTCGCCGTGCCGTCGCCGCTGACCATGGCCGCGATCGGGCTCGGCGTCGTGGTCACGCTGGTGCTCGGTGTGGCGCCGCAGTACTTCCTGAACCTGGCCAGCCAGGCGGGAGTGTTCGTGCGCTGACCTGCGGTGTGGGTGGCAGAGGGGCCCCGGTTCCCGGACGGGAACCGGGGCCCCTCCGCCGTACGTGGCCAGGTTTTCGAGCCTTCGGGCAGACGGCTGACCACGGAGAGTCACCGATACGGGTCTGTGGATAACTCCTGGGCTGTCAGTGCGGGCCCCTATCGTGGAGGCAGTGGTCGAGGGACGACGTACGGGGGACGGAACTATGGGTGGGATGGGCGGGATCAGCGAGATGCCAGGTGTGACCGACAGCGAGGCGCTGGCCACGCTGCACCGGGTCTTCGGCTACGAGGCCTTCCGCGGCGAGCAGGAAGCGGTCATCGAGCATGTGGTGGCCGGCGGCGACGCCGTGGTCCTCATGCCGACCGGCGGCGGCAAGTCGCTCTGCTACCAGATCCCGGCCCTGGTCAGACCAGGTACAGGAATCGTGATCTCGCCCCTCATCGCGCTGATGCAGGACCAGGTGGACGCGCTGCGGGCGCTCGGTGTGCGCGCCGGGTTCATGAACTCCACGCAGGATTTCGACGAGCGCAGGGTCGTCGAGGCCGAGTTCCTGGCCGGTGAGCTGGACCTGTTGTACCTGGCGCCGGAGCGGCTGCGGCTCGACTCGACGCTGGACCTCCTCTCCCGCGGCAAGATCGCGGTCTTCGCGATCGACGAGGCGCACTGCGTGTCCCAGTGGGGCCACGACTTCCGCCCCGACTATCTCGCCCTCTCCCTGCTCGGCGAGCGCTGGCCGGACGTCCCGCGGATCGCGCTCACGGCCACGGCCACACACGCGACGCACCAGGAGATCACCCAGCGGCTGCACATGCCGACGGCCCGGCATTTCGTGGCGAGCTTCGACCGGCCCAACATCCAGTACCGGATCGTGCCCAAGGCCGACCCCAAGAAGCAGCTGCTGGGCTTCCTGCGCGAGGAGCACACCGGGGACGCGGGCATCGTCTACTGCCTCTCGCGCAGGTCCGTGGAGACCACGGCGGAGTTCCTGAGCCGCAACGGCATCGAGGCGGTGCCGTACCACGCGGGCCTGGACGCGGGCACACGCGCGGCGCACCAGTCCCGGTTCCTGCGGGAGGAGGGCCTGGTCGTGGTGGCGACCATCGCCTTCGGCATGGGCATCGACAAGCCGGACGTACGCTTCGTCGCCCACCTCGACCTGCCCAAGTCGGTCGAGGGCTACTACCAGGAGACGGGACGCGCCGGCCGGGACGGGCTGCCGTCGACGGCGTGGATGGCATACGGCCTCAACGACGTCATACAGCAGCGCAAGCTGATCCAGTCGGGCGAGGGCGACGAGGCGTTCCGGCGCCGGGCCGCCGCCCACCTGGACTCGATGCTGGCGCTGTGCGAGACCGCTCAGTGCCGCCGCGGGCAACTGCTCGCCTACTTCGGCCAGGACCCCGATCCGACGGGCTGCGGCAACTGCGACACATGTCTCGTCCCGCCCGAGACCTGGGACGGGACGGTCGCCGCCCAGAAGGTGCTGTCCACAGTGGTGCGGCTGCAGCGGGAGCGGGGGCAGAAGTTCGGCGCGATCCAGATCGTCGACATCCTGCTCGGTAAGCGCACGGCCAAGGTGATCCAGTTCGACCACGACCAGCTGTCCGTGTTCGGCATCGGCGAGGAGCTCGAAGAGGGCGAATGGCGGGGCGTCGTACGGCAGTTGCTGGCACAGGGGCTGCTCGCGGTCGAGGGGGAGTACGGCACGCTGGTGCTGACCGAGGCCAGCGGGTCGGTGCTGCGGCGCGAGCGGGAGGTACCGCTGCGCAAGGAGCCGAAGAAGCCGGCGACCTCGCGGTCGGCATCGGGGTCCTCCAGCCGGGGCGAGCGCAAGGCCAAGGCCGCGGCGGCCGAGCTGCCCGAGGAGCTGCAGCCCGCCTTCGAGGCGCTGCGCGCCTGGCGCGCCGAGCAGGCCCGGGAGCAGGGCGTCCCGGCGTACGTCATCTTCCACGACGCCACGCTCCGGGAGATCGCCACCGCCTGGCCGACGTCGGTGGCGCAGCTCGGCGGCATCAGCGGGGTCGGCGAGAAGAAGTTGACGACATACGGCGAGGGCGTGCTGGAGGTGCTGGCCTCGCTGGGCGGGGCACCCGGTTCCGCGTCGGCGAGTGGTTCGGCTTCGGAGGCTGGTCCGGCTACGGCTGCCGTGGGTGACCTGGGTGACGACTACTGGCCCGAGATGGACGCGGAGCCCGAGCCGGAGGACTGGACATAGGGGCGGGGCGGGCCGGGCGTCGTTCCGGCGCCGCAGCGGTGCCCGGCCCGCAGCGGAGGGCATCGCGAAGGGCACCGTCACAGCGCGCGTGACGCGTACGCCCTGACGTCCGCGTCCGAGTCCGTCGTGGCCGTGGCGAGGGCTGCGCGGGCGTCCTCGGTGTCGTTGTGCCGGGTCAGGGCCAGTACGGCTGCCTTGCGTACGTCGGCGTTCTGGTCGGCGAGGGCTTTGGCCAGGGCGGGGACGGCCACGTCCGGCTCGGCGGCGGACAGCGCGGTCGCGGCACCTGACCTCACCTGCCAGGCCGACGCGGACAGAGCGGCCACGGCGCGTGCGGCGAGCGGTGCCGGGCAGCCGGTGGTGCCCAGCGCTCCGTAGGCGGCGCCCTGCACCAGGGCGTCGGGGTCGCCGGTGAGGTCGGCCAGCGCGGCGAGGATGACGTCGAGGCCGCTGCCGGACGCTCCCGCAGTTTCCACATCCCCCGCCCGCTCCGCCTGCCCCGCCCACACCGTCGCCAGGGCCTTGGCGAGGGTGACGCGGACCTCGCGGGACGGGTCGGCGGTTGCCGCTCGGGCCAGTTCGGCGGCGGCGTCGACCGAGACGAGGGCGCGTACGGCCTCGATGCGGACGGGGATGACGGAGTCGGTCAGGGAGCCTGCGAACAGCGCTGCGTCACCCAGGCGCAGGGCGCGCAGGACGTCGAGGGCGGCGGCGCGGACGACCGGGTCGGGTTCGGCGAGGGCGGCGGCGAGGCCGTCACGCAGGGCGGGTTCCGGCGGCAGCGTCTCGACGAGTTCGCGCAGGGACGCAGCTGCCGCGGCCCGCACTTCGGTGGCGGTGTCGCGCAGAGCGTCGGCGAGGGCGGGACCGGTGCCCGGCGGCACCGTCTCGGTCAGCACGGCGACGGCCTCGCGCCGGACGGCGGGCGCCGGGTCGGTCAAGTAGGGCTGCAGGGCGTGGAGTTCGGGCTCCTCCTCGGAGAGGGCGACGAGCTCCAGGAGACGGGCGGGCGTCTGCTCGGGGCGGGACACAGGCGAATCGGGGGCGGGCTCCCGGCTCGGACCGGCGCTCTCGATCCCGGCCGCGGGAGGGCGGGCGCCATCGGTGTCGGCTGCCGCCGGCGCCGAGTCCCGCGCCCCGGACGCGACCGGCGCCACGTCGCGCGAGCCGGCCGTGGCCACGTCCTCGGGCCGGACCTCGCCGAGGTGACGGGAAGGGCCGCCGACAGGGGTGAACTCGTCGACAGGGACCAGATAGGGAGCCACGGGACGGGCCGTGAACTCCATGGAACCGGAGGGGGACTTGTGCAGGTCGAGGTGGTGGAACCAGGAGGCGTCGTCGCGTCGGGGGTGGTCGATCCGATCGTGGTAGAGGCCCCATCGGGACTCCGTGCGGGCCAGGGAGGCCCGGGCGGCCATTTCCGCGCAGTCGCGGATGAAGGAGACCTCGGCGCAGCGCATCAGTTCGTGCGGGGTGCGCGCGCCCATCTCCGCGATGTCGTCGTGCATCCGCTCGAAGGCCTCCAGGGCCAGGGACAGGCGGGCGCCGGACTTCGGCGGGGCCACGTAGTCGTTCACGAAGCGGCGCAGCTTGTACTCGACCTGGGGCTGCGGCGGGCCGTCCGGATTGCGCAGCGGGCGGTAGACCAGCTCGTGCGCGTCCCGGAGCTGATCGGCAGGCAACTCGCCTTCGTACGGCGTGTACTGGGATGCGTCCGCCCCCGCAAGGTCGCCGAAGACGAACGCGCCGATCATGTAGTTGTGCGGCACGCAGGCCAGGTCGCCGGCGGCGTACAGCCGGGGGACGGTCGTCCGGGCGTGGTCGTCCACCCGTACGCCCGAGGCCGAATGGCCGCCGCACAGGCCGATTTCGGAGATGTGCATCTCGACGTCGTGGGTGCGGTAGTCGTGACCCCGGCCGGAGTGGAAGGTGCCGCGCGTGGGCCGCTCCGTCGAGTGCAGGATCGACTCAAGGGCCGAGATCGACTCCTCCGGGAGGTGGCTCAGCTTCAGGTACACAGGGCCGCGGTCGGACGCGACCTCCGCCGCGAACTCGGCCATCATCTGGCCGGACCAGTAGTCGGAGTCGACGAAGCGTTCGCCGTGCCGGTTGACCTGGTAGCCGCCGAAGGGGTTGGCGACGTAGGCGCAGGCGGGGCCGTTGTAGTCCTTGATCAGCGGGTTGATCTGGAAGCACTCGATGCCGGTGAGTTCGGCGCCCGCGTGGTACGCCATCGCGTAGCCGTCACCCGCGTTCGTCGGGTTCTCGTACGTGCCGTACAGGTAGCCGGAGGCGGGCAGACCGAGGCGGCCGCAGGCGCCGGTCGCCAGGATCACGGCGCCCGCGCGGACGGTGACGAACGCGCCGGTGCGCGTATTGAAGCCGACCGCCCCCACGGCCCGCCCTTCCGCGGTCAGCACGCGCACCGGCATCACCCGGTTCTCGATGCGGATCCGCTCCCGCATCTCGCGCCGCCGCAGCTGCCGGTACAGGACCTTCTTGACGTCCTTGCCCTCCGGCATCGGCAGGACGTAGGAGCCGGAGCGGTGCACTTGGCGGACCGCGTACTCGCCGTGCTCGTCCTTCTCGAACTTCACGCCGTACGACTCCAGGCGCTGCACCATGCCGAAGCCGCGGGTGGCGGTCTGACGGACGGTGGACTGGTCGACGATGCCGTCATTGGCGCGGGTTATCTCGGCGACGTAGTCGTCGGGCTCGGCGCGGCCGGGGATGACCGCGTTGTTCACGCCGTCCATGCCCATGGCGAGCGCGCCGGAGTGGCGGACGTGGGCCTTCTCCAGCAGAAGGACGTTCGCGCCGTGCTCGGCGGCGGTCAGCGCGGCCATGGTGCCGGCGGTGCCGCCACCGATGACGAGGACGTCGCAGCTGATCTCCTCGGCGTCGGCGAGCGCGGGGATCTCCAGGGGCGTGTTCACGGGGGTGGTCACCGGGGGGCCTTTCAGGTACCGAGCGAGGAGAGGACGTCGCGCCGCAGCGCCAGACGCGCGGGATCGTCGTGCGCCGTACGGTCACGCGGGCGAGGCACGTCGTGGACGGCGGTCAGCCGGCCGTTGCCGAGGAGGGCCACGCGGTCGCCGAGGAAGACGGCCTCGTCCACGTCGTGGGTGACGAAGACGACCGTCGCGCCCGTGCCGCGCAACACCTCCACCAGCAGGTCCTGCATGCCGGCGCGGGTCTGGGCGTCGAGGGCGCCGAAGGGTTCGTCCATGAGGACGGCGCGGGGCGCGCCCGCCAACGCGCGGGCCAGCTGGGCGCGTTGGCGCTGCCCGCCGGAGACGCGGTGCGGCAGCTGCCGGGAGTGTTCGGCGAGGCCGACGCGCTCCAGCCAGGCCTCCGCCTGCCGCCTGCGCTCCGCACGCGGCAACCCCTTGATGGCGAGGGGCAGTTCGACGTTCGCGCGCAGGGTGCGCCAGGGCAGGAGGGCGTCCTCCTGGAAGATCAGGGCGCGGTCGGCGGCGGGGCCGGTCAGCGGGCGCCCGTCCTGGCTGACGTCTCCGGCGAGGGGAGCGAGCAGTCCGGCCAGCGTGCGCAGCAGGGTCGACTTGCCGCAGCCGGAGGGGCCGACGAGGGTGAGGATTTCGCCGGGGGCCACATCGAGGTCCACCCCGTCGAGCACGGGTGCGCCGGGCCGTCCGAGCGTGGCGTCCCGCAGGGCCAGTCCCGCGCCGGTGCGGGAGGGCGAACCGAGGTCAGACGAGCTGGTCATGGGGCACCTCCTCCTTGGCCCTGGGGGTGGCCGGTGCGGGGGTGGCTGCGTCACGCGCCCGTCGCGGGGGCCGGCCGCCGGAGATGTACGAGGTGCGCGGCAGCCAGCGGGTCAGGCGGCGGCCGAGGAGCTCCACGGCCGTGGACGTGACCCAGCCGAGCACGCCGATGGTGACCATGCCGACGAACACGCCCGCGTAGTTGACGACGGTGTAGTCCTGCCAGGTGCGGTAGCCGACGCCGTACTGGCCGGAGATCATCTCGGCGGAGATCACACAGATCCACGAGACGCCGATGCCGACCGACAGGCCGCCGAAGATGCCCGGCAGCGCGCCCGGGAGGACGACCGAACCGAGGATCCGCCACCGGCCGCCGCCCATCGTCAGCACCGCCTCCTCCCACACGGGAGTCAGCGCGCGGACCGCATGCCGGGTGGAGACCAGGACGGGGAAGAAGGCGGCGGTGCAGGTGATGAAGACGATGCCCTGTTCATTGGAGGGGAAGAGGAGGATCGCGACCGGGACGAGGGCGATCGCCGGGATCGGGCGGATCACCTCGAGGACCGGGCCGAGCAGGTCCTCGGCGAGGCGGGAGCGCGCCACGAGCACGCCCGTCGCCACGCCGAGCACGGCTGCGAGGAGGAACCCGGTGAGGATGCGGGTGAGGCTGTCGGTGAGGTCCGTCCAGTAGTCGGCGCCGGCCAGCCGGTCGGCGAAGGCGCGGGCCACGTCGGTGACCGTGGGGAACTGGGAGAAGCGCAGCCACAGGTCGACGTTCAGGCTGGTCAGCAGCTGCCACAGCCCGAGGGCGGCCGCCGGCGAGGCCACCCTCAGCACATACCGCCCGAGCCGCAGCGCTCGTCGGCTCCCGGCGTTCGCCGTGTGGGTCTGCCCGGTCACGACGCCCGTCCCAGCGCCTCGGAGTACGTGATGACGCGGGCGCCTCCGTGCCCGGCGACGTACGACTTGGCGGTCGCCGGTGCGACGAAGGGCAGGAGCCGGCCGCCGTCGGTCACCCAGACCGCCTTGTCGGCGAACCACAGGGTGCCGGTGGTGGCGTCGGGGACGTAGGCCGCGCGGATGCCGTCCTTGTGTTTGGCGACGTAACTCAGCAGTTCGGAAGGGGACTTGAAGCTGAGCGTCTTCTGGGCGCCCTTGGGCCACACCTCGCTCGCGGCCGGTGCGGGCGTCGCGGTGAGCCGCTTGGCGTAGTCGGTGCCGAGGGCCTTCTTGACGTACTGGTCGTCGACGAAGGAGTCCACGTCGATGTCGCCGGTCAGCTTGGCCGACTTCAGGACCGAGACGTCCTTCTTCAGCGCGGACACGAGCTGTGGTTTGACCGCCGGGTCGAAGGTGGAGATGCCGTGGGCGCCGTTGTAGAGGTAGACCACCTCGGCGGGCAGGCCGGTGGCCTTGGCGACCTTCTCCGCGGCGGCGACCGGGTGGGCGTTCAAATAGTCCGTGGCCTCCGACTGGGCCTTGAGGAAGGCCTCCAGGACGGCGGGCCGTTGCCCCGCGAAGTCCTCGCGGGCGGTGACGCCGTGGAAGGTGGGGAGATTCAGCTGGGCACCGTCGTACAGGGCCTTCGCCTTGCCCTGGAAGGCGAGCAGGCCGGGCCAGGCGACGAACTGCGACAGTGCGTCCGCACTGCCCGCCGACAGGGCCGAAGCGCCCACCGCGGGCTGCTGGTTGAGCTTCTCGACGCCCTTGTCGGGGTCGATGCCGACGCGCTGCAGAGCCCGTACGAGCGTGCCGTCGGCCGCGGAGCCGACGCTCGTCGAGACCTTCTTGCCCTTCAGGTCGGTGAGCGCGGCCAGCTTCGAATTCGGGGAGGTGACGATCGTGTTGAGACCGCCGCGCAGGTTGTAGCCGGTGACCGAGACCAGGTGGGTCGGCCTGCCGAGCTGCTTGCCCCGGGCCGCGTTGATGAGCAGGGGGAAGTCGCCCATCGAGCCGATGTCGATCTTCCCGGCGGTCATCTGGGCGGTGATGGGGGCGCCGGTGGCGTAGTCCTGCCAGTCGACCTTGTAGTGCTTGCCGTCGCCGAGCGAGTTCAGCTCCTTCTCGAAGTAGCCGAGGGAGCGCAGGAGGGTGCCGGCCGTGACCGTGTTGATGGTCTTGGACTGGTAGCCGACAGTGATGGTGACGTCGGAGCCGTCACCTGCCTCGGCGCTGCCGCCGCAGGCGGTCAGGGGGAGCAGGAGAAGGGCGGCGGATGCGGCAAGTGCCGTGCTTTTCATGGGAGTTCGGGCCTTTCACCGGAGCAGATAGGGCATGTTGACCGTGACGGCTCCGGTGGGACAGCGGGCCGCGCACGGGCCGCAGTACCAGCACTCGTCGACGTGCATGTAGGCCTTGCCGCTGCTGACGTCGATGGCGAGGGAGTCCAGCGGGCACATGTCCACGCAGAGGGTGCAGCCGTCGATGCACTTCGACTCGTCGATGGTCACGGGCACGTCGGCCCGCTGGGGCGCCAAGGGCATGGCTGTCTCCAGGAAGGTCCAGCTCAGAAGGCAGGGGTGTGGTCAGAGGGAGCGGTGCAGCAGACCGCTCATCGTGATGCGGTCGCCGCGGAAGCGGATGAACTCCAGGTCGACCGGGCGGCCGTCGGCGAGGTGGGTGAGCCGTTCCAGCATGAGGACGGCTGCGCCGCGCGGGGCTTCGAGTACGGCGGCGGAGTGGGTGTCCGCGTTGACCGCCTCCAGGGTGATCTCGGCGTGGCCGAGACGCTGGCCGGTGATGGTCTCCAGGAGGCGGAAGACGTCGGTGTTCTCCAGGTCGGCGCCGAGCAGGGCGGTGCCTATGTCGAGCGGGATGTAGGTGAGGTCGAGGGAGAGGGGGATGCCGCCCAGGCGGCGCAGGCGTTCGATGTAGAGGACGTCGTTGCCGGCCGGGACGCGGAGGCGTTCGGCGACCGGGGCGGGTGCGGGGGCGGGGCCCATGGTGCGGACCTCGTTGGTGACCCGGCCGTGCTCGTGGAGGGTTTCCGCGAGGCCCATCAGATGGTCGAGGCCGTGCGGGTACTTCTCGGCGACGACCACGGTGCCTACTCCGGGGAGCCGTTCCACGAGGCCCTCGGCCCTGAGCAGGTCCAGGGCCTGGCGGACGGTGTTGCAGGTGGCGCGGTAGTCCGTGGCGAGGGTCGTCTCGTGGGGGAGTGTGCCGTCCGGGAATCCGCCGGCCAGGAGCTGGTGGCGGAGCAGGTCGGCGAGCTGCCTGGCCTGGTCGGCGCGCAGCCGACGCCGCGCCCGGTGGGCGGCGACGGTGGTCGCGCCCTGGCCGGCGTGGTCTCGGATGCGGTCGCTGGGAGGCATGTTTTGAACCATAGCGAGCCGGTAGGGAATGCACTGTTGCAGCTGTGTTGCGCCACCTGCCGGTGCGTCAGGCAGGGCGCTGACCTGGGGATACGTCTGCTCTCGGGCAAGATCTGCCACGACGTACCAGCCCGTGGGGCAGGTGGGCGGTCACCCCGCCCGACGGCTCACCCCAGTGCCGTCAGCCCCGGCGCGAACGCGATCAGCAGCGGCAGCAACGGCACCAGTGCCGCCACCGTCGTCGTCAGCGCTCGGTGCCGGCGGCCCAGGCGCGGGGGCGGCTCCAGGAGGCGGTCGACGCGTTCGCCGAGGAGGCGGTGGCTGGAGGCGCAGGACAGGACGCCGCGGTGCTGGTTCAGCTCGATCAGGGCGAGTGCCGTGGTCAGGTGGCCGCAGCGGCGGGACGCCGTGTCGTCCGCCGCAAGTTCGACCAGGCGGTGGGTCTGGTCGCAGAAGTGGGTGAAGAGAGGGATGCGGGGGAAGCCGGTGGCGAGGGCGGTCGACAGGTGCAGCAGCCAGTCGTGGTGGGCGCGGGCGTGGTCGCGCTCATGGGTGAGGACGGCGTCGAGCTGGTGGTCGGTGAGACGGTGCAGGGCGCCCGTCGTGACGACCAGCTGGGGCGGGTGGCCGGGCATCCACCAGGCGTCCGGGTACTCGTCCTCCAGCACCAGCAGCGGGCCGCGCGCCGCCTCCTCCAGCCCGGCGGGCAGCTCGGGGGCGCGTTCGCGCAGATGCGCCCGGGTCTGGCCGCGGCGCCGGCGCGCCTCGAAGAGTTCGCGGGCGAGCATCGCCGTCGTCCAGGCGGCACCGCAGGCCAGCAGCAGCGTGAGGGCCACCGACCAGGCCGGGGCGGCGGTCAGGTCGTACGCCGCGGTCACGGCCGGGGGCGCCGGCGCGAAGACGTGGTCGCGGAAGGTGCGGAAGACGGCGGCCGTGCCCAGCACGAGCGCCGTCAGACAGCACAGCAGGACCGTGGCGACCAGGCACTGCCACACCCACAGCGCGACCACGGGCTCCCGCTCGGGCCACGCCGACCGCACCAGCGCACGCGGAACCGGCACTGCGGCCATCAGGGCGACGACGCTCAGCAGGAGCAGGCAGACGGTCATGCCACGGTCTCCGGATCCTGGTCGGAGGAAGGGGCGGGGCGGTGGGGTGGTGCGGCTCGGCGCACAAGACGCCCGCCGCCAGTATGACGGCCAACGGCGCGGGAGTCAGGGGACCACGGCCATCCCGTACGACCACCTCGCACGTCTTGTACGACCACCCGCACGACCCGTACAGCCGCCGTCACGCCCCGCAACTTCCGCTCACTCCAACGCGCTTGCCACGATCCGGCCGCTCACGTCGCCCAGTCCCACGCGGATTCCGCCCGGTCCGGGCGCCCACGCCGACATCGTCACCACGTCCCCGTCCTCCAGGAACGTCCGCTTGCCCTCGGGAAGTTCCAGCGGATCCCGCCCGTTCCAGGTCAGCTCCAGCAGCGACCCGCGCTGCGAAGGCTCCGGACCGCTCACCGTGCCCGACCCGTACAGGTCGCCGGTCCGCAGGGAGGCGCCGTTCACCGTCATATGGGCCAGCTGCTGCGCGGCCGTCCAGTACATGGTGGAGAACGGCGGCTCGGAGACGACGGAGCCGTTGACCGCGACGGAGATCCGCAGGTCGTACCCGCCGGGCTCGTCCTGGGCATCGTCCAGATACGGCAGCAGCGCATGGGTCCGCTCCGGCGGCGCCACGCGCGCGTCCTCCAGTGCGTCCAGCGGGGTGATCCACGCCGACACCGACGTGGCGAACGACTTGCCGAGGAACGGGCCGAGCGGGACGTACTCCCAGGCCTGGATGTCGCGCGCGGACCAGTCGTTGAGCAGGCACAGCCCGAACACGTGCTCCCGGAAGTCGCCGAGCGCCACCGGCCGCCCGCGCTCCGAGGGCACGCCCACCACGAAACCGACCTCGGCCTCGATGTCCAGGCGGACGGACGGCCCGAAGACGGGAGCCGCATCGGCCGCAGCCTTGCGCTGCCCGGACGGCCGTACGACGTCCGTGCCCGACACCACGACCGTGCCGGACCGCCCGTGGTAACCGATCGGGAGGTGCTTCCAGTTCGGCGTCAGCGAGTCCGCGGCGTCCGGGCGGAAGATCTGGCCGACGTTCCGTGCGTGGTTCTCGGAGGCGTAGAAGTCGACGTAGTCCGCGACCTCGAACGGAAGGTGGAGCGTCACCGACTCCAGCGGATGCAGGAAGGCCTCGATCGCCTCCTGGTGCGCCGGCACCGTCACCCACGCCGTCAGCGCGCGCCGTACGTCCGACCAGGCGGTGCGGCCCGCGGCCAGGAGCGGGTTCAGCGAGGGCTGCGCGAGCAGGGAGGCATACGGCGAGCCGAGCGCCCGTGCCGCCGCGCCCGCGTCGAGGACATGACCGCCGAGCCGGACGCCGACGGTCCGGTCCGCAGAACCGGCAGGGGAGAAAACGCCGTACGGAAGGTTGTGCGGACCGAAGGGATCGCCCTCGGGGACATCGAAGGGGGGCATGGGTTGCTGCCTCACTCTCACTGTGTCGCGAACCGTCTGTCGTGTGCCATCTGCGCGAACCGTCATATGGCCGCGCCACACGTTACGGCTGAGTTGCCTGCTTGGGCAGTGTCTAAAGAGTTTGCAATGTCCGAATTGGGCTTGTCGGACGTGTCAATTCCGGCTTAGCGTCCTTTGGGGGACACGGACGGGGTGGGTCCGGTCCGTAGGGGGGACGCGTGGGGGGACCCGTGGCCAGCAGCACGAGCAGTGTGCCTTTCCGGGCCGACCGTGAAGTGCCCGGCCTGATCGTCAAGTTCGGCGACTACCCGCTGCACCACGGCGGCGTCGGTGCGATCCGCAGCCTGGGCCGTCTCGGCGTGCCGATGTATGCGATCACGGAGGACCGTTACACACCCGCCGCCGCCTCCCGCTATCTCAAGAAAGCCTTCGTCTGGCCGACCACCGGCACGGAGGACCCCGGCCACCTGGTGGAGGGCCTGCTGCGCATCGGGCGCCGCATCGGCCGCCCCACCGTCCTCGTCCCCACCGACGAGGAGGCAGCCGTCCTGATCGCCGAGCACCAGGAGGAACTCGCCGGCAACTTCCTCTTCCCCCGCGTCGACCCCGCCCTGCCCCGCCGCCTCGCGAGCAAGCAGGGCCTGCACGAACTGTGCGTGGAACACGGCATCCCGAGCCCTACGGCCGCCTTCCCGCAGTCGTACGACGACATCGTCACGTTCGCCGAGAAGGCCTGCTTTCCGGTGGTGGCCAAGAACCGCGAGGCGTTCGTACGGCGCAAACAGCCCGCGGTGAACGGCACGACGCGGATCGGCACCCGAGAAGGTCTGCTCCGGCTCGCCCGCGACTGGGGCGAGCACCCCGGGGTGATCCTCCAGGAATACCTGCCGAGGGAGGAGGCCGAGGACTGGATCGTGCACGCCTACTTCGACCAGGACTCCACCCCGCTCGCCATGTTCACCGGCGTCAAAGTGCGCTCCTGGCCGCCGCACGCGGGCATGACGGCGAACGCGTACGTCGTCGACAACCCGGAACTCGCGGACATCGCCGCGCGTTTCATCAAACAGATCGGCTTCACCGGCATCATCGACCTCGACCTGCGCTTCGACCGGCGCGACGGTCAGTACAAGCTCCTCGACTTCAACCCACGCATGGGCGCCCAGTTCCGGCTCTTCGAGAACGAGTCGGCGGTGGACGTCGTCCGCGCCATGCACCTCGACCTGACCGGCCGCACCGTCCCGGAGGGGGAACAGCGGGCCGGACACCGGTACATCGTGGAGAACATCGACCTGCCCGCCCTGCTCGCCTACCGCCGCAGCGGCTATACGACGCCGCACGCACCGGCGAAGGCGAGCGGGACGGAGCTGGCCTGGCTCGCGGGTGACGACCCGCTGCCGTTCCTCACGATGCTCGCGCGCTTCGTGCGGCCGGGCGCGAAGCACCTGTATCAGCTGTGGCGGACCAACCGCCGTGGCAGCACCACCAGTTCGGGCGGCTAGCCGACCGGTCAGCCGCCCGAGGCGAACCACACGAAGTGACGAAGTAAGCGTCCTGGGGAGGGACTTCGTGAATCAACCGGTTGCAGTCATCGGCGCCGGGCCCTTCGGCCTGTCGACCGCCGCCCATCTTCGAGCACGCGGCCTCCCGGTCCGCGTCTTCGGCGAACCCATGGTCAGCTGGCGCGACCACATGCCCGCCGGAATGCTCCTGAAGTCGACCCCCGCCGCCTCCAGCCTGGACGCGCCGCAGCAGGGTCACACGCTCGCCGACTATTGCGACGCCGCCGGCATCAGGCGGCTGGTGACGGACGAGGACATCATCCCGATCGAGACCTTCATCGCCTACGGCGAGTGGTTCCAGCAGAAGCTGGTGCCCGAGCTGGAGCAGGTGCGGGTGGTGTCGGTGGACCGGCGGGGGGCCGGCGGCTTCGAACTGAAGCTGGACTCGGGCGAGTTGTTCACGGCCCGCGCGGTCGTCGTGGCGACCGGCCTGTCCGGCCTCGCGCACCTGCCGGCCGAGCTGGCCACCGCCGCGGCGGACGGACCCACCCCCACGGGCCCGATCTCCCACAGCTCCCAGCAGCACGACCTCACGCGCTATGCCGGCAAGGACCTGATCGTGGTCGGCGCCGGCCAGTCCGCGCTGGAGACCGCGGCGCTGGCGGCGGAGGCGGGCGCACAGGTGAGGGTGGTGTCCCGCGGCCGCGGCCGGGTCGCCTTCGGCGCACCGCCGTGGAAGCAGCCGAAGCTGCGCCCCGAGTCGCCCTTCGGCCGCGCCTGGTCCCTGTGGGCCCTCAGCTACTACCCGCACCCCTACCGCTACCTGCCGGCCGAGGCCCGCCACTACCTGGTCCGCCGCGTCCTCGGCCCGCTCGGCGCGTGGTGGCTGCGCGACCGTTTCGAGGGGAAGGTGCAGGTCAGCGAGGTCGACCGGATAGTGCGGGCGGACGCGGCCGACGGCAGCCCGAAGCTGACGGTCCGCACGCTCGCGGGCCGTACCCAGGACCTGTCCGCGGACCACGTCATCGCGGCCACCGGATACCGGGTGGACATCGCGGCGATGGACTTCCTCGGCCACGAACTGCGTACGCGTCTGGCGGTGAGCCGCGGCACACCCAAACTGGGCGCGGGATACGTCTCGTCGGTCCCCGGCCTGTACTTCACGGGCCTGCCGGCCGCGGCGTCGTACGGCCCGGTGATGCGCTTCGTGTGCGGCACGGAGTTCGCCTCTCCGAGGCTGGCCGAACACCTGGCGGCAGCGCACGGGTAGGCCGAGCCGGCGGGCCCCTGCCTGGTGATGAAGAGCCCACAAGGATAAGGGAGTTGAGCAAGGGGCGGTGGTGCACTCCGCCGTCGTCCGGTTCGCGATGAGTCGGTGGGGCGTCGTGTCCGTATTCTCTGATCATGGCTGCACCCACCGCATATGCGCTCATCGCCACCGACCTGGACGGCACGCTGCTCCGAGGCGACGACACGCTCTCCGACCGCTCCCTCGCCGCGCTCGCGCGGGCGGCCGGGGCCGGCGCCCGGCACCTGGTCGTCACGGGCCGGCCGGCCCCCAGGGTGCGGCCGCTCCTCGACCAACTGGGCAGCAGGGGGCTCGCGGTGTGCGGACAGGGCGCGCAGGTGTACGACGTCGGCGCGGACCGTCTGCTGTGGTCCGTCACGCTGGACCGGGAGCTGGCCGAGACCGCCCTCGGCAAGATCGAGGCCGAGGTGGGTCAGGTGTACGCGGCTGTCGACCAGGACGGCGTGGAGGGGCTCACGCTCATCGAACCGGGCTACCTCATGCCGCATCCGACGCTGCCGGCCGTACGGGTCGACCGGCGCGACGACCTGTGGTGCGAACCGATCAGCAAGGTGCTGCTGCGCCATCCCGACCTGTCCGACGACGAGTTGGCGGCGACGGCGCGCTCGGTGGTCGGTTCGCTGGCCACCGTCACCATGTCGGGTCCGGGGACCGTCGAACTCCAGCCATGCGGCATCACCAAGGCGACGGGCCTCGCACTGGCCGCCGCACATCTGGGACTTGGTCCGGAGCGGACGATCGCGTTCGGCGACATGCCCAACGACATCCCCATGTTCGACTGGGCCGCCCACGGCGTCGCCATGGCCAACGCCCACCCCGAACTCAAGGCGGTGGCTGACGAGATCACCCTGTCGAACGAGGACGACGGCATCGCCGTCGTCCTCGAGAGACTGTTCCTCGGCCTCGAGGACCTGGAGGACCTCGAGGACATCGAGGGGCTCAAGGGCCTCAAGGGCCTTGAGGAGCTCAGGGAACTGGAAGAGCTCGAGGAACTGGGGGAGTTCGAGGAGCTCTAGTAGGCGCCGTACACGTTGTCGATCGACCCGTACCGCGCGGCGGCGTACTTGCAGGCGGCCGTGATGTTCGCGACGGGGTCGTAGGGGTTGAGCTGCGTGCCGGGCACGTGGTACGCGAGGAACGTCGGGTCGATGACCTGCAGCAGCCCCTTTGACGGGGTGCCGGCGGCCGCGTTCGAGTCCCAGTTGTTGATGGCGGCCGGGTCGCCCGAGGACTCCCGCATGATGTTGCGGTAAATGCCGTTGTACGTCCCGGGGATTCCGTTTTGCGACATGACCTGGAGGGCGGCCCGGATCCAGCCGTCGAGGTTGTCGGTGTAGCCCATCGACTTCGCGGTGACCAGGGTCGGGGTGGCCGCGGACGCGCTGGTCGCCCCGATGAGCGGGAGGGCGAGAACGGCGGCGCCCGTACCGGCGACGGCGAGCTTGCGGGCGAGGCGGGCGTTTCTGGGGCGACGGTGCTGACCTGTTGCAGGCATGGCGGATTCCTCTCCGGCGCCTGCGAGGTGAGCTGTCGGGTTCGGGCGGGGAGATGCCCGGCCGCGCAGCCGTACGGCAACGCGGCTTCACCCCTAGTCGGTCCGGGCGATGCCCGGTCCGGCGACTTACCTGGTTCCCCCGCTCCTGCCGTGCGAGTGCGTTCGTCGATGGGTCGTGCCGGGGCGGCGGCAGGATTCGGCGTCCGCCCGACAGGCCGGGAACGTATGCGAGAGCACATGCCCGGAACAAGTGCCGGGTTCACTGATCATGCCTATTGACCTTGGTCTGAGGCTTATGGGGCACTTGATCCTTTGCGGTTGCCAAGCCTCAACTGGCGTGCGGGGGAAGGGGAAGCGGCAGGCGTCGGGCCGTCGCCGGCCGACCCTGCCGTGTGAGTCAAGTCACCGACATCCGCAAGAGTGGCAAATAGGGCAATGGTCCCAACTGGTGGTCAACCAGCCGACCGTGGAATTCGCTTCACCCAGGTCCGATGGAAGACCGCCTCTCCACCTTCGGTGCAGATCACCTCATTGGAGGCGAAAAAGGACTCCTCGTCGCAGGTGATTTCCGAGCGGGCGCGGATCGTCGTGTCCCAGGCCAGATCGGGGCGGTGCAGACGGATCGACCAGTCCGAGCGGGTGCGGGCCGACAGGGGGTCGGTCTCCTGGATCGTGTACGTCTCCAGCGCGTCCTCGGTGAACTCCAGACCGTCGGGATACACGCGCGTGCCGCCGTAGCGCGGGTCGACCTCCAGGCGCCACTCGCCCTTGGTCACGTCACGCACCACCAGGCGCTCGGGGCGCGGTTCGTCGAGCGTGATCGGACTCCATCCATCAGCGGCCAGGCCGCGGGCCACGTTCATCGGATCGGACTGCTCCGGCTCCTCGAAGGTGATCGCTCTCTCGTCCAACACGCGTGCGCGTACCGGGAGTTCCAGGAAGCTGCCCGCCGGGTCGATGGTGAAGCCCGCCGCCGAGTCGGGCTGCGGCCAGATCCACGGCCAGTACGCGGAGGAGACGGCAAGGCGGATGCGGTGGCCGGGCGGGAAGGCGTGACCGATGCCGTTCAGCTCGAACTCGACGTCCTCGGTGGCGCCCGGCGTCCATGGGACCGCCTGGTGGCGGCCGTGGCGGGCCGACAGGTTCAGTGCTCCTCGGGTGACCAGGGTTGATGAGCCGTCCAGTGCTATGTCACATACCCTCGCGACGACCTGCCCGCTCGGCGCCCCGCACGTCACCCGCAACCGCACCCGGGGCCGCCCCAGCACCCATGTCTCCTCGCCCACCTCGAACTCGAAGCAGGCTGACCTGGCGTTCTCCTCCCGCTGGTCCGGCGGCAGGTCGGCATCGTTCCCGAACGGGAGGAACCGGCCGGCGTCCACGCCCGTGTGCTGCGGGGAGCGGATGAGCACGGGGGCAGTGGAATGTGACATAGCACTGTCCGCCAAGGCATACGAAACCCCCGTCACCCCGGGCGACGGCCAGGCCGACTCCCCCACCCACCGCCCCGGCAGCGTCTCGTACACCGTGGCCGGCGGATGCGAGTCGCTGATGTACGACCGCAGCAGCGGCTCCCGCATCACCCCGGAGTCGATCCCCTTGAGCCAGTGGTCCCACCAGCGCAGGGTCTCCTGGAGGAACCCGATCGCCGGGCCGGGTGGCAGGCCGCGGTCCGGGTACTGGTGCGACCAGGGGCCGATCAGGCCGCGTACCCGGTCGGCGGGCAGGTGCTCGACGAGCCGGAGCACCGTGTCGCGGTACGGGTCGTGCCAGCCGCCCACGGCGAGGACGGCGGCGTCGATCGCGCCGTAGTCCTCGCAGACGCTGCCCTGCCGCCAGTAGTCGTCCCGCGTCTGGTGTGCGAGCCAGGTGTGGACGAAGGGGTCGACGGCCTCCAGCCGCTCCAGCCACATGTCCCGCCAGGCCTTGCCGACGTACAGCGGGTCCGGCGGCCGGCAGACGAAGGCGAGCATTGTTGCCGCCCAGGCGTGCATGTCCACCGCGAGGACGGAACCTCCCATGTAGTGCACGTCGTTGTCATAGCGGTCGTCCGTAGAGCACACGGTGACGATCGCCTTGAGCGGCTCGGGCGCGAGGGCCGCGATCTGGAGGGAGTTGAAGCCGCCCCAGGAGATGCCGAACATGCCCACCTTGCCGTCGCACCAGGGCTGCTCCGCAAGCCAGTTGACCACCGCGACCCCGTCTGCGAGCTCGGTCGCCGAGTACTCGTCCGTCGGCAGGCCCTCGCTGTTGCCGTGCCCGCGGATGTCGACCCGGACGGAGGCGTAGCCGTGGCCCGCGTACCAGGGATGGCGTTGGTGGTCGCGGGGCGCGGTCCAGTCGGTCAGGCGGTACGGCAGGTATTCGAGGAGCGCCGGTACGGGCTCGTCCGTCAGTGGGCGCCATACGCGCGCGTAGAGCACGATCCCGTCCGGGAGCGGGATCCAGAGGTCCTCGTGAGTCGTCTCGTAGGGGAAGGACGTTCGGATGTGCAGGCTCATCGCGGTGACCCCAGTGGCTGGGTGGGCTTCAGTGGACCGGGTGCATCGTGCGGCGCAGCCAGGGCGCGGCCTCCGTCACGGCCAGGCCCGCGGCCACCGCGATCGCGCCGTTGACGCCGAAGTAGGCGGGCTTGGAGACGTCGTCGTAGAGCTTCACCGTCTGGGCCTGGATGCCGCCCGCGAGGGCGAAGGAGAGGTACCAGAGGGACATGGTCTGGCTGGAGAAGGCGGCGGGCGCCAGCTTGGTCGTGGCCGACATGCCGGAGGTCTCCAGGAGGATGTCGCCGAGGCCGAGCAGGAGATACGAGCCCACGATCCACCAGGCGGACATCAGTTGATCGTCGCCCGGGTGGCCGGATGTGGGCAGGACCAGCAGCAGGAAGGACAGGCCGCCGAGCACGACGCCGATGGCGATCAGACGGATCACGCGGCGCGACGGGGGTCCCCCCGCGCGAGCGCATTCGAGCGTCGGGGAGTCCGGCGCGAGGGCGAATTCAGCCGTGTGCCTGCGTCCGGCCAGGTGACGTCGGCCCGCGACGTACTGGACCAGGCCGAAGGTCATGCCGATCGCGGCGGCCGAGAAACCCCAGTGCCAGCCCTTGTGGTCGTCGAGCCGGCCGGTGACCAGCGGACCGGCGAAGGCGCCGATGTTGATCGCCATGCAGTAGAGCGCGAAATCGGCGTCCCGGCGGTCGTCGTCGGTGCGGTACGGCTTGCCGACCATGGCGGCGACGTTGGGCTTGAGCAGCCCTGCCCCGGCGCTGATCAGGCCCAGGCCCACCCAGGTCATGGTCGGGGTGGGCACCGCCACCGCGGGCATCGGCGCCGCGTTCGCGCGGCGGCCGGCAGCCGACGGGCACAACCTGGTGGTCGTCGGCCGCGAGACCAGGACGGCCTGCATGCCGAGGAACGAGAAGCGTTCCCGGACCTCCAGGCCGGAGAGGGTGAGGAGGCCCTTCGGTTGGCCGAAGAAGGCGCGGTCGTCCTCCGGGGGCGGTCCGCTTGCGGAGGCGACATGGGTTTCCGTTCGGGACACGGGCCGCTGCTTCCCTCCGAGCCGACGGACACGCCGGTAGACAAGTCACTGAATATCCGCTCTTATCAGGCGATCAAAAACATACCGGTCGTGATCCGATACCGCCCGGGCGAATGGGGGCACCTCCCGATCGAGCGAAGTCGGGATTGGGGGAGGGTGGGCGGCATCGGTGATCGAAAGGTGACCGGATACGCTGACTTGAGTGATGGCAGCGACCTATCGACAAACCGCGTAACCGCCAGTAGACACCAGCAGACAGGAGACCCCTCGTGACCGTCGTCGGGCCGTTCGGGCTGAGCGTGCGGGACCAGGCTCTGGAAGCCGATGTCCAGGCCGGATTGGCGGCCGTCGAGGAAGGTTTGCTCGAAGCCACCAAGAGTGAGGTGCCCTTCATCACGGAGGCCGCCCAGCACCTGGTGCGGGCGGGCGGGAAGCGGTTCCGTCCGCTGCTCGTGATGCTTGCCGCGCAGTTCGGCGATCCGTATGCGCCGGGGGTCGTGCCGTCTGCCGTCGTGGTGGAGCTGACCCATCTGGCGACGCTGTACCACGACGACGTGATGGACGAGGCGGCCGTGCGGCGCGGCGTGGACAGCGCCAACACCCGCTGGGGCAACTCGGTCGCGGTCCTCACCGGCGACTTCCTGTTCGCGCGCGCCTCGCACATCCTGGCCGACCTCGGGCCCGAGGCGGTCCGGGTCCAGGCGGAGGCGTTCGAGCGGCTGGTCACCGGGCAGATCCTGGAGACGGCGGGGCCGCAGGACGGACGGGACCCGGTCGACCACTACCTGGACGTGCTCGGCGGCAAGACAGGTTCGCTGGTGGCCGTGTCGTGCCGCTTCGGGGCGATGATGTCGGGCGCCGACGAGACCGTCGTGGACGTGCTGACGCAGTACGGGGAGCGGCTGGGGGTCGCCTTCCAGCTGGCGGACGACGTGCTGGACATCGCGTCCGACTCCCACGAGTCCGGGAAGACGCCGGGGACCGACCTCCGCGAGGGGGTTTCCACGCTTCCGGTGCTACGGCTGCGGGAGCGGGCGGCGCGGCTGGGGCTGGCCGAGGACATCGCCCTGTGCGAGCTGCTGGACTCCGACCTGAGCGACGACGCGCGGCACGCGGAGGCGCTCGCCGGACTGCGGGCGCATCCCGCGCTGGAGCAGGCGCGCCGGGACACGGTGCGGTACGCGGAGGATGCGCGCGCCGCGCTGGCTCCGCTGACGGAGTGCGACGCGAAGCTCGCGCTGATGGAGATGTGTGACGCCGTTGTGCACCGGGCCGGTTGAGCTGCTGGTTGGCCTGCGTTTCACGCGGTGTGATACACGTCACAAGTCTGGACTGAGTCCAAACTAAGATCGCTTCCGTAGTCATACGCAGAAGGCCGACGCAGGGGGTGTCGGCCGGTCTACGGGGAGAAAACAGCATCATGGGCATGAACGCGACGTTCTCGAAGCGCCGTAAGAGCCTGATCGTCACAGCTGTCGCGGTGGCCGCCGCCGGGGGGATCGCTGCCGCGGTGATCCCGGCCCACGCCACCGGGGGGACCGCGTCCGGCGGCACCGGGGGGACCCTCCTGGCCACCAGTCTGCGGGGTGCCAACGAGGTTCCCGTGGCGGGCGGTCCCGCCGTCGGCGACCAGGACGGCGCCGCTCTCGAGTTCATCAAGGTGCAGGACGACAAGGTGTCCGTCGCCGTGACCTGGCGCGGCACCGGCAAGCCGACCATGCTCCACATCCACCAGGGCGCCAAGGGCACCAACGGCGGCGTCAAGGTCGACTTCACCGACCTGCTGAAGAACAGCAAGCGGCACAGCGTCACCGGCACGGTCACGGTCAAGGACGCCGCCCTGCTCGCCGCTCTCAAGTCCGATCCCGGTTCGTTCTACGCCAACCTGCACACCACCGAGTTCCCGGGCGGAGCCGTTCGCGGCCAGCTCCACAAGGTCACCGTCGCCGCCTTCGACTTCCGTGACGCCCTGCACAACTTCCAGGCGTCCGTGGTCAAGGGCCGGCAGATCTACGAGTGCAAGCCGGCCGCCGGCGGCGGCTACGCCTTCGCCCAGCGGGACGTCGCAGCCCTGCTCGGCGGCGGCATCCGGCACTCCTTCGTCGCACCCAACTCCGGTACGCCGCAGTGGGTCGCGCCGGACGGAAGCGCGGTGACCGGGGCCGTCCTGTCCAAGACGCCGAACGGGGACGGCAACATCCCCGAGCTCGACCTCAAGGCCACCCGGTCCGGCAAGCACCACGGGCTGCTTGCGAACACCGCCGAGATCCTGCGGCTCAACACCGTGGGCGGAGTGGCCCCGGCCGGCTCCTGCACGCCCGGCGCGATCGTCGGCGTCCCGTACCAGGCGGACTACGTCTTCGTGCAGAACTGAGCCAAGTGCACGAACAGGACCTGACGCGAGGGAGTTGATACGAGCTCACCTCGGGCGGCGTCTTCCCCGCACGACCCCTACGGGTCGGGGGAGGCGCCGCCCTCTCGCGTCATACCCCAGGTGTACACGGAGTTGGCCCCCGGGTCTGACGCTTCTCCCTGGCCGATTTGGTGAGATGGAAACCACGGAAATCACCACTCCTCACCGATTCGGGTGAGAATGGCGGCTCGGGGTGGACAACAGAGACACGCGAGTTGGACAAGCCGCCGCCGACGACGGAGGTAGCGCACACATGGCACCGTACGAATCCGACGACAGCATGACCGCCGGGGAGGCCGACGACCTGCGCGCAGGTCGGCGCAAGGCCGCGCGGTACGTCGTCCCGGTCGCGGTGGTGGGGGTGGCGGCGGCGACCATCGGGCTCGTCCCGGCGCTCGCCGACTCCGGCGACCCCGACCTGCCGAAGATCAGCGCGCAGCAACTCATCGACAAGATCGCCAAGTCGGACGTACAGCAGATGTCCGGCACAGTGAAGATCACCACGGATCTGGGGCTGCCGAACCTCGGCGGTCTCGAGAGCAGCCTGACGTCCGGCGCAGCCAAGTCGGGCGACGGCTCGTCCGCCGACCCGACATCCAAGCTCACGGAGCTGGCCACCGGCACGCACACCCTGCGCGTCGCGGCCGACGGCCAGGACAGGCAGAAGCTGTCGCTGCTGGAGAACGCGGCCGAGTACAGCATCATCCACAACGGCAAGAACGTCTGGGGCTACGACAGCCAGTCGAACGAGGTCTACCACTCGACCGCCCCCGACGGCGCGGCGAAGCAGCAGAAGGAAGACGTCCCCGCCACACCCAAGGACCTCACCAAGGACGCCCTCAAGTCGGTCGACGACACCACTTCGGTGACCGTCGAGGGGACCGCCCAGGTCGCGGGCCGTGACGCATACCGGCTGGTCATCAAGCCGAAGCAGTCCGGCTCCACGGTCGGTCAGATCACCGTGGCCGTGGACAGCAAGACGGGGCTGCCGCTGAAGTTCACGCTGACCCCGGCGAGCGGCGGCGCCGCCGTGATCGACGCCGGCTTCACCCAGATCAGCTTCGCCAAGCCGAGCGCCTCGACCTTCGACTTCACCCCGCCCAAGGGCGCGAAGGTCACCGAGGACAGCCAGGCCGAGCACGGGCTGAAGGGCAGCGACAAGGGCGAGAAGTTCGGCAAGAGCGGCAAGGGTGGCAAGTCCGGCGAGGACCTCGGCAAGGGGCTCGACGGGCTGAACGTCATCGGCAAGGGCTGGAACTCCATCGCCACCTTCGACACCGGCGGCCAGGGCGTGCCGTCCGGCTCCGAGGCCGGCGGCAACTTCGGCGGCTTCCTCGACTCGCTCGGCGACAAGGTCTCCGGCAAGTTCGGCTCGGGCACGGTCTTCAAGACCCGCCTGATCAACGCCCTGATCACCGACCACGGCAAGGTCTACGTCGGCGCGGTGACCAAGGACGCATTGGTCAAGGCGGCGAACGCGGGCTAGCCCGGGAACCTTGCGCGGCGCTCGTACGTAATCACTGTACGTAGTCGCCGCGCGAGGTCGTACAAGCACGAATCGAGGGAGCCGATGGACGAGGAGTCCGCCACGGAGCCGGAGCAGAGCGAGCCGGGTGACAGCGTCATCGCCACCCATGGGCTCACCAAGCGCTACCGCGGCGGGCAACTCGCCGTCGACGGCCTGGATCTGACCGTCCCGGCGGCCAGCGTCTTCGGCTTCCTCGGCCCGAACGGCTCGGGCAAGACCACCACCATCCGCATGCTGATGGGCCTCATCGAGCCCACATCGGGCACGGCGCGTGTGCTCGGGCGGCCCATGCCGCGGGCGTCGCGCGCCGTGCTCCCGCACGTCGGGGCCCTCATCGAGGGCCCCGCCCTGTACGGCTTCCTCTCCGGCCGCGACAACCTGCTGCGCTACGACGCCGCAGACCCGACCGCCGATCCACGCACCCGTCGTACCCGCGTCGCCGCCGCGCTGGACCGGGTGGGCCTGACCGCGGCGGCGGGGAAGAAGGCGAAGGCGTACTCGCTGGGCATGAAGCAGCGACTCGGCCTTGCGGCGGCGCTGCTCCAGCCGCGCAGACTGCTCGTGCTCGACGAGCCGACCAACGGGCTCGACCCGCAGGGAATGCGCGAAATCCGTTCCCTGGTCAGGGAGTTGGCCTCCGACGGCACGACCGTCTTCCTCTCCTCCCACCTCCTCGACGAGATCGAGCAGGTCTGCACCCATGCCGCGGTGATGGCGCAGGGCCGCCTGATCACCCAGGGCGCCGTGGCCGACCTGGCGGCGGGGGTGCGCGGCCGGCTGGTCGTCACCACGCCCGACACCGGGGACGCGGCCCGCGTGCTGAAGGAGCAGGGCGCGGCCGATGTCGTCGTCACCGACGACCGGGTGACCGCCGAGCCCCCGGACCGCGACCTCGCCGAGGTGAACGCCGCGCTGGTGACGGCCGGCGTCCGTGTGAGGGGGTTCGGCCTGGAGCGCGCCTCACTGGAGGACGCGTTCGTGGCGTTGACGGGGGAGGGGTTCGATGTCGCAGGCTGAGGTCAACGCCGTCAAGGGGCGCGGGGAACTGCGCGACAAGCCACAACGCACCGCAGGCCGCCGAACGACCTTCTACGGCACTCTCTTCCGCAACGAACTGCTCACCACCTTCCGCCGCTGGCGCACCCTCGCCCTCCTCGCCGTACTCGCGGCCGTCCCGATCCTGGTCGGCATCGCAGTCAAGATCGAGACCAGCGACGGTTCGTCGGCCGGCCCCGGTCGCGGCGGCGGCCCCGCGTTCATCTCGCAGATCACCAACAACGGCCTGTTCCTGGTGTTCACCGCGCTGGCCGCGACGCTCCCGTTCTTCCTGCCGATGGCGATCGGCGTCATCGCGGGCGACGCCATCGCCGGCGAGGCGAACTCGGGCACCCTCCGCTACCTCCTGGTCGCCCCCGCCGGCCGCACCCGCCTCCTGCTCACCAAGTACGCGACCGTGATGGCCTTCTGCCTGGTCGCCACCCTCGTGGTCGCCGTCTCGGCGCTCACCGTCGGGGCGCTCCTCTTCCCGCTCGGCGACCTGACGACCATCTCCGGCACCCAGATCAGCTTCACCGAGGGCCTGGGCAGAGCCCTGCTGATCGCCCTGATCGTCGCCGTGTCCCTCATCGGCGTCGCGGCACTCGGCCTGTTCGTCTCGACCCTGACCAGCAGCGGCATAGCAGCGATGGCGACGACCGTCGGACTGCTGATCACTATCCAGATCCTCGACCAGATACCCCAACTCCACGCGATACAGCCGTACTTCTTCTCCCACTACTGGCTGTCCTTCGCCGACCTGATGCGCGACCCGGTCTACTGGGACGACCTGGTGAAGAACCTCGAAATCCAGGCCTTGTACGCGGCCGTGTTCGGCTCGGCGGCATGGGCGCGGTTCACGGCGAAGGACATCACCGCGTAGCGCTCAAGCAGTCTGACCCCTCACCTCACCTGCGCCGCGCCGCCGCCCCCGTGAGCCGGGCCAGCGCCTCCGTCTCGCGCGGCGGCGTCCCGCCCAGGTCACCGAGGCGCCAGTCGGACACCCAGGGCACGCGGTACACGTCGATGAGCGACTCGATCAGCCGCACCTGCCGGTCGAGGGGCCGCGGCAGCCGCCCCGGCGCGTCCGCGACGAGCACGACGGCGTCGAGGTCGAGTCCCGGCGGGGCCTCCCCGAGCCGGAACACCTCAAGGGTGCGCAGGGCGGCCGCGAGCCCCGACGCATGCGTACGCGCGACGAGCAGGACGGACCGCGGGTCCTCGGGGCCGGGCCAGGCGCGGCCGCAGTCGTGACCGCCGTAGACGGCGGCGAGTGTGGAGACGCCGGCGCCGCCGTGTGTGCCCACCCAGGAGTAGCGCCGGGCGGTGGCGGCGGACGGGGCGGGCTGCTGCGGCCCCGGCTCCGGTACGGTGACCGGACCGCGGATCCAGATCTCCGGTCCCTGCTGCACGTCCGTCCGCATGCCCGCTCTCCTCCTTCGTACGCCCACCGGTGCTCACAGCGCAGGTCGGCCACGCGACGGGGGCGAGCTCCTGGGACGAGTCTGTGACGCCATGGTGACCGGAGAACCGGGAGCGACCGGAGAGACTCAACAGTACGTGCACGAACGGATCTTGACGCCGGGGGAGCGGAACCCGACGGCGGGAGGGAGCACCATGGAACCCGAACGCGCTGTCCGCAGCCTCCCCGACGCATCCGAGTGAGGGAACCGATGGCTCGACTCAGCCGCGAGAAGAAGCAGGAACAGAAGCGCGCCGAGGGCTCGGCGGCCCTCGTGGCAGCACCGATCGACGTTCGCGTACCCGAGGCCGGCCCGGTCGGCGCCTGGATCGGCGGCGTGCCGGTCACGGCGGCTGCCGGCGAGGAGATCCAGCAGGCCGTCCTGAACCACCTCCACCGCATAGCCCTCGCCACCGGCCACCCCGTGCACGCCACGGTCCACGACGAGCGGATCGGTTACGTCGTACACCTTCAGGTGGACACGGACGGGGCCAGCAGTTTTACGGGGGAACCCGTAGGGATGACTGCTCCCGCGGGGGGACCGAGGGACGCGGTGGAGGGGCCGCCGCCCCCGCCGCCGGTGCAGTCCCTGCCGCCCGCACCGCCCTCGTCGCCTGCCGAGCCGGAGGCCTCCGCAGCCGCCGTGGAACCGCGGCGGCCCGAGCAGCAGCCTCAGAGTGACAAGCCGACGCACGTCCTTCGGGCGAGCGCGGAACCCGCGCGGGAGGCCGCCCCGACCTTCCCGCTGCGGGCGGTGTCGGAGCCGCAGCCGCTGGGGGAGAACGTGCCGACGTTCCCCCTGGGGGGCGTCCCGGAGCCGCCGGCTGACAGCAGATCCGCGCCGACGTTCACGCTGCGTGCGCTGCCGGAACCGCCCCAGGACAGGGCTCCCGGCACGGTCGCGGCCCCGACGGGCGAGTTCGGCCCGCCCCCGCCGATGGACGCGGTGCCGCAACGTGCCCCCGAACCCGGACGTGAGGACGCACCCGCTCCCCGCCAGGAACCCGCCCCCGCCCCCGACCGCTCACTGACCGGCTCCCTCCTCATGGTCCCCCCGGACCCGGCCCTCGACCCCGACCCCAAGCCCACCCCCGCCCGCGGCTTCGACGCCGTGGCCGAAGCAGTCCTCGGTGACGAACCGCCGACCGCCCCCGCGTTCCTCGCGGAGCCGATGGCGCAGATCAACGAGGCCGTGAAGGCGGGGCGGACAGAGACGGCGGCCGCCTTGGCCGAGACCACGGTCGAGGAGGCGTCGGCGGCGCTCGGGCCGGAGCACGCCGAAGTGCTCCGGCTGCGCGAACTCACCGCGTACATCGCCTACTTGGCGGGCGAACCGGTCCGTGCCTTCCGGGTCTCGCTCGATCTGGCCCGGATCCACCGTCGCGCCCGGGACGCGGAGGCGGCCTACGGCAACATCCAGAGCGCGGCCTCCGCCTGGCGTGCCGTGCGCGATCCGCAGCAGGGCCTGGACCTCGGCCGCGATCTGATCGGCCTGTGGAGCGAGCTCGCCGCCGAGGGCGGCCCGGCCGCCGAAGACATCGAGCGGCTGGAGTCGGCCCGCGCCCGCATGGGCCGGCTCACGGAACGTGCCCGCAAGTCGGCCCAGCAGCCGCCGAGTTGACCTCCCGGGACCTCTACTCCGACAGCTCCCACACCGCGTGGGCGATCGCGTCGCTGTTGTGGTCCAGAGCGGTGTCGTCGATGTTGGACGTCGTGTCGCAGGACGAGTGGTAGCAGTCGTCGAAGGCCTTCCCCGACGTACCGCCCCACTTCGCTGCCTGCGCCGCCGTCTTGACGTAGTCGGCACCGCTGAACAGCCCGCCCACCGGGACGCCCGCGTCCTTGAACGGCGCGTGGTCGGAGCGGCCGTCGCCCTCGGTCTCGGGCTCGGTGGCGATACCGAGCCCGGTGAAGTAGTCCTTGAACGTCTTCTCGATCGCCGGGTCGTCGTCGTAGACGAAATAACCGGGATTCGGCGAGCCGATCATGTCGAAGTTCAGATAGCCGCTGATCTTCGAGCGATTTGCGGCGGAGAGGCTGTCGACGTAGTGGCCGGAGCCGACGATGCCCAGCTCCTCCGCACCCCACCAGGCGAAACGCAGGTGCTTGGTGGGCTGGTAGCCGGCCCGTGACACGGCGAGCGCGGTCTCCAGGATGGCGGCCGAACCGGAGCCGTTGTCGTTGATGCCGGGGCCCCTGCTGACGCTGTCCAGGTGAGAACCCGCCATGACGACCTGGCCGGCGTCCCCGCCCGGCCAGTCGGCGATCAGGTTGTAGCCGGTGCGGCCGGAGGACGTGAACTGCTGGACGGTGGTGGTGAATCCGGCCGCGTCCAGCTTGGCCTTCACATAGTCGAGCGAGGCCTTGTAACCGGCGCTGCCGTGCGCGCGGTTGCCGCCGTTGGCGTTGGCGATGGACTGCAACTGGGCGAGGTGGGCCTTGACGTTCGCCACGGAGATGTCGGGCGCGGCGGCCGCCGCCGCCGGCGAGGGCGCCGCACCGGCTATGGAACCGCCGGTCAGGAGCATGACAGCCGAAACACCAACGGCTGCCGCCGCACGCCCGGAAACGGAGAACTTCATGTGGGGGGCTCCGAATTCCTTGGAGTGAATTGGGTCCCCGGATGGTGAAGCTTTTACCAACTGGGAGTCAAGAGTGTTATCAGGACTGCGAGTTCGCATAACGGAACATCCGGCCCACAGGGACTCCCCGCTGTGACCTACTGCACGCAGAACTCGTTCCCCTCCGGGTCCGCCATCACCACCCACTCCCCGGCCGGCTCCTTCACCCGCCGCAGCACACTCGCCCCCAGCCCCTCCAGCCGCTCGACCTCGCCGTCCCGCCGCCCCTCGCCGGGATGCAGATCGAGATGCAGCCGGTTCTTGACGGTCTTGGCCTCCGGCACCCGCTGGAACAGCAGCCGCCGCCCGAGACCCGTCCCCCGGTCCTTGTCGTACGGGTCGTCCGGATGCCGCACGGCGATCAGGTCCCGGAAGGCCGCGCGACCGTGGAAGTCGACGGTGGCCGCGGCAGGCAGCGCACCGAGCTCCAGCAGCCGCTCGACGAGCGCACTGTTGTCCTCGGCCAGGTAGCCGAGCGCGGCGGCCCAGAAGTCGGCCTGCGCATGCGGATCGGCCGCGTCGATGACGAGCTTCCAGTGGATGGGGGCGGGTGCGGGTGTCTGTGTCATGGGACCACTTATAGCGGTCGGGTACGACACTCAGCCCGTCCGGCGTTTGAGGACGAGGCCCCTTAAGGGCCGAAGCGGGGGCCTGGGGGCGC
The DNA here is from genome assembly GCF_042895385.1 of Streptomyces sp. NPDC001401. Lineage (NCBI taxonomy): Bacteria > Bacillati > Actinomycetota > Actinomycetes > Kitasatosporales > Streptomycetaceae > Streptomyces > Streptomyces sp. NPDC001401. Next base: position 194,732 of record NZ_JBIAWI010000015.1, read on the forward strand.
AGCCCCCAGTCAGACGTCCACTGCAGCGGACGCCCGCGTTTCAACCTCCGGCACACTCACCCGGCGGCCAAACCGCTGCGCCGCGCGCCACGCATCCCACGTCAGCAGACACAGCGCACCCCACACCAAGGCGAACCCGGCCCACCGCTCCGCCGGCATCGCCTCATGGAAGTACAGAACCCCGAGCAGAAACTGGAACACCGGCGTCAGATACTGCAGCAGCCCCAGTGTCGACAGCGGCACCCGAATGGCCGCCGCCCCGAAACAGACCAGAGGCAGCGCGGTCACCACCCCGGTCGAGGCGAGCAACGCCCCGTGCCCCACCCCTTCCGTCGCGAACGTCGACGAGCCCTGCGAGGTCAGCCACAGCAGATAACCCACCGCGGGCAGGAACTGGATCGCGGTCTCCGCGGCCAGCGACTCGATCCCGCCGAGACCGACCTTCTTCTTCACCAGCCCGTACGTCGCGAACGAGAAGGCGAGCGTGAGCGAGATCCACGGCGGCTGCCCGTACCCCACCGTGAGCACGATCACCGCCGCGAACCCGGTGCCGACCGCCACCCACTGCACGGGCCGCAGCCGTTCCTTCAGGAGCAGCACGCCCATGGCGATGGTGACCAGCGGGTTGATGAAGTACCCGAGTGAGGCCTCGACCACGTGCCCGCTGTTCACGGCCCAGATGTACACGCCCCAGTTGACGGTGATGACCGCCGCGGCGACCGCGACGAGCCCCAGCCTGCGCGGCTGCCGCAGCAGTTCGCCGGCCCAGGCCCAGCGCCGCATCACGACGAGCGCGGCGCCCACGAAGACAAGGGACCAGGCCATCCGGTGGGCGAGGATCTCGACCGCTCCGGCGGGCTTCACCAGGGGCCAGAAGAGGGGGACGAGGCCCCACATCCCGTATGCCGCGAAGCCGTTCAGCAGTCCAGTGCGCAGCTCGCCCCTCGTCTTCCCGGTCACGGGACCCTCCTCGCCTCGTCGCGCACACGTGCCAGGCAGAAGGTAACGCCGAGCGCCCCCGCCTGTCATGTCCGTATCGGCATACGGTCATGACAGGCGGGGGTGGTGTCCCCGAGGACCGCCGGGGGTGCGGTCTCCGGGAGGTGCCGGGGGCGTCAGCCCTTGACGGCCACCGCGATCGCGTCGGCGAGCGGCGTGGTCGGACGGCCCGCCAGGCGGGACAGGTCGCCGGTGGAGACGACCAGCTCGCCCTTCTCGATGGAGGCGTCCACGCCCGCAAGGACGGCGGCGAGCGGGCCGGGCAGTCCGGCGCCGGTCAGGATCCCGGTGTAGGCCTCGACCGAGACGGGGCTGTAGGCGATCTCCTTGCCGGTCGCCTTGCTGACCTCGGCCGCGTACTCGGCGAAGCTCCACGCCTCGTCGCCGCCCAGCTCGTACGTCTTGTTCTCATGCCCCTCGCCGGTCAGCACGGCTACGGCGGCGGCCGCGTAATCGGCGCGCGAGGCGGAGGACACCCGGCCCTCGCCGGCGGCCTGGACGACGGCGCCGTGCTCGAGCGCGGGGGCCAGGTTCTCCGTGTAGTTCTCGTGGTACCAGCCGTTGCGCAGCAGCGCGTACGGCACGCCGGAGGCGAGAAGCGCCTCTTCGGTGCCGCGGTGGTCGTCGGCGAGTGCGGCGGTCAGGCTGCCGGGGGCGCTGGTGTAGGCGAGCAGGGCGACACCGGCGGCCTTCGCGGCCTCGATGACCACCTTGTGCTGGCCGACGCGGCCCTTGTCGAACTCGTTGCCGGAGATGAGCAGCACCTTGTCACCGGCCGAGAAGAGGCTGCCGAAGGTCTCCGGCGCGTTGTAGTCGGCGACCGCGAGCTTTACGCCGCGCGCCGCGAAGTCGGCGGCCTTCGCCTCGTCGCGTACGACGGCGGTGATCTGCTCTGCCGGGACCTTTTCCAGCAGCTGCTCCACGACATGACGGCCGAGGTGTCCGGTGGCTCCGGTGACGACGATGCTCATGATCTGCGATCTCCTTGTGGGGTGCGGATGTCACTAACCCTAGGAGGTGCGCTAACTCTTGGAAAGTACCCACTTTGAAGTAAGGTACTGGCATGGCCGTAAGTAACCCGGAAGTCGCCGCCGAGCCGGCAATCGTCGCCAAGTACGACACCGGCGAGGCGATGTGTCCCTACCGCCTCGTCCTGGAGCACGTCACCAGCCGCTGGGGCGTCCTCGTGCTGATCGAGCTCCTGGAGCGCCCGTACCGTTTCAGCGAACTGCGCCGGGCCATCGGCCGGGTCAGCGAGAAGATGCTCACCCAGACCCTGCAGACCCTGGAGCGCGACGGCCTGGTGCACCGCGACGCCAAGCCGGTGATCCCGCCGCGGGTCGACTACTCCCTGACCGACCTGGGGCGCGAGGCGGCGCAGCAGGTGCGGGCCCTGGCGGTGTGGACCCAGGAGCGCATGGACGCCGTACAGCAGGCGCGGGACGTGTACGACACGGCGAAGCGGCACCGCTGAGGCCGGGCTGAGCAGGGCTGACGCGTCCGTCGGCACCGGCCGCAGGCATGCGGCGGGCGCTCGCCGGGCACACGAGTGTCAGGGCGCGGACAGGCGTGAGCGGTGCGTCCTTCCATGCGCCCCCTCTCCGCCTTCCGCACCGCCTGATGGCACGGGGCACGCTGGAGGCGGGATGTCATGCCCTGCCGTGCGCCGGTCCGTGCATCGGCGGCCGGTGCACGGTCACCTGATCCAGGGGGATTCCTCGAGATGGCTTTACGGCGGAACGCGGCCGCGCGAAGTATCGGTTCTGCACTGGCGGCGGGGCTGGGCCTGATGCGGGTGTCCTTCGCCCGGGGCACCCGGCGGCGCCAGGAGGAGCTGCTGCTGGAGCTGCTGAAACAGCTCGCGCTGATGACCGAGGAGATCCACCGGGCCAACCTCATCCAGCACTACCGCCTCACCACCGATCAGCTGGACCGGGCCAGCGACGACTCCGCGCTTGCCGACGCGTCGAGCACACTGGACGGCCTGAGCGATCTGAGGCGCCGTCAGATGATGTACGCCAACCGGCAGTTCGGTGCTCTCGTCCTCGCACACCGGGTGGGCGCGCTCGACTGGGACCAACTGCTCGGGCATCTGCGCGTGCTGTGCCGCAACTCCGTGTTCGCCGAGTACTGGGACCGCACGGCCGAGCACCGGCGGAGCCTGCCGGCCGAGTCCGTGGACGCGAAGGTCGGCTCGGTCGTCGACGTCATGCTGGAGGAACTGGCCGACGATCCCGACGAATGGTGGGTGGTGGGCTCGGTACCTGAGCCCCCGGCGCATGAATGAGCCACTCCGTGCCCCCGACGATCCAACTGGGTGCGCAGGGCGCCGCATAGTCCTGCGTGTCATGGCACATCAATAAGTGCGACGGGTTTTTCGGGGTGGGCCGAAAACGGCTGCACCCCGTTCAGGCGGGGCTACCAGCCCCGGGAGGGGACGGCCCAGTTGCACGACGAGTTCACGTCCGTCCGGATTGCGCGCCGCCTCGGCGATCCCCCTCGCAAAAGAGGCAGCTACACCCAGGAAACCTGCCCCGACCTCTTCGAACTGAGTGACGGGAACTTCGCCGTCATCGGCACCGAAGCCACAACCGCCCTCGACCCCCACCTACCCCAGGACGCCGCCCGAGCCGACTACGAACGCATTGTCGTGATCAGCCGAGAGACCCTCATCCGCGCCAAGAAGGACATCCCCGACGCCTGACCGACGCCTGACACCGAGGGCCCGGACGCCGTACGGCATCCGGGCCCTGTGCATGTCCGTCACCGTCGCCGTCAGCCGACGACCGTCCAGGTGTCGCCCCCTGCCAGCAGCGCGGCAAGGTCGCCCTTGCCGTTCTGCACGATCGCCGTGTCCAGCTGGTCGGCCATCTGAGTGTCGTACACCGGACGGTCCACGGACCGCAGCACACCGATCGGGGTGTTGTGCAGGGTGTCCGGGTCGGCCAGCCGGGACAGTGCGAAGGCGGTGGTCGGCGACTCGGCGTGGGCGTCGTGGACCAGAATCCGGGACTCGTTGTCCGCGGTCACATCGACCACCTTCAGGTCACCGGTGGCCGCATCCCGTACGACACCGCGCGCACCGTCCGCCCCGAAGCGGATCGGCTGCCCGTGCTCGAGCCGGATCACCGCTTCCTCGGCCTGCTGCTTGTCCTTGAGGGCCTCGAAGGCGCCGTCGTTGAAGATGTTGCAGTTCTGGTAGATCTCGATCAGCGCCGTGCCCGGATGGGCGGCGGCCTGGCGCAGCACCTCCGTCAGATGCTTGCGGTCGGAGTCGATGGTGCGGGCGACGAAGGAGGCCTCCGCGCCGATCGCCAGGGACACCGGGTTGAAGGGCGCGTCGAGCGATCCCATCGGCGTCGACTTGGTGATCTTGCCGACCTCCGACGTCGGCGAGTACTGCCCCTTGGTCAGGCCGTAGATCCGGTTGTTGAACAGCAGGATCTTGAGGTTCACATTGCGGCGCAGCGCATGGATGAGGTGGTTGCCGCCGATGGACAGCGCGTCGCCGTCACCGGTGACCACCCACACGGACAGGTCCCGCCGGCTGGAGGCGAGCCCGGTCGCGATGGCGGGCGCCCGGCCGTGGATGGAGTGCATGCCGTACGTGTTCATGTAGTACGGGAAGCGGGACGAGCAGCCGATGCCCGAGACGAAGACGATGTTCTCCTTGGCGAGGCCCAGCTCCGGCATGAAGCCCTGGACGGCCGCCAGGATCGCGTAGTCACCGCAGCCGGGGCACCAGCGCACTTCCTGATCGGACTTGAAGTCCCTCATGGACTGGCGGGCCTCGGCCTTGGGGACGAGCGAGAGTGCCTCGATCGTGCCCGTGCCTTCCGTGGACGTCTCAGCCATCGATGGCCTCCTTGAGAGCCGTGGCGAGCTGCTCAGCCTTGAACGGCATGCCGTTCACCTGGTTGTACGAGTGGGCGTCTACCAGGTACTTCGCCCGGATCAGCGTGGCGAGCTGACCGAGGTTCATCTCGGGAATCACCACTTTGTCGTAACGCTTCAACACCGTGCCGAGATTCCTCGGGAACGGGTTGAGATGACGCAGATGGGCCTGCGCGATGGACTCCCCGGCCGCGCGCAGCCGCCGTACCGCGGCGGTGATCGGCCCGTATGTCGACCCCCAGCCCAGCACCAGGGTCGCGGCCTCGTGCGGGTCGTCGACCTCCAGCTCCGGTACGTCGATGCCGTCGATCTTGGCCTGGCGGGTGCGGACCATGAAGTCGTGGTTGGCGGGGGCGTACGAGATGTTGCCCGTGCCGTCCTCCTTCTCGATCCCGCCGATGCGGTGCTCGAGACCTGGCGTGCCGGGAATGGCCCAGGGGCGGGCGAGGGTCTGCGGGTCGCGCTTGTACGGCCAGAAGACCTCGGTGCCGTCGTCCAGGGTGTGGTTCGGGCCCTGCGCGAACTGCACGGTCAGATCCGGGAGTTCGTCCAGTTCCGGGATCCGCCAGGGCTCCGAGCCGTTGGCCAGATAGCCGTCGGAGAGCAGCATCACCGGGGTGCGGTACTTCAGCGCGATCCGCGCCGCCTCCATGGCCGCGTCGAAGCAGTCGGCGGGCGTACGCGGAGCGATCACCGGGACGGGGGCCTCGCCGTTGCGGCCGAACATGGCCTGCAGCAGATCCGCCTGCTCGGTCTTGGTGGGCAGTCCGGTGGACGGCCCGCCGCGCTGGATGTCGATCACGAGCAGCGGCAGCTCGAGCGAGACGGCGAGCCCGATGGTCTCGCTCTTGAGCGCCACACCCGGGCCGGACGTGGTCGTGACCCCCAGCGAACCGCCGAAGGCCGCGCCCAGGGCCGCGCCGATGCCGGCGATCTCGTCCTCGGCCTGGAAGGTCCGTACACCGAAGTTCTTGTGCTTGCTCAGCTCGTGCAGGATGTCCGAGGCCGGAGTGATCGGGTACGAGCCCAGGAACAGCGGCAGGTCGGCCTGGCGCGAGGCGGCGACCAGGCCGTAGGCGAGGGCCAGGTTCCCGGAGATGTTGCGGTAGGTGCCGGTCGGGAACGCCGTCGTCGCCGGCGCGATCTCGTAGGAGACCGCGAAGTCCTCGGTCGTCTCGCCGAAGTTCCAGCCCGCGCGGAAGGCGGCGAGGTTGGCCTCGGCGATCTGGGGCTTCTTCGCGAACTTGGCCCGCAGGAACTTCTCGGTCCCCTCGGTCGGCCGGTGATACATCCAGCTCAGCAGGCCCAGCGCGAACATGTTCTTGCTGCGCTCGGCCTCCTTGCGGGAGAGATCGAACTCCTTGAGCGCCTCGACCGTGAGGGTCGTCAGCGGCACCTCGTGGAGGCTGTACCCGTCGAGCGAGCCGTCCTCCAGCGGGGAGGCGGTGTACCCGACCTTCTGCATCGCCCGTTTGGTGAACTCGTCCGTGTTGACGATGATCTCCGCGCCGCGCGGCAGGTCGGCGATGTTGGCCTTGAGGGCGGCGGGGTTCATGGCGACCAGCACATTCGGCGCGTCGCCCGGGGTGAGGATGTCGTGGTCGGCGAAGTGCAGCTGGAAGGACGACACACCCGGCAGGGTCCCGGCAGGCGCCCGGATCTCGGCGGGGAAGTTGGGAAGGGTGGAGAGGTCGTTTCCGAAGGACGCGGTTTCCGAGGTGAAGCGGTCACCGGTGAGCTGCATACCGTCACCGGAGTCCCCCGCGAACCGGATGATCACCCGGTCCAGCCTGCGTACGTCCTTTGTTCCGCCCGGCCCCCGCTGCTCTCCGACGACGGCTCCGTCTGCCTGCTCCGCTGTCCTGCTGACCTGGCTGGTCACTGAACTGGACCTCCCTCGAGGCGGCTGTCTGGGACCGGCCTTCCCGCAGGCCCTCCCAGGATCAACCCTACGTCCGTTAGGGTCGCCTTCCCGTGGCCATTCGCATCATGGACACAGTTTTGAGACGGTGTGACGCCCTGACTTGTCATGATTTCTCGCCCCCCGGCGCTTCCTTTGAAGACGCTCCCCGCGATCGGTTCGGTTCTAGGGCTGGACGGGTGCTGGACGGACAGTGGATTGACGACTGGACGCGCGATCAGTGACCACGCGATTACTGACTAAGTGTCAGCCCGTCATGAGTTCAGATAGGTGAGGACCGCGAGAACGCGCCGGTGATCCCCGTCACTCTGGGACAGCCCGAGCTTCAGGAAGATGTTGCTGACGTGCTTCTCGACGGCGCCGTCGCTGACGACCAGCTGCCGCGCGACGGCCGAGTTGGTACGCCCCTCGGCCATGAGTCCCAGGACCTCCCGCTCCCGCGGGGTGAGCCCGGCCAGCACATCCTGCTTACGACTGCGCCCGAGCAGCTGCGCGACCACTTCCGGGTCCAGCGCGGTACCCCCTTGGGCCACCCGCACCACGGCATCCACGAACTCCCGGACCTCGGCCACCCGGTCCTTGAGCAGATACCCGACGCCATGACTGGAGCCGGCCAGCAGTTCGGTGGCGTACCGCTCCTCCACATACTGCGACAGCACGAGCACGCCGAGTCCCGGATGAGCCTTCCGCAGCTGCACCGCGGCCCGCACCCCTTCATCGGTGTGCGTCGGCGGCATCCGCACATCCGCGACCACGACATCGGGCAGCTCGCCCTGGCCGTCCAGCTCGGTGATGGTCTTGATCAGCGCTTCCCCGTCACCCACCCCGGCGACAACGTCGTGCCCACGGTCGGTCAACAGCCGGGTCAGCCCCTCCCTGAGCAGCACTGAATCCTCGGCAATGACCACCCGCACCCTGTCCTCCACGATTCCCGGCCCCCCAGCCCGACTCCGAATGCCAGTAGTCCAGCATTCCAGCATTCGGACCCGCCCGCCCCTGACCAACGGGAATCAATGGGAATACATGCACGATATGACGGGTTCCGGCCAGGCATTTTCAGCCCGTCCGGCGTTTGAGGACGAGGCCGTTCAGGCCGATCGGGGGTGCAGGGGGCGGAGCTGCATCCATCAGCGGCTCCGCCGAGGGCCTGCGCTCACCCCAGCGCCCGCTCCCCCCGCCAGGGCAACTCCGCGGTCACCCGAGTAGGCCCCCCCACCGGCGAGTCCACCACCAGAATCCCGTCCACCGCATCCAACCGCTCCGCAAGCCCCCCGAGCCCCGACCCGCCGGAGGCATCCGCACCGCCCACCCCGTTGTCCACGACCTGCACCATCAGCCGGTTCTCCACCCGCCACACATCCACCGCAGCCCAGGTGGCCCGCGCATGCTTGCTGATGTTCTGCAGCAGCTCCGACACCGTGAAGTACGCGATCCCCTCGATCGCAGGCGCCGGCCGCTCCACCAGGTCCACCTCCACCTGCACCGGCACGGTGCACCGCGAGGCAACAGCCGACAGCGCCGCATCCAGCCCCCGATCCGTCAGCACCGCCGGGTGAATCCCACGAGCCAGATCCCGCAGCTCCTGCAGCGCCGTCTTCACCTCACCGTGCGCCTCGTCGACCATCCGCGCCGCCGCCTGCGGATCCTCCGTCAGCTTCTCCTTCGCCAGCCCCAGATCCATGGCGAGCGCCACCAGGCGTGCCTGCGCCCCGTCATGCAGATCCCGCTCGATCCGACGCAGATCCGCGGCAGCCGTGTCCACCACAACGCCCCGGTCGGACTCCAGCTCCACCACCCGCGTCGCCAGCCGCGACGGCCCGAGCAGCCCGTGCACCATCACCCGGTCCACCATCGTCAGCGCCCGCACGATCCAGGGCGTGGCCAGCGTGAACAGCAGCCCCACCAGCGCCGTCACGGTGATCTCGAAGGGGTTGTCGAGGTAGATGCTGTGGCTTCCGTCGCCGTACAGCTGAAGCCCGCCCTGACCGGCGTACATCGGAAAGACCCAGAACCACAGCGGATACGTCAGCAGCGCCCAGCCGTACGCCCAGAAGTTCACCGCGACCACGAACGAGAACACCGACCACGGAAACTGCAGCAGCGCGTACAGCAGCGTCCGCCACGACGTGCCGCTCTTCAGCACGGCCCCCATCCAGGCCATCACGCCGGACTTCTTCATCCGCAGCGGCTCGGGGTCGGCCACCTCGAGCCCCAGCAGCCCCCGCGCCCGCGCCCGCTCCAGCGCCCCGAACCCCCGGCAGCCGGCCAGCCCCGCCGCCAGCACCGGAATCCCGAGGAACGTCACCAGCAGACCCGCCCCGAGCGACACCATCGTGACGGCGTAGACAAAGAGCATGATGCCGATCGGCAGGCTGAGCAGCACATATCCGAACTCGCGCCAGCTGCGCGCCTCGAACGGCGCCCGCAGCCCGGCGGGCAGCCGGCGCCGCGTCCCCTCGGTGAACCCGAGCCCGCTGTCGTGCCCGTAGCCCTGTCCGTACTCCGTGGCCATCCGCGTCGTCCGTTCTACTCGTCCCGTTCGCCCTGTCCGGCTGCGGCTGTCCTGCCGTACCACCACACTGCTGCGCCGCAGGTCCGCGAACCATGGAGGCCGTCGGCGTCTTGGAAGTGGGGTTTTCCCTACCCCTCACCGGGCGCGCGGTCGCGCCACGGCAGTTCCGCCGTGACGACGGTCGGCCCACCCTGCGGCGAGTCGATGACGAACAGTCCGTCGACGGCGTCCAGCCGGTCGGCAAGCCCCTGCATCCCCGAGCCGCCGTCGAGGCGCGCGCCCCCGCGGCCGTTGTCCTCGACCTGGATGAGCAGCCGGTCCGCCGCCCGCCACACCTCGACGGACGCGGTCTTCGCCGCGCTGTGCTTGCTGATGTTCTGCAGCAGCTCGGAGACGGTGAAATAGGCGATGCCCTCGATGGCCGCGGCGGGCCGGGAGGCCAGATCGACCGTCACCTTCACAGGCACCGTGCAGCGCGAGGCGACCGCGGACAGTGCGGCATCGAGCCCCCGGTCCGTCAGTACGGCGGGATGGATGCCCCTGGCCAGATCCCGCAGCTCCTGCAGCGCGAGCTTCACCTCGCCGTGCGCCTCCGAGACCATCTCCGCCGCCGCGTCGGGGTCCTCCAGGAGCTTCTCCTTGGCCAGGCCCAGCCCCATGGCCAGATTGACCAGGCGGGCCTGTGCCCCGTCGTGCAGATCGCGTTCGATCCGCCGCAGATCTGCGTTGGCCGTGTCGACCACGACCCCCCGGTCCGACTCCAGCTCGGCGATGCGCCGCTCCAGCTCGTCGGAGGGCGACAGCAGCCCGCGCACCATCGCCCGGTCGGCGTTGGTCAGACCCCGGGCGATGAACGGCAGCACTGGCCACAGCACAAACAGCGAGGTCAGCGTGATGACGAAGGTCAGGATCCCCCAGGGCAGCCGGATGAAGTCGTACAGCACCGTGCGCCAGCCCACCGGGTCCTTCACCCTCATCCACAGCCACGGGAGGAAGCCGGTGCCGCGTCCGGGGAGCCGGCTCGGCTCGTCCACCCGCACCCCGAGCAGCTTCCTGGCCCGCGCCCGCTCCATCCTGCCCAGCAGCCGCGCGCCCGCCAGGCCGGCCGCCAGCAGCGGGAACCCGATCACCGTCACGGTCAGCCAGAAGCCGGTGAACAGCACCGTCACGACGTAGACGAACCCGATCAGCGACACCGGAAGGTTCGCCAGGAGATGCGCGATCTCCTTCCAGGTGTGCCGGTCGTAGGCGAAACGGGCAGGCGGCAGACGGTCGCCGTCACCTTCCGGGGCCCCCATCGGGCGCGAGTGTCGTTCGGTCATATGGGCTAGCGTGCCGCGCGCCGCGCGCCCGCGCCATGAGGTCGGCCGCCCCCGTCCCCTGGGGAAAACCCCACCCCGGCAGCTCCTCGGCGGCTTCCTGCATCTCAAGGACGTCTCAAAGGACGTTCCAAGCGGTGACGGGCTGCTTACCGTCTCTTTATCAGGGCCTAGACTCCCGTGCGTACAGATCGTCGAACAGCAGCGAAGGGACGGACGTGCGGGAATCGACCGGCGCCGATCCGACCGTCGTCGCGGCGGACTACTTCCAGTCGTACTCGGTCGTCGGACTGCTCGCCGTCGTCGGCGTGCTCTTCGTCGCGGTCGCCTTCGGAGCCGGCCGACTGCTGCGGCCCGTGGTCCCCACGCCCGAGAAGCTTCTGACGTACGAGTGCGGAGTCGACCCCGTCGGCGAGGGCTGGGCCCACACCCAGGTCCGCTACTACGTCTACGCCTTCCTGTACGTCATCTTCGCCGTCGACTCGATCTTCCTTTTCCCCTGGGCGACGGTGTTTGCTGGAGATGGGTACGGCGTGACCACGCTTGTCGAGATGTTCATCTTCCTCGGCTTCCTGGCCGTGGGTCTGCTGTACGCATACAAGAAGGGCGTCCTGGCATGGACGTGACGACGCCGGACACCAACGGTCAGCCCGTACTCCTCCCGGAGCCGAAGCGGCTGGGCGCCCTCGCACGCCTGGCCCCCGAGCCGATGAAGGTGGTCCTGAACTGGGGCCGCCGCTACTCGCTCTGGGTCTTCAACTTCGGCCTCGCCTGCTGCGCGATCGAGTTCATCGCCGCGTCGATGGCCCGCCACGACTTCATCCGCCTCGGCGTCATCCCCTTCGCACCGGGCCCCCGCCAGGCCGACCTGATGGTCGTGTCCGGCACGGTCACGGACAAGATGGCCCCGGCCGTGAAGCGCCTGTACGAACAGATGCCGGAACCCAAGTACGTCATCTCCTTCGGCGCCTGCAGCAACTGCGGCGGCCCCTACTGGGACTCCTACTCCGTCACCAAGGGCGTCGACCAGATCATCCCGGTCGACGTATACGTCCCCGGCTGCCCGCCGCGCCCCGAGGCCCTCCTGCAGGGGATCCTGAAGCTCCAGGAGAAGATCGCGCGGGAGTCGCTGGGGGAGCGCTACGGAACCGGACCGGCACGCCCGTCTGCGGCGGCGCTGCAGAGCGGCCTGGTGAAGCCGCCGGCGGCCGGATCTCCGGCGGCTTCCGACTCGTCCACGGCCTCCGAGTCTCCTTCGGGGGAGGGCCGATGAGCACGGTCGGCTGGCTCCCCGCCCCCGCCGACGAACTGTTCGGCACGGAGGCCACGGCCGAGGAGTCGTACGAGCTCCTGACGGTCGACGTCCCGCCGGCGACCTGGCTCGCGGCGCTGGAGGTGGCCCGTGACCGGCTGTCCTGTACCTACTTCGACTGGCTGAGCGCGGTCGACGAACCGGGCACGGGTTTCCGCGTCTCGGCCCATGTCGTCTCCCTGTCTCCCGTGCGCCGTCTGCTCGTGCGCACCACGGTCCCGCACGAGGCGCCGACGCTGGCCTCCGCCGTCGGCGTCTACGCAGGCGCCGCCTGGCACGAACGCGAGACCCACGAAATGTTCGGCGTCGTCTTCGAGGGCCACCCCGCCCTGGACCACCTCCTCCTCCCGGAAACCTTCGAAGGCCACCCCCTCCGCAAGGACTTCGTCCTGGCAGCCCGCGTGGCCAAGGCCTGGCCGGGCGCCAAGGAACCCGGCGAGTCCGACCACGGCGGCCCCAAGCGCCGCCAGATGCTCCCCCCGGGCGTCCCCGACCCGAACGAATGGGGCCCCCAGAAGGGCCAACTCCCCCCTGCCCCAACCCGCCCCACCCGAGCCGCAGGCCGCCCCTCAGCCGACCGCCCTGCCCGCGCAGCGGGCGACCGCCCCGTGCGCCGTGCCCGCACGGCGGCGCAGGGCTCGGCGAGCCAGGCGGAGGGTGCGGACGGTGGCGCGGCGGCTGCAGCGTCTGCCGATGCCCCGGCTGCTGCGCGGCGTGGGCGTTCGGCCGCGGAGGGATCGGTGAGTCAGGCGTCGTCGTCCACGGCTGAGGGTGCTACGGCCGACCCGACTGCACCGCGCCGTGCCCGCACGGCGGCGCAGGGCTCGGCGAGCCAGGCGGAGGGTGCGGACGGTCGGGCGGCGGCTGCAGCGTCTGCCGATGCCCCGGCTGCTGCGCGGCGTGGGCGTTCGGCCGCGGAAGGGTCAGTGAGTCAGGGGGCGCCGACTTCGGCCGAGGGTGCCCCGGCCGACCGGCAGCCGGGTGCCTCCGGCACAGCTGCGCCGCGACGCACACGCAGCGCGAGCGAAGGCTCGGCCTCACAGACCGCCAGAACCCCCTCGCCAGAGGGCCCGACCACCCGACCCGCTCCCGCCCCCCGCAGTTCGGACGCCCCGTGGCACCACGCCCGCCCGGCTTTCGACGAGACGGAGACCGAGCCCATCCCGGAGACCGAGCCCATCCCGGAGAGCGAGCAGAGCCCGGAGGCCGAGCAGAGCTCGGAAGCCGAGCCGAAGCCTGAGACGAAGTCGAGCCCGGGAGCGGAGTCGGGCCCGGGAGCGGAGTCGAGCGCGGACGCGAAGACGATCCGGGCGAGCGAGCCGAGCCCGGTACCGGAGCGGCAGTCGACGACTGAGCCGAGCCCGGACGCCGAGCCCGTCGTGGAACCGTCGGGCGAAGCCGAACCCTCACCGAAACCGTCTGCTGGTGCCGACGCGGGTTCAAGCCCGTCCGGGGCAGCCCCCGCAGCCCTCGGTGAACCCGCCTCGGCGCCGACTTCCTCCGAGGAGGCCCCCGCCGAGAAGTCCCCCCACGTCACCCCCGAGGATCCGGCCGCCGAACCCCCGGCCAGGAACCCCGAAGACCCTGCAGGAGGCCCGCAGTGACCGACGCTCTGGACGTCACCCTGCGACTCCTGATCGTGTTCGTCGTCTTCCTCACCTTCCCTCTGATCGTCGGCCAGACCGAGCACAAGGTCATGGCTCACATGCAGGGCCGCCTCGGCCCGATGTACGCCGGCGGCTTCCACGGCTGGGCCCAACTCGTCGCCGACGGCGTGAAGTTCGCACAGAAGGAAGACGTGGTCCCGGCGGGCGCGGACCGCCGCATCTTCCAGCTCGCCCCCGCCGTGGCCCTCCTCCCGTACCTCCTGGTCCTCCTCGCCATCCCGATCGGCCCCGGCGAGGGCGCCGTCGGTCAGGTCCTGGACGCGGGCATCTTCTTCGTCCTGGCGGTGATGGGGGTCGGCGTCCTCGGTTCCCTCATGGCTGGCTGGGCCTCCGCCAATAAGTTCTCCCTCCTCGGCGGCCTCCGCACAGCCGCGCAGCTCCTCGCCTACGAACTCCCGATGCTCCTCGCCGCGGCCTCCGTCGCGATGGCGGCCGGCACGGTCTCCCTGCCCGGCATCCTGGAGGCCTTCCACTGGTGGTGGCTGCCCTGGCAGATCGTGGGCGCGATCGTCTTCTTCGTCGCCGGTCTCGCCGAACTCCAGCGCCCGCCCTTCGACATGCCCGTCGCCGACTCGGAGATCATCTTCGGCGCGTACACCGAATACACCGGTCTGCGTTTCGCTCTGTTCCTCCTCGCCGAGTACGCCGGAATCATCGTCCTGTGCGGTCTGACCACCGTCCTCTTCCTGGGCGGCTGGCACGGCCCCTGGGGCGCCGACGGCCTCGGCTGGGTCTGGACCCTGCTGAAGACGGCCGTCCTCGCCTTCCTCGTGATCTGGCTCCGTGTCACCTATCCCCGCCTGCGCGAGGACCAGCTCCAGAAACTCTCCTGGACCCTCCTCGTTCCCCTCTCCCTCGCTCAGATCGCCCTCACCGGCATCGTCAAGGTGGTGATCTCCTGATGGCTGAGCCGCACCCGTCCACCCGGTCCCGCATCCCCGGCGCCGGCCTGGCCAAGGGCCTGGCGGTCACCCTCCGCACGATGACGCGGAAGACGGTCACCGAGCAGTACCCGGACGTCCAGCCCGACCTGCCGCCCCGCACCCGCGGCGTCATCGGCCTGTTCGAGGAGAACTGCACGGTCTGCATGCTCTGCGCCCGGGAGTGTCCGGACTGGTGCATCTACATCGACTCCCACAAGGAGACGGTGCCGGCGGCCACCCCCGGCGGCCGCGAACGCAGCCGCAACGTCCTCGACCGCTTCGCCATCGACTTCTCGCTCTGCATGTACTGCGGTATCTGCATCGAGGTCTGTCCCTTCGACGCCCTGTTCTGGTCCCCGGAGTTCGAATACGCCGAGACCGACATCCACGAACTCACCCACGAACGCGACAAGCTCCGTGAGTGGATGTGGACGGTCCCGGCCCCGCCCGCCCTCGACCCCGGTGCGGAGGAGCCGAAGGAGATCGCCGCCGCCCGCAAGACGGCGGAGAAACTCGCGGCCGCGCAGTCCGAATCCGCCGAACCGACCCAGCCGAACGAACCCGGGGGAGGCGCGTCATGAGCCTCATCGCAGCCACCGCGGGGGCAGTGGCACGCGCCGCCGTGACACACGCCCCGGCGACCACGGCCGCCGCCGACACCCACGGCTTCCTCTCCCCGACCGGCGTCGAGATCGCTTTCCTCCTTGTCGGGCTGGCCACCTTCGGCGCAGCGCTGGTCACCGTCACCACCCGGCAACTGGTGCACGCCGCCCTGTGGCTGGTGGTCACCCTCGGTGGCCTCGCCGTCGAATACCTCCTGCTCACCGCCGAGTTCATCGCCTGGGTGCAGGTCCTCATCTATGTGGGTTCCGTCGTCGTCCTCCTCCTGTTCGGTCTGATGCTCACCAAGGCCCCGATCGGCCGCTCGCCGGACGCCGACTCCGGCAACCGATGGGCCGCCCTCACCGTGGCCGTCGCCGCGGCCGCCGCCCTGGTCTGGGTCGTCGTCGACGCCTTCCGCACGACCTGGATCGATCTGCACGGTCCGGCCGCCGGCTCCACCGCCGTCACCGGAGCGAGCCTCTTCCAGAACTGGGTCCTCCCCTTCGAGGCCCTCTCCGTCCTCCTCCTCGCCGCCCTGGTCGGCGCGATCGTCCTGTCCCGCAAGGCGAAGGCGGAGATGAGCTCTCCCCCTGTGAACTCCCGAGCCGCGACCGGCAGTTCCCCATCCGTCCCGGATTCCCGGAATCACCCGATAGAGGGAAATGAGCCGGTCGAGGGAACCAGCCCGGCCGAGCAGGAAGGCGTCCGCTGATGCACCTCGCCTATCCCGCCGTACTCTCCGCCCTCCTGTTCTGCACCGGCCTTTACGGCGTCCTCGCCCGCCGCAACGCGATCCTGGTCCTGATGTCCGTCGAGCTGATGCTCAACGCCGTCAACCTCAACCTCGTCGCCTTCGACGTCTGGCTCAGCAAGGCCGCCCAGGACACGCTGCACTCCGGCCAGGCCCTGACCCTGTTCACCATCGCCATCGCCGCCGCCGAGATCGGTATCGGCCTGGCGATCGTCCTCGCCGTCTACCGCAACCGCGGCACCTCGGACATCGACAAGCTCCGCGACAGCGCCGAGGGCCACGAGAGCGACGGCCCCGACGGCAACGCCCTCACGGCGGAAGAGACCGGAAAGGCTGAGGCCGCCGCGTGACCACGACCACCCTCGCCGTCCTCGTCCCCCTCCTGCCGTTCCTGGGCGCCGCGGCCGGCCTGCTCCTGGGCCGCACGGCCCCCGGCTTCGTCCGCCCGCTCGCTGTCCTGCCGACCCTCGTCTCCCTCGTGCTGGCCGTGCTGGTCGCCGTGCGCCAGGGCGGCGGCCAGGCGATCGACGCCGCCACCGAGCTCACGCCCACCGGCTCGGTCCCCATCGAACTCGCCCTGTACATCGACGGCTTCGCCGCCCTCGTCGCCATCCTGGTCGGCGTCGTCGCCACCTGCGTGCAGATCTACTCGACGGGCTACCTGCGCGACGATCCGCGCTATCCCTCGTACGCCGCCCTCGTCTCCCTCTTCACCTCCGCGATGCTGCTCGTCGTCTACTCCGGCGACCTGATCGTGCTGCTGGTCGGCTGGGAGATCATGGGCATCTGCTCGTACTTCCTGGTCGGCCACTACTGGGAGACCCCGGAGGCCCGCGCCGCCTCCATCAAGGCCTTCCTGGTGACCAAGCTCGGTGACGTCCCCTTCCTCATCGGCCTGTTCGCCCTCGCCACCGACGCCGGCTCCTTCCGCATCACCAAGGTCCTCGGAACGGTCGCGAGCGGCGGACTCGACCACCCGACAGTGATCGCCCTGCTGCTCCTGGCAGGCGTGGCGGGCAAGTCGGCGCAGTTCCCGCTGCACACCTGGCTCCCCGATGCGATGGCGGGCCCGACACCCGTCTCCGCGCTGATCCACGCAGCGACCATGGTTGCCGCCGGCGTCTACTTCATCGCCCGTCTCCTCCCGGTCTTCGAGGCCTCCCGGGCCGCGATGGTGGTCCTTGCCGTCATGGCCGCTGTCACGATGGTCGGCTCGGGTCTCGCCGCGCTCGCCCAGGACGACATCAAGCGCGTCCTCGCCTACTCGACGATCGGTCAGCTCGGCTACATGACCGGCGCCCTCGCCGTCGGCGACCGCGGAGCCGCCGTCTTCCACCTCCTGTCCCACGGCGCCTTCAAGGCGCTGCTGTTCCTCGCGGCCGGCGTGATCATCCACGCCGCCGGCACCAACTCGCTGGCCGCCATGTCCCGTATGCGGGGTCTGCGCGACCGCGTCCCCGACGCCTACTGGACGATGACCGTGGCGCTTCTCGCGCTCGCCGCGATCCCGCCCTTCAGCGGCTTCTTCTCCAAGGAGTCCGTCCTCGGCGCCGCCGAGCACGTCGCCACCGGTCACACTGGGCAGGCCCCCGGCGCTGCAGGTTGGATCACCCTCGTCGCCGGCCTGCTCACCGCCGTACTCACCGCGGCGTACGCGATGCGCCTGTGGCTGCTGGCCTTCCACGGCCGGGGCGCCGAGGCCCCCGACCACGGCCGCCAGCCGCTGACCATGACCGTGGTGCTGTGGGTGCTCGCCGTACCCTCCCTCGCGCTCGGCGGGCTCGCCTACCGCTCGCTGCCCGACTGGTTCGACGGCCGCGACCTCACCCCGACCCTCACCACCTCCGTCCTCGGCACGGGCTTGGCTCTGGTCGGCGGCATCGTCACTTATGCGGCCTGGCGGCACACCACCGCCCTCGCGTCCCGCGTCCCTCTCCCACTCTCGGCTTCGCTCGAGCGGGGGCACCCCCATGGCGCGGTCGCGGCCCACCCCGAGGGCGACGCCGGACTCGTCGAGGCCGAGGCCATCGCCGGCCACTCGCCCGCCTACGGGGGAGTGGCCTACGCGGCCGACCCGGGACGGCTGCTGCTGGGCCCGCTGCACCGGCACGCAGCCGTCGGCTTCCACCTCGACGCCGTGTACGCGGCCCTCTTCGTCCGCCCGGTCCAGGCCGGAGCGAGTCTCGTCCGGTTCCTGGATCGCGAGGTCGTCGAGACCTACGTACGCGGTGCGGGCGCCCTGCCGCGCCTGCTCGGTGCCGCCGTGCGGCGCGCCCAGACCGGCAATGTGCAGACCTATGTGAGCGCGCTGCTCGCCGGCACCGTCGTCCTGGCGGTCGCCGTCCTCCTCGTCGCCACGGGAGCGTGAGCAGGCGTGATCGATATCAACGAGTCCGTGATGCAGTTCCTTCTGGCATTCGTCGTCGTCGGCCCGCTCCTCGGCGCCGCCGCCGCTCTCCTGCCCGCCCCGCCCGGGCTGAAGGGGAAGTCCCCCGAGCAGGCCGTGCTCCGCCACGGCGTGACCGTGACCGGCGCGGTCCTCATCGCCGCGATCGTCCTCGCGCTCGGCTTCGACCACGACCACCCGTCGAAGATGCAGGCCACGACCGACATCAGCTGGATCCCCGCACTCGACGTGCGGATCCACCTCGGCATCGACGGCATTTCCCTCCCCCTTCTGGTCCTGACCGCGCTGCTGACCTTCCTGTGCGCGCTCTACTCGTACTTCAAAATGCCCGCGGGCCCGACCCCGAAGGCGTTCGTCGCACTGCTGCTGGTCCTCGAGTCCGGCACCCTCGCGAGCTTCGCGGTCCTCGATCTGCTGCTGTTCTTCCTCGCGTTCGAGATGGTCCTCGTCCCGATGTACTTCCTCATCGCCCGCTGGGGCGGCGAGGGCCGGACCCAGGCCGCCTGGCGGTTCATCCTCTACACACTGCTCGGTTCGGTCGTCATGCTGCTCGGCCTGCTCCTGATCGGGATCAAGGCCGGCACATTCGACATGGTGGCACTCGCCACTGACAACGGCCGGTCGCTGACCACATCCGTGCAGGTCATCGCCGTTCTGGCGATCGGAATCGGACTCGCGGTCAAGACGCCGATGTGGCCGCTGCACAGCTGGCTGCCCGACGCCCACACCGCCGCCCCGACCGTCGGATCGGTCCTGCTGGCCGGTGTCCTGCTGAAGATGGGTACGTACGGGTTCGTCCGGATCCTCCTGCCGATTGCGCCGGACGGATTCCACACCTTCGCGCCCTACCTCGCCGCCTTCGCCGTCGTCGGGATCATCTACGGATCCCTGGCCTGCCTGGCCCTCGCCAAACACGGCGCGAAGGGCGACCTCAAGCGCCTCATCGCCTACTCCTCCGTGGGCCACATGGGCTTCGTCCTGCTCGGCATCTCGACCATGACCCCAACCGGCGTGAACGGCGCCCTGTTCGCCAACATCGCCCACGGCCTCATCACCGGCCTCCTCTTCTTCCTGGTCGGCGCGCTGAAGGACCGCACGGGCACGACGGACCTCGACAGCCTCGCCGAGGAGACCGGCGCCGCGCTCTACGGCAAGGCCCCCCGCCTCGGCGGCCTGCTCGCCTTCGGCGCGGTCGCCTCGCTCGGCCTTCCGGGCCTCGCCGGTTTCTGGGGCGAGATGCTGGCCCTGTTCGGCGCGTTCAAGCCCGCAGGCGACCTCAGCCGCCCGGCCTTCCTCACCTTCATGGCGATCGCGGCCTTCGGCACCCTCCTCACGGCCGCGTACATGCTGGCCGTCGTCCGCCGCGTCTGCATGGGCGCCGCACCGCAGGAAGCGCCGCAGCTCGCCGACGTCCACACGTACGAGTTCGCGGCCTGGACCCCGCTCGTCGCCCTCACCATCGCCGCCGGTCTGTGGCCCAGGGCCCTCCTGGGCCTGACCGACCCGGCCGTGCAGCAGCTCCTCTCAGGAGGCACCCGATGAGCTCTCTGGCCCAGCCGCTGGCGGCGAGTCTCGTCCAGTCCGTCGACTGGCTCGCCATCGCGCCGCCCACCCTCACGGCGGTCGTCGGACTCGTCGTCCTCGTCGCAGACCTGTTCATCGCCGACGCCAAGAAGGCACTCCTCGGCTGGGCCTCGGTCGCCGGCCTCGCCGCCTCCGCGCTCCTGTTGCTGCCCCTCCTGGACGGCGACCGCAGTACCTTCTGCGTGAACGGCACACACGCGTGCAGCTACACCGCGGACCGCTTCACCCTGGTCATCCAGTTCCTGGTGCTCGGCGGCGCCCTCCTCGCCGCTCTCCTGTCGGTGACCGCCCTGAAGGACGCCGACAAACAACTCCCCGAAGGGGAGTACTGGTTCCTGCTGCTCTCCTCCGCGGCCGGCGCCGCCCTCCTGCCCGCCTCCCGCGACCTCGCGACCCTGATCGTCGCCCTGGAGGTCGCCTCCCTGCCCGCCTTCGCCCTCGTCGGCATCAGGCACGGCGACAAGAAGTCCTCCGAAGCGGCCCTGAAGTTCTTCCTGTCATCGGTCACCGCGACCGCCGTCAGCCTCATGGGCATCAGCTTCGTGTACGCCACCACCGGCACCCTCTACCTCACCCAGGTCGCCGACCGGATCCAGCACGTCGACGGGCAGCTCCACACGCTCGCCCAGACCGGCGTCGTTCTCACCCTCGTCGGCTTCGCCTTCAAGACGGCCGCCGTGCCCTTCCACTTCTGGGTCCCGGACACCTACGTAGGGGCGCCCCTGCCGATCGCCGCCTATCTGTCGGTCGTCGGCAAGGCGGTCGGCTTCTCCGGCCTGATCCTCGTCACGGTCGTCGCGTTCCCGTCGTACGCCGACGTCTGGGGCCCCGCACTCGCAGCCCTGGCCGCACTCACCATGACGGTCGGCAACGTCGGCGCCCTGCGCCAGCAAGCCACGCGCGCGTACAGCGCGGTACGTCTGCTCGCCTGGTCCTCGGTGGGCCAGGCCGGCTACCTCCTCGTACCGATCGCCGCAGCCGCCTACTCCGACGATGCCGAGCACTCCATCGGCTCCACCGTTGCCTACGCCCTCATGTACGCGGCTGTGAACCTGGGAGCCTTCGCGGTGGCCGCACTGGTGGGCCGCACGCGGTCCGTGAACCGCATCACGGACTACCGCGGCCTCTACGCAAGGAATCCCCTCACCGCCCTTCTGATGGCTTTCTTCCTGCTCTGCCTGGCCGGACTGCCCCCAGGCATCATCGGCCTCTTCGCCAAGGTCACCGTGTTCTCGGCGGCGGTCGACGCGGGACTCGGCTGGCTGGCCGTGGTCATGGCCGTCAACGTCGTCATCGCCCTGTTCTACTACCTCCAATGGACGGCACTGCTGTTCCGCGCCCCCGAGGGCGAGCCCGCCAAGCACCGTCTCCCGGCGCCCCTCACTGCGGCGCTCACCCTCACCGGCGCCCTCGGCATTGCCCTCTCCGGAGCACCCCAGCTGGTCCTGCGCTTCGCCGGCACAGCCCTTTTCTGAGCCGACGTCGGCCACTGAGGGCCGCCGTCACCCGGACGGTCCACGCACGCCGCCGTACGCACAAGGGAACTAGTCGCCCTCGCCTGGCGTTGACCAGTACGGGAGGGTCCACTGGACGTGACACCACGGCACCAGTGGCACCGGAGATCAGCAAGCAAAGGGTTCCCCTGCTGCACGACTTGGAGGGCGTACCGTGCACCGCCGGCACAACGGGCTAAGGACAGCAGTTCTCCTCGGGGGACTGTCCGCCCTCATCATCGTCATCGGCAGTTTCTTCGGCCGTATGGGGCTCGTCGTCGCGGTTCTGATCGCACTGGGCACAAACGCGTACGCGTACTGGAACAGCGACAAGCTGGCGCTACGCGCGATGCGCGCACGCCCCGTCAGCGAGTTCGAAGCCCCCGCCCTGTACCGCATGGTCCGCGACCTCTCCACCCAGGCCCGCCAGCCCATGCCACGCCTGTACATCTCCCCGACGGTGGCGCCGAACGCCTTTGCGACGGGCCGCAACCCGCGCAACGCCGCCGTGTGCTGCACGGAAGGCATCCTGCGCATCTTGGACGAGCGCGAACTGCGCGGTGTCATCGGCCACGAGCTCAGTCACGTCTACAACCGCGACATCCTCATCTCGTCAGTCGCCGGCGCTCTGGCCTCCGTGATCATGTTCCTGGTCAACTTCGCCTGGCTGATCCCGGTCGGCCGCTCCAACGACGACGACGGCCCGGGCATCCTGGGCATGCTGATGATCATGATCCTGGGCCCGCTCGCGGCCACCCTCATCCAACTGGCCATCAGCCGCTCCAGGGAATACGAAGCCGACGCCTCCGGCGCCCAGCTGACCGGCGACCCCCTCGCGCTCGCCAGCGCCCTGCGCAAGCTCGAAGCGGGCACCAAACAGCTGCCGTTGCCGCCCGAGCCGCGCATCGAGACCGCGAGCCATATGATGATCGCGAACCCGTTCCGCCCGGGCCAGGGACTCTCCAAGATGTTCTCGACACACCCGCCGATGGCGGAGCGCATCGCCCGGCTCGAGAAGATGGCAGGTCGCCCCCAGTGAAAACCATTCTGAACGTCATCTGGCTCGTCCTGAGCGGCTTCTGGCTGTTCCTCGGGTACCTGGCCGCGGGCATTCTGCTCTGCATCACGATCATCGGCATCCCGTTCGGCATCGCGGCGTTCCGCATCGGTGTCTACGCCCTGTGGCCCTTCGGGTACACGACGGTCGAGCGCCGCGACGCCGGTGCGCCCTCCTGCATCGGCAACGTCCTGTGGCTGGTGCTCGCGGGCTGGTGGCTCGCACTCGCGCACATCGTCACCGGCATCGCCCTGTGCATCACGATCATCGGTATCCCGTTCGGCATCGCCAACTTCAAGCTGATCCCGGTCTCGCTCCTGCCGCTCGGCCGCGAAATCGTGCGGACGGACCAGCCGTTCGCGACTCGCTGACCGAGCGGGACGAAGGCGGGGGCGGCCTGCCCGCCCCCGAGTGACCGGGTTTTCCACAGCCCCGCCCTTGTCCACAGGCCGGCCCGATTGTCAGTGGCGCCTTGCATTATGAACCCATGACCGAGAACGAGCAGTTGCTGGCACGGGTGTCAGCCAAGGCACACAACACCCGTCCATGGGGCTGGCCTTCACTCCCGGAGCCCGCCGACGCGTCCACGCTGGCCCGCGCCGAGACCACCCTGGGCTTCTCCCTGCCTCCCCTGCTCGCCGACCTCTACCTGCGCATAGGAGACGGCGGATTCGGCCCGGAGTACGGCCTGTTGCCCCTCCTCGACAGCCCGCCCGCCGGCGAGCCGGCCGCCGTCGTGCAGTACCTCGCCAATCGTGAGAGCGGCCGGAGGGACCCCGACTGGCCCTGGCCCGAAGGCGTCCTGCCGATATCCCACTGGGGCTGCGCGATGTACGCGTGCGTGGACTGCCATACTCCGGGCGCCCCCGTCCTCCTCTTCGAGCCGAACGCGGACGACGCCGACCACGCCTGGTACGTCGACGCCCCCAGCCTCACGGCCTGGCTGAGCTCCTGGGCCGACGGCACGGGCTGGTACGAAGAGACGAACGAGGAGCAGGAGATGGCACCTTGGACCGACTTCCGCATACGCACCACGGCGGCGCAAGCGTCCTAGCATCCGCGACACCATGCGTACGACATCGCAGCGGATCCTCTAGTAGGGCGACTGCGGGGATCCCGCAGGCCAACCGCCGGAAGAACGTGCTCTGTCCGGTCCTGATCGGCGGCCGGCCATGCCCACCCCGGCGGAAGCCTTGACCAGGTGTCCACCCGCTCCGACTGCTGTTCGGCCCAGCCCGCTACCGCGCAGCCACCCATCGCCGTACGCCATACGCACCCACGCCCACCGCCAGCACTCCCGCGCCCACGACCACCGAAACCGCCGGGAGCGAGAACGCCAGCACCACGCACCCGAGGAGACCCACCGAGGGCGGCACCCGAGCCGTCGGAGCTGAACTCAGCGTCCAGGCCGAGGCGTTGGCCACGGCGTAGTACGCCAGTACGCCGAAGGAGGAGAAACCGATCGCTCCCCTTACGTCCACCGTGGCGGCCAGGGCTGCGACCACGGCACCCACGGCCAGTTCGGCCCGGTGCGGCACCTTGAAGCGCGGATGCACGGCCGACAGTGCGCCGGGAAGGTGCCGGTCGCGGGCCATGGCCAGCGTCGTCCGCGAGACGCCCAGGATCAGAGCGAGCAGCGAACCCAGCGCGGCCACGGCGGCACCCACCCGCACCACCGGAACCAGCCCAGGCACCCCGGCCGCCCGCACCGCGTCGGCCAACGGAGCACCCGCACGCCCGAGACCGCCGGCCCCCAGCACGGAAAGGACAGCCACCGCCACACACACGTACACCGCAAGCGCGATGCCCAGAGCCAAGGGGATCGCGCGCGGGATGGTGCGCGCCGGATCCCGTACCTCCTCCCCGAGGGTCGCGATGCGCGCGTACCCGGCGAACGCGAAGAACAGCAGCCCGGCCGCCTGCAGCACCCCGCCTACGCCACCCGAGGTCCCGACGTCCAGACGCCCGGCGTCGGACGCCCCGGACCCCAGGCACACGACCACGACGGAAGCGAGGACAGCCAGCACCACCGCCACGATCACCCGGGTGACCCATGCGGACTTCTGGACACCGCCGTAGTTCACCGCGGTCAGCGCCACCACGGCCGCAACCGCCACCGCGTGCGCCTGCCCCGGCCAGACGTACGCCCCCACGGTGAGCGCCATCGCCGCACAGGAGGCGGTCTTCCCGACCACGAACGACCAGCCCGCGAGATAACCCCAGAACGGGCCGAGCCGCTCGCGCCCGTACACATACGTGCCGCCCGAGGCCGGATACAGCGCGGCCAGCCGCGCCGACGCCATGGCGTTGCAGTAGGCGATCAGGGCGGCGACGGCGAGGCCGAGCAGCAGCCCGGACCCGGCTGCGCGCGCCGCAGGCCCCAGGGCGGCGAAGATCCCGGCACCGACCATCGAGCCCAGCCCGATGACCACGGCGTCGCTGACGCCCAACGTACGCCGCAGCTCGGAGGCAGAACCGGTCGATGCCATGGCTCGCACCCTACTGATCACTGCAACCGATGAGTGCCGACGTGACGTCCTGTTCATCGACGGAGCAGGTACAAGCACGTGACGCACAGCGGATCTTGACCGAAATCTCACTGTCCGGAAAGTGCAGGCACGGTGCGGAAGGGCAGGTTCACGGCATGACCATCATCAGCTGGATCATCCTGGGGCTGTTGGCCGGGGCCATCGCCAAATTCCTGCTGCCGGGCCGCGACCCGGGCGGCTTTATCGGCACGACTCTCATAGGCATCGCGGGCGCGTTCATCGGCGGCTGGATCTCCGCCCGTTGGCTGGACCACCCGATCACCAAGACCTTCTACGACGGCGCGACATGGGCCGCGGCGATCGGAGGCTCGCTCGTCCTCCTGATCGTCTACCGCCTCCTGTTCGGCAATTCGCGCAACTGAGCACGACCGAGCACGCCCCCGGACCGCAGCCAGCAGGCGAGAAGGGTGGGCACCCGCCAGGTGCCCACCCTTCCTCGTGGCCAGTCGGTCAGCGACGGCTGGTCGGCCACGGTGAATCAGTGGCTCACCGGTAGTTCACGAACTGCAGCGCGAAGTCGAAGTCCTTGCCCTTCAGAAGCGCGATCACGGCCTGCAGGTCGTCACGGCTCTTCGAGCTGACGCGCAGCTCATCGCCCTGCACCTGCGCCTTGATGCCCTTCGGGCCCTCGTCGCGGATGATCTTCGCCACCTTCTTCGCGTTCTCCTGGGAGATGCCCTCCTCGATCGACGCGAAGATCTTGTACTCCTTGCCCGAGAGCTGGGGCTCGCCCGCGTCCAGGGCCTTCAGCGAGATCCCGCGCTTGATCAGCTTGGACTGGAAGACGTCGAGGACGGCCTTGACTCGGTCCTCGGAGTTCGCCTCCATCAGGATCTTGTCACCGGACCACGAGATCGAGGCACCCACGCCCTTGAAGTCGTAGCGCTGCGAGATCTCCTTGGCGGCCTGGTTGAGGGCGTTGTCGACCTCCTGCCGCTCGACCTTCGAGACGATGTCGAAACTGGAGTCGGCCATGTCCTGTGGCTCCTTGTATCGGTGCGTGATGGGGGTGCGTACGGGTGCGTATCGGCGTACGTGGGGGCGGGCGCCGAGCCCGGCGTGGTCCCGGGCCGCATCCGGACAAGCCTAGCCACCCGTCGTCCTCCGGGCGCAGATCAATCGGGTGGCGAAGCACCCCTCGGCATCGGGTATTGTTTACGTCGTTGCCAGGAAGCACCGCCGAAAAGCGGTTCGAACGGCAGCAAACCCGGCGGTGTGCCCGAGCGGCCAAAGGGAGCAGACTGTAAATCTGCCGGCTCAGCCTTCCCAGGTTCGAATCCTGGCGCCGCCACTTTAGTGAAGAGACCCTCTCTGATCTGCGGAAACGCAGATCAGAGAGGGTCTCTTCATGTGCCGGCTTCGGTGTCGCGCCGTCACACCATCAAGGCGACCGACCCGCACGAACTCCTCCGCTCAAGGTGTCCATGCGGGCCGTGTCCCAGGCCGCTCGGATTGCAGTTCAGATCGCGGTTCGGATTGCAGTTCAGGCGGAACTACTTCCCGCTGTGGGCCAGTTCGATGTCATGGTCGTCTGCGCCGCCACCTGACACCGTCACCGTCGCCGCCTGTGGCGGATAGCCCGTCGCGATGACCGTGTACGCGCCGCTGTCCAGGTCGGAGAAGGCGTACGCACCGTCGTGCCCGGTTCTCGTCGTGGCGACCACGTTGCCCGCGGCGTCCACCAGGGTCACCCGGGCGTCGCTCAGCGGGGCGCCCGCTGCGCGTACCGTGCCACGGACGTGGGCGCCGGGCCGGAGCTCGACCTCGATGCGTGTGGTGCCGGCGCCGCCGATCTCGACGGGCAGGGCCAGCGGGCGGTGCTTGGGGGAGTTGACGGCGAGCGTCACCGTCCCCGGCACCAGATCGGTGACCGTGAACTCGCCCAGGAGGTCGGTGCGTCCGGTGGTCAGCACTTCCCCGCGCACATCGGTCACGATCACCACGGCGTCGGCGACCGGCGCCCCGCTCTCGGCGGACCGCACCAGCCCGGCGAGGCCGCTGGTGCCGCTCAGCAGGACGTCGTACGAGACCGGCCCGTCGAAGACGACGAGTGCCGAGGCCTGCGGCTGGAAGCCGTCGGCGGAGGCGATCAGGACGTACGAACCGGCGGCGGGCGCATCGACACGGTACGAGCCGTCGCCCCGCGAGACCGACCGGCTCAGCTGCTTTCCGCCGAGCGAGATGAGCGTGACCGCGGCCCCGGCCACGGGGATGCGCTCCGCCCCCAGGACATGACCGCTCACCGGGATTCCGTCGTCGGCGGAGCCGCTCGCCCCGTCAGGCTCGGCGGTCGCGACGGAAGCAGGCGAGGACGCAGGTCCCGGCACGGCGTCGCTGGAACGCGCGGCCGACAGGCCCGGCGCTCCCTCCTCGATCAGGGCAGGCCCGCCCGTCGCGATCGCGGCCGCGGCCGCGGCAGACGGCTCCCCGGCCATAGCCGCAGTCGTAGCCCCCTCTCCGGACGCAGAGCCCCCGGACGCAGAGCCCCCGGCCGCAGCCGCCCGATGCCGCGGAATGAAGGACGCGACGGCGAAGGCGAGCAGCGCTGCGCCGCCGCCGATGGCGAGGACGGTCTTGAAGCCGTTCTCCGAGGGGAGGGGGACCCCGCCGAGGTCCGTGGTCATCTGCGACAGGATGACGCCGGCGACGGCGCTGGCGGTCGACGTACCGATCGACCGCATCAGGGTGTTGAGGCTGTTGGCCGCGCCCGACTGCGACGGCGGCACGGCGCCCATGATGAGGGCCGGCATCGCGCCGTACGTGAAGCCGATACCGGAACCGATGACGCACGACACCAGCACGAATTGCCAGACCTCGGACATCAGCAGGATGTTGAGCCCGTAGCCCGCGGCCACGATCAGGGAGCCGAGCATCAGGCTCGCCTTCGGGCCCTTGGCCTTGGAAAGGGCGGCCGAGACGGGGGCGATCGCCATCATCACCAAGCCGGAGGGGGCCATGACCAGGCCGGCTGTGAGCAGCGACTTACCCAGACCATAGCCGGTCGCCTCAGGCAACTGCAGGAGCTGCGGAAGCACCAGGGACATCGCGAACATGCCGAAGCCGAGAGCTATCGAAGCGAGGTTGGTGACCAGCACCTGCCGGCGGGCGGTGGTGCGCAGGTCGACCAGCGGCTGCTCGGTGCGCAGCTCGTACCAGCCCCACAGCAGCAGGACCACCACGGCCGCCCCGAACAGGCCGAGTGTGGTGCCGCTGTCCCAGCCCCAGTCGCCGCCCTTGGAGATGCCGAGCAGCAGGCAGACCAGGCCGACTGCCATGCCGAGACCGCCGACGACATCGAAGCGGCCGCCTGTCCGCACCTTGGACTCGGGTACGACGAACAGCACCAGCAGGAGCGCCACGGCACCCATCCCGGCCGAGCTCCAGAACAGCACGTGCCAGTCGAAGTTGTCCGCGATGAGGGCGGCGGCCGGCAGGCCGAGAGCGCCCCCGACGCCGAGTGAGGCGCTCATCAGCGCGGTGGCCGAACCGAGCCGTTCGGCAGGCAACTCGTCCCGCATGATGCTGATGCCGAGCGGGATCACACCACCCGCCGTGCCCTGCAGCACCCGCCCGACGATCATCGGGGCCAGGGAGTCGCTGAGCGCCGCGGTGACCGATCCGGCGACCAGCAGCACCAGGCTCACCAGGAGCAGGCGGCGCTTGCCGTACATGTCTCCCAGCCGGCCCGTCATCGGGACGGCCACGGCGGCGGCCAGCAGCGTTGCGGTGACGGCCCAGGCGGTGTCGGACGCCGGGGCGTTCAGGAGCTTCGGCAGCTCCGGGACGATCGGGATCACCAGGGTCTGCATCAGCGAGACCACGATCCCGCCGAAGGCCAGGACCGCTACGACGGCATTGGCCCGCGGCGCTGCGGACACCACCCCGTCGTCGGCGGGTCGGGGAAGAGCGTGGGACATGGGCCGGGCCTCCATAGGCAAGGGGCATCGGGTGTGCGCGACATCCTCAAATTAAGTCAGTTGATTGACTTAAGCAAGCGTAGTCGGATTTCGTAGCGGCCCGGTGAAGGCTTCGGGGTGGCAGGGATCGGGGGAGCCCGCCAGTGACCTCACGGTGCGCGAGATCCGCGAGGAGACGGGGGCGTGCGCCCCGCGCACAACACGCCCCCGCCCGGGGCACACTGACCCCATGTCCTCTCGTCGCAGACGCTGCCCCGAATGCCGTCGCGAGATCGCCGTCGTCGCCGGACGGTTCGCTCGCCACGACCCGCCCGGCGCGCGCGAGAACGGCGTACTCGTCTCCTGCCCCGGCTCGCGCCGCCAGGCACAACTCGGCGCGGCCCAGCCGTCGTTGGACGGATTCGTCCTCCCGGAGATCCCTGGCCAACTGCCCCTGTTCTAGGGGGAGTTCCAGACGGCCGTCACCGCTCCTGCGGCCCTTACGACTCCTGCGCCCCCTACGACCCCGCCCGTACGTCCATCCGCGTCACAAGCCCGTCCCCGCCGAACCGGTACACGTG
Source organism: Streptomyces sp. NPDC001401 (assembly GCF_042895385.1). NCBI lineage: Bacteria > Bacillati > Actinomycetota > Actinomycetes > Kitasatosporales > Streptomycetaceae > Streptomyces > Streptomyces sp. NPDC001401. The sequence goes on from NZ_JBIAWI010000015.1 coordinate 224,200, forward strand.
CTCGACCGTCCCCTCCGCCCACCGGTCACCCGACGCGTCCCGCATCCCGGGCCGAACGGTCGCCACCACCCCTTCGCCGTCCCCGTCGAGCCGCAACCCCTCCAGCCGTACGAGGGGATGCCCGGCCGCGAACTGCCGCGCCCAATAGGCGCGTACCTCCTCACGGCCGTGCAGACGAACGCCGTCGAGGACATTCGGCCAGTCGACGTCCGGCGCCAGACAAGGCGTTACGAAGGCGTCGCGCTCGTCGGTCGAGAAGACCTCGTACATCCGCCGCAGCAGGGCCTCCCGCGCGGCCGGAACTCCCTCGCCGGGCACCTCAGTTCCCGGCCACCGACTTCACTGCGACCGACACCGGAGCCGATCCGCTGACCAGTTCCAGCGTCAGGCCGGCCGTTGCCGCGGTGTCCACCAACTCCGCCAGTACGGCGGCCACGTCATCGCGGGGGACGGCGCCGCGGCCCGTGTGTGCCTCCAGTCGTACGAGACCCGTGCCGGCGTCGTTCGTCAGCATCCCGGGGCGCAGAATCGTCGAGTCCAGCGCGTCCTGCCGCAGCACGTACGCGTCCGCCTCGCCCTTCGCACGCAGGTACACGTCGAAGATGTCGTCCCCCTGGTGCGCGGGATCGGCGCCCATCGACGAGACGACCACGTGTCGTCGTACACCCGCCCGAACCGCCGCGTCCGCAAACAGGATCGCCGCCCCCTTGTCCACCGTGTCCTTGCGGGCCGCCCCGCTGCCCGGACCCGCACCCGCCGCGAACACCGCCGCGTCGGCACCCTGCAGATACGCCGCGACCTCCTCGACCGAGGCCGACTCCAGATCCAGCAGAACCGGTTCGGCGCCGGCTTCCCGCAGGTCGTCGCCCTGCTCGGCGTGACGGATGATCCCCGCAACCTCGTCTCCGCGCGCAGCGAGCAGCCGCTCCAGCCGCAGCGCGATCTGACCATGACCACCAGCGATGACAATGCGCATGTTTCCGACCGTACGCCCGCACGGCCGCGTCCGCCGCACGACTTGAGCCACGCCTCAGGGTGCGCATTCGGAGCGCACAGGTGGAGGGCGCGCGCTCGGCGCGCGAGCCCCGACCCTGTGCTCCCGGCGCGCGCCTCTGATGCACCCGCTGCCCCCTCGCTCCCTGCACGGGACCTCGGAGAGGGCTCTGGTGGCGCGCATCTCCGGCGCGCGAGCCGACAGCGTGGCTTCGCATCAGTGCGTCGGTGGGGCGGAGTGCGGCGCACAAGTGGACGGCGCACACTCCCGGCGTGCGCGCCCCGCGCACAAACCACTACCGAGCGCTCCCAGCGCCTACACGCGCCCCAGCACGCACCTCAACACTCACCGAGACCCCTCACCGGCCGGCACCCCCACCACGCCCACCCAACCCACCCCTCACGACAGCTCCCCCCGCCCCTGCCGAGGCAGGCCCAGCTCCGCCGCCGCAGCCGAGTTGCAGTACTCCCGTACCGCGCTCGTCCGCGCCACCACCCGCCCCCGATGTACCACGATGCGGCTGTACGCCAGCGACAACGCCCCCGCCAGCCGGTCGCCGCGCAGGGCCAGCAACTCGGCCGGGAAACCCGCCTCCAAGCGCACCTCGGGCAGCCCCATGACCGACCGCGCCGAGGAGCTCACCGCGTCGTACGAGTCCTCGGGCCGCAGCCCGTACCGGGAAGCCAGCAGGTAGGCCGCCTCCAAGGGGTCCCCGCGTCCCACCGGGTTCGACATGTCGCGCAGGGCGCCGCTGCCCGCGGCCACCCGTACGCCGGCCGCCCGCAGCAGCCGTACCGGAGCCGTCTCGCGCCGGTCGGTGCCGCCGCAGCCGCCCTGAGGCAGACACACCACCGTCACCCCGGCCGCCGCGAGCTGGTCGGCGGTGCGCCGGGCCGTCTCGGCGGGCAGGCGGCCGAGGCCGCCGCACGGTCCGAGCGTCACCCCGGGACGCAGCCCGCCGGCCATCGCGACGATACGGGCCAGGCGCGCCGGATCGGCGGCGTCGGTGTGCAGGTCGACAGGGCAGCCGTGTTCGGAGGCGACCTCGAGGACCGCCTCCACGTATCCGGTCGGATCCGGGTCCAGGTCCGGACAGCCGCCCACCACCGAGGCACCCATCTTCAGGGCGTCCCGCAGCATCGCCAGCCCGTCCGCACCGGCCACGCCGGTCAGCATGCGCGGCATCGCCACGGCCGTCAGTTCCGTCAGCCCGCGCAGTGAACGCCGCGCCTGCAGTACGGCGGCCAGCGCGCCCAGCCCCTGAACGTCGCCCACGCGCACGTGTGCCCGCACCGCGGTCGCCCCGTGCCCCAGCTGCAACAGCGCCGCCTCGGTGGCCCGGCGCTGCACGTCCTGGGGCTCGTACGAGGCCGGACCGTCGTCCTCGGCGGACAGCGCGGTGTCCCCGTGCGCGTGCGGTTCGGCCGGGGCCGGCAGCAGCAGATAGCCGCTGAGATCCACCCGCATGCCGCAGTCCCGCATTCCGCCGGCAGCCAGGCTGCCGGCCGTGCCGACCGCCTCGATGCGCCCGCCGCCCAGCCGTACGTCCACGGTCCGGCCGTCGGTCAGCCGGGCCCCGCACAGCAGCAGGGCGGTCGGGTCGCCCACCCGTCCCGAGGAATCCGAAGAACCCGAGGAACCCGAGGAGGAGGACGAGCCCGACGAGGACGACGACGAGTGGGGTGGCTGCGGCTGGCTGTCGGGCATCGCACTCCAGGGGCTCGGGGGCTGCGCAGGGGGACGCAAGATCACGCAGAGTGAGTCGAGCCTAGGGCGGCGATCTGCTCGTGTCGGGGAGGAGCGCAATAGTCGTACCGGTGTGGTCCGCCGTATCGGAGCGGCTTCGGTGGCGCGTGGGAGAGCCGGGAAACGGGCCGGGGCAGGGGCCGGGAGCGTCCCTGGAACAGGCCGGGACGGGGGCCGCGAAACGGATTTGGGTGAACGGCGGCCGAGCGTGTAATGTCTTCATCGCTCGCCCCAATAGCTCAGTCGGCAGAGCGTCTCCATGGTAAGGAGAAGGTCTACGGTTCGATTCCGTATTGGGGCTCTGGTGTGTGAGGTTCCCGTCGCAAGGCGGGAACGGATCGCATCACAGCGGTGTAGCTCAGTCGGTAGAGCAAGCGGCTCATAATCGCTGTGTCACCGGTTCAAGTCCGGTCACCGCTACTGACAGTAGCCGATTGTGGGGTCGGTCCTTCGATCGGCTACTCTTCTATGCGTTAAACCATCCCATCCGTTCGTCAAGGAGCACTCACGTGGCTGCCACCGACGTCCGCCCGAAGATCACGCTGGCCTGCGTGGAGTGCAAGGAGCGGAACTACATCACCAAGAAGAACCGGCGTAACAACCCGGACCGACTGGAGATGAAGAAGCACTGCCCGCGTTGCAACGCGCACACCGCGCACCGCGAAACGCGATAAATCAGGCTCGTACGCGAGGCCGCCCCCACTGTTCGGGGGCGGCCTCGCGTCGTTTCAGCCCCGGTTACCGGCCGGTTCCGGCCGATTACAGGGCGTCCGGAGCAGATATCCGGCGGGTATCCGCAGACATCAGCACGCAGACATCAGGAGGTGCCGAGCCATGGCGCTCGACCAGTCCTTCGTGGGGCGGAGCTACCCGCCCACCGAGCCCTATGAGGTGGGCCGGGAGAAGATCCGTGAGTTCGCGGAGGCGGTGGGGGACGCCAACCCGGTGTACACGGACCCGGAGGCCGCCAAGGCGCTCGGCCACCCCGATGTGATCGCCCCGCCGACCTTCGTCTTCGCGATCACCTTCAAGGCCGCGGGGCAGGTCGTCCAGGACCCGCAGCTCGGCCTGGACTACAGCCGCGTCGTACACGGTGACCAGAAGTTCGCCTACGTCCGCCCGGTGCGCGCCGGCGACCGGCTCACCGTCACGTCGACCATCGAGGCCATCAAGTCCCTGGCCGGCAATGACATTCTGGACATCCGTGGCGAAGTTCACGACGAGGCCGGCGAGCACGTCGTAACCGCCTGGACGAAGCTCGTCGCGCGCGCGGCAGAGGAGGCGTGAGGAAGAGGATGACGGCGAAGATCGCTTACGACGGCGTCGAGGTCGGCACCGAACTGCCCGCCCAGACCTTCCCCGTGACACGCGCCACGCTCGTCCAGTACGCCGGCGCCTCCGGGGACTTCAACCCCATCCACTGGAACGAGAAGTTCGCCAAGGAGGTCGGACTGCCGGACGTCATCGCGCACGGCATGTTCACCATGGCCGAGGCGATCCGGGTGGTCACCGACTGGACCGGCGACCCGGGTGCGGTCGTCGAGTACGGCGTCCGCTTCACCAAGCCCGTCGTCGTCCCGAACGACGACCAGGGTGCCGTCATCGAGGTTAGCGCCAAGGTGGCCGCCAAGCTCGACGACAACACGGTCCGCGTGGACCTCACGGCGACCAGCGCCGGGCAGAAGGTGCTGGGTATGTCGCGGGCGGTCGTACGGCTGGCCTGAGGAGCGACCTGGGTGTAAGGGGCGTTCTCCATTCTCGCGCCGTTCTTCTGCGCTCATCCTGGCCATGGAAGTACTTCGCCCCGGCCGCCAACCTGGTGATGTCCAGCGTCCGTGCCAAGGAGCAGGGCATTGCCTCCGGGGCCAACAACGCGCTGCGTGAGGTGGGCGGTGCGCTGGGCATCGCGATCATGTCGTCGATCTTCTCGGCGCAGGGTGGCTACGAGTCCGGGCAGGCCTTTGTGGACGGCTTGCAGCCCGCGCTGGTCACCGGGTCCGCGGTGGTGGCCGTTGCCGCCGTAGCGGCCCTGCTCATCCCGAGGAGGCATACCTCGCAGGCCACTGCGGTCACGCCGGCCGAGGAACCGACGTCGGCCCTGGAACCCGTCGCAGGCTGAACACACGACGACGAAACGGCTCCGTCCGCAAGGGTGGGGCCGTTTTCGCGTGCTGCGGCGTGGAGGCTGAGGCAGGGGTGGCATCGCTCACCCGCGCTTGCGGGGTGCCGCCTGCGCCCACCCGTGCCGCCCCAGCGGCACGACTGCCCGCAGGCTACGCATGGGGGAGGAGGGCACCCGCACCCGCCCACGCCCGGAAGGGGACGTGGCGGGGGGTGTCCGCCCGCAGCGGCCGGCGTCAGCCGCCGGGCACCGCGGCAACGAACGGCAACCGCCGGACCGAGGACGGACACCCCCCGGCGCGGCCCCGACCCACGACGAGGCGGCAGGCGCCGCACACCCCCACCGAACCCGCGCAGGCGGCCGCAGGCATCGCACCCCCACCGAACCCGCGCAGGCGGCCGCAGGCATCGCCCCCCCACCGAACCCGCGCAGGCCGCCGCAGGCGTCGCACCCCCTGTCAGTGGCGTCTCGTACTCTTGGGCCCGTGCAGGAACTCCACGACGCCCCCCTCGCCCCGCTGACCACCTTCCGGCTGGGCGGCCCAGCGACCCGTCTGATCACCGCCACCACCGACGCCGAGGTGATCGCCGCCGTCCGCGAGGCCGACGACACCGGCACACCGCTGCTGCTGATCGGCGGCGGTTCGAACCTGGTCATCGGCGACAAGGGCTTCGCGGGCACCGCGCTCGTCATCGCGACCAAGGGCTTCGACCTCGACGGCAGGCGCCTGGAGCTCGCGGCCGGCGAGGTGTGGACCGACGCCGTCGCCCGCACGGTCGAGGCCGGACTCGCCGGCATCGAGTGCCTGGCCGGCATCCCGGGCTCGGCCGGCGCGACTCCCATCCAGAACGTGGGGGCGTACGGCCAGGAGGTCTCCTCGACCATCACCGAAGTGATCGCCTACGACCGCCACACGCGCGAGACGGTCACCGTCCCGAACGCCGACTGCGCCTTCTCGTACCGCCACAGCCGCTTCAAGGCCGACCCCGAGCGCTACGTCGTCCTGCGCGTCCGCTTCGAACTGGAGGACGCGGACGGGCTCTCCGGCCCCGTCAAGTACGCCGAGACGGCCCGCGCCCTCGGCGTCGAGCCCGGCGACCGCGTCCCGCTGGCCGCGGCCCGCGAGACCGTCCTGAAGCTGCGCTCCGGCAAGGGCATGGTCCTGGACCCCGAGGACCACGACACCTGGTCGGCCGGTTCCTTCTTCACCAACCCGATCCTCACCGACGAGCAGTTCGCCGCGTTCCACGCGCGCGTGCAGCAGCGGCTCGGCGACGGCGTGCAGCCGCCCGCATACCCGGCGGGGGAGGGGCACACCAAGACCTCCGCGGCCTGGCTGATCGACAAGGCGGGCTTCACCAAGGGTTACGGCACCGGCCCCGCCCGCATCTCCACCAAGCACACCCTCGCCCTCACCAACCGTGGCGAAGCCACCACGGAGGACCTGCTCGCACTCGCCCGCGAGGTCGTCACCGGAGTCCGCGAGGCCTTCGGCATCACCCTGGTCAACGAGCCGGTGACAATCGGGGTCAGCCTCTAGGACCCGCACGGGAGGGCCTCAGTACGCCACGCCCACCCCCTGCTTCACCGTCCCCGGATCGCCGGCCATCGCCAGCATCGCGTGCGCCACATCCGCCCGCCCGATGAAGCGGCCCTTCGCCGGGAAGCCGCCGACCACGGTCCGGTACGCGCCCGTGACCGGCTTGTTCTGCAGCCGAGGAGGCCGTACGGCCGTCCAGTCCGTGGTGCTGGCGGCCAACTCGGCCTCCATGGCGCTCAGATCGGCGTAGACGTCCTTGAGCAGCGCGGAGACGATGCCGCGCGCCGCACGGTCGAGCGGACCGTCCAACTCGGGCGGCGGGCCGACCGGCCCCGCGCTCACCACGAGCAGCCGCCGCACCCCCTCCGCCTCCATGGCGCCCAGCACCGTGCGCGTGAGCCGGGTCGCGACCCCCGCCTCCTTGCGGCCGCGCGCACCGAGCCCCGACAGGACCACGTCCCGGCCGGCCACCGCGGGGCGCACCGCCTCCGGGTCGGTCAGGTCGTCCCGGAACACCTCCAGGCGGTCGCCCGTCACGGACAGCCGCGCGGGATCCCGTACGACTGCGGTGACCTCGTGACCCGCGGCCAGGGCCTGTCGGACGACTTCCCGGCCAATGCCGCCGGTGGCGCCGAAAACGGTGAGTTTCATGGGTACTCCCGTGGTCGTAGATGGTGGGTGAGTATTCACTCACCTATCTCCCACTAGAGTGAGCAAGCACTCACCCACCCGTCAAGCCCGATTGGACGACACATGGAAACGAAGCCGGCCCGTGTCCGCATCCTCGATGCCGCTCACGAGCTGATGCTCACCGTCGGGCTGGCCCGCGCCACCACCAAGGAGATCGCCAAGACGGCCGGCTGCTCCGAGGCCGCGCTCTACAAGTACTTCGCGAACAAGGAAGAGCTGTTCATCCGCGTCCTCGCGGAGCGCCTGCCTCAGTTGACGCCACTGCTGCGCAGCCTGGCCGCCGAGCCCGGACAGAGCACGCTGGAGGAGAACCTGACCGAGATCGCCCGCCAGGCCGCCCTCTTCTACGAGCAGAGCTTCCCGATCGCCGCGTCCCTGTACGCCGAGACCCAGCTCAAGCGACGGCACGACGACGTGATGCGCCAGATGGGAACGGGGCCGCACAAGCCGATCCAGGGCGTGGACACATACCTGCGGGCCGAGCAGGAACTCGGCCGGGTCAGCCTCGACGCGGACACCTTCGCGGCCGCGTCGCTGCTGCTGGGCGCGTGTGTGCAGCGGGCCTTCGCCTACGACGCGACGCGAGAGGCGGTGCGTCCGCCGGTGGACGAGTTCGCCCAGCGGCTGGCGCGAACCCTGCTGGCAGGCATCGCCGACTGACCTGAGTCGGCCAACCAGCCGGCCGGCCTAGGCCAGCCAGTCGTCAACCCCGGCCAACAGCTTCGCCTGCACATCCTCCGGTGCCGCCGAAGCCCGTACCGACTGGCGGGCCAGTTCCGCCAACTCCTCGTCCGTGAAGGCGTGGTGGCGGCGGGCGATGTCGTACTGGGCGGCCAGCCGGGAACCGAACAGGAGCGGGTCGTCGGCGCCCAGGGCCATCGAGACACCCGCGTCGTACAGCGTCCGCAGCGGGACGTCCTCGGGCTTCTCGTACACGCCCAGGGCCACGTTCGAGGCGGGGCAGACCTCACACGTCACACCCCGCTCCGCGAGCCGCTTCAGCAGCCGAGGATCCTCCGCCGCACGCACCCCGTGCCCGATCCGGTTCGCGTCCAGGTCGTCGAGACAGTCCCGTACCGACGAAGGGCCCGTCAGCTCGCCGCCGTGCGGGGCCGACAGCAGCCCGCCCTCGCGGGCGATCGCGAACGCCCGGTCGAAGTCCCTTGCCATGCCCCGGCGTTCGTCGTTGGACAGACCGAAGCCGACCACGCCCCGGTCGGCGTACCGCACGGCCAGCCGGGCCAGCGTGCGTGCGTCCAGGGGGTGCTTCATGCGGTTCGCGGCGACCAGCACCCGCATGCCCAGGCCCGTCTCCCGCATCGTCGTGTCCACCGCGTCCAGGATGATCTCCAGCGCCGGAATCAGACCGCCCAGACGAGGGGCGTACGAGGTCGGGTCGACCTGGATCTCCAGCCACCCCGAGCCGTCCTTCAGATCCTCCTCGGCGGCCTCCCGCACCAGCCGCTGGATGTCCTCGGGTTCCCTGACGCACGAGCGCGCCGCGTCGTAGAGCCGCTGGAAGCGGAACCAGCCCCGCTCGTCCGTCGCCCGCAGCTTCGGCGGCTCCCCGCTGGTCAGCGCCTCGGTCAGCGCTTCGGGCAGTCGCACACCGTACTTGTCTGCCAGCTCCAGCACGGTGGTGGGCCGCATCGACCCGGTGAAGTGCAGATGCAGATGGGCCTTCGGCAGCTCAGAGACATCACGTACACGCTCCATTCCAGGATCCTGCCGTACGTCCCTGCCGTCCCGGTAGCGGATTCCCCGTACGTGGTCTTGCTCGCACAAAGAAACAGGGCCTTGCCCACTCGTCGTGAGTGGGCAAGGCCCTGCACGCGTGCGTGGACGTCAGTCCTGCGCCTCCGCCAGCAGCTTCTGGATCCGGCTGACGCCCTCGACGAGATCCTCGTCACCCAGGGCGTAGGACAGCCGCAGATAACCGGGCGTACCGAACGCCTCGCCCGGGACGACCGCGACCTCGGCCTCCTCCAGGATCAGCGCGGCCAGCTCGACCGTGTCCTGCGGGCGCTTGCCGCGGATCTCCTTGCCGAGCAGGCCCTTGACCGACGGGTACGCGTAGAAGGCGCCCTCGGGCTCCGGGCAGACGACGCCGTCGATCTCGTTGAGCATGCGGACGATCGTCTTGCGGCGGCGGTCGAAGGCCTCACGCATCTTCGCCACGGCGTCCAGGTCACCGGAGACGGCCGCCAGCGCCGCGACCTGTGCGACATTCGACACGTTCGACGTGGCGTGCGACTGCAGGTTGGTCGCGGCCTTGACCACGTCCTTCGGGCCGATGACCCAGCCCACGCGCCAGCCCGTCATCGCATACGTCTTCGCGACCCCGTTGACCACGACGCACTTGTCGCGCAGCTCGGGCAGCAGCGCAGGCAGGGACACGGAGACCGCATCGCCGTAGACCAGGTGCTCGTAGATCTCGTCGGTCAACACCCACAGACCGTGCTCGACGGCCCAGCGGCCGATCGCCTCGGTCTCGGCCTCGGAGTACACCGCGCCGGTCGGGTTGGACGGCGACACGAAGAGGACGACCTTGGTCTTCTCCGTGCGGGCGGCCTCGAGCTGTTCGACCGAGACGCGGTAACCCGTGGTCTCGTCCGCGACGACCTCCACGGGAACGCCGCCGGCCAGACGGATCGACTCCGGGTACGTCGTCCAGTACGGCGCCGGGACGATGACCTCGTCGCCCGGGTCGAGGATCGCGGCGAAGGCCTCGTAGATGGCCTGCTTGCCGCCGTTGGTCACCAGGATCTGCGAGACGTCCGGCTCCCAGCCGGAGTCGCGCAGCGTCTTCGCGGCGATCGCGGCCTTCAGCTCCGGCAGACCGCCGGCCGGCGTGTACCGGTGGTACTTCGGGTTCTTGCACGCCTCGATGGCGGCTTCGACGATGTAGTCCGGGGTCGGGAAGTCGGGCTCGCCGGCGCCGAAGCCGATCACCGGACGCCCGGCGGCCTTGAGGGCCTTGGCCTTGGCGTCCACGGCGAGGGTGGCGGACTCGGAGATCGCGCCGACTCGGGCGGAGACCCGGCGCTCGGTGGGAGGGGTTGCAGCGCTCATGGGCCCCATCGTTTCAGACCGGAAACGACCCCGGCACGCGGGTTTCACAGACTGAACATGTGCGGGTCGACCACTGAACACCTGTCCGGAATCAGCCAGTGGCCTGGGTGATCTTCCATCGGTTTTCCGGCGATCTTCCTCCGCCAAGGCCCCTACGGGCGCTTTCTGTTCGACGATGCGCTCCGGACCACGTACACTCTCACCTCGTTGGCCATCAACTGCCGCGCCGCAGACGGTGCACACCGAGCACCCGGTCGGATGCGGTACGTTGGGGGACACACAAAGGGTCGTAGCTCAATTGGTAGAGCACCGGTCTCCAAAACCGGCGGTTGGGGGTTCAAGTCCCTCCGGCCCTGCTACACACACCTTCGCCAGGATGTGTGCGCATGTACGTACAGCAATGCAACGCCGTGCGGCTCAGACCGGGCGCGGCACGGCCACGACCCGGGAACAGGTGAGGACGAATGGCGGACGCCGTGGGCTCCATCGACACGCCTGATGCCCAGGACGAGGCGCAGGAGTCACAGAAGAAGGCCCGCAAGGGCGGCAAGCGGGCCAAGAAGGGCCCGTTCAAGAGGCTTGCCCTCTTCTACCGCCAGGTCATCGCAGAGCTCCGCAAGGTCGTCTGGCCCACGCGTAACCAGCTGACGTCGTACACGACCGTGGTGATCTTCTTCGTCACCGTCATGATCGCCCTGGTGACCGTGATTGACTATGGGCTCAACCACGCGGCCAAGTACGTCTTCGGCTGAGCCGAGAGCGAAGGGCGCCGAGGTACCCGGCGCCCCTTTCGCATGTTCCACCCCTATGTATCCAGGAAGAAGCAGCCACCGTGTCTGACACGAACCTGAACGACGACGCCATCGAGCCGGACGAGTCCGTGGACGACGAGCTCGACATCGTCGAGGGCGCGGACGAACAGGACGAGTTCGAGGCTGCCGAGGCCGAGGCGGGGGAGCCGGCCGAGGAGGCCGCCCTCCAGGTCGTGGACGAGGAAGAGCTCGCCGAGGAGGCCGTCGAGGAGGAGCCCGAGCCGGTCGACCCGGTCGAGGCCCTCCGCGAGGAGCTGCGCTCCCTGCCCGGCGAGTGGTACGTCATCCACACCTACGCCGGTTACGAGAACCGCGTGAAGACCAACCTGGAGCAGCGCGCCGTCTCGCTGAACGTCGAGGACTACATCTTCCAGGCCGAGGTGCCGCAGGAAGAGGTCGTCCAGATCAAGAACGGCGACCGCAAGACGATCAAGCAGAACAAGCTCCCGGGCTACGTTCTCGTCCGCATGGACCTGACGAACGAGTCCTGGGGTGTCGTCCGCAACACTCCTGGCGTCACCGGCTTCGTGGGCAACGCCTACGACCCGTACCCGCTGACCCTGGACGAGATCGTCAAGATGCTCGCCCCGGAGGCCGAGGAGAAGGCCGCCCGCGAGGCCGCCGAGGCCGAGGGCAAGCCCGCCCCGCAGCGCAAGGTCGAGGTCCAGGTGCTGGACTTCGAGGTCGGCGACTCGGTCACCGTCACCGACGGCCCCTTCGCCACGCTCCAGGCGACCATCAACGAGATCAACCCCGACTCGAAGAAGGTCAAGGGCCTGGTGGAGATCTTCGGCCGCGAGACGCCGGTCGAGCTCTCCTTCGACCAGATCCAGAAGAACTAGAAGAACTGGCAGCTTCTGGACGCACCGCTTCCGCGCAGGTCAGGCGGGCTCTCGTAGCCGGTCTGACCTGCTCGGTTTTTAGCCGCGCATCCATACCCGTTATCGTTGTGCGGTATGCCTTCATCCGGGACGCGACCCGGGCGGAGGCACGCCTCAATCGAAAGGACCCGGAGAGCAATGCCTCCCAAGAAGAAGAAGGTCACGGGGCTCATCAAGCTCCAGATCAACGCCGGTGCGGCGAACCCGGCTCCGCCGGTCGGCCCCGCGCTGGGTCAGCACGGCGTCAACATCATGGAGTTCTGCAAGGCGTACAACGCCGCGACCGAGTCGCAGCGTGGCTGGGTGATCCCGGTGGAGATCACGGTCTACGAGGACCGTTCCTTCACCTTCGTCACCAAGACGCCGCCGGCCGCGAAGATGATCCTCAAGGCCGCGGGTGTGGAGAAGGGCTCCGGCGAGCCGCACAAGACCAAGGTCGCCAAGATCACCGAGGCGCAGGTCCGCGAGATCGCCCAGACCAAGCTCCCCGACCTCAACGCCAACGACCTGGACGCCGCGTCGAAGATCATCGCCGGCACCGCCCGTTCCATGGGCATCACGGTCGAGGGCTGAGCCCCAATCCCCCAGCAGTAGAAGTGGCAGGGCCTGCTCGGCCCGAACCACGACTCCTCAAGAACACACAGGAGCAGTAGTGAGCAAGCGCAGCAAGTCTCTCCGCGCTGCGGACGCCAAGGTCGACCGGGACAAGCTCTACGCCCCGCTCGAGGCCGTCCGTCTCGCCAAGGAGACCTCCACGACCAAGTTCGACGGCACCGTCGAGGTCGCCTTCCGCCTGGGTGTCGACCCGCGCAAGGCCGACCAGATGGTCCGTGGCACCGTGAACCTTCCGCACGGCACCGGTAAGACCGCCCGGGTCCTGGTCTTCGCGACCGGTGACCGTGCTGCGGCCGCGGAGGCCGCCGGCGCCGACATCGTCGGCTCCGACGAACTGATCGACGAGGTCTCGAAGGGCCGCCTGGACTTCGACGCCGTCGTCGCCACCCCGGACCTCATGGGCAAGGTCGGCCGCCTCGGCCGTGTGCTCGGTCCCCGTGGTCTCATGCCGAACCCCAAGACCGGCACCGTGACCCCGGACGTGGCGAAGGCCGTCAACGACATCAAGGGCGGCAAGATCGAGTTCCGCGTCGACAAGCACTCGAACCTGCACTTCATCATCGGCAAGGTGTCCTTCGACGACACCAAGCTGGTGGAGAACTACGCGGCGGCGCTGGAGGAGATCCTCCGTCTGAAGCCGTCCGCCGCCAAGGGTCGCTACATCAAGAAGGCCGCGATCAGCACCACGATCGGCCCCGGCATTCCGGTCGACTCCAACCGCACCCGCAACCTCCTCGTCGAGGAGGACCCGGCCGCCGTCTGATCCGACGGCAGTCGCGCGTACGCGTAACTGAGGCGAGCCCCGCAACCTTTCGAGGTGCGGGGCTCGTTCCTTTCCCGGACGTGTGTCAGTGCCCTGCGTTAGCGTGCGGGCACGGCAATCGCACAGGGGTGGGGGACGAATGAAGAGCACGACCGTGCGCCGCGTGAGCCTTTCGATCGCGGTGGTGACCGCGCTGTCGGGGGTGGCCGCCTGCAGCTCCTCGGACTCCTCCGGCAAGGGCGACAAGGCCTCCGGCAAGGGCGCGACGCACATCAGCCCCATAGCGGCCCTGCGCACCGCCGAGAAGTCCACCGACGGCGCCGACTCCGCCAAGGTCGAGTCCACGACCACCCTGGGCTCCGTGATGTCCATGAAGGCCGACGGCGCCCTCGGCTGGGGGAACGGCATCACCGGCACCGTGACGATCACGTACACCGGTGGCACGGCGGCCGACCTGATGCGCCGGCTCGGCAGCACGTCGATGGAGGCCCGCTACCTCCCTGACGCCTACTACGCGAAGATGGGCGACAAGTTCGCCCAGCAGTCGGGCGGCAAGCACTGGATCAGGTACGGGTACTCCGACCTGGAGGGTCTCGCCGGCGCATCCGGTACGGCCCTCAAGGACCAGATGCAGAACACCACGCCCAACCAGTCGGTGAAGCTCCTGCTGGCCTCCGGTGACGTCAAGAAGGCCGGCACGGAGAAGGTGCGCGGCGTGAACACCACGCACTACTCCGGCACGGTGGATGTCGCGGGCCTCACCGCCAAGAACACCGATCTCAGCGCGAGCCAGCTCGCCGCGCTGAAGAAGCAGCTCACCAAGGCCGGCGTGACCACCGAGACCGTCGACATCTGGGTCGACGGCCAGAACCTGCTGGTCAAGAAGGCCGAGAAGGGCCAGACAGCGAACGGCGCCTACACCCAGACCGCGTACTACAGCGACTACGGCGTGAAGGTCTCCGCCACCAAGCCGCCGGCCGGCGACACCGAGGACTTCAAGCAGCTGCTGAAGAAGCAGGGGATGACACCGGGCAGCAGCGACACCTCGAGCGGGTCCGACAGCACCTCTTGAGGCCAGGGGGCTCCTGATGCCGGCGGGAATACAGAAGACTCCTGCAACCTCCTGGGGCTAGGCTCTCGTCCTTGTTGTGTATCGGCCATGCATTTCCTTTGGGGGGAATCAAATGGGGTCTTCTGTACGTGGTTCAGCGCGCCGTAGAGCGACGGGCGCCGGGCTTGCCGCCCTGCTGCTCGCCGGGGGAGCCGTCGGCTGTCAGAAGGGCGCAGCGGACAAGTCGCCCGCGATGACGCCCGCTGCGGCCGTCGCCAAGGCGGCGAAGAACAGCGAGGGCATCACGTCCCTGCGCTACAAGATGGCGGGCAAGGTCCCGGGCGAGGGCCGGGTCTCCGGCGAGGCCGCGATGAGCATGAAGCCGCTGGCCATGAGCATGAAGATGACGGCCCAGGACCAGGCCACCAAGGGCCCGGTCGAGATCCGTCTCGTCGACAAGGCCATGTACATCGGCGGGAACGCGCAGATGGCCAAGGAGATGGACGGCAAGAGCTGGATCAAGTTCGACCTGTCCGCGCTCGGCGCGGGCAAGGAGCTGAACGCGGATCAGTTGGGCGCCGGCCAGGCCGAGAAGAACCCCGCGAGCGAGTCCACCTTCCTCACCGGCTCCAAGGACGTGAAGAAGGTCGGCACCGAGACCGTCGACGGCGTGAAGACCACCCACTACAGGGGCACGGTCACCGTCGACGCCCTCAAGGCCTCCCTCAAGGGCGGGAACAAGACCGTCCGGGAGCAGCGGGAGAAGAGCCTCGAGCAGTACAAGAAGATGGGCATCGACTCGATGACCATGGACATGTGGGTCGACGGCGACGACCACACCAAGCAGTTCCGGATGCGCGGCGAGGCCGACAAGGGCCCGCTCGACATGACGATCACCTTCCTCGACATCAACCAGCCGGTGAAGGTCACCGCCCCGCCGGCCAAGGAGACGGCCGACCTCGCCGAGATGCTGAAGGGCGCGCAGAGCTGAGCCGTAGGACCGGATTTGCTTGACGGCGATCCGGTCACGTACCCTCCTGGAGAAGCCAAAGACCGCTGGTCGTTGCCGTGCGCTCCTGGAGGGTGCGGTGGCCGAAGGATCCGCTGAACTGCGGACGACCCGCGCAGGTGACTGTGGAAGTGCTCCCGGAGTTCGCAGCTTGTGCTGTGAGTGCCCGGTCGAGCTACGCCCCGTGCGCCTGCGCCGGGGCGTTTCGTTTCCCCAGCCCCTTCCGAGCGGTCGTCATCACCCGGAAGGAGGCCGACGCTCATGGCAAGGCCCGACAAGGCTGCCGCGGTAGCCGAGCTCACGGACCAGTTCCGCAGCTCGAACGCCGCCGTGCTGACCGAGTACCGGGGTCTCACCGTGGCGCAGCTCAAGACGCTGCGTCGTTCGCTCGGTGAGAACGCCCAGTACGCCGTGGTGAAGAACACGCTGACCAAGATTGCGGCCAACGAGGCCGGGATCAACACGCTCGACGACCTGTTCAACGGTCCGACGGCGGTCGCCTTCATCACCGGTGACCCGGTGGAGTCGGCGAAGGGTCTTCGTGACTTCGCCAAGGACAACCCGAACCTCGTCATCAAGGGCGGTGTCCTTGACGGCAAGGCGCTGTCCGCCGACGAGATCAAGAAGCTTGCGGACCTCGAGTCCCGCGAGGTTCTGCTCGCCAAGCTGGCGGGCGCCCTGAAGGGCAAGCAGACGCAGGCTGCTCAGGTCTTCCAGGCGCTCCCGTCGAAGCTCGTCCGCACCGTGGACGCGCTTCGCGCCAAGCAGGACGAGCAGGGCGGTGCCGAGTAACTCGGCTCGCGCATTGACCGCCGCCTGAGGCGACGGTCACAGCGGGCCGAACGTACGCCCGCCAGACATGTACACACCGGCACCAGCCGAAATTAGTGAAGGGAAGCCATCGTGGCTCTCACCCAGGACGAACTGCTCGCCGAGTTCGAGGGCATGACCCTCATCCAGCTCTCCGAGTTCGTGAAGGCGTTCGAGGAGAAGTTCGACGTCACCGCCGCCGCCGCGGTCGCCGTTGCCGGCCCGGCCGGTCCGGCCGCCCCGGCCGAGGCTGCCGAGGAGAAGGACGAGTTCGACGTCATCCTCACCGGCGCCGGCGACAAGAAGATCCAGGTCATCAAGGTCGTGCGTGAGCTGACCTCCCTGGGTCTGAAGGAGGCCAAGGACCTCGTGGACGGCGCCCCGAAGCCCGTTCTCGAGAAGGTCGCCAAGGACGCCGCCGAGAAGGCCGCCGAGTCCCTCAAGGGCGCCGGCGCCTCCGTCGAGGTCAAGTAACACCTCTCAGGCCCACCGGGCCTGTAACGCTCAAGCGCTGAAGAGCGATCATCCATCCGGGTGGTCGCTCTTCGGCGTTCCTGGGCGTCGGGCGGTGGCTGCCTTGCACCCGCGGGTGTGCGGAGTATGGTGATCTTCGTCGTTGCTCCAAGCACCCCAGGTGGTATGTGGTTTGGGCCATGGGGGCCTTGACGAACCGCACGCAGCGCGCAATTCTCAGGACGCGTCGTCACAAGGATCCGAATCCGAGGCATGGATCGACGACGAAGAGGGCAGTATCAACGTGCATTGAGGGCGTGGGCTTGCCGCAGGTGTTGAGAACAACGAGGGTCTCAGAAAACCGGGGCTGGACATCAGTGTGCCGAGTGGCTACACTGACCCTTTGCGCTGCCTGTTAGCTGTCCCCTGCCCGTCACCAGGGGCATGCCCTCGCTTGAGCACCGACGATCAGAACGTCTCTGACTTGGCCTTTCGGCCAAATCAGGGGGTCCTGTCTCTGTGTGCAGGAGAGGGACCGGTACGCGCGTAGTGAGTCCGAGCCCTCGGAAGGACCCCCTCTTGGCCGCCTCGCGCACTGCCTCGACCGCGAATACGAACAACGGCGCCAGCACCGCCCCGCTGCGCATCTCCTTTGCAAAGATCAAGGAGCCCCTCGAGGTTCCCAACCTGCTCGCGCTGCAGACCGAGAGCTTTGACTGGCTGCTCGGGAACACCGCCTGGCAGAGTCGGGTCGAGGCGGCTCTTGAGTCCGGTCAGGACGTCCCCACGAAGTCCGGTCTGGAGGAGATCTTCGAGGAGATCTCTCCGATCGAGGACTTCTCCGGGTCGATGTCGCTGACGTTCCGCGACCACCGTTTCGAGCCGCCGAAGAACAGCATCGACGAGTGCAAGGAGCGCGACTTCACGTACGCCGCTCCGCTCTTCGTGACGGCTGAGTTCACCAACAACGAGACCGGCGAGATCAAGTCGCAGACGGTCTTCATGGGCGACTTCCCGCTCATGACGAACAAGGGCACGTTCGTCATCAACGGCACCGAGCGTGTCGTGGTGTCGCAGCTGGTCCGTTCGCCCGGTGTCTACTTCGACTCCTCGATCGACAAGACGTCCGACAAGGACATCTTCTCCGCCAAGATCATCCCGTCCCGGGGTGCCTGGCTGGAGATGGAGATCGACAAGCGCGACATGGTCGGTGTGCGCATCGACCGCAAGCGCAAGCAGTCCGTGACCGTTCTGCTCAAGGCTCTCGGTTGGACGACCGAGCAGATCCTGGAGGAGTTCGGCGAGTACGAGTCGATGCGCGCCACCCTGGAGAAGGACCACACCCAGGGCCAGGACGACGCGCTGCTCGACATCTACCGCAAGCTGCGTCCGGGCGAGCCCCCGACCCGTGAGGCCGCGCAGACGCTGCTCGAGAACCTGTACTTCAACCCGAAGCGTTACGACCTCGCCAAGGTCGGCCGCTACAAGGTCAACAAGAAGCTCGGTGCGGACGCTCCGCTCGACGCGGGCATCCTGACCGTCGAGGACGTCATCTCGACGATCAAGTACCTGGTCAAGCTGCACGCCGGCGAGACCGAGACGACCGGCGACAGCGGCGGCACGATCGTCGTCGAGACCGACGACATCGACCACTTCGGCAACCGTCGTCTGCGCAGCGTCGGCGAGCTCATCCAGAACCAGGTCCGCACGGGTCTGGCTCGTATGGAGCGCGTCGTCCGTGAGCGCATGACGACTCAGGACGTCGAGGCGATCACGCCGCAGACCCTGATCAACATCCGGCCGGTCGTCGCCTCCATCAAGGAGTTCTTCGGCACCAGCCAGCTGTCGCAGTTCATGGACCAGAACAACCCGCTGTCGGGTCTCACCCACAAGCGCCGTCTGTCGGCTCTTGGCCCGGGTGGTCTCTCCCGTGAGCGGGCCGGCTTCGAGGTCCGTGACGTGCACCCGTCTCACTACGGCCGTATGTGCCCGATTGAGACCCCCGAAGGCCCGAACATCGGTCTGATCGGTTCGCTCGCCTCCTACGGCCGCGTCAACGCGTTCGGTTTCGTGGAGACGCCGTACCGCAAGGTCGTCGACGGTCAGGTCACCGACGAGGTGGACTACCTGACGGCCGACGAGGAGGACCGCTTCGTCATCGCGCAGGCCAACGCCACGCTCTCGGACGACATGCGGTTCGCCGAGAACCGTGTTCTCGTCCGCCGCCGTGGCGGTGAGGTCGACTACGTCGCCGGTGACGACGTGGACTACATGGATGTCTCGCCGCGCCAGATGGTGTCGGTCGCGACCGCCATGATCCCGTTCCTCGAGCACGACGACGCCAACCGTGCCCTCATGGGCGCGAACATGATGCGTCAGGCCGTGCCCCTGATTAAGTCCGAGTCCCCGCTCGTCGGCACCGGCATGGAGTACCGCTCCGCCGTCGACGCCGGCGACGTGGTCAAGGCCGAGAAGGCGGGTGTGGTCCAGGAGGTCTCCGCGGACTACATCACCACCGCCAACGACGACGGCACGTACATCACGTACCGCCTGGCCAAGTTCGCCCGCTCCAACCAGGGCACCTCGGTCAACCAGAAGGTCATCGTCAACGAGGGCGACCGGATCATCGAGGGCCAGGTCCTGGCCGACGGTCCGGCCACCCAGAACGGCGAGATGGCGCTGGGCAAGAACCTGCTCGTGGCGTTCATGCCGTGGGAGGGTCACAACTACGAGGACGCGATCATCCTGTCGCAGCGCCTCGTGCAGGACGACGTCCTCTCCTCGATCCACATCGAGGAGCACGAGGTCGACGCCCGTGACACCAAGCTCGGCCCCGAGGAGATCACCCGGGACATCCCGAACGTCTCCGAGGAGGTCCTCGCCGACCTCGACGAGCGCGGCATCATCCGTATCGGTGCCGAGGTCATCGCCGGCGACATCCTCGTCGGCAAGGTGACCCCCAAGGGTGAGACCGAGCTGACCCCCGAGGAGCGCCTGCTGCGCGCGATCTTCGGTGAGAAGGCCCGTGAGGTCCGTGACACCTCGCTGAAGGTGCCGCACGGCGAGACCGGCAAGGTCATCGGCGTCCGCGTCTTCGACCGCGAGGAGGGCGACGAGCTTCCCCCCGGTGTGAACCAGCTGGTGCGCGTGTACGTGGCGCAGAAGCGCAAGATCACCGACGGTGACAAGCTCGCCGGCCGTCACGGCAACAAGGGTGTCATCTCGAAGATCCTTCCGATCGAGGACATGCCGTTCCTCGAGGACGGAACTCCGGTCGACATCATCCTCAACCCGCTGGGTGTGCCGTCCCGAATGAACCCGGGACAGGTGCTGGAGATCCACCTCGGCTGGCTCGCCAGCCGCGGCTGGGACGTCTCCGGTCTCGCCGACGAGTGGGCGCAGCGCCTGCAGGTCATCGGCGCCGACCAGGTCGACCCGGGCACGAACGTCGCGACCCCCGTCTTCGACGGTGCGCGCGAGGACGAGCTCGCGGGTCTGCTGAACCACACCATCCCGAACCGCGACGGCGAGCGCATGGTGCTCCCGTCCGGCAAGGCGCCGCTGTTCGACGGCCGCTCCGGCGAGCCGTTCCCGGAGCCGATCTCGGTCGGCTACATGTACATCCTGAAGCTGCACCACCTGGTCGACGACAAGCTGCACGCGCGTTCGACCGGCCCGTACTCGATGATCACCCAGCAGCCGCTGGGTGGTAAGGCCCAGTTCGGTGGCCAGCGGTTCGGCGAGATGGAGGTGTGGGCGCTGGAGGCTTACGGCGCCGCGTACGCCCTCCAGGAGCTGCTGACCATCAAGTCCGACGACGTCACCGGCCGCGTGAAGGTCTACGAGGCCATCGTCAAGGGCGAGAACATCCCCGAGCCCGGCATCCCCGAGTCCTTCAAGGTGCTCATCAAGGAGATGCAGTCCCTGTGCCTCAACGTGGAGGTGCTGTCCTCGGACGGCATGTCCATCGAGATGCGCGACACCGACGAGGACGTCTTCCGCGCTGCGGAAGAGCTCGGCATCGACCTGTCCCGGCGCGAGCCGAGCAGCGTCGAAGAGGTCTGACGGGAGTCCGGCCGGAGGTCCTGGTGAGGAACCTCCGGCTGGCCCCTGGACCCCCGTTTCAGACCCCAAGACTTACAACCCTGAGAGGGATTGACGCATAGTGCTCGACGTCAACTTCTTCGATGAGCTCCGGATCGGTCTGGCCACCGCTGACGACATCCGTCAGTGGAGCCACGGCGAGGTCAAGAAGCCCGAGACCATCAACTACCGCACCCTCAAGCCCGAAAAGGACGGACTCTTCTGCGAGAAGATCTTCGGTCCGACCCGGGACTGGGAGTGCTACTGCGGCAAGTACAAGCGTGTCCGGTTCAAGGGCATCATCTGTGAGCGCTGCGGCGTCGAGGTGACTCGCGCCAAGGTGCGCCGTGAGCGGATGGGCCACATCGAACTGGCCGCTCCCGTCACGCACATCTGGTACTTCAAGGGTGTCCCGTCGCGTCTGGGCTACCTGCTGGACCTGGCTCCCAAGGACCTCGAGAAGGTCATCTACTTCGCGGCGTACATGATCACGTACGTCGACGAGGAGCGCCGTACCCGCGACCTGCCCTCCCTGGAGGCGCATGTCTCCGTGGAGCGTCAGCAGGTCGAGAACCGGCGTGACGCCGACCTCGAGGCCCGTGCCAAGAAGCTCGAGTCCGACCTGGCCGAGCTCGAGGCCGAGGGCGCCAAGGCCGACGTGCGCCGCAAGGTGCGCGAGGGTGCCGAGCGTGAGATGAAGCAGCTGCGCGACCGTGCGCAGCGCGAGATCGACCGCCTCGACGAGGTGTGGACCCGGTTCAAGAACCTCAAGGTCCAGGACCTCGAGGGCGACGAGCTGCTCTACCGCGAGCTGCGTGACCGCTTCGGCACGTACTTCGACGGCTCGATGGGTGCCGCGGCGCTGCAGAAGCGCCTGGAGTCCTTCGACCTCGAGGAGGAGGCCGAGCGCCTCCGCGAGATCATCCGCACCGGCAAGGGCCAGAAGAAGACCCGCGCCCTGAAGCGGCTGAAGGTCGTGTCTGCCTTCCTGCAGACCTCCAACAGCCCCAAGGGCATGGTCCTCGACTGCGTCCCGGTCATCCCGCCGGACCTTCGCCCGATGGTGCAGCTGGACGGTGGCCGCTTCGCGACCTCCGACCTGAACGACCTGTACCGCCGTGTGATCAACCGCAACAACCGACTGAAGCGCCTTCTCGACCTCGGTGCGCCCGAGATCATCGTGAACAACGAGAAGCGCATGCTCCAGGAGGCCGTCGACGCACTGTTCGACAACGGTCGTCGTGGTCGCCCGGTCACCGGTCCCGGTAACCGCCCGCTGAAGTCCCTCAGCGACATGCTGAAGGGCAAGCAGGGTCGATTCCGTCAGAACCTGCTCGGCAAGCGTGTGGACTACTCCGCGCGTTCCGTGATCGTCGTCGGTCCGCAGCTGAAGCTGCACCAGTGCGGTCTGCCGAAGGCGATGGCGCTGGAGCTCTTCAAGCCGTTCGTGATGAAGCGCCTGGTGGACCTGAACCACGCGCAGAACATCAAGAGCGCCAAGCGCATGGTGGAGCGCGGCCGCACGGTCGTGTACGACGTCCTCGAAGAGGTCATCGCCGAGCACCCGGTTCTGCTGAACCGTGCTCCCACCCTGCACCGCCTCGGCATCCAGGCCTTCGAGCCGCAGCTGGTCGAGGGCAAGGCCATCCAGATCCACCCGCTCGTCTGCACCGCGTTCAACGCGGACTTCGACGGTGACCAGATGGCCGTGCACCTGCCGCTGTCCGCGGAGGCGCAGGCCGAGGCCCGCATCCTGATGCTGTCCTCGAACAACATCCTCAAGCCCGCGGACGGCCGTCCGGTGACGATGCCGACCCAGGACATGGTCCTCGGTCTGTTCTTCCTCACCACCGACGGCGAGCTGCGTGACGTCAAGGGCGAGGGCCGGTCCTTCGGCTCCACGGCCGAGGCGATCATGGCGTTCGACGCCAGCGAGCTCGCGCTGCAGTCGGCGATCGACATCCGCTTCCCGGTGGGCACCATCCCGCCGCGCGGCTGGACCCCGCCGGCCCGCGAAGAGGGCGAGCCGGAGTGGCAGCAGGGTGACACCTTCCGCCTGCGGACGACCCTGGGCCGCGCGCTCTTCAACGAGCTGCTGCCCGAGGACTACCCGTTCGTCGACTACTCGGTGGGCAAGAAGCAGCTCTCCGAGATCGTCAACGACCTGGCCGAGCGCTACCCCAAGGTCATCGTGGCGGCGACGCTCGACAACCTGAAGGCGGCCGGCTTCTACTGGGCGACCCGTTCCGGTGTCACCGTGGCCATCTCCGACGTCGTCGTTCCCGAGGCGAAGAAGGAGATCGTCAAGGGCTACGAGGCGCAGGACGAGAAGGTCCAGAAGCAGTACGAGCGCGGTCTGATCACCAAGGAAGAGCGCACGCAGGAGCTCATCGCGATCTGGACCAAGGCGACCAACGAGGTCGCCGAGGCGATGAACGAGAACTTCCCCAAGACCAACCCCATCTTCATGATGGTTGACTCGGGTGCCCGAGGAAACATGATGCAGATGCGGCAGATCGCCGGTATGCGCGGTCTGGTGTCGAACGCGAAGAACGAGACCATCCCGCGTCCGATCAAGGCGTCCTTCCGTGAGGGCCTGTCCGTGCTGGAGTACTTCATCTCCACGCACGGTGCCCGTAAGGGTCTGGCGGACACCGCCCTGCGTACCGCCGACTCGGGTTACCTGACCCGTCGTCTGGTGGACGTCTCGCAGGACGTCATCATCCGCGAGGAGGACTGCGGCACCGAGCGCGGTCTGAAGCTGCGGATCGCCAACCGCGGCGCCGACGGTGTGCTGCGCAAGGCGGACGACGTCGAGACCAGCGTCTACGCCCGCATGCTCGCCGAGGACGTCGTCATCGACGGCAAGGTGATCGCGCCGGCCAACGTGGACCTGGGCGACGTGCTCATCGACCAGCTGGTGCACCACGGTGTCGAGGAGGTCAAGACCCGTTCGATCCTGACCTGCGAGTCCCAGGTCGGCACCTGTGCCTTCTGCTACGGCCGCTCGCTGGCCACCGGCAAGCTGGTCGACATCGGTGAGGCGGTCGGCATCATCGCCGCCCAGTCCATCGGTGAGCCCGGTACCCAGCTGACGATGCGTACCTTCCACACCGGTGGTGTGGCCGGTGACGACATCACCCAGGGTCTGCCCCGTGTCGTCGAGCTCTTCGAAGCTCGTACGCCGAAGGGTGTCGCCCCGATCTCCGAGGCCAACGGCCGCGTCCGGATCGAGGAGACCGAGAAGACCAAGAAGATCGTCGTCACCCCGGACGACGGCAGCGACGAGACGGCGTTCCCGATCTCGAAGCGTGCCCGTCTTCTGGTCAGCGAGGGCGAGCACGTCGAGGTGGGCCAGAAGCTCACCGTGGGTGCCACCAACCCGCACGACGTGCTGCGCATCCTGGGCCAGCGTGCCGTCCAGGTCCACCTGGTCGGCGAGGTCCAGAAGGTCTACAACTCGCAGGGTGTGTCGATCCACGACAAGCACATCGAGATCATCATCCGGCAGATGCTCCGCCGTGTGACGATCATCGAGTCCGGCGACGCCGAGCTGCTGCCCGGCGAGCTGGTCGAGCGCTCGAAGTTCGAGGTCGAGAACCGTCGCGTGGTCCAGGAAGGCGGCCACCCGGCCTCCGGCCGTCCGCAGCTGATGGGTATCACCAAGGCCTCGCTGGCGACCGAGTCGTGGCTGTCGGCGGCGTCCTTCCAGGAGACGACCAGGGTCCTCACGGACGCGGCGATCAACGCCAAGTCCGACTCCCTGATCGGCCTCAAGGAGAACGTCATCATCGGTAAGCTCATCCCGGCCGGTACGGGCCTGTCCCGCTACCGCAACATCCGGGTCGAGCCGACCGAGGAGGCCAAGGCCGCGATGTACTCGGCCGTCGGCTACGACGACATCGACTACTCGCCGTTCGGCACCGGCTCCGGCCAGGCCGTTCCGCTGGAGGACTACGACTACGGTCCGTACAACCAGTAAGCGAGCAGCTTGAGTTGAAGGGCGGTCACCCCGTTGCGGGGTGACCGCCCTTCGGCGTGTGCGGGTGTCGTCCGTCAGTACGGCGGTTGCTGGAGATACGGCTGCAGATGGTGCAGCCGCGTGTAGTGGTCCGGGTGCGAGGAGAGCAGCTTGCTGAGCGCGCTCTCCTCCAGCTGCACACCGCCGTTCGCCGCCGTGAGGGCGGCCTCGGCGTGCTGCTCCTGCTGGTGCAGCTTGTCGAGTACGGCGGCCAGCATCGGGGCGAAGCCCAGCGCGGCCGCGTGCTCGTCGGCCCGCAGCTCGGAGCGCCGGCCGACGGCGGCCAGCGCGTACGGCATGGCCAGGACGAGCAGGGGCAGACCGTACAGCGAGCTGATGGTCGCCAGGGCGATGCTGCCGATAACCAGCACGATGAAGCCGATGCCGAAGCAGCCGAACGAGCGCGACACCTTGAACACGAAGCCGGAGAACGCCTTCAGGACGCGCCAGGCGATCCGGCCGGGCAGCGCGTACCAGTAGCCGAGGAGCCCGGACCAGGCGTGGCCGCCGACGTGATGGCCCAGCTCGTGCGCCATGACGGCGGCGAGTTCGCCGTTGGGCAGTTGGTTCATGGCGAAGCGGGTGACGCCGACGATGTGGCCGGCCGCGGCGACCGCGTTCAGGCTGTCGCTGTCCTCCACCCACAGCTCGTAGTTGCGGGCGTCTATGCCGGCGCGGGCCGTGACCTCGCGCCAGACCGGTTCGAGTTTGGCTCGTTCTTGTGGCGTGGGGTAGCGCAGACGGAGCAGATGGCGCGCGACGGCGCTTTCCGTGGGGCGGTGGAACACGAGTGCGCCGCTGGCGAGCCAGGCCAGCACCACGACGATGCCGAAGCCGCCGAAGAGCAGCGAGACGAGACCGACGACGAACAGGCTGCACAGGAAGTTCGGCAGGTGGAGCAGCAGGCTGCTGACGGCGGTGGCGTCGGTGCGGCGCTGGTCGCGGCGGATGTGGACGCGGCCGTGGTCGGTGCTGATGTGGTGCGGGTGGGCGGTGGGATCGGGGGGCGTGGGCGGCGCGGAGGGCGCGGGAGGCGGGGTCCTGGGGTACTGCGGGGCCTGGGCGGCCTGCGGGTACTGGGGCGGCGCGGAAGGTGCGGGAGGTGTCTGAGCGGGGTACTGCGGTGCCTGCGGATACTGGGGAGGCTGGGCCGACTGCGGGTACTGCGGCGGCACCGACGGTTGGGGCGGCTGCGTCGGGTACTGGGGATACTCCGGTGGCTGCTGGGTCATGGCGGTTCCTAGTGGTTGCTTCAGTCGGGGACGTCGGTGCGGCGGCTCAGCCGAGCAGCAGGGACGCGGGCAGCAGGACCGTGCCGACGCAGAAGGCGATCAGGCCGGCACGGATCCACTGGTGCTTGCGGGCGGCGAGGCGGCTCGCCTCGGTGAGGGCCACGGTCAGACCGGCCAGGGGGTTCTGTTCCGTGTCGGCGAGCGCGGACTCCAAGTGGCCCTGCTGTACGGCCTGTCGGATGTCGCCGAAGTAGGTCAGGGGCTGTCCCGGGACCCACGCCGCGGAGCGGAAGCGCGGGAGTACGGCCAGCAGCATGGCGAAGAGAGAGACGGTGAGGGACAGCGTCCCGGACCACCACAGCGCGGTGCCCGCGGTGGACAGCGCCGACGGGGTCCAGCCCCGTCCGGCGAGCAGTCCGCTGAACACGCCGGCCGTCATGCCGAGCGCGGCGACCAGTACGGAGGCCTTGCTGTCGGCGCGCGCGATCTCGGTGCGCAGATCGGTGAGGAGACGCTCGCAGAGCCGTATGCGTTCGGCGGAGGCGGAGGCGGCGGGCGCGCATGCGGGCGACGGGTCGGTGGTGGTCATGTGCCGCTTGTCTCCGGGGAGTTGTCCGTGTCGGCCGGGTCGTCCTGGGGAGCCTGGTCGGGCGGCGGCGCCTGCGTGGGCAGGGTCGGGGTGCTGCCGTAGCCGGGCGGGGGCTGCCAGGCAGGGGTCTGCGGCGGGGTGGCCGGCGGGGCGGGGACGCCGGGGTACGGGCCGGAGAGCGGGGGCGGTGGGGTGTACGGCGCGGGCGGCTGCCAGGGCGGGGTGCCGGGGGCGGCCGCGGCGGGGGGTGCCTGAGGGCTCGGAGGTGCAGGGGTCTGCGGGGTCTGCGGGGGAGGTGTCTCAGCTCCCGGCATCACCTGGGGCGGAGGCTGGTTGCCCGGCGGGTGATCGTTCGGTGCGCCGGGGTAGGCCGGTCCATCGCCCTGCGGTGCGATGAGCGGCGGGGTCTGCGGGACCCCCGGCAGGCGCTGGTTGAGGATGTCGCTGACCGTGCGCAGGGCGAGCTGCTTGGGACCCTCCAGCTCGTAGCTCTCGGCCGTGTCGCCGCTGAGGAGTTGGCTCACCAGGTCCATCTGGGCCTGGATCATGCGGAGTTGGTCCTCGCGCATGCTGGTCATGACCAGGCGGGAGTCCTCGGGGTGCTGGGCGAGGTGGAGGGCCCAGGCGTGGACGCCGCCCTGCTGCAGATGCCACTGGTAGAACTTGATCTTCTCGGCCTCGATGGCCTGCAGCTCGATCATCTGCTGCCCCTGCTGCAGGGCGAGTTGGTGCTGCTGCCCGCTCGCCAGCATCGCCTGCTCGTGCTGCCAGCGCTGCTGCTGGAGGATCAGCTCCTGCTGCTGACGGCCGTAGTCCGTGGCCCGTCCGATCTGGAGCTGGTCCTGCTGCCTGTTGCGGCGGTCCACCTCGACGTCGATCTTCATGCCCTGCTCGGCCGCCCGGATCTGCTCGGCGGCGGAGTGGTCGATGGCCTGGAGCCGGCGCTGGTGGTCGATGTTCTCCTGGTCGCGCCGCAGTCGCAGCGTCCAGGTCACCTGCAGTCCCGCGGGCGCCCCGAGCGGCCCCAGCACGGTGACCGCCTGCAGCAGTTCGCGCTCGGCGTCCGCGCTGTCGGGGATGGCGAAGCGCCGGGTCACCGGCCGGGCCGCCTGCTGCAGTTCGCCCAGGACCAGCGCCGGCACGTCCCGGTGCCCGCTGGCCACGAACCGGGCCGGGTCGAGGACCTGCCAGGACAGGTCGACGGCTGCCGTGAACTCGAACGCGTCGTTGTCGCTGGGCAGGGCGAGCTCCGCGGAGAACGGGTGCACGCCCATGTCCACCTCGTACACGGCCGTGTACCGCTTCGCCGCGATCTCGCTGCGCGTGGGCCGCCGGGGCGGCAGATACGGGTCGTAGCCGCCCTTCGGGGTGGAGAAGACCAGGGCGTGGTCGATGCGGACCAGCGACTTGAGGTTGAAGTCGAAGCGGCCCAGCTGGCGCACGGTGAGCACCGGGTCGACCAGTTGGGTGTGCCGGTCCGCCTGCTGCTGCCACTCGGGCGGGCGGTTGAAAGCGGGCATGGTGCGTTTCTCCTCGGGGATGTGCAGGTCAGCGGGGCGGGAGGACCGCCAGCAGGCGGGCCGCGACGTCGGGCGGGGGTTTGCCGTCCTCGCCCGGCATCGTCCGCAGCAGATGGCTCAGCCGGTCGTGCTCGGCGGGCGTGGTGACGAGCCGCGGCAGCAGCGCGGCCAGCGCCCACTCGGTGGCCGTGGCCCGGTCGGCGATCAGCACCCAGTCGCGCAGCACGTCGAGTGCGTGCCGGGTGGAGCGGGGGTCGGCCAGGGCCGCCCGCCACAGCGCGGGAATGGTGTGCGCGGGCTCGCCGTCCTCGTGGGCGGTGCGGGCGTACCAGTCGAGGACCAGCGGGTTGCCGTACCGCTCGCCGTCCTGTGTGCGGTGGCAGGCGTTCACGAAGCCGCCGAGCGCCAGGTCGTGCACGGCGCGGTCGTCGTCGAGGTGCTCGCGCAGTTCGGCCAGGACCCGGTCGCCGGCGGGGGAGAGCAGCAACAGCTCGACGGCTTCGGCGAGTTCGCCCGCCATCTCGCCGTCGAGGTCGTCGGGATCGGCCTCGTACAGCCTGCGGACCGCTTTGCGCAGCGCGGCGAGCGCCTGCTCCGGCCGCTCCGGCCCGATCAGCCCGTACGCCCGTACGGCCACCCAGCACAGCCGCGGGTCGTCGCCCTCGCACCAGCCGTCGAGGATGCGCGGGACGTAGGGCGTGCCGATGAGATGGGCGAGGGTGAGCGCGTTGACCGCGACCAGCCGGTGCCGGAACCGCTTCGAGGTGCCCCAGGGCTCGATGACCAGCGCCATCGCCGAGGGCAGATCGGTGCGGGCGAGGACCGCGACGGTGGACGCGGCGCGGGTACGGACCAGCGGGCGGCCGTCGTCGGCGAGGCGGCGCAGCCAGGCGATCAGCGCGGGCCGGGCGGACGGATGGCCGAGCCACACCTCGCGCAGCAGCACCAGGGAGACCCGCTCGTCGAGGAACCTGGCCTTCCGCTGGGGCACCGGCCCCCACTCGGTGTGCTCGTCCTCCTCGAACTTCTCCGCGCGGGCCAGCTGGAGGCGCTTGCCGATGTGCGTGCCGAAGACGGGGACCTCGGGGACGAGGGACCGGTTCCAGGTCTCCTGGAGGAGGCGGTACAGCAGGTCGCTGACCTCGGCGGTGAGGGCGTACGGGCCGCCGTCGAAGGCGGCGAGGGCCACCAGGAACGCCTTGTCCCGCAGATGGATCGAGGCCTCGTCCTCCTCGAACCACTCCTGGACCTGGCTCTCCAGCGACACGAGCGAGAACTGCGCCACCGTGTCCGCACCCGCCTCCCCGGCCGCGTACCGGGCGAGCTGCTGCGCGAAGGCGGCGACCTCGCGCAGCTGGTGACTGCGGCCCAGGAACTCGGTGACATCTGGGAGTTCGAGCAGCTTGGCGGCGGTCTCGGCGTCGGTGCGGGTGCTCAGGTGGGCGGCGAGGACGTCGGCGGCGGCGGGCGGGCGCCAGGCGACGGTGAACGGCACGTCCTCCAGTACGGCGGTGGGGTCGACCGTGATGATCAGGTAGCCGTGCTCGCCGAGCCGGTCGCGGGCGGCGAGCAGATGCGGTTCGCGCAGCGGGCGGTCGCGCCGGGTGGCCAGGTCGCACAGGACGTATCCGCGGGACGGGTCCTCGTCGGTCTCCGTCGCGGCGACCCGTTCGGCGAGAGCGCTCGGGCCGGTGTCGCGGTCCAGGGTGCGCACCGAGGAGACGCCGAGGCGGTGCAGAAGCATCAGCGCGGCCGTGCGCCGGCCGGTGAAGCGGGCACCGGACAGGATGAGGACGCGGTCGCGGCGCAGCCGGTCGAGGAGAGCGGCGACGACCTCCTCGTCGGCGACGAAGCGCTCGGCCAGCCGCTCCAGGGTGGCCCCGGGCACCTCGCCGGAGGCGGACGACGGCGCCGAGAACCCGGGTATCGAGAACTGGTAGACCTCCGTCTTGCTGCCCATGATCACGTCGCCGCTGACCTGGTTGCCGGTGACGTTGTTCTGGTCGCCGCCCACCGTGCCGCCGCCGAAGCGTGCCTGCGCGCCGAAGCTCATGCTCCGTGGGCTGTGGTCGACCAGGTCCCGGCGGGCCGCCCAGGCGTCCTGCGGCTGGTCGCGCTCCTCGGACTCGTCGTCCGTGCCCTCTCTTCGGGCCTCGTCGGCCGGGGCCGGGTCGGCCTGCGGCTGGTCCGGCGCGGGGCCGGCGCCGCCCGCCGGGGGCTGCTGCTCGGGCGTGCTCACGAGCCCTCACCCCGCCTGCGGCCACCACCGAAGTTGAAGTCCCCGGTGATCTGGTTGCCGGTGACGTTGTTCTGGTCGCCGCTCACCGTGCCGCCGCCGATGGTGACGTTGCCGTTGAAGACAGGGCCCGGCGCCGGGGCTCCCCGGTCCGGCGCCGGGCCGCCCTGCGGGGGGACCCGCGGCGTCGGGCGGTCCCCCGAACCGCCCGACGCCTCCCCCGCCCCCGTGTCACCGTGGTCCTCACTCGCCGCACCGGCCGGCACCGGGCCGTGCAGCCAGGCCCTCAGCGGGCCGTTCTTGCTGTCCACCGTCACCGCGTGGAACTCCGCCTTCGGGATCCCGGTGTGGTCGTGCCGTACGACCCCGGAGTACAGGGGGTCCGAGACGCACAGCGCGAAGTCGTCGGGGCGCTCGCGCAGTGCGGCGCGAAGCACGTGCGCATCCAGCAGCCGGCAGGCGTGGTTCAGGTCGGAGCCGACCCAGCCGTCGAGCTGGTCCACGGCCACCCAGCCGGTGGCGACGACCCCTCGCAGCCGGATCTGCGCGGAGCTGGACGCCATCCTGTTGACCGCCCGCAGCTGCGCCGGCACCTCCGTGAGCAGGCTGCGCAGCAACGCCGTGACCGATGCGCTCGCGTCGATGAGCTCCATCACCGAGTCCCCGCGGTCGGCCCGCAGCCGCAGTGTCTCGTCGATGCCGGCGCTCTCCAGCGCGCGGTCGGTGATGTCGTAGAGCATGCGCCGCAGATAGGCCTGCTCCACGTCGTCCCGGTCGCTGAACCTCTCGATGTCCAGCAACAGGATCGTGCGGCTCACGGGGTCGTTCATGGTCGCCTCTCCGAGGGGGTGTGCGGTGCAGGGCGCCAGAGTGGCGCCCGCGCGACCCGGGCGGTGAGGGCGGATGACGCAGTCGAACTGTGACCGTGTACACAGAAGGGCCGTCTGGGACAGGTACCGCCCCTGGGGGCTGTGCCTCCAGACCCCCCTTCGGCCTGAACGGCTTCGTCCTCAATCGCCGGACGGGCTGGATGGAGGCGCCGCCGCCGCGATCCGCCGCAGCACATCCGGCCGCCGTATCAACAGCGCCCGGCGCCCCGTCACCACCGCCTCCTTGTCGCGCAGCTCCCGCAGCAGCCGCTGCACCATCTCCCGGGACGCGCCCACCGAGCCCGCCAGCTCCTGCTTGCTCAGCGGTACGGCGAGTTCGATGCCCTCCTCCGTGCGGCGGCCGTGGGTGCGGGCCAGGTCCAGCAGGAGCACGGCGAAACGCTCCCGCACGCTCATCGACGCGAACTCCAGCCGGCGCCGGTCGGCCGCCCGGGTGCGGTCCGCGGTCAGGCCGAGGAGGGCGAAGGACACGGCGGGGGAGCGGCCCAGGAAGTCCTTGAAACGCTCGTGCTCCACGGCCACCGCCCGCACCGGCTCCAGCGCGGTCACCGTCGCCGACCGAGGCCGCCCCGTGAGCGCCGCGGACTCGCCGACGATGTCGCCGGGCCCGCGCAGCGCGAGCAGCGCCTCGTAGCCGTTGGCCGCCGCGGCCGTCACCTTGGTCCAGCCGTGCACCAGGAACAGGACGTGCGAGGAGGGCTCGTGCTGGTGGATGAGAACCATGCGCGCCGCGAAGTCCAGCTGCCGGCCGAGTGCCAGCAGCACCGAACGGTCCTCGCTCTCCAGCCGTGCCAGAAAGGGCACCCGGTCGTCCAGGCCCCCGTCGTCCGGTGAGTGCACCACCGCTCTCGTCACGCTCATCCCCCGATTCCCCTCGCAGCGGACGGATCAAGGTACTGAAAGCGCAAGACCGCCGGACCGGAAAGGGCGCGAACCAGCCAACGACGCGAAATGATCTGCGGCCGGTGCGGAGAGGGCACGGACCAGGGGGAGAGCGTGGGCGGGAGAGCGTTCCGCGACGCGGTCTGTGCCGGAAATGCCGGTTCGGCGCATCATGGAGGGACTCGGGGGTTCGGGGAGGTACTCGTGTCCAATCCGTCGTGGCAGCCCTGGCAGTCGGGGCAGGGGGACTCGCAGCAGGGGCATGACGTCCCGCAGTCGGACCAGGACGTACCCCCGCGGCCCTGGCAGCGGGCCCCGCAGCAGGGGCAGCACGGCCTCCCGCAGGCGTGGCAGGGTGCCTCGCCGCCGGCCCAGGGCTTCGGACAGACCTGGCAGGGGCACACCGCGCCGTCCATGCTCGCCTCCCACGCCGACCGTGAACGCGCCGTGGACGTGCTCCGGGCGGGGTACGGAGAGGGGCGGCTGGAGAAGGGGGAGTTCGACCGGAGGGTGGCACGGGCGTACGCGGCCCGCACGGTGGGGGAGCTGGCCCTCCTGGTCGCCGACCTGCCGCAGGGCCCCGTGCCGGTCGCTCAGGCCGCTCCGCCCGTGCCCGCGACCTTTCTCCCGGCCCCGCCGCCGACGAACGGCAAGGCGGTCGGCTCCATGGTCTGCGGGCTGCTCACGCTCTTCACCGCCGGTCTCACCGGTATCCCCGCGGTCATCCTCGGTCACTCCGCCCGCAGCGAAATGCAGCGCACCGGCGAGCGCGGTGAGGGCATGGCGATGACCGGGCTGGTCCTGGGCTGGCTGTCGGTCGCCGGATGGGCACTGATCATCACCATCCTCATCGCGGCTGGGTTGGCGTCCTCCGGCTGACCTGCGCGAACGCCCGGCGCCGAGGACCGCGGACGGTGGATTCGAAGATCGCGTACGGTACTGGGTCTTGACATGCACCGCACGCCGATGCGGGCGCGGCCCATTTGTTTTGACCACAGCGAATGAGGTAGGTACGCTCAGACCTTGTGCCTGGGGTGTGCCCTGGCTCTCGTGCGTGCCTTCAACCGCATAGCGAGCCGTCATTGGCCACCGTAATCTGCGCCCTTTTCGCCTCGCGGCGAGAGTCTGCCGGATTCGACACACCCGACCGCGTGGGTCGGCGACGTTCCAGGTTAGCTTCACCTATCGGCACACAGAAACCGGAGAAGT
Organism: Streptomyces sp. NPDC001401; assembly: GCF_042895385.1. Taxonomy (NCBI): domain Bacteria; kingdom Bacillati; phylum Actinomycetota; class Actinomycetes; order Kitasatosporales; family Streptomycetaceae; genus Streptomyces; species Streptomyces sp. NPDC001401. The sequence goes on from NZ_JBIAWI010000015.1 coordinate 257,420, forward strand.
AGTGCCTACGATCCAGCAGCTGGTCCGTAAGGGCCGGCAGGACAAGGTCGAGAAGAACAAGACGCCCGCACTCGAGGGTTCCCCTCAGCGTCGTGGCGTCTGCACGCGTGTGTTCACGACCACCCCGAAGAAGCCGAACTCGGCCCTGCGTAAGGTCGCGCGTGTGCGTCTGACCAGCGGGATCGAGGTCACGGCCTACATTCCGGGTGAGGGACACAACCTGCAGGAGCACTCCATCGTGCTCGTGCGCGGCGGCCGTGTGAAGGACCTGCCGGGTGTTCGCTACAAGATCATCCGTGGCTCCCTCGACACCCAGGGTGTCAAGAACCGCAAGCAGGCCCGTTCCCGCTACGGCGCCAAGAAGGAGAAGTAGAAATGCCTCGTAAGGGCCCCGCCCCGAAGCGCCCGGTCATCATCGACCCGGTCTACGGTTCTCCTCTGGTCACGTCGCTCATCAACAAGGTGCTGCTGAACGGCAAGCGCTCCACCGCCGAGCGCATCGTCTACGGCGCCATGGAGGGCCTGCGCGAGAAGACCGGCAACGACCCGGTCATCACGCTCAAGCGCGCTCTCGAGAACATCAAGCCGACCCTCGAGGTCAAGTCCCGCCGTGTCGGTGGCGCCACCTACCAGGTGCCGGTCGAGGTCAAGCCCGGCCGCGCCAACACCCTGGCGCTGCGCTGGCTGGTCGGTTACTCCCGCGCCCGTCGCGAGAAGACCATGACCGAGCGTCTGCTCAACGAGCTTCTCGACGCTTCGAACGGCCTCGGTGCGGCCGTCAAGAAGCGCGAGGACACGCACAAGATGGCCGAGTCCAACAAGGCCTTCGCGCACTACCGCTGGTAGTCGCTACCCACATCGAGACCGAGAGAAGACTGAAGCCTTATGGCTACCACTTCACTTGACCTGGCCAAGGTCCGCAACATTGGGATCATGGCCCACATCGACGCGGGCAAGACGACCACCACCGAGCGGATCCTGTTCTACACCGGTGTGTCTTACAAGATCGGTGAGGTCCACGACGGCGCTGCCACCATGGACTGGATGGAGCAGGAGCAGGAGCGTGGCATCACGATCACCTCTGCTGCCACCACCTGTCACTGGCCGCTGGAAGACGTCGACCACACCATCAACATCATCGACACGCCGGGCCACGTCGACTTCACCGTCGAGGTGGAGCGTTCCCTGCGTGTGCTCGACGGTGCCGTGACGGTGTTCGACGGCGTCGCCGGCGTTGAGCCCCAGTCCGAGACGGTGTGGCGTCAGGCGGACCGCTACGGCGTTCCGCGTATCTGCTTCGTCAACAAGCTCGACCGGACCGGTGCCGAGTTCCACCGCTGCGTCGACATGATCTCTGACCGCCTCGGCGCTCAGCCGATCGTGATGCAGCTGCCGATCGGTGCCGAGGCCGACTTCAAGGGCGTCGTCGACCTGGTCACGATGAAGGCGTTCGTGTGGTCCGCCGAGGCCACCAAGGGCGAGATGTACGACATCGTCGACATCCCGGCCACGCACGTCGAGGCTGCCGAGGAGTACCGCGGCAAGCTGGTCGAGACCGTCGCCGAGAACGACGAAGAGATCATGGAGCTGTACCTGGAGGGCGAAGAGCCTTCCGTGGAGCAGCTGTACGCCGCGATCCGTCGTATCACCATCGCGTCCGGCAAGTCCAAGGACACCACGGTCACCCCGGTGTTCTGCGGCACCGCGTTCAAGAACAAGGGCGTCCAGCCCCTGCTCGACGCGGTCGTGCGCTACCTCCCCTCCCCCCTGGACGTCGAGGCCATCGAGGGCCACGACGTCAAGGACCCGGAGACGGTCGTCAAGCGCAAGCCGTCCGAGGACGAGCCCCTGTCCGCGCTGGCGTTCAAGATCATGAGCGACCCGCACCTCGGCAAGCTCACCTTCGTCCGGGTCTACTCGGGCCGCCTGGAGTCCGGCACCTCGGTGCTGAACTCCGTCAAGGGCAAGAAGGAGCGCATCGGCAAGATCTACCGCATGCACGCGAACAAGCGTGAGGAGATCGAGGCGGTGGGCGCCGGCGACATCATCGCCGTCATGGGTCTGAAGCAGACCACGACCGGTGAGACGCTGTGCGACGACAAGCAGCCGGTGATCCTGGAGTCCATGGACTTCCCGGCGCCGGTCATCCAGGTCGCCATCGAGCCCAAGTCGAAGGGCGACCAGGAGAAGCTGGGCGTCGCGATCCAGCGCCTGGCCGAGGAGGACCCGTCCTTCCAGGTCCACTCGGACGAGGAGACCGGCCAGACCATCATCGGTGGTATGGGCGAGCTGCACCTCGAGGTGCTGGTCGACCGTATGCGCCGTGAGTTCAAGGTCGAGGCCAACGTCGGCAAGCCGCAGGTCGCATACCGCGAGACGATCCGCAAGGCCGTCGAGCGCGTGGACTACACCCACAAGAAGCAGACCGGTGGTACCGGTCAGTTCGCCAAGGTGCAGATCGCGATCGAGCCCATCGAGGGCGGCGACGCCTCGTACGAGTTCGTGAACAAGGTGACCGGTGGCCGCATCCCGAAGGAGTACATCCCTTCGGTGGACGCCGGTGCGCAGGAGGCCATGCAGTTCGGCATCCTCGCCGGCTACGAGATGACGGGCGTCCGCGTCACGCTCATCGACGGTGGCTACCACGAGGTCGACTCCTCCGAGCTCGCCTTCAAGATCGCCGGTTCGCAGGCCTTCAAGGAGGCCGCGCGCAAGGCCAGCCCCGTGCTGCTCGAGCCGATGATGGCCGTCGAGGTCACCACGCCCGAGGACTACATGGGTGAGGTCATCGGCGACATCAACTCCCGCCGTGGTCAGATCCAGGCCATGGAGGAGCGGGCCGGTGCCCGCGTCGTGAAGGGCCTCGTGCCCCTCTCGGAGATGTTCGGCTACGTCGGAGACCTCCGCAGCAAGACGTCGGGTCGCGCAAGCTACTCGATGCAGTTCGACTCCTACGCCGAGGTTCCGCGGAACGTCGCCGAGGAGATCATCGCGAAGGCCAAGGGCGAGTAACGCACCGCGTTATCGCACCGCGTTCACACGCCTTAGGCTTGACTCCGGAGCCTGCCGGGGCATTCACCCGCATTCGTCACCGTTTGCGAGTGGTGCCCCGGGGCCCGGGCACTAACAGCAAAGATCACCTGGCGCCGATGAAGTAAGGCGTACCAGAACCACTCCACAGGAGGACCCCAGTGGCGAAGGCGAAGTTCGAGCGGACTAAGCCGCACGTCAACATCGGCACCATCGGTCACATCGACCACGGTAAGACGACCCTCACGGCCGCCATTACCAAGGTGCTGCACGACGCGTACCCGGACCTGAACGAGGCCTCGGCGTTCGACCAGATCGACAAGGCTCCCGAGGAGCGCCAGCGCGGTATCACCATCTCCATCGCGCACGTCGAGTACCAGACGGAGACGCGTCACTACGCGCACGTCGACTGCCCGGGTCACGCTGACTACATCAAGAACATGATCACCGGTGCTGCCCAGATGGACGGCGCCATCCTCGTGGTCGCCGCCACCGACGGCCCGATGCCGCAGACCAAGGAGCACGTGCTCCTGGCCCGCCAGGTCGGCGTTCCGTACATCGTCGTCGCCCTGAACAAGGCCGACATGGTGGACGACGAGGAGATCCTGGAGCTCGTCGAGCTCGAGGTCCGCGAGCTGCTCTCCGAGTACGAGTTCCCGGGCGACGACCTGCCGGTCGTCAAGGTCTCGGCGCTCAAGGCCCTTGAGGGCGACAAGGAGTGGGGCCAGTCCGTCCTCGACCTGATGAAGGCCGTCGACGAGAACATCCCGCAGCCCGAGCGTGACGTCGACAAGCCGTTCCTGATGCCGATCGAGGACGTCTTCACGATCACCGGTCGTGGCACCGTCGTCACCGGTCGTATCGAGCGTGGTGTCCTGAAGGTCAACGAGACCGTCGACATCGTGGGCATCAAGCAGGAGAAGACCACCACCACGGTCACCGGCATCGAGATGTTCCGCAAGCTGCTCGACGAGGGCCAGGCCGGTGAGAACGTCGGTCTGCTGCTCCGCGGCATCAAGCGCGAGGACGTCGAGCGCGGCCAGGTCATCATCAAGCCCGGCTCGGTCACCCCGCACACGGAGTTCGAGGCCCAGGCGTACATCCTGTCCAAGGACGAGGGTGGCCGCCACACGCCGTTCTTCAACAACTACCGTCCGCAGTTCTACTTCCGTACGACGGACGTGACCGGCGTCGTGACCCTCCCCGAGGGCACCGAGATGGTCATGCCGGGTGACAACACCGAGATGAAGGTGGAGCTCATCCAGCCCGTCGCCATGGAAGAGGGCCTGAAGTTCGCCATCCGTGAGGGTGGCCGGACGGTCGGCGCCGGCCAGGTCACCAAGATCAACAAGTAAGTTTGTTGGTTTGACCTGGTAGCTCCAGCGCGAGCTCCTGAAGGGGCCCGTACGACTTCGGTCGTACGGGCCTTTTCGCTTGCCCTGCGCCGGCAGGGCCGACGGTCGCACGGTGAAGTCTCGGCGAACCTTGCGGGACAACTCGTCGAGGGTTGGACCAAATCCCCGTGGTCGATGCCCCGAATGTTCTCGTCTGTTCGCTGTGTGGCGGTTGTGACCCCCTAGCGTGAGTGGTCGGAGCAGGCAAGACAGGGGATGGTCGTTGATGTCCACGATGGTCGACCGGCCGACGCAGCAGCTGCGCACGGTGCAGGTACGCCGTCAGGCGGCCCCGCTCCGCCGCGAGCGTCCCCGTCTGTACGCCATCGACGGCATCCGTCTCGTCGCCGCCCTGATGGTGGCCGTGCACCACTACGCCGGCAGCTGGCGCGTCGACCAGCCGGCCAACGCCGTCTGGGACCGGCCGGTCTCCGACATCATGCCGACGGTCTTCCATTTCGCCGCCTACGGCTGGATCGGCGTCGAGATCTTCTTCGTGATCAGCGGCTTCGTGATCTGCATGTCCTGCTGGGGGCGCACCCCGCGGGAGTTCTTCGTCTCCCGGGTGATCCGCCTGTACCCGGCGTACTGGTTCGGGATCGCCTTCACCACCGCCGTGCTGGTGGTGGCGCCGGGGGTCTGGGACCGGCTGAAGCTGCGCGACGTTCTGCTCAACTTCACGATGCTGCAGGCGGGTTCGGGCGTGGCGAACGTCGACCGCGTCTACTGGACGCTCTGGTCGGAGCTGCGCTTCTATCTGCTCTTCATGGTCGTCGTCGCCACCGGGCTGACGTACCGCAAGGTCGTGATCTTCTGCTGTGTCTGGGGCGCGGCCGCGATGCTCGCCCCGGTGGCGGATTTCCACCTCCTGACGCTGGCCGCCAACCCGGAGGGTGCCTGGTTCTTCATCGCCGGCCTCGCCCTCTACCTCATGCACCGCTTCGGCCAGGACCTGCTGCTGTGGGGCATCCTCGCGATGGCGTGGCTGATGGGGCAGCGGCAGCTGGGCCTGAGGATCGACAACACCGAGCATGTCTCCGGATGGCGGGGCAGCATGGTGATCTACACCGTGTTCCTGCTCGTCATGGCCGCGATCGCGCTCGGTGCGACGGATCGCATTCGCTGGAAGTGGCTGGTCACTGCGGGCAGCCTGACGTATCCGCTGTACTTGATCCACTACGTGGCCGGTACGACGCTGATCGGGCAGCTCCGCGGCACGATGGATCCCCGGCTGCTGGTTGTCGTCGTGATCGCCGGGTTCCTGGTGGTGAGCTGGCTTGTTCACCGGCTGGTGGAACGGCCTGCGGCGCGGGTGCTGAAGCGGGGACTGGATACGTCGTTTGCGCGCCTGCGGCACGCGAGCGCTTAGCTTGCTCCCCCGGGAAGTGCCGCGATTGGTCGGCGATTGTCTACGGGTGCGTTGTGGCTGGTCGCGCCCACGCGTCGGAGCCGCATATCGATACAGCCCCGCGCCCCTGAGGGGGCTGCCGAGCCGTAACGCCCTTCGCGCACCTTGCTCAGCGCCCCAGTTCGCTCACCGCTCGGTCGAATGCCGAGTCCCTGTTCTTGGTGAACTCCTCCTTTGTGAAGACCGGTTCGGTGATCTGTGGTGGGATGCCCGTGCCGTCGAAGGTGTGGCCCGTGTGGGTCAGGAACTCCTCGTTGGGGAGCCAGGCGGCCATGCCGTCCGGGAGCTTGCGGGCCATGACGTCCGAGAAGACGCCCTGCGTGGGCTGCCCGATGCGCACCGTCCTGCCCGGGCGGTCCATGAGCGCCTGGGTGAACGTCTCGCCCGCGCTCACCGTGGAGCCGCCGGTCAGGACGGCGACGGGGCCGGTGTAGCGGGGCGCGTGCGCGGGGGTCACGGGTACGGGCTCGGGGCGCGTGTGCCGGGTCGGGTCGGCGGGGTCGTTGCGGGCGCGCTTGGCGTAGGCGATGTAGGGGCGGTCGGTGAGGCGCTCGGCGATGTGGATGCCGAGGGCGTCGGAGCCGCCGCCGTTGACGCGCAGGTCGATGATCAGGCCGGGCAGGCGCCGGGTGCACTCCGCGGTGAGGACGGTTTCGAGCGCCTTGTCGAGCTCGGCCAGGTTGGCGGCGTACGAGCCGTGGTCGGCGGTCGTGTACCCGCCGAAGCCGGAGATGCGCAGGTAGCCGGGGCCGCCGTCGGGCAGGTCGGCGTAGGTGATGCGGCCGGCGGCGAAGTCCCGTCGGTAGGGGGCGCCCTTGAGGTCGCGCCCGACGATGAACTTCTTGACCCTGGCGTCCAGCGTGTCCGAGGGAATCTCGGTGCCGGGGCGGCCCTGGGCGAAGACGCGTTCGCCGTCCTGTACGGCGACATGGGCGTCGTGGAGCGGGGCGACCATGCGGCTGAAGACGTCGAAGAGCTCCGAGCGGGTTGTGTCCTTGTGGACCAGCGGCCGGTAACGGTCGCGCACGGCATGCCAGTCGATGCCCTTGGCGGCGAAGAAGGGGTAGTTCTCCGCGAACGACTGCCAGAACACGTCGAAGGAGGTACGGGGGTCCGTGGGCGTCCGTAGGGTGCACTCCGCGGGCAGCGCCCCGATCCGCCGCAGCTGCCGGTGGCCCACGGAACTGTCCGCCGACAGCTGCGCGTGATCGCGGTCGTGACCGAGGCGCACGGTCAGCACGACGCCGTCCGCCGTGTACGTGCCCGGGCCCGTCTGCCGCGCCGAGTCGCCCTTGAGGCAGCTCACCGCGGTGGTCTGGTACTCCTGGTAGACCCCGTGGCCGAGGGCGAGGACGGTGCCGTAGCCGTCCATGCGCCACAGGCCGTCGGTACTGGATCTGCCGGCGTCGGCCACGGCGGCCGGTGCGGCTCCCGCCGCCAGGGTCAGGATGACGGTGGTGGCCGTGACGATGCGCACGAGCGGTCCTTCCGGTGGGTGCAAGGTGTGCAACCACCGTGGCCGGGGCGGCTTCCCCCGGACCATCCGGCAAGCCGGTGTATCGGGGTGGGGGAAGCCCCAGGGGATTCAGAAACCCCTGGTCACGGCGTGACCACCTTGCCGCCGAAGGTCACGGCGAGATGGCCGTCCGAGGCGAAGGACCAGCCGAGGGCGCCACTGTAGGAGGAGCAGCGGGAGCCGTTCGTGCCGCTGTAGAACTGGTTGGAGCTGTCGGCGTCACCGACGGTCTTGTCGTTCGAGCCGCTGACGTTGAAGCGGCACGAGGTGTTGGTGCGGAAGACCGACGTGCCCGCGTCGAACGAGAAGTTGCGCTGGGCGTTGTCGATGCCGACGTTGTTCGAGATCGTCATCGTGCCCGGGTTGCTGTTGTACGTGAACCCGTGATGGCCGTTGCCGTAGGCGATGTCGTGCCGGACCACATGATTGACCGCGATGTCGTCGCCGCCGAGCTTGTAGCCGTTGCGGTCGCCGTTCGCGTTCTGGGTGCCGTCGGTGAGGGTGCCGTTGCCGTAGGAGAGGGAGTACTCGATGGTCACCGGGCCGATGGCGCCCGTGTCGGTCTTGGTGTAGAGGTCCCAGCCGTCGTCGATGTTGTTGTGGGACACGTCGTAGCGGAAGACGTTTCCGGTGCCGGTGGTGAGCTTCGCCGCGAAGCCGTCCGCGTTCTCGCCGCCGGAGTCCTCGTTGTCGTGCGACTCCGAGCTCACGATCAGGTTGTTCGACGGCCACTGGCTGCTTGGGGTGCTGGAGGAGATCCGGCCCAGCTGCAGGCCCGTGTCGCGGTTGTACGCCGTCACCGTGCGCTCGATGACGTTGTTGCTGCCGCCGACGTAGATCCCGTTGTCGCCGGCGTGCTCGACGGTGAGGCCCTGGACGTGCCAGTAGTCGGCGTTCAGCTGGAGCCCGCGGTTCGACGAACTCTCGCTCTGCGCCGAGAAGTTGAGCACCGGGGTCTCGCCCGGGTAGGCGGCCAGGGTGGTGCGGGCGCTCGAGGTGCCGTTGCTGCCGGCCGGGATCGTGATCGTCGACGAGTAGTTGTACGTCCCGCCGCGCAGGTAGATGGTGCCGCCGGATGCGATGCGGCTGATCGCGGTGGCGAGCGTCGTCGGGGCGGACTGCGTGCCGGCCGCGCCGGCGGTGCCGCTCGGCGACACGTACTGCGTGGTGCTCGCGGCCTGCGCCGGGGTGCCGGACAGCGCGACCAGCGCGCCGGACAGCAGACTGACACACGCGATGACGGGTCTCACTTGCATGGTGGTGCCTCCGGGTTCGTCCGTGACCAGGGGTGCCGTGCAAGGGAAAGCGCTTTCCTCCGTACTCAACCGGGACCGTAAGCGCTTGCTATGGACGCGTCAATAGATAGGTGCTTGATTCTTATTCACGGACATGAACGCGAGTGAGGGTGTGTCAGGTGTGCGACTAGGGCGCGTGTTTGACCTGCGTCACTCCGGGGGTATTCTCTCCGGCTCGATTGGCCAGCCCCCTGCCCCGTATGGCAGACTGTCGGAGTTGCTCGGTCGAGTGTTGATGCTGCGCGCCTCCCGCCGGGAGGACCGGAAGCGAGTCCCACAGTACTCGTCGCCCTAACTGCCGTAAGGCAGCACTGGGGCGGACGTACGGGAATCTTCCGGGAAGTGTCAGTGCGGCACCGACCAGGCACCCGGTGGACTTCTCGTCCTCGGCTTGCGGTTCCGGAAGGGCCGTGTTTTCCCGGCAGGGATGTTCGAACAAGGGACATCTGTGTCAGTGAAAGCGCGACACGCCCGACCGCGTGGGTCGGAGGAGAAGGGTACGGAACCGCCGGGTTCCAGAGCTGTATAGAGACAGGACTACTGAGTAGCCATGGCGGGACAGAAGATCCGCATCCGGCTCAAGGCCTACGACCACGAGGTCATCGACTCCTCGGCGAAGAAGATCGTCGAGACGGTGACCCGCACTGGTGCGTCGGTCGCGGGCCCGGTGCCGCTGCCCACTGAGAAGAACGTGTACTGCGTCATCAAGTCGCCGCACAAGTACAAGGACTCGCGCGAGCACTTCGAGATGCGCACGCACAAGCGCCTGATCGACATCCTCGACCCGACGCCCAAGACCGTTGACTCTCTGATGCGACTCGACCTCCCGGCCGGTGTCGACATCGAGATCAAGCTCTGAGGGTCGGTGATCTGAGAATGGCTAAGCAGATCAAGGGCATCCTGGGCGAGAAGCTCGGCATGACGCAGGTGTGGGACGAGAACAACCGTGTTGTTCCGGTCACCGTCGTCAAGGCCGGCCCGAACGTCGTCACCCAGGTGCGTACGAACGACAGCGACGGCTACGAGTCGGTCCAGATCGCCTTCGGCGAGATCGACCCGCGCAAGGTGAACAAGCCCCTCAAGGGCCACTTCGCCAAGGCCGACGTCACTCCCCGCCGCCACCTCGTCGAGATCCGTACCGCTGACGCCAGCGAGTACACCCTCGGCCAGGAGATCACCGCCGAGGTGTTCGAGGCCGGCATCAAGGTCGACGTGACCGGCAAGAGCAAGGGCAAGGGCTTCGCCGGTGTCATGAAGCGTCACAACTTCAAGGGCCTCGGCGCCGGACACGGCACCCAGCGCAAGCACCGCTCTCCCGGCTCCATCGGTGGCTGCGCCACCCCGGGCCGTGTGTTCAAGGGCCTCCGCATGGCGGGTCGCATGGGCAACGAGCGGGTCACCACCCAGAACCTGACCGTCCACGCCGTTGACGCGGAGAAGGGTCTGCTGCTCATCAAGGGCGCGGTTCCTGGTCCGAACGGCGGCCTCGTCCTGGTCCGCACCGCGGCCAAGGGGGCCTGAGGTACCGATGAGCACTGTTGACATCCTTTCGCCGGCGGGCGACAAGGCCGGTTCCGTCGAGCTCCCCGCGGAGATCTTCGACGTCGAGAAGGTCAGCATTCCGCTGATCCACCAGGTCGTCGTCGCGCAGCTGGCCGCGGCCCGTCAGGGCACGCACAAGACCAAGACCCGTGGCGAGGTTCGCGGTGGCGGCAAGAAGCCGTACCGCCAGAAGGGCACCGGCCGCGCCCGTCAGGGCTCGACCCGCGCCCCGCAGTTCGCCGGTGGTGGCGTCGTGCACGGTCCCGTGCCGCGTGACTACTCGCAGCGGACCCCGAAGAAGATGAAGGCTGCCGCCCTGCGTCACGCCCTCACCGACCGGGCCCGCCACAACCGCATCCACGTCGTCTCCGGCGTCGTCGAGGGTGAGAACCCGTCGACGAAGGCCGCCAGGACGCTGTTCGGCAAGATCTCGGAGCGCAAGAACCTGCTCCTGGTCGTCGAGCGCGCCGACGAGGCCGCGTGGCTGTCCGCCCGCAACCTGCCCCAGGTCCACATCCTGGAGCCGGGCCAGCTGAACACGTACGACGTTCTCGTCTCGGACGACGTGGTCTTCACCCAGGCCGCTTTCGAGTCCTTCGTGTCTGGCCCCAAGGCCGCTGACACCGAAGGGAGCGAAGCCTGATGGCTACGCGTCACCCGAGCATTGCCTCCAAGGCGGCCAAGGCCGCCAAGGCCGCGCGCGTCGCCAAGGCGCGTCGCCACGAGGCCGAGGGCAAGAACACCGTCGAGACGCCGCTGAGCAAGTCGTACACGGACCCCCGTGACGTCCTGCTGAAGCCGGTCGTCTCCGAGAAGAGCTACGCGCTTCTCGACGAGAACAAGTACACGTTCATCGTCGACCCGAGTGCCAACAAGACCCAGATCAAGCAGGCCGTCCAGGCGGTCTTCTCGGTCAAGGTCACCGGGGTCAACACGATCAACCGCATCGGCAAGCGCAAGCGGACCCGCACCGGCTTCGGCCAGCGTGCGGCGACCAAGCGCGCGATCGTGACCCTCGCCGAGGGCGACCGTATCGACATCTTCGGCGGTCCGACCGCGTAAGCGGGTCGGATCGTCCGATATCGGACGAGGACTGAGAAATGGGAATCCGCAAGTACAAGCCGACTACGCCGGGCCGCCGTGGCTCCAGCGTCGCCGACTTCGTCGAGGTCACGCGGTCCACGCCGGAGAAGTCGCTGGTCCGCCCGCTGCACAGCAAGGGCGGCCGTAACAACGCCGGTCGTGTGACCGTTCGCCACCAGGGTGGCGGACACAAGCGCGCCTACCGAGTGATCGACTTCCGTCGTCACGACAAGGACGGCGTGCCGGCGAAGGTCGCGCACATCGAGTACGACCCCAACCGCACCGCGCGCATCGCGCTGCTCCACTACGCGGACGGCGAGAAGCGCTACATCCTGGCGCCGAAGGGCCTGAACCAGGGCGACCGGATCGAGAACGGTCCCGGCGCCGACATCAAGCCCGGCAACAACCTGGCGCTGCGCAACATCCCGGTCGGTACGACGATCCACTCCGTGGAGCTTCGTCCGGGCGGCGGCGCCAAGTTCGCCCGCTCCGCCGGTGCCTCCGTGCAGCTGCTCGCGAAGGAGGGCTCGATGGCCCACCTCCGCATGCCGTCCGGTGAGATCCGCCTGGTCGACCAGCGCTGCCGCGCCACGGTCGGCGAGGTCGGCAACGCCGAGCAGAGCAACATCAACTGGGGCAAGGCCGGCCGCAAGCGCTGGCTGGGCGTCCGCCCGACCGTTCGCGGTGTGGCGATGAACCCGGTTGACCACCCGCACGGTGGTGGTGAGGGCAAGACCTCCGGTGGTCGCCACCCGGTCAGCCCCTGGGGTCAGAAGGAAGGTCGTACTCGTTCGCCCAAGAAGGCGTCGAACAAGTACATCGTCCGCCGCCGCAAGACGAACAAGAAGCGCTAGGAGCGGGTTTAGATGCCGCGCAGTCTCAAGAAGGGGCCCTTCGTCGACGAGCACCTCGCCAAGAAGGTGGATGCTCAGAACGAAGCCGGTTCCAAGAACGTCATCAAGACCTGGTCCCGTCGCTCGATGATCGTCCCGGCCATGCTCGGCCACACGATCGCGGTGCACAACGGCAAGACCCACATCCCGGTGTTCGTCACCGAGTCGATGGTCGGCCACAAGCTCGGCGAGTTCTCGCCGACGCGCACCTTCCGGGGCCACGTCAAGGACGACCGGAAGTCGAAGCGCCGCTAGTAGCGGATCGCATTCAGACACGTAAGTAACTGAGAGGGACAACCATGGAAGCCAGGGCCCAGGCGCGGTACATCCGCGTTACGCCCATGAAGGCCCGCCGCGTGGTGGACCTTATCCGTGGCATGGACGCCACGGAGGCTCAGGCTGTTCTGCGATTCGCTCCGCAGGCAGCCTCCGTGCCCGTCGGCAAGGTGCTCGACAGCGCCATCGCCAACGCCGCGCACAACTACGACCACACCGACGCCGACAGCCTCTTCATCTCCGAGGCGTACGTCGACGAGGGCCCGACCCTGAAGCGGTTCCGTCCGCGTGCCCAGGGCCGTGCCTACCGGATCCGCAAGCGGACCAGCCACATCACCGTGGTCGTCAGCAGCAAGGAAGGAACCCGGTAATGGGCCAGAAGGTTAACCCGCATGGGTTCCGGCTCGGTGTCACCACGGACTTCAAGTCCCGGTGGTACGCCGACAAGCTGTACAAGGACTACGTCAAGGAAGACGTCGCCATCCGTCGGATGATGACGTCCGGCATGGAGCGCGCCGGCATCTCGAAGGTTGAGATCGAGCGCACCCGTGACCGTGTGCGTGTGGACATCCACACCGCTCGTCCGGGCATCGTCATCGGCCGCCGTGGCGCCGAGGCCGACCGCATCCGCGGTGACCTCGAGAAGCTCACGGGCAAGCAGGTCCAGCTGAACATCCTCGAGGTCAAGAACCCCGAGACGGACGCTCAGCTGGTTGCTCAGGCCGTCGCCGAGCAGCTCTCCTCCCGCGTCTCCTTCCGCCGCGCCATGCGTAAGAGCATGCAGTCGGCGATGAAGGCCGGCGCCAAGGGCATCAAGATCCAGTGCGGTGGCCGCCTCGGTGGCGCCGAGATGTCCCGCTCGGAGTTCTACCGCGAGGGCCGTGTGCCCCTGCACACGCTCCGCGCGAACGTGGACTACGGCTTCTTCGAGGCCAAGACGACCTTCGGCCGCATCGGTGTGAAGGTCTGGATCTACAAGGGCGACGTCAAGAACATCGCCGAGGTCCGCGCCGAGAACGCTGCGGCCCGTGCGGGTAACCGCCCGGCCCGTGGTGGCGCCGACCGCCCGGCCCGTGGTGGCCGCGGTGGCGAGCGTGGCGGGCGCGGTCGCAAGCCGCAGCAGGCTGCAGGCTCCGAGGCCCCCAAGGCCGAGGCTCCCGCCGCCGCTCCGGCTGAGAGCACCGGAACGGAGGCCTGACCGACATGCTGATCCCCCGTAGGGTCAAGCACCGCAAGCAGCACCACCCGAAGCGCTCCGGCGCTGCCAAGGGCGGCACGCAGGTTGCGTTCGGCGAGTACGGCATCCAGGCGCTCACCCCGGCGTACGTGACGAACCGTCAGATCGAGGCCGCTCGTATCGCCATGACGCGTCACATCAAGCGTGGTGGCAAGGTCTGGATCAACATCTACCCGGACCGTCCCCTCACCAAGAAGCCTGCCGAGACCCGCATGGGTTCCGGTAAGGGTTCTCCGGAGTGGTGGATCGCCAACGTCAAGCCCGGACGCGTGATGTTCGAGCTGTCGTACCCCAACGAGAAGATTGCGCGTGAGGCCCTCACTCGTGCCGCTCACAAGCTGCCGATGAAGTGCCGGATCGTCAAGCGCGAGGCAGGTGAAGCGTGATGTCGGCCGGTACCAAGGCGTCCGAGCTGCGCGAGCTGGGCAACGAGGAGCTTCTGGCGAAGCTCCGCGAGTCCAAGGAAGAGCTGTTCAACCTCCGCTTCCAGGCGGCGACGGGTCAGCTCGAGAACCACGGCCGCCTGAAGGCGGTCCGTAAGGACATCGCGCGGATCTACACCCTGATGCGCGAGCGTGAGCTGGGCATCGAAACGGTGGAGAACGCCTGATGAGCGAGAGCAATGTGACTGAAGAGCAGACGACCGAGGCACGTGGCGCCCGCAAGACCCGTGAGGGTCTCGTCGTCAGCGACAAGATGGACAAGACCGTCGTCGTCGCTGTCGAGGACCGCGTGAAGCACGCGCTGTACGGCAAGGTCATCCGCCGTACGAACAAGCTCAAGGCGCACGACGAGCAGAACGCCGCGGGTGTCGGCGACCGTGTCCTCCTTGCGGAGACCCGGCCGCTGTCCGCGACGAAGCGCTGGCGCGTCGTCGAGATCCTCGAGAAGGCCAAGTAATTTCCTGCGGGCATCCCCGCAGGACAGTTCCGCCAGGCTCGGCAGGGGTTCGTAAAAGAACCCCTGCCGGGAACCGGCAGACAAACAGGAGATAGACGTGATCCAGCAGGAGTCGCGACTGCGTGTCGCCGACAACACTGGTGCGAAGGAAATCCTTTGCATCCGTGTGCTCGGTGGCTCCGGTCGCCGCTACGCGGGCATCGGTGACGTCATCGTCGCCACCGTCAAGGACGCGATCCCCGGTGGCAACGTGAAGAAGGGTGACGTCGTCAAGGCGGTCATCGTTCGCACCGTCAAGGAGCGCCGCCGTCCGGACGGCTCGTACATCCGCTTCGACGAGAACGCCGCCGTCATTCTGAAGAACGACGGCGACCCTCGCGGCACCCGCATCTTCGGCCCGGTCGGGCGTGAGCTGCGCGAGAAGAAGTTCATGAAGATCATCTCGCTGGCTCCGGAGGTGCTGTAAGCATGAAGATCAAGAAGGGCGACCTGGTCCAGGTCATCACCGGCAAGGACAAGGGCAAGCAGGGCAAGGTCATTGCCGCTTACCCGCGCGACGAGCGTGTCCTGGTCGAGGGTGTCAACCGGGTCAAGAAGCACACCAAGGCCGGTCCGACCGCCAGCGGTTCGCAGGCCGGCGGCATCGTCACGACCGAGGCGCCGATCCACGTCTCCAACGTCCAGCTGGTCGTTGAGAAGGACGGCAACAAGGTCGTCACGCGTGTCGGTTACCGCTTCGACGACGAGGGCAACAAGATCCGCGTTGCCAAGCGGACGGGTGAGGACATCTGATGGCTACCACCACCACTCCGCGTCTCAAGACGAAGTACCGCGAGGAGATCGCGGGCAAGCTGCGTGACGAGTTCAAGTACGAGAACGTCATGCAGATCCCCGGCCTCGTCAAGATCGTGGTCAACATGGGTGTGGGCGACGCCGCCCGCGACTCCAAGCTGATCGAGGGCGCCATCCGCGACCTCACCACGATCACCGGTCAGAAGCCGGCCGTCACCAAGGCCCGCAAGTCCATCGCGCAGTTCAAGCTGCGTGAGGGTCAGCCGATCGGTGCCCATGTCACGCTCCGTGGCGACCGCATGTGGGAGTTCCTGGACCGCACCCTGTCGCTCGCGCTCCCGCGCATCCGCGACTTCCGTGGTCTGTCCCCCAAGCAGTTCGACGGCCGTGGCAACTACACCTTCGGTCTCACGGAGCAGGTCATGTTCCACGAGATCGACCAGGACAAGATCGACCGCGTCCGGGGTATGGACATCACCGTGGTCACCACGGCGACCAACGACGCTGAGGGCCGTGCGCTCCTTCGTCACCTCGGCTTCCCCTTCAAGGAGGCGTGAGCGAGATGGCGAAGAAGGCTCTGATCGCGAAGGCTGCTCGCAAGCCCAAGTTCGGCGTGCGTGGCTACACGCGCTGCCAGCGCTGCGGCCGTCCCCACTCCGTGTACCGCAAGTTCGGCCTGTGCCGCGTGTGCCTTCGTGAGATGGCTCACCGTGGCGAGCTGCCGGGCGTGACCAAGAGCTCCTGGTAATCCCCCAAATCAGGGATTCCCGAAGCTCTCGGTAAGCAATGGGCGTGTCAGGCGCCCTCCTCTCCATGGCTTAGGCTTGGAGGGTTGGGCGCCTGATGGTCGCCCGTACGACTTACTACGCCGTAGGTCCACCGCACCGCACCCGCCTCGTCTCGGATCGAGGAGAGGGATGGGCACTTGGAAACCCCGGCGAGAGAGGCCGAAGGCCAATTCATGACCATGACTGATCCGATCGCAGACATGCTTACGCGTCTGCGGAACGCGAACTCGGCATACCACGACTCCGTGTCGATGCCGGCATCGAAGATCAAGTCGCACATCGCGGAGATCCTCCAGCAGGAGGGCTTCATCACGGGCTGGAAGGTCGAGGACGCCGAGGTCGGCAAGAACCTCGTTCTCGAGCTGAAGTTCGGCCCGAACCGTGAGCGCTCCATCGCGGGCATCAAGCGGATCTCCAAGCCCGGTCTCCGGGTTTACGCGAAGTCCACCAACCTGCCCAAGGTCCTCGGTGGCCTCGGCGTGGCGATCATCTCCACGTCGCACGGTCTCCTGACCGACAAGCAGGCCGGCAAGAAGGGCGTGGGTGGGGAAGTCCTCGCCTACGTCTGGTAGCGGAAGGGAACGGAGGAAAAAGCTATGTCGCGTATTGGCAAGCTCCCCATCACGGTTCCCGCCGGCGTGGACGTCACCATCGACGGCCGTACGGTCTCGGTCAAGGGCCCCAAGGGCACGCTGACCCACACCGTCGCTTCGCCGATCGACATCGCCAAGGGTGAGGACGGCGTTCTCAACGTCACCCGCCCCAACGACGAGCGTCAGAACAAGGCCCTGCACGGCCTGTCCCGCACGCTGGTGGCGAACATGATCACCGGCGTGACCCAGGGTTACGTGAAGAAGCTCGAGATCAGCGGTGTCGGTTACCGAGTGACCGCCAAGGGTTCGAACCTCGAGTTCGCTCTCGGCTACAGCCACCCGATCACCGTCGAGGCCCCCGAGGGCATCACCTTCAAGGTGGAGGCCCCCACCCGGTTCTCGGTCGAGGGCATCGACAAGCAGAAGGTCGGCGAGGTTGCGGCCAACATCCGCAAGCTGCGCAAGCCCGACCCGTACAAGGCCAAGGGCGTCAAGTACGAGGGCGAAGTCATCCGCCGCAAGGTCGGAAAGGCGGGTAAGTAAGCCATGGCATACGGACAGAAGATCCTTAAGGGCGACGCCTACAAGCGCGCCGCGATCAAGCGCCGCCACATCCGGATCCGTAAGCACATCAACGGAACGGCGGAGCGTCCGCGTCTGGTCGTTACCCGCTCCAACCGCCACATCGTGGCCCAGGTGATCGACGACATCAAGGGTCACACCCTTGCGTCGGCGTCCACCCTGGACACCTCGATCCGCGGTGGCGAGGGCGACAAGTCCGCGCAGGCCAAGCAGGTCGGTGCCCTGGTCGCCGAGCGCGCCAAGGCCGCCGGTGTCGAGGCCGTCGTATTCGACCGTGGTGGCAACCAGTACGCCGGGCGCATCGCCGCCCTGGCGGACGCCGCCCGCGAAGCCGGGCTCAAGTTCTGAGCCGCTCGTAGCTAGCGGAAAGAGAGAGGTAATCCAATGGCTGGACCCCAGCGCCGTGGAAGCGGTGCCGGTGGCGGCGAGCGGCGGGACCGTAAGGGTCGTGACGGTGGCGCAGCTGCCGCCGAGAAGACTGCTTACGTTGAGCGTGTCGTCGCGATCAACCGTGTCGCCAAGGTTGTGAAGGGTGGTCGTCGCTTCAGCTTCACCGCGCTGGTCGTGGTGGGCGACGGTGACGGCACCGTGGGTGTCGGTTACGGCAAGGCCAAGGAGGTGCCGGCCGCCATCGCCAAGGGCGTTGAGGAGGCCAAGAAGCACTTCTTCAAGGTCCCCCGTATCCAGGGCACCATCCCGCACCCGATCCAGGGTGAGAAGGCTGCCGGCGTTGTTCTGCTCAAGCCCGCGTCCCCCGGTACCGGTGTTATCGCCGGTGGCCCGGTGCGTGCCGTGCTCGAGTGCGCCGGTATCCACGACGTGCTGTCGAAGTCGCTCGGCTCCGACAACGCGATCAACATCGTGCACGCGACCGTGGAGGCCCTGAAGGGTCTGCAGCGTCCCGAGGAGATCGCGGCCCGCCGTGGTCTGCCGCTCGAGGACGTCGCCCCCGCGGCCCTGCTGCGTGCGCGTGCCGGGGCGGGTGCGTAATCATGGCGCAGCTCAAGATTACGCAGGTCAAGTCCTACATCGGCAGCAAGCAGAACCACCGTGACACCCTGCGCTCCCTTGGTCTCAAGGGCATCAACACGCAGGTCGTCAAGGAGGACCGCCCCGAGTTCCGCGGCATGGTGCACACCGTCCGCCACCTCGTGACGGTCGAGGAGGTCGACTGATCATGGCGGAGAACAACCCGCTCAAGATCCACAACCTCCGTCCCGCCCCGGGCGCCAAGACCGCGAAGACCCGTGTCGGTCGTGGTGAGGCGTCGAAGGGTAAGACGGCCGGTCGTGGTACCAAGGGCACGAAGGCCCGTTACCAGGTTCCGGAGCGCTTCGAGGGTGGGCAGATGCCCCTCCACATGCGTCTTCCGAAGCTGAAGGGCTTCAAGAACCCGTTCAAGACCGAGTTCCAGGTCGTGAACCTCGACAAGCTGGCCGCGCTCTACCCCGAGGGTGGCGAAGTCACCGTCGAGGGTCTGGTGGCCAAGGGTGCCGTTCGCAAGAACAGCCTCGTCAAGGTCCTCGGCCAGGGCGAGATCTCCGTGGCGCTGCAGGTGACGGTCGACGCCGTCTCCGGCTCCGCCAAGGAGAAGATCACCGCCGCCGGCGGCACCGTCACCGAGCTCGTCTGAATTTTTCGGACGTCTCGATGACGTAAGAAGTCCCGACCGGGGATACCTCACAATGAGGTATCCCCGGTCGGTCGTTCCAAGGGGAGCCGTGCCGCCGGTAAGGTAGCCTGCACTGTTCTTTTTTGTATCCGTCGAACCTCAAGACCGTCACCCTTGACGCAGTTGCGCGGGGGTCGCAGGAGGCACCGTGCTCACCGCGTTCGCCCGGGCGTTCAGGACGCCCGACCTGCGCAAGAAACTGCTCTTCACGCTCGCCATCATCGTGGTGTACCGGGTCGGTACACACATCCCGATCCCGGGCGTCGACTACAAGAACGTCCAGCAGTGCATGGATGTGGCCAGCTCGAACCGCGGCCTGTTCAGTCTGATCAACATGTTCAGTGGTGGCGCGCTGCTGCAGATCACGATCTTCGCGCTCGGCATCATGCCGTACATCACGGCGAGCATCATCCTCCAGCTGCTGACCGTGGTGATCCCGCGCCTCGAAGCCCTCAAGAAGGAGGGCCAGGCCGGCACGGCGAAGATCACGCAGTACACCCGGTACCTGACGGTGGCGCTGGCCATCCTGCAGGGCACCGGCCTGGTCGCCACCGCCCGCAGTGGCGCCCTGTTCACCGGCTGCCCGGTGGCCAGCCAGATCGTTCCGGACCAGTCGATCTTCACGACCATCACCATGGTCGTCACGATGACCGCCGGTACGGGTGTAGTCATGTGGCTCGGTGAGCTCATCACCGACCGCGGCATCGGCAACGGCATGTCGATCCTGATGTTCATCTCGATCGCCGCCACCTTCCCGAGCGCGCTGTGGACCATCAAGCTGCAGGGCAAGCTCGCCGGTGGCTGGATCGAGTTCGGCACGGTGATCGCCGTGGGTCTCGTCATGGTCGGGCTGGTCGTCTTCGTCGAGCAGGCCCAGCGGCGGATCCCGGTGCAGTACGCGAAGCGCATGATCGGACGCCGGTCGTACGGTGGTACGTCGACGTACATCCCGCTGAAGGTCAACCAGGCGGGTGTCATCCCCGTGATCTTCGCCTCTTCGCTGCTCTACATTCCGAGCCTGATCGCCCAGTTCTCGGGCGGCAATTCCGGCTGGAAGACGTGGGTCCAGGACAACCTGACCAAGGGTGATCACCCGGTCTATGTCACCACGTACTTCTTGCTGATCGTTTTCTTCGCGTTCTTCTACGTGGCGATCTCCTTCAACCCCGAGGAAGTCGCCGACAACATGAAGAAGTATGGTGGCTTCATCCCGGGCATCCGGGCTGGCCGACCGACCGCTGAGTACCTGAGTTACGTACTCAACCGGATCACCTGGCCGGGTTCGCTGTATCTGGGTCTGATCGCTCTCGTACCGACGATGGCGTTGGTTGGCTTCGGGGCAAGCCAGAACTTCCCGTTCGGTGGTACCAGCATCCTGATCATCGTGGGTGTTGGCCTCGAGACGGTGAAGCAGATTGAGAGCCAGCTTCAGCAGCGCAATTACGAAGGGTTCCTCCGCTGATGCGAATCGTCCTCGTCGGGCCGCCGGGTGCAGGAAAGGGCACGCAGGCCACTCGCCTTGCCGACAAGCTGCGCGTCCCGCACATCTCCACGGGCGACCTGTTCCGCGCCAACATCAGCCAGCAGACGGAGCTCGGGAAACTCGCGAAGTCCTACATGGACGCCGGCAACCTCGTCCCCGACGAGGTCACCATCGCGATGGCCAAGGACCGCATGGAGCAGCCGGACGCGGAGAACGGCTTCCTGCTCGACGGTTTCCCGCGCAATGTCTCGCAGGCCGAGGCGCTCGACGAGCTGCTCAAGACCGAGGGCATCAAGCTGGACGCGGTACTCGACCTCGAGGTCCCCGAGGAAGAGGTCGTCAAGCGGATCGCCGGTCGGCGCATCTGCCGTAACGACTCGGCGCACGTGTTCCACGTGACGTACAGCCCGGCGAAGAAGGAAGGCGTCTGCGACGTCTGCGGCGGCGAGCTGTACCAGCGTGACGACGACTCCGAGGACACCGTCCGCACGCGGCTCGAGGTCTACCACACGCAGACCGAGCCGATCATCGACTACTACAAGTCGCAGGGCCTGGTCGTCACGATCTCGTCCCTCGGCCCGGTGGGCGAGGTCACGCAGCGGGCGCTGGAAGCCCTCAAGCGCGAGGACGACGGCAAGTAGCCGTCAGCCAGTTACGGCCGTGGCACCCGACGGGGCGTCACGGCCGTACTGTTGTGTAGGTAACCGGTTGACGTGAGTGACGGAGAGCGCAGGCCACCCATGGTGCAGATCAAGACCCCCGAGCAGATCGCCAAGATGCGTGAGGCGGGGCTGGTCGTCGCCGCCATCCACGCGGCCACTCGTGAGGCCGCGGTGCCCGGGGCCACCACCAAGGACCTGGACCAGGTCGCGCGCAAGGTACTCGCCGAGCACAACGCCAAGCCGAACTTCCTTGGCTACGGCGGCTTTCCGGCGACCATCTGCACCTCCGTCAACGAGGTCGTCGTGCACGGCATCCCGTCCGACGACGTCGTCCTGAAGGACGGCGACATCATCTCCATCGACTGCGGCGCGATCATCGACGGCTGGCACGGCGACGCCGCGTACACCGCCTTCGTCGGCTCCGGCCACGCCCCGGAGCTGATCGAGCTCTCGCGGGTCACGGAAGAGTCCATGTGGGCGGGCATCGCGGCGATGAAGCAGGGCAACCGGCTCGTCGACGTCTCCCGCGCGATCGAGACGTACATCCGCCGCCAGCCCAAGCCCGGCGGCGGCAAGTACGGGATCATCGAGGACTACGGCGGCCACGGCATCGGCACCGAGATGCACATGGACCCGCATCTGCTGAACTACGTCGAGAAGCGCCGGGGCAAGGGGCCGAAGCTGGTCACCGGATTCTGCCTCGCGATCGAGCCGATGGTCTCCCTGGGCACCCCGAAGACCGAGGTCCTGTCGGACGACTGGACGGTCATCACCACGGACGGTACGTGGTCGTCCCACTGGGAGCACTCCGTCGCACTGACCGAGCAGGGGCCCTTGGTACTCACGGCTCCGGACGGTGGCAAGGCCAAGCTGGCCGAGCACGGGGTTACTGCCGCGCCGGATCCGCTGGCTTAAGGATCTCCCCGCCGGGGCATCCTTCCTCGATTCGTCTTTCCGAGTGGGCTGACGTAGACTGACTCGTCGGCTCTCGTGTACCCGCATGTCCGCATGCGCCCGTAAGGGAAACGCACGGAGTCGATCAAGGTAGTCGATTCGAAGGGCGAAGCGTGGCCAAGAAGCAAGGTGCCATCGAGATCGAGGGCACTGTCGTCGAGTCTCTTCCGAACGCCATGTTCAAGGTCGAGCTCCAGAACGGCCACCAGGTCCTGGCACACATCAGCGGCAAGATGCGTATGCACTACATCCGCATCCTCCCTGACGACCGGGTCGTGGTGGAGCTGTCTCCGTACGACCTGACGCGTGGCCGGATCGTCTACCGCTACAAGTAGATCTTGCCCGCATTCCGCTTCGGCGGGGTGGTGGCACTGACCCGGAGAACCTCAATCCCATGAAGGTCAAGCCGAGCGTCAAGAAGATCTGCGACAAGTGCAGGGTGATCCGCCGTCACGGTCGGGTCATGGTCATCTGCGAGAACCCGCGCCACAAGCAGCGCCAGGGCTGACGCACGATCGACCGATCCCTCTGCATCGATATCGCAGAGATTCGCGCGACGCGAGCTGAATATGTTCATACGCAGGACCCAGGCGAGCTTTCGCCTGACACCCCCGGTTCGGAGGCCGGGGACCCAGTTCGTACCTGGTACGGCGGCTGGGAACCGGTTCTGCGGAAGACCTCCGAAGATCACCAGGAGCCATTGAATGGCACGCGTTTCCGGTGTTGACATCCCGCGCGAAAAGCGCGTGGAGGTCGCCCTCACCTACGTGTTCGGCATCGGCCGGACCCTTTCGCAGCAGACGCTGGCGGAGACGGGCATCGACCCGAACACCCGTGTTCGTGACCTGAGCGAAGAGCAGCTGGTCGCGATCCGCGAGTACGTCGACAACAACATCAAGACCGAGGGTGACCTCCGTCGCGAGATCCAGGCCGACATCCGCCGCAAGGTGGAGATCGGCTGCTACCAGGGTCTCCGTCACCGCCGCGGTCTGCCCGTCCGCGGTCAGCGCACCAGCACCAACGCCCGTACCCGCAAGGGTCCGCGTCGCGCCATCGCCGGCAAGAAGAAGCCGGGCAAGAAGTAGTCCTCAGCGGACAACGCTTCATCAGCGGTCTTCGCTGTAGGACCGACCACCTCCCCGTAGGAGTTAGTAGATGCCCCCCAAGGGTCGTCAGGGCGCTGCCAAGAAGGTGCGCCGCAAGGAAAAGAAGAACGTCGCTCACGGCCACGCGCACATCAAGAGCACGTTCAACAACACGATCGTCTCGATCACGGACCCCTCGGGCAACGTGATCTCCTGGGCCTCCGCCGGCCACGTCGGCTTCAAGGGCTCGCGCAAGTCCACCCCCTTCGCCGCGCAGATGGCCGCCGAGTCGGCCGCCCGCCGCGCGCAGGAGCACGGCATGCGCAAGGTCGACGTCTTCGTGAAGGGCCCGGGCTCCGGTCGCGAGACCGCGATCCGCTCCCTCCAGGCCACCGGTCTCGAGGTCGGCTCCATCCAGGACGTCACCCCCACCCCGCACAACGGCTGCCGTCCGCCGAAGCGTCGTCGCGTCTGACGCACGGCTGCTTCGCAGCAGGCTTGGTTTCGGGCGGTACGGCTCTGTAAGGGCCGTATCGCCCGTACCCTTGCAGTACCCGCGCTTTTCACGGGCGCGGTTTCCGTCGGGCGTCAAATAGCGGGCGTCCACGAAAGAAGGATCTGATCCACACATGCTGATCGCTCAGCGTCCCTCGTTGACCGAAGAGGTCGTCGACGAGTTCCGCTCCCGGTTCGTGATCGAGCCGCTGGAGCCGGGCTTCGGCTACACCCTCGGCAACTCCCTTCGCCGTACGCTCCTCTCCTCGATCCCGGGTGCGGCGGTCACGTCCATCCGCATCGA
>NZ_JBIAWI010000016.1:0-264009 GCF_042895385.1 Streptomyces sp. NPDC001401
AACCCGGAAGCTAAGCCTTACAGCGCCGATGGTACTGCAGGGGGGACCCTGTGGGAGAGTAGGACGCCGCCGAACAAATTGTGAGAAAACCCCCGGCCGGGGAACCGGTCCGGGGGTTTTCTGCGTTTCCGGTACGGTGGCCGACATGAGCTACAAAATCCGTGCCATACGCGCCGACGAATGGGCCGAGGCAAAGGCGTTGCGGCTTGTGTCCCTGCAGGACCCCGTGGCGCACCTTGCCTTCCTGGAGACCTACGAGGAGGCCTTGGCCCATCCGGACTCGTTCTGGCAGGAACGCACCGCCGGCGGTGCCGAAGGAGCGCTCGGTGCGCAGCAGTTCGTCGCCGAGGGGCCGGACGGGGAGTGGGTCGGGACGCTGACCGTGCTCATCGAGGAGCCGGGGGAGACCGACTGGGCCGGGTTTCCGATCGAGTGGAAGCAGGGGCATGTCGTCGGGGTGTTCGTAACGCCCGAGCACCGCGGGATAGGTCTCACGGAAGTACTCTTCGACGCCGGCCTGGAGTGGGCGTGGGGGCGGGGTGTCGAGCGGGTGCGGCTCATCGTGCATGAGGGCAACGGGCGGGCCCAGGCCTTCTACCGCAGGGCGGGGTTCATGCCCACGGGAAGGGTCGTACCGCTCGCGAACAGCCCGGAGGACACCGAGCTGGAGTTCGTCCTGGAGCGGGACGCAAGCTGAGCCGCTATACCGGTAGCTCGTCGTGCGGCCAGCGGGCGCGGCCCTGTTCGCGGGAGCGGAGCAGGGCCAGGGTCGGCAGGCCCCGGTCCGCTCCTGTGGCGAGTAGCTCGGGGAGCTGGGGAAGCGGAGCCACTGCTGCGACGTCGTCGAGGACGAGCGTCAGTGGTGGGTCGAGGCGACCGGAGGATGACCGTTCGGCCATGCGCCGGCCGCGCTCGACCACGCTTGAGACGAGGGCCGTCAGAAGGGGCATCGCGCCCGGGTTGGTTCTGGGGTCCTCGATGGATTCCCCCACCACATAAAGCGTGCCCCCTTCGTGGACGAAGGAATCCAAGGCAAGGGCATCTGTTCGGTTTGGAGTGCAGGCCTCGCGGATGTTGACCGTGAAGAGGGCGGAGAGGGCTCGGCTGGTCAACTCCTGGGCCATGTCGCGACGTTCGGGGTGCGCGGTGAGCGCTGCCTCGAGTTCGCCGGCGGAGCCGGGGGCCGCCTTGGGATTCGTACGGAGGATGCGGACCGCGTCCTGGACCTGGCTGCCCTGGGACCAGCGGTGGACGTGGCGGATGGTGCGGCCGTCGACGGCGGCGGCGTGCACGTAACTGCGCAGGAGCGTTTCGGCTGTTGCCGACAGGGCCTGGTCGAGTTTGGCGGTGGGGCGGATCGGGGCGAGGAGGGCGGCGGCTCTGGCCGCTGCTGTCTGCTTGTCCTCGCAGCCCGTGGTGGGGGACCAGTGGAGGCGGGCCGGGGTGTCGCAGAGGTGGGCGGGGTCGTAGAGGAGGACGGGGCCCAGTTTTGCCCGGGCGTCCTTGGTGTCCGACCAGACCGCCGGGTTGGAGGTGATGACGAGGGCCGCGCCTTCCGCGTCGCGTACGGCCTGGGTTGCGGTGGCCTGGCGGCTTTCCCTTGGGGCTACGACGAGTGTTTCCCGTCCGCCGGCCACTCCGCCCACCGTCGTGCGTTCATCGGCGACCGGCGAGGAGGGCTCGGGTGTGGGTGGTGCTTCCTGGGGGAGTTCCGTCGGCTGTGGTTCGGGTGGTGCCGTCCTCGGGGTCGGGACCTCGTAGTGCGTGGGCATCGGTGTCGGCTCGGGTGTGGGTCCCTCGAGGGCCGTCGGCTGCTTCGTCCGTCGGTTCAGGCGGCCTGCGCGCCAGCGCGCGAACGTCCCCATCACGAACACCGTCAGTACGAACAGCACCATCAGCTGGCCGATGAACAAGCCCCAGAACAGGCCGTAGCCGGAAAGCTGGGTGTCCGGTGTCTCGGGCCAGGCGCCCGGGATGTCGTGCGGTTGGCCGATGAGGTGGCGCATGGCGAGCGGGGTGCGGGTGAAGGTCACGCGGTCCGGCCAGCTGCCCTTGGCGAACCAGCCGGCGAGGCCGGTGGCCGACCACACCAGCATGGTCATGCCGAGGAGGAAGGCGAGTATGCCGAGCAGGAGCCCGTCCGGGATGCCGCCCTGCCCGTCCCGTGCTTCCCTTCGCCGGTCGTCCGGTCTCACCATGTCCCGCCTTCCGCTACGCCACCGTCGATTCGGACGGGCCGTCGAAGTCGCTCAGGTGCTGTTCCACGAAGGCGGCCGCGCGCTCTTCCGCTTCCAGCTCGGCGGCGCGCAGGGCGTCGTCGTTCAGGTCGCGCTCGGCGGACGACTCCGTCATGGCGCGGTCGGTGAAGACCAGCGGGCGTTCCGTTTCGGTGATCAGGTGTTTGACGACCTGGACATTGCCGTTGACGTCCCACACGGCGATGCCCGGGGTGAGGGTGGGGATGATCTCCACCGCCCAGCGGGGGAGGCCCAGGACGCGGCCCGTCGCCCGTGCTTCGTCGGCTTTCTGGGCGTAGATCGTCCTCGTCGACGCCATCTTCAGGATGGCCGCCGCTTCTTTCGCCGCCGCGCCGTCGACGACGTCCGAAAGGTGGTGGACCACCGCCACGAAGGACAGGCCGAGCCGTCGGCCGAACTTCAGCAGCCGCTGGAACAGCTGCGCCACGAAGGGGCTGTTGATGATGTGCCAGGCCTCCTCGACCAGGAAGATGCGCTTCTTCCGGTCGGGGCGGATCCAGGTGTGTTCCAGCCATACGCCGACGATCGCCATCAGGATCGGCATGGCGATGGAGTTGCGGTCGATG
This sequence comes from Streptomyces sp. NPDC001401, assembly GCF_042895385.1. NCBI lineage: Bacteria > Bacillati > Actinomycetota > Actinomycetes > Kitasatosporales > Streptomycetaceae > Streptomyces > Streptomyces sp. NPDC001401. Next base: position 2,825 of record NZ_JBIAWI010000016.1, read on the forward strand.
TGGGACAAATCGAACACAATGAGGGGTGCGTCGAGGTCGATGCCGACCGTCGTCGGGCCGTCGAACATGCCGCGCAGGTCACCGTCGACCAGCCGGTCCAGGACCAGCGCCACGTCCAGGCCCCATGCCCGTACGTCGTCTATGGCGACGTTCATCGCCTCGGCCGACTCCGGTTCGGGGTGCCGTAGCTGCTCGACGATGTCGGTGAGGACCGGCTGGCGGTCGAGGATCGTCTCGTTGACGTAGGCGTGCGCGACCTTGAGGGCGAAGCCCGAGCGCTCGTCCAGTCCGTGCCCCATGGCGACCTCGATGATCGTCCGGAGCAGGGCGAGCTGGCCCGTCGTGGTGATCGCCGGGTCGAGGGGGTTGAGGCGGATACCCATGTCCAGGGCGGCCGTCGGGTCCAGGCGGATGGGGGTTATCCCCAGCTCCTGCGCGATCAGGTTCCATTCGCCGACGCCGTCCTCGCCCTGTGCGTCGAGGACGACGACCTGGCGGTCGCGGAAGCGCAGCTGTCGTAGGACGTACGTCTTCTCCAGGGCCGACTTGCCGTTGCCGGACTCGCCGAGGACCAGCCAGTGGGGGGCCGGCAGCTGCTGGCCGTAGAGCTGGAAGGGGTCGTAGATGTAGCCCTTGCCGGAGTAGACCTCGCGGCCGATGATCACGCCCGAGTCGCCGAGGCCGGGGGCGGCGGTCGGGAGGTAGACCGCCTGGGCCTGGCCTGTCGACGTGCGCACCGGCAGGCGGGTCGTCTCGACCTTCCCGAAGAGGAAGGACGTGAAGGCGTCGGTCAGGACGGACAGCGGATCCCGCATCAGAGCTCAGCCCCTACCTTCGGATGCCGGTGGCGAACGGGAGCGTGTTCACGAAGGCGCGATGGTGTTCTCTGTCGCACCACTCCAGCTTCAGGTACGACTTTCCGGCCGAGGCGCGGATGGTCCGCTTGTCGCGGGCGAGGGCCTCGGGGGAGCGGGAGGAGACGGTGATGTAGCCGACCAGGTTCACGCCGGCCGCGCCGCTGGCCAGGTCCTCGCCGCGCTGGTCCAGGCGGTTGTGGGCGGCGACGTCACGGGGGTCGACCGTGCGGTTCATCTTGGCGGCTCGGGAGGCCTCGGCCTCGTCGTTGGTCTTCTCGGTCAGCATGCGTTCGATGGCTACCTCGGTGGGCTCGAGATCCATCGTCACGGCGACCGTTCGGATGACGTCCGGGGTGTGGACCAGCAGCGGCGCCAGGAAGTTGACGCCCACCGGGGTCATCGGCCACTCCTTCACCCAGGCGGTGGCGTGGCACCAGGGCGCTCGGGTGGACGACTCCCGGGTCTTGGCCTGCAGGAACGTCGGCTCCATGGCGTCCAGTTCGGCCGGCCAGGCGTTGCGCTTCGTCATCGCCTGGATGTGGTCGATCGGGTGGTCGGGGTCGTACATGGAGTGGATGAGGGACGCCAGCCGCCCCTGACCCAGCGGCTGGCGCACCCGGATGTCGGCCTCCTGGAGGCGCGAGCAGATGTCGGTGAGTTCGCGGGCCATGACGACCGCGAGTCCGGCGTCCCGGTCCACCTTGCGGCCGTTCTGGGGGCGGGCCGCGCGGGCCATCGCGTGGGCCTCGGCTGCGAGGTCGCGGGTGAAGTGCATGCAGGCGACGAGGTAGGCGCGGTGCTGCTCGCTGCTCGTCGACACCATCGACTGCAGTTGGTCGTACGACTGCTGCAGCCAGCCCAGCGACTTCTCGTCCCCGCGGATGGCGACGTCCTTGGCGTGGGCGTCCGGGTCGGCGGGGAGGGTGCGGGCGAGCATCTGCAGGCGGGTGACGAAGCCGTCGCCGTTGGCCACGTGCTTGAGCAGGGTGCCGAAGCGGTCGACCAGGGCTTCCTGGTCCTCGGAGTCGCGCAGGCCGACGCCGGGGCCCTCGATCTCGATGGCGGCCGTCACCGTCCTGCGGTCCGCGTGCAGGAGTACGGCGATCTCGTCGGGCCCGAAGGGGGCGGCCAGCCAGGTGATGCGGCCGATGCCGGGCGGCGGGCCGATCTCGACCTCGCGTCCGTCCAGCCGCGTACCGGCCTCGATGACGCCGCTGCGGTAGAGGGTGCCCTGCTTCAGGGTGCGCTTGTAACTGCGGTTGATCTCGAACCACTTGTAGAAGGTGCGGTGCTTGTACGGCACGTAGACCGCCATCAGGGCGATCAGCGGGAAGCCCATCAGCAGCACGATGCGCAGGGAGAGGACGGGGACCAGGAGCCCGCACATCATGCCGAGGAACGCGCCGCCGATGATGAGCGCGATCTCGCCGGACTCGCGGTTCCGGCCGACGATCGCGTTCGGCCGGGCGCGGCCGATGAGATATGTACGGCGGGGCGTGACCGGATGGGACAGGTGGGACTCGGTCGTCAACGCCCTTCACCTCCCGTGCGGTTGGTACTGCTGTTGCGGGTGTTGCTGGCGTGCGGGGTGTTCACCGGGCTCGACGAACGGGGTGCGGGTGCGGCGGAGGGGACACTTCCGCCGCCGCCACCGTTCGAGGGGCGGGTGCTGTGGGCGGCGACGCCGCCGGAGGCCGGGTTGGCCGGGCGGGGGCCGCCGTTGGAGGACGACTGGCCGCCGCCTCCGTTGTCGTTGGCGCGGGCGCTGTGTGTCTTGATGCCCTGCGCGACCATGGTCGCCGGGGAGCTGATGACTGCGGCGGCCTTGCCCTCGGCGCCCTGCATGATGCGGTTGTTGCGGCCGCTCGCGATCTCGTCGCCGAAGCCGGGTACGAACCTGTAGATCATCGCGCTGGCGAAGATGGCCAGCAGGATGATCGCGAGGCCGGAGACGACGGCGGAGAAGGAGTCCGGGCCGTTTGCGGAGGAGAGCGCGCCCGCGAGGCCCAGGACGATGACAATGATCGGTTTCACGAGAATGACCGCGATCATGATGCCGGCCCAGCGGCGGACGTGGCTCCACAGGTTCTTGTCGACGAGGCCCGCGTAGACGACCGTGCCGAGGAGGGCGCCGACGTAGAGGAGGGCGGCGCGGATCACGAGCTCCAGCCAGAGCACTCCCGCGGCGAGAATGCTGACCAGGGACACGACGATCAGCATGATGGGGCCGCCGCCGATGTTCTCGCCCTTGTTGAGGGCGCCGGAGAACGTGCCGAAGAAGGTGTTCGTCTGATCGCCGGTCGTCTTGGCGAGGACGTCGGTCACGCCGTCGGTCGCGGATACGACGGTGTAGAGGATCAGGGGCGTGAACGCCGAGGCCAGGACGGTGAGCCAGAGGAAGCCGACCGCTTCGCCGATGGCCGTGGTGAGGGGGACACCTCGTACGGCCCGCTTGGCCACCGCCAGCAGCCAGAGCAGGAGGGTCAGGATCGTCGACGCCGCGAAGACGACCGCGTACTGCTGCAGGAACTTGGCGTTGGTGAAGTCGACGTTCGCGGTTTCTGTTACCGCCTTGCTGAGCTTGTCGATGGTCCAGGAGGCGGCGTCCGCGCAGCCCTTGGCGAGGGAGGAGAGGGGGTCGAGGGTGGAGGTGGGGTCGATGGAGCCACCGGTGCCGGTTGTGCCTTTGTCGCCGTTGCCGCGTTCGCAGTAGTCCTTGGCGGGGCCTCGGATGAGGTCGCAGGGGTCGTTGCTCTTCGTCGGGTTGGGCGTTGGTGCGGCGAAGGCGCGGGTGGCCAGCAGAACGGCGGTGGCCTGCACGGTGGCGACAGCGGTCGTGACCTTGAGGAAGCGGTGGTTAGCGCGCATAGGTGAAGCCTCCGAACTCCTCGACAGCCTTCGTCATGTCGTCGGCGGTGGAAGCCTTCTGATCGCGCCCGACCGGCACGGGTCCGTCCTTCTGCTGGAAGTCGGTGACCTTCCAGTCGTTGTCGATCCACTTCAGCTGGTACGTCGTGGTGTACCAGCTCTCGGACACCGGGTTGGTCGAGCTCTCACCGGACAGGCCGAAGAGCGACGTGTACCAGACCTCGACGGTGGCAGCGTTCGCGGTGGAGGAGGTGACCTTGGTGCCCACAGGAACGACCCGGGAGACGAAGGTCTGTCCGCTCGGCGCCCTGCCGTCCTTGTCGAGGCCGATGTTGGTCAGGAACTTCTCGCTGGAGTACGCGCTGTCCAGGTCGGACTGCCGAGCGGCGGCGACATCCGGGGCGTAGACGGTATTGACGATCGCGTGCCGACCGGCGGTGTTGAACATGTCCGCCGAGCCCAGCGCGACCGAGTAGTTCGCCGCCGCGCTCTGCGCCCCCTGCTGGTCATGGGCGAAGCCGGCCTGCACCGGCTTCGTCCCGCTCGCAGCCGTAGACGCAGCGTCCGGCTTGTTCCCGCTTCCGCTGTCCGAAGAGGAATCGCCTCCTCCGCGGTTCGCGAAGGCGATGGCGGCGATGAGGAGCACCACCACGCCGACCACCGTGATCAGGCTCCGGGACGACGATCTGCCGCCGCGCCGTGCGCCTCCGTACACATCGCCGCCCCCGTCGGGCAGCCGGGTCCGGGTCTGGCCCGTGCCGCCGTAACCGCCGGAGGCCTCGTGCTCGTCTCCGAGACTCATGCCGCGTACGCCCTCTCCACCTCGTAGAGATACGACGGTAGCCGTGCTGGTTCCCGCATGGGCGCGGTGTGGTGACTCGACATCAGGGAAACGCAACCTCAGCCGGTGGGCACGACGGGCGGGTGGGGTGAAGGGGAAGGGCTAGACGGCCATGCCGTACACGATGGTGAAGAGCGTGCCCAGCGAGCCGATGATGAATACCCCGGTGAGACCGGCGATGATGAGGCCTTTGCCTTGTTCCGCGCTGAAGGTGTCGCGGAGCGCGGTCGCGCCGATGCGCTGCTTCGCGGCGCCCCACACGGCGATGCCGAGGCAGAGGAGAATGGCGACCGCCATCACCACCTCGATCATGACCTTCGCCTCGTTGCCCAGGCTGCCGAAGGGGCCCCAGTCCGGAGCGATCCCGCCGATGATGGTGTTGATGTCTCCCTTGTCGGCCGCAAAGAGCATGTAAGTCACCGCCCCTGGTGGGTAGTTCCGCAGTCCCCTGCGGGGGTGCAGAGGTCAGGCTCATTCTCGCCGACAATGCTGCCTTCGTATGTCGACTTGGCGTCATTGCGTGGCGGGTTTCGTACGAATAGCTGTTAGGTCACTCTGTGTATCACGGCAGGTCACGCCGGGCAATGAGGCCTGAGCGGAACCTGTGGTGGGGTTCCGTCGTTGACCCCTCTTACGACCTGAATCGTTCCTGACGGTGGGTCGGGTGAGGGGTCGTGCCGATGTTCTCCGGGTGACGGACGAACGGATGAAGAGTATCCGGTACGGCGAACGGGCCGCGGCTGGTGCCCGCGGCCCGCTCGGTGACGGAGGGTCAGTCGGTCAGCCCGTGAAGGCCGAGACCCCCTCCGGGGTGCCCCAGCCGGTCGGGCCGTCGTACCCCGACCGGGCGGTGCACAGATAGGTCGTGGAGCAGCTGCCGTTGTTGCCGCTGGTGACGTCGTTGAGGGCGGAGGTGCCGGCCGCCGCGTACGGGAAGGAGGCCGGGTAGGAGGAGGACGAGGGGGTGCCGGCGAGGGCGTAGACGCCCGCGATGATCGGGGACGAGGCGCTGGTGCCGCCGAAGGTGTACCAGCCGGCCGTGATGCCGTAGGAGTCGTAGACGGAGACGCCGGTGGCGGGGTCGGCGACGGCCGAGACGTCCGAGATCGTGCGCTTGGTGCAGCCGGTGTCGGTCTGCCAGGTCGGCTTGGCGTCGTAGGAGGAGCAGCCGGAGCCGGTGGCCTCGGTGCTCGATGTCTTCCAGACGGTTTCCGTCCAGCCGCGGGTGGTGGAGGTGGCCTTGGAGAGGGCCGTGCCGCCGACCGAGGTCACGTACCGGGAGGCGGCCGGGTATTCGGCGCCGTAGCCGCTGTCGCCCGCGCTGACGGTGATGGCTACGCCCGCGTGGTTGAAGTAGGAGGAGTCGTAGCTCGTGTCCGACGAGGACTCCGAGCCGCCGTAGCTGTTCGAGACGTACTTCGCGCCCAGGGTGACCGCGCGGTTCACCGCCGTGCCCAGGTTGGCCATCGTTGCGGAGGTTGCCTCGACGAGCAGGATGTTGCAGTTCGGGCAGATGGCGGAGGCCATGTCGAGGTCGAGGGAGATCTCCTCGGACCAGCCCGCGTCACTGGACGGCAGGGAGGTGGTGGAGCCCGTCTGGCTGACCTTCTTGAAGCAGCCGTTGGCCGTCGTACAGGCGCTCAGGCCGTAGTACGAGCGGTACGTGGCGAGGTCGGACTCCGCGTTGGGGTCGTTGTACGCGTCGACGATGGCGATGGTCTCGCCGGAGCCGTTTGCGGAGGCGGCGGAGGTGAGGCCGTAGGCGGCCTGGAGGTCGGTGGGGCCGTAGCCGGAGGGGGTGGTGGCGTCGGCGGCCTTGGGAGTGACGCCCGTCTTTGCCGCCTGCTGCTTCTGGAAGGCGGTGAGGCTGCCCGTGACGCGGTAGGAGTTGCAGGCCAGTTCGCCCTTGTGCTGCGGGGTGGCGCAGGGGGTCGCGGTCCAGGTCGCCTTGGTGGAGGCGGTCTGCCCCGCCGCGTCGGCCTGGACGGCGGTGCCGAAGCCGGTGAGGAGCAGGGCAGCCGTGGCGGCCGCTGCGGTGACTGTACGGCGCAGGCCGCGGCGGCCGGAGGGTCTGTTGGGGGGAGTGGAACGCATCGTGCAGCCTCCTGATGTTCCGGTGGTCCTGATGGGGGTGGAACAGGGGCGGTGCGGGTGCGAGTGCGCGTGCGTTGCCGACCATCTCTTGTTGAGTACGCGACAACAAGGGAGTCCCGGAATCCTGACTTCCGGCTTACTGAACCTGGTCTGAGCCTTTACTCAACTCACAGACAGTTCACGGGACTTGCATTGATCGGGGCCCGATCGGGGCCTGTGCCTGCTCCGCTAGCGGGAGGTGCACTTGGGGTAGACGGCCCCCTCGGCGCAGTTGCTGTAGGCGCTGTAGCTGACGTCGACCTCTTCCTCGTCGCCGCCCTTGGTGCGGATCGTCAGCTCGTACTCGGTGTGGCAGCTGCGGGTCCTCTTCGTGCCCTTCTTCTTCGTCTTGCACTCGTGGTCCGTGTCCTTGCTGACGACAGTGCCGGTGACGTTCTTCGACTTGCTGCTGCAACCGGCCAGTGGCGCGGTGAGTGCGGCGACGGTGAGCAGGACTGCGAGCGTGCGCTTCATGTGGTTTCCCCCGGGGCGTCGTGGATCGGACGGCGACTTTCTCCGGACGATGGTGCCCGATGCACTGCCACGTCCGAACGGCGGGGCGCACGGGAAAACGGGCCGCGGCCGGCTGCCGTGACCCGTTTTCCTTTCCATGCCGCCGAGGAGACCCCACGTACTCCTCATTCAGGGCGGCTCCCCGTGACCCGACGGGGAGGTCGTGCTGCGTATTGCCGTGGTGCCGTGTGCCGTCAGCTCGCCGTGAAGGCGTCCAGGCCCTCCGGGGTGCCCCAGCCGGTCGGGCCGTCGTAGCCCGACTTCGCGGTGCAGAAGTAGCTGGTGGAGCAGGAGCCGTTGCTGCCGCTGGTCACGTCGTTGAGGGCGGAGGTGCCGGCCGCGTTGTACGGGTACTCGGCCGGGTAGTCGCTGCTGCCCGGGGTGCCGGCGAGGGCGTAGACCGACGCGATGATCGGGGACGAGGCGCTGGTGCCGCCGTAGGTGTTCCAGCCGGTGCCGTCGGAGCCGTAGGTGTCGTAGACCGAGACGCCGGTGGCGGGGTCGGCGACGGCGGAGACGTCACCGATCATGCGCTTGGTGCAGCCCGTGTCGGTCTGCCAGGAGGGCTTGGCGTCGTACGAGGAGCAGCCGGAGCCGGTGCCTTCCGTGCTGCTGGTGTTCCAGACGCTCTCGGTCCAGCCGCGACTGTTGGAGGACGTGGACAGCTTGGTGCCGCCGACCGCGGTCACGTACTTGGAGGCGGCCGGGTACTCGGCGCCGTAGCCGCTGTCGCCCGCGCTCGCGGTGATGGCGACGCCCGGGTGGTTGTAGTACGAGGAGTCGTACGTCGTGTCCGAGGAGGACTCGCCGCCGCCGTAGGAGTTGGAGACGAACTTCGCGCCCAGCTTGACGGCCTCGTTCACCGCGGTGCCCAGGTTGGCGTCGGACGCCGACTTCGCCTCGACGAGGAGGATGTTGCAGTTCGGGCAGGTCGCGCTGACCATGTCGAGGTCGAGGGAGATCTCGCCGGCCCAGCCGCTGTCGGCGGTGGGGAGGGAGGTCGTGGAGCCGGTCTGGGAGACCTTGCTGAAGCAGCCGTTGTCGGTCGTGCAGTCCGACAGGCCGTAGTACGAGCGGTAAGTGGCCAGGTCCGCCTCGGCGTTCGGGTCGTCGTAGGCGTCGACGATCGCGACCGTCTGGCCGGAGCCGTTCGAGGAGGCGGCGTCGGCCAGGCCGTACGCCGACTGGATGTCGCTCGGGCCGTAACCGGTCGGGTCGTCCTGAGCGGCGTGCGGCTTGATGGTCTTGGGCGTGCTGCCCTTGAGGGCTGCCTGCTTCTCCATGAAGGCGGTGGTGCCGCCGGTGACGCGCAGGGCGTTGCACGCGGCGTAGCCCTTCTTCGGGGTCGCGCCACAGGCCTTCGTGTACTGCACGTGGGCCTTGGCGACCTGCGCGGCGATGGTCTTGGCGCTCACCTTGTGGGTGGCGGTGGTTGCCGCATCGGCGTGGACCGCGGTGCCGACGCCGGCGAACACGAGGGCCGCGGTGGCGGCAGCTGCCGAGCCGATGCGACGCCATCTACCGGATATGTGGGGGGAGTTGGGGGTGGACGTACTCAACGTACAGCCTCCTGGAAGTGGGTTGCAGAGGCCTGCGGTGGGGGGACTGCCGGGGGGTTCCCGGCAGGGGCGGCGACCCGCGTAGACCATCGCTTGTTGAGTACGCGACAAACAAGACCGTTTCGGAATTCTGACTTCCGCATTACTGAAGGGGGCTGGGGGATTGCCGCTCGATGGCGGGCGGATGGAGGGGGGATGGGAGTGGCTTGACTTCGCCCACAGAAAATGGACAGGCGGTGGACAGATTTACGCGCGTCACTCGCGTGTCTCTCGCGCCTTTCCCGCGCAAAGACTGCGTCATGTCACAACAGGGGCTGAGAGGGCGGGAGTTGACGGACGTACCAGGAGGGCAAGTGATGGCGACCCCGAAGAAGGGCAGCTCCGTGACCCCGCACCGCGTTCTCCTCGCCTCGGCCGCAGGTCTCGCCTCCGTGTTTCTGCTGGCGGCGTGCGGCTCCTCGAACGACAACGCCTCCGGTACGAGCCCCGTCGCCTCCGCTCCGGCGACCACGGCCGCGGCGGATCCCACGACCTCCGCGCCGGCCGCCTCCGCCCCTGCCGACGGCGGGAACTCCGGGAGCGGACAGTCGGCCACGACCACGCTGGTGACGGCCAAGGCGATGACGGGCGTGGGCGACGTGGTCACCGACGAGAAGGGGAGGGCCCTCTACCGCTACGACAAGGACCGGCCGAATCCGTCCAGGTGGACGTGTACCGGTGACTGCGTCAAGACGTGGATACCGGTCATCGTGCCGGACTCCGTGCGGACCGCGGGCGTCCGGAAGACACTTCTCGGCACGGTCCACCGCGACGGCCAGAAGCAACTCACCCTCGGCGGCTGGCCGTTGTACCGGTACGCGGGCGACACCGCGGCCGGGCAGCTGAACGGCCAGGGCAAGGACGGGCAGTGGTACGCCGTCACTCCGTCCGGCGACAAGGCCACCGGGACCGGCTGAGACGGGCGACTTGCCCGAGAGCCACAGGGGCGAACACTCAGGAGCTCTTGGTGCGTTCGGCGTATGCCTCGCTGAGCCGGGCCAGGATGTCGAGCTGTTCGCTCTGGTCGATCATCGACCAGTAGACGTGGTCCGCGCCCAGGCGGTCGAGTTCGGTGAGGTCGTCGGCGACCTGTTCGACCGAGCCGGTGAGGGGCGCTCGCTCGTCGACGGCGTCGCCGTCGGTCACGGTGCCGTTGACCTGCACCAAGAGCGGCAGCGATGCGACGTCGTGGCCGGCCGCCTCGGCCGTACGGCGATACGTCGCGACGGTGTTGCGCAGGGCATCCCAGTCGAAGACGACGAGGGAGAGACCGAGGCCGAGCCGGGCTGCGCGGTCGACCGCCGGTGGGGTGGCGGCGCCCACGAGGACGGACGGCCCGCCAGGCTGTACCGGCTTCGGGCCGATCTCGCTCTCGGGGACCTGATAGAACCGGCCCTCGTGGCGCACCGGGTTGGGGCCCCAGACGGCGCGCATCACGCCGAGGTGCTCCTCGAACCCGGCTCCGCGCCTGGCCATCGGTACGCCTGCCGCGGTGAACTCCTGCTCCATCCAGCCCTGCCCGAGCCCGGCGAGGAGCCGGCCGCCGCTGAGCCGGTCGAGGGTGGCCAGCCGCCGCGCCAGTACGACGGGGTTGTGCAGCAGTGCGGCGACCACGCTGGTGCCGAGCCGGATGCCTTCCGTCTTCGCGGCGACGTACGCCAAGGTCTCGATCGGGTCGTAGACGTCGGCCCACGCCGGCGGGCCCTCCATCACCGGCCCGCCCGCACCGCCCATCGGGATCGGCTGCGTCGGCCGCAGCAGGCGCTCGTACGTCCACACGCTGCCGAGCCCCATCCGCTCGGCGGCCTGGGCGACAGCGACCAGGGCGTCGGCCGACGCACCGGCACCGGAACTGGGAAGGGCGGCACCGATCTGCACCATGGCGGTACTCCTCGTCCGTCTCGACTCACTCGTACGAGAACAGACCGGGCCGCCGACGAAAACTCATCGCCCGCCTTCCAGCCTCGGGCCGAATGTCAGTCCGGTGGCCTAACGTGATGGTGTGGGTTCGGAGAGTGAAGGGAGGATGTTGTGGCGAAGGTGGAGCAGCGGCACAGGAGGGCCGCACAGGCGAGTGTGGAGCGGGACGCGGAGGCGGGGGAGCAGGGCGCACAGTACGGTGGATTCGACGCCGAGGTGGAGGGACGGAGGCAGCGAGCCATGTCCGTGTCGCCCCAGGCCTCGATGCATCCGCGGCCCCGTCTCGTGCTCGTCCCCGGCAAGGGGACCTGGGCCCGCCCCGACGACGGGGCCTGCCAAGACGTGCTGCCGCCACAGGAGGGACCGTTCACGGAGAGATCCAAGTGAACGGCAGACCGTTTTCTCACCTTCATCGGTCACAGTGGGTGCCGATGAAGCGCATCTCACGCATCAGCAGGCGTGCCACCAGTCCCCTGTGCGCGGCCGTCGTGCTCCTTGTGCCGGCGCTGACCTCCGCCTCCCTCGCCAACGCGGACGACGGGCCGGGGCCGCTCGGTGTGACCGCCGTCGCGGCGGACACCGCGCAGGCCAGAAAGGTCGGCGCGCTCTTCGACGCCGACCGGAAGTCGTCGCTCGCCGGCGGGCACTTCTGCACCGCCTCCGTCGTGTACAGCCCGCACCGCAATCTCATCGTCACCGCGGCCCACTGCCTCAACGGGAGCAAGGACGGGGACCTCGTCTTCGTGCCCGGGTACCGGGGCGGCCGGGCGCCGTACGGGGTGTGGACGGTGCGGAAGGTGTTCCTGCCCGACGGATGGGCCAAGGGGCAGCACGAGAACAGTGACGTCGCCTTCGCCGTCGTCACCAACAAGGACGGGAAGAGCGTCGAGGACGCCGTCGGCGGGAATCCGTTCGTGACGGGTATGGCGACCGGGGCCACCGCCGTCACCGTCACCGGGTATCCCAACACCCGTGAAGTGCCCGTCAGCTGTACCAACAGGCCGACCGTGCACAGCCGTACCCAGCAGCGGATCGACTGCCCAGGCCTTTCCGGAGGGACCAGCGGCAGCCCTTGGGTCAACGGGGACAAGGCGGTCGTCGGGATCCTGGGCGGACACGAGAAGGGCGGGCTCACGGACGACATCTCGTACAGCGTGGTGTTCGGAGCGGAAGCGGCCGAGTTGTATCGGGATGCGACCGGCTGATCTCTGACGTCCCGGAACGCAGGACGCGCCCCTAGACTGACGTGGGCTATCGGACTCCCGGTCGGCGAGGGGCGGTTGACGGTGCGTAAGGCATGGATCGTGGCGACCGTTGTCGTCGGCTCGGCCCTGGCCTTCGTGATGCTGCTCGTCGTCGGGGTGTACGTCGTCGCCGGGAACCTCATCAACGGGGTGGGCGGCGGGGCCAAGGCGTTGGCCAAGGGGGCCGTGCCCGCCGCGTACTCGGCCATCGTGCAGAAGTGGGGCAATATGTGCCCCGCCATCAACCCCGCCCTGCTCGCCGCCCAGCTCTACCAGGAGAGCGGATTCAATCCGAACGCCAAGAGTGCGGCGGCCGCGGAAGGGATAGCGCAGTTCATTCCGGGCACCTGGGCCACGCACGGGGTTGACGGCAACGGAGACGGTGTCAAGAACGTCTGGGACCCGGCGGACGCGATTCCGTCCGCCGCCTCGTACGACTGCCAGCTGGCCTCGTATGTGAAGGACGTACCCGGGAATCTGACCGAAAACATGCTCGCCTCGTACAACGCGGGGTCCTACGCGGTGATCAAGTACGGGGGCGTGCCGCCGTACAAGGAGACCCAGAACTACGTCAAGACGATCACCACGCTCGAGGACAGCTTCGCCGCGCCCGTCAGCCGGGTGGATCCCAGCAAGCAGGCCGCGGGGGCCATCTACTACGCGCAGAAGAAGCTGGGGACGCCTTATCTGTGGGGCGGGAACGGGACCGCCGACGACAACGGGCGTTTTGACTGCTCGGGGCTGACAAAGGCCGCCTACGAGAGTGTCGGGATCACGCTGCCGCGGGTCGCCAACGACCAGTACAACGCCGGGCCGCATCCCAAGCGGGAGGAACTGCTCCCCGGCGACCTCGTGTTCTTCTCCACGGACCCCACCGACTCCCGGGCCATCCACCATGTGGGGATCTACGTCGGCGGCGGATACATGATCGACGCGCCCAGGACCGGTGCGGTGATCCGGTTCGACCCCATCGACACCTCCGAGTACTTCGGGGCAACGCGAGTCACCGAAGATGGCGCGAAAGCGCTGCCCACCACGGTGTGAACCGAGCGTGAACCCACCCCCTGAGCTGCAGAGATGAGTCTCTCTTCGATAACGTCTGCGTGATCATTCGGTGGAGTGTGGAACGTAGTAACTGGGACCGTGCGTTCCTGTTCTCGTAGTCATCCGTCAGGCATCCGGATAGCTGTCCACGACGTGTACGACGTGATCTACAACCACGGGGGTGGGTAAGCGGGCGTGCGCGAGTGCGTCCGGCAGCAGACGACGAAGGGGCCACAGCACGATGGCTGGACTCGCCGAATCCGGGTCGGACCCCGACGTCGACCTGCTCTACGACATCAATGGCCTGGCCAAGGACGCGCCGCACTGGCTCGACCGGGCCGTCTCTTTTGTCGGGGAGTACGGGCTGCTGCTGGCCATGGTGCTGCTCGTGGTGTGGTGCTGGTGGTCCGTGCGGCGGCGGGGTGCCGAGGACGCCGTGTCGTCCGTGGCCGCGCTGGTGTGGGCGCCGCTCGCTGCCGCGCTGGCGGTGCTGGTGAATGTGCCGATACGGGGGTTCGTCGAGCGGCCCCGGCCTTTCCGTACGCACGAGGGGCTTGATGTCCTGGTGTCCGGGAAGACCGACTACTCGTTCGTGAGCGATCACGCGACGATCACCATGGCCATGGCGGTCGGGTTGTTCGTGGCCAACCGGAAGTTCGGGGTTGCCGGGATCGGGCTGGCGCTGCTCGAAGGGTTCTGCCGGGTTTATATGGGTGTGCACTATCCGACGGATGTGGTCGGGGGGTTTGCGCTCGGTACTGCTGTGGCGTTGCTGTTGTCGCCTGTTGCCATGCTGCTGTTGACGCCTGTGGTGAAGGCCGTTGAGGGGTCGGTTTGGGGTGGGTGGCTTGTGCGGGGCCCTGGGCGGGCGGCTGTGGGGCGGGGTGCGTTGATTCCGGGGGCCAGGAAGGAAGGGGCGGGGGCGGAGGAGCGGGACCTGGCTGCATAAGTGCCCCGGGGTGGGGCCGACGTACGGGGGTTTTGCTTGCCCGCGCTTGCGGGGTGCCGCTGCGCCCACCCGTGCCGCCCTTAGCGGCACGACTGCCCGCAGCTATGGCGGCTACGGCAGCTATGGCGGATGCGGCAGTTATGGCGGATGCAGCTACAGGGCCTGTGGGTACGTGAAGAAGTGGTTTGGGTCGTACTGGTTCTTCAGTTGGGACAGGCGGGCTGCCGCGTCGCCGTAGTACGCCTTGCGCCAGTTCGGCAGGGTCGGGTCCGTGTAGTTCTGGTAGGCCGCGCCGGAGGCGTACGGCTTCATGGCGTTGTGGGTCGTCGTCAGCCAGGACTGGGGCGTGGTGCCCGAGGTGCCGGCGCGCCAGGATGCGAGGTACTGGGCCAGCATCCGGGAGCGGCGGTGGACGAAGGCCGTCGCGGTGGGGGAGACGCGGTTGACCGCGCCGCCCAGGGCGGTCAGCGCGATGCTGCCCGCGCCGCCCGGGACCGAGCTGATGTTCCTCAGCAGGGTCTGGATGCCCGCCGAGGAGATCGAGCGGTCGAAGAAGTCCGAACGGGCCGAGTAGGTCTCCCGGCCCAGGGAGCCCTGCGGGTTGCGGTTCGGGGTGGAGCCGGGGAGGTGGCACTGGGGCTCGGTGCGGAAGGACGAGCAGCCCGCGTACGCCTCCATCGCCCCCTCGTACGTGTGCCGCTTGAGCGTTTCGCTGCGGGCCGGCGAGCCGACCGCCGAGACCAGGCGGTCGAGCGCGTTCTGCAGCTCTCCGTACGTGCCGAGCGAGAACGCCGCGACCGAGACGGTCGGCGAGCCGCCGTTCTCCAGGTGGCAGGAGGACCAGATCTCGTCGGGCTGGTCGGGGCCCCACTCCTGCCAGGCCTTCACCACGGCGGCGGCCTTCGACCAGGGCCAGGTCAGGTAGGCGGAGACGGCCTGCGGCGCCGGGTGGGTCTTGAAGTGCAGTTCCGTGACGACGCCGAAGTTGCCGTTGCCCGCGCCGCGCAGGGCCCAGAAGAGGTCTTTGTTCTCGGTTGCGTTGGCGGTAAGTGTTTTGCCGTCCGCCGTGATCAGGGTTGCCTGCGTGAGGCTGTCGCAGGTCAGGCCGTACGCCCGGGAGACCACGCCGTGACCGCCGCCCAGGACCAGTCCGGAGACGCCGACCGAGGGGCAGGAACCCGCGGGTATCGTCACGCCCTTCGCGGTCAGCCCGCGGTAGACGTCGATCAGCTTGGAGCCGGCGCCGACGACCGCCTGGCCGCCGCCCACCCGGATCTGCTTCAGCTTCGAGACGTCGACGATCAGCTTGCCGTTGCCGGAGGACCAGCCCGCGTAGGAGTGGCCGCCGTTGCGTATCGCGACCTGGATGTTGTGGGCGCGGGCGTAGGCGAGGGTCGTACGTATGTCGTCGGCGTGCGCGACGTAGGCGACAGCCGCCGGCTTCAGGCCGTCGAAGCGGGTGTTGTACAGCTGGTGGGCCGTGGTCCAGTTGGCCTCGCCCGGGCGCATCAGGGTGCCGTCGAGGTCGTGGGAGAGCGCGGTCCAGTTGGCGGGGGCGGCCGCTGCGGACTTCGCTCCGATCGCCGTACTGGAGGAAGAGGACGATGATGAGGTGGTGGTGTCCGCATCGGCAGAGCCGCCCCTGCACGCGGCCGTGGCAACGGCCGCTATCGCGGCCGCGCCGCCTCCTATGAACGTACGACGTTCCATGTTGCGCCTCCCGATTGCTCTCGGGGAACGAGACGGCTCGCCGACCACACGGGTTCCGGCAGAAGTGTCACTCCTGTGTCACCGTGGGGCGGAACCTTCATGTGCCCTCCCCGTGAGCATTCCGTGACCTAACCACACCGTCCGCAGGGGTTCACCTTCCGTTCATTTGCGGCCAGGGGCGGCTTCACTTGATCTGCCTAATTTCAGCCTTACGCGACGCGGGCCGTCCCTCGGGAGGGGCGCGACCTCCGTTGCCGGGACTTCGACTCCGCACGCCGCCGGAATTCAGGACGGCGGCTCCTGGAAGGAACTCTTTCAAGTGAAGCTTCAGCGCATGAATCGGCGGGCCATCGCCCTCGGTGCCATCGCCGCGTCGGGCGCCCTGGTCCTCACGGCGTGCGGCTCGGACGACACCAGCAGCAGCGGCGGCGCCAGCGCGTCCGCCACCAACGCCAGCTCGATCAAGTGCGACAACGCCAAGGGCCAGCTGCTCTCCGACGGCTCGTCCGCGCAGAAGAACGCGATCGACGCGTGGGTGGCGCAGTTCTCCAAGGCCTGCGGCGTGCAGATCAACTACAAGGCCGGCGGCTCCGGCGCGGGTGTCACCTCCTTCACCCAGGGCCAGCTCGCTTTCGCGGGTTCCGACTCGGCGCTGAAGCCCGAAGACGTCACCGCCTCCAAGAAGGTCTGCTCCGGCGGCCAGGGCATCGACCTTCCGATGGTCGGCGGCCCGATCGCGCTCGGCTACAACCTGTCCGGCGTGGACAACCTGGTCCTGGACGCCCAGACCATTGCGAAGATCTTCGACAGCAAGATCACCAATTGGAACGACCCGGCGATCGCCGCGCTGAACAAGGGCGTGAAGCTGCCCGACCTCAAGATCCAGGCGTTCCACCGCTCGGACGAGTCCGGCTCCACGGACAACTTCACCAAGTACCTCAAGGCCTCGACGCCCGACAACTGGAAGTACTCCGGCGGCAAGGCCTGGCAGGCCAAGGGCGGCCAGTCCGCCGCGCAGTCCTCCGGTGTGGCCGCGCAGGTCAAGCAGACCAACGGCGCCATCGGTTACTTCGAGCTGTCGTACGTCACCGACGGCGTCAAGGCCGTCAGCATCAACACCGGTGCCAGCGCCCCGGTCGCGCCCAGCAGTGACAGCGCCACCAAGGCCATCGCCGACGCCAAGGTCGTGGGCACGGGCAAGGACCTGTCGCTCCAGCTGAACTACGCGACCAAGGCCGACGGCGCCTACCCGATCACCCTGGTCACGTACGAGATCGTCTGCGACAAGGGCAACAAGGCGGACACCCTGCCCGCCACCAAGGCGTTCCTGCGCTACATCGCCTCCGAGGACGGCCAGGGCCTGCTGCCCAACCTGAAGTACGCCCCCGTCCCCGCCGACATCATCGCCAAGGTCCGCACCACCATCGAGGGCCTGAGCTGATCCGAGTGCGGTCCGGTCCCGGGCCTCAAAACCCGGGACCGGACCGCACCGTCCGGTGCACCGCCGCCACGAGCCGTACGTCGCGTACGGCTTCGCAGAGCCGCACTCCGCGTGTGGTTCCGCAGACCGGAGAACCCGATGGACACATCTACAGAGATAACTGACACACCACCCCCCTCCCCCCAGCCTTCCGCCGAGCAGAAGCGCGCAGCTCGCGGTGCCACCCGACCCGGTGACCGGATCTTCCTCGGTCTCTCCCGTGGGTCGGGCATCTTCCTGTTGGTGATCATGGCCGCGATCGCGGTCTTCCTCACCTACCGCGCCTCCCTCGCGATCAGCAAGGACCACGGCAACTTCCTCACGACCTTCGAGTGGAACGCCACGTCCATCCCGCCGGTCTTCGGTATCGCGGTCCTGGCCTTCGGCACGGTGATCTCCTCGATCATCGCCATGGTCCTGGCCGTGCCGATCGCCGTCGCGATCGCGCTGTTCCTCACGCACTACGCACCGCGCAAGCTGAGCGGTCCCATCGCGTACGTGATCGACCTGCTCGCCGCCGTGCCGTCCATCGTGTACGGCCTGTGGGGCGCGCTGATCCTCGTACCGCACATGAACGGCCTGTACGGCTGGCTGGACAGCTACTTCGGCTGGACCGGCATCTTCTCCTGGGACGGCGGCGCACCGCGCTCGATGCTCACCGTCGGCATCCTGCTCGCGATCATGATCCTGCCGATCATCACCAACGTGAGCCGCGAGGTCTTCCGCCAGGTCCCGCAGATGCACGAGGAGGCGGCCCTCGCCCTCGGTGCCACGCGCTGGGAGGTCATCCGCATGGCGGTGATCCCCTTCGGCCGCTCCGGTGTGATCTCCGCCTCGATGCTCGGTCTCGGCCGTGCGCTCGGCGAGACGATGGCCGTCGCCACCGTGCTCTCCCCGGACTTCCTCATCCACGGCAGCCTGCTCAACCCGGGCGGCGGCACCTTCGCCCAGAACATCGCCTCCAAGTTCGGTGAGGCCACGGAGCAGGGCCGGGACGCGCTCATCGCCTCCGGTCTGGTCCTGTTCGTCATCACCCTGCTGGTCAACGGCGCGGCCCGCATGATCATCGCCCGCCGCAAGGAGTACTCGGGGGCCAACGCATGAGCCACGCCGCCATCGCCGAAAAGCCCGCCAGCACCCTGCGCGGCGCCCGTCTGCCCAAGTGGTCGCCCTGGGCGATCGCCGCCGGCTCCCTCGCCCTCGCGGTCGCCATCGGCCTGGGCGCGGGCCTCGACAGCAAGGTCCAGTGGGGCCTGATCGCCGGGATCCTCTTCCTCGTCGGTACGTACGGCATCGCCGCGCGCGTCGAGGGCCGCCGTCAGGCCAAGGACCGTATCGCGACCGGCCTGGTCTGGACGGCCTTCCTGATCGCCGTCGTCCCGCTGGTCTCCCTGGTGTGGGTGACCATCTCGCGCGGCGTGAAGGTCCTCAACGTCTACTTCCTGACCCACTCGATGGGCATCGTCGCCGACTCCCAGCCGGGCGGTGGCATCTACCACGCCATCATCGGCAGCCTGGAGCAGGTCGCACTCGCCACGCTGATCGCCGCGCCGGTCGGCATCCTCACCGCGATCTACCTGGTCGAGTACGGCCGCGGCAAGCTCGCCCGCGCCGTCACCTTCTTCGTCGACGTGATGACGGGTGTCCCGTCGATCGTCGCGGGTCTGTTCATCCTCAGCCTCATGCTGATCTTCAAGTTGGAGCCCTTCGGCTTCGCCGGTTCGCTGGCCCTGGCCATCCTGATGATGCCGGTGGTCGTGCGCTCCACGGAGGAGATGCTCAAGCTCGTCCCGAACGAGCTGCGCGAAGCCTCCCTGGCGCTCGGTGTCCCGAAGTGGCGCACCATCCTGAAGGTGGTCCTGCCGACCTCGATCGGCGGCATCACGACCGGCATCATGCTGGCGATCGCCCGTATCACCGGCGAGACGGCTCCCGTGCTGCTGCTGGTGTTCGGCAACCGGTTCATCAACAACAACCCCTTCGAGGGTGCGCAGCAGTCGCTGCCGCTGTACATCTACCAGCAGTACGCGGCAGGCGCGGACGCGTCGTACGACAGGGCGTGGGCGGCCTCGCTCACCCTGATCGCCTTCGTGATGATCCTGAACCTGGTGGCCCGCGGCATCGCCCGCTGGAAGGCCCCGAAGACCGGTCGCTGACGCGGCCACAGCGACGGATAATTCTGGAAGTGACGTAATCATGGCCAAGCGAATCGACGTAAGCGGACTCACCGCCTACTACAGCGCCCACAAGGCGATCGAAGACATCTCGATGACCGTCGAGCCCCGCTCGGTGACGGCCTTCATCGGCCCCTCCGGCTGCGGCAAGTCGACGTTCCTGCGCACGCTCAACCGTATGCACGAGGTCACCCCCGGCGGCCGGGTCGAGGGCAAGGTGCTGCTGGACGACGAGGACCTGTACGGGCAGGGCATAGACCCGGTGTCCGTGCGCCGCGAGGTCGGCATGGTGTTCCAGCGGCCGAACCCGTTCCCGACGATGTCGATCTTCGACAACGTGGCGGCGGGCCTGCGGCTGAACGGCTCGTACAAGAAGTCCGAGCTCGCGGACGTCGTCGAGAAGTCGCTCAAGGGCGCGAACCTCTGGAACGAGGTCAAGGACCGTCTGAACAAGCCCGGTTCGGGTCTGTCCGGTGGTCAGCAGCAGCGTTTGTGCATCGCGCGCGCGATCGCGGTCGAGCCGAAGGTCCTGCTCATGGACGAGCCCTGCTCGGCGCTCGACCCGATCTCGACCCTCGCCATCGAGGATCTGATCGGTGAGCTCAAGGAGCGGTTCACGATCGTCATCGTGACGCACAACATGCAGCAGGCGGCGCGTGTCTCGGACCGCACGGCCTTCTTCAACCTCGCGGCGGTCGGGCAGCCCGGCAAGCTGATCGAGATCGACGACACGGAGCGGATCTTCTCCAACCCGTCGGTCCAGGCGACGGAGGACTACATCTCCGGCCGCTTCGGCTGAGCCGACGTCGTCTTCGAGACCCCTCGCGGTGCTGCATGGCGGTGCCACCGCGGGGACGATAAAGGGCCCGCCCCTGGCTCCCGGGGGCGGGCCCGTCGTCGTATCTGGGGGCTGCCGCCCCCAGACCCCCGCTTCGGCCTGAACGGCCTCGTCCTCAAACGCCGGACGGGCTGAGAATGCCTGACCGGCGCTGAGAGGTGCGGGTAAAACAGCCCCTCCGGCGTTTGCCCCTACAGGAACGCCAGGTTCACGACCCCGAACGCCCCCGCCGCCACCAGCGCCGCCGCCGGCATCGTGATGAACCAGCCCAGGACGATGTTCTTGGCGACGCCCCAGCGGACGGCGTTCACCCGCTTCGTCGCGCCGACGCCCATGATGGCCGAGGTGATGACGTGGGTCGTCGAGATGGGGGCCTTGAAGAGATAGGCCGTGGTGAACATGATCGACGCGCCGGTCGTCTCGGCGGCGAAGCCCTGCGGGGGATCCAGTTCGATGATCTTGCGGCCCAGCGTGCGCATGATGCGCCAGCCGCCTGCGTAGGTGCCGAGCGACAGCATCAGGGCGCAGACGATCTTCACCCACACCGGGATCGGGTCGGCGAAGGTCTGGTGGCCGGAAATCACCAGTGCCATCACGACCACGCCCATCGTCTTCTGCGCGTCCTGAAGGCCATGACCCAGGGCCATGCCCGCCGCCGAGACGGTCTGCGCGATGCGGAAACCGCGCTTGGTCTTGTGCGGGTTGGCCTTGCGGAAGAGCCAGAGGATCGTCGTCATGACGAGGTAGCCGACGAGCAGGCCGACCACCGGCGACAGGAACATCGGGATGACGACCTTGTCCAGGACGCCGTTCCAGTAGACCGTCGTGCCGCCCGCGAGCGCCGCGCCCACCAGGCCGCCGAAGAGGGCGTGGGAGGAGGAGGACGGGAGGCCGAAGTACCAGGTGATCAGGTTCCAGGTGATCGCGCCCGCCAGCGCCGCGAAGAGGATGCCCATCCCCTTCGCGCCCTCCGGCGTCGAGATCAGGCCCTCGCTGACGGTCTTGGCGATCCCGGAGCCGAGGAAGGCGCCCGCGAGGTTCATCACCGCGGCCATCGCCAGAGCCGCTCGCGGGGTCAGCGCCCGCGTGGACACGGACGTCGCGATCGCGTTCGCCGAGTCGTGGAAGCCGTTCGTGTACGTGAAGAAGAGCGCGACCGCGATGGTCACGACCAGAGCGAAGGTGTCCATGAAGGGGTCAGGACTCCTTGACGGCGATGGTCTCCACCGTGTTCGCCACGTGCTCGAAGGCGTCGGCTGCCTCTTCCAGCACGTCCACGATCTGCTTGAGCTTGAGCACCTCGATGGCGTCGTACTTGCCGTTGAAGAGATGGGCGAGGAGCTTGCGGTGGATCTGGTCGGCCTGGTTCTCGAGGCGGTTGACCTCGATCCAGTACTCGGTCAGGTTGTCCAGCGTGCGGAGGTTCGGCATGGCCTCCGCCGTCAGCTCGGCAGCCCGCGCAAGGACCTCGATCTGCTGCTCGACGCCCTTGGGGAGTTCCTCGACGTTGTAGAGGACGACCAGGTCGACGGCCTCCTCCATGAAGTCCATGATGTCGTCGAGGGACGATGCGAGGGAGTAGATGTCCTCGCGGTCGAAGGGCGTGATGAAGGAGGAGTTCAGCTGGTGGAAGATCGCATGCGTGGCGTCGTCACCCGCGTGTTCCGCGGCCCGCATACGCTCTGCGATCTCGGCCCGGGCAGGTGCGTCCGCCCCGAGCAGTTCCATGAGGAGCTTCGAGCCCGTGACGATGTTGTCCGCGGATGCGGCGAACATGTCGTAGAAGCTCGTCTCCCTGGGGGTCAGACGAAAGCGCACGTGGGGTCCTCGGGGTGCTTCGGTTTCGGTCAGGGTGATGCTAGGCGCATCATCCGGCCACGGCTAATGGGCCGTCCCCCAGTGTCGCCCATCGGGCAGCGTGGTCGGCACGGGGGCGGTACGGAGACCCGGTCCGGGCATGGGCCAAGGGCCGTATACCCAGCAAAGTTCGATACCATATACCCACCAGGGGTATATGTCCGCATGTCTTACGGGAGGACGCGATGACGACCACCGAGGCCGGCGCGACGGCGCCCTCCGACGACAGCACGCAGAACACGACGCACGGCTACCACAAGCAGAAGGACGAGCACCTCAAGCGCCTGCGCCGGATCGAGGGCCAGATCCGCGGACTGCAGCGGATGGTCGACGAGGACGTCTACTGCATCGACATACTCACCCAGGTGTCCGCCTCCACCAAGGCCCTGCAGTCCTTCGCGCTGCAGCTCCTGGAGGAACACCTGCGGCACTGCGTCGCCGATGCCGCTGTCAGGGGCGGTGACGAGATCGACGCCAAGGTGGACGAGGCGACGAAGGCGATCGCCCGGCTGCTGCGCACCTGAACCTGCCAGTGCGGGGCCTCCGGCTAGTCGCCGGAGGCGTCGCGCTCTTCGGCCACTTTCAGCACCTCGTCGATGCTCTCAAGGCTGAGCCGGTCCTCCGCGGCCGAGGCCGCGATGATCAGCTCTCCGCACAGCTCGATCTCGGCGAGGGCCACGTGGTCCTGAACTGCCGTACCGCCGACCGGAGCCACGTGCATCACCTCATCTCTGCCGTTACCGACTTCCTAGAGTAGGGAGCGGCCTACACACCGCGCATGGCACGGACGGGCTAGTTCTTGACGCTCGTCGGTCATCCTCGAGCACGGTCTACTGCTCGGCGATCTTCCCTGCGTAGATGTCCTTCGAGGCCGGCAGGCGTACGTCGACGGGGGCCCCGAAGTCGTACAGCAGCGTCGTCGAGGCGACCGCGACGGTGCCCTTCTGGAGGCCGTTGACGAAGCTGAACCGGTGCCGGATCTTGCGGATGCGGCCCTGGTCGTCGAGGTAGACGTCGAACGGGACCTCGGCCGTGGCGAACCCTTTCGCCGCCGCGGCGAGAGCCTCCCGGACGCCCCTCGAGGCGTGCCGCGCCGCCACGGTGAGGTCGGCGGTGCCGCGGTAGTGCCGCACCTCGACCCCGGCGAACTCGGTCCGGCCGACATACGTGGCCGTGCGCGTCCCGCGCAGCAACTCGGCCGCGGCATACGGGTCGGTGGCGCCGCCGGTCACCAGGTTGCCGTCGGAGAGGGTGGCCGTGTCGACCCGTACCCACTTGTCGGCGGGCACCCCCGCGCCCCGGTTCTTCATGAACAGGGCGCCGGGCGCGAGGAGTTCGGTGATCGGGCGGTGGTCGGCGGTGCCGGCCGGGTTCTGCGGGAGCTGCACCTTCAGCCGGCCGAGCTGCCGGCGGTAGTCGTAGTCGCCCTCGCCGCGGATGGTGACGCGGGTGCCGCCGATGGCCATCTCCATCGACGTGGTCGCCCTTGAACTGCCCGCGTCCACCAGCGTTTCCGCGACGTGGTGCAGGGTCTCGACGGGGTCGGAGGCGCGGGGGTCCTCGGCGGCGGACCCGGTGCCGGAGCATCCGCCGGCCCCCATGCAGACACAGACCATGAGTCCTGCCGTGACGACCGTCCCCCTGCGCTGCCGCTCCGCCATCGCCTGCCTACCCCCAGCCGGTACGTCCGTCACGGGCCCCCTGTCGTTCCGGATAACGACGGGTGCGGGGGGCCGTCACGCGCATACCAGCCCCCGATGCCGGAGGCAGCCGATGTATGCAGCACGTGGGCTGGGTAACGTTGTCAGTGTGGCGCAGCAGGAACATCGCACGACGACCGTCGAACAGGGGCGGTTCTGCCTGGCCCGGTGCAGCTGCGGCTGGCGCGGGCCGGCCCGCAGAGCGCGCAGCCAGGCCCGTGCGGACGCCGAGGGGCACCTGATGCTTCAGGCGTGACGCAGCGTCGTGAGCAGTTCGTCGACCAGGGCGCGGTCCCGGTACTGGGTCAGCCGGCTGCGGGCCGCGGCGGGGGAGAGCCAAAGGATGCGGTCCACCTCGGTGGTGGGGGTGAAGCTGCCCGAGCCCGCCTCGGCCGCCCAGTAACGGACCTGTTTGGGGCGGCCGTTGGCGAAATAGTGCAGGGTGGACAGCTCGGCGCCCGGTTCCGCCGTGTAGCCCGACTCCTCGGCGACCTCGCGCAGGGCGCCGGTCATGTGGTCCTCGCCCCGCTTCAGCTTGCCCTTGGGATGGGACCAGTCATCATATTTCGGTCGATGGACGAGGCAGATCTCCAGCTCGCCGTCGACCGGGGAGCGTCGCCACAGGACGCAGCCGGCTGCCTGGATGAGGGTGTCGTTGGTGTGGGTCACGGGTGGGTCACCGCCTCCTTCGACAGGGGTTGGGGGCGCCAGGGTCACTGGCTCAGGACGTGCTCACCGCCTGCTTCTGCCAGCACTGCTGGAAGGCGAAGCGGGCCGCCTCCACCTCGTGCCGCTGGTCCGCGTGGAGCACTCCGAGCGCGTACGCCGTCGCCGGGGCGATCCGGGGGGTACGAGCCGCCGAGGCCGCGGCCGCCGCCGCCTCCGAGGCGTCGCGGTGGCGGTCGAGGGCCTGGCCCGCGGTCAGCAGGCGGACGTCGATCGGGCCGCCCGTGCCGTACAGCGCCTCGCGGGCGTAGCGGTGCAGGCGGAGCAGCAGGCGGACCTGGTGCCAGGGGGCGTCCTGGGGGTGCGGGGCCGGGTCCGGGGAGAGCCCGTGGATCAGGGCCTCCGCGTTGTACGGGCTGCCCGCGGTGACGAGGGGGAGCGCCGATACGGCGTCGGTCAGGCGCCCCTCGGCTGCGGCGGCGAGGGGGCGGAGGTCGGTGGTGGGGGCGGTGGGGGTGAGGGGGACTTCGCTGGCCAGTACGGCGACTTTGTCTGCTACGGCGTGGAAGCGGGAGGAACCCAGTGCCTGGAGGGCGGTGCTGTGGGCTCGGGTGCGGGCCAGGGTCAGCTGCCGTTCGAGCAGGGCGCCTGCTTTGGCGGCGCCAACTGTCAGGTTTCCGCGGTCTGTTGGGGGCGAGGCAGGGGGCCCGGGGGTGCCTTGTGCCGTTGTGCCCACCCGTTCCGCCCCAGCGGAACGACTGCCCACAACGGCGGCCGGTGATGTAGAGGCAGTAGCGGCCTGGGCAGGGAAGATCGTCGCCCCCGACAGCCTCTGCAGTGCCAGTACCAGTCGTTCCAGCCGTGCCGCGTACGCGTGCTCCATTGTCAATGTGCCTGACAGCCAGGCCAGTTCGGGCTGCAGGCCCTCCGACCACTCCGTTTCCAGGAGGGGGCGGAAGGTGTGCAGGCTGCCGCTGATGCGGCGGACCGAGCGACGCAGGGCGCGGGCCGCGTCGACGGAATCCTCCGTGCCGTTCGCGGTCGCACCGCCGGACTCGCGGTGCAGCCGCAGGGCGCGGAGGAACTCCGTGGCCTGGGCCCGCAGGTAGCCCGCGAGGGCTTCGCCTGCCACGGGCCCGGCCGTGGGGTCCGTCGGGTCAAGGTGTTGCTGTGCCACGCCGGCGCCTCCGGGCGTCTATGAGCATCTCCTGGATGTTTCGCAGGGGTTGGCCGTCCGCGTCGGTGGCGTGCCGGATCCACTCGCCGTCCGGGCCGAGGTGCCAGGAGGAGGTGGTGTCGGACATGCCGGTCTCCAACAGCCGGTTCAGGGCTGCGCGGTGGGCCGGGTCGGTGACCCTGACCAGGGCCTCGATACGGCGGTCGAGGTTGCGGTGCATCATGTCGGCGCTGCCGAGCCACACTTCGGGTTCGCCGCCGTTGCCGAAGGCGAAGACCCGGGAGTGTTCGAGGAAGCGGCCGAGGATCGAGCGGACACGGATGTTCTCCGACAGGCCCGTGACGCCCGGGCGGATCGCGCAGATGCCGCGCACCCAGACGTCGACCGGCACGCCGGCCTGGGACGCGCGGTACAGCGCGTCGATGAGGGCCTCGTCCACCATCGAGTTGACCTTGATGCGGATGAAGGCCGGACGGCCCGCACGGTGGTGCTGGGCCTCCTTGTTGATCCGCGCGATCAGGCCGTCGCGCAGGGACTTGGGGGCGACGAGGAGACGGCGGTACGTCTCGCGGCGCGAGTAGCCGGACAGGCGGTTGAAGAGGTCCGAGAGGTCTGCGCCCACCTGCGGGTCGGCGGTGAGCAGGCCGAGGTCCTCGTAGAGACGGGCCGTCTTGGGGTGGTAGTTGCCCGTGCCCACGTGGCTGTAACGCCGTAGGGTGTCGCCTTCCTGACGGACCACCAGGGACAGCTTGCAGTGGGTCTTCAGGCCGACCAGGCCGTAGACGACATGGCAGCCGGCCTCCTCCAGCTTGCGCGCCCACTTGATGTTGGCGTGCTCGTCGAAGCGGGCCTTGATCTCGACCAGGACGAGGACCTGCTTGCCGGCCTCGGCCGCGTCGATGAGCGCGTTGACTATGGGGGAGTCGCCGGAGGTGCGGTACAGGGTCTGCTTGATCGCGAGGACGTCGTCGTCCTCGGCCGCCTGCTCCAGGAATGCCTGCACCGACGTGGAGAACGAGTCGTACGGGTGGTGCAGCAGCACGTCCCGGCTGCGCAGGGCGGCGAAGATGTCGGGCGCGGAGGCCGACTCGACCTCCGCGAGGTCGCGGTGGACGCCGGCGACGAACTTGCGGTACTTCAGCTCGGGACGGTCGAGGCCGGCGACACGGAAGAGGCCCGTGAGGTCCAGGGGGCCGGGGAGGGGATACACCTCGGCCTCGGAGATCTTCAGCTCGCGCACCAGCAGGTCCAGGACCTCGCGGTCGATGGACTCCTCGACCTCCAGGCGCACCGGCGGCCCGAAGCGGCGCCGCATGAGCTCCTTCTCCAGGGCCTGCAGGAGGTTCTCGGCGTCGTCCTCCTCGACCTCGAGGTCCTCGTTGCGGGTGAGCCGGAAGGCGTGGTGCTCCAGGACCTCCATGCCCGGGAACAGCTCCTCCAGGTGGGCGGCGATGACGTCCTCTATGGGGACGTAGCGGCCGGGGGAGCTCTCCAGGAAGCGGGACAGCAGCGGCGGGACCTTGACGCGGGCGAAGTGCTTGTGGCCGGTGACCGGGTTGCGTACGACCACGGCCAGGTTCAGGGAGAGGCCCGAGATATAGGGGAAGGGGTGCGCCGGGTCGACCGCGAGGGGGGTGAGCACCGGGAAGATCTGGTGGCGGAACAGGGTGAACAGGCGGGCCTGCTCCTTCTCCGTCAGCTCGCTCCAGCGGACCAGATGGATGCCCTCCTCCGCGAGGGCGGGGGCGACGTCCTCGTGGTAGCAGGCGGCGTGCCGGGCCATGAGCTCGCGGGAGCGGGCCCAGATCATCTCCAGCACCTCGCGGGGCTGGAGGCCGGAGGCGGAGCGGGTGGCGACACCCGTCGCGATACGGCGCTTCAGACCGGCCACCCGGACCATGAAGAACTCGTCCAGGTTGCTGGCGAAGATCGCGAGGAAGTTGGCGCGCTCCAGCAGGGGTGTGTTCGGGTCCTCGGCGAGTTCGAGAACCCGCTCGTTGAACGCCAGCCAGCTGCGCTCCCGGTCGAGGAAACGGCCCTGCGGCAACTGAGGGCCGTCGTACGGCGACTCCTCGTAGGCATCGAGATCGGCATCGATGTCGGGTTCCAGGTCGGAAACCGCGGCGGCCACCGTGTGCGGGCGGTGCGCGGCTATGGAGCCCACGGAGGGCTGCGCGTGCTGGACCTGTGCCTGGGCGGTGTCTGGCTGACTCATGAACCCATTCTTCCGCGTTCCGAGCGAAACGGGCGCGTCGGAAAGCGCGGGTGGGAGTGGATCCGGGAATGCGCTTACGGAGCGGAGGGCGTCCCCGTTCTCCGCGGGCCCCTCGTGGGGCGGCGAAGGATGTGGCACGGAGGGCGTCATTGGCTGAGCGTCGCAAGCCTGTCTGAACCGTTGGTTACGGCGACATGGCGTGCGGGATATCTGGGGGCGGCTCCCGGGCGTCTACGTGGGCGGGGCCGACGTAACAGCCTGCTGGGAGCCGCCCCGAGAATACGTACGCCCTCTCCCCGGCGGAAGGACGTACGTGGATCGGTTGCGTCACACGGTGCGGCGGCGCAGGACGAGGAAGGCGGCGGCGACGGCGAGCGCGGCCAGGTGGGGTTGATCGCGGTGGCCTCGACCACCTCGCGTGCGGTGGGTCTGGGAAGGTCGAATGGTCTGAAGAAAAGTCGAGCGGGGTCGTGTGAACCGATCCGTGGTGCCGGTCCGATGAGGAGACGTGAGCGAAACGAGAAGCGACGGTGAGCTGCTGCGGGCCGCCGCGGACGGGGACCGGCGCGCCTTCGAGGAGCTGTACCGGAGGTACGCGCCGTGGCTGACCGCGCGCCTGCGCGGCCGCTGCGCCGACGCCGGCGTGGTCGACGACGTCGTACAGGAGACGTTCCTCGCGATCTGGCGGGGCAAGGCCCGCTATCGCGAGGACGGCGATGTCGCCGGGTGGCTGTGGCGGATCGGCTCGCGGCGGCTGATCGACGCGCTGCGGGGCGACGGGGCACGGGGGCGGCTGCGGCAGGCGCTGGCCCGTCTGCGGCACCGGGACGAGGCGTCCGCGGAGGAGCGCGTGCTCGCGGGGGTCGAGCACGGGGACCTCGCGGGCGCCCTCGTCCGGCTCTCGCCCGAACTGCGCGCGGTGCTCCAGGCCACGGTCATCGACGGCCTGACCACCCGCGAGGCGGCCGTCCTGCTCGGGATACCGCCGGGGACGGTCAAGACACGGGCGATGCGGGCCCGTAAGCAACTGCGGGAGGCGCTGGCATGAGCAGGCACATGTGTGATCGGGGTCTGCGGGGCCACGAGCAGGTGCGGGAGGTGGCGGAATGACCTGGCATGTGGATGCGGAGGATCTACGGGCGTACGCCCAGGGCGAGCTGGCGCCGCCCGCGCTCTGGTCCGCCGACACGCACCTCGTCGCGTGCGCGCGGTGCCGGGGCGTCCTCGCCGAGGTCGGTGACCCGGCCGGGGTCGACGCCGGCTGGGAGCGGCTGGACGCGGAGCTCGACGCGCCCCGGCCCGGGCTGTTCGAGGGGCTGCTGATGCGGCTGGGGGTCGCCGACCACACCGCGCGGCTGCTCGCGGCCACGCCCGTGCTGCGCCGTTCCTGGCTGGGTGCGGTCGTCGCCGTGCTGCTGATGAGCGTCGCGGCGGCGCACGCGACCGCGGCGGCCGCCTCGCCCACCCTCTTCCTCGCCCTCGCGCCGCTGCTGCCGCTCGCCGGGGTCGCGCTGTCGTTCGGGCCCGCGCTGGACCCGACGTACGAGATGGCGGTGGTCGCGCCGATGCACGGGTTCAAGCTGCTGATGGTGCGGACGGTCGCGGTGCTCGCCGCCGTGCTCGGCCTCAGCGGCCTTGCGACCCTCGCGCTGCCCGGGTACGGGCTGGGCGCCCTCGCCTGGCTGCTGCCCGCGCTGGCCCTGACCTCGACCGGCCTGGTCCTTTCCGCCCGGCTCGGCCCGGTGCTCGCGCCGTCGCTGGTCGGCGGGGCCTGGGTGGCGCTGCTGCTGGCGGCCCACGCGTACGACGCAGCCGACACGCCCGTGCCGTTCACCGCGGCCGGCCAGGGGGTGGCGGCGGCGGTCGCCGCGCTCGCCGGTTGGCTGCTCTTCCTCGTACGTGACCGTTTCGACCGCTTCCAGGGGGATGCCGTATGACACCGACCGTTTCCGCCTCCGGGCTCAGCCTCCGCTTCGGCGGGACCCGTGCCCTCGACGACGTGTCGCTGCGGCTGACCTCGGGCGTCACGGGGCTGCTCGGGCCCAACGGGGCCGGGAAGACCACCCTGCTCAGGGTGCTGGCCACCGCCGTGCCCGCGGACCGGGGTGCCTTCACCGTGCTCGGGCAAGACCCGGCGACGGTGGCCGGCCGGCAGGAGGTGCGGCGCAGGCTCGGCTATCTGCCGCAGACGCCCGGCCTCCACCCGGACTTCACGGCCTTCGAGTTCGTCGACTACGTGGCGATCCTCAAGGAGCTGACGGACCGGGGCACCCGGCACCGGGAGGTGCGGCGCGTCCTGGACGAGGTCGACCTCGCCGATGTGCGCAGCAAGCGCATCAAGAAGCTGTCCGGCGGTATGCGCCAGCGGGTCGCGCTGGCCGCCGCGCTGGTCGGCGACCCGGGGTTCCTCGTCCTGGACGAGCCGACCGTCGGAGTCGACCCCGAACAGCGCATGCGCTTCAGGGAGTTGATCGCCCACGCGGGAGAGAGCCGCACGGTCCTCCTCTCCACCCACCAGACCGAGGACGTGGCGATGCTCTGCCACCGCGTGCTGGTGATGGCGGGCGGCCGTATCCGCTTCGACGGCACCCCGGCCGAGCTGACCGCACGGGCGGCCGGACGGGTGTGGAGCAGCACGGAACGCGACCCCGGCGCGAAGGCGGGCTGGCGCACCGGCACCGGCTCCTTCCGCAACGTCGGCAGCCCGCCCGCTGGCGCCGACCTGCTCGAACCCACCCTGGAGGACGGCTACTTGCTCACCCTGGACGACGCGGGCGCGGAGGTGGCGGCGGCATGAGCACGGTCATGGAGGCGACGGTCCCGCCCGTCGTACGCGGCGAACCGCGCCGCACCTGGGCGGCCGTGTTCGCCCTCGCCCGCTTCGAGGCGCGCGAACTGCTGCTGCAGATCCCGGTGGCGGCGACCCTGCTGTTCTACGTCGCCTACACCGGCTGGAGGCTGCTGTCCCCCCGGGACGGCATGGACGTCTACCCGGCGCTCCAGGACACCGACCGCGCGACCCAGACAGCGCCCCTGCTGCTCGGCATCGCCCTGTTCGTCTGCGTCAACCGGGCCGCGCTGCGCTCCCGGCGGCGCGGTACCGACCGCCAATTCGACGTGCTGGTCATGGAGCCGTGGCGGCGGACGGCCGGGCACGCCCTGTCCGTGGTGCCGTTCGGCGTGCTCACCGCGCTGGTCGTGCTGGCCCAGTTCACCTGGCAGGCGCTGCGGCCGGGTGCGGTGGGCCACGGGTCGGTGTCCGAGCTGGCCGTGGCTCCCCTGTATGTGCTGCTGTTCGGAGCCCTCGGCCTGCTGATCGCGCGGCTGATCCCGTCCGCGTTCGCCGCCCCGCTCGCGGTGATCGGGCTCTTCACCTCCCTGCTCTTCGTCTCCACGGGCACGGGAGGTGCGGAGTGGAGCCGCTGGCTGTCGCCGGTGGTGAGCGAGAACAGCACGTCGACCTTGCCGTCCGACTTGATCGGTCGGCCTGCGGGCTGGCATGCGCTGTATCTGGGCGGGCTGGTGCTGGTGGCGGCCTTGGCCGCGGTACTTGTCGCTCCGCGAGATGCCGTCGGTCGTCTGCAGGAGCATCGTGGCTGGTCGCGCCCCGCGGCGGAGCCGCATATCGATAGAGCCCCGCGCCCCTTTGGGGCGCTGGTGGGGCTCGGGGGTGCCCTGGTCCTGGCAGTGACCGGTGCGGTCGGGCAGTCCGGTGGGGTTTCGCCGGAACTGGCGGCGGCTCGGGAGCGGGCCTCGGTCAGCCCGGAGAAGGAGCAGTCGTGCGTTCGGCACGGTGCCTCGCAGTACTGCGCCTTTGACGAGTGGACCGGCCGTGCGGGTACCTGGGCCGGGGTCGTCGACCGGGTTCAGGCCCTCGCGGGCGGTACGGCCGCCGGCCGGCCCCTGCTCGTACGGCAGCGGATCGAGGCCCGCTACGGGCTCGACGGCGACGCGGCGATCGAGCCGTCCACCACAGCCGGCCAGGTGACCGTCGGCACGCGCTGGGGCGGCAACCGGGTTCCGGAGTTCGCGGTCGGCGTCGCCTCCGTGCTGGTCGGGGGCGACGAGAAGAAGGGCGGCGAACTGTGCGACGGCCGCGTGGTGACGGTGATGTGGCTGGCGCTGGGCCGCGATCCCGACCCGGTCGCCGATCTCAGGAACGTCCGCCTCGACGACAGCCTGAGCGGCCCGGCGATCGCGCTGGCGCCGACGAACCCGCTGTCGATGTCGGCCGGACAGACCGACGTCGTACGGGAGTTGCTCTCCAAGCCGCGCGCCGAGGTCACGTCCGCCGTCAAGTCCCACTGGGCGCAGCTGACGGCTCCCGGCGTGACGACGGCCGAGGTGGCGCGGGTGCTGGGGACCGAGGTGCCGAAGGGGGCGGACGAGTGTGGGAAGTGAGCGGAGCGTCGTCGTGCCGGTGAGCGGGGCTTTGGTGTCGGCGGTGGCGCGTACGGTGCCGTGGCGGGCGCTCGGGGCGGGCGCGGGCATGGGACTGCTGCTGGTCGCCCTGCCGCGGCTGTCCGACGGCCCGCCGAGTGCCTGGCTGGCGCTCACCCTGCTGCGGGCCGCCGCCCTCACCTTCGCACTGGGGCTGACGTTCGTGCTGGACGACCCGGCCCGGCACATCACCACACCCGTCACCACCCGGCGCTGGGTGCGCGCCGGTCTGCGGGTGCTGCTGGTCGCGCCGGTGGCCGTGCTGTGGTGGACGGCCGCACTGGCCCTCGTCCCGCACGGCGTACGTCCCCCGGTCGGCGCCGTCACCCTGGAGGCCGGCGCGATCGCCGCCCTGGCCCTGGCCGCCGCGGCGACGGCCGTACGCCTCACCGACGAGCCCGAGCCGGGCCCGTCCGTGGCCGCTGCCGTCCTGACCACGGCGACCCTGGGTGTCCTGCTGATCCCCGCCCGCTGGACCCTGACCGCCGCGCTCGGCGATCCCCGCTGGGAGGCCGCGCACGAGCGGTGGGGGGTGCTGCTGGCGGTCGGGGTGGTGGCTTGGGGAGTCTGCCTGCCGGAGCCGGTACGACGGCGGGCGCTGCGCTTCGGACGCCGGTCAGGCACTTTCAGCCCGTCCGGCGTCTGAGGACGAGGCCGTTCAGGCCGACGGGGGTCCGGGGGCGCTGCCCCCAGGGGGTCACGTTTCCGTGCGGTACATAAGATCCGTCTCGTACGTGGTGAAGCCAAGGCGCTCGTACACCGACACCGCCGCCTTGTTGTCCCCGTCCACGTACAGCATCGCGGTCGGCAGCCCCTGCGCCTCCAGATGGCGCAGCCCGATCGTCGTGAGGGCCTTGCCCAGCCCCCCGCCCTGCGCACCCGGCCGTACGCCGAGGACGTACACCTCGCCCAGCCGCTCCGCCGCGTGCACCTTCGTCCAGTGGAAGCCGATGAGTTCGTCCCCGCGGAAGGCGAGGAAGAAGCCCGCGGGGTCGAACCACGGCTCGGCCTTGCGGTCGTCGAGGTCGCGCTGGGTTAGGGAGCCCTGCTCGGGGTGGTGGGCGAAGGCGGCGGCGTTCACCGCGAGCCAGGCCGCATCGTCCTGGCCGGAGACGAAGGTACGGACGGTCACGTCCAGCGGCAGCACCGGCTCCGGAAGGTTCAGGCCCGTCAACGGCCGCCGCATCTGCCGCAGTTCGCGGAAGAGCGTGAGCCCCAGCACCTGGGCGAGATGCCGCGCCGCGGAGTGCCCGCCGTGCGCCCACACCCGCAGCCGCTTGCCGGAGGCGGCGAGCAGCGCCGAGCCGAGCGCCCGCCCGTGCCCGTGCCCGCGGTGCGCCGGGTGGACGACCAGCTCGGCGGCCGGCGCCTCCACCGGGTCGGTGTCCTCCAACTGCGCGTAACCCACGAGTTCGTCGTCGACGCTGAGCAGCAGATGGGACACGCCCTCGCGCGCCCCGCCGCGCAGTTGCAGACGCCCCTGCTCGGAGACCGCCTGCTGGCCGTCGTCCTCGGCGGCCTCGGCGAGCAGC
Source organism: Streptomyces sp. NPDC001401 (assembly GCF_042895385.1). Taxonomy (NCBI): domain Bacteria; kingdom Bacillati; phylum Actinomycetota; class Actinomycetes; order Kitasatosporales; family Streptomycetaceae; genus Streptomyces; species Streptomyces sp. NPDC001401. Next base: position 36,581 of record NZ_JBIAWI010000016.1, read on the forward strand.
GAGAGCACGGCCTCGGTCTGCTCCGGGGAGAGCACGGAGTAGGTCTCGATGGAGCGGGTCCGGCCGGGCCGGGCGGTGTCGTCGCTGGTCATGCGTACGAGGGTAAGCGGAGGGGGCTGCAATGTGAGGGGTGAGGAACGGGGCAAAGTGACCGTATCGCCGCTTCGGCCGCGTCCGCCTGGTGACCGGCCCGATTTCACCGCCGGCAGCTGGCCGGATCACGATCGTGAGCTAGATCGCATACCCGAAGAAGAGGTTGCGGGTGGGGGGCGTTCGCATGGTCGGATGGCTCGATGCGTGCCCCCCACCACATTACGACGCATTCTGGTACAAACATAAACGACTTTGTTGCGAGTGTCTTTGTCGCAAGCGAGGACGAGGAGGAAGACGAGCCCTGGGCCCCGCCCAACCACCGCCGCGGCGGCCGCCGCCGTAGGAGAAGCCGCTTCGCCGGCCTCCCGCTCGCGCTGAAGATGGTGGCGGGCGTCGTCGTCCTCACCTCCTTCCTGACCCTCGCCGACCGCTGGGCGCTGCTGTACGCCGAGCGCCGGGCGGCCGACACGCTCAAGGACCGGATGCACCTGAGCGCGGCGCCCGAAGTGGACATCGACGGCTTCCCTTTCCTCACCCAACTCGCCGACGGACGGCTGAAGTCGGTGAAGGTGACCGTGCCGGACGTCGCGGCCTCCCGGGTCACGCTGGCCAGGGTGACGGCGACCGCGCACGACGTACGGCTGAACGCCCCCGACGGACCGACTTCCGTACGAGGTGCGGGGATTCCCCGGCTCGACGGCGACGTACTGCTCTCCTTCGACGACCTGAACCGCGAACTCGGCGCGTCCCAGGTGACGTTCACGGGACGCGGCCACGACCGGGTGCTGGCGCGCGGCACGCTCCCGGTGGCCGGACACGACCTCCGGCTGCGAGCCGACGCGCGCATCGGCCGGGACGGCGACCACGGCATCGCCACACAGATCGGCGGAATGCGGCTGGACCTCGGGGACCTGGCGACCTACCGGCCCGGCACCCGCGCCTCCGAGGGCCTGCACCTCACCCGCGACTCCGCTGCACGCCTCACGCACGAGACGAACAAGGTGAAGGCGATGTTCGCGGTTCCGGCGGTGGTACGGCGGCTCGGCGTACCCGACTGGGCCGTACGCGCGGCCCTGCGTTCCGACTCCGAACTGGCGCGCGTGACCGGCACACCGCGCTTCATTCACCAGGCCATGCGCCTCAACCTGATCGACCTGGCCCTGGACCACCCCGAGCTGCTCAAGCGCCTCGGCTTCGACCCGGCCCTCCTGGACGCCCTGCCCCGGCTCACCCGCCCGGTCCTGGCCGACCGCCTGTCCCTGGGTTTCCGCCTGCCCACGCCGCACCGCGGTGAGCTTCGGCTGCGGGACGTGCGGGTGGAGAAGGACGGGATCAGGGTGCGGATCGAGGGGGCGGGGCTGGCCGTCGGTCGTTAAAACCTGTGTAAGTACGGGTTCGGTTCCGGGGTCTGTCTGAGAATTTATTTTCAGAGGCAACTCACATCGCTTCTTATTGAGGTCTAAGGCGAAAAGGCTTTTTTGGCTGCGGAAAGGCCGTAGTGTTTTCCATGTCGAAAGCGAACGACGCGAACGGCAGCCAATAAAGCGAAAGCTGAGGAGAACACGATGAGCTTCCACAAGATCGCCCCGGTCAAGAAGCACCACAAGCCGGCCCCGGCCCCCAAGAAGAAGGCCCCGAAGAAGCCTGCTCCGCGGCGCAAGCCCATTGCTCACAAGCACTGACGAAGAATTCACTCACCTAAATCACAGGCAATTGCAGCAGATCGGTAGAAGGACTGTTGCAGAACTGCAGCGGAGAGGGACACAGACATGAGCTTCCACAAGATTGCCCCGGTCAGGAAGAACGACTGCAAGAAGGGCGCACCGGCCCCCAAGAAGAAGGCCCCGAAGAAGCCCGCCCCGAAGCGCCGCCCCGTCGGCCACCAGGGCTGAGGCATCCCGCGAGGCGGGGTCACCGGTCAGTGCGAGCGTGCGCGCTCGCGCCGGTGGCCCCGCCTCGGCCATGTCCAGCGCAACCTGAAGGGAGTTGTCGACCATGAGAGAGGTCCGCGAGGCCTTCCGCCGTTTCTGGCCGCTGACCCGCGGCGACCGCAGGTGGCTCGCGGCGATCGTCGCGTGCGTGGTGGTGTCCGCGCTCGCGGAGACCGCCTCGATCCTGCTGTTTGCGCAGTTGACCGACAACGCCCTGAAGGCCGGCTCGCTCTCCGCCTTCTGGGGCCCGGCCGCCGCCTGGCTGGCCGTCGCCGCGCTCGGCGCGCTGGTCGGCTACCTCGGCAACTCGCTGGCCACCTGGACTGCCGAGAGATTCGTACTCAGACTGCGGGCGAAGGTCTTCCGGCACGTCCAGGACCTGCCGCCGCACTTCTTCCAGAAGCACCGCCAGGGTGACCTGGTCGAACGCCTCACCGGTGACGTCGAGGCCATCGAGCAGATGGTGGTGTCGGGTGTCGTCGGCACGGTGTCGGCCGCCTTCTCGGCGGTCTTCTACTCCTGTGCCGCCCTCTACCTGCGCTGGGACCTGGCCCTGGCCACCTTCGTCCTCGCGCCCCTGTTCCTGCTCGCCGCCCGCCGCTTCTCCGGCCGTATCAGGACCGCCTCGCAGGACGAGCGGGTCGCCGACGGCGCGATCACCTCGGTGGTCGAGGAGTCGCTGGGCAACGTGGTGCTGACCCAGGCGTACAACCGCCGCGCCGACGAGGAGAAGCGGCTCGATGTCGAGGCGCGTGCCTGGATGCGGGCGAGCGTGCGCGGTGCCCGGCTCAGCGAGATGTACGAGCAGTTCGTCGAGGTCGTCGAGACGCTGTGTGTGCTGGCGGTCATCGGCCTGGGCGTCTGGGAGATCTCGGCCGACCGCATGACCCTGGGCCAACTCCTCGCCTTCGCCGCCTTCATCGGCTACCTCTACCCGCCGGTCCGCAACCTCGGCCAGCTCGGGCTCACCCTCACCGCCGCCACGGCGGGAGCCCAGCGCCTGAACGAGATCCTGGACACCCGGCCCGCGGTCACCGACCCCGCCTCACCGGTCGCCGAGTGGCCCGTGCGCGGCTGGCTCGGCCTGCACAACGTGTCCTTCCGCTACCCGGAGTCCCGCCGCGCCTCCCTGCGCGACGTGTCCTTCATCGCGGGCCCCGGCGAACTCGTGATCGTCACCGGCCCGAGCGGCGCCGGCAAGTCGACCCTGTCGAAACTCCTGACCCGCTTCTACGACCCGGCCCAGGGCACGATCACCCTGGACGGCGTCCCGCTCACCGACGTACGGCTGGAGTTCCTGCGCGAGAACGTGGCGCTGCTGCCCCAGGAAACCCTGATCCTGAACGGCACCATCCGCGAGAACATCGCGTGCGGGCGGCCGGGCGCGAGCGTCGAGGAGATCGAGCAGGCGGCCAGGGAAGCGGCGGCCCACAACTTCATCACCGCCCTGCCCGAGGGATACGACACCCACATCGCGCCCGGCACGGCCGCCCTCTCCGGCGGCCAGCTGCAGCGCGTCGCGATCGCCCGAGCGATGCTGCGCTCCGCGCCGGTCCTCGTCCTGGACGAGCCGACGGCCGGCCTGGACGCGGTGGCCGCCCGGCAGGTCGTGGCACCGCTGCGCAAGCTGATGGCGGGCCGTACGACGATCATGATCACGCACGATCTGAGCCTCGCGCCGGACGCGGACAGGATCCTGGTCGTCGACCGGGGCCGGCTGGTGGAAACGGGCACCCACGAGGAACTCCTCGCCCGCTCGGGCGCCTACGCGCGGCTCGCCGAGCCGCTCCCGGACGCGGTGGCCGACGTACCGCCGGCGCACGACGAGACGATGATCCTCAGGTGGTAGGCCTGGCCGCCGCCCGGTTCACCCCCGCTTGGGGCCGGTGATCGCCTCGCCGATCACGAAGCCCTTGGCGGGGCCTTCGGGGATGGTGACCTCGGTGCCGTAGGGGACGCGGTGGATGTCTTCCCAGTCGGCCTTGTCAGGGCGAGGACCCGTGAAGACCGTGACGGCGCCCGCACCGTCGTAGTCGTCGATGATCACGTACACGGGGATGCCGGCGCGTGCGTACTCACGGCGCTTGCGGATACGGTCGCGGTCCTGGTTGCGCTTGCCCGGGGAGACGACTTCGACGATGAGCTGCACGGAGTCGGCCCTGACCCCCATGTCGTCCTCGTCGCTGCACGGTTCCGTGTCCTCCGGGGCGACGAAGGCGTCCGGGATCCACGCCTTGCGTTTGTGGATCACGTTCCCGTCCTGGTAGCAGGCGTACTCCCCTTCGTCCAGGAACTTGTCCAGTGCCCTTCGCACGCTATTGGCGATCAGCATGTGCGAACGGCGCCCGGTGGGCGACACCTCGATGGCTCCCTCGATGATCTCAGCGCGGTAGCCCTCAGGGAGTTCCATGGCCTTCCAGGCCTGCCACAGGACCTCGTCCAGGTCGGGTCCGTTCAAGGATTCAGCGGGAGCGTGGGACATGGTCTCGGGCCTCTCATGTGCGAGAGCGGTCAAGGTGGCGCCTCCTCCTCAAGGCTGGGCTGGGTGTGCCTGCGGCACAAGCAACGCGATCACCGTAACTACGGCGATGGGGATGACCTTGGGCGTTGTCGTGGGATCACTCGATCCGGCGATCGGAAGGCGAACGGCCGGACCGGCAGCCTGGGCACCCTGCTACGGCTGCTGTGCGAGGGAGCCCGGAGGGCGGCTGGTCCAGTACCGGTCGAGTACGGCGCCCAGGACGGCGAAGGAGGCCAGCGGCACGCAGACGAGCAGCAGGAACGGGTGGTCCGGCCCGCCGTTGACGATCTCCCAGAAGTCGACCACGAACATGGCGACAAGCACCGCGATCGCACCGTAGACGGCCCACCTCCACGCCTTGCGCCGAGCCGCCCCCCGCAGGATCAGCGCCTCGACCTGGAGACGCGGCTCCCAGGCCAGACTGCGGTAAGGGGCTGCCGACAGGCACAGCTCCGAGACCTCGGCGTACGGGTCGGCCAGCTGCCAGTCGTCGAGATGCCAGAGCAGGCGCCGGCGGCCCTCGAAGTCGTAGAGATAGGTGAGCCACTGGGGGCCACCCTGCGGGCCCCAACCGCGCGGGGCGCGCTCGACCCGGATGTCGTACACCTCGCCCCAGGTCCAGGAGCGCGACCGCAGGCGCCCCTGGACGGTGATGCCCGCGGTCGTGACGCGGGTGTGCGCCCGCAGTTGTTCCAGGGCGACCCGGACGAAGGTCGTCGCCACGAGCAGCCCGAACGCCAACGGCGGCCAGCCGGGCGGTCCGTCGCCATGGGTGTACGGATCGCTGAAGCGGCCGGCCTGGAAGAAGGCGTTCGCGCCGAGCAGCCCCAACAGACCGAGTTGCTGCAACGGCGGCTTGCGCCGTCTTCGGTACACCCGGTCGATCCCGCCCGTGTCCCCGCCCATATGCCCTCCCCGGCATCCGTGTCCGAGGTGATCGTAGGGCGGGGAGCTGTGCGCGTCAGGACGGGGTCGGCGTCAGGAAGGCATCAGGAGGCGGAAGGCGTCCAGCCGCCCAGCCAGTCCGCGACCTCCTGGTTCGCGGCCTGGGCGTCGGTCAGCTGCGGCCGGTCGCTGCTCGCCGCGCCCGACCCCGCTCCGGTGTTCTTGTACTCGGCGAACCGGTCGTCCTTCCAGGAGAAGCCGCTCATGTCGGTCCAGGGTGTGGTCTTGATCGCGGCGCTGAGGGAGGTGTTCCGGACGGTGGTCTGCGGATCGAGGGTGGCGTCACCACCGGCGTGCCAGGGCCGCCCGAGATAGAAGGACCGGTTCGAAACATCCCCGCTCACCGTGGAGTTGGCGATCAGGATGCCCTTGCGGTTGGCGGCGGTGGACGGGGCTGTGACAAAACCGGCCGACGTCCCGTCGTACCGCTTCTTCAGTGTGATGACCGACTTGTCGATCACGGCCGTGGCCCGCCCGAAGACGAAGTCGACGTTGCCGATGACGTACGAGTTGGACATGTAGACGCGGCCGAGCTTGTCCTTGGCGGCCGTGTCGACCAGCAACGTGTCCTGATCGCCGCTCACGATGACCCCGTCGAGGAACACCTTGTCGGAGCCGGTGCGCAGGGCGACGGCCTGCTGGGCGATGTCCGTGTGGGCGGCCTCGTCGAAGTCGTTGGAGATGGTCAGGTTGCGGGCCTGGAAGTCGTCGGCGTCGACGGCGACGGTGGCGCTGCCGCCGGTGCCGTACGTCCCCGACCCGTCCGGCTTCTGCGTCCCCGCGGCGTTGTTGTAGACGATCACCGTGTCCTTACGGCTGCCGCCCGTGCCCTGGATGGTGACGTGCGGCTTGTTGGCCGGGACCTTGACCAGCTCGCGATACGTCCCCGGCTTGACCGCGATCACCACCCGGGAGGCGTTGTTCGCGGGTACGGCGTTCACGGCGGCCTGGACCGTCCTGTACTGGCCGCTGCCGTCCTGCGCGACGGTGAGGGTGGTGGCGGCAGCGTTCGTGTCCGTGGTCGTGGCGGTCGTACCGATGGAACTGCGTGGCCCGGCACCGGACTTGAGGAGTGCGGGCACGTCGGCGGCCTTGTCGAGCGTGTAGTCGTAGTAACTCTTCGGGTCCCAGGAAGCGCCCGAACCACCGCTCTCGTTACGGCCGCTGGTGCCGGAGAAGGCATTGCCGCGCTGGACGAGAGTGGCCGTACTGTCCCTGATCACGGGGTTGTTGATGCCCTGGAAGTAGGAGTTCTCCAGCAGCATGTTGGTTTTGCCGCGCGAGTAGTTGCCGTAGAAGGACTTGATGTCCGTCCCGGCCACGTCCTCCAGGAAGTTGTTGTAGAGGTGCGCGTGGGCGACGTTGTCGGTCGACGGGTTGCGCTGCTCGGTCTCGCGGATCCAGTTGTGGTGGACCGTGATGTCCGCGGTGACGTTGGTGGTCCAGCCGATGCCGAAGGCCTTGTTGTCCTGGCTGAGTCTGTTCCAGGAGATGGTCAGGTAGCTGGTGTCCTTGCGGCTGTCGATGAGCCCGTCGGCCATGTGCCGGATGTCGTTGTGGTCGATCCAGACATGATGGGCCCCGTCCATCTGGATGCCGTCGAAGTCGTGGTCCTTGTCGTTCCAGGTGCCCTGGTACGTGTCCCGGATGGTGAGGTTCCGGATGATCACGTTGTGGACGCCCTGGCCGAGGAAGAAACCACCGCCGACGATCTGCCCGGCCGTTCCCGACCCGACGATGGTCTTGTTGCTCTGGACCTTGATCTCTTTTCCGACGGGATCGATGTTGATGGCCGCGGCGACGACGATGACGTACGGGTCGGTGGACGTGGCGTACTTCTCGAGGTCGGCGGCGGTCCTCACGGTGACCAGCTGTCCGTCCCTCCCTCCGTAAGTGCCGTTCTGGCCAAGGGCGTTGACCGAGGCGAAGCCGTCGGCGGTGGTGGTGGCCCAGGAGGGGAGGGTGGCGGCGGAGGCCTTGGGCTGGGCGCCGGGGAGCAGGCCGTAGCCGACGGCTCCGGTGGCCGCGAGGACGAGCGGGACGGCGATGGCGAGGGCGGTTCGGCGTCGGCGGTGCTGAGCCATGGGGGAATCCGTTCCGTGCGGGGGGACAGGGACCGGTGATGGGTCGTCACCCCGGGCGGGAAGGTTGCCGCGTGAGCCCGTACAGACGCCGCCGCGCCCAATCTTTGCTAATGAACATGCCAACGGCCCGCCAAATCCGCCCCTACCGCATGTAGGGTCCCCCCGCAGCGCCGGACACTGACATGACGTCAACAGGGGAGTGGCCGTGACAGGCTTCCGCACGCCCGCGCAGAGCGACTTTCACGCATACGCAGACCTCACGAAGAAGCAGGGCGACCATCTGGTCAGGCTCGCGCAGTGGAGCGGCCACGAGTGTGCGCAGGTCGACGGCCTGGACGGGCTGCTTGTTCTGGCGCGCGAGTTCGTCCCGGACATCTCGACCTTCTTCAGCGACAAGCTCGCCCAGTGCCAGCGGGGCATGGGCGTCATCGACGACAAGATCCAGCGCACGAGCGCCGCCTACACCCACGTCGACCAGAACACCGCGACGGAACTGCGCAACATATACCCGCAGTCCTCCTTCTCCTTCCCGGACATTTCGACACTCCCCGGCGCCTCCAGCCTCGGCAACTTCACCGACGAGGACGTCGACCTCAAGAAACTGGACAGCGCCGACGACACCACGTCGAAGAGCATCCACACCGCGCTCCTGGTGGCCCGGAACAGCACCGACCTCAAGGCCGCGGAGCACGCCTTCCAGTGGTGCACCGGCCAGAGCCTGGTCGAGTTGATGCTGAAGCCCCTCTTCGGCGAGTACGGCCGGCTGAGTTATCTGGGCGACGCCTACGACGAGTTGGGCGACGCGGCGTACACGGTGGCCGGAACGCTGCGCAAGGGGTCCTGGAAGCTCGGCGGCGAATGGTCCGGGGAGGCCGCCACCAACTTCGACTCGTACCTGTTCCGCTGGACCATGGGCATCGGCGGCGTCGGTGACGCGGCCAAGCTCGCGGCGAAGGCGTTCAAGGACGGCTACCACGTCGTCGTCGGACTCGTCTGGGAGGCGCTCAGCGAGATCGGGAAGCTGATGGAGGACGGGATCAGGAAACTGGCCGAGCAGTTCGCGGAGATGATGGCCGGCGACGCCGCCATCGAAGTGGTCGGCCTCGGGCCCGAAGACCCGGTCGCGGACGTCGTCGCGGGCATCTGGACCGCCGACAGGATCTACGAGATGTACAAGACCGTCAGGCTCATCATCAACGTGATCGGCATCATCCAGACGATCTTCGAGAAGATCTCCGACGCGGTGGACGGCATCAAGAAGGCCGTTCATGCGGCCATGGAGTTCCTGGATTCGCCGCCCCCGACCATCGGCAGTCTCATCGACGACGTGGAGCAGCGCGGCTTCGAGTTCGAGAAGGGCGGCGGCTGGTCCCCGACCATGGGTGCGTCCCGCATCGCCCTGCTCCCCGCGGCCTGAACGACCAGAAGCACCCGTGCCGACGCCCGTAAGGAATCCAATGAACCAGCAGCTCCAGTCCCTCCAGGAGTTCACGGTCTCGGCCGACTACGGCCGCACGCACACCACCTGGGAGGTGCGGGCAGCCGGGCAGCGCACGCCGGTGGTCCTGATGCACAAGGATTCCCCGCATCACTCCCTGCCCGAATACCGGGTGTACGCCGCGGAACGCCCCGACGAGGTCCTGGGCTTCGTCCTCTCGACGGGGATGGCGTTCGCGGCCGACCGCAGCCGGATCGGTGAGGTGCGCACCCGGCCGTGGGACCGGCTGGACCATGGATGGGCCCTGGTACAGCACGACCTCGGCGAACTGACCGGGAAGTGGAAGGGCCTGAACACCCGGTTGCGCCGCGCCCCGGTCATCGAGAACTTCCTGGGCCACGAGAGCCTCGACGCCCTCCTCTCCGCAAAAGTGCAGTTCTCCGGACCCCAGTCCGAGGGCTTCGACTTCGCCCGGCGCGCGGGCATCAGGGCGGAATACGAAGTCACGGTCCGTACCCCTCGAGTGGACCGGTTGCTGATCCTGGCCTGGGTCGTGCACTTCAACGAGCACTACGCCGTGGATCCGCGCAAGACCGCGGTCGACCTGACCACCAACCCGTTCCGCGACTTGGGTGCAGCACGCCGGGCCAAGAAGCGCAGGCAGACCGGGCAGAACTGAGCGGAAGGAACCGGAGAATGACCATGCCTTCTTACGACGCCCACGGTCCTGGGCGCGGCGAGGACGACCCCGCCGCACAGCGACGCGCAGCCCAACTCGACGAGCTCGGCGAGGAGTTGGTGGCAGGGCAGACCTGGCGGCAGAAGGAGATCGCGGACCGGATCTACCAGGAGCTGAAGGCCGGCGCCCACGTCGATGACATCAAGCCCCTCATCTCCCAGCTGCGCCGCACCACCATTGAGGACGCCCGCGACCGGAGCACGGACAGGCGCGGCCGACGGTAAGGACTACGGCCCCTCCGGCGGCGGCATCGGCGCCCCCGGCAGCCGTACCGTCGCCACCGTGCCGCCGCCGTCCGCGCGGGTCAGGGTGACGTCGCCGCCCGCCTGCTCCACGGTCCGCGCGACTATCGACAGACCCAGGCCCGAGCCCGGCAGCGCCCGTGCGCTCGGCGAGCGCCAGAAGCGGTCGAAGACGTGGGGGAGTTCCTCGGCGGGGATGCCGGGGCCGTGGTCGCGGACGGTCAGGATGCCGCTGCCGAGCTCCACCTCGATCGTGCCGCCCTCGGGGCTGAACTTCACCGCGTTGTCCAGGATGTTGACGAAAGCACGCTCCAGCGCGGACGGCTCCGCCCGTACGTACCAGGGCTGCAGGTCCGCCGTGATCGTCAGCTCCGGTCCGCGCAGCCGTGCCCGGCGCAGCGCCGCTTCCACCGTGTCCTCCAACGAGATCACCTGGACGCGCTCGCCCCGCTGCCCCTCCGACCGCGACAGCTCCTGCAAGTCGCCGATCAGCGCGGCCAGTTCGGTCATCTGCGCTTTCACGGAGGCGAGGAGCGCCTTGCGGTCCTCCGGCGGGATCGGGCGGCCGGTTTCCTCGCTGCGGGTGAGGAGTTCGATGTTCGTGCGGAGGGAGGTGAGGGGGGTGCGGAGTTCGTGCCCGGCGTCCGCGATGAGCTGCTGCTGCAGCTCCCGGGAGCTGGCCAGGGACGACGTCATCGAGTTGAAGGACCGGGAGAGCCGGGCCACCTCGTCTTCGGCGTCCTCCTCCACCGGGATGCGGATGCTCAAGTCCTCGGTGCGGGCGACGTGTTCGACGGCTTCTGTGAGCTTGTCGACGGGGCGGAGGCCCGCGCGGGCGACTGCGAGGCCCGCGGCTCCGGCGCCGATGACTCCGACGCCTGAGACGAGGAGGAGGATCAGGGCCAGTTCGTTGAGTGTGGACTGCGTGCCCTTGAGGGGGACCGCGAGTTGCAGGGCGACCCCCTGAGAGTCGCTCTGGTCCACGCCCAGGTACAGGGTCAGCACACGTACAGCGTTGCCGTCTTCGTCGGTGCCGTTACGGTAGATGCCGCCGCTCTTCGCGGCCTTGATCACGTTCTTGTCGGAGCTGGTGACGTTGACCGTTCCCGGGGAGTTCGGGTCGACGCAAGGCGCGCCCTTCTCCTTGATCGCCTGGACATAGTCGTTCCGGCCGGGCCAGTTCTGGGGGTTCTCCTGCGGGGTCTGCGTGCACCTCTGCAGGAGCGCGTTGACCGTGCCGGGCCTCCGCGCCATTTGGTCCAGGTCGTCGTTGACCTGCTCGTACAGCTTCCCCTGCACAATGAACCAACACGTGACCGAAACCGCCGCCACCCCGAACGCCACCGCCGCAGCCACCAACATCGCCAGCCGTGAGCGAATCGGCAGCGTGCGGAAGCGGCGCAGAAACCTCTTCACTCCGCGCCACCCTGCCGCAGCACATACCCCACACCCCGCACCGTGTGCACAAGCCGCGGCTCCCCACCCGCCTCCGTCTTCCGGCGCAGGTACATGACGTACACGTCCAGGGAGTTGGAGCTCGGCTCGAAGTCGAAGCCCCACACCGCCTTCAGGATCTGCTCACGCGTGAGCACCTGGCGCGGGTGTGCCATGAACATCTCCAGGAGGGTGAACTCCGTACGGGTCAGCTCCACCGGGCGCCCGCCCCGCGTCACCTCCCGCGTCGCCAGATCCATCCGCAGGTCCGCGAAGGTCAGCGCCTCGTCGTCCTGGGCCGTACCGGCGATGGCGGCCGCCGCGTACGAGCTGCGCCGCAGCAGGGCGCGGACGCGGGCGAAGAGTTCGTCCAGCTCGAAGGGCTTGACCAGGTAGTCGTCGGCGCCCGCGTCGAGGCCCGTCACGCGGTCGCCGACCGTGTCCCGTGCCGTCAGCATCAGGATCGGCGTCGTCGTGCCCGCACCCCGCATACGACGGGCCGCGGTCAGGCCGTCCATGCGCGGCATCTGGATGTCGAGGACGACCAGGTCGGGCTGGTAGGCCGTCGCCTTCTCCAGGGCGTCGGCACCGTCGAACGCGACCTCCGTGTCGTAGCCCTCGAAGGCGAGGCTGCGCTGGAGTGCTTCGCGCACGGCCGGCTCGTCGTCGACGATCAGGATGCGCTGCGGGTCACGGTCGCCATCGGCGGGACTCATGGGCTTCGGGTTCCTCGGTGCGGTGGGACGGGCAAGGGGCTGAACCTGCGGAATGTGCAGAAGGTGCTGAACGCCTTCAGCCTCGCATGTTTCCCTGCGGGCGGGTAAAGAGTGAAGGGCCGGTGCGATCAGCCGCGCATCGCCGTGAGCCGCTTCAGCGGCACCTTGCGGCGGTGCGGGCGGGCGGCAGTGGTGTGCAGGCCCATCAGCTGCGGGGCCACCTCAGGGGCCCGCGTCGTCGGCGCGTGCAGTTCGTACGCCACATCGAGGGCCAGGGCGAGGCCGGCCGGGTCGGTGCCGGCGCCGGTGTGGGAAACCTGCTTGATCATGACGTACTCCCTGCTCGTGAAGGGGGGATTCAGCTGTCGGAGCCGCCGGACCGGAGGCTGGCCAGGTCGGACTTGACGGTGTTGATCGGGATGGCGAAGCCGAGGCCGACACTGCCGGCGTCCGACGAGCCCGAGGACGAGGACGAACTGGCCGAGTACATCGCGGAGTTGATGCCGATGATGTTGCCGGCGGCATCGATCAGCGCGCCGCCGGAGTTGCCCGGGTTGAGGGACGCGTCGGTCTGGATCGCCTTGTACGTCGTCGTCGACGAACCGGTGTCGCCGTTGAACTGCTGCCCGCCGAAGGAGAACGGCCACTGGCCGTTGCCGCCGCCCTGGCCGCCCTGCTGACCCTGGTCCTGGCTCTCGTCCGTCGAGACGGTCACGTCACGGTTGAGGGCGGAGACGATGCCGCTGGTGACGGTGCCGCTCAGGCCCTCGGGGGAGCCGATCGCCACGACCGTGTCGCCGACCTGCACGCCGGAGGAGTTGCCGAGGGTCGCCGCCTTCAGCCCGGACGCGCCCTCCAGCTTGATCAGGGCGAGGTCCTTCTTGCTGTCGGTGCCGACCACCTTCGCGGTGTACGACTTCCCGCTGCTGGTCGTCACCTTGATCGACGAGGCGCCGGAGATGACGTGGTTGTTGGTGACGATCTCGCCATTGCTGGTGATGATCACGCCGGAGCCGGTCGACGAACCGTTGCTCAGGGTGGCGCTGATCTCGACCACGCTCGGGCTGACGGCTGCGGCGATGGTGGCGACGTCGCCCTTCTTGCTGGACGGCACCACATTGGTGCTGGTGCTGCTGGTGGCGGCGGTGTCGTTGCCGGTCAGCTCCTGGAAGGCGTACGCGGTGCCGCCGCCGATGGCCGCGGCGACGATCGCCACGGCGGCCAGCAGGGCGAAGGGACCCCGGGCCCGCTTCTTCGGCGCCGGAGCGGCAGCCGCGGGCTCGACCGTGACCGGCGGCACGGGCGGCTGCACCGGCGGGGGCGGCCACTCGGGGTTCACAGGGGAGGAGGCGTGCTGCTGGGCGCCCTGGTACGGGTTCGCATAGCTGTCAAAGCTCTCGTACTCGCCGCTGCGGCGGAAGCTCTCGGTCATGACACTGAGCTTGAACCGCGACCATGAGAGCTTCCTGAGTGCTGGCTGAGAAGCCCGGCAGAACCTCGTTTGCCCGATATAAAGAGGCTTCTCGCAGCTCGGCGGGGTCGCTCAGGCAACCTTCATACGCAACCGCACGACGTCCGTGCGACCAGCCGCGACGGAAACGTCTTCAACCGCTCCCGCCGAGCGCCGGCGACCCGCAGCCCGTCGTCGAGTACGAGGTCCACGGCCGCCCGGGCCATCGCGGACCGGTCCGAGGCGATCGTGGTCAGCGGCGGGTCGGTCAGGGCCGCTTCCTTGATGTCGTCGAACCCGGCCACCGCCAGCTCCCCCGGCACATCGATCCGCAGCTCGCGCGCAGCCCGCAGCAGGCCGATCGCCTGGTCGTCGGTGGAGCAGAAGATCGCGGGCGGACGCTGCGGCCCGGAGAGGAGCTCCAGAGCTATGCGGTACGCGTCGTAGCGGTTGTACGGCGCCTCGAAGAGCCGCCCCTCCGTGGAGATCCCGGCCTCGTCCATCGCGCGCCGCCAGCCCTCGACGTGGTCGGAGACCGGGTCGCCGACCGCCGGGGTCTCGGCGGTGCCGCCCATACAGGCGACGTACTCGTAGCCGTGCTCGATCAGGTGGCGTACGGCGAGCTCGGCGCCGCCCAGGTCGTCGGTGACGACGGCGACGTCGTCGATGGCCTCGGGCCGCTCGTGCAGCAGGACCACCCGGGCGTCCCAGGCCTCGATCTCCGCGGCGGCCTGGTCGTTGAGCGCGTGGCTGACGAGGATGAGCCCCGAGACCCGCATCCCGAGGAAGGCGCGCAGGTAGTGGACCTCGCGCTCGCTGACGTAGTCGGTGTTGCCGACGAGCACCATTTTTCCGCGCTCGGAGGCGGCCTGCTCGACCGCGTGCGCCATCTCCCCGAAGAAGGGCTGGCGCGCGTCCGGGATGATCAGGCCTATGAGGTCCGTACGGCGGGACGCCATCGCCTGGGCGACCCGGTCCGGTCGATACCCCAGCTCCTTGATGGCGGCGAGGACACGCTCGCGCGTGGCCGGGGCGACCGGCCGGGGTCCGTTGTTGATGACGTAACTGACGACGGCGGTCGAAGTCCCCGCCAGCCGCGCCACATCATCCCGAGTCACCTTGGCCACGCGCGGAGTCTACGCGGATATACCGGCCCTGGGCAGGGCGAGAAGGAGCTTGCCTCCCCGCCCCCTGTGCGGAAGCAATGCCCTGCCACGGGGCCCGCTATGCCTCCGCCGTCACCTCGGCGGCATCCAGGGCGGCGGTCTCGTCCGCATCCTCCGGCTTTGCCCGGTCTGCCTTGGCCTTGGCTTCGTCGGTGACCCGATCGGCCTTCTCGGGGGTAACGAATCGATAACCGACGTTCCGGACGGTCCCGATCAAGGACTCGTGCTCGGGGCCGAGCTTGGCGCGCAGGCGTCGTACGTGGACGTCGACCGTGCGGGTGCCGCCGAAGTAGTCGTAGCCCCAGACCTCCTGCAGCAGCTGCGCACGCGTGAAGACGCGGCCCGGGTGCTGTGCGAGGTACTTGAGGAGCTCGAATTCCTTGAAGGTGAGGTCGAGGACCCGCCCCTTGAGCTTCGCGGAGTACGTCGCCTCGTCGACCGACAGGTCGCCGTTGCGGATCTCCATGGGGGAGTCGTCGTTGACGATCTGCTGCCGGCCCATGGCCAGCCGCAGTCGCGCCTCGACCTCCGCCGGACCGGCGGTGTCGAGGAGCACGTCGTCGATGCCCCAGTCGGCGGTGACGGCCGCGAGGCCGCCCTCGGTGACGACGAGGACGAGTGGACAGCCGGGGCCCGTGGAGCGCAGCAGCTGGCAGAGGCTGCGGACCTGGGGCAGGTCACGGCGCCCGTCGACGAGGATGACGTCGGCACCGGGGGTGTCGACGAGGGCGGGGCCCTCCGCCGGAGCCACTCGCACGTTGTGCAGGAGCAGGCCGAGGGCGGGGAGCACCTCCGTCGACGGCTGGAGGGCGTTGGTCAGGAGCAGCAGAGAACTCATATGTCTGGTTCCTCCTCGGTCCCTGCGAGGACGTGGTGCGGTGCGGCACTGCTCTGCGTTCCCGGGGCCCCGTATACCTGCGGTCACCTTGAGTTTCCCGCTTCGTATACAACGCTTCCGAAAGCACAAAAGGACCCGGGGGCTACGCTGCCCGAGTCCTCTGCCCAGCAGAATAGCCCACATGAGCACTGGTCCGGCAGGTCATGTGGCGCGATCCACCGTTCGTCCGAATCTTGAGACGGGCAGACGGGGGCCTTTCCGTACGTTTCTGCGCACGGACGACGGGGTTGCGATCGATTCCGTATACGAGCCGGGTGCGGTCGTATACGACACCTCGACGCCACCTTCCGTTGTCCCCGTATTCGTCGTCGCCCACGGGTTCACGGGCGATGTGGACCGGCCGCATGTTCGGCGGGTGGCGGAGGCGTTCGCGCAGTACGGGGCCGTGGTCACGTTCTCCTTCCGCGGCCATGGCGCCTCCGGTGGCTACTCGACCGTCGGCGACCGGGAGGTCCTCGACCTGGCGGCCGCGGTGGAGTGGGCGCGGGGGCTCGGGCACGCGCGCGTGGTGACCGTCGGCTTCTCGATGGGCGGTTCCGTGGTGCTGCGCCACGCGGCGCTGTACGGACAGGGGCGCGAGGGGCGCACGGAAGCGGCGACGGACGCCGTCGTTTCGGTGAGTGCACCCGCCCGCTGGTACTACCGGGGCACCGCCCCTATGCGGAAGCTCCACTGGCTGGTAACGCGGCCCGAGGGCCGGCTGGTGGGCCGCTACGGATTCCGTACCCGGATCCACCACCGGGAGTGGGACCCGGTGCCGCTGTCTCCCGTGGAGGCCGTACCGCGGATCGCCCCCACGCCGCTGCTGATCGTGCACGGCGACCGGGACGGCTACTTCCCGCTCGACCACCCGCGCATGCTGGCCGATGCCGCCGGTGACCAAGGCGAACTCTGGCTGGAGCCCGGCATGGGCCACGCGGAACACGCGGCCACCGACGACCTGCTGGCCCGTATCGGAGACTGGGGCGCCGCGCAGGCGGGCTAGCCTGACGGTGTACACCGCCGATCCACCACTCCCACTGCCCCCACTACTCCCACTATTCGAGGAACCGGATGTCAAAGGTCACGGTGCGCTACTGGGCGGCCGCGAAGGCCGCGGCCGGGATCGCCGAGGAGCCGTACGACGCGGCCACCCTCGCCGAGGCGCTCGACGCCGTGCGCGCGCGACACCCCGGAGAACTCACGCGCGTCCTGCAGCGATGCTCGTTCCTCATCGACGGTGACCCCGTGGGCACCCGCGGGCATGAGACGGTACGGCTGGCCGACGGCGGCACGGTCGAGGTGCTCCCGCCGTTCGCAGGAGGGTGACGATGACCAACCAGCCGTACGAGGGCTCGTACGACGGGTACGACCCGTATCAGCAGCAGCACCAGCAGCAGGCGTGGCCCGGCGAGCAGGGGCAGCAGGGCTATCAGGGCTATCAGGGGTACGACGACCCGCAAGCAGCCCAGGCTCAGCAGTACCAGCAGCATCAGCAGTACACGCAGCAGTGGCAGGGGCAGACCTGGGAGGCACAGGCGCAGGTGCCGATGTCGGCCGCGGAGACGGCGTACCTGTCGCAGCAGGGGTACGCCGAACCCGGCGCTGCAGCTCCTGCAGCTGAGCCCGGGTACGACGCACCCGGCGCTGCAGGCCTTGCCCACCCGTCCCGCCTGGGGGTCCCCCCAGGCCCTTCAGGCACTGGGGGAGGGACGACTGCCCAAGGCGGTGCGGGCCCTGAGACCGAGGCCGACTACGGCCCCGCCACCGTCGCCGGCAACCCCCGCATCACGGACGCCCAGCGGGCCCGCCTGGAGGGTCGTTCCCCGATCATCGAGCCGGGCATGCAGCCGGCCGGGCTCACGGCGCTGCTGGGCCTGCTCCTGTCCGGCGCGGCGGCGATCGGCTCGTACGCGCTCGTCGTCCCGCTGGTCGCCCTGCAGGCGGTCACCGCGGCGGGCTGGTTCCGGCTGAACGGCATGTGGCCCGCCCGGCAGGGCATCGCGCTGGCGTTCCTGGGCGCGCTGGCCGCGGACGTTGCGCTGCTCGTAGCGGGCCGGGAGAACGCCCCTGCGGCGATCCTGGGCACCCTCGGCGTCTGGGTCCTGCTCTCCCTGGTTCTCCAGCTGCGCTCGCACGCGGACCCGGACGAGCGGATGTACGGCCTGATGGCGAGCGTCGCCTCGGCGGCGCTGGCCATCGTCGCGGCCGGATACCTGGCGGCCGAGCCGGACGCGGTGACCGTCGGCGCGGCCGCGGTGGCGGTGACCGTTCTTGCCCGCGCCCTGCCCCTGCCCACCCCGGCGTCGATCGTGGTCTCGCTGCTCGCCGCGGCGGGAGCGGGCATCGCGGTCGGCGGAATGACCGGCTTCGGCGCAAAGGGTGCACTGCTCGGCGCGGGCGCGGCGGCCTGCGCCCTGATCGGCCACCGGGTGGCGAGCTACGACTACCCGTCGAGGTTCGTGCACTTCACGGCGGGCGTCGCCCTGCCTCTGACGGCGGCGGCACCGGTGGTGTTCGTGCTGGGGCGGGCGCTGGCGTGATTTTCAGCCCGTCCGGCGTTTGAGGACGAGGCCGTTCAGGCCGAAGCGGGGGTCTGGGGGCGGCAGCCCCCAGGGCACGGCCGCACCACCTCCGGCAACCCCTGTCACAGGTGATCGACAATTCCCCGGTCAAAGCCACCGCAGGGTTACGCTCGCGCTGGGCGGCCACCCGGTCGTCGTAACCGTCGTCGACCGGCCAGGTGGGGGAAACACCGTATGCGCGCCCTGCGAATACTTCTGATTGTCGTCGTGATCCTGGGCGGCCTCTTCGTGATCGCGGACCGCGTCGCGGTCTACTTCGCCGAGAACGAGGCGGCGGACAAGGTGAAGACCACCGAGAACCTGGCCGCCACCCCGGACGTGTCCATCAAGGGCTTCCCCTTCCTCACCCAAGTCGCCTCCGGCGAGCTGGACGACGTCCAGATCGGCATCAAGGACTACGAGGCCGACACGGGTACCGGCACCGGTACCAGCGGCAAGGGCGGCCCGAAGACGATCCGTATCGACGACCTGAAGGCCGACATGAAGGGCGTCGAGTTCTCCGGCGACTACAGCTCCGCCACCGCGGCCACCGCGACGGGCAGCGCCACCATCGCCTACGACGAGCTGCTCAAGGCGGCCAAGTCCCAGCCGACGGACCTGTTCCCCGGCGTCAAGGCCCAGGTCGTCGGCCTCTCCGACGGCGGCAACGGCAAGATCAAGGTCGACATCAAGGTCACGGCCGCCGGCGCCTCACAGACGTACCCGGTGCTCAGCACCGTCACCGTCGACGGCGACACCGTGAAGGTGCACGCGGACAACCTGCCCAAGCTGGTCGTCGATCTCGCCGACTCCCGCATCCGGTCGATCACCGATTTCCAGCAGACCATCGACCAGCTCCCGGGCGGCGTGAAGCTGGACAGTGTGCAGGCTGCGCAGAACGGTGTTGAGATCACGGTGAAGGGTTCGAACGTCAAGCTCGCGGGGTAGTACGGCGTTCGGCGTTCGATGGAACGACGGAGTCCGAAAGGTGAGACGACATCGTCCGCACCGCAGCTGTGACGACGGATGCAAGTGCCCGGAAGCCGTGCGAGCACGGCACGGGCACTGATCGTTTCCCACATCCCGGACGATCGCGTCTCAAGATACGACACGCCGGTGACACGTCAGGCTGTCCGTCCCTACGATCGAGCCCATGAAGCGACAGGCGGATCTCACGAAGCGGCGGGCAGTAGACCTGTGCCGTGTCGCCGCCATGCTCTGTCGCACCTTCTGAGCGGACGGCGCAGACCTCCGCATCCCCACGCCCTGCTCAGGGCACCCGTGCGCGACCCCGGCTCCACCGCCGGAGGCAACCCGCACCCCTCGCACTCGCACGCCCCGCCGCAACTGCCCCGGAGGAGAAAGAGCATGAGCCGCAGCGACGTCCTCGTAGACGCCGACTGGGTCCAGGAAAACCTGGACAACCCCGCGATCGCGATCGTGGAGGTGGACGAGGACACGTCCGCCTACGAGAAGAACCACATCAAGAACGCGATCCGCATCGACTGGACCAAGGACCTGCAGGACCCGGTCCGCCGCGACTTCGTCGACCAGGAGGGCTTCGAGAAGCTCCTGTCGTCGAAGGGCATCGCCAACGACACGCTGGTGATCCTGTACGGCGGCAACAACAACTGGTTCGCGTCGTACGCCTACTGGTACTTCAAGCTGTACGGCCACGACAACGTCAAGCTCCTCGACGGCGGCCGCAAGAAGTGGGAGCTGGACGCCCGCGAGCTGGTCGAGGAGGTCCCGGAGCGCGCCGCGACCGAGTACAAGGCCAAGTCGCAGGACACCTCGATCCGTGCCTTCCGCGACGAGGTCGTGGCGGCCATCGGTTCGCAGAACCTGGTCGACGTCCGCTCGCCCGACGAGTTCTCGGGCAAGCTTCTCGCCCCCGCGCACCTGCCGCAGGAGCAGTCGCAGCGTCCGGGTCACGTCCCTTCCGCGCGCAACATCCCGTGGTCCAAGAACGCCAACGACGACGGCACCTTCAAGTCGGACGACGAGCTCAAGGAGCTCTACGCCGAGGAGAACGTCGACCTGGCCAAGGACACCATCGCCTACTGCCGCATCGGTGAGCGCTCGGCCCTGACCTGGTTCGTCCTGCACGAGCTGCTCGGTGTCGAGAACGTCAAGAACTACGACGGCTCGTGGACCGAGTACGGCAGCCTCGTCGGTGTCCCGATCGAGCTCGGCGCCAACAAGTAAGACCTCGTAGTCAGCGAACAAACCCGCAAATCCCGACCGGCCTTCCTCCGGTCAGACCCCTCTTGGAGAAAGACATGTGTGGAGCGAAGGCCGGCGGCCCCGACGCCTCGACGATCAAGCCCGGTGAGACCACCATCCAGGGCCAGGTGACGAAGGACGGCGAGCCCGTCGTCGGTTACGTCCGTCTCCTGGACTCGACCGGTGAGTTCACCGCGGAGGTCCCGACCTCCGCCACCGGACAGTTCCGCTTCTACGCCGCCGAGGGCACCTGGACCGTCCGCGCCCTCGTCCCCGGCGCCACCGCGGACCGCACGGTCGTCGCCCAGCAGGGTGGCCTCGCGGAGGTGGCGATCGCGGTCTGACGACCTGATCGACCAAGGGCCGCACCCTTCGGGGCGCGGCCCTTCGGCATGGCCCCTCCTTGATGCGCTTCTCGCACTGCTGCGCAGGCTTCGGAGCGCTGCGCCGGACTCCGTCCGTCGGCCTTCGGCGGTGGGCCTGTGTGTCGGCGACCGTTTCGGCCCCGGAGGCCCGGGGCGCGGCCCTTCGGCATGTACGGGCCTACTCTGGAAGCATGCTGGCACGTCGCCGTCACGTGTATTTCGCCATGATGGGCACCTGCATCACGCTGTTCGTCCTGGCCTGGGGAGTCGTACGCATCTGGTCGGTCCCGGTTGCGGTCGGGATGTGTGTGGTGGCGATGGTCATCCCCCCGGTCGCCGCGATGGTCGCCAACCGCCGGGGCCCGGACGACCGCTGGTGGGACGACCCGTCCGGCGATCCGAAGTCCGACGAGTGGTGGGACGAGCTGGACGGCAAGAAGCGCCCGAGGTCCTAGCGACTCGGCGTCTCTACGTTTCGGCGTCTCAGTAGACGAGCGCCTGCGTCTCGTCCTCCAGCGCCTCCTGCACGAAGACCTGCGCGCCCGCGATCCGTACGCCCTCGATGACGTCCTTCTGCGTGATGTCCCGGCGGGCCGCGCACTGCGTGCACAGGGTGACCCGGCCCGCCGCGAGGATCGCGTCGAGCAGGTCGGGCAGCGGGGCCGCGTGCGGCAGTTCGAACTCGGCGGCGCGTCCCGGCAGGGCGAACCATGCCGACTCGCCGGTCAGCCACAGGGAGACGTCGACGCCGCTGGCCACGGCCACTGCCGCCACCGTGAACGCCTGCGAGCACCGCTCGGGCGCATCGGCCCCCGCCGTCACCTTGATCACGAGCTTCTTCGCCATGGCCGAATCGTAATCAACGCCCGTACAACCAGGGGTGCCGGCCATGGGTCTCCTGTGAGCGCGCGTACGGAATGCGCGCTTCACGTTCTGTGGGGGGACGTCTTGGAAGTACCCGAAGAGGTGCCCGAAGCGCCGGTTGCGGAGCTTGCGGAGGTTGCGCCGGACATGTCTGTCGCGCCCCGGCGCCGCGGCCGCACCGCCCTGCTCATCGCCGCCGCCGCGGCCCTGGGCGTCGTCGCCGGCTCCTGCACCGGTTATCTCGTCCAGGCCGACCGAGAGCCGACGAAGCTGCCCTCGCTGTCCCAGACGGCGCTGTCCCAGTCGAAGGGCAAGGCTCCGGAGCCGCTGTCCGCCGCCCAGGACCGTCAGGTAAGGGTCGACGGCGACCTGCGCAAGCTGCTGCTGAAGAAGCCGAGCGGCGCGAAGGCGGCGGACTGGCTGGCCGACGACGGCTGGATGGGGCTGACCGAGTACGCCGACTCGTTCAAGAAGCCGGGCACCATGTTCAACAGCCTCATCGAGGACGAGTTCCGCCGCGCGGCCGTCACCGGCTGGGAGGCCGGCAACCAGACCGTGGAGATCCGGCTGATCCAGTACCGCCAGGAGGAGAACGTCGAGGCGGCCGACGCCAGCGACGACGGCCAGTACTGGGCCGACCGCGAGCCCCGCACCGACAGCTGGACCATCCCGGGTACCAGCAGCGGAACGGCCTATGTCCACAACCGTCCGGAGACCGAGGCCGGCTACGTGCCGCTGTACAGCGCGGAGGCGCACGCCTACCGCGGTGACGTCGCCCTGGAGGTCTGGATCTACGACACCAAGCCGATCCCCAAGTCGAAGATCATGGACCTGGCCGAGCGGCAGATGGAGCGGCTGTGACCGAGAACCTGAACGGGCCGACAGAGCCGACCGAGGCCGGCGGGCCGACCGAATCGGAGTCGGTTGCCCCTGCGCAGCCCGTTGCCCCTGCGCAGCCCGTTGCCCCCGTGCAGGCCGGCGTGACCGCTGCGCCCGACACGGCGGCACTGCCCACCCCGCCCGCAAAGAAGCGCCCCCGGCGTGGCCGTGTCGCCGCCGTCGCCGCATCCGCCCTGCTCGCCGTCGCCGTCGTGGCAGGCGTCGGATACACCGTCGTCACCGTGAACGGCGCCGACCGTGATGCGGGTGCCCCGGTCTGGAAGTTCCCCAAGGAGCGGGACGAGAAGGACAAGAAGGCGGACTCCGCGAAGGGGCTGTCCGGTGTGCTCGTGGCGTACAGCAACGGGTGGAAGCGTGGCCCGGATCTCGGGGAGTTCGCCTCCGACGCGCAGTTCGGCGCCGCCCAGGCCACCGCCCTGCGCAAGGAGTCGCTGCGCGATCTGCCGCGCAGCGAGCGCAGGCAGCTGGAGAAGCTGATCGACAAGCAGCACATCAAGGGCATGGCGATGCGCAGCTACGTCAGGGCGGCCGGCGCCGGGTTCTTCACGGACGAGGCCCTCGCCGTGCACGTCGTGCTGTCCCAGATGGAGAGCCGGTCCGTCGTCCGCAACCTCGCGACCTCGCAGAAGGAGTTCTTCGGCTCCCTGCACATCTTCCGCAAGGGCCCGGAGATCAAGGGCTACAAGGACGCCGCGTGCTTCCTGTCGCCCAAGGACAGCGACAACGAGGACCTGGACTCGATGTACTGCTCCGCCTACGCGGGAGACGTCCAGGTCACCGTCACCGCGGACGGCGTCGGGCCGATCGACGCCAAGGGAGTCGCGCAGCTCCTGAAGGATCAGCTCGACCGCATCGCCGAGCCGGGGGAGGCCGTATGACCGAGCAGACGCAGCAGCCGCAACAGGCGGAGCAGACCGGGCAGACCGAGCAGCAGGCTTTCGTGGCGCCGCCGCCCATGCCCGACGCACCGCCGCCCCTCCAGGCAGCGCCCCCGGTGAAGGACCGCCGGGTCCTGCGTGCCGTACTGCGCTGGACCGCCGCCGTCGTCGTGTTCGCGGCGGCCGGTGCGGGCACCGCGTACGGCATCGCGGCGATGGACCGGACGGACGTGCCGGGACTGGCGACGCAGTCGGACGGGCGCTGGGGCTACCCGACGCTCACCAAGCCGCCGCTGCCGTCCGGCAGCCCGGAGCCCTTCGCCGAGGCCAACGACGCCGGCGCCCACTACGCCGACCTGCGCGCACTCGTCCTGCCCGCACCCAAGGGTGCGGTCGAGGACAAGAAGCTGCGCGGGGACGACGGGTGGCTCGCGACGAAGGACTTCCTGGCCCAGTACGGGGACTCCTCCGAGCGCACCGGGTTGGGGAAGAAGCTCGTCGACCACGGTCTGCGGCACATCGCGGCCCGTGGCTTCACCACCGCGGACGGCACGCACACGCGTGTCTACCTGCTGCAGTTCGGCACCGCGGCCGTCGTGGACAAGATGTTCTCCGCCGACATCGCCAAGGTCGCAGAGCCGGGCTACCAGCTGCGCGGTGCCGGCGCGTCCGTCTTCGACGGCGACTTCCCGTCGGCCGCCAAGCCCGCGAACATCACGTACTCGGCGTACGTCGAGACGAAGCCGTACGGCGCCGAACAGACCCGGCAGGCCTACCTGTCCGCCGGTGACGTCCTCGCCCTGGTCGTGCAGGAGAGGAAGGGCGGGGCGAAGGCCGTGCCGTTCCAGCAGACGGTGACCCTGCAGGGGCAGCTGCTGGGCTGACCCCGCACGGGCGTACCTCACACGGAGGGCCGGGCCCCGGCCGCGTAAGCTTGGGCCCGGCCCTGTGTACGTACCCGCACCTGCGCTCAACAAGGAGCACGTCGTGGAGATCTTCTTCGAAACCCTGCTGGTCCTGGTCTGCGTCGGCGTCCTCGCCTTCGCCGGGCTGACCGTGAAGAAGCTGTACCAGGGCCAGCGCTGACCCCCATCAAGGAACTGCCGACCCCATGATCGAGATCCCGTCCGACCTCCACAAGGACCTCGTCCCCCTCGCCTTCCTGCTCGGCAGCTGGGCGGGCGCGGGCGTGCACGACTTCCCCGGTGCCGAGAAGTGCAACTTCGGGCAGGAGGTCACTTTCAGCCATGACGGCCGGGACTTCCTGGAGTACCAGTCCCGCACCTGGGTGCTGGACAACGACGGCAACAAGGTCCGCCCGCTGGAGACCGAGCACGGCTTCTGGCGCATCGACGCCGACCGCAGGGTCGAGGTGACGATGGTCCGCGACGACGGCGTCGTCGAGATCTGGTACGGCGAGATGGCGAAGCAGAAGCCGCAGATCGACCTGGTCACGGACGCGGTCGCCCGCACGGCCGCCTCCGGCCCGTACAGCGGCGGCAAGCGCCTCTACGGCTACGTCAAGAGCGACCTCATGTGGGTCGGCGAGAAGCAGACCCCCGAGGTCGAGCTGCGCCCCTACATGTCGGCGCACCTGAAGAAGGTCGTCACCCCGGAGGACGTCGAGCGCTGGGCCAAGGCCCTGCCGGACGACATGCCGGACGACGGCATTGCATTTTTCAAGTAGTTCTGACAAGTACAAGTAGTTCTAGACTCTTCGGTGTGGTGAGCACCGACTGGAAGAGCGACCTCAGGCAGCGCGGCTACCGGCTGACGCCGCAGCGGCAACTCGTGCTCGAAGCCGTGGACGCCCTGGAGCATGCGACCCCCGACGACATCCTCACGGAAGTGAAGAAGACGGCGTCGGGGGTCAACATTTCCACGGTCTACCGGACGCTGGAACTGCTGGAGGAGCTGGGACTGGTCAGCCATGCCCACCTCGGGCACGGCGCGCCGACGTACCATCTCGCGGACCGCCACCACCACATCCACCTGGTCTGCCGGGACTGCCAGAACGTGATCGAGGCCGATGTGTCGGTGGCCGCCGAGTTCACCGCGAAGCTGCGGCGGGAGTTCGGCTTCGAGACGGACATGAAGCACTTCGCGATCTTCGGCAGATGCCGGGACTGCACTCTGAAGACTTCAACTACCGAGTCGTAGGCTTGTGCCCATGAAGAGCCCCCTCCTGTCCCTGCCCGGCGCCGTCCCCGCCGAGGGCGTGGACGAAGGCGTCGCCGCCCACTACGGCGAACTGTTCCGTGAACAGCGCGCCCTCGCCGACGGCACCGGCTTCGTCGACCTCTCGCACCGCGGGGTCGTCACCGTCACCGGCGAGGACCGCCTGAGCTGGCTGCACCTGCTGCTCAGCCAGCATGTCAGCGACCTCCCGGCCGGCCAGGCCACCGAGGCGCTGATCCTCTCCGCGCACGGCCACATCGAGCACGCGCTCTATCTGGTCGACGACGGCGAGACGGTGTGGGCCCATGTCGAGCCGGGGACCCAGGACGCGCTGATCGCGTACCTGGAGTCGATGAAGTTCTTCTACAAGGTCGAAGTCGCCGACCGCACGGCCGAGTTCGCGGTCGTCCACCTGCCGGCCGGTTCGATCGCCGAGGTGCCGGAAGACGTCGTGGTACGCGAGACGCCGTACGGCCGCGACCTGTTCCTCCCGCGCTCGGACCTCGAGTCGTACGCGGAGAAGGCCGGCCCTCCGGCCGGAATCCTGGCCTACGAGGCCCTCCGCGTCGAACACCACCGCCCGCGCCTGGGCTTCGAGACCGACCACCGCACCATCCCGCACGAGCTGGGCTGGATCAGCACGGCGGTGCATCTGCAGAAGGGCTGCTACCGGGGCCAGGAGACGGTGGCGCGGGTGCAGAACCTGGGGAAGCCGCCCCGCCGCCTGGTGTTCCTGCATCTGGACGGCAGCGAAGTGCATCTCCCCACCCCCGGCACGGAGATCCGCCTCGCCGAAGAGGACCCCGACGGCCGCAAGATCGGCTTCATCACGACATCCGTACGCCACCACGAGCTGGGCCCGGTCGCACTGGCCCTGGTGAAGCGGAACGTGCCGGTGGACGCGCGGCTGGTGGCGGGGGACACGGCGGCGGCGCAGGAGACTGTCGTGGAACCGTAGGTCTCTGCCGAGGCTGCGGGGCTAGATCTCCACGAGCACGGTGAACGGCCCGTCGTTCGTCAGCGAGACGCGCATCCGGGCGCCGAAACGCCCCGTCTCCACCGTCGCGCCGAGGCTCCGCAGCTGGGCGACGACCTCGTCGACGAGGGGCTCGGCGACATCGCCGGGGGCGGCGGCGTTCCAGGTGGGCCGGCGCCCCTTGCGTGCATCCCCGTACAGGGTGAACTGGCTGATGACCAGCAGCGGCGCATCGACATCACTGCAGGACTTCTCGTCCTGCAGCATGCGGATCGACCAGAGTTTGCGGGCGAGTTGGGCCGCCTTCTCCTTCGTGTCCTCGTGCGTCACCCCGACGAGGACGCACAGCCCCTCGCCGATGATCTCCCCGACGGTCTCGCCGTCGACGACGACGCTCGCGCCGTCCACTCTCTGCACCACTGCACGCATGAAGCCATCATGCCGTGCGCCCGGAAACAGGCAGCAGGAGGCCTCAAAAGGTGCCTGAGGTGCCCGAGGTGCCCGAGGGGAGTCTGAGGGGGACTTCTTTTTGATCCTTAACCCCCCATCTGGGGCCGATCGGGGGCACTCGGTCACATAGCGGCCACTTGGGGTGGCACGATGCTTCCACACGCCGGTCGAGGGGACGGTTGAGGCACATGAGCACACCGAGTACTGGGCAGCCTCCGGGGGTTGTCTCGCTGATCCGTACGGGAGAACGGGCGCGCCTGCGGCCGCCCGTGCAGCGCACGGACAGCCCAGACAGCCCGGACAGCGGGGACAGCCCCGGTGGCCCGCAACTGCCCGCCGGTCCGCCCGAGCACGACCTGGCGGTGCTGAGCCTGGCCGAACTGCGCACCCTGCGCCGGGACACCCAGCGCGAGGAGGCCGACCTCAGCTATGTACGGCGGCTGCTGCAGGGCCGTATCGACATCCTGCGCGCGGAGCTGGCACGGCGGTCGCCGACGGGCGCCGGCTCCGTGGTCGAGCGGCTCTCCGAGATCCTCACGGACGCCCCGGCCCGCCACCGCTCCTCCGCCCGCCACGTGACGCTGGGCACGCCGTACAACGAGGAGTACGGCCGACTGGCCGCGGACATGCTCGCCGAGGTCGAACTCTCCGACCTGGCCGCCCGCACCGACCTGGAACTCAACACCGCGATGGGCCGACTCGTCCGCTACGAGCAGCAGGTCTCCCTCAGACGCCAGCGCCTGCAACGCACCACGGACAACTGCAGCGGCGAGATCGCCCGCCGCTACCGCGAGGGCGAGGCACAGGTCGACGACCTGCTGACGTGAGGGCTGGGACACAACCTCCGGACGCCGCTCGGTGCCGTGCCGGTCCTCCACCCACGCGCGGGCCGGTGGGGGCTGGTCGCGCAGTTCCCCGCGCCCCTTACGGGGCGCGGTACCGCACCGGACTCCGCAAAGGCCGCCCAGGCGTCGGCCATGGTCCCTCAGCCCGTCCGGCGTTCGAGGCCGACGTCGCCTTTCCGATTCCCGCCCACCCGAGGGGCGTGCTCTCGGGGCGCCGGTTCGTGTCTTTCAGCCCGTCCGGCGTTTGAGGACGAGGCCGTTCAGGCCGATCGGGGTCCGGGGCGGAGCCCCGGTGGGGTCGAAGGGGCGGGAGCCCCTGGGGATGGGACGGGTAGGGGCGGCGGGGGCGAGGAAAATCCGCGCGACACCCTCCCCACGCTGCACCTACCGTGATCCCATGACCCTGGCGCGCTCCGACATCGACATCCGCCCGATCACCGAGGCCGAGTACCCCGAATGGCTTCGTGCCGTGAAGGTCGGTTTCGTGCAGCAGCCGGTGATCTCGGAAGCCGAGATCGAAGCCCGCCGCCCCCAGTTCGAGCCGAACCGCCACCTCGGCGCCTTCGACGGAACCCGCTGCGTGGCGACGTTCCGCTCCTTCCCCCAGGAGGTCACCGCAGTCGGTGGCACCTTCGTCGCCGCCAACGCCGTCTCCGCCGTCACGGTAACCGCCACCCACCGCCGCCGCGGCCTGCTCACCCGCATGATGACCCGGGACCTCGCGACCGCCAAGGAGCGCGGCGACACCGTGGCCACCCTGATCGCCGCCGAGTACCCGATCTACGGCCGCTACGGCTTCGGCCCCGCCACCTCGGCCGCCGAGTGGACCGTGGACGTCCCGCGCACAGGCCTCGACCCCCGCTGGTCCGGCCCGGACGACGGCGGCCGTATCGACATCGTGGACGCCGAGGACGTACGCAAACTCGGCCCCGAACTCCACGACCGTGTCCGCCGCGCCAACCCCGGCGCCGTCAGCCGCGACAACCGCTGGTGGCAGATCCACACAGGCCTCGTACGGGTCGACCCGAAGTGGACCGAGCCGTTCTTCGCCCTGTACCGCGCGGCGGACGGCGAGGTCGAGGGCCTGGTCGCGTACGAGGTCGACGACAAGTGGGGCGACGCCAAGCAGCCGCTGGACACGGCCACCGTGCGGGGCCTGATCGCGGCGACCCCGGCCGCCGAGCGCGCCCTGTGGAGCTACCTGTGCTCCATCGACTGGGTCACCCAGGTCAAGACCGGCGTGCGGGCCCCCGACGACCTGCTCCCCCTCCTCCTCCCCGACCCGAGGGCCGCCCGCATCACCACCGCCGCGGACTGGCTGTGGGTGCGGATCCTGGATGTCGTACGGGCGCTGGAGTCGCGGACGTACGAGGGCACGGGCTCCCTGGTGCTGGAGGTCGTCGACCGCGCCGGCCTGGCGGGCGGCCGCTACCGGCTGGAGGCGTCGCCGCAGGGAGCGTCCTGCAGGCCGACCACACAGAGCGCCGAACTCACCCTGGACACGGCGGAGTTGGCACGCCTGTGGCTGGGCGACGAGTCGGTCGTACGGCTGGCGGCGCTGGGCCGGGTGCGGGAAGAACGAGCGGGCGCCGCCCGAGTGGCCGACGCCCTGCTGCGTACGTCCAGGCGGCCTTGGTGCCCGGACATGTTCTGAACCCCCTTCCTTCCGACGACGACTGATGGCTCATCCGTAGCTGTGCTCTTCAGTTGTGGCCGTGCTTTTCACTGATCGTGCTCTTCAGTTGTGGCTGTGCTGATGCAGCTGTTCAGTTGTGACGGTGCCGGTGAAGCTGTTCAGTTGTGGCTGTGCTGGTCGGGCTGTTCAGTTGTGGCTGTGCTTGGTGCAGACTGACCGGGCTCCCGGCTCCCCTCCGGAAGGGAGCCCGGCCAGCCGGATCCTGGGGCCGGCCGAACCCGTCGGGCTCGGCCGGACTGGGCTCAGCCGGACTGGGCGAGCAGCATCACGAGGATGACCGCTCCGATGCCGCTGATCGTGGTGTTCCTGGCCTTGATGCCGATGGACAGTACGGCGAAGGCGATGATGCCCATCGGCCCGTACTTCCACTGGACGAGGTTTTCGAATCCGACGGCGAGGGCGGCGACGGCGAGGGCGATGAGCGGCATGACGGTCCCTCCTTCGGGACGGGGAGGCGGACCCCTGGCTGCGGCCAACCCTCCTGAAGTTTGACCATGTTGCTGAAGTTGGCGACCAACTTCTCTGTACTTATCTCCGCTTGGAAGCGGCTTATAACCACCTTCCCGGGAACTGCCCAAAGATGGCGGGAAGTTGTAGTGTTTGGTCGTGGACCCGAAACACGCCTCCGTCAATGGGCGGAAGAGGTCACAGCGGCCACAGGCGTCACAGACGTCGCATCGAGATGTGGCAGACGAGCTGCGCTCCCGCATCAGGTCGGGCGAGCTCCAAGCGGGTCAACGCATGCCCACGCAGGCGAAACTGGCCGACGAGTTCGGCGTCGAACGCGGCGCGGTACGCCAGGCCCTGCGCATCCTGCAGTCGGAGCACCTGCTGACCAACGTGTCGAAGGGCGCTCCCGCGACCGTAGCCCCCGACCTGGGCCTGACCAAGGCCCTGACCGGCCCCGGAGCCCCACCGCTGCCGACCATGGTGGCCCTGGCTCCGCGCATAGCGGACGCCTTCGCCGCCCATCACGTGGAGATAGACGCCCTCTGCCTGACCGCCATCTCGCTGACCCTCGCCATCGGCGAACCGCTGCGCCGGATCCACGCGGGACAGCTGAAACCGGCCAAGCTGGACGTCCGCGTGCTGCTGCCCAGCCGCGACATCGACCTGGCCTTCCCGGCACCCGTGGACCCAACCGCCGACGACCGGCTGCAGCGCCGCTGGCTGGCCAATCGCAACGCCCAGGGCCAGGTGCTCCAGCACAACCTGCTGGCCCTGCGCGCCACGCACGGCATCGATGTCAACATCACCTTCCGCGCCCTGCCCTTCACTCCGCCCGTGAAGCTGTACCTGCTCAACGGCGCGGAGGCGCTCTTCGCGTACTACACGCTCACGCGGCGCGAGGAGGAGATCGACCACGAACACCTGGAGATGTACGACGCCGAGGGCACCCAGTCGATGCTGTTCGCCTTCGAACAGGGCCCGGGCCTGCGCGACACCACCTTCGTCGAGCAGTCGCATCTGTGGTTCAACGCACTGTGGGAGACGATCAGTTCGGAGCTGGTGCTCACGAGCTGACGTCTCCCACAGTGGCCGAGGCGGCCGCTGACCAGGCCGCAGGAAGCCTTCCGCTCATAGAGCGGGCCCCGCGACCAGCAGGGCGAGCAGGACGGCCCCGATGGAGCTGACGGCCGGGTTCTTCGCCTTGATGCCTATGGTGAGCAGCAGCAGGCCGATGATGCCGGTGGCGCCGTACTTCCACTGGACGGTCTGCTCGATGCCGACGACGAAGACGGCGGAGAGGAGGGCGAGGACGGGCATGGTGGTTCCCCCTTCAGGCTTCGCGGGCGGGACGGTGCGTGGGGGGTGAGGCGGATCCGAGGAAGCAAAACTTCCGCCAACTGGACCAAGTTGGCAACCAACTTCAACTAAGTTATCCCCACTTGGTACCTAGTCATAAACAAGTCACAAACAACTCCCGGTAGATGGATCCGAGTTGTAGCGTTTGGTCGTGACCCAGGAGAACGTGGCAGTGAACGGCAGCAGAAGGCTCTCGCCCCAGGAGATCGCCGACATCCTGCGGGAACGGATCAACAACGGCGACCTCAAGGCCGGAGACCGCCTGCCCACCCAGGCCGAACTGGCGGACGAGTTCGGTGTGGAGCGCGGCGCCGTCCGCCAGGCCCTGCGCGCCCTCCAGGAAGACGGGTTGCTCAGCAATGTGAGCAAGGGAAGCCCACCGCGGATCGCCGAGCCGCCGGCCCCCGCTCGGGGCGAGCCGCAGCCGACGATGGTGGGGCTGGCGCCGCGGCTGACGGAGGCGTTCTCGGCGAAGCGAGTGTGCGTCGACGTGGTGTGCCATACGTCCGAGACACTGCTGCTGGCCCTCAGCGAGCCGGTTCGCATGATCCACGAAGGCCGCATACGGCCCGAGTCGATCACCTTCCGCATCCTGCTGCCGAGCCGCGAGATCAACCTCGCCTTTCCCGTGCTGGTCGAGGGCAGCGACGACGACGACATGGTCCACCAGCGATGGCTGTCGATGCGCGACGCGCAGGCGCGGGTGCTCCGCCACAATCTGCAGGCCATGGTGTCCACTCACGGCATCGACGTACAGGTCACCTTCCGCGCTCTCCCCTTCACCCCTCCGGTGAAGCTGTACATGCTCAACGGGGAGGAGGCCCTGATCGGCTACTACATCCCCACCAAGCGGGCGGAGGAGTGGCAGAGCCAGACCCTGGAGATGTACGACGCCCTCGGCTCCGCGTCCGTCCTCTTCTCCTTCGTCAAAAGGGCCGGCCACCGGGACGCCGCCTTCGTGGAGGAATCCCAGAAGTGGTTCGACGCCCTCTGGGAAACCATCACGACGGACCTGACACTCTCCTAGTGACTTCAGATACGGCGCAGACTGAACCGATGGCGGCACAGACCGAGCGACTGCAGGAGCTGATCGGGCACGCCCGCGTCGTGCTCTGGGACTTCGACGGACCGATCTGCCGGCTGTTCGCCGGGCACTCGGCGGAGCGGGTGGCTGCCGACCTGGTGGACTGGCTCAAAGGGCGAGGGCTGCACGATCTCCTCACGGAGGACGAGCGGGACACCGAGGACCCCCATGCGGTGCTGCGCGCGGTCGACCACCGGCACCCTGCCAGCGACCTGGTGCTGGAAGTGGAGGAACGTCTCACCCAGGAAGAACTGCGGGCGGTCCCCAAGGCCCAGCCGACCCCGTACGCCGACCCGCTGATCCGCACCTGGAAGGCGGTCGGCGCACGGTTGGCGATAGCCACGAACAACTCCCCGAAGGTGGTCCACGCCTACCTGACCAGCCGTGGCCTGCTCGACTGCTTCCTGCCGCACATCTACGGCCGCACCCACGACCTCCAGTACCTCAAGCCCCACCCCCACTATCTCAACCGCGCCCTGACAGCCATGGGCGTAGCCCCCACCGGCGCCCTGTTCATCGGCGACACCCCCACCGACTGCGAGGCGGCCCGCGAGGCGGGCGTTCCCTTCCTCGGCTACGCGCGTAACGAAGCCAAGGAGAAACAGTTGCGCGACGCGGGCGCCACGACCGTTGTGGCGTCGCTCGAGTTGCTCCTGAAGCTGCTCAGAGATCAGGCGTGAGTCATCAGCAGCGTGAACATGACGGCGGCCGTCACCGCGAGCCCGGTGCGTCGCGCCCGGACAGCCGCGCCGATCACCAACAGGAGCAGCACGCCGACCACACCCAAGCGCGACTGCGCTCGCATGCCCAGGACCAGTTGGGCGAGTCCCCAGCACACCTGGAACAGGAACATTCCCCCCACCTCCCATCCACTTTCGGTCGACCTATCAACTAGCCGCCCAATTGGACTGGATGGCCTGAGATTGGTCTGCCCCTCCTCTCTGATCCCTTAACCAGCCGTACCAATCTGGCTGTTCGGTTGACTGGAAGTGGTGTGTAAGTGGACTGGGAGCGGTAGGTTCCAGGTGTGGACGGTCAGCAGAGCACAGACGGCGGCGGCAGGGAGTTCCAGCGGGTGTCCGACGAGCTGCGGGCCCGTATGACCGACGGTACGTACGCGCGAGGTTCCTTCCTTCCCTCGCAGCGTGATCTCGCCGAGGAGTTCGGCGTCTCCCGGGACACGGTCCAGCGGGCGCTGCGGGAGTTGGTCAGTGAGGGCTGGATCGAGTCGCGGCAGGGCAGTGGATCGCGCGTCATCAAGACGCAGCGCATACAGTCGTCGACACCCAAGGCCAGCAGGACGCCGCGCGGTATGACCCTGGGACCGCTCATCAGCGAGGCGTTCGAGCAGCCCGAAGTCACCCTGGACGTCTACACGTTGACGTCCGAGTCGCTGGACGCGCACATCCGCCTTCAGGCGGAGCGCATTCACGGCCGTTTGATCACGCCGGAGCGGATCGCTCTGCGCATGCTGCTGCCCGACAAGTCGCTGCCCCTTCCCTATCCGCGGGTCAGTGACGACAAGGACGACCCCCGCCTGGGGCAGCGGCTGCACGCCATCACGCAGCGGCACACGGACTCACTGCGCGGGCTGCTGAAGGACCTGAAGACGGAGAAGTTGGTCGACGATGTCGATGTGCAGATCCGCCACGTACCGCTCATCCCGGCTTTCAAGCTCTATCTGCTCAATGGTGTCGAAGTCCTGCACGGCATGTACGAAGTGATCGAGCGTCAGATGGAGCTGGATTCCGGCGAAGTCGTCTCGGCTCTCGATGTCCTGGGGCTGGGTACCGTGCTGACCCATCACGTGAAGGACGCCGATCCCGACTCGCCCGGCTCGGTGTTCGTGGACAGCATGCAGGCCTGGTTCGACTCGGTGTGGGATCGGCTTGCCGTGCCCGAGTGATGGTCACGCAGCGTGACGAGATGCTCGGGTCGCCGATATTTCGCTGACACGGCAATGCGCTAGCATGCCCGCCATCTCCGGTGAACAACAGCTCCGGCTCATGCGTACGAGATGGCAAAAATTACGCCAGTCTCGAGCGGCCAGGTGCAGAAGAGTGGCAAACCACCCGTTGTGACCGCTCGACTGTGATTCTGGCCGTTTCGTGTATCACTCTGCGGTTAGCGCAGCTGTTTTGCCACCTGTCGAGCCAATGCCCCGGAGGGTCAGTGGGTGCACAGCCTGTCCCTGTCGTCACTGCCGGGACGCACGTCAACGGGGGGCGGTCCGCTGACATCTACCAGGCGTTCGTGGCGAGTGCGGGGACGTCAGGACGGGCGAGCAATGGCTTTCATAACCAGAACTACGTGTTGCCGTTGACCGCGCCCGTTGCTCGGTTGCTGAATCGTGATCTCTGGACTTCTGTCACCGTGCGTATTCGGCGTGCCGAGGCGCTTCCCGTAGTGATCAGAACCTGGGAGAACGAGGCGGAGATCCTCCGGGCCATTAGGGGTGTCCTGCCCAATGTGCCGGAATGTCTGTTCCAGGGGGACGGATTCGCCATTCACAGTTACGTGGAAGGCGTACCCCTTTCGAGTGTCTGCGGGAACGGGAAGCCCGTCGACACCCTTCTGATGAAGGCGTTGGCAGGCCTGCTCGCGAGGATGACACAGGTGCGCCTGGCGGACCTGCCGCCACTGCCGTCGATCTGGCCCAACGACCACACGGACAGCCAGGGCTTCCTGCAGACGCTTGCGAAGCTGGCCAACTCTCAGATCAGGGAGCCCAACTGGCCTGGTTTCGGAGCCCTGTTCGCGGCGCTCGGCATCCCGGAGGACGCCCTGAGCCGACTGGCCGAGCGGGTACCGGCCATGGCGGCGCGTCCCTACAGCCTGCTCCACGCGGACCTGCACCGCGACAACCTGATCATGTCGTACGCCGGCGGCTCGCCTCTCATCTGCGTGGACTGGGAGTTGGCCACCTACGGCGATCCCCTGCACGATCTCGCGACGCACCTGGTCCGGATGCAGTACCCGGCCCACCAGTGGGACGAGGTCGTGCATGCGTGGGCGGACGCCATGGAGCAGGTCCGCCCCGTCGCCGTGAACGGTGCGATGAAGGACCTGCGTCACTACGTCGCCTTCGAGCGCGCGCAGTCCGTCTATCCCGACGTGATGCGCGCGGCACAGACCCTGCAGGGCCCGATCGACCAGAAGGGCCTGGACGCCGCGACGCAGGCGGTGCGGCGCGCCCTGGAGGCCGCGGCGGAGCCACTGCGACTGGCGAAGGTGCCGAGCGAGCGCGCGATCGAGCAGATCCTCTTCCGGTGGCGGGCCCCCCGCCCCGGCGGTGGCCTGGGTCTGTACGCCATGGGCGCCAACTGGCACCGTGACGAGCGGGTTCTTGAGCGACCCGACTTCCCCGAGCAGGCCGTGAGTGACGCGCTTCGGGCGGAGGTCGCGGCGTCCGGCAGCAGGGTGTTCAAGGGGACCGCGCACGTCAACACGGTGGTGAGCGTGCCGAATGTAGACTCCTGCGTCCTCGTGAGACGTGTCGTGACCGGTGTGCGTCGGCGTGAGCGGGGCTTTCTCAGTGAGCACGCGGTACTGGGTGCCATCGAGAAGTCGGGTGTCGAGGTGGCGGCCCCCAAGATCCTGGCGCTGGGCTGGAGCCATGACGGGGCCCGCTTCGCCATCCACACCTACGCCGGGCCCGGTCATGCCTACAGGCCGCCCGACCACCCGGTGTACGGTCTGCTGCCGCGTGAGGCGGACAGGCTTGTCGATCAGCTCTGTGCGCTGACGAAGGTCGACTACCTTCAGGTCGACCCGCTCGCGGGCCAGGGGCGGTTCTACAGCTGGCTGAGCGATCAGCTGGTGTCCCTGGTACGGGAGTTGCCGAAGGAATCGCAGCAGCTGGCCCGTGTTCTCGGGCTGCCCAGTGCCGACCTGCTGGCGCAGATCCTGGCGCGCCACACGGTCAGCCATCGGGCACCTGCCCTGTTGCATGGCGACCTGAACCCTTGGAACCTCGTCCGCCGTGACGATGACCTGGCGCTGACGATCATCGACTGGGAGATGGCGATGGTCGGCGATCCCCTCTACGACCTCGTCCGGCACATGCACCTCACTCCGACCCGGCCGGAGATCCGTGACCGGATGTTCCGCCGCTGGCAGCGGCGGCTGCCTTCCGAGTACACCGTCGACTGGGCGAAGGACTGGCATGTCTATCGCTGGATCGAGATTGTGCGGTCCGCGTATGTGGACCTCGACCGCCTGGTGACCGGAGCGAGCCTGGACGCCCCCAACGTCCGGCGGGCCGTGGACTCGTACGCGATAACCCTCGCGGCAGCCACCGGATCGCTGGGCCTGCCGGTCCGCAAGGCCGCGAACCCCTATCTTGCCCGCGCCCTTGCATGAGGGGACCATGCATGAGGGGACCATGACATCCCCGAAGGGGGGAGTCGTGCCGGAACGGGGGACGGAACCGGACGCGGGGCTGGGGCGGCGGCTCAGGCGTCAACAGGAGCGCTGGGAACCCGTGGTGACCCGGGTCCTGTTGCTCGGAATCTTCGCCACCGGGCTGATCGGGCAGTTCGTCAAGCCGGTCGGCGATGCGCTGGAAGGGAAGGTGTACCTCGTCGGCGCGCTGCTGAGCCTGGTCGGGTACGTGCTGTACGACCAGGTGAAGGAACTGAGATCGTCCGTCAGGGCTCCGGCTCGCGCTCTCGTGAACTCCACTGAGCTCGGCAGCTTCGTCAGTGAGGCCTTCCACGCCCGGAAGGTCGAGATCAGCTTTCTCGGCTATACGGGCGAGACCCTGTACAACGCCCTCTACCACCGCCTTGAGGATCTCTTCGACAACCAGGGCGCCACCCGGAGGGTCTCGATCCGCATGATGGTGCCGGACTTCGGGCTGCCGATGCTCGTGCCCTCCAAGGTCGACGCCGAAGGGAAGCCCGAGGACGAGGAAACCTTCCGCAGGCGGGTCGAGCAGCGGTGCAGCGAGTACGACGACATGCTCTCCGATCTGGCGGAGCGGCTCACCGGAACCGGCCGGATGGTCGTCGAGTGCGAGTACCGTCTCTACCCCGGCATTCCGCGTGACAAGATCTGCATCTTCAACCGCAAGCAGGTTCTCCACGGCCTGTACGACCTGTCCGCGCGGATGCACTACATGGGCAACGAGTACTTCGATCCCAAGGGCTACAGGACCGACCTCAACGTGTGGTCCCCGGAAGGTGCTGCTGCCGCCGAAGAGGCCGTTGCTACCTGGAACAAGCACTTCGACGACCTGTGGGCGCTCGCGCCGGTGCCGCAGTGGCGGCGGCATACGGCACCGTGATCGACCGCCTCCGCGTCGGCGCGCAGTGCGTACGCTCAGGGCATGACTGAGATCGGCCTGCGTGAGCGCAAGAAGCAGAAGATGTACGAGCGCGTGTCCGAGGTCGCCATCCGGCTGTTCATGGAGAAGGGGTTCGACGCCGTCTCGGTCGCCGAGGTCGCTGCCGCGGCGGATATCTCCAAGCCGACTCTCTTCCGCTACTTTCCGGCCAAGGAGGACCTCGTCCTGTACCGGATCGCCGATCACGAGGACGAGGCTGCACGCGTCGTGGCCGGTCAGGCCGCGCCGCTCGATGCCCTGCGGCGCACCTTCCTCGGCGGCCTCGAGCGGTGCGATCCGGTCACCGGGCTCAACGACCATCCCGAGGTCATGGCCTTTCACCGCCTGCTGTACGGATCCCCTGCCCTGGTCGCTCGCGCCCACACCCACCTCGAGCGCTCCGAGCTCGCGCTCGCCGAAGCCCTCGGCGGCGATCTGGAGGCCCGGCTGGCGGCTGGGCAGATCATCGCCGTACAGCGGATCCTCGCGCTGGAGAACTGGCGGCGGATCGCGGCAGGGGAGCGGGTCGCGGACGTGAAGCCCGATGCCGTGGCCGCTGCCGAGCGAGCGTTTGCGCAGCTCGCGGCGGGACTGCCCCAGCTGACACAGTAGAGACAAGGTAAAAAATTTAACTCGGTTACATCATTTCGGTATGCTCGCCGGTATGACGTCATCCGACCCTGCCCTCCAGGACGCCCTCCACCACGAACGCACCCACCACGACCGCTGCCGCACCGTCCTCGCCGCCATGGTCGACGGCGCCCAGGAACACGTCGTCACCGGCGAGGACGTCTCCGCCTCCGGTGCCGACGCCGAAGTGCTCGGGTACCGGCTGCGCAGCCGGGCCAAGCAGATGCGCGAACTGCCCGAAGGGCCGCTGTTCTTCGGGCGGTTGGACTTCGCGGAGGGCCTCGGTGGCCACGCGGGGCAGGGCCCGCGGCCGGAGGCCGCTGATCAAGCACTGCACCTCGGGCGGCTCCGGATCAGCGAGCACCCCGCCGCCCCGCCCCTCGTGGTCGACTGGCGCGCCCCCGTCTCCCGCGCCTTCTACCAGGCGAGCGCCGGCGATCCGCAGGGTGTCGCCGTGCGGCGGCGGTTCGGGTGGGCGCCGGGCAGTCTCGGCGACTCCGCCGACCTCACCGGGCTCGAGGACGAGTATCTCGGCCGGGGAGAGTCGCAGGTCAGCGATATCGTCGCGCGTGAGATCGAGCGGCCCCGGGTCGGGCCGATGCGGGACATCGCGGCGACCATCCAGCCCGAGCAGGACGATCTCGTACGAGGGGACCTCGGCGTTTCCCTGTGCGTGCAGGGCGCTCCCGGCACCGGCAAGACCGCCGTCGGGCTGCACCGGGCCGCCTACCTCCTCTACACCCACCCGCAGCGCATCAAGCGCGGCGGTCTGCTCATCCTCGGACCCAACCGGACCTTCCTCTCCTACATCTCCCAGGTGCTTCCGGCCCTCGGCGAGACCGGTGTACGGCAGTCGACCCTGCAGGAGGAGATCGCCGCGTACCCGGTCAGGGGCATCGACAGCGAGCGGGCCGCCCTCGTCAAGCACGACGCCCGGATGGCGGAGGTGCTGCGCCGGGCGCTGTATGCGCATGTGAGCAGCGACGGGGTCGACTCCCTTTCCTTGGACGACGGTTCGTACCGGTGGCGGGTCGGGGCCGGCGAGCTGGTGCGGATCGTCGAGGGCGTACGGCGTGAGGAGCCGCCGTACGGGATCGGGCGCGAGCGGGTGCGGATGCGGGTCGTGCGGTGCATTCAGGCGCAGGCCGAGCGGAGAGCCGGGCCGCAGTCGAACGCCTGGGTGCAGAAGATCTCGCGGGCGCGGGCGGTCGAGGCGTACGTCGACACCGTGTGGCCGCGGGTGCGGCCGGAGGAGGTCGTCGCTCAACTCCTCACCGAAGACCGGGTGTTGGCGACGGCCGCCGACGGGCTGCTGGACGCGGACGAGCAGCGGGCGCTGCTCTGGGCCAAGCCGCCGCGGTCGTGGAAGTCGGCCCGCTGGTCGGCGGCCGATCTCGTCCTCCTCGACGAGGTCTCCGGGCTGGTCGAGCATCCCGAGGGGTACGGCCATGTCGTCGTCGACGAGGCGCAGGACCTCTCCCCGATGGAGTGCCGGGCCATCGCGCGGCGCGCGTCCTTCGGGTCCCTCACCGTCCTCGGCGACCTGGCGCAGGGGACCACGCCCTGGGCGGCGCGGTCCTGGGACACGGTCCTGCGGCACCTGGGGAAGCCGGACGCGGCCGTGGTGCCGCTGACGACCGGGTTCCGGGTGCCCCGGGCCGTCGTCACACTCGCCAACCGGCTGCTGGAGCGACTGGACGTCGACGTGCCGGCGGGCCGATCCCTGCGCAGGGACGGCGAGTTGAGGGTGCGGGAGGCGGGGGCCGATCTGCCGGGTGCGGTCGTGGACGCCGTACGCGATGCGCTCGGTCATGAGGGGTCGGTCGGGGTGGTCGCCGCCGACGCCGACGTGGAGCGGGTGCGGGAGGCGCTCGGCGCGGCCGGGATCCCGACCGCCGGACCGGACGCGCTGGGCGCTCGCGTGACCGTCGTAGCGGCGACTCTCGTCAAGGGGCTCGAGTACGACCACGTCGTCGCCGTCGAGCCCGCGACGATCGCGGAGGCGGAGGCACGCGGGCTGCACCGGCTGTACGTCGTGCTGACCCGGGCGGTGTCGCGGCTGGAGGTGGTGCA
This sequence comes from Streptomyces sp. NPDC001401, assembly GCF_042895385.1. Classification (NCBI taxonomy): domain Bacteria; kingdom Bacillati; phylum Actinomycetota; class Actinomycetes; order Kitasatosporales; family Streptomycetaceae; genus Streptomyces; species Streptomyces sp. NPDC001401. The sequence goes on from NZ_JBIAWI010000016.1 coordinate 77,078, forward strand.
CGGGCGGCCGCTGCCGTTCTAGCGTTCTGCACGGGAACGGCAGCGGCCGCCCGTCGGTCAGGCGCCGGCGTCGAGGAGCGGGATCAACTCCTCTTCCTCGTACGTCAGATGGGCCTCGAGGTCGAACGTCAGCCGCTCGACCTCGGCGCGGGCGGCGGCCGGGTCCGAGGCCTCGGCGGTCACGGCCCGGCGCAGATCCGCCACCACGGCCGCGATCTGCTCGTGCTCCTCGCGCAGGCGCCGCAGCGCCGGGGCGGCCCGCGGGTGGCGGTCGGCGAGGAACGGGAACATCATCGTGTCCTCGCCGGTGTGGTGGTTGTGCAGGCCCTGGCAGAAGGTCAGGCAGTTGACGCGCAGCTGGGCGCCGAGGGTTCCGTTTCCGGCCGCCATCTCCTTGCGGATCAGGGCGAGTTCACGGCGGAAGGCGTCGTGGACCACCTTGATCGCCTCGCCCGGCGAGGAGGCGTTGATCTTCCCCGGGCCGCCGTTCGTGATCGCGTGCAGGGCGACCACCGGGATGATCCGTTCGGTCTTCTCCTGGTACGCCGCCCAGCCCGCGTCGGCCTCCACCGCCCGCGCCCAGGCACGGTCCCGCTCCTCGCCCGCCAGCACGACGGCCCGCGCCTCGTAGGTGAACGCGCCGCTCTCGACGGTGACTTGGGGGTCGGCGAGCAGGTTGCGGTACCAGTCCGGGTGTTTGGGCGAGCCGGCCGCCGAGGCGATGACCAGGACGCGGCCGTCGTCGTCGGGGAGGTATCCGACGGGGGTGGTGTGCGGGGTGCCGGTGCGGGCGCCCGTGGTGGTCAGGAGCAGCAGCCGGGCGTCTTCGAAGTAGCCGGTCAGACGGCCCCTGTTGGCCCGGAACTCGTCGATGACCGGTTGATTGAAATCGTTGGGCATTCTCTTCTTTTTCTTCTTTCTCTGTCGCTGGTTTCCGTCGATGTCGATCTCGATCTCGATGGGGAAGGCGCAGAGAAAGAGGCGGGCTCCTGGCCCGCCGGGGCCTCACTCAGAGGCCGGGCACCCAACTCGCTCACGGCACAAGGCCGACCCGGCAGTCATGTTCCGGACGATAACGTCCGACGTATGACTGACGCCACCGACTTCCGGACCATCCCCACGACCACCCTCGCGGACCTGCTGGGCCGCGGACAGGTCATGGACATCGGGATCCGCCCCCTGTGGGGGCCGCACGGGCGGGTGGCCGGACCGGCCTTCACCGTCAGCTGCCCTCCCGGCGACAACCTGATGCTGCACGCGGCCATCCACCGCGCCGAGCCCGGATCGGTCGTCGTCGTGGAGTCCGGAGACCTGGACTGGGCGCTCGCGGGCGGCAACGTCTGCGCCGTCGCCCAGCGGCGGGGCGTCACGGCCTTCGTACTGGACGGGCTGATCCGCGATCTCGCCGAGGTGCGGGAGGCACGGTTCCCGGTGTTCGCCCGGGGCGTCATCCCGATCCCGGGCGCCAAGTCGGTCGTACGACCGCTGGGCGAGCCGGTGACGTGCGGCGGCGTACGGGTCGAGGCCGGCGACATCGTCGTGGCCGACGAGGAGGGCGTCGTCGCCGTACCCGCCGCCCGCCGCGACGAGGTGCTCACGGCAGCACGGGCCAAGCTCGCGAAGGAGGCCGACGAGTCGCTGGACGCCTGGGAGACGGCACACCGGGCGCGCATCGACAAGATCCTGGCGGAGCAGGGGTTCGAAGGCTGATGCTGCTCTTCCTCGACATCGACGGAACGCTGATCCCGTTCGGCTCGGCGCACCCGTACCCGTCGTACGAGCCGCGCTTCGCGCTGCCGCAGGCGGCGGCCGCAGCCCAGCCGCTGCTGAACCGCATCGATCCCGCGCTCGGCGCACGGCTCGTGGCGCTGGACTGCGAGCTGGTGTGGGCGACGACCTGGATGGACGACGACGCGAACGTGTGCGTCGCGCCCTGGCTCGGCCTGCCTGCGCTGCCGTCGGTGGACTGGCCGGACGAGGACGAGCCGCCGACTCCTCTGCACTGGAAGACCCGGCCCCTCGTGGCCTGGGCGGACGGCCGCCCCTTCGTCTGGGTCGACGACGAGATCACCGCCGCCGACCGCACCTGGGTCGCCGCACACCATCCGGCGCCCGCCCTGCTGCACCGGGTCGATCACCGGTACGGGCTCACCGACGCGGACTTCGCCGTACTGGAGGAGTGGCTGTCACATTGACGGGACCGGCGGTGTCTTCATGGCAAACACGCCAACGTACTGGGAGAACACCATGGCGCTCCGCGTTCCGAAGGCCGAGCTCACCCCCGAGCTCACCGAGAGCATGATCGAGCAGTTCGGTGCCGTGCCCGAACCCCTGGCGGCGACCTGGCACAACCCCGAGGTCGCCGAGGCAGGCCAGGAGATGGGGGGCAGGGTGAACGCGTGGGATGCGGCCGACGCGAGCCTGAAGTCGTTCGCGCACATGGCCGTGGCGGCGCAGGTCGGCTGCAGTTGGTGCCTCGACATCGGCTACTTCCAGGCGCAGAACAAGAATCTGGACCTGAACAAGGCGAGCCAGGTGCCGCGCTGGCGCGAGTCGGAGGTGTTCACACCGCTGGAGCGTGACGTGATGGAGTACGCCGAGGCCATGACGAACACGCCGCCGACCGTCACCGACGAGTTGTCCGCGTCTCTGCTGGACCGGCTCGGCACGGCGGCGCTGGTCGAGCTCACCGGATTCTCCCCCACTGCCTGAAGGGCGTGGGAGGTACCCCCAGCCTTCGCCAACTACGCGACCAGGAACAACACGGCACTCGGGGTCACCTCGCAGGGCTTCTCCGCCGCCTGCGAGATTCCGCTGGCCGCGCGTCCCGGCACGCCCGGAGAAGTGACCACGGCATGACCGAGGATCCCTTCGTCGCCCATCGCCGTCTGCTGTTCACGGTCGCCTACGAGATGCTCGGGTCGGCGGCCGACGCGGAGGACGTGCTGCAGGAGTCCTGGCTGCGGTGGGCCGACGTCGACCACGCGCAGGTGCGCGACCCTAGGGCCTACCTCGTCCGGACCGTGACCCGACAGGCGCTCAACCGCCTGCGGACGCTGTCACGCAGCCGCGAGGAGTACGTCGGCGAGTGGCTCCCCGAGCCGCTGCTGACCAGCCCGGACGTCGCCGAGGACGTCGAACTCGCGGAGAGCGTCTCGATCGCGATGCTGACCGTCCTCGAAACGCTCGGGCCGACGGAGCGGGCGGTGTTCGTGCTGCGCGAGGTCTTCGAGATGCCGTACGGCGAGATCGCCGGGGCGACGGGCAAGTCCGCGGCCGCGGTACGGCAGATCGCACGGCGGGCCCGCGAGCACGTGGCGGCCAGGCGGCCGCGGGTGCAGGTGAGCCGGTCGGAGCAGCAGGCCGTGGTGGAACGCTTCCTGGCGGCCTTGCGGACCGGGCAGCTGCAGGAGCTCCTGGAGATCATGGCGCCGGACGTGGTCATGATCACCGATGGCGGCGGGGTGGTGGCCGCAGCTCTGGCTCCGATCCACGGGGCCGACGTGGTGGCCAAGCTGCTCGCGGGCGCGAAGCGGAAGGTGGCCGCACTCAGGACGACGACCGTATGGCTCAACGGCGCGCCTGCCGGCCGTATCGACTTCGACGGCGAACCGTCCACGGTGAGCCTCACGGTGGAGAACGGCCGCGTCACCCGGATCTACGTGGTGAGAAATCCGCGCAAGCTGACCCGGCTGGACGCACCGGCCGAACTCGCCAGGTAGGCCCGCTGCCGGTCCGCAGCCGTCCCGCTGCACCCGCCCGAGTGGTGTGGCGCACTATTGCAAGCGTCTGCTTGCAATAGTTAGCGAGGATGGTGCAAGGTGGAGGCATGGCATCGCTCAACGTCGGCAATCTCGGCGAGTACCTGCGTGAACAGCGGCGCACCGCGCAGCTGTCGCTCAGGCAGCTCGCCGACGCCGCCGGGGTGTCCAATCCGTATCTGAGCCAGATCGAGCGCGGGCTGCGCAAGCCGAGCGCGGAGGTGTTGCAGCAGGTCGCCAAGGCGCTGCGGATCTCCGCCGAGACGCTGTACGTGCGCGCCGGCATCCTCGACGCCGAGCGGGACCGGGACGAGGTGGAGACGCGCGCCGTCATCCTCGCCGATCCCACGCTGAACGAGCGGCAGAAGCAGGTGCTGCTCCAGATCTACGAGTCCTTCCGCAAGGAGAACGGGTTCGGGATCGCCGGCACGGCGGACGAGACGACCGAGGAGGCCCCGGAGGCCAGCGCGGTGGTCCTGACCGCCGCGCCCGGCCCGGGTACACCTCAGGCCCAGGACGTCCCGGATGTCCAGGACGTCGAGGAGGACGACACCGCGATACGCCGCACCCGCAAGGGCGACGGCGAGCAGACCGGCGAGCGCCGCACCCGCAAGACCCGCACGGCCGGCGGACGCAGGTCCGCCACGCGCCGCCCCCGCACGTCCGGCGGCAACGAGGCCGCACCGCAGGACCCGAACAACCCGAACGACCCGCAGCAGACGGCCGGCTGACATGAGCAGCACGTGCACAAGCCCGGCCTACTGACCGCGGTACCCAAAACCCTCAGCTGCAAGCGACCCGGGAGGACCATCACCATGGCCATCACCGACGACCTCCGCAAGACCCTCAGCGACCCGACGCCGCTCTACTTCGCCGCAGGCACCGCCGACCTGGCTCTTCAGCAGGCCAAGAAGGTGCCCGGCATCGTGGAGCAGCTGCGCGCCGAGGCCCCGGCCCGTTTCGAGGCCGTCCGCAGCACCGACCCGAAGGCCGTCCAGGAGAAGGCCCAGGCACGCGCCAAGGAGGCCGGGGCCAAGGTCAAGGAGACCCAGGAGTCCCTCCAGGCCAAGGTCACCGAGTTCCTGGCGACCGTCGACGGTGACATCAAGAAGCTCGGCGCCACCATCGATGCCGACCTGAAGAAGTTCGGCGAGTCCGCCCAGGACTTCGCGCTGCGCGGTGTCGGCGTCGCCGCCGAGTACGCCGTCAAGGCTCGCGAGACCTACGAGAAGGTCGCCGAGCACGGCGAGCAGGCCGTGAAGACCTGGCGCGGCGAGGCGGCCGACGAGATCGAGGAGCTGGCCGCCACCGTCGAGCCGAAGCCCGAGCCGGTCGAGGTCAAGGAAGAGGCCGCCAAGCCGGCCGAGGCCACGGCCGCCCCCGCGAAGAAGCCCGCCGCCAAGAAGGCGCCGGCCCGCAAGACCACCACCGCCAAGAAGACGACGCCGCCCGCGAAGTAACACGGACGGGTGATCGGTAACGGGTCGGGCACTCCTGGAGCGCCCGGCCCGTTGTGCGGGTAGCCGGTGTTCGAGAACGGGTACGGTGGCCGCGTAGGAACAAGCCGAGTCTGGTGGTGGACGTAGTGCTGATGCAGGGATTCGCAGGGTTCATGTGGCTGCTGAGCATGGCCCTGATCCTTTTCAGCGGCTTTGCACTGATCGACGCCGCCATCCGCCGAGAGGACGGCTACCGCGCGGCCGGCAAGCAGACCAAGCCGTTCTGGCTGATCATCCTCGCCATCGCCTTCGTGGTGAACGTGCTCTTCCCCATCCTGTCGTTCCTGCCCGTCATTGGCCTCGTCGCCACCATCGTCTACATGGTCGACGTCCGCCCGGCCCTGAAGGGCCTCCCGGGCGGCGGCCGCAACCGCAGAGGCTCAAGCAGCGACGGCCCGTACGGCCCTTACAACGGCGGCCGCTAGTAGCCGCCGCTAAGGGCACCGCCGGCTAGGGGCGCGGGGCTGTATCAATTTGCGGCTCCGCCGCGTGGGCGCGACCAGCCACAACGGACCAGCAGTCGGCACACGACAGACCCCGCAACGGCGGATTCCCGCTCAGGCCCCGCGATCCAAGAGCAGCACTGCAACGTCATCCGTCAGCTCCCCACCATTGAGCTCACGAACCTCGTTCACAGCTGCCCGCAACAACGCCTCCCCGCGCAGCCCAGCGGCCAGCTGCCGCCGCACCATCTCAACCATCCCGTCCTGCCCGAGCCGCTCCAGCCCCGAACCGATCCGGCCCTCGATCAGCCCGTCGGTGTAGAGCATCAGGCTCCACTCCCGCCCCAGCTCCACCTGCATCCGCGGCCACCGCGCACCAGGCAGCAGCCCAAGAGCGGGCCCGTTGTTCTCGTACGGCAGCAGCTCGGCCGTCCGCCCGGGCCGGGCGACCAGCGGCGACGGATGCCCGGCCAGACACAGCCCGGCCCGCCGCCCGTCCGGCGAAATGTCCACCGTGCAGAGCGTCGCGAAGATCTCGTCGTCGGACCGCTCGTGCTCCAGCACCTGCTGCAGCGTCCCGAGCAGCTCGTCACCGCACAGCCCCGCCAGGGTGAGCGCGCGCCAGGCGATCCGCAGCTCCACGCCGAGCGCCGCCTCGTCCGGGCCGTGCCCGCAGACGTCGCCGATCATGGCGTGCACGGTGCCGTCCGGCGTCCGTACGACGTCGTAGAAGTCACCCCCGAGCAGCGCCCGCGACCGGCCCGGCCGATACCGCGCGGCGAACCGCAGCGACGACCCCTCCAGCAGCGGCGTGGGCAGCAGCCCCCGCTCCAGACGGCGGTTCTCCTGCGCCCGCACCCGCCCCTCGGCGAGCCGTCGCTCGGCCGTGTCGGAACGTTTCCTCTCCACGGCGTAGCGGATCGCACGGCTCAGCAGCCGGGCGTCCAGTTCGTCCCGGAAGAGGTAGTCCTGGGCGCCGACCCGTACCGCCTCCGCACCTCGCTCGGCGTCGCCGGACGCGGTGAGCGCGAGGACGGCGTGCCGGGGCGCGAGCTCCAGTACGTGCTTGAGCACGGCGAGCTCGTCCTCGTCATCGCTGCGGCCCGGGGCCGGCAGCGCGAGGTCCAGCAGGATGCAGTGGACGTCGTCGGTCAGCAGCCGCGCGGCCTCGGTGAGGTTGCGGGCGGTGCGGACACGGAGCGGACGGCCGGCCGAGTCCTGCAGTTCGGGTACGACGGTGGCGCCGCCGGGATCGTCCTCGATCAGCAGCAGCGTGAGGTTTGTGGTGGTGGCGGCGTTGTTGTCGACCGTGGCTTCCTTGCGCGGGGTCTGGTCCGTGGAGGTGCCGCCTCGCTGCGCGGCCTGCGCCTGACCACTCTCCGCGGCCGGGATCGCTCTCTGCCGCGGTATGGGTACGGGCATCTTGTTGACTTCCTTCCCTCCCCCCGAGGGCACGCGGAGCGAGAGATCTCGATCCACCGACGGGGACCATAGCGGGTGCCGGCGCCGTAAAGGAATGGCGTAAGCCACGCCGCTTGGAGAGGCGCCAGTGTCATATGCCGCGATCCGTACCGCAGTTGGACAGGAGGGGCGTGGGGCAGGAATGACGAACGTCACGTCCGCTGTGGGTTTGCCGGGGTGTTCGGCGTGCAGTGGGTCACGTGACCGGGCTCTCACAGGCACGGCCCGACCAACTGCCCGTACGCATCCGGCCCGCCCCGCGCTCTGCGCCTGTTCTCCCTGCGCCTATGCGTCCGGCCGCACCACTGCGAGGATCGGCATCGACCCCGCGCCGGTGATCGTCACCGTCCGCCCGGGCCGCGGGGCGTGCACGATCGCGCCGTCGCCGATGTACATCCCGACATGGCTGGCGTCGTCGAAGTAGATGATGAGGTCGCCGGGCCGCATGTCCTTGATGTCGACGTGCTTGAGCTGCTTCCACTGCTCCTGCGAGGTGCGCGGGATGGCGTGCCCCGCATCCGCCCAGGCCTGTGAGGTCAGCCCCGAGCAGTCGTACGTTTTCGGGCCCTCGGCGCCCCATTCGTACGGCTTTCCGATCTGGGCCGTGGCGAACTCGACCGCCCTCTTGCCCTGTTCGGACGCTTTTCCATTGATTTCGTCCAGAATTCCGGAGTCGAGCCAGGCGGTCTGCGCCTTGAGAGCGGCCTCCTGCTCCAGCTTGGCGAGGCGCTCCTTCTCCTTCTTCTCCAGCCGGCCCTCGAGCTTCTCGGCGGCCGCGATCTGCTTCTTGATCTTCTTGCGGGCGGCGTCCTTCGCCTTGCGCCCCGCCTCCAGCTTCTTCCACTGGTCGGCGGCGTCCGCGGCGTACTGCTTCAAGTCCTGCTGGGTGCGGGTCATTTCCGTGATCAGACCCTTGGTCGCGCGCTCGCCCTGCAGCACCCGGCCCGCGCCGTCGAGGAACTGCTGCGGGTTGCTGCTGAGCAGCAGTTGGGCCTCGTCGGGCAGTCCGCCGGTGCGGTACTGGGCGGCGGCCGCGGCGCCGGCCCGCTTCTTCAACTCGTCCAGCTTCTGCTGTCCCTTGACGATCTTCTTCGCCAGGTCGACGATCGCGGCGGACTGCTGCTGGGCCTTCTCCTCGGCCGCGTTGTACGAGTCCGTGGCGACCGCCGCGTCGTGATAGAGCCGGTCGAGCTTCTCGCGGATCGCCTCAAGGTCCTTGCTTGGCGCGGGAGTCGTGGAGGCGGAGGCGGATGTGCTCGAGGAGGGAGATGTGCTTGGGGAGGGCGTCCGGCCGGCGTTCGCGAACGCCGTGCCCGGCGCCGCCAGCACGGTGACCGCGCAGACCACGGTCACGGCCGTCGCGATCAGGCCGCGCTTGCCCGTACCCATACCCTTCCCCCAAACCTGATTTACCGTCAGTAACTTACGATGCCTGGGGGATCGTGCCACGCCGACGCGCAGAGCGACAGAGGTGCACGCAAGTCGGATTTCCCCCCTTCCCCTCGCCGTACGCGATCTCCCCGCCTTTGTGACGAACGACTCAGGGAGATCGTTCCCCGCAGGTCAGGCGTGGGGGCCGGTCAGCCGCGGGGCGCCAACGCCCCCCATGCCACCGTCACTTCACCCTGCCGCCACCGCCCGGCCCCGTCCGTCACCGGCCAGTCGGCCGTCAGATCCCGCACCGCACGGATCCAGCGCTGACGGGCGCCGTACGAGGCGTAGGGCGCGGCGGCGGACCAGGCGCGGTCGAAGTCGCGCAGGAAGGCGTGCACGGGTTCGCCGGGAACATTGCGGTGGATGAGCGCCTTCGGCAGCCGCTCGGCAAGGTCCGACGGCCGCTCCAACGAGCCGAGCCGCGTCGCAAAAGTCACCGTCCGCGGCCCCTCCGGACCGAGCGCGACCCACACATGCCGCCGCCCGATCTCGTCGCAGGTCCCCTCGACCAGCAGCCCGCCACGCGAGGACTCCGTCGCCGGGGCCAGGCGCGCGCACAGCCGCTGCCACACCCCGGTGACCTCGGCCTCGTCGTACTGGCGCAGGACATTGGCGGCCCGCACCAGCAGCGGCCGCCGGGGGATCGGGATCTCGAACCCGCCGTGCCGGAAGACGAGCCCGTCACGCTCGTACGGCTTCGCCGCCGTCACCCGCGCCGGTTCGATCTCGACCCCGACCACGCACGTGCGGGGCGCTGCCACGCGCAGCCGGGTGAGCAACTCGACGGCGGTCCAGGGTGCGGCACCGTAGCCGAGGTCGACGGCGACGGGATCCACAGCGCGCCGCAGCTCGGCGCCGTGCGTGGCCGCGATCCAGCGGTCCATGCGACGCAGCCGGTTGGGGTTGGTGGTCCCGCGCGTCACGGTTCCCACGGGCCGGGTCGTGGCGCGGGACATCATGCCTACGAGGGTATGCGGCGTGCCGGCACAGCTGTGCACGCCGTAGATGTGCCTGATCGCACTCCTCGGCCGGATGCAGGCAGCAGTCGCCCACGGCGGGAAGGGGACGTGTCGGGGGGTGTCCGCCCGCAGCGGCGGGCGTCCACCGCCGGGCACAACCCCACCGGACAGCACCGCCCGACCGAGGACGGACACCCCCCGGCGCGGCCCCGACCCACAACCCACCGCAGGCGCTACACGCACCCCCACCGAACCCGCGGATGCGCCGCAGGCATCGCCAACCCACCCACCCCCCGAACGGTTGAGCGATAAACGGTAATGCCGAGGCAAAAATCACCGCCCCCGGAATGGGAACCAGCCCCTCCGATGTTGCACCCCCTTGGAGGGCGCCCCACACCCTCCCCCAGGCATGCCCGCACAAGGAGGAACGCCACGTGAGCCAGTACGTCAGCAGGCTCGGGCGACGCTCCCAGGCAACGCCCCCGCGGCTCAGGCTCCACCGCCGCCCCCGCCGCGTCGCCATGCTCTCCGTGCACACCTCACCGCTCCACCAGCCCGGCACGGGCGACGCCGGCGGCATGAACGTATACATCGTGGAGCTCGCGCAGCGCCTCGCCGCGATCAACATCGAGGTCGAGATCTTCACGCGCGCGACCGCGGCCGCCCTCCCTCCGACCGTCGAGCTGTCCCCGGGCGTCCTCGTCCGCCACGTCGACGCGGGCCCGTACGAGGGCCTGGCCAAGGAGGAGCTCCCGGCCCAGCTGTGCGCCTTCACGCACGGCGTGATGCAGGCCTGGGCGGGCCACCGCCCCGGCTACTACGACCTGGTCCACTCCCACTACTGGCTCTCCGGCCACGTCGGCTGGCTCGCCGCCCAGCGCTGGGGCGTCCCCCTGGTCCACGCCATGCACACCATGGCCAAGGTCAAGAACGCCAACCTGGCCGACGGCGACAGCCCCGAACCCGCCGCCCGTGTCATCGGCGAGACCCAGATCGTCGAAGCGGCAGACCGCCTCATCGCCAACACCTCCGAAGAGGCCGACGAACTCGTACGGCACTACTCCGCCGACCCCGGCAAGGTCGCCGTCGTCCACCCCGGCGTCAACCTCGATCGATTCCGCCCCGCCGACGGCCGCGCCGCGGCCCGGGCCCGCCTCGACCTCCCGCAGGACGCCCTGATCCCCCTCTTCGCGGGCCGCATCCAGCCCCTGAAGGCCCCGGACATCCTCCTGCGCGCGGTCGCCGTCCTCCTCGACGAGCGCCCCGAGCTGCGCTCCCGCATCGTCGTCCCGATCGTCGGCGGCCCCAGCGGCAGCGGCCTCGCCAAGCCCGAGGGCCTGCAGAAACTGGCGTCCCGCCTGGGCATCGCGGACGTCGTCCGCTTCCGCCCGCCGGTCGGCCAGGACCAGCTCGCGGACTGGTTCCGGGCCGCCTCGGTCCTCGTCATGCCGTCCTACAGCGAGTCCTTCGGCCTGGTCGCCATCGAGGCGCAGGCAGCGGGCACACCGGTGCTCGCGGCCTCGGTCGGCGGACTGCCGGTGGCCGTGCGCGACGAACAGACCGGTTTCCTCGTACGAGGACACAATCCCGCCGACTACGCGCGCGTACTGAGCGATTTCGCCGACGACCCGACGCTCCCGTCCCGCATGGGCGCGGCCGCCGCCCGGCACGCGCAGTCCTTCGGCTGGGACACCGCGGCCGCCGCGACGGCGGACGTCTACACGGCCGCGATCCAGTCGCACCGGCGTCGCGTACGCTCCCACCATGGCTGATGGAGACAAGGCAGCGCAGGCGGCCCAGGTCGTCGAGGATGTCCTGAAGGACGCCGAGCTCGAATGGGAGAGCCCCGCTCCCGGCAACTACGTCGTACAGCTCCCCGGCACCCGCAAGCTGAAGACGACCGTCTCCCTCCTCGTCGGCCGCCACTCCCTCTCCCTCAACGCCTTCGTCATCCGCCACCCCGACGAGAACGAGTCCGGCGTCCACCGCTGGCTCCTGGAACGCAATCTCAAGCTGTACGGCGTGAGTTACGCGGTCGACCAGCTGGGCGACGTCTATGTCGCAGGCAAGCTCCCCCTCTCCGCCGTCACCCCCGACGAGATCGACCGCCTCCTCGGCCAGGTCCTCGAAGCGGCGGACGGCAGCTTCAACACACTCCTGGAACTCGGCTTCGCGTCCGCGATCCGCAAGGAGTACGAGTGGCGGGTGGCGCGGGGGGAGTCGACGCGAAACCTGGATGCGTTCACGCATCTGACTCAACGCCCCACCGACTGACCCCTCCTGACCTCTTCCTGACCCCTTCCCTTTCCTGACCCCTTCCCTGCCCGACCGAGCAGTGGCATGCTCACGGCCAACGCACATCTGAACGTCGTTCACATCCATGAAATCCGATATGGAAGGACGCACGGCCATGGGCAATCCGCACCTCACCAGACGGGCCCTGCTCGGCGGCGCCACGGCCGTGGCGGTCGGCGCGGCGACCGGTACGGCACGGGCAGCCACCTCCGAAGTCCCGTCCCTCTGGCGGGAGTTCACCCGCACCCCCTTCACGCACCCGCAGATCCCGTACGTCGGCCGGGCCGGCTGCCTGCGCGGGGCGGCGCGCTTCCCCCGCCGCCCCGCCGTGGCCGACGTACGCGACTACGGCGCAGTGGCGGACGGCTCGACCGACTGCGCCCCCGCGATCAACCGTGCCGTCGCCGCCGCCGGAAGGGCCGGCGGCGGCACGGTCACCATCCCGCCCGGCACCTTCCGCATCGACGACGTGATCCGGATCGGACACGACAACGTCGTGCTGCGGGGCGCGGGCAGCGGCCGTACGACCCTCTGTGCGACGAAGAACCTCACCGAGCTGATCGGCGCGTACGGCTCCCGCTACGGCGGCACCAAGTCGGCCTGGTCATGGGCGGGCGCTCTGGTCTGGCTGGCGCCCACGGCCCGTTGGGACTCACTCGTCGCGGCCATCAGGGCGAAGGCCTGGCCCTTCGAGGGCTGGACCGGCAACAAACGGGACGAATGGGAGACCCTGACGCCCGTCGAGCCCGCGCGGCAGGGCGCCTGGACGGTGAACGTCCCGGACCCCTCCCGCCTTCGCCCGGGAGCCCTGGTCCTCCTCCGCATCGCCGACGACCCGGCCCACACCCTCCTGCAGCACATGTCGGGAGGCGGCCCCGGCCCGGCGGCGTACTACTGGGAGGACAAGACCAAACTGCTGTCGTACGTCCCCTACGAGTGGCCCGTCCGCATCGCACACGTCCACGGCCATGCCGTCACGCTCGAACGCCCGCTCCCGCTGGACCTGCGTCCGGAATGGAACCCCCAATTCACCACACACGTACGTGAGTTGACCGGCTCCGGCGTCGAGGGCCTCACCCTCCGGGCGATCCCGACCCCGCAGTCCCCGCACCTCCTCGACAAGGGCTACAACGGGGTCGTACTCCAATGTGCGTACGACTGCTGGGTGGACGACGTCACGGTCCGCGACGTGGACAACGGCTTCGGCCTGGTGGCCGCGTCCTCCTGCACCCTGCGCCGCACCAGGGTCGGCGGCCGCGGCGAACACCATCCCTACTTCTGCCGCGAGGGCTCGCACGACAACCTGATCGAGGACTTCACGATCGAACAGCGCACGGTCCCGGCTCCGGAGGGGACGCAGCTGCACGGCATCAATGTCGAGGGTCTGTCGTCCCACAACGTCTGGTCGCGCGGAGAGATGCAGATGGGCACCTTCGACTCCCACCGCGGCCTGCCCTTCGCGAACGTCCGCACCGACATCACCGTCAACAACAACGGCCGCCACGGCGGCGACGCGAACGCGGGCCCCCTCTACGGCGCCCGCTTCACCCACTGGAACATCCGCGTGACCAACGGCAGGGCAGGCCTGGTGAAGATCGACGCCCTGGCCCCGTACTCCGCGACGGTCGGCGTCAACGAGGTCACGGAGTCCGACCAGATCGACGTGCCCGACTTCACCGGGGATCTGCATGCGCGACTGGAGCTGTATCCCACGACGGACGCGGTCCGGCCGGGCAATCTTCATGAGGCACAGCGGTGGCTGATCCGATGACCTCCTGACGTGCCTTCCGTCCGGGGTGGGGAACGGCCATCAGCTCAGGCGTGCAGCGCCCCGGCCGTCACCCGACGCTGATGACCCCGCTGGTGCGCGCAGGTCAGGAGACGGCCATCGACCGAGTACCCGGCGCAGCGCAGGCACGTCAGTGAAGAGGCGGGCCGTCCAGCCCGCGCGCACCGCGACCTCGACGTTCCGCGTGTCGTCGTCGAAGAAGAGAATGTCGGCCCGGCGCCAGTCGGCGCCTGCGATCAGGTGCCCGACCTGTTGGAAGAACTCGACTTCCGACTTGGTCAGCCCCATGTCGGCCGAGTAGAAGATGGACGTGAAGTAGCGCTGAAGCCCTAGGTTGTGCCACAGGTAATCGGCGCGGTACTTCTCCTGGTTGGTGGCCAGGAACAGCCTTCCGTGCGTGCGGTCCGCCCATTCGGTGATGGCGTCAAGCACCTCGTGATCAACCTCGGAGTGATTGCGAAACCAGTACGTCGTCAGCTCGTCGACGGACACCGAAGGACGAATCCGCTGCAGGGAGGAGGCAAGTTCCTCCCGCAGATCGGCCTGACCGGAGACAATCTGCGACCACTTCTTCCTGAAGAACTCGTCGTGCAGTTGCTGTGGATCGATCCCGAGGTCTTCCCGCAGGCGGGCATACCAGGCGGTCCCCCGGTTCTGCCCCCGTACATGTACCAGTACTCCGTCGATGTCCAGGACGAGGGCCGGAGCGCACATCCGCTCTTCCGTTGTGCCATGGCAGGTCTGCACGTTTCAGTCCCTCTTCAGTGGCTCGGTGAGCGAACGCTCAGTGTCTGTGAAGTAGTTCCATCCCTCGGGAACGAACGCCGTCGGCGGCCCGTCCGGCGTGGACAACCAGATCCCGTTCCCGTACGTCACTGCCCCAATCGGGTGGAGGCCGTGCTCGCGCAGCGCGCTCAGGACACCGTCGGGGGTGTCGGCACGCAAGGTACCGACCAACGAGAAGTCGTGCCCCGGTCCGAGTGCCAGTTGGCAGGCGTCGACACCAGCGGCCCGGGCTACGTGCAGAACCGCATCAGGTATGTGCATCGCCGTCGGGTCGATGTCGAAGCGGACGTCACTGGCTTCGGCCAGCTCCCACAGCGTCTGACCGAGCCCATCCGTTTGGTCCATACAGGAGGTGCAGTAACCGCTGGTCGCCAGTGCTCGGCCGAGTTCCACCATGGGCGGCCGGTAGCGGAGCAGTTCGTACAGCTCTGACCGGATCTCAGCGGGTACCTCATCCGCTCCGGGCTTCCCCGCCAACACGTGGAATGCCGTCGGCGTCATGCCTGCTGGACGTGATGCGAAGACGATGTCCCCCACCTTGGCACCCCTGCGTAACAGCACCTGATCCTTCGGACAGATGCCCACGATGGTTGCGGAGCAGCTGAGTTCGGGGCTCGAGCTCATGTCGCCGCCCTTCACTCGGCAGCTCAGGGGGCGGGCCACGTCCAGGACGCCCTCGCACAGGCTCCGAAAGTCCGCGACGCGCATGTGCGCCGGCAGTGCGGTGTTCAGGAGCAGAAGTACGGGCTCACCTCTGCAGGCGGCAACATCGCTGATGTTGAGTGCGGCGAGGTGCGCACCGAATCCCCGGTAGTCGATCAGGCCGTGGGCGAAGGCGATGAGGTCGGCGGGAACGCGGTCGGTGCTCAGCAGCGCCGCTCGGTTCGGTGGGGGGACGTAGACGGCGCAGTCGTCGCCCACACCGTGAGGATCTGCCTGGGGGTTGAACAGCGGGCGGATGAGATCGCGGACCAGCCGCTTCTCGCCCCACTGGCTTATGGTCTCTCCTCTTTGCTCTGTCCTCATTGGCTCGTCACATTCCTGTCGATGAACTTGAGTGCTTCAACCAGAGCGGCCTCGATGACCTCCTGTGTGGCGCCGCGCAGCGGTTGGCCGAGAAACGGCGGTTCCTGGAAGCCCAGCAGTGACCAGGGTCCGTTCTGGACGTCCTCGGTGAAGGAGTCCAGCGGATCGAGGGTCAACGAAACGATGTGGGTCGATTTCAGCCTGCGCGCCAGGGCGTGCAACTCGGCGGCGATGGCGCCGTTCCGGTCCTGGAAATTCCTCAGGTAGTTGCGGGAGAAGAGCAGGATGGCGGCATCCGACTGGCCGGCGTACGACGCTCCGTTCTCGTTGGGCCCGACCCCCAGCCCGTGGAACTCCTTGACAAACGCGAAATAGCGGCGCCTACGGTCGTAGAGGAGGCGCAGAACCGCCTGCATGGTGGCTATGTCGTCCCAGCAGAACGAGATGAATACCGCGGGCCCCGTGAACCCTTGTACCGTGCGCGTGTCATCGGTGACGGTGGACAGCCTGGTCTCGGCATCTCGCACGACCGCCGCATGGTACAAGGCGGCCCGCGTCTCCGGCTCGCTCTGCTGCTCGGCGATCCAGTTCATCCGATTCCGAGGGACGAAGAGCAGGATGTTGCGCTGTATGGGCGAGTTCCACAACTCCTCGAAGAACTGACTGACGTGGCCGCCGGCCCGTTCCAGTGGAATGGTGCCGCCCAAGAGTCTGTACGGTTCCGCTCGGACGCGCACGGACCCCTGCTTGTACAGGGTGTGTTTCTCCTGGTCCCAGTATGTGTCGACGTAGAAATCGGAACGCAGTTTGGCCACTGACCCGGCGCTGGGCATCTGCGGTCGTTCGGCCCAGTAGTACTGGTAGTCCATTCCTGGCGCGTCCATGAGCTCCATGGCGTGCCGGACCCCGAATGGAAGCCGTTCCGACTCCCGGCGGCTGCGAAAATCCATGAGCGCCGACAGGAAAAACTCGTCGTCCAGGCGGTTGAACCCGTTGGCCGTCAGTGAGCCGTCGGGAGCATCGAATATCTTCTCCATCAACTTGGGCTGTCGGCGGAGAAAATAGGAGAGAACGACGGCCAATAGCGTGAACCGGAAACGGCTTTCGGGTGCGGAGTAGACCTGGGAGCGGAGTATCGCCCGCAGCATGAGGAAGTTCGAGACGGGGCCCTTCTCGTCGAAGATCGGTCCGTCTTCGTCATAGGTGATGATGGAGCTGACCACCTGCCCCATCGAGGTCAGGCTCCCGACGCCGATTGTGTGGTGGGCGTCGCGGTGGACATAGTCCAAGCGGTCGGCGTCCACCACTCCGTCCAGGATGTTGCGGAGTGCCGCCAGCGGCGCGCTGGGAACGATGTCGCCGATCCGGATTCCAGTGATCAAATGCGCGATCAGGTCGATGTCGAAACGATCCGCCAGTTCGCCTCGGTTCCCGAACAGATCGATCACGCCGTGCAGGGTGAAGATATCTTTGTGTCCGAGGTCGTGACCACTGATGTCAAGGTCCTCCAAGACTCTGCCCACGACGGAGGTGTCGGCTTGGAAGAATAAATCTGTGGCGGCCTTGAAGGGGAGTTCGCCAATATCCTGCAGCAGCCCGCTTATGACTATGTGCTCGCCGACCGAGCAAATGAAGTCGGTATCGCTCCTGTGTTTCTTGGACAGTTCTTTCAGACTGGTCCGCAGAGCACTGATCGCTGCGCTGTCGAAGAACTGGTTCCGATGCAGTTGTCGCAGTACCTTCAGGGCCGAGTGTGCCGTGCCGATGGCGTGGGCGAATCGTGTGTGATTGGCTGACGGGAAGGCGTACGAACCGAATGGCAGTTGCTGAAGGTGGCGGAGTCGCTGGAGTTCGGGAGACTCCAGCAGGATGGGAAGTATGTCCTCGCTCCGGAAGAGTCTGGGGTCGGAGAGTTCTATCGGCCCGTGTACGGCGTCGAACATGGGCGGCAGGGCGCGGTCATTCGACATGTTCGTCTCCTGCGCCATTGGATAGGGGCGTGAAATCGCGGTGGATCAGCGAGGGAACGGGTCCTCTGCTGCCCTGATATTTTCCCTCGTACAGGTCGATGGGGCCCTCGGGCACCCAGAAGGTGACCTGACCGATGAGCATTCCGGGATAGACCCTGACCGGCTGTACCGCGAAGAGTTGCAAGGTGAGTTGCCCGATGGAGCCGATGTCGATCAGATCGGCTGTCACATGGACGAAGAGCCCCAGTCTGGCCGAGGAGGACCGGCCCTTGATGATCGGTACATAGTGTTCGCTTCCCATGATTTCCGCGGTGTGGCCGAGATGAATTCGATCGGACGCGAGAATGTGTCCGGCGGATCTCAGCGGTATGTCTTCCGTGTCTTGCGGGATCCGTGGGTCGAGGACGTAGTTGGTGTATACCTTGAGCGTGTCCCCGAGTCGGAAGTTGTAGCTGTTTGGATTGAGTTGCCGATCATCGAAGGGGTCGATCGTGATGCGCCCCTTCTCAACCTGTCGACGTATTTCACTACCGGTGAGTATCACGGCTGGCCCACCGGTTCTCCGCTGTTTTCTGCGACCATGCCCCTGGCCGAGTAACGGCATGGCCGGGGTGCGTCATGGTTCGCGTACTCGCCTTGGTACAGGTCCCGGTCGCCGGTCGGATGCCAGAACATGACTTGGGCCACCCGCATGAATGGATAGAGGACAATAGGCTGGACCGCGTATAACTCCAGCGTCCAGGCGTGAATGGCTCCGATGTTCCCCATGTCGGCGTTGAGCTGTACGAAGAGGCCGAGGCGGCCCACGGAGGAACGGCTGATGAGGCAGGTCACGTGTCCGTTTCCGCCAAAGCGTTCCACGGTTGAGCCCAGGCAGAGTGTATGAGGACGGAGAAGGTGACCATGAGGCGGTATCGTGATCGTACGGAATTCTGAGTCGGGACTCCATTCGTCCCGCTGGAGTAACCTCTCTGATAGGTGCACGTTGTAGCTGTTCGGGTTTATGTGACGATCGTCGAACGGTTCTATGGCCAAACTCCCGTCGGCCACCGATCCCCTTATCGCTGCACCTGTCAATATCACCGTGCCCCCCATCGGCGAGACTGGCTGCTCCGGACCACGGTAAGTGCCTGTAACCATCCGTGTACATATGGCAACCGCGTCATGGGTGGGTCCGTGTCTTTCAGCCCGTCCGGCGTTTGAGGACGAGGCCGTTCAGACCGATCGTGGTACGGGGCGGAGCCCCGGTGGGGTCAGGGGCGGAGCCCCCGGCGGGGTCGAAGGGGCGGAGCCCCTGGGGGATGGGACGGGTAGGGGCGGCGGGGGCGAGGAAAGGCCGTCCGAGGGAGGAGTCGGGGCCGCCGTACGGTGATCAGTTGCGCCCCGTCCGCGCATACCGCCCCGGCGTCACCCCCACCAACTTCCGGAAATGCCGGGTGAGATGGGACTGGTCGAAGAACCCGGTGGCGGACGCGACCTCGCCCGGCGACCGGCCGTCGAGGAGGAGCCGTCGGGCGCGGTCGACACGGCGGGAGTTCAGGTACTGGTGCGGCGCGATGCCGTATGCCGTGCTGAACGCCCGTACCAGATGCGCGGGATGGGCATGGACGAGCCCGGCGGCCTCGTCGAGGGTGAGACCGTCGACGACACGCTCGTCGAGGAGTTCGCGCAGACGCCGGGCGAGGGCGGGATCCGTACGGGGGACGTCGGCGGTGGTGCGTGGCCGCAGATGGGCACGCAGCCGCCGGCCGATGAACATCAGCCTGCTCTCGGCCTCCAGCTCGTCCCCGGCGTGCGCGAGCGCGGTGTGCAACTGGCCGACCCGCAGCCGCAGCGCGGGATCGCGCAGATCGGGCCGGTCGACGGCGGCCCCGATGAGTCCGTCGGGCAGCTGCGTTCCGTCGAGATAGAGGACCCGCTTGCGAAAGCCGTGCGGCGTGGCGGGGGACCCGTTGTGCGGGACGTGCGGCGGAAGAAGGGTGACCGTGTCGAGCGGCGTCCCGTGCTCATGCCGGTCGAGGTCGTACCGCACGGCCCCGTCGTCCACGATGAGCAGCGTCCACGCCTCGTGGACGTGCATCGGGTAGGCGTACTCGGTGAAGTGCGCGTGGAAGACCTCCACGACGCCGGGTATCCGGGGGCGCCAGGCGGAGACCTCCTGCTGGGGGCGCTGAGCGGCCATGCAAAGAACGTACAAGACGGGGTGCTACGACGGTCGGCAGTCTCGGTGCATGAGCAGCACGAGTACTGAACCCATCCGTTTCGACACCAAGATCGCCGTCCTGCTGCGGGAGGACCTGGAGCCCTGGCAGCGGCTGAACGTGACCGCGTTCCTGGTCAGCGGGCTGGGGGCGACGGTTCCCGAGGTGATCGGCGAGCCGTACGAGGACGCGGACGGCGTCCAGTACCTGCCGATGTTCCGCCAGCCGGTACTGGTCTTCCAGGGCACCAAGGAGACGCTGACGGCGGCCCACGGCCGGGCGCTGTCCCGCGCCCTCCCGCGGTCGGTCTTCACGTCCGACCTGTTCACCACGGGCAATGACCGCGACAACCGGGCGGCGGTACGGGCCGTGGGGACGGGGGAGCTGGATCTGGTGGGGATGGCGGTCTACGGGCCGAAGAACGCGGTGGACAAGGTACTGAAGGGTGCGCGGATGCATCCGTGACCGAATCTGCACAGTGAATGCGCAACCGTGACGCGAGTGGGTTCTGTTGGTGCGGAGTTGTCCAGTTCGGAGCGGCCGGGGCAATACCTGTCGGCTTCCTGTGCAGCGGTTGCTGTAGAGAAGCTGCCCCCAATTGGTGTGCATGCCCACACGGTTCGGTGGCAGACCGTTTCAAAGGCCCTGCTGCGGGGGCCTGTGCACTGGATGCCGGACACGCTCCGTGGTTTGATCCTGCGCACCGAGCCCCGCCTTCTGTCCCCCGCGGGGCCGCTCCCCCTCTGGCACATCCATGCGAAGGGCAGTTTCACCATGAACTCCGCTCCCCAGGTTCAGACCCTCGAGATCTCCGACGCCGAGCTCGACAACGTCTCCGGCGGCCTGAGCCCGCAGATCTCCCTCACCGCCGGCTCCACCACGCTCAGCAGCGCGGACGCCCTGGCCGAGCTCGACTCGCTCAAGGCGACGGCCCTGGGCAGCCTGGGCGGCACCCTCGGCGCCCTTCCGCACCAGGTCGGCCTGAACGCCAGCTTCTGATCGCCCGGTCGGCGACCTGACCGCCGGCACCGATCGACAGCCACGGCAACGAGCCCTCTACCGGTGGAGAACCACAGGTGGGGGGCTCGGTCGTGTCTCCTGCGACTCCAACGCGGGTGGCGCCATGTGCGCCGCATTCGGGTGCATGTGTGCACGGCAGTGCTTCTCGCACGGGGGCTGGGCGGCATACCTCCGGCAAGCACACACCTACCGAAGGAGACGCTCATGCGTGCACCTACCGTGCTGGCCGCCATCGCTCTGGCCGGGACCGTTCTGTTCGGAGGCGCGGCCCAGGCCATCGCCGACAACAACGACGACGTGCCCACCAGCGACGTGGGCAACGTCATGGGCAACGACAGTGGCGATTTCGGGCCCGCCTCTCATGGCAAGGCCGATTTCGACTCGGGCGCAACTGGTTTCGGCAAGGCCGGGGGCACTTTCGACTGGGCCACCGGCCGCTGACCGCCGGGCCACGCTTTCGTTCCCCGCCCCGCACCGTGACGCTCTCGGTGCGGGGCGGGAATCTTTACGCGGCAGACACCCCTCAGCCCGCCCCGACCTCCGCTCCGGCGGCGGCCGGAACCGCTGCCGCGGGCTCCGCCGCGGGAAGCCGCCGCATGAGGGCGCCGTATCCGAAAGCCGCCACCGTGCCGACGACCGCGCACAGCCCCCACAGCCACTCGGCCCCGAACCGGTCGATGACGAGGCCGGACATCAGCGGGGCAACAAGCGCGGCGAGAGACCAGGACAAGGTGTACACACCCTGGTACCGCCCACGCCCGTGCACGGGCGACAGCCGAACGACCAACCCCGTCTGCGTCGGAGCGTTGACCATCTCGCCCAGAGTCCACACGCACACGGTGAGCGCGAAGACGCCGACCGACCCGGCGAATGCGGTGAGCCCGAAGCCGTACCCGGCCAGCAGGGACGAGACCACGAGCAGCCGCCTGGGATCCCGACGCTCGATGAACCGGGTGACGGGGATCTGCAGCGCAACGATCAGAACACCGTTGACGGCGATGGCCATGCCGTAGTCGGCGGGCGTGTACCCGGCCTGCCCCATGGCGACGGGCAACCCGACGGACCCCTGCTGAAAGACGAGGGCGACCAGGAACGACAGCCCGACGACACCCATGTACCGCTTGTCGCGGACGACGGCGCCGAGGCCGATGTCCTCCCTCGCCCCCTTGGCAGTACTGGCGGCCGGCCGGGATTCCGGCAGCTTCAGAAAGACGACGACCGCGCAGACGGCCGTCATCCCGGCCTCGATCAGAAACCCGGCGAGATAGCTGAACTCGGCGATGAACCCGGCGGCCATGGAGGAGACGGCGAACCCGAGGTTGATGGCCCAGTAGTTGAGGGAGAACGCCCGCACCCGGTCCTCGGGCCGCACGATGTCGGCCATCATCGCCTGGACGGCGGGCCGGGAGGCGTTGGACGCCATGCCCACGAGGAACGCGACAGCGGCGATGGCGACTGGGTCGTGCACAAACCCGAGCAGGGCGACGGAAACAGCGGTGGACGACTGGGCGATCAGCAGGGTGGGCCGCCGTCCGAGCCGATCGGTCATCACGCCGGCACCCAGCGAGGACACGACTCCGCCGAGCCCGTGCAGCGACGCGACGAGACCGGCGTAGGAGGCGGAGTACCCGCGGTCGACCGTCAGGTACAAAGCCATGAAAGTGGCAACAAAAGCCCCGAGCCGGTTGACGAGGGTGCTGGTCCACAGCCACCAGAACTCGCGGGGCAGTCCGGAGACGGTCTCCCGGGTGGCGCGTCTCAGACCGACGACTGACATCGAAATCCCCCATGGACGTAAGTGGCGCAGACAGCAAGCACAACTTACGCACGGGCCGACGTCCCCGACCACTCAATTAACAGATGCCGTCAACTGTCCGCCTGCTGGGCGGGCACCCTGTGGCCCGAATGCGTGGATTACGCTCTGGGACATGGCCGACGCACCGTACAAGCTGATCCTCCTCCGCCACGGCGAGAGCGAGTGGAACGCGAAGAACCTGTTCACCGGCTGGGTGGACGTGAACCTGAACGAGAAGGGCGAGAAGGAGGCAGTCCGCGGCGGTGAGCTCCTCAAGGACGCCGACCTCCTCCCCGACGTGGTCCACACGTCCCTCCAGAAGCGCGCGATCCGCACCGCGCAGCTCGCGCTGGAGTCCGCGGACCGCCACTGGATCCCGGTCCACCGCAGCTGGCGCCTGAACGAGCGCCACTACGGCGCCCTCCAGGGCAAGGACAAGGCGCAGACCCTCGCCGAGTTCGGCGAGGAGCAGTTCATGCTGTGGCGCCGCTCGTACGACACCCCGCCCCCGCCCCTCGAGGACGGCACGGAGTTCTCCCAGTCCGGCGACCCGCGCTACGCCTCCATCCCCCCGGAGCTGCGGCCGCGCACGGAGTGCCTGAAGGACGTCGTCGTCCGCATGCTCCCGTACTGGTACGACGGCATCGTCCCGGACCTCCTCGCGGGCCGCACGGTCCTGGTCGCGGCCCACGGCAACAGCCTCCGCGCCCTGGTCAAGCACCTGGACGGCATCTCGGACGCGGACATCGCGGGCCTGAACATCCCGACGGGCATCCCCCTGTACTACGAGCTCGACGCCGACTTCAAGCCGGTGACGAAGGGCGGCAAGTACCTCGACCCGGAGGCGGCTGCGGCGGCGATCGAGGCGGTCAAGAACCAGGGCAAGAAGAAGTAAGCCGTACCTGTCAAGGCCCCTGCCTGCGGGTTTCCCGTAGGCAGGGGCCTCATGGGTTTAGCCCTCCGGCTCCCAGGCCTCAAGCAGGTCGAAGAGTTCTCGGTCGCCGTCGAGCTTCAGGGAGTCCGCCGGAATACGGCCGTACAGGGCGAGGACCAGCTGATCGGCCGTGCCTCGGAGGCGGAGGGAGGCGTCGGCAGCGGGCATCGTGCCGGGCGCGGGGAGGCGAGCGGTCCGTGCGCCGTCGGCGGAGAGCGAGAGGCGCCAGGAGCGGCCCTCGGAGGCGTGGAAGTCGACGGCAGCGGGCTTGTGCGGCCAGGCACTTGTCGTTGCGACGCAGGTGAACAGGAACTCGTCGACACCGTCGAGCGCCACCTCGTCCGGCAGCGGCTGCGGGGCACCTACGGTGATCTGGGCGTCGTACGTGTGCACCGCCATCTGCTGGAGCTGGTGCCGAGCTACGGCACCGGAGGTCTGCGGCGACTGCGACGTCCCCCACCACGTCCAGCAACCGCGATCCGGGCCGGCCTTCCGCAATGCGTCCACCAGTTGCTCCGTGGACTCCGCCAACCAGGCCAGCAGGGCCTCGCGCTCCCGAGGCGCGGCCGGGGCGCCCTCCGCTGCGGACTTGGCCGGAGCAGGCCCTGCGGCGACGGTGGCGGCCCAGTCGCGGCGCCCCTCGCCGATGTGCTGCGCCAGATCGAACAGCGTCCACTCGGGGCAGGTCGGCACCTGCACGTCGAGGCTGGGTGCGGAGGCGACCGCGGCGCGGAAGGCGGTCGATCGTTCGTCGATCAGTCGCAGCAGAACGGCGAACTCAAGTGTCGTTGTCACTGTGACTATCTATCACCGCAGTCCCACCATCCGACAGCGATTTTCACAGCCGACGCAACGGGCGTGCGGACCTCAGCTCTTGACGGCCTCTGCGGCGAACACCCGTGAATCCGGGATCAGTTGCGGCACGGGCTCGGCCCTGTGGACATCCGGCGGGCTGTCGGTCGGATGTCGGCGGCTGTCGATGGGCTGTCGGTGGCTGTCGGGCGGATGTAGGTGGCTCGTCGGCGGGGGCTGACAGCTTTCGAGGCACGGCCGACCGGAGCTCACCGGGCGGCCCGATCCCGAAGGAGCCACCATGCACACTCCCGTCACGATCATCGGCGCCGGACTCGGCGGGCTCACACTGGCCCGCGTTCTGCACGTTCACGGCATCCCGGCCACCGTCTACGAGGCGGAGCCCTCCCCGTCGGCGCGCGCGCAGGGCGGGATGCTCGACATTCACGACTACAACGGGCAGCTCGCCCTCCAGGCGGCCGGTCTGATGGACGAGTTCCGCGCCATAGTCCTGGAGGGCCGCGAGGCGATGCGGGTCCTCGAACCGGACGGGACCGTGCTGCTCGACAAGGCCGACGACGGCACGGGCGGACGCCCCGAGGCGATGCGCGGCGAGCTGCGGCAGATGCTGATCGACTCGCTCCCGGCCGGCACCGTCCGGTGGGGACACAAGGTCGCCGACGTCCGTGCCCTCGGCGAGGGGCGCCACGAGGTGGGCTTCGCCGACGGCACCACCGTCGTCACGGGCCTGCTGGTCGGCGCGGACGGTGCGTGGTCACGGGTTCGGCCGCTGCTCTCCGACGCGGTGCCCTCGTACGCCGGCACGTCGTTCGTCGAGACCTACCTGTTCGACGCCGACACCCGGCACCCTGCCTCCGCGAAGGCGGTCGGCGGCGGGATGATGATCGCGCCCTCGCCGGGCAAGGAGATCTTCGCCCACCGGGAGAGCGGCGACACCCTGCACACGTACCTGGCGCTGGCCAGGCCGCTGGACTGGTTCGCCGCCATCGACTTCACCGATGCCGCCGCGGCGACCGCGCGGATCGCGGCGGAGTTCGAGGGCTGGGCACCGGAACTCACCGCGCTGATCACCGACAGCCACACCGCGCCGGTGCTGCGCCCCCACTACACCCTGCCGATCGGGCACCGGTGGGAGCGGGTGCGGGGGGTGACCCTGCTCGGCGACGCCGCCCATCTCGCGACCCCCAACGGCGAAGGCGCCAACCTCGCCATGCTCGACGGCGCCGAACTCGGCAAGGCCCTCGCTGCGCACCCCGACGACACCGAGGCCGCACTCGCCGAGTACGAGCAGGCCATGTTCCCCCGCAGCGCCGAGGCCGCCACCTTCGAAGGCGTCGAGGTGCAAGGGATCGACTCCGACGGCAACACCGCCCGCGGCCTGATCGGCATGTTCGTCGAGAAGGGGCAATGAGAGGCCGATGAGACACCAATGAGCCAGGCCCCCTGCCCGCGTACTCCCGCAGGCAGAGGGCCGTTCGAATATTTCGTATTTCGAAGCTGACGTGCTGCGTCAGACGGACAGCGGCACCGGATGCACCTCGTCCGCCTTGTGCCCCGTCCGCTCGTGGATGCGCTGGACCGCCTCTGCCGAGGGGGCCTCCGAGAGGCAGTAGACCGTGCCGGACTCGGGGTCGGCCCAGGCCTTTTCGAAGTGGACGCCCTCGTCCTTCTCTATGGCGAGGTCGGCCTGATGGGCCTGTTGCAGCTGGTCGGCCGTGATGCCTTTCATCCCGTGGTGTACGTCCATGAACTGCGCCATGGCATCGCACCTCCTTCCGATGCCGACTCTTTTGCTCCCACTGCTTCCATGCTGCGCTCGTACGGCGTCCGGGTCGACCGCGGCAACATCCGGCACCCCCACCCATGACGAAGGGTCCCGGCACAATCACCGGGACCCTTCACCGCCGTAACAGACCGGCTGACCGCCTTGATGGACCGGCGTCGTACGCCGTCAACCGCACTGACAGGGATTGCCCGACTGGCACCCGCAGCCGCAGCCCGAGCCGCAGCCGCACGCGCCGAAGAGCGGGAGGCTCTTGATCTCGGCGGGCTGGTCCGTCTCGCGCTCCTGCGTCGGGTCGGGCGTGGTGGGGGCTTCGGCCATGGGTCCTCCTGGAGGCCTGAGGGCTGGTGCCTTTGCCCATTGGATGCCCGCCCCGCCGGGCGCATCAACGGCGCACTGTGGCGCCCACACGCCCCGGTCTCAGGCTTTACGCCCCCTCGATGCCCTTTGGCCCTACGCCCCGTCGCCCCCGGCCACCGGCTGGATCTCCGGCTGGATGTCGGCCTGCAGCTCGTCCGCGTGCTCACCCGTCACCAGGAACACCACGCGCTTGGCGACCGCCACCGCGTGGTCGGCGTACCGCTCGTAGTAGCGGCCGAGGAGGGTGACGTCCACCGCCGTCTCGATGCCGTGCTGCCAGCGGTCGTCCAGCAGGTGCTGGAAGAGGGTGCGGTGCAGCAGGTCCATCTCGTCGTCGTCCTGCTCCAGCTGGAGCGCCAGGTCGACGTCCTTCGTGATGATCACCTCGGCCGCCTTCGCCATCAGGCGCTGCGCGAGCTGGCCCATCTCGAGGATGGTCGCGTGCAGGTCGTGCGGGATCGCGCGCTCCGGAAAGCGGAGCCGGGCGAGCTTCGCGACGTGCTGGGCCAGGTCGCCCGAACGCTCCAGGTCGGCCGACATACGGAGCGAGGTGACGACGATACGGAGATCCGTGGCCACCGGCTGCTGGCGGGCCAGCAGGGCTATGGCCCGGGCCTCGAGGTCGTGCTGGAGCTCGTCGACCCTCTTGTCGGCCTCGATGACGTTCTCGGCCAGCTTGAGGTCGGAGTCGAGGATGGCGGTCGTGGCGCGCCCGATCGCCGACCCGACCAGCCGGGCCATCTCCACCAGACCGTCGCCGATCGAATCCAGTTCCTCGTGGTACGCGTCCCGCATCAGGGATCCCTCTCTTACGTGTTCTTCGGGGCTGCCGGGGGCAGGGGCCCGTGCGTCAGTCGTCCAAAATCCGTCGTCCAAAAACCGGCGCTTCGCACCCCACGCTCCCACGATCCGGCCTGTACGCGTCGGTTTCCGTCACCACAAATGAACCATCCCTAGCTCCTAGGTGAACTCTGGGCGACGAGTGTTCGAGGTCGCACCTCGACGGCTGTGGGGATGTCGTACCCCATGCCTAACCTGTTTGCATGGACGTGAACGCGGCGGTCGCCGCAGCGGCAGCGATCGCCGGGGTGCTCACCGGCGTGATCGCCATGCTGGCGTTCCGCTGGAGCGAGCGGGAGCAGAAGCGCCCGACCCGCACCTCCCTGCACACGGACCCGGTGCTTCCGCCGGGCGTGGACACCGTCCTGTCCGTGCTCCGCTCCTCGGCCGTCGTCCTCGACGAGGCCGACGCGGTCGTCAAGGCCAGCTCGGCGGCGTACGCCCTGGGCCTGGTCCGCGGCGGCAGGCTCTCCGTGGAACCGATGCTCCAGATGGCCCGGGACACACGGCGGGACGGGGAGATACGCCAGGTGGAGCTGGATCTGCCACGGCGGGGGACCGGGCGGGGCGAGGCACTCGCCGTCTCCGCGCGCGTCGCCCCCCTCGGCTCCCGGCTGGTGTTGCTGCTGGTCGAGGACCTCACCGAGGCCCGCCGCATCGAGGCGGTCCGGCGCGACTTCGTCGCGAACGTGAGCCACGAGCTGAAGACACCCGTCGGCGCTCTCTCCCTCCTCTCCGAGGCCGTCATGGACGCCTCGGACGACCCGGAGGCGGTGGAGCGCTTCGCCGGCCGTATGCAGATCGAGGCCACGCGGCTCACCAACCTGGTGCAGGAGCTCATCGACCTGTCCAGGGTCCAGAACGACGACCCCCTCGAGGACGCCGAACCCGTCCGCGTGGACGAACTGGTCGCCGAGGCCATCGACCGCTGCCGGCACCAGGCCGGCACCAAGCAGATCACCATGGCCGCCGGCGGCACCGCCGACCTGCACGTCTGGGGGAACCGGGGTCAGCTGGCCGCCGCCCTGGGCAACCTTGTCGAGAACGCCGTCAACTACTCGCCCGCCCGAACCCGTGTGGGCATAGCCGCCCGCCGGGTGACCGCGCCCGGCGGAGACCACATCGAGGTCGCCGTGACCGATCAGGGCATCGGCATCTCCGACAAGGACAAGGAGCGCATCTTCGAGCGCTTCTATCGCGTCGACCCCGCCCGCTCCCGTGCCACCGGCGGCACGGGCCTGGGACTCGCGATCGTCAAGCACGTGGCCGCCTCGCACGGCGGGGAGGTCACGGTGTGGAGCTCCGAGGGTCAGGGCTCCACTTTCACCCTGAGGCTGCCGGAGGCGGGGGTTGCCCGCGACCGCGCGCACCAACACCCCGACCTGGACGATCTCGACGACGAGGCCGGCCAAAGCACCCCCCAGTCATCCCCGTACGAACCGCTTCCCGCCCCGGAGGTCCTTCCGTGACCCGTGTGCTCGTCGTCGAGGACGAGGAGTCCTTCTCCGACGCCCTGTCGTACATGCTCCGCAAAGAGGGCTTCGAGGTCGCCGTCGCGACCACCGGGCCCGACGGACTCGACGAGTTCGAGCGCAACGGCGCCGACCTCGTCCTCCTCGACCTGATGCTGCCCGGCCTGCCGGGCACCGAAGTCTGCCGCCAGCTGCGCGGCCGCTCCAATGTCCCCGTCATCATGGTGACCGCCAAGGACAGCGAGATCGACAAGGTGGTCGGCCTGGAAATAGGAGCCGATGACTATGTCACCAAGCCGTTCTCCTCGCGCGAGCTGGTCGCCCGCATCCGCGCCGTCCTGCGCCGCCGCGGCGAGCCCGAGGAGGTCACCCCGGCCGCGCTGGAGGCCGGCCCGGTCCGCATGGACGTGGACCGCCATGTGGTCACGGTCTCCGGCTCCAAGGTCGACCTCCCGCTCAAGGAGTTCGACCTCCTGGAGATGCTCCTGCGCAACGCGGGCCGCGTACTGACCCGTATGCAGCTCATCGACCGCGTCTGGGGCGCCGACTACGTGGGCGACACCAAGACCCTCGACGTCCACGTCAAGCGCCTGCGCGCCAAGATCGAGCCGGACCCGGGCGCGCCCAGGTATCTGGTGACGGTGCGGGGCCTGGGCTACAAGTTCGAGCCGTAGGCCGTCCACCAGGCCTTACGACGAAGGGCGGGACCTCTCCAGGAGGTCCCGCCCTTCGTCGTGCGTCGTACGGACTGCTCAGTGACCGGCGGCCGACTTCGACGCCGACACGCTCGCGGAGGCCGCGTCGGTCGGGGTGGCCGAGGTGGACGGCTTCGACGCCGAGGTGGACGGGTTCGGGGACGTCGTCGCGCTCTTGGACGGGGTGGGGCTGGTGGCGGGGGCGCCCGTCGGGACCTCGCTCGGACCCCACTTCTTGAAGTAGCTGTCGGACGGGACCACGAAGGCGCGCAGGCTCACCGCGCCGGTCTCGCTGAAGGTGAAGGTGATCTTCTGCGCGTTGCCGTCCTGGATGGCGTCGCGGCCGCTGGCCAGGGAGGCCGAGGCGTTGCCCGTGCCGCCGATCACCAGGGAGCCGTGGGCCGGGACGGTCAGCGGTCCGCTGCCCTTGGCGGGCTTGAGCTCGGCGGTCTTGCCGGTGCCGGGCAGCGTGATCGAGTCCAGCGTCTGGGCTGTGGCGCCGTTGTTGAAGAGGGTCGCGGAGATCGCGGCGGGACCCGTCGACTCCAGGTCGGGCTGCGTGATGATGAGGACGTTCTGGACCTTGAGGTACCCGACCTTGGCCGCCGCGTTGTCCGGCTTGACCTCCAACGTCTGGGCATCGCCGCCCGCACCGCACGCGGCGAGCGAGGCGATCGAGAACGCGATGGCGGCGGCGGCGAGTGCGCCGCGTCGAAGGCTGCTGCTCACGGCGGCGGCAACTCCTTGACTCGAGCGTGGCGACTCATAAAGCCGCCCTAAGTGTCTGTCAGCGGCCTTAGGTTACCGAGCCGTTCCCGAGTCACCGCACCCGACCCTCCCTCTGGCCCCGGCATGGCCCACCAGGGGGTGCTCCACACGGGGTGGCCCACGCCCGTCCGCCATTCACATAAGTCCCTCCGGCATACCCCGTCCGGCGGTGCGCAAAATTTCCGTGAAGGAATGCGCGATCGCCCCGGAATTGATCACGCGGCGGAACAACAGGCCACGTAGTCGGGTGCCTGTGATCAATTCCGGAATCGACGCGGAAGCGACTCCCGGCACCGAACGGAGTAGCGGAAGTCGCACACTTGGAACCGGACATATGGGGACGTTCGTCCTCTTGGAGAGGCCTCCGGATGTGTGTAACGTACGCGTTTCACCTCCCCCGGAGAGCCGCTCCGACCTGCGAATACCTTCTTCCGCTCGGGCCGCGAAGCACGTTCCTGTTGCTGTTGTCAAGCCCCGAGATATGCCCTGACCTGCGAAAACGCCATTCAGAACCCGCGGTTTCCGTGTTACCCTGGATAGCCACGGAAGGGGTACCTGTCACATGACGTTCAAGGTTGGCGACACCGTGGTCTATCCCCATCACGGGGCCGCGCTGATCGAGGCCATCGAAACTCGCCAGATCAAAGGCGTGGACAAGACCTACTTGGTGCTGAAGGTCGCCCAGGGTGACCTGACGGTACGTGTGCCAGCGGACAATGCGGAGTTCGTCGGCGTACGTGATGTGGTCGGTCAGGACGGGCTGGACCGGGTCTTCGAGGTGCTGCGCGCGCCGTATGCCGAGGAGCCCACGAACTGGTCCCGTCGTTACAAGGCAAACCTGGAGAAGCTCGCCTCCGGCGATGTCATCAAGGTCGCGGAAGTGGTGCGTGACCTGTGGCGTCGTGAGCGTGAGCGCGGACTGTCCGCCGGTGAGAAGCGCATGCTCGCCAAGGCCCGCCAGATCCTGGTGAGCGAGCTCGCCCTCGCGGAGAACACGAACGAGGACAAGGCCGAGGCCCTGCTCGACGAGGTTCTCGCGTCCTGAAACCTGTCGCAGGCGAAAGCCCGCTTCAGCACTCAGTACATTGAAATGCCGCGGTGCCCGATGACGTATTTCCTGTCGCCGGGCGCTGCGGCATGTTCGTATACAGGCGCGCCTTGCGTACGTCGTCACTGCCAGGGGTGGTTGGGACCCCTTGCTTGGCGTGCCGGGCCCGGGCTGCTGGCTCGACCGGTGTCACGGAAGGGTCCGGTCAAGGCGTCGCGCCCGGCACTTCCCAGGCCATACCCACGCAAGGCCAGCACACAAACCTGACAGGAACCGATGTCTGACGATTCGCGCCCTTCGCCCGCGGCAACCCGGACGGCTGCCGTGATTCCGGCCGCCGGACGGGGCGTACGCCTCGGTCCGGGCGCCCCCAAGGCGCTCCGCGCGCTGGGCGGCACCCCCATGCTCATCCATGCGGTGCGTGCGATGGCCGCGTCCCGCGCGGTCTCGCTGGTTGTCGTCGTGGCGCCGCCCGACGGCGCGCCCGAGGTCAAGTCGCTTCTCGACGCACATGCGCTGCCCGAGCGGACCGACTTTCTCGTCGTCCCGGGCGGCGATTCGCGCCAGGAGTCCGTGAAGCTCGGCCTCGACGCGCTGCCGCCCGACTACGACATCGTGCTGGTGCACGACGCCGCACGGCCGCTGGTTCCGGTGGACACGGTGGACGCGGTGATCGAGGCGGTACGGGAGGGAGCACCGGCCGTCGTGCCCGCGCTGCCCCTTGCCGACACCGTCAAGGAGGTCGAGCCGGCTCGGACACCGGGCGAGCCGGAGCCGGTGGTGGCCACCCCGGAGCGGGCCCGCCTCCGCGCCGTACAGACTCCGCAGGGCTTCGACCGGGCCACGCTGATCCGCGCCCACGAGACGGTGACCGACGACGTCACCGACGACGCCAGCATGATCGAGCAGCTGGGCCTGCAGGTCGTGGTCGTACCCGGCCACGAGGAGGCCTTCAAGGTCACGCGCCCGCTGGACCTGGTCCTGGCGGAGGCGGTCCTGGCCCGCAGGAGGCTGAACGATGGCTTCTGAGCCGCTTCCGCCGCTGCCCCAGGTCGGCATCGGCACCGACATCCACGCCTTCGAGGAGGGCCGCGAGCTGTGGTGCGCGGGCCTGAAGTGGGACGGCGAGGGCCCGGGGCTGGCCGGCCACTCCGACGCGGACGTCGTCGCGCACGCCGCGTGCAACGCACTGTTCTCGGCCGCCGGCCTCGGTGACCTGGGCCAACACTTCGGCACCGGCCGCCCCGAATGGTCCGGCGCATCCGGCGTCACCCTCCTGACCGAGGCCGCCCACATCGTCCGCGAGGCGGGCTTCCGGATCGGCAACATCGCCGTACAGGTCGTGGGCCCCCGCCCCAAGATCGGCAAGCGCCGCGACGAAGCGCAGAAGCTGCTGTCCGAGGCGGCCGGAGCACCGGTGTCGGTGTCGGGCGCGACGACGGACGGGCTCGGTTTCCCGGGCAGGGAAGAGGGCTTGATGGCGATCGCGACAGCACTGGTAGTGCGAACCGGATGATCCGGCCGCGGCCGCTGTCTCCAGCCCCGGACGCCCATCCCAGCCCGTCCGGCGTTTGAGGACGAGGCCGTTCAGGCCGACAGCGGGGGTCTGGGGGCGGCAGCCCCCAGCAACCACGACCCACCCGCACGAAGAACCCGCCCAACCGCCGGAGGCAACGTCACGAATCCGTCCCCCTTGACTGGAAGGGGCGCAAGGCATTGCCTTCCGCCCACTACCCTGGAGTGGTGACTATTCGGCTGTACGACACCAGCGCCCGGCAGATCCGTGATTTCACCCCGCTCATGCCGGGTTGTGTCTCGATCTACCTGTGTGGTGCCACCGTGCAGTCCGCACCGCACATCGGGCACATCCGCTCGGGCCTCAACTTCGACATCATGCGCCGCTGGTTCGCATACCGCGGCTATGACGTGACGTTCATCAGGAACGTGACGGACATCGACGACAAGATCATCGCCAAGGCGGCCGAGCAGAACCGCCCGTGGTGGTCGATCGGCTACGAGAACGAGCGCGCGTTCAACGACGGTTACACCGCGCTCGGCTGCCTCCCGCCGACGTACGAGCCGCGAGCGACCGGCCATGTGACCGAGATGGTCGAGATGATGCAGGGCCTGATCGAGCGGGGACACGCGTACGAGGCCGAGGGCAACGTCTACTTCGACGTGCGCTCCTTCCCGGGCTACCTGGAGCTTTCGCGCCAGGAGCTCGACAACCTGCAGCAGCCCTCGGGCGTAGGTGAGACCGGCAAGCGCGACCCGCGCGACTTCGCCATGTGGAAGTCCGCCAAGCCGGGCGAGCCGACCTGGGCGACCCCGTGGGGCCGCGGCCGTCCCGGCTGGCACCTGGAGTGCTCGGCCATGGCGCACAAATACCTCGGCACCGCCTTCGACATCCACGGCGGCGGCCTCGACCTGATCTTCCCGCACCACGAGAACGAGATCGCCCAGGCCAAGGCCTACGGCGACGACTTCGCGCAGTACTGGGTGCACAACGCCTGGGTGACCATGGCGGGCGACAAGATGTCCAAGTCGCTCGGCAACAGCGTCCTGGTGAGCGAGATGGTCAAGACCTGGCGGCCGATCGTGCTCCGCTACTACCTCGGCACCCCGCACTACCGCTCGATGATCGAGTACAGCGAGGAGTCGCTGCGCGAGGCCGAGTCGGCGTTCGCGCGCATCGAGGGCTTCGTGCAGCGCGTCGTGGAGAAGGCCGGCGTCGTCGAGCCGTCCGCCGAGGTGCCGCCCGCCTTCGCCGAGGCGATGGACGACGACCTGGGCGTGCCCCAGGCCCTCGCCATCGTGCACACGACGGTCCGGCAGGGGAACTCCGCCCTCGCCGCCGACGACAAGGAAGCCGCCGTGGCCCGCCTCGCCGAGGTGCGCGCCATGCTGGGCGTCCTCGGACTCGACCCCCTCGACCCGCACTGGGCCGGCGAGGCCGACCGCGGCGAGGACCTGCACGGCGTGGTCGACAGCCTCGTACGCCTGGTCCTCGACCAGCGCGAGGCCGCCCGCGGCCGCAAGGACTGGGCCACCGCGGACGCCATCCGCGACCAGCTCAACCAGTCGGGCCTGGCCATCGAGGACGGCCCGCAGGGTCCGCGCTGGAGCCTCGGCCCGCGCTGAGCCCAGCAGCTGATCAGAAGATCGATTGTGCCGCCCGGCCGTCCGGGCGGCACACTTCATAGACGTACGAACACACGCTTCACTTCTTCAGAGAGCAGACGGGTAGGTCATGGCAGCCAACAACCGCCGCATGTCCGGCAAGAAGGGCGCGCAGGTCGGCAGTGGCGGCCAGCGGCGCAAGGGTCTGGAGGGCAAGGGCCCGACCCCGCCCGCCGAGATGCGCAAGGGGCACAAGAAGAACCGCATCGCGGGCGCCAAGGCGAAGCAGGCCGTGCGCCGTCCCGCGCCGCGCGGCCGCGGCGGCAAGTCGTCGTCCGAGCTGGTCGTGGGCCGCAACCCGGTGGTCGAGGCGCTCCGCGAGGGCGTACCGGCTTCGACCCTCTACGTCCAGCAGTTCATCGACAACGACGAGCGCGTCCGCGAGGCCCTCCAGCTCGCCGCCGAGCGCGGCGGGATCAACCTCATGGAGGCCCCCCGCCCCGAGCTCGACCGCATGACCAACGGCCTCAACCACCAGGGCCTCATCCTCCAGGTCCCGCCGTACGAGTACGCCCACCCCGAGGACCTCGCGAACGCGGCGTACGACGACGGCGAGGATCCCCTGATCGTCGCCCTCGACGGCGTGACCGACCCGCGCAACCTCGGCGCCGTCGTCCGCTCCGTCTCCGCCTTCGGCGGCCACGGCGTGGTCGTACCCGAGCGGCGCGCGGCCGGCATGACCGCCGGCGCCTGGAAGACGTCCGCCGGCACGGCGGCCCGCACCCCGGTCGCCCGCGCCACCAACCTCACCCGCGCCCTGGAGGCGTACAAGAAGCAGGGCATCGTGGTCGTCGGCCTCGCCGCCGACGGAGAGGCCGAGATCGGCGAACTGCAGGCCCTGGAGGGCCCCGTCGTGATCGTGGTCGGCAGCGAGGGCAAGGGCCTGTCCCGACTCGTCGGCGAAACCTGCGACTTCCGGGTGCGGATTCCGATGCCGGGCGGTGCCGAGTCGCTGAACGCCGGTGTGGCTGCGGGGATCGTGCTGTACGAGGCCGCACGGCGGCGCGACTGAACACGCGTCCGCACCATCACTCGTACGGGTCAATCTGGGCGTCCCGGACAACGTTGACGCGATCCGGACACATCCGGCGGGTCAAAGCAGTGTCCTAACCACACGTCACTCGGTTAGATGAGTGTGGACACCAGAACACCCCGCACACCCACGGGGGACGGCCCGTCGGGATTCGATGACGCTCCCGCGCTGAGCATGGTGAAGGTGCCGAGCGATCCGGCGCAGGTCATCGTCAATCATGCGAGCTTCCGCGTGCAGCTCGGCGCCTCGGCCCGCACCCGATCGCCGCGGATCGCACGGCACTTGACTGCCGCCCAGGACGCCGCCCGCACGCCCGTCGTCGGTACCGCCGCGAGCAGAGCGGGCGCGGGCCCCCGGCGCCGGCCCGTCGTCTGGAGCGGCAGGTCGGCCCCCGACGACACCGGCGCCCACCGCCTGCTCCAGGCCGTACGCGGCGGCAGCGTCCGGCACGGCGACGACCCGTCCGTGGACGCAGGAGCCACCCAGGTCATCCCGCGCGTCGGAGTCGGCGGTTACGACGAGGCCTACGACGAGCTGGAACAGACCGTCGAGACCCCGATCGTCGGCGCCCAGCGCGGCCACCACGACGACATCGTCGGCACCCGCTTCCTCCCCGGTATGCGCACCGTCGGCAGCGCATACGACGACGAACCCGACTACGACGCCCAGGAGTTCGAGGACTTCGACGAGGCCGACGAGGCCGACGAGTTCGGCGACTTCGACGAGTCCGACGGCACCGACCTGCCCGCCAAGCGCCACGGCGTCGACCCGGCACGGCACGCCTACTACCCGGGCCGCCGGATGAACCTCGGCGTCGTCCTCCTCCCCCTGCGCATCTTCCTCGGCTTCATCTCCATCTACGCCGGCATGGGCAAGCTGTGCGACCCCGTCTACTTCGACGGCGGCAAGCGCGGCTCCATGGTCAAGTGGCTCAACACGCTGCACCCCTGGGAAGTCGCCGAGCCGCTGCGGCAGTTCGCCCTGCAGCACCCCGTCGGCTCCGGCCTCGTCATCGCCTTCGCACAGGTCGTCGTGGGCGTGCTCACGGTCCTGGGCTGCTGGCAGCGGGTCGCCGCCGTCTTCGGTGCGCTGCTGTCGGCCGCGCTGATCGTCACCGTCAGCTGGAAGACCGTTCCCGCCTACGACGCCCCCGACATCATCTACCTGGCCGCCTGGTCCCCGCTGATCATCGCCGGCGCCCCCGTCTACTCCGTCGACGGCCGCCTCGCCGGCAGCGCCTGGCGGCGCCTGGGCCCCTGCTCCGACATCTGGGACCTGCGCGCCTACGTCCTGCGCCGCGGCGCCCTCATCACGGCGATCGCGACCGGCCTCACCCTGCTCGTCGGCTCGCTGCTCGGCGGTGCGGTCCGCGACGCCGACCGTGTGATCGTCCCCGGGCCCGGCGAGGCCCCGCGCAACGAGCTGCCGGGTTCCCCGCTCCCGCAGGAGCCGCACAAGCGGCACAGCCAGTCGCCCTCGGCCTCGAACGCGCCCACCCAGGGCGCCACCGCCGGTTCCACTCCTTCCGGCGCGGCGACCACGCCGGGCGCCACCGCGACCGGCGGCACGCCCAGCCAGACCCAGGGCACGGCGGGCCAGACCCCGCCCCAGCAGTCCTCGCCGTCCGGAGGCGCCCCCAGCACCAGCTCCGGCCCCACCTCCGGCGGCACCGGCGGAGACGGCGGCACGGGCTCCGGAGGCTCATCCTCCGGCGAGCCGGGCCTGGTGGGCGGCCTACTGGGGTAGCCAAGCCGACGGGCGGCATCCTGGGCCCGCCCACCGGCTGAGACACCGGGTCCATACGAAGAGGTCCCGCACGAGAACTGTGCGGGACCTCTTCGCTTTTAAGGGGCGCGGGGAACTGCGCGATCAGCCCCCACCGGGCCGGCAGCCGAAAGACGACCGCACCAACCGAGCTCTCACCGCCCCAGAGCGGCCAGCTCCTTCGCGGCCTCGGTCAGATCCTTCGCCGTGTCAATGGCGCGCCAATACGCCCCCTGCGGGATCGTGAACCCGGCCAGCCGCCGCTCACGCGCCAGATGGGGAAACGTCGTACGTTCGTGGTCCCCCCGCTCGGGAAGCAGCCCGGCGAACTCGGGAGAGAAGACGTATACACCCGCGTTGATCTCGAACGTCGACGGCGGCGCCTCGATGAAGTCCGTGATGTGCCCGAAGCCGTCCGTCTTCACCGCGCCCCAGGGGATGCGCGGGCGGGCCAGGGCCAGCGTCGCGACCGCGTCGCGCTCCGTGTGGAAGTCCGCCATGTCCCGCAGCGAGAAGCGGGTCCAGATGTCGCCGTTGGTGGCGAACCAGGGCCGGTCCGGGTGCGGGAGATGGGCGGCGGCGTACTTCAGCCCGCCGCCACGGCCGAGCGGCTCCGCCTCCACGACCGTCGTCACCTTCACCGGCAGGTCGGCCGACTTCAGCCAGTCCTGCAGCACCTCGGCGAGATGGCCGCAGCTGACCACCACGTCCGTCACGCCCTCCTCGGCCAGCCAGGCAAGCTGATGGCCGATGATCGGAGTTCCCGTACCGGGGATCTCGACCATCGGCTTGGGCCGGTCGTCGGTGTAGGGACGCAGCCGCGAGCCCTGGCCACCGGCCAGGACGACGGCTTGAACGGGGCGGGACGCGGCGGTCGGATGGGTCATGACCGAACTGTACGGTGCGTCCCGCCCACGTCCGGAGCCGGCAACCGTTCCTTAATGAGCCGTTACCCTCCTCCGAACTGTTCGTAATGTCCGCGGCGGAGGAGGGGCGGGTTCAGCTGAGCGCGCCCGCGACGCCCGAGGCGAAGGACGTGTCGCAGACCGGGCGGGCGTAGGACTGGGCGCGCGTGGGGCCGTACATGCGGACCGCGGCGCGGCCCAGGGAGCGGGCGATGGACACGCAGTGCCTGGCGAGCGACGGGCGCTCGTTCACGGCCTGCTGGAGGTGCGTCAGCACCGTGCCCGGGTCCTTCTCCTGGAGCTCGCCCAGGAGCTTGTCGCGCAGCACGTCCTGCGGGGCGCGGTGGGCGGCCTTGGCGTCCGCGGTGATGTCGGTCGCGTCCGAGGCGGTGAGGACCGAGTTCGAGGGGTTCCCCGTCCAGTTGACTCGGGTGACCGCGAGGGTCCCGGAAAGCACCAGGACGACGGGCAGGACGAGGGCGAGCGTGCGGCCGATCCGGCGGGCGGGGCCCCGGCCGCGTCGCGTCTGTTGGCTAGTGGAGTGCTTCACGCGAGTGAGAGTAGCGCCAGGTGATGATTTGGCGACATTTAGTAATCAATTCGGGGGACGAAGAGCCGCCTCGAATTGGGCGCGAGGTTGACGCACACTGCTCGAAATGACCGGTGTGCCGGGGTAAATATCGACAACAAGAAGGGCCCCGCAGGGGTCTGCGGGGCCCTTCTTCGTCAACCTGGGTGAATTACCCGGGATGGGCGTTTCGGGAGTTGCCGGTGGGCCGGGTGGCCTCAGTCGGTGAGGCGCTCGCCCGTGGAGGTCGAGAACACGTGGGTCTCGCCCGGACGCGGCACCACGTGCAGCGTCGAGCCCTTCTCCGGCACCCGGCGGCCCTCGACCCGGACGACCAGGTCCTTGGTCTCGCCGCCGACCTCGGCGGTGCCGTACACATAGCCGTCGGCGCCGAGCTCCTCGACGACGTTCACGGAGACGGCGAGGCCGGCCGGGGCGTCCTCGGTGGCCTTCGACAGGGAGCTCGCGGCGCCGCCGTTCTCCTCGACGATGTCGAAGTGTTCGGGACGGACGCCGACGGTGACCGTGCGATCACCCTTGTCGGCGGCGGCCTTGAGGGCGTCACGGTTGACCGGGACGACGCTGTTGCCGAACTTCACACCGCCGTCGGTGATCGGCACCTCGACCAGGTTCATGGCCGGGGAGCCGATGAAGCCGGCGACGAAGAGGTTGGCCGGGCGGTCGTACATGTTGCGCGGCGAGTCGACCTGCTGGAGCAGACCGTCCTTGAGTACGGCCACCCGGTCGCCCATCGTCATGGCCTCGACCTGGTCGTGGGTGACGTAGACGGTGGTGATGCCGAGACGGCGCTGCAGCGACGCGATCTGCGTACGGGTGGACACACGGAGCTTGGCGTCCAGGTTGGACAGCGGCTCGTCCATGAGGAAGACCTGGGGCTCACGCACGATGGCGCGGCCCATGGCGACACGCTGACGCTGACCGCCGGACAGGGCCTTCGGCTTGCGGTCCAGGTAGTCGGAGAGGTCGAGGATCTTCGCCGCCTCCTCGACCTTCTTGCGGATCTCCGCCTTGTTGACGCCGGCGATCTTGAGCGCGAAGCCCATGTTGTCGGCGACGGTCATGTGCGGGTACAGCGCGTAGTTCTGGAACACCATGGCGATGTCCCGGTCCTTCGGCGGCAGGTGCGTGACGTCGCGGTCACCGATGCGGATGGCGCCGGCGTTCACGTCCTCGAGCCCCGCGAGCATCCGGAGCGAGGTGGACTTGCCGCAGCCGGACGGACCGACGAGGACGAGGAACTCGCCGTCCCCGACTTCGATCTCCAGACCGTCGACGGCGGGCTTCTCGGTGCCCGGGTAGATCCGGGTCGCCTTGTCGAACGTAACAGTGGCCATGGTGATGGGCCCCCTTCTACCGGCAGGAACGTGCCGGACGATCCGTTGTAGGAAGGTGGTGGTGTAGTCCACGCGAGTGAACTGGCTCAGGACGCTACCTGGCGTTTGCCTGATCTGTCAGTACCCGCGGGGCTGTGAACTTCGCGGAAATTTTCGACAGGGGGCGGCTGGGACCTGGGTACACTGCACGGGCACGCACGCGAAGCTCGCGTGCAGGCCTCCTTAGCTCAGCTGGTCAGAGCGCCGCTCTTGTAAAGCGAAGGTCGTCGGTTCGAATCCGACAGGGGGCTCCAACAGCATGGATAACCCGCCGCGGGGCCCGTGAGCTCGTAGTTTCGGCTACGGTCGCGGTCCCGCGGCGGCGCCGCAAGGGCGGTGAGCCCCGATGAGGAGCGTCGAGGCGCCCCGCAAGGACGAGTCTCGCGCGGCTGACCTTGAGACGTGGGTGCGGCGTGGCTGTGCTCTGGTCGTGGCGTCAGTGGCCGCGTACGCCTCCTACATCCACCAGCGGGCGTTTGCCCTTCAGGGCGGGGCAGACGCGGCAAGCGCCGCGCTGTGGCCGCTGTCAGTCGACGGGTTGTTGCTCTTGGCCACAGTTGGCCTGCTGAAGCCTGCCCGGCATGCCGGCCGTCGGGCGCGCGCTGTGGTGTGGATGGCATTTCTGCTCGGCATCGGAGTGTCCCTTGCGGCAAACGTCGCGGCAGCACCGGCTCTCGCCTGGCAACCAGTGCTTGTCGCGGGATGGCCACCGGTCGCCCTCCTGTTCTCGGTGGAACTTCTCGCGCATCGGTCCAGTGACCGAGAGCGGACTGAGAATGGGCCGCGAGAACAGGCCTCCCGTCTCGTCCCGAAGCCACGGCCGAGCGCACTGGAAGCCAAGCGAGACGGGCTCACTGCACCACAGCGAGACTCTCACAGGGAGCGCGAGAGCGAGACCAGCGACTCTCGCTCTTCCTCGGTGGTGCAGCCCAAGGCTGGGCAGAGTGCTGAGGAGGTCATGTGGGACTACTTCAACCGTCAGCAGGCTGTTGGTCACACGCCGAACGGGACGGAATTGGATCGAGTGGCCGGCACGAACAACTACGGTCGGGCTGTGCTCAGGCAGTGGCGGCGGACAGGCCGGATTCCTGCCGCGCCAGAGGAATCCATGAACCGGGCGATCTCGCTGAGTAAGAGTGAATCGAGTGGTTGATGTGGCGCCGTAACTCGCACCGTGATGGTTGTTCAACCGCCAGAGGTCAGCCACGCCTGGCCACCTCGAGATTCTCCCGAACCATCCGGGTCAGCGGGTGGTTCTTTCCCAGGTGCCATGACCTTCGGAGAAACTACCGTCAACCAGACCATCGACCGACTCCTGAGCGACCATCGCGATCTCGACGCCTCGGCCGACGGAGCACTGGACAACCTCGACCAGTTCCACATCGGTGGCGCCGATGCAGTCGAACTGCTCATCCCCACCCTCACCCTCGCGCAAGGGGATGTCGTCCTGGACGTCGGCTCCGGATTCGGCGGACCCCAGGAGATCATGACCTGGCCCCACATCCGCCCCTAGCAGACCGCCTGGCGGCGGTCCGCCGAGCGCTCCTCGCCAACTCCGTTGGCCCGGGCCAACACCCGGGCCGGCGGAGCGGGCCGCTTGGTGGGGAGGGGTTGAATGCATGACGGGGGGCGACGAGTTCAACCTGAATAGTGCCTTCTGGGTGAGGTGGGCCGGCGAACGAAAATGATGGTCCGTTTAGCGGGAGCGTCCTCCGCGGACATCGCTCTCGGTAGGGGTTGGTGTAAGACGCGTCGGCAGAGGCGAGGAAGACGACGGCCTGAGCGATGTCCTGTCCTAGTCCGATTTCGGCGAGGCCGCTGTGG
Organism: Streptomyces sp. NPDC001401; assembly: GCF_042895385.1. Lineage (NCBI taxonomy): Bacteria > Bacillati > Actinomycetota > Actinomycetes > Kitasatosporales > Streptomycetaceae > Streptomyces > Streptomyces sp. NPDC001401. The sequence goes on from NZ_JBIAWI010000016.1 coordinate 118,898, forward strand.
TGGGCGAAGACGACGAGTTGGGCGCGGTCGCGGGCGGAGACCTTGACCATGGCGCGGTTCACGTGCGTCTTGACCGTGGTGGGGCTGAGCACGAATTGCGCGGCTATCTCGTCGTTGCCCACCGCGGCGACCGACGGCCTTCCAGAACTTCCTGCACCGACACGGAATCCCCCGGCACAAGTCCTGGCGGACTGCCAGCAGCTGACACCGACAATTACAAGATCACCGACAGAGTCGAGCTCACAGCCGGTCGAGCAACTGCTGTTTCTTCTGCTCGAACTCGGCGGTGGTGAGGACACCGGCCGTGTGCAGCTCGCCGAGCCTGGCTATCTGGTCGAGGACGTCCTGGGACCCGGCCGGGTCGTTAATCGGGGCCGGAGCCGGGCCCGGGACCGCCCGCCCGAGAGAGCCGATGGCCAGGCGCAGCGCCTCGTCGAGCCGTGCCAGGTCCTCCCCCTTGAGGCCTTCGAACGCGACGACGAGACCCCGCAGGGTCTCCACCTGCAGGACGCCCTGGGTGATTTTCTGGTTGGCCGCCACCGCCCTGATCTCCCTGAGCTGGAGCACGGACAGCTCGTCTCCGGAGAACTTGTCCTTGACGAACATGAGCCGCTGGTTCGTGAGGACGACCGTGCCCGTGCCGAGGTCGCTGAGGCGGCACTCCGCCACGACGAACACCTGCTCCTCGCCTAGGAGGTAGCCGGGCAACCGCTTGAGGACGTACCAGCACCGGTCACCCGTGGCCGAGGCGAGCCCGGCGGCCATGATGTCCTCGCGGGCGGCGGCCGCCGGGCCGACCTTGCGGGCGAACCGGGCGATGCGCTCCTGTTCCGCGGCGAGTTCGTGTGCGGCCCGGTCTTCCTCGGCTCTTTCCCGGGCGCTTTCGCGCTGGGCCAGCCAGGCCACCAGAGGGTCGTTCGCGGCCTCGTAGGCGGCGGCCACGTCGATGTCCTGGGCCTCGTTTGTCCTCACGACGTTCCCGAGGTACTCGTGGAGGCCGCGGAACACTTCCCGCTGCCCGTAGGTGAAACCGATCGTGTTGGGGTCCTCGTCGGATCCCACCGGGACCAGGACGCGCCCGCCGAACCACAGGTGAAGGCGTCCGCGCCGAAGCCGGGTCGCGTCCTCCAACTCGACACCGGACAGCGCCTGGAAGGGCAGTACGCGCGGCGGGAGGGGGTCCGGCCTCAGGTCCGTCCGGCAGACGGTGAGCGACGCCGGGCCGATCTCAACCCAGCCGCCCACACCCTCGTATCTGACCATCGAGCAACCTCCACCCGTTCGATTGCGATATTTCCTTGCCCGTCCCCGGCACGCGAAGAACACGACGCGGGCCTGGCCATGCGGGTCATCCGTGACGGTCCGACCGCCGGCCGTCGGTTCTTCCGAGATCGAGACCTGTGAACTGCTCCGTGGCCGCTCGGTAAGCCTCGGCCCGGTCCCTCGGAGATGCCGACTTCACCTTCCGCAGAACGCCCTCCGGCACACCCCCCTGCCGGGACCGGTAGTCCCGCAGGCGCTCCTGGTACTCCTCGTCCCAGTCCCGGAACACCGCGCCTGACCGGGCACCGCCGAGGCCGGCCAAGAACACACCGCACAGTGCGAGACCGAAGAAGAGCAGTGACACAACGGTGCTGTCGTGCACCAGTGCTCCCTGAAAGGCGATGGCACCGACGGTGACGCCCGCACGGAGCAGACTTGTCCAGATTCCCCTGGCGACGGTTCTGAGCAGACCGGACCGGACGACCCGTGCTCGCGCCCGGCGGCGGATGCCAGACAGGGGTGGCTGGTAGGCGACGCCCAGCCGTAGCGCCGCCGGGACCCGACCGGCGATGCCGGCCACCGTCAGCCACACGCACTGCCAGGACACGCTGCGTGCAATGCCGGGCTCAGCCCAGCCCCAGACAAGCCACACCGCGGCGGTCACGACCGCTCCCCACAGCCCGACCCAGACTACGGACCGGATGACCGCGCCCAGCCGTGCCGCGGGCGCGCGCCGCTCGGCCTCGTACGCCTGCCACTGGCGCACGCGGCCAAGGTGCGCTTTCTGCAGCGCCTCGGTCGTCCGCCGGTCCATCCGCTCCTTGGCGATCTGTTGGGCGGCCAGTTCCGCGTAGCGCATCGCGAAGGCGGCGAGGTCGGTGCGCACGAGCCACTCGACGGGGGAGCCCGCGCCCCCGCTGTGCGAGCGCAGCCAGTCGTACCACGCCAGAACTCCGTCGGAGGGCGGCATCACGCGTTCGTGGGCCAACCGCAGCCGCTCCCCGGCGCCAGGGTGGGGCAGGAGCGCCGCCAACAGCATGCCGCGCGCCTCGTGCTCGGCCCACTCCTGGGCGTCGTCCGGCACCCCGGGCGCCTGCCGGACCATGTTCAGCGAGGACGCCCACGCCTGGTCCCATGCCTGCTGCAGGCCCTCAAGACGGCGCAGCGCGGTGAACCCGGCGAGAGCGTCCAGCACCCCGCCCAGGCACAGGTCGTCGTACAGCTCCCGTGTGGGGCCGCTGTCGTCCATACGGCCGACCAGGCACGCATCCGTCAGCGACTCCAGGGTCACCGCCGAGCCACGCCATACGGGATCGCCCTCGGGATCGAGCCAGGCCAGCAGGTGCAGCAGTTTCAGGTCGGCCGTCACACCGGAGTTCAGAAGCCGACGGTCGATCAGGACCCGGAGGCCCTCGATGTCGTCGCTCACCGGATCGTCGAACTGCCGCAGCCAGGCCAGCAGGTGCCGCAGCCCTTCGGACTGTTCCTCCGCCCGCCCCTCCTCGGCGAAGAACTGCCCCGCCGCCTCCGCCCAGTGGGAGCGGATCGTCGCCGCCAAGTCCCGCCGCATCATGTGCAGGACACCTGCGAGGACGAGGGGCTTCCGCTCCGCCGCGGCGACCGACAGCTCGGTGACAAGGGGAGGCGCTCCGCTGTGCTCGGCGACAGCCGCCGTAAAGGAAGCGTCGTCGAGCAACGTCGCGCTCCGCACCGCTTCCAGCCGACGACTGCTGAAGTTCTCGGGCATGCTCACGATCACGCCCAGCATCCGCCCGCGAGCGAAAAGCGCCGCCCCCGACATACCGCCCCACGGCGAACCCTGCCCGGCCGGCTCGGGCGAGACGTCCTTGACATCGAGGACGTACCTGCCACGGACCAGACCGGCACCGGGACGCAGCGCGCACTCGATGTGCTCGATGTCCAGCCTGCCCCCCGAGGCCCGTGCGATCCGTGGGAAACCCATCGCCTGGCAGTCCCCGATCGGCGACGCATCCGCGAGCCTGGCCCAGTGCACCGGGCCCAGGCGGTGCGCAACGTCCGGCGGTACGAGATCACGGGGGGCCAGCAGCAGAGCGGCGTCGCACACGGCGTCGTGCCTGCGCCACACGACCCGGCAGACCTCCGTGCCACCGCGTACCGTCGACACGCTCATGTTGTCCGCGCCGTCGACCACGTGAGCGGCGCTCAGCACCAGCCGGGGCGAGAGCAGATAGCCGCTGCCTGTCCGGCCGCCTCCGGTCAGAGCGGCGACGCTCTCGAGTCCCGGCCCGGTCGCGCGCCCCGTTCTCGGAGCACCGGTCACAGCGGCCCGGCTGCGGTGAGACCGGAGGCGTCGGCCTCACCCTCCGCAGAGATGAGCAGTGGTTCCCCGGTGGCCTTGCGGGGCTCCAGGGTCAGGGCGACGCGATGGGTGTGGGTGCGGCCCGCCCCCGCATCGGTCTCCCCCGAGACGACGAACGCCTTCATCCCGCCTCGCACCCGGGCGTCCGCACGTAGTTCGACGGTGAACTCCATCTGTATGGGACCCACTTGGAACGCAACTTCGTGTCCGGCTCCCTGCGCCGCGGCACGCAGCAGTTCGTCACGCATCGCCTGCACGGCCGCCGACAGCTCCATGCGTCTTGCGCTTTCTGCAGCCCCCAACTCCCGTCCTCCCGTGGGTAGATGAACTCACACCGTGATACGCACACAGTAGGACATCAGAGTGCCGCATGGGGACGCACTGACGCACGATCAAATCGGGCCGGGTCAGGGCCCGGGGCGCGATGAGCGAGCGCGTCGCCGACGTCAACGCCATGGTCGCGAGAGCCGCCTGGTCGAGTACGCGCAGCCGGCTCGCGCGGCGATGGCGTCGTGACCGATCCCGGCGGGAACTCACTGATGCGAACGGGATCTCTATGCAACAGGCGGGAAAAGTTGGAGAGTTGACGATGCTGCGGAGTTTTGCCGGTCTACGCTGCAATTGGCATTGTGTGACGGGCATAGTTATCTGTGCGTTGCACGTATAGCACAGGCGAGGCCATGTCGGCGTGAGTGGTGCGCCGAAGGCGGACACGGGGTGAGGTAGCGTCTGGTGAACGGGAGCCCGGCCATCAACGAGCCTTTGGCTCACATCGAGTTGCTCTTGAGACGCGACGTCGACAGCGAGGCGGCGTGCGAACTCCGCGATCGGTTCGAGAAGCTCGGATTCGCCACCGATGTACGCCACGTCCACCACGCGCGTGACGTCGGGGTCATTGTCTGGCTTGTCTTGGCCGCCCTTCCGCTGCGGGCCTTTCTCGACGGCGTGGCGGGACAAGCCGCAACTGACTCCTACCAGGGAATCAAGCGGCTCGTCGAGTGCCTGGTCCCTGGCCGGGAACGGTTGTTGGCTGACGAGTCCGCCGCGACGGTCCCCGTACAGGCGCCCGCCGTGGCTCCTCTGGTACTGCAGGACTGGGGCAGCGGACTGCAAGTGGTACTGGAGGCCGACCTGCCTCCCGAGGCCTATCGCCAGCTGGTAGGGCTCGATCTGTCAGACTTCCGCACCGGACCGGTGCGCTACGACAAGGACCTGGCCTGTTGGCGTCCCGTGCCCGACGAACCCTGACGGGGCAGGGGGCGAAGGCACATGTTCGCACTGCGCCGTGCCCGGCGTGAGTTGGACCGGGCCGAGGAGGCCTTCGCCCGCGGTGACCACGAGACCGCGGCGGTCGCCTACGAGGAGGTCTTCACGCGGGCCATCCGTCAGGCTCCGACGGTGGACAGCGACGAGGCCGCAGTCGCCGCGCAGGCGCTGATCGGGCTCGGGCGCATCTCCCTGCGGTTGGGTCGGTCCGATGCCGCCCAGCAACACTTCGGGCAGGCGTTGACCTTGTGTCCGAGTGATCCGGCAGGCCTCTACTGGTCGGGGTGCGCCGCCGCTCACAACGGTTACCACCGGTCGGCCGACGCCTACTTCACCCAGGTCCTCGCCCGGAGTCCGGGGGAGCCACGCGCCCTCGTCCAGCGTGCCTATGTCCGGTTGCTGAGGGGAGATCCGGCGGCGGCACGGAGCGACCTGCTCGCCGTGGCCGACTCCGAACTGCCGCCAGAGGCGCGGCCGGTGCTCGCGTTGTTGCAGCCCTGGGCCGACGACCGGGCCGCGGCGCAAGGATTCCCGGCCGAGGCCGAGACAGCCGACGACAAGCGTGTCCTCGGGGTGCCGCACCGCCTGACCGGCCTCACCCTGGAACTCGGGGCCCAAACCGAGGAGGCCCGGCAGGCCTACGAGCGGGAACAGTCGGTGTATGTCGATGCCGCGCTAATGGAATGGCACCTGCGCGCGGCAGCACAGGTGTTGCACAGCTCCGCTCGGTCCACCGACCTTCATGAGCCGGACCGTGCCAAGCGGGCCGGACAACACCTGCAGATCGCTCGGGAGTTGCGGCCGAAAGAGGTACGTGTCCTGCGCCATCTCGCCCTGCTCAGGCATCGGGTCCGAGACCGGCGGCAGGCCGAGGACCCGCCGTGGAGCGGGCCGCGGATCCGGCCCGACGAGGTGCGCGCGAGCGATGCCCTTGGACTCGTCGGTCGCACCGCGCAGGACTCGGGCTCGGAGGCGAGCGTGGAGTCGGCCGCCCTTGTCGAGGCCGCCGACCGGGCAGGTGGCGCGGTGCCGGCCGGACGGGCGCCCGGGGCGTTCGTGGCGGGGCCGATGCGCGCCGCGGACTGGACCGGCGCGGTCGGTGTCCTGCTCGCGAACTCCGGGGGAGAGCAGCAGGCGCTGGTCGGCGAGACTCTGCACCGTGGCGGCAGGCCCTTGGCGGCGCCGTCCCTCGCTCTCGGTCCCGGGCAGTCGCCCGAGGGGAGCGGCGAAGACCACCGTGCCGAGGATCCACAGGTCCGCAGCGAACGAGCGGTGCCCGCCCGCACGGACCGGTTGTGTGCGGACCTGCCCGAACTCGGCGGGCCGGCGGCAACCTTGGAATCGGCCGTGGTCCGACACCTCGGCGGGCGGAGCGGACAGGCGTGCAGGGACCTTCTGCGGATCTGGCGGGCGGATCCGGGCGATCCGCGCGTCGCACGCACCGTCGGCCTGATGCTTCTCGGGGTGCTCCGTGGTGGAGGCTGCCCCGAGCGCGCAGCGGACACCGCCTGGCGGCAGTACATCGCGGCGTGGGGTGCCGTCGTGGAGAGCCAGGAGGCCTGGGCTGACTTGCTGGCGGATGCCGAACTCCGATACGCGGAGCGGGTGCCGGAAGCCGAGCGCAGGGAAGCCGTACAGGCTCTGAAGGCCTACGTGGCCGAGCAGTTGCCCGAGACATCCCCTGAAGGTTCGCCGTTGCGGATGCTGTTCCAACGCGAGGCTCGCGCGGCCGAGTCCCTCTCCCTCATCGGTGGGTTTCGGCTGCGCGGCTGGATGCTCAGCTGCGGTCCGCTGGGCCTGGCCGAGTTGGGGGCCTGCGCGGCCTTCGGGGACCAGGTCGCCTCCGTGGAAGGCGCGTTGGCCCCGGATGAATTCCGGGAGTTGCTGTCCCGGTTCTCCGGCCTCGGGTTGGCCGCCCTGCAGGCGGAGTCCGGAGCGTACGCCCTCGCCCTCGTCACCCTGGGTGATCTGCGGTGTCCCGGCTGCCGCGGGCGGCAGGACGCGGGACGCCGGAGCGCGACGGGGGCCTCGTCGCCGACCCTCGACGAGGCGATTGCCGCGTGGACCGCTCGCGATCAGCCGCTGTTGTGCGAGAAGAGCTGCAGCACCTTTGACGAGCTGCATCCCGGCTACGCCGGACTGCCGGACCGGCACGGGCGGCTGGCGGCCGAGGCGGTGGTGCACGCGGCGTGGATCCTGCTGCGGGCGGGCGTCGGTGCGCTGCACCAGCGGCCGCCGGACCCGACCGTGGCAGGGCATGCCTGGCGACGGTCGGTTGCCCTCGCGGACCGGACCGTGGCCAGGGGCGACATCTGCGAGGAGATCGCGACGGTGGCCCTCGGGCGGGCCGACGCTCTGCAGCGCGCCAAGGACAAGGATGCGGCGGTCGCCGTCCTGGAGCTGGCGACGGAAGTGCTCGGCGGCCGCGACCCGGTGGAGCGGGTGCGGGGCCGGCTCGGTGCCGCGCTCAACCAGCGCGGTGTCAGCGGAGCGAACACACTCCTCGCGGACCGGAGCCTTGCGCCGCGCACCGCCCAGAGCCGTCTGGACGGGTACTTGGCGGACGTACGGCGGGCCGCCGAGCTCAACCCGCACTCGGCGCTGATCCGGCTGAACCTGGGCTCGCTGCTCAACGCCCAGGTGGGGCTTGCTGCCCAGGCCAATGACATGGACGCTGTGCTCCAGCTGCAGGCGAGTGCCTTCGAATACGTCGAGGTGCTGCGCCGCGAGTTCCCGCAGCACAGGGGCGTCGCCGACCTGTACCGGGAGGCGTCGCGGATTCACGAAACACTCGTCGAGGCGTTACGGCTCACCGGCCGCCCGACGTACAGGGGGCGATGACGGACCGTGCAGCGCTACGAGGAACTGCGCATCCGGATCCGGCGCACCGCACCGGGCCGGTATCTGGTGCTGGCGTCGGGCCCGGCCTGTGCGGTCGGGATGCTCGACTGCGCCGAGGGCGAACCCGCCGCGCTGCGCGCCGAGTTGGACCGGTTGATCGGCATCGAGCTGGGCGCCGTGCCGCGCGGCCGGACTAGGGTGGAGACTGCGGTGCCCGACCTGGGGCGCCGCCTGTACCGCATGCTGTTCGCCGAACCACTGAGCCAGTGCTTCAAGGAGGCGCTGGAGCAGGCACAGAGCCGGGGCATGCGTCTGCGGCTCCGCTTCGACCTGCCGCACGAGCTGCAGGAGCTGCCGGTCGAGGTGCTCACCTCGCCACCCGGCAAGGTCGGCGGCCGGATGGCGCTCAACCCCGACCTCTCCCTCGTACGAACCCTGAGCACCGGGATCAGCACCGCGCGCGCCCCGCAGCCGGACGACGAGCCCGACCGGGTGCGCGTGGTGATCGCGGTGTCCGCTGCGGTCGACGGAGGGATGGCGCCGATCGACGCCGGGGCCGAGGCGGCCGAGTTGGAGAAGCTGCCGGACCTGGCCGCCGAGATCTGCCACGTGCCCGCCGTGCGCGAGGAGCTCGTCAGCGCTCTCGGCGAGGGCGGTGAACGACCCAGTGCGCTCGTCCTCGCCGCGCACGGCATCTTCGATGCGGAGGAGCGTGTCGGTGCCGTCTTCCTCCAGACACCGGAGGGTGCGTCGCATCGCATTCCCGCTCATGTCCTGGCCAGTAGCCTCAGCCAGTCCGGTCGGCTCCGCTTCGCTGTGCTGAACCTGTGTTCGGGGGCCGTGGCCGCGCCGGCAGAGCCGCACGCCGGGCTCGCCCAGGGCCTGGTGGCGCACGGCGTGCCGGCGGTGGCCGCAATGCGCGGGCCGATCAGCGACCGGGCCGCCGCCCGGTTCAGCCCCGAGGTCATGGAGAAGCTGCTGGAGAACCGGACCGTGGACGAAGCGGTGACGGCCGCCCGGATCGCCATCTCCGCGGTGCCGGGCCACACCACGGTCGAGTGGTGCACGCCCGTGCTGTTCCTCCATGAGTCGTACCGGCACGGCTGGCTGTTCAAGGCCCGCCATCCGTTGCGGAAAGGGGAGAGCGCACGGGCAGAGGACCCGCTGAGGGCCGGCGCCCGGTCCGTCGCCGCATACGAGCACGAGGGCAACGTCAGCATGGACACGATCCACACGGCCCTCCACCACCTGCGCGATGCCGGAGACTGGCCGAGTGTCGCACGCGTCACGCGCGGGCACAACGACCCGGTATGCCGCACCCTGTTCGCCGAGGCCTGCCGTGAGCAGGACTGGCCGGTGATCGCAGAGGTCTGCGAGGCCCTGGCCGACCGGCGTGACGCGGACGGTGCCGAGGAACTGCTCGACAGGCTCGGCGAGCAGTCACGGTCCCAACTGTGTGGGCACCTGACGCGGGAGATCCGCGCGGTACGGCTGCAGTGCCTCGCGGACCTGGCCGAGCGGCACCGTGTCGAGGGCGCCTGGGCGTCGGCGGTCGACGCCTACGCGGACGTGCAGGCGCTGGCCGAGGCTCCGGACCAGCTCCGGGCAGTCGCACAGGCGGTGACCTACTGTCGAGCGCGGCTGAGCGAGGAAGCCGGTGACTGGCCCGAGGCCTGCAGCAGACACAGAGAGGCGGGCGGCTACGCGGACTCCGAGGCCCGCGCCGCCCACGCGGCCGGACGTGCCGCAGCGGCGGACGACAAGTGGGAAGCGGCAGCCGGGTTCTTCACCGATGCCTGTACGTGTTCCGCGCAGGACGTCGATCCCTCGTGGACGGCGTACGCCGCCCACGCCCGTGGCCGTGTGGCGGCCGAGCGCGGCGCATGGGCGGACGCGGTGGAGTGCTTCAAGAAAGCGGGGGACCTCGCCGACAGCCCCACGCGACTCCTGCTCTGCGAAGCCCGCGCGGCCATCGACGCCGCCCAATGGGCCGTAGCGCTCGATCACCTGCTCCGGCTGGACGCCTGCGGCGGAGACGCCGGGCCCTGGCTGGACGATGTCCGTAGCCGAGTGGGTGAGGGTGCCGAGGACGCCGCCGGGCGACGTGAATGGGCCGTAGCACGGGACCTGTTCACCGTGTTGGCCGCGGTCGTGCCATCCGCCGCGGTGAACGCCGCCTACTGCGCGGCCCGCGGTGCGGAGCAGAACGCCCTGTGGCAGCAGGCGGGCGACTCGTACGCGGCATGCCTCGGTCACGCGGACAGCGAGCGCCGGTTCGCCTACGCCCGTGGGCGTGTGGCCGAACAGGCCGGGGACTGGGCTGCGGCAGCGCTTAGGTACGAGGGACTCCCCGGCCATTTCCTGGATACCGGCCGCCGCCTGAGCTACGTACGGGGCCGAGCCGCCGACGCAACCGGAAACTGGCAGGGTGTCATTGACGGTTTCGGCGGGCTGCCCGACGAGGCCGAGCAGGGCGACGTCGGCGCGCGCCGCTGGTACGCCCGCTACCGGATCGCCGATGGCCACGGCGATCGGCACAGCCTCCTCAACTTCAACTTCCCTGACCACCTGGCTGGTTCGGACCGCGCCGGAGACATTGCGGCCCTGCGGGCGAAGGCCCATGGCAGCCTGGCCGAGCAGCGCGGCGACTGGGCCGCAGCCCTCGAACACTACGCGGAATCCATGGCTGCCGCGCGGTCTCCCGAACTGGTTGGGGCCGCCCGGCAGCTGCTCGCCTACGCGCGTGGCCGTCGGCACGAGGCGGCAGCCGAGTGGAATCGCGCTGCCGAAGCCTACGGCGAACTGCCCGGTGACTACCGTGACGCGGCTGTCCGCGAAGGCTATGCCCATGCCCGGGATGCCGAGCAGCAGGCCCCCGAGGAGGGTGTTCACGAGGCCGGTAAGTGGGCCGCCATCGCCGGGTTGTACGAGGTGCTGCCCGCCGACTTCGCGGACGCCGACGTCCGTGCCTGCTACGCCCGCGCCCTCTGCGCCGAGGCCCGCGGTTGCTGGACGGACGCGGTGTCCGAGGCCGCGCAACTCGCCGACCACCGGGACGCGGCCGCCATCGTCGCCTACGCCCGGGCCCGCGAGGCGGAGCTGGCCGGTGACTGGGCGAGGGCCGCGTCGGAGTTCGACTGCTGCACCGGGCGGCGCGATGCCGCGGCCCGTGGGGCCCATGCCCGCGGGCGTCACCTGGAGGCCACCGGGCAGTGGAGCGCCGCCCTGACACTGTATGAGCAAGCGGGAGACGCGTTGCCCGAGGCGGGAGCTCGCCGCCGCCGCATCAGGAGGCTGCTCGACGCCGCAGCATGGGCGGACGGCTTGGCCGGGGAGTCGCTGGTGGCCGACCCGTATGCGTACGCGCTCGGCAAGGACGCCTTCCCGTACAGGACGCTGCAGGATGTCGGTGTCACCTCCGCGTCGAGCATCGATGAGATCCAGGCCGCGACATATGTGCTCATGGAGCGCGGCGGCATGAACGAACAGGAGCTCGACGCGTGGGAGAGACTGCGCCGCCCGGCGACCCGCCTCGAGATCGACGCGCTTCTGTACCAGGTGAGCCGCCCCGACCGACTGCGTGCCCGGCTTGCCGCGTTCGAGCCGGGCGGCGCCGACGACCTTGTGGAGCGACTGAGCGCAGAACTCCCTCAAGACGCGACCTTGTTGCGCCTCGTCGCGCACGGCAGGGACGAAGCCTTGGCAGCCTGGTCCACGGTGCTCGCCGAGACACCGGGCGACATGGATGCCGTCCACGCCGCGGCGATCGCCCGGCGCTGGCAGGCAGTCGAGTACGAGGAGGGGGGCGCCTGGGAACACGCGGCGCCCGTCTGGCGCGAGGCCGCAGTGCTGTGGGCAGCGCTCCTCAGCAGCGACGGGCACTGGAGCCGCTGGAGCGAGGCCCGGACGGTCTGCTACCGGCGCCGGGTGGCCCCCGACGACGTGACCAGCCTGCGCTCGGTCCTCAGCCGGGCTCTCACCGCTCAGCTCGACGACTACGCCGAGCGGCACACGGCACAGCGCCGGGAGGCGCAGGCCGAGACCTACCGAGAGCTGGGCTTCCTCTTCGAGGCCGAGCTGGACGGCGCCCATGCGCTGAGCGCAATCGGCGGGCTGCCCCTGTCGGACGGCTCCCCCCTCACCTTCTCCGCCGGACCGGAGTACGTCCGCACGATGGGTCTTGGGCTGCAGTTGGCCGGGACGGTGGCTCGACTCGAACGGGAGGCGACGCCGAGCGGTCCGGGCGATCAGGCCGGGCAGGAGGTGCGCTGGGCGTTCTCGTCGCTCGCCAAGGCGTTCACGCTCTATCGCCACCAGCGATTCGACGCCGCGCTCGCTGAACTGCCGACGCGCACGGCGGATGTGCGGGAGCTGCCCGAGGACTGTTCCGAGGTCGCGCGCAGCGAGACCGGGCACATCTCCGCATGCCCGCACTGCACCGAATTCCTGGACTGTGACCCGGTCTACACCTTGCTTCCGCAGCGCCGCACCCGCCTGCTGCGCGACACCGCGGAACTGGTGGTGCGGTGTCAACTTGCCTGCACCAGGGCCGCACTGAACGCCGACGAGGCGAGCGCGGTGCCCGACGCGCTCAAGCGCTGGCGAGCAGCGCTCCGTTCGGCCGACGCGGTGCGCATGGGCGTACGCACCAAGAGCGACATCCTCGAGATCGTACTGGCGCGTGTGCACACGTGGGCGGGCGCTGCAGGTACGGAAGCGGGGGCCAAGCTGGACCGGGCCGTGCGGCTCGTCGACGGCGCGAGCGAGCTGCTGTGCCCGCTGGCCCCCGAAGAGCGGAAGCGGCTGGACGTACAACACTCCCGACTGCTCGCCATCCGAGGCGAGTGGCGCGGTCTCACCTGCACCGACCATGGCTTTCCACGGCACCAGGAGGCCGCCGAGGCAGATCTGCGCCGGGCGCTGGAACTCAACCCGGAGGCCGTCCGCCCGCGCGACAGCCTCGTCCGCTGCCTGCTCTTCGGCATGGCCGAGCGGCTCCCGGCCGACGACGCGGTTGGGCGGATGCGCACCCTGTGGGAGGCTTTCCGACTGCTCGACGAGGGCCTGCGCCATGAGCCGGCCCACTCCACGTGCCTCGCCACGCTCACCGAGATCGCCGGGGGCATCGAGACCGTCCTGCTCAACGGCCTCAGCCTCACGCAGATGCGTACGCACATGGACGAGGTCATCCGGAAGATCGAGGAGTCGGGCGACGACGTGAGCGCCCTCGCCGCACGACTCACCAAGGACGCGGTGCGGGCTCTGGAGTGCGGCGACATCACCATCGCACTCGACAACGCCGCGCGCGCGGTCCGGCACGCGCCTCAAGAAGCGGCGGCCAGAGCCGCACTCGAACGCTCCCTGAACGCGTGGCTCAGGCGCCATGATCCCTACGCCACGACGGACGACCGGCCGCTGACCCCTGCCTGACAAGGAAGCCGATGATCAAGGACCCACACGTACCGTGGCCGGACGGGCAGTTCCCCTACGACGTCCTGGCCCCCGCCGGGGTCACTCCGTACACCTCGCACGCTGACATGAAGGACGCCACCTTCGAACTGATGCAGGCCGGCCTGATGACCCCACAGGCCCAGAACGCCCACCGGCAGTTGCGCCGCCTCGGCACCAGGCTCCTCGCCGACCTGCTGTTCTTCCCGGTGGACCTGCCGGCATCGCAGTTGGCGGAACTCCCGGGTGCCAAACGGGAGTTGGACGACACGGCGGACGCACTGGAGGACGAGACGGGCCGGGCCTCGCTTCCGTCCCCACCGATCCCGTCCGGCGGCCGGAGCCTTGCCGGACGCGAGGCCTCCGGCCTGTCCGGCCTGGCCGAGCGTCTCATCCGCTTCGACGACGGAACCACCCCCTACCCGACCCCTCCGACACCCAGGCCGGGGCCACGATGAGCACCTTCACCGACGCCGCCGGCTGGGCTGCGTACGCCGCGCAGGTCGCGGAGGCGAACAGCTTCGCCGGGGATCTTCTCCCGGTCCTGGACGCACTTGACCGGATGCTGGCCGCCGGCCCTGCGCCCGACCCCGCACGCCAGCACAAGAGCCTGACCCTCGTGGCCCGGCTGCTCGAGGACGCCTGCACGCGTCACGACCTGAAGCCCTTCGGCGCCCCCGGCGACCACTGCGAGCCGACGGCCTACGAGGTCGCCGGGACCTGCATCGTCCCGGGCGCCACCGAGGACGAGGTGGTTAAGGTCCTCGAGCGCGGATACCGGTTCGACGGTCGACTCCTGCGCCCGGCACGTGTGGTCGTCGCCGGCCCACCCGACGATGCGTAGCAGTACAACCGTCAGCCGCGAGCACCAGGGAAGCAACGAGCTAGGGAAGCGACCATGAAGGCCATCGGAATCGACCTGGGCACCACCAACAGCGCCGTCAGCCGCTATGAAGGCGGGCCGGGCACGGCGAAGATCCTCAGCAACTCCGACGGCGAGACCCTCACCCCCTCCGTCGTGGGCCTCCGCAAGGGGGCAGGTGGCCAGGCCCGGCAGCTGGTCGGCCGTTCCGCGGTCAACTACGCGGCGGCGCAGCCCGCGGACACGATCTTCTCCGTAAAGCGCCTCATGGGCCGAGACTTCGCCGACCCCGTGGTCAAGGAGGCCGCCGGTCGGCTCAATTACGAGATCGTGCCGGGCGCGGGCGACGACCCGCGCGCACACGTCGTACTCGGCGGCGAGATGCGCACGCCCGCGGAGATCTCGCGTCTCATCCTGGACAAGCTCAAGCGTGATGCCGGACGGGCGCTTGGCGAGGAGATCACGCACGCTGTCATCACCGTCCCCGCCTACTTCCGTGATGCGCAGCGGGCCGCCACCCGGGAGGCCGGGCAGATGGCCGGTCTCGTCGTCAAGAAGATCATCGACGAACCGACCGCCGCCGCCATCGCGTTCGGCCTGGAACTGCCCGAGCAGGAGCGCAAGCGGGTCCTCGTCTACGACCTGGGCGGCGGCACCTTCGACATCTCGATCCTGCAGATGACGCGGGACAGGACGGGCCGCAACCACTTCCAGGTGCTGCACTTCGCCGGCGACAACTGGCTCGGCGGGGACGACTTCGACAACATGATCGTGGATCGCGTGCTGGAGGAGGTCGTCCAGGACGCCGGTACCGCCACGGTAGCCGACAGACATCTGCGGCTGCAGGTCAAGCGCAAGGCGGAGGAGGTCAAGCGCGCCCTGAGCCAGGCGGAGTCCATTGAGGACGAGGAAGACCTCATCATCCCCGGGGCCTTCAAGTTCCCCGACGGCGGGCTGGGGGACGTGGAGACCACCATCTCCCTGGGAGAGTTCAACCGGATGGTGAAACCCCTCGTCGAGCGAACCATGGGAATGGTACGGGAAGCCCTCGCCGATCAGGCGCTGACCCGCGACGACATCACCGATGTACTGCTGGTCGGCGGCTCCACCCTGCTCCCGCAGGTCTACCGGACGGTGGAGGCCGAGTTCGGCGCGGACAAGGTGCGCCGCGACGTGAACCCGATGGAATGCGTGGCTCTCGGCGCGGGCATTCTGGCCGGCACGATGGAAGGAGTCGAATGCCCCGACTCTGCGTGCGGGCGCACCAATGACGAGGCCGCGGAGAGGTGCACACACTGCGGTACCTCCCTCGTCGGCGCGGCACCCGCCCCGACAGCACCACGGATCTACGAGGTCACCGGCATGTCCCTGGGTATCGCCGCAGTGCGCGGCCACCAGCAGGACGCATTCGTACCCATCATCCCGCGCGGCACGCCCTACCCGCTGCCCGAGCCGATGACCCGCACCTTCCAGGCGACCAGCGGCCGGCGGATCCGGGTACCCGTCTACGAGGGCGACTCCAACGTGGCGAGCAAGAACCACGAACAGGGTGTCGTGGAGTACGACCTGCCCAACGAGATCGACGTCGACAGCCGGGTCGAGGTCACCTTCAACTACGACGCCGACCGGATCGTCACCGTACACATCGCCGTGCCCGGCACTGACATGGCGCACTCCACGACGCTGCGCACCGACACCCCCCGCACGCCGCCCCCGCAGGCCCGGGCCCTCGACGACGGTGAGGCAGACGTCCGAGCGGAAGTGGAGATCACGATCGCCGAGGTCAAGCGGTTCCTGCAGGAGCAAGGGCCGTACCTCGACTCCGCACAGGCCATGAAGATCCGCCGCGACCTCGAACAGGCCGAGCGCGCCAAGGCCTTCTCCGACGAGGCCGAGTGCGAGCGCATGATCAACGTACTGCGCAAGGACCTGTTCAGCTCCGGCGTCGCCTCACAGCTGCTGCTCGCGGAGCAGGCCACCTATTCGGCCGCCCCCGCCCTGGCCCGCGAGATCCAGGACACCGCCCGCAAACTCCAGAGCGCCCATCACAGCGGCAACCGGGCGCTCACCGAGCAGCACGCCATGCACCTCAACAACCTGATCGGGCGGGCCTTCCGGGACCGGGACGTGGAGAGCGCCGAGACCTATGAGGACCACGGCGGTCTGCTGCGCTTCGACTGAGACCTGTGGGGCTCGGGCGAGGTTTTCTCTCAGCGGCTGCTATCGCGATCACCCCGTTCCTTTGTGCGTTTGCTGTTCGTCTCGGCCTCGGAAGCCTATGGTCAAAGGGTTTTCGGTGGCAGCGGATTGCAGGAGTAATCCAGTAGGACAGTGTGCCCATCAGTGGGCACATCGCACGGATGCAGCCGGATCGAGCAGGATCGAGCAGAGTGGAAACAGATGGGAAAGTCCGATTCTTTCGCAAAGAATTGATAAAGTAGCAGGTCGGGGCTTCCTCCGCTTCGGGTTCGACTCCCCTAGGCTCCACGCACCGGCACCCATCTGACCTGCGGAAACGCAGTCAGGGTGGTGTTTTTTTCCCGATTTCCCATGCTGACGTTAGCCTCCGGCAGCCCGTGTTTACGGGGCTTGGGGCGGCCTTTGTTCCCCTGGCGGATCCCCTAGGCTCACGCGAAGTCTCGGGGAAGCCGGTGCTGTGAAGGAGGCGTCGGTCACGCTCGTGAGGGCCATGTTGATCACCTCGAATGTATGAGGTGGCTGGGGTCAGGCGGTGGCGGCCTCGGTGGGCACGGACTGTGCGTCGGCGAGGGCCGCGAGGTACCGCTCGGCGTCGAGTGCGGCCGCGCAGCCGGAGCCGGCCGCGGTGATGGCCTGGCGGTAGGTGTGGTCGACGACGTCGCCCGCGCCGAAGACGCCCGGGATGCTTGTCTGCGTCGATGGCGACTGGACCTTCAGGTAGCCGTTGTCGTCCAACTTCAGCTGGCCCTTGAAGAGTTCGGTGCGCGGGTCGTGGCCGATGGCGATGAACAGGCCGGTGGCGGCCAGCTCGCGCGTCTTGCTGGTGATGGTGTCGCGCAGGGTCAGACCGGACAGCACGCCGTTCTCCTCGTGGAGCTCGGCGATCTCGCTGTCGAAGGCGAAGGAGATCTTGTCGTCGGAGAAGGCGCGGTTCTGCATGACCTGGGAAGCGCGCAGGGTGGAGCGCCGGTGGACGACCGTCACGGACTTGGCGAAGCGGGTGAGGAAGGTGGCCTCTTCCAACGCGGTGTCGCCGCCGCCGACGACGACCACGATGTCGCGGTCGCGGAAGAAGAAGCCGTCGCAGGTCGCGCACCAGGACACGCCCCGGCCGGAGAGTTCGTCCTCGCGTGGCAGGCCGAGCTTGCGGTAGCCGGATCCCGTCGCGACGATCACGGCACGCGCCCGGTGGACGGTCCCTGCGGTGTCGTTGACGGTCTTGACCTCGCCGGTCAGATCCACGGTGACGATGTCGTCCTCGACGATCTCAGCGCCAAACTTCTCCGCCTGGGCCCGCATGTTCAGCATGAGGTCGGGGCCGTCGATGCCTTCGGGGAAGCCGGGGAAGTTCTCGACCTCGGTGGTGGTCGTCAGGGAGCCGCCGACGAAGATGGCGCCGCCGAAGACGAGGGGCTTGAGTTCGGCGCGGGCCGTGTAGAGGGCAGCGGTGAAGCGCTCCGGGTCTGATGGCGGCTCCATCAGACCCGGAGCGCTTCAGAACTCGGTCAGAAAGAGTACTGGCGCAGGGTGTAGACGCCGGTGGAAACGTCGTAGTACAGGCTCAGCGAGTCTGTGTAATTGCGCCCCTTCGTCTGCCCGGCCCACCCCTGGGCACGGAACCAGTACCCATTGCCGCGGTAGTTCCACGGTATGTCCCCGGTGTTCACCGAGGTCTGCCCAGGCGGCACCCATGCGGGCTGAAACTTGTCGCTGATGGTGCGGAAGTCGTCGTAGCCCGATTCCTGCAGCTGCACCTCGGATCCCTGGCTGCCGTAGCGGAATTGGGCGTGGAACTGGAAGGTGGCCTCGTTGAACCAGAGGACGACCTGGCCGACCTTGCCGGTACCGTTGTAGATGTCCTCGGTGACGGAGTAGAAGGCATCCGGTCGTGCATCGCCGGTCTTGAAGGTGGCGACCGTTGTACCGGAGCCCGCGGCGCCCACGTCCGTTCGCGGCGCGTCCTGCCGCAGGGCGATGGCGGCAGGCGCGGTGACGACCAGGCCTGCGGCGGCTGTGGCTGTGAGAAGTGCGGCTATCTTCGTGCGGGAGAACACGGAAGTTATTCCTTTCCTCCGATGGCTGGAACGCGCGTGGAGGCGCCCTGGGACCGCGCCTGTGCCGGATGCAGTGTCATGAGGCGTCCGTGTACCACGATCCGCACTGGTATGGAGTGCTGCCGACGGGGTCGATGCACACCCTCGCGGCGTAATGCCGGACGTTGGCCGTGTCCCAGTTGATGACGGAGTTGGTCTTGGCTCCGTCAAAGGGGCCGCACTGCTTCCAGCCACTGCCGATCGACTGCACCTGGGCAGTCGACGGATGCATGACGTTCGCGGGCATCTTGTTTCGGCTGCGGTCGGTCCAGATCCGGTCACCGGCCCGGTAGCCGCCCAGGATGATGCCGTGGCTGTAGTTGCGTGCCCGGCCGTTCTGCATCTGTACCAGCCGGCCGGCGTAAGTGAAGCTGGAGCCGCCCCCAACCGTCCCGTAGACGTCGGCCACCCAGCCTGCGTCGCAGTCTGCCGTGGTCGCTTGGGCGGTCGATGTCGAACCGATGATGAGGCCGCCCGCGCCGAGAACCATGCCGGCTGCCATCGTGGCCGCCTTGTGCGGTGAGTGCATGCGAGTCCCCCTGGATCGTGTTGGGATCATGAGTCGGGAATGGTCGCTTCCCGTTGACGCTGTCGTGTGCGCGGTCGGACGGCCTTGGTGGTCCGTCGGGAAGTCGCAGGCCACGCAGGAAAAATCGTGGTGCCGCTGCAACGGTCGGGCAAGGTTTACGCGTCCCAGTGACCAAGAGGGATGAGATTGCCGTGCTGGCCTGCGCGGAAGCAGCATGATGGGACGCCGGTGGGACGATACGAATGGCGTCTGGGTATGAAGGGAGCGCCGTGCCGGACCTCGCCTCCTCACTGCAGGCCCTCAAAGAGCGCAGCGGCCTCAGCTACGCCGAACTCGCCGAGCGGTGCAGGCTCAGCCCGTCGACCCTGCACCGGTACTGCCGAGGCCAGACCGTGCCTGGCAGCTTCGGCATGGTGGAGCGCATTGCTGTGGCATGCGGGGCCGACCGCGACGAGATGGACGGGCTGTACCACGTGTGGGCCCAGGCGGACGCAGCGCGCATGTCAGCATCCCCGTCGCACACGCCGGAACCGGCCGCACCACCCTCCACCACGCAGGCGCCATCTCCGACGACAGTCCGGCGCGGACACAGACCGCTGTGGCCGGCCGCCCTCATGGGTCTTTTCCTTCTGGTGGCCGCCACCGCGGCCGCGTCCGCTCCGTTATGGGCCCCCTCACAGGCCCGCTCGACCGCCGGACGGCCGCAGGCCCAGCAGGTCTCCGGCCCGTCCTGGACGCAGTACCCCTCCGCGGTGCCCAGCGCCTTCTACGGCGTGACCATGAACAGCGACAGCGGTGCGATGCCCACCTTTCAGGTGGGCGGAATCCGGTTGTGGGACAGTGAGACCCGCTGGGCTCAAGTGGAGCCCGAACGGGGCCGCTACGACTGGAGAGTGCTGAACCGTCTGGTCGCTGCGGCCGGGCGCAGGCGTCTCCCTGTGCTCTATACCTTCGGCGGGACACCATCCTGGGCGGCGCCCAGCGCCCCGCGCGGCCCCTACCCCGACGGGTCACGCGTGACCCCACCGGACAACCTGGACGACTGGGTGAACTTCGTCCAGGCCGTGGCCACCCGCTACGCAGGCCGGATCTCCGCATACGAACTGTGGGCGCTGGCCCCCTCCCCGCACTTCTTCACCGGAGACCCTGCGACGCTGGCCCGCATGACCGAGCGGGCCAGCGCGGTCATCCGCCGCGCCGACCCCAAGGCGACGGTGGTCTGCCCCTCCATCGGTGACCTATGGGAACAGGCCTCCCAGCGCTTCCTGCGCGGCTTCGCCGCGGCCGGCGGCTATCAGGACTGTGATGTGGCCGGCGTAAAGCTGTATCCGCGGCAGGACGGCGACCCTCCGGAGAGTTTCCTCCCGCTGGCCGCGACGATCGATCGCACGTTCCACACAGCCGGCGTGCAGCCGCGGTTATGGGACACCGGGACCACCTACCGCATCCCCGAGGACCACCCGCTCGACCAGGCACGAGCCATCGCCTACGCCACTCGCTTCTACCTCATCGGCATGTATCTGCGCTACGACCGCATGTACTTCTACAACTGGGGCGGCACCAAGATCCCGCTCGTGCTGCAGGCCGACGGCGGCCACCCGACCGCCGCCGCCCATGCGATGGCCACACTGCAGCACTGGCTGGCCGGCGCCCGGATTACCTCGTGCGGCCACGGCACACAGGACGGATTGCCGGCGCGCGTCTGGCAGTGCCGCTATCTGCTGAGAGCCTCCGCCGGACAAACGTCCCCCCACGCCGTCATCCGTTGGACAGAAACGGGCACCACCACCATGCCCATCGACCGCGGCGCCCGGATCGTGCAGACCCTGGACGGCGCCTCGACCCCAGTCGCGCACACCTTGCGCATCACCGAACAACCCGTCTTGATCACATTTTCTGGCGGCCAGCACTGACTGCGTGGCTGTGAATGACTTCTCTGGCCCCACCGGAACGAGTCCTGTGGCCCCTGCGGCAAGCGCGAGGAAAAGAACAGCATGGCGATCGCCTCCAACGAGTCGTTCTCCTCGTGGACCAAGACCTTCACCGACCCCCGGCTCTGCGCGGCAATCGTGGACCGCCTCACCTTCGGCGGCAACATCATCGAGACCGGCATGGACTCCTACCGGCTCGCCCACACCCGCGCCCGCGCTGAAAAGCAGCAGAACGCGAGTTGACCACCACGCCGCTGGGCCTCTGTGAACAGCCTCAGCGCTCTCGGATTCTTGACTACCCCTTCGTGCGGCGGCGCAGCCAGAGCCCCGACTGATCCGGAAACCGGACCGAGCCGCCGGCGGCGCCGGTGGTGCCTTGCGGCGCCCATGCTGAGTCTTCTGCTATTTACTCCCCACCGGGTCCGTCACCTCGGGCATAGAAGGATTCGACCCCGTGCCACGGTGACGGGCCGCCGAATGGCCGGTGAAGCTGTTCTTGCGACACATCGAGCGAGCGGCGAGCCGCGTTGACGAACTTCAAGTGCGCCTCATGCAACCCGCTGTGAATCGGCCGGAGCTCTTCGAGGTCTGTCGGCTGACGGCCATGGAACAGGATGGTGAACTCCTCGACGATAAGGCAAAGTTCCTCGGCAGCAGCGACGGCCTCACGACTCGCCAACAGGGACATCGATTGCGCAGCCGCGTTGAACGGCTCCCAGACGACGGCAGGCCGGCGCTTGTCGAGGAACGCATGGCGGAGCTCCATCTCCACGGTGCCGAATGCCTGCAGGAACCTTTCGTAGGCGGCCGTCCTCGACTCCTGAAGCCACTGCCGGTTCTGGCTGCGGCGCCCGACGATGCCGCCTGCGATGACACCCACGATGGTGGCGGCAACGCCACCTGCGGTGGATATCAAGAGCCCCCACGGGACAGCCACGTCACGTCTCCCTCACGGCTGTGTGTCACCTTCGCCAGCGGTCCTGGACTGGACGTGCTGGGCCAAGGCGATCGTCTACTCCACGCTTCCTGAGCGTGGCTGATCACGAGAATCCCATCAGACCGGTCCAGTTCACACTCCGTCAACGGCCCACCCGGGCCGACGAAGGCTTAGCGCCGGTCTCCGCCCTGGCTCGCAGGCCAACCCTGCAACACCAGGCATCTGCCCACTGACACCGCGGCCAGAAAAAGGGCCGCGCACGGCTCTCACGGCTCAGGTGGAGCCAATCGATCCAAGCGTTCCTCTGGGGCCAGAGGACTCGTTCGAAGCCAAGTTCTGCCGTCTGATCGGCACGGCCTACGCTTCCGTGATCGATGACACCGCATATCCAACGTACCGGGGGGTCTTGGTGTGGGCGTGAACAGTGGCAGCGGTCTTGCACCGTGGGAACGGTTGCCTGGCTACGTCTTCCGGCCGTATCGCGGCCACGCCGACCATGACGCGATGGCCGCTGTGCGGCTGGGCTGTGCACAGCGGGATCGGACCGACGCCCGCTCGGTCGTGGAAGCACTCCCGACGGCAGCCGAGATCGCCGAAGCCTGCGCCAAGCTCGACGACCCATCCCAGAACCAGGTCTTGGTGGAGCACAACGGTGGCGTCGTCGGCTACTTGACGATCAGGTGGTGGCAGGAGCGGGACGGGACGTGGCTGTACCTGCACCGCGGCTACCTGCTGCCCGAGCACCGCGGCCAGGGCACCGGCTCGGCCATGCTCAACTGGGCAGAAAACCGAATCCGCCGGCTCGTGCAGCAGCACGGAACCGCACAGACGGCCGTGATCGGCGCAAATGCCATGGCCTCCGAACAGGAGGCAACAGCGCTGCTGCTCGAAAATGGATACCGGCGCGTCTTCAGCCTCGTAGAGCTGGAACTGGCCGATCTCCGACAGCGCCCCGACGAAAAGCCGTTGCCGGCCGGCATCCGCATCGGTGCGGTCGATCCGAGCAACTACCGCGCGGCCTGGAAGACGGTCGTCGATTCGTATGCAGATGCCGCCTTCACCCAGCGGTGGACGTTCGAGAGCTTCCTCGCCACTGCCGACCCGACCTGCTGGCGGGCTGCTTGGGATGGGGAACATATGGCCGGGGTCGCCCTGTGCTCCATCCGTCGGCACGACCCCACTGTGGGCGAAGTCGAAGAATTGAGCGTCCGGGCAGAGTCACGGCGTCTGGGACTTGGGCGGGCCCTGCTGCTGGACGGGGTGCGATGTCTTCGCGAGCACGGTGCGAAGACCGCCCGGTTGTACACCGGGACCGCGAACCCGCACCGATCCTACGACCTCTACGAAAGCGCAGGGCTCCGGCGCCAGAACGAGTACGTCCGCTACCGCAAGCCGATCGCCGTCTGATCCGACAGAGGTAGCTCCGCAGCCGGGACGTGAAGTGGTTCACCCCGGCCGGCTACCGGCGCTGGCGCGACATCGGGCTGTGCGGGTTCGGCCTGGACGGCCTGGAGGACCCGCGGTGGCGGGGGCGGGGTGAACACCGGGATGCCGCGTTCGCCGACGGGCCGTTCGAGACCGGGCTGCGGCTGAGCGAGCGGGCCAGCGTGCTGGACATCGAGCTGCCGGGCGACGACCCGGACCGGGCTTTCACCACGCGCTGGCTCGCGGACTCCTGCGCCAAGGGCGGTGCCTGGGACGCCGTACGCCCTGCCAGAGATGCTGTCCTACGCTCGGGCAATCCGCCGCGCTCAGCGGCACGACCGGTATGCCCAGGTGGCCAACATGCTCGTCGTCGAGCGGGCCCACGCCAGCCGGCGCCTGAGCCTGCGCGACGGGGCAGGGGCGGTGAGCTCGGTGTCGTTGGACACCCTGGATCTGCAGATGAAGCGGCGACTGTTCCGCAAGGCCGCGGGCGGCTGCCGGGCACGCGTCGGCTGTCGCGCTTTCGGCGCGCTGTTTCCTGTCGTCGCGGCATGGGGGGACTGCCGGGCGCATCCGGGGAACAGCGGTGGACATGAGCCTGGAAGCGTAAAGTCGCGGGCGTCGCATCGCGTTACTCCAGGGGGTATGGGAATGCACAATCGCCGCATCGGCAGCGCCACGATCAGCGCCATCGGGCTCGGTGGGATGCCGCTGTCGATCGAGGGGCGGCCGGATGAGGAGCGCGCGGTCGCGACCGTCCATGCCGCGATCGACGCCGGGATCTCGTTCATCGACACGGCCATGTCGTACTGCCTGAACTCGTCCGAGACCGGCCACAACGAGTCGCTGATCGCCCGCGCGCTCGCGTCGTACGGCGGCGACACCTCCGACGTGCTGGTCGGCACGAAGGGCGGGGCGGCTCGCGGAGCCCACGGAGCATGGTCCTTCAACGGGGATCCCGCCACCTTGCGGCAGGCGTGCGAGGACTCGCTCAAGCGGTTGGGCGGGGACTCCATCGGCCTCTACCAGCTGCACGTGCCGGACCCGAATGTGCCGTACGCCGATTCGGTGGGCGCGCTGCGGGACCTGTACGACGCGGGCAAGATCCGTGCGGTCGGCATCTCGAATGTGAACTCCGACCAGCTGCGGGAAGCCCACGGGATCCTCGGCGAACGGCTGGTGTCCGTACAGAACAATTTCTCGCTGGCCGTCCGCGACAGTGAGCCGCAGTTGCGGCTGTGCACGGAGCTGGGGATCGCCTTCCTGCCGTACAGCCCACTGGGCGGTATCTCCCGTGCGGCCGGCCTGGGTTCATCGCACTCGGCATTCGCGCGAATCGCCATGGAGCGCGGGGTCAGCCCGCAACAGGTCTGCTTGGCCTGGGAGTTGGCCAAGTCCCCGATCGTCGTCCCGATCCCAGGGTCTTCCCGGCCGACGACCATCCGTGACTCGGCTGCAGCGGCCGATCTGAAGCTCACCGAAGCGGAGTTCGCCGAACTCGACGCCGCCTAAGGGCCGGGGACGGAGCGTTCCGGTGCGGCAGATATAAAGCCGCGAGCACCCGGGGCCAGCCCCACTGGGGCGAGGAGAAGCACTGCTGGGCGCCGTGACAGATGAGGGGTGGATGACGTATCTGGGGACGGCCCGCCGCTCGTGAGTGCCTGTCGGGATGACGGTCACCAGAGAAACCGGAGTGGCGCTTCTTTACATATCAACTTCTGTCGTTTCCTCCGAACGTCATGAACACTTCCACTCATGGCTAAGAAGAAGCAGAAGAAGTCCAAAGGCAAGATCAAGAAGGCCTTCGAGTCCGGTGGCGTCTCGGCAGCCGTCCGAACCGCCATCTCATCGAACCTGCATAGCGGCTCCGACAGCAGCTCCAGCTGGAGCCCCTCCTACAACTCCAGCTTGTCTGACACCAGTTCCTACAGTTCGGGCTCCGACACATCCAGCAGTTACTACTGACCCGCCACGCTGGGGCCGTCCTTGCCCGGGGCGGCCCCAGCCACCTCCAGCTCATTTCACCCACGGCCCGCGGAGGACACAGCGGGTACGTGAGACGGTCGACTCCTTCTGGGGGCTGCGTTCGCTCGTGAGCCAGAAAGGCGCAAGCGAACACGGATGGGCGTTCGGCATGGGTGCAAGAGGTTTCGGTCGTCGCTGGTGGCGACGCCGGACACTGCACGCACGAGGGGGTTACCGTTTGAGTCTTGCCTCGATCCACTCCTTAACTGACGCGAGACGCCTGCGGAGCTCTTCGGCAGTGTCGCGTCTCCTGAGCACCAGGTTCACCTTCTTGTCGACGCCCCAGGGCAGGAGTCGACGCGCGCGGTCTTCCAGGAGGGCCGCAGCGTATTTCTCGATCAAATCGTCGATGCCCTCCAGCGGGCACTTTTGCCAGCGCCGGGCATCGTCCCGGAGCTCGCTCTTGAGCTTGGTCAGAGTGGCGCAGTCGTCCCGGACGAGGACGCTCTTCGCCTCGAGAGCGTCGATCTCAGCTTCGACAGCGCGGACACGCTCGTAGAGCGGCTGCAGCTGGGTGGCCGTCTTGTCGAAGCCCCGCTTGCGCCAGCCGACCGCCGCAATGATCACGAGGGTGAGCGGGCCAATTACGGCGGCCCAGGTCCAGCCGCCGAGGAACGCGGTGTGGTCCTGAGAGGTGCCATTGGATGGCTGGACTAGCAGTACGCAGCTCTGAGTCACCTTCGCGAGCGCGATAGAGGCGGAACAAGGCATGATGAGGTCGTCCTCGTGGAACATGAGGCCGCGCCAGGGACCTTTTCGACGAGACTCCCCGGCGCGGGGAGCGAATGAAGGGGCACACACCGGCGCCAACCGGTGCGTGACCTGAGACCTGTGGCCCCGCATCAGTGATGCGGGGCCACAGGCGGTCCACGGACACAGCGCAGCGCACCGGCAAGGCCCACGACCTCGTGCTTGCCAGCGACATGGACGCAGGCATCACGGGAGATCTGGCTGCCGCGGGCCAGGGGGACGCCGAAGAAGCCCTGGGGGCCGGTGTCCCGCTCGACGAACTGGTAGTACGGCACCATGTCGCGCACCCGGCGCATCGCGGCCCGCACGACCGGCGGCCGCAGCTCCTGCGGAGGCGTGAAGTGGGCCATCAGCGCGAGGTGGCGGCCGCTCGCCACGACCTGCTCGAAGAGGCGGAGCAGATCGTCGGCGTCGCGGTCGGTGGTGAAGCGGTACGGCCAGAAGGCGAGCGACTTGGTGCCGATCCGGATCGAACGGACCGTGTCGATCTCCAGCAGCGGCTCCATATAACGCCGTAGCACCTGTGTGCTCATCACCAGCGGGTCGCCGCCGGTGATCAGGGCGCTGGTGACCTCGGGATGCGCGCGGAGGTAGGCGGAGGTGGCCGCAACGTCTTCGGTGGCGATGGGCAGGTCGGACTCGCCGACGAACTGGGGCCAGCGGAAGCAGTAGGTGCAGTAGGTGTGGCAGGTTTGGCCCTGGCGCGGGAAGATCAGCACCGTCTCCGGGTACGTGTGCTGCAGTCCGGTCTTGCGGTGTCCCTCGTGCACGGGGACGTTGGCGTCGAGCTGGCCCGAGGGGTGCGGGTTGAGCTTCATCCGGATCTCGTGCGCGGCGCGCTGGATCTCGGCCCGGGGCGCGTCCTTGGACAGAAGGTCGGCCATTGTGCGGACGTCGGGCGTGGCCGCATGCCGGTCTGCGGGAAGGTCAGCCGGAAGATCGGGTCGTCGGGTACCGCCGACCAGTCGATCAGCTCGTCGACGACATAGGTGTTCGTACGGAATGGCAGGACCGAGGAGACGGCCCGCAGCACGAGCCGCTCGGCAGCGGGCACTCGGACGAGCTGCAGCAGGCCGTCCAGGTCATGGGGCGTGAAGGCGCGAAAGCGGGGGCCCGTCTGGGGCGCGGGGTGGAGTGTCGAACTCATATGTGTCAGGGCCTCCATTCCGTGACCAGGACCGGCGGCGTCAACTCGACGAAGGCGGCCGCCGACGCATCGTACTTCTCCGCGAAGTGCTGGCTGAGCCGCTCGTGCAGGTCGTATTCGTCGTCGACGACGATCAGCTCGTGGGCGTCGGGCACGCTCAAGGCCTCGCTGTAGGCGGAGAGTTGGTCGAGGCGGTGGTGTGCCATGTACGAGACCAGGTCGTGCCCGGCGACGTACAGGCAGTCGTCGACGTAGACGAAGCGGCAGCTGAACTCGCGGCGGCCGTCGGTCGCGTCGACCAGGGTGACCGGCGGATGGGTGAACCGTTCCATCGGCTTGCTCTGCTGCCACAGCTCGTCGAAGCGCTGCTCCACGAAGGCACCGAGCGGGGAGCGTACGGCCAGGCCTGGATCAGGTGCAGGACGAAGACCTTCTCGTCGGCCGCCTCTGCCACGCCGTCGACGCAGACCTTGCCCGGCATCGCGGACATCACCGGCGACCTCGAGCTGGACGCCCTCGCCCGAGAGCCGGCCGACGGTGAGGAAGGAGACGAAGGAGCGTTCGTCCCAGCGGTAGAACGTCACGCCGGGGGATGTGGAACAGAGGCGTACTTCGAGGAACTGGCGGGAGCTGTCGTCGAGGCGGCGCGCGAACTGGCTGAGCGTGCGCAGGTTGCGCAGGATGTCGCGGCGGATGTCGGCGCTCTGCTCGCCCAGTTCGCGGCCGCGCAGGATGACGGCGAGGGAGTCGGGGTCGAGGAGCAGGATCTGCACCCGGGCGCCGTGCGCGGTGGCGGACCTGACGCCGCGGAAGATGCGTTCGGAGTCGAACAGGTTGGAGAAGGTGCCCAGCACGTTCGCGTTGGAGGTCGAGCCGCGCGCTGAACCACTCGTAGTCGAGCCGGGTGTGCTCGCGGACCCGGCCCTCCTGGGCGCGGGAGATCAGCGGGCCGATGACGAAGACGGTGATGACGACGCCGACGAGGTCGGTGTCGAAGTTGAGGGCGGGGTTCTCGCCGTAGCTGTCCATGACGTGGGCCCACCACAGCAGCAGCTACGCGACCGAGGCGGGTTTCTCATATCGGGGACCTCGAACCCGTCACGGAGAGCGCGGGCTTGAGCGGCGGGGCTTCGTACGTGCCCCGTCTCGAACACCCGAGGTCTACCGCGTGATGTGCAGGAGCTCGCGGCGGGCGGTAACGAGCTCGCGCCACCGTGCCCGGGTGGCCTGTTCGCCATCCAGCCACAGCGGCGGCGTGTGGCCGTCGGGGAGCGGGAGGCCGGCCATGAAGGAGGCGATGTCGATGTAGTAGGCGTAGTCCCCGTTCTGGGTCTGTTCGCGCAGCCGGGCGAGGGTGGCGGCCAGTGCGTCGTGGTCGTCCAGGACGGCCTGGTGGAACGCGGCGGCGACCTCGAGGGTGGGGGTCATGGAAGTCAGGCCGGCGATGTCGAGTTCGGTTGCGCAGGGTGCGGACGCGGTCGTCGAGGGCGGGGTTGCCGGCGTCGCGGATCAGGGCGGCGATGGCCGCGTTGATCGTGGAGGCGCGCAGGTCGAGGGGGGCGAGGAGCTGGTTGGCCAGGTCGATTTTGTCGTCGGCCTGGCGGGGGTCGGAGAAGGCGACGGCGAGGGCGCGCAGGGCTTGGTTGTGTGCGGCTTCACCGGATTTTGCGTGCTGTTCGGCCTCGGCGCGTCCGGCGAGGTAGGCGGCGGCCGCGCGTTCCGGTTCTCCTTGCAGCCACCAGATGTCGCCGAGGACGCGCTGGTGGCGTCCTTCCCATCCCAGGGTCTGCGCGGCGGCGTAGGCGGTGGGAAAAGCTCCGGTGAGCCGGGCAGCCTGGGCGAGGCCGCGCCGGGCGGCGGGGGCGAGGCGGCCGGCGCCGTCGGCGGCCTGCTGGTATCCGCGCCGTGACTCCTGGCTTTGTCCGATGCGCAGGGCCTTGGCCCGGTAGTAGAGGGCCATCTCCTGCAGCTCGGCGGGCAGCAGCTGGGAGTCGATGATGCTGGTGAGCCGGTTGACGGTGTTCGCGTTGTCGGCGTGCCAGAGTGCTGAGCGTTTCGACCAGCGCGTCGGCCGGCGTGCGCAGCACGGTGGTGGTGTCGGTTTCTCGGGCGGGCGGGGCCAGCGGCTCCCACACGGAGTCGCCGACGTAGTGGAAGGCGGCGTCGGTGAGCCAGTCCAGGTCGAGGCTGAAATCTCTGGCCAGGCGCAGGCCCTGGCGCAGGCAGCCGATCAGCATGGCGCGGTCGCGGCGCGGCCCGTGGCGCCATTCGTAGTCCAGGGCGGCGAGTGCGCGGGTGGCAGCGCGGTGCCAGTCCTGCGGTGACCAGCGGTCGTCGGTGTCGTCCTCGGCGTGGCGGATCGCGGAGCGAACGACCTGGTGGAGGTGGAAGGGCCACAGGCCGGTGAGGTCTTCACGGAAGAAGGACCGCTCGCTCAGGCGCAAGGCGGCCTCGTCGTGGGTCAGGCCGGCGACCTGGGTGGCCAAGGGAACCGAGAAGGCGTCTAGCAAGGCCACGGAGCGCAGGACGTGCCGCTCGTCGGTGGTCAGGTCGCTGACGGTGCGGGAGATCAGGGCGGGGAAGTCGCCGAAGTCGGACGGCTGCGGTGTCCGTCCGCTGCGCCGTATCTCCACGAACCGGAGTATGGCCAGGTCGAGGTAGAGGGGCAGTCCGTGG
The DNA here is from genome assembly GCF_042895385.1 of Streptomyces sp. NPDC001401. Taxonomy (NCBI): domain Bacteria; kingdom Bacillati; phylum Actinomycetota; class Actinomycetes; order Kitasatosporales; family Streptomycetaceae; genus Streptomyces; species Streptomyces sp. NPDC001401. The sequence continues at coordinate 148,631 of NZ_JBIAWI010000016.1, forward strand.
GAGCGTGCGGCGATGGAGCGACGCAGGCTTTCGTCGATGAGGGGCTGTCCGCCCTGGGACAGGCGCCGGGCGAGGTGGTCGTCGCAGTCTTCGGGGTAGAAGGCACCAATCAGGATCTGGCGGCAGGACATGCCTGGCCGGGCGTTCGGTCCGGTCCAGCCGAGTTGCCCTTCCAGACTCGCCTCCGCCCACTGGAACAGGGGTTCGGAATCACGGTGGGTGCGGTCGCCGGTGTCGTCGAAGGTGTCCGGAGGGATCGCGGGTAGTGCACCCTTGTCGGCTGCGAGTCGGGCCAGGTCCCGGGAGTGAAGGTGCGGGGAGGGCACAAGACGGACCGGACGCGCCCGTGTGGGGAGCCTCGCGCCCCCTTTGTTCAGGACCCGCCTGCGCCGGTGGGGGCGTAGGCGGTGACCGCGATCGTGGTGCTCCAGTCGCCGTCGTCTTTGTCCAGGACCTGGATGACGGCGATGTCGTGGCTGAGGTTGTCGCGGACGCAGAACCATGTGCCGGCCGGGACCTGCGGGAAGTAGACCTTGTCGGCCACCGGGTGCTGGGCGATGCCTAGCGCGCAGCGGGCGGGGGTGACGGGGGACTGCCCGGCGATGTAGGCGTCGCTGGAGTCCTGCAGTTCGTAGGCGCCCTTGCTGTTGCCGCCCGCGTCGGTGGACAGCCGCCAAGAGCCGTTCGACGCGACGCGCCCGCGGGTCAGGTCGACCGGGTCGTCGGGGCCCGGCAGGGTCAGGGGCCGGGCGGCGTAGAGCCGCCGGTAGTCGGGGCTGGCGGAGCCCGGCACCACGCCGGGCGTGGACAGCGGCGGGATGTGCCGGTAGTAGTCGAGGCTGGCGTCGACGCCCCAACTGCCTGTGTCGACACTGGAGACGCGCAGCACGGCGATGTCCCCGGTCAGCCGCCAGCGCAGGCAGAACCAGCTGCCCGTGGGCACCTGCGTCCAGTGGACCTCGTCCTCGACCGGCTTGCGGGCGACTCCGGCGGCGCACTGCGCGGGGGTGATCGGTCCGGAGCCCGCGATGTAGGCGTCGGTGGCGTCCTGGAGCGAGAAGCCGCCCTTGCTGTCGCCACCGGAGTCGGTGGACAGCGTCCAGTACCGGTCGCCCGACACGGTGTGACCGGTCATCAGGTCGATCTCGTGGTCGGCGTCCGGCAGCGAGACCGGTTGGTTGCGCAGGACCGTTTGGTATCCCGGACTTGCGTCGGCTGTGGAGCCGTCGCGGTGGGTGGTGACGGCGAGCACGACGGCGAGGACCAGGACCACGATCAGCGGCACAGCGCTCACCTTGAGCCGGACGGCGGTACGTCTGCGCGCCGCCTTGGTCAGGACGTCGGCCAGGTCGTCCTCGCGGCGTGCGATCCGGGCGGCGACTGCGGTCGGGAGCCAGTCGGCGTGCGCCGGGCCGTCCGCACAGGCCTCGATGATCTGCCGCGCGGTCGGCCGCCGCCCGGGATCCTTCTCCAGGCAGCGGGTGATCAGGTCGCGCAGCCCGTCGTCGCCGACGTCCAAGGCCTGCGGGTCGGGTGCCTCGTGGGTGATGCGGTAGACCACCTCTCCGACGCTGCCCTCGCCGAACGGTGTCAGCCCCGTGGCTGCGTACGTCAGCAGACCGCCGAGGGAGAAGACGTCGCTCGGCGCGCCCACCGGGTGCCCCTCGGCCTGCTCGGGGGACATATACGGGACGGTGCCCACCGCGACGCCGGTGTCCGTCAGTTGGGTGCGGTCCGCGGCGCGGGCGATACCGAAATCGATCACCTTGGGGCCGTCGCGGTCGAGCAGCACGTTCGACGGCTTCAGATCACGGTGCAGCACATCGGCGCCGTGGATCGCGACGAGCGCCTCCGCGATGCCGGCAGCGAGGGCCCGCACGACCGGCGCCGGGAGCGGTCCGCCGGTGCGGACCGCGTCGGCGAGGGAGGGCCCGGCGATGTAGGTGGTGGCCAGCCAGGGCCGTTCCGCCTCGGCGTCCGCGTCGACCACTGCCGGGGTGTACGGGCCCTGCACCCGGCGCGCGGTGGCGACCTCGGCGGCGAACCGGCGCCGGAAGGCCGTGTCCTGCGCGAACTCCGCCCGTACGACCTTCACCGCCACCGGCCGCCCGGCTGCCGACTGCCCGAGGAAGACCTCGCCCATCGCGCCCGACCCCAGCCTGCCCAGCAGCCGGAAATCCCCGACGCGCGCTGGATCGCCCTTGCGTAACGGCTCGACGACGGGCGAATCCACGACCGTCGGGGTCCGGGACGCAGGTGGCTCCGTGGTGCCGGACGGGTGCGGTGTGGCCGACGGGGCGTGGTCGGCAGCTGCTGCCGGGGCGCCCGGCGGAACCGTGGTGGCGGCTGCGGCGGGCATGGGAGCGGAGCCCGCGTCGCCTGCCGGCGGCGTATCGGAGGACGGACCTTGCGGCCCGTACGAGGCTCCCGCAGGCTCGAGGCGCTTGTCGTCCTCCCGGTGCATCACAGGCTTGGAAACGGCGTCCGCGTCCGTGGGGGTGCCGTCGTTGCCGGGGTCGGGCTGGATGGCGAGCAGTTCGGGGTGCGTGGCCCGAAGCCGCTCGTCCAGTTCCTGCCAGCGGGCCCGCCAGACGTCCACATCCCCGCCGCAGGCGGCCACCAGGGCGAGCGTCACATCGAGCGTGGGCAACCTGTGCCCGGCCGCCGCATCCGACAGCGCTGAGTGCGAGTACTGCGCCAGCCGTGCCAGCTCCCGGTACGGCGGTGACCCGGCCGCGGCGCGCAGCTCGCGCAGCCCCTGGGCGAAGTCGTGCAAGGGACCGTCCGGAACCGGCGATTCCCGCCTGCCCACGGTGCTACCCCCGGCCGCTCGACGAGGACACGCCAACCCGGCGCGCATCACCGGATTCTTCGCCTCACCGCCCTGTCCGTCAATCACATGCCACCGTCAACCACCAGTTCTCACCACCGAGTTGACGAAAAGTCCGCATTCCGCCGGACGGTAGCTCTACCGCACGCTCCGGCAGCGCGGCGGACCGCACGGCCAGAGGTCCGGCCCCCTGGCCGTGCGGTGCGTTGTGACGCCGGTTCAGGACTCGGCCGGGGTGACGTAGGCGTCGATGGTGAGGTCGGGGTTGAAGGGCGGGTTGTTTCCGACCGGGACGTCGGATGCGGGGATGGTGTCGGTTCGGCCCTTCACCCTGCAGATACTGATGTCGGTCCGGGACACTCCGGCTGGTCGTGCTCAGGCGCCCCACAGGCTGATCGTGCCGTTCCGAAAACTGATGGCCAGGCTCTGGCCATCAGGGCTGAACGCCACGGGCTGTGCCGTACAACTCGGCGAGCGCGGCGTGCGGGAGCCCCGTGCACAGGTGGACCAGGGTGACCAGCACCCGGTCGGCGAAGACCAGGTCGTACTTCGGGCCAGCGCCGACCGCCCGCCGCCGCGCAGCACCTCGCCGCTCACGCAGTGCCGACTCGCACCGCGCCAGCCACGGGCCTGCCAACTCCTCTGTCAAATGGCCGAGATGTGCACGGGAGACGCCGCAGAAGGCACGATGGGACAAGGCCGCACGGGCCCACTTCTTGGCCACACTCGAAGAACCCGTGCGGCCGCTGTCACGTGACGGCCGTCGAAGACAGCCTCGCGGACCGAGTTGAGGCCGTCGAACCGTCGCAGGTCAGGCTTTCGCAGGAGTGCTCGCCATCGCCCCCGGCGGGCGCATCATGAAGACGTCGATCGAGTCCTGGGCTTCCACGACGAATCCTTGGCGCTCGTAGAGACGACGGGCAGCACTGCCCTGCAAGACGTTCAAGCCCACGGTCAAGCCCTGCGCGTCCGTTCGCTCCAGCACCGTCCGCAACACAGCGGATCCCAGCCCTCGGCCCTGCCAGTGCGGAGCAAGGTAAAAGTGCTCCAACCACTGCCGGCCTTCGGCGGGTCTGACCGTGACGCATCCTGCGAGTTCACGGTCAATCACGATGATCGACGTGTACTGCGTGGAGAAGGAGTCCCGCAGCCGCTGCCGTACCCGGTGCTCGTCGTAGCGCCCAAGGCGTTCCAAGTCCGCACGCATGACCGTGGCCCGCAACTCCGCGATCACCTCGATGTCCGCTGCCACCGCAGAACGCAGTCCCCAGCCCGCGGCGTGCGTCGACGCGGTCCGTGCAGGCACTGCCATGTCCGATCGCGTACCGCTCCCCACCACCCCAGCATCCATGGCCGAGTATCTCAGCCCGCCTGCCCTGAACAGGCACACGGGCATCTCAGCCCGAACTGCCCAATCCCACCGCGACCTCAATCGCGGACCGGGTCGTTACAGCTCTCCGGCTGCTCGAAACAGGCGAAGGCGCTGCTCGCCGCCGCGCTGATCTCCGGGCCCGAGGGGACGGGTTCGGTGATGTGGGTGGGCAACGGGCTCTGGCACCACTGCGACGTCGGATGCTTTGCGCACCAGCTGCCCGAGCGGAAGCTCGGCGCCGTCTTCGGCGCGCTCGCCGAGGGGGAGGTGGCCGGCGGCGAAGTGCTGCTGCTGCCACCGGTGTTCATCGCCACGATCACGGCGGCCGCCACCGCGGTGGCGGCCGCACTGATGAGCAACCAGATCCGTTTCATGCGCGTGGCCATGGCGCCCACCTCCGGGCGCCAGTATGCGCGCGCCACGGGGGAGGCGGCCCCTGGCTTGCAGCATGCCGCCGGGCGCTGAGCGCCGCTGCCTGAGCGTCAGGAGACGCTCGTGATCGCAAGCGATACCTCGGTACACCACTACACGGTCGTCAAGGGGGACTGGCTGGCGAAGATCGGCCGGGCCTACGGTGAGAGCTGGCAGCAGCTCTACAAGGACAACCGGGAGATCATCGGGGGCGATCCCGATCTCATCCTTCCCGGCACGGTCCTGACGATTCATCCGCGCTGGGACGCACGTCGAAGTGCGCACCGGCTCCGCCGTCTCGGAAACGGCGGAGTCGGTGTCGCTTCCCCGGACGACCGCAGGTGCCATCGCGGTTGCGTACGCGCGCACGAAGATCGGTGCCCACTACCGCTGGGGTGCAACCAGGCCTTCGGCCTTCGACTGCTCGGGTCTCGAGGTCGCCTCCTACCGGGCGGCCGACGTCAGGCTGCGCGAACGGCGAACGCGATGTGGCACGGCTGAAGCGTGTGTCGCTGCAGCGCCTCCAGGTCGGCGACATCATCGCCTTCGGCTACCGCTCCTCCTACGCGGACCACGTCGGCCTGTACGCCGGCCACGGTCTGGTCATCGACACCAGCTCGCGCTGCCTCGGCGGCGTGGGACGGGACTCCTGGATCGCCCATGGCCGCGCCCCACGCCAGAGACCCGGCCACCGCGATCACGACCGTGTCGGTGAACGCCAGCACCGCCACGCCGGCGGTCAGCATCGGGAGGGCCATCAATACCTGCGGACCGAGGTGGTCATTGGCCTGTCTCGACAGCCTGACGCCCTGGCTTGATACCCGGCAACGGTCAAGTTTCAATACGATCCGCCCCTACCCCAGCCAAGAAGGCGGCAACAACATGTACGAACCTCGGGTAGCCATGTGGGGCCTGGCGGCATGCTTCTTCTACCTGCTCTTCCTGTCCCTCGCCAACCGGTCGATCCCCCTGGCCGTGACGTTCTTCCTCCTCACGAGCGCGCTTCTGGGAAGCGCGGAGACGTATGCCGACCGCAGAGGGAGGCGCGAGACGTTCAACCAGCAGTTCGCCAGCGTCGACGACTTCTTCCAGGCGGTCGACAAAGAAGCACTGCTCCGGATCCGCGAGGAGCGAGGGGTTGCGGGCGCGGTGCGTGAGCTGCGGCGCCAGTACCCGTCCGTTTCGCTTGCTACGGCGGCCCGACTGGTCAAGGGGCTCTGAGACTCTTGTACGCCCTCGGTCCGATCGGCCCGAGCGCACCTCTTGTTGGTGTACAGGCAGCCCACACGGCGGCGGGCCCGTGGGGTTGGGGGCGTACCGCCACGACGATCTCGGCGAGATGACAGCCTCGTCCCCATCAGCCCTGAGATGACGTGTCCCTAAGCTGATCAACGATCTTGATGACAGCTGGAGTTGATTCACTGCACTCGAAAGGGAAAGTCATGGAACTGCGGGGGCACGCCGAGATCACCGCGATGATCGACCACGTCACTCAACACGGGTACAGCAGCGCCGAGTACGACCGGGGCCTGCTCGCAGCGCTCCGCTGGGTCGCCGGGCTGACCACCGCACCGCCCATCAGCGACGTGCCGCTCGGCCGCCCCGTGACCGCCTTCGATGCGGACCATGAGCAGGACCGCGCGTACGAGGCGATGAGCGTGCTCGCCGAGCCCAAGCTCCGGGAAGGCGCCGAGGTGCAGGGCCACGATTACGTCACTGGCGTGGAGAACACCCTGGCCTGGGCCGTCGGAGACGACGGCTTGGCCACCCCATGGGGGTGAGTCGGGCCCCGGTCCATCCGGTTCCGCCCCAGCAGAACGCCGGGGCGGAACCAGCAGAGTCAACGAACAACCCAGGCCGCTCCGCCGCTGGCCGCCGCGGCGGCGAGAGTAAGCAGCCTGTACGGCACTCGCCTCACGGTCAGATGGACGCCGCCGACCCTCAGTTCGAGGAACCGCGGCGCCTCCTCCTCCGGAGCAGGCTGGGGCTTGGGGTGGGACGGGCTCATCGAGGTGCCTCTCTGTCTTCGGGCGCAGGGAACCACGCCGTACGCCAGGGATGGAAAACGTGAAAGCCCCGCTATCGGGCGGAGCTTCGAGAACGACACGGACGATATTGGCGGCGGACGTTAGCGATGCAACCCCCAACTGACCTGCGTTTTCTCTTGAATCGGCGGCCCCAGCATGCGTACCCCTTAGCGGCGCAAGCCCCCGGTGAGATTCTCGTGGCCGCGAAACCACCGGAGCGACCCTGCGGGGCTCGATCTGCATGGGGTGAACCTCGGCTGAACCGCCCACTGGGCAAGGCCCCATGGGCGACCATGGCCGCATGACCGAACACAGCCTGCCGGAGAGCACCTGCCAGTTCACGCTCTACCTTGCCAGGTGCGAGCGTGAGATGACCCCCGAGTCGTACGAACTACTACTGCGCATCCTCAAGAGCACGAACGATGCGCTCGGCCACCACAATCGCTGGTTCGATCTCCCTGTATCCCCACGAGACAAGGAGTTGTTCACCCCCGAGTTCAACCGGCATCTGACTGCCTTGATGCGCCTGCTGGGGCCACGCGAGATGCGCATGGACGTGGACCTCACCCCGAAGCCCGACACCGACCTCACTACGGAGCAGGTGCGCCGGGAGATCGAAGGCATCGCCCGAGCCAACGGGATGGAGCACTGACCGGAGAGGGCCTCCTGCAGAGCACCGTGACTGCGTCTACGCGACGCCTCGCGCTTGCTCGACAGCTTCCGTGAACTCGCCGTACGCTTGGTACCCGGCGTCTTTCAGAGTCGTGAACCCGCTCCACTTCGCCCTTACCCCCTGCCAGTTCTCCTTCTTGAGCTCGTGGAACCAACTGGCCATGAGGTCACCCAGCTTGCCGAGAGCGGCATCCAGCTCCGCGGCCTTCTCGCTCGCCTCGGGCGTGGGCGCGTACTGGGACACGGTGACGAAGGCTCGCTTCACTTCCTCCCACCGCTGGGAGTAGATGGCGTAGAGATCCTCGCAGCGCGCCGCCGTACGGCTGGCCGATCCAAGCTCCTGTGCCAACTCCCAGCAAATGCCGAGGTACGTGGAGGCGCTAGATCGCGCGTCCCCCTCGGCCTGCAGCCACTGGCGGTCCCGCTCGGCCGCGTTCTGCACCGACTGGAGCTCTCGCTGCAGTTCTGCCTCCGACTGCTTCAGTATGCGCTGCTCGCGCATGGTCACGCTGGTGACGTACACACTGGTCAAGGCGCCGAGCACCGCCACCACAAGCGCGGTGACCGCCGTGATCATTTCCCCGTTCATGCTCCCTTCGTACCAGCACTGATCAACCCGGAATTTGATCTTTACTGGTTCGTAGCCACCTCACCCCTGGAGCTGGTCTCACCTTCTGTCTCAGAAGTCGTAGCCGAAATTTCGGCGATCAACATCTGTATCGTCTTCCGCCCGAACACGAACGGACGTAGGTCCACTCTCTACGAGTCTCATACGGCGACCAGTAGGGGCAACCGAGATCTTCACGCCGACCGAGCCACCGGCTGTCCACGCGCCCAGTTCTACGACTGCACGTCCGCCGAAGCCTCATCCTCAGGTTCTAGTTCCCAGACCGCCACGCTCACTTTGTGCGCCAACTCCTCGATGTCCGGGGCAGCCCGAATGACCTGTGCGGTGTCGTTAATGGCGGTCCAGAGCACCACGTCGACGCCGACTTCCTCGTCGCGCCAGGCGTAGCGGAGTGCGGCGCTCACTTCGGATGTGTCGTCCTGCTGTAGATAGCGGGATGCCCGGAACCCCTCTCCCAGCAGTTCCGTGGGGAAGGGCTCGACCACTGGCAGGTCGATGGCCTCGGGATCGTCCGCTCCGACGAGAAAGCGCAGAGCTTCCTAACGGCCACCTTGGGCGGGCTTGACCATGGTGAAGAGCTGGAGCATCGCCGCCGGTTCCCGCATACGCAGCAACACACGCGTATCGAAGGGCTCCGGTGCGAAGACTTCCGTGCAGCGGCTTACGGACGTGCTGACCTTGCCGGGTGGGGGAGCCGGACTTGACGCATGCCGTGCTGGTGTCGTAGCCGGGCTTGCCGTCCGCCCGCGTCGCTCAGCCACCCGTGCGTCCCGCCCCCGCCCAGTCCGTCGGACGCGACAGCAATTCGGCGAAACGCGTAGCCGCGATGGCGTCCGGGGCCGCGGTGACTGACGACCCGTCGTGGAAGACCAGGGCGACGTGCGGCTCCGCCCGGCCCTTCGCGCTGCGCTCGGTGGGGACGATCCGCACGGACTCGATCTCACCGGGGGCGTACTGGAGCAGCGGATACAGCGGATCACGACCGTTGTACGCATGGCCGAGGACCAGGAGCCTGCGGTCCGTCGCCGCGACCCGGCGGACGTGGCGATCGGCCAGTCCATGGTGGTCGCCTACGGCGCCGGCGCGCCGGGCGCGATCGCCGGGATTCTGGGCAGCGTGCTGGACTGAACCGGCTGACGTCCCGTCCCGCGCCCTGCCTCAACGCCCCTGCCCAAGCGCTCGCGCGAGATACGCCGCCGTGGGCCCGGCCCCGGCCATCCGCCCCCCAGCCCTCGTGACCTACCCAGCAATCACGCTGACAGAGCCGAGGACGACCGCATGCAGCTCACAGCCCGGCCACCGCCCCTTCGGGTCAAGACCGGGTTGAAGTTGACTACAGGCCGTTCTCTCCGTGGTTCACTCGGTTCCACATGGCCCCCCGAGTGGAACTCAAAGCTGGAAATTGGAACAGCTTCGAGGGAAGCTACAGCCGCAGCACCGTAATCATCAGCTGTACCGGATTCCCTGAACGAAGGCTATGAACAGGGCCGGGTCGACAAGCAGCGCGGGCCCGTGGGGATCCTTGCTGTCACGGATCGCGACTCCGGCGTACGCCGTGCCGGTGAGGTCGGCGACCTCGACGCAGTTGTTCCCGGCGCCGTCGGAGTACGAGGACTTGTACCAACGGGCTCCGGCGTCGGTGAATTCAGGTGCCATGTGGGTGCGGATCTGGGTCATTTGATGATCTCTCGCGTGAGTTGTTGCAGGAACGCGGGCGTGTCCTCCGGCGGCAGCGCTGACGCCGTGAGGGCATTGAACTTCCGGGTGAACCGGCCGACTTCGCGTGGCTTGTCGGAGACCGATGTGGCGCTCCACGCGTTGTCCACCTGCACCGAGGTCGGCATGCCGTCGTCCAGGTGCAGGATCGTGAAGTCGTGCACGGACAGGTATCCTCGGAGGGTCTGGGGAAGGACCTGAACGCTCACGTTGGGCATGGACGCCAGCTCGGTGATCTCCTCGTACTGCTCCCGCATCACGTCCGGATCGCCGACGACGTACCGCAGGGCCGGCTCGTACAGCACGGCCCGCAGCCGTAGGGGCTCCTGGTCTCTTGTGAGGGCGTCCTTGCGCCGGAGCCGGACCTGGACGTTCTTGTCGATGAACTCGGTCGTGGTCTCCTCGATCGGCTTCGCGAGTTCGTACAGCGCGCGTGCGTACGCCTCTGTCTGGAGCAGGCCGAGGACGAGCGCCGGGTGGAAGGCCCACGTCTCTCGTGCAGCGGTCTCGATGCCGACGAAGCGCGGCATGCCGGACGGCATCGTGGACCGGAACGGGGTCCACCAGTCCTGGCTGGCTCCGTCGCGCTGGATGCCCAGGAGCTGCTCGACGTCGCGGTCGTCGGTCACGCCGTACAGCTCCAGCAGCGCGCGCAGATCACCGGCGCTGCGGAGGTCCTGGAGCCCCTTCTCGACGCGGTGCAGCTTGGTGACGTACAGCCCTCGGACGGCGCCGCTTCCGGCGACGTCCTCGAGCGTCATCCCGGCTCGCTCGCGCAACTGCCGCAACTCATAACCGAGTTCGATACGACGCACCGTCGGCCTGGGTTTCGCTGCCATGTGCTCGCCTTTCCATCGCATGCGTTCGTCGAAGCCGCGATGCGCGAAGTCTGACACGCGTTACGCGCGCCGCAACAGACCATGCGCTTGCGGTGTCATGTGCCATTTTCGTTCGTGATGAAATTTCTAGAGCCTTTTCGTTGCGAAGCAACTTTCCCACGCGGCACGGTGGTTGGGCCATGGAGAGCGTTCTGTGCTCCTGATCCCCTTGACCTGCGGAAGGACTGGGCGATGACGGCCCTACCCGCTCCCGCGCGTACGTCGAGCCCCCGCGCCACGGCCGCGACTCCCGCACTCGCGAGGCACCCGTCGCCCATCGAGATCGCCTTCGAACGGGAGGTGTCGAGGGTCGAGCACGCCCGACGTATCGGCGCCGCGTGGCTGCGGAACATGTGCCACATGCCGGCAGCGCGGGTCGACTCTGTTGCGGTGGTGATCTCGGAGTTGGCCACCAACGCGGTCCTGTACGGGGGCGGCTCCACGGTCGGCCTTCGCCTGAGACATGCCACCGGCCAGGTGCGGTTGGAGATCAATGACCACTGCCCCTCCGCGGTCCCTTGCCCCAAGCAGGCCGGCGCGGACGAGGAGAGCGGACGCGGCCTGTGGCTCGTGGACGCCCTCGTCGAAGAGCTCGGCGGGAAGTGGGGCTTCACCGCTGACGGAACTGTGGCCTGGTGTGTCTTCCCGTGTCGTCTTCCGGTTCCGTCCGAGAACCGCAGCCACGAGGCGCAGAGCCGCGAGCCGGGACTACGGGCGAGGTGATCGAGGCCCCGTCGCAGCGAGCCTCAACGCCCGCGCCCCCCTTCCTCTCCGTGCACCACCGTTCATCACACACCTCCGATCCGAGGAATGCCATGCCGACACCGCCGCTGCCGGAATACCGCCTGAGCCTGGCGCCGGAATTCGTCGCCGAGCTTGCCAACAGCACGACGTTCCTTCCCGAGTGGGAGCTCAAGGACGGTCTCGTGTCGCCGGAGACTGCCCAGCGCTACCGCCGGACGTTGTCCGGCCTGTCGGGCATCCCCGTGGTCGCCGCGACCTGCGAGTGGTTTCTGAACGCCCTCAGCGGTGAGGGCTTCCTCGTCCTGGAACTGGGCGGACTCCTCGACGCGGTCGACACGCAGGACGACTGTCTGCGCGCCATCACTGCACTGCTCTCCCTGATCGCCAGGCCGCTGCGCGCCTTCGACCGCTGGCCGCTGTGGAAGCCGCTCAGTACCAACCTCGCCGTCGATCCGATGCGGGCCACCGGCTCCGGCTACGTCCCGATGCACATCGACGTCGTGAACTCCACCTGGCCGCCCGACTTCAGCGCCCTGTTCTGCGTACGCCCGGACCCGAAGGGCCAAGGCCACAGCCTCGTCTCGCAGGTCCGCCGGGCCGTGGACCGGCTCAGCTACGGGGACGCCGAACTGCTCAGCCATCCGAAATACGAGGACGGCGCCTTCCACGACCTGAGCGGCGTCGGTAGGGAATGGACACCCTTCCCCGTCATCGACGGACACTCACCGCTCGGCGGCTTCGTGCGCTTCACGGCGAAGATGCTCGCCGATGCCGACCCCGACGATCCGTACGCCAAGGCGGCCCGTGCGCTGGAACGCGAACTCGTCAGCGGGCAGCGGAGGTTCCCACTCAAGCGGGGCGACCTGCTGATCGTGAACCAGCATCTGTGCTGCCACGGCCGCGACGCGCTCGGCGACGGCCAGGAGGAAGTACCTGAAGACGAACGCCAACTGCTCCTCCAGATTTTCCTGCGCCGCGAGGAGGCCCTGTCGTGACCAGGCTTGTGCCGCTACCCATCCCAGCCGTCGTCGCGTCGGTCCACCCCAACGGTGGCGCCTTCGCCGTCCTTCTCGCACTCCTGCGCGCGCACGGCGTATCAGCTATGCGATGGCTTGAGCTGGCACGGGCAATGGACCACGGTCCCATCCTGTCGGCCGTACTGAAGGAGTTCGAAGCGGAGACCGGCGAGCAGCTGTGGGACGACGGCGCGGCGCCGTTGACGCACGCGATCGACAACATCGATCAGTACGCCGAAGGCCGCCTGGGCAACAACCTGCTCTACACGTACCGGACCCGGATCCTCTCCGAAGCCCTGGAGGACACCACGGACGTGGCCGCCCGCGCATGCCGAGCGGCCCTGCGCGAGGCATGCGTCGGTGTGGGTGGCGGCAGCCTGATCGAGGCGTTGGTGCGTGAGGGCGCGGAGTACCACCGCCTGACGCTCTCCGAGATCTTCCGCATCGACCCGCCCGAGGTCCTGCGCCAGACCGCGCGCTTCAACCTGAACCGCTTCCTGGCGGCCGTGCGTAACCGGGAGGACGTACGCGATCCCCGCCGCTTCCGGCGCGTCGAGGAGGGCGTACGGGAATTCGTCCTCACCCCCGCCCAGCGGCACACCCTGACCACGTACCTCCGCCAGTTCGGAGCCACGCCATGGGGTGTCGGACGGCTCCTCACCGAGGTCCGGCTGCCTGACATAGTCCGCCACGTCCGAATGTCCTCTGGCCCGGGCACCGACCCGGCATCCGCCGGAAGGGAAACCTCCACGACGTGACCAGCGTCGACCTCGACCGCCGCCTCGCCGCCCTGGGCGGGCCCTTCCGGGGAACGCGAACACGCCGGGGCCGGGCGGGGTGCGACGCGTCAGCTCTCGTCGCCGGCAACACTGCTGTGCACGGTAGAGCCGTCTGACGGAGCAATTGTCAAACCCTGTGGATCTGATCGCTCCCTCACGGCCGGGCGTCGATCGCATCGTCAGATGCGATGACGACGAGCCGCGTTTCGTCTCACAGACTGGCGCTTTGCCCGTTGCCTGGTGGATGAGCTGCTAGCTTCCGCGTCATGGTGGACCGTGACGACAGTACAGCCGACCGGATGCTGGTGGCCGGTGCCGAGGGTGGTGTCCTGCTGTTCGGTATCACGCCGCCGCGGCTGAGCACCACGCCTGAGCGGATCCGGGAGATCACCGCGGCCACCTTGGCGCGGTTGGACTTCCTCGATGTGGACGGTCTGGCGCTGTACGACATCACCGATGAGAGTGACCGCAATCCGTCGGAGCGGCCGTTTCCGTACCTGCCGACGATCGATCCCGCCGTGTATCACGCGGAGTACCTCGGCGGGTGGAACCGCCCCGCGGTTATCTACCGGTGCGTCGGCAAGTACACCGAGGCGGAGCTGCGGACCTGGCTGCAGATGGCCGACACCGACCGCGTGCTCTCCGTCTTCGTCGGCGCGTCCTCGAAAGGCAAGGCGGTGCGAACCGGCCTGTCCGAGGCGCAGGCCCTGCGCCTCGACGCCCGTCCGGACCTGCTCCTCGGCGGCGTCGCCATCACCGAACGCCCCGAAGAGCATCAGCGGCTGCTCGCCAAGCAGCAGGCGGGATGCGCGTACTTCATCTCGCAGGTCACCTACAACGCCGACGCGGCCAAGAGCATGGTCTCCGACTACTACTACGCTTGCCGCGAGCAGCAGCTGGAACCCAAGCCCGTCCTGTTCACGCTCTCGGTATGCGGGTCGTTGAAGACGCTGGCGTTCCTCAAGTGGCTCGGCGTGGACGTCCCACGCTGGCTGGAGAACTCTCTGCGCCACGCGGACGACACGCTGGCCGAGTCCTACCAGCACTGTCTGGCGAACGCCCGCGACTTGATTGCCTTCTGCCGCAAGCTCGGCATGCCGTTCGGGTTCCTCGTGGAGAGCGTGTCGATCCGCAGGGTCGAGATCGAGGCTTCGGTCGCTCTGGCTGCCGAACTGGGCAGACTGCTGGGACGAGGCCGACCGTCCGCATGAGGCCGGTCGTGAACGTGCAGCTGCCGAATCCTGCGATCGGGACGTAGCTCAGGCTGCTGTCATCTCCTCGCGTTCGACGAGGACGCCCTTGTCGAAGCGGGCTCCGGCCCGCACGAGGGCGACCAAGTGGGGACCGTTGACCGCGCGCCAGCGTTCCTGGGCGGACTCGATGAGCTTGAACGTCATCGCCAGGGCGGCCGAACGGGACCCGGCCCCGCGGGTGACCTTGGTGCGCAGCCGGACGGTGGAGAAGGTGGACTCGATGGGGTTCGTGGTGCGCAGGTGGACCCAGTGCTCGGCAGGGAAGTCGTAGAACGCCAGCAGCACGTCCTCGTCATCGACGATCTTGGCCACGGCCTTGGGGAACTTCGCGCCGTACTGGCGGGCGAAGGTCTTGATCGCTGCCTTGGCCTGGTCTTTGTCCTCGGCGTTGTAGACGTCTGCGATGGCATTCTTCGCCGCCGGGTGCGCGGACTTCGGCAGGGCATCCAGGACGTTCGCCAGTTTGTGCACCCAGCACCTCTGTTCGCGGGTGTCGGGGAACACCTCGCGCAGCGCCTTCCAGAAGCCCAGCGCCCCGTCGCCGACCACCAGCACCGGGGCCCGCATCCCGCGCCGGGCGCAGTCCCGCAGCAGGTTCGCCCATGACTCGCCGGACTCCCGGTAGCCCTCCTCCAGGGCTATCAGCTCTTTGCTGCCGTCGGCCCGGACACCGACCATTACCAGCACACACGCCTTGGCCTCGTCCAGGCGTACCTTCAGATGCACACCGTCGGCCCACACGTACACGAAGTCGGTTTTGGACAGGTCGCGCTTCTGGAATGCCTTGTGGTCCTCGCTCCACTGCGCGGTCAGCCGGCTGACCGTCGCCGACGACAGGCCGGCCGACGAGCCCAGGAACTGCTCCAGCGCCGGGACGAAGTCCCCGGTGGACAGCCCGTGCAGATACAGCAGCGGCAGCACCTCGGAGATCTTCGGCGTCTTGCGGGCCCACGGCGGCAGGATCGCCGAGGAGAACCGCTTACGCTCCCCGGTCTGCTCGTCGACCCGCCGGTCGTTCACCCGCGGCGCCCTGACCTGCACTGGCCCGGCGGCGGTCGCTATCGTCCGCTCGGCGTGGAAGCCGCTGCGCACCACCAGACGCCGACCGGCCGCATCCCGCTGATCGGCCAGCTCCGCGAGGTAGCTGTTGACCTCGGCCTCCAGTGCGGCAGCCAGCATCCGCCGGGCGCCTTCCCGAACGATCTCGTCGATCAAGGAGCCGTTGTCGGTCGAACCGTCGGCGTTGGCTACGGTAAGCATGATGGGCGTGCCCTCCCAGCCGACGTTGGCGCGTCGGCCTACTCAGTGACCTTCGAAACGATCACTCGGGAGGGTATGCCCTCACCGAGTGATCCACAGGTTCTGAGCATTGCTCCGTCTGACGATCTCAGCTCACGACAGGGCCGCTTCGCAGTCCGGGCACCGCTTGATCGCGCGTCGCGAGGTGTTGCCCTGTGTGGCGGCTGCCGGGTGGCTGATGCCGAGACGGTCCCAGAGCCCGGGCGCCGGATCAGGAATCCAGCCCCAGCGCGGCGGTTTCACCAACTCCTCGGTGAGGTGAGGACACCCCGACCGGTGCGCGTACTGCGTGGGTGAGATGAGGATGGTGTCGGCGGGGAAGCGCCGCCACTCCTCTCGCACCTGGGACGCGGGTCGTGTCGTCGGCACGCGACCGTCCGGCGGGCAGTCGCATCCCAGCCCGATGACGATCCGGCTGCCGCACTCCTCGCACCGTTCGTCCTGTACGGCGTTGCTCATTCCGAGGCCGCTCCCGCGTCCACGCGGTAGACGATCTTCCCGTCGAACTCGGCGAACCCGAGCGATCGGTAGAAGGCGCGGGCGTCCGGGTTGCCGCTGTCGGTCATCCACTCGACGCGGCTGCACCCGGGACGGGCGGCGGCGAGCGCGCGGAGTTCCTTCATGAGCTGGGCGCCGATGCCCTGTCGGCGGAGGGTGTCGCGGACGTAGAGCTCCTTGAGGAAGAGGGAGTGCGAGGAGCCCGCGGCCGGCCAGAGGAACGAGTACGCGGCGAGCCCCACGAGGTCGCCGGCCTCGTCCTCGACGACCAGCGCGGAGGCGAGCGGCGGGGAGCCGAAGAGGGCTTCCTCGACCTGGGCTTGGCGTTCCTCGAAGGGCTGGAATTCAGTCGATCCGTAGAACCGCTCGATCTCCTCGATCAGCGCGGCCAGGGCGACGGCGTCCCCCTTGTCGGCGGGGCGGATCGTCGTGCTCATCGGCATGCATCTCCTGTTGTTCTTCTTGTTCTTCGCTCGGCTCTCTGACTCCAACGTCCGCGCCCGTCGTCGCGGTGCGGTACGGCTATGGAAAGGACGCGGCGGACGCGGCCGGCTGATCCCAGCCATGCCGGCGCAGGGAGTCCTGGACGTAGCGGATGAGGTGCTCCAGGTCCGCGCAGTACACCGAGGGGTTGCGGTAGCCGCGGGCCGTACTGAAACGGTGCGGGAGATAGCCCCCGCCGCACACCTCCACCAGCGGGCAGCCCTGGCACTTCTCCACGAGCGCCTCCCGGCCGTACAAGCGGTGTTGGAGCTTGGGATGGCCGAGGGCCTCGTCGAAGGAATGCCCGAAGACGTCGAGTCCGAGCCAGGAGGCGCCTTCCTCGACGGACCGCAGGGTGTCCACGCCCTCGATGGTGCCGTCGGACTCGACGACGACGCTCGTCGGCGGGGCGAGGCCGAGCGTCTCCACCGAGCCGCGCACGCCGGAGCCGAGGGCGACGATGTCCTCCAGCATCCGGACGCTGTGCCGGTGCTCGGGGCGGGCTAGCCAGGCGTCGTAGACGCGGCTCATCCACAGCCCGTACTCGGGTACGTCCGGGTTGTCGCGGTGCGGCGGGTCGTCGTGGGTGCCGTGCGGCAGTCCGAAGTCGATGGCGGGCGGTTCGAAGGAGGCGAGGTAGTCGTGGACCTCGACCGGGTCGTTGGCCAGGTCCACCACGGCGAGCAGCCCGGCGAACAGGTGGGGTCGGGTACGCAGGAGCTGGATGCCGCGTACGGCGGAGGCAGCGCTCGACCGGGAGGAGTGGGTGAGCCGGTGCCGGTCGTTCGCGGCCGGCGGCCCGTCGAGGCTGACGCCCACGGTGACCCCGAACCGTTCGAAGAGGTCGAGCCATGCCTCCGACAACAGTGTCCCGTTGGTCTGCAGCTCGAAGCGGACCTCCGTGTCCGACGGGATCTCCTCCCGCACGACGCCCAGCAGGTCCGCCATGTGCCGCGGCCCGGCGAGCAGCGGCTCACCGCCGTGCAGGATGACGTGCACGGTGCCCAGCCCGTGCGCCGCGGCGTGCTCGGCGATCCGTCGGGCGGCCGCCCGGGCCACGTCCAGGCTCATCCGGGCGGGCAGATTCCGCCACGCCTGGTCCTTGGAGTTGAAGACGTAGCAGTAGTCGCAGTCGATGTTGCAGCGGTTCGCGACCTTGAGGATGAATGACCTGAAGGGAATGGGGAGTTGGGGCATCTACCGCTGCGGCTCAGAACGGCCAGGGCCAGATCAGCGAGGCCGCGTGCGCGCCGTCGCCGATGCGGCTCGTCGCGGCCTGTTCAGCCGTGAGGCGCTGCCGCACGCGGTGGGCGACACGGTCCAGGACCGCGTTGCCGGCCGCCGCCTCCGGTGCGGAGTGCGTGACATCGTGCGGTCCGGGGATGCTCGGGGGCGGTGTCATTCAACACTCCTCGTGGGGTACGCGACGGGGGCCCGACGCGGGACGACGGCGGTGGTTGAAGCGACAGATCATTCGGCAACCTAGCAGTCCTGCGGGGCAGGACGGCATACGGATTCTGGCCACATGATCCGGTCTCCGGAGGGGGACGAGAGGGTTCACCCCGCCTGTGTCACCAGAAGCTGCTCGATATCGTCGGCCGTCGCGTCCAGCCCCAACCGCCGGTATACAACGGCGGATTGGCGCAGCGTCTCGACGGCATCGCCGGAGCCGTCGGTCACCCAGACGCAGCGCCCGATGCCCTCCAGCGCCCGCGCCTCCTCCAACGGACAACGGATGGCCCGGGCCAGCCCCAGCGCCTGCTCGAAGTGCCCGCGCGCGGCGGCCGCCTCACCGGACGTGCGCAGCAGCTCTCCCCAGTGGTTGAGCACCTCCGCCTCGCCGCTGCGGTCGCCGAGCTCACGCAGGATCTCCAGGCTCCGCCCGAACGCCTCGACAGCACCGTCCCGCTCGCCGCGGACCGAGCGAGCGGCCCCCAGCTCGCCGAGCGCGGCGGCCTCACCTCCACGGATGCCGAGATCGCGGTACGCCTGCAGGGCTTCCTCCAGCACCCGGATCGCGGTTGCCGCGTCCCCGGACAGACGATCCAGCACCCCAAGATGACGGATGCTGTTCGCGCGCCCGAACCGCTCGCCGAGTTCGATGTAGTACTCCAGGGCCTGCGTGTGGGCTTCGCGAGCGCCGTCGAGATCGCCCGTGAGCCGGCGCACCACACCCAACTCGTTGAGGGCGTACGCCTGGTGGACCCGGTCGTCGAGCTCCGCGTAGAGGTCGAACGCTTCGCGGTGGCGCTGCATGGCCCGCTCGTACTCACCCATGAGGCAGTGCACGACGCCCAGATCCCGCAGGGAATTGCCCTCCCCGTACCGGTCACCCAGCTCGCGGTAGATCGACAGGGCTTCGGACTGGGCCTCGACGGCCGCGTCGAAGTCGCTGGTCTGGCGGCGCACCATGCCGAGGTCGGCGAGGGCGTTGGCCTGTCCGAGCCGGTGGCCGACCTCGCGGTAGAGGGCGAGGGCCTCGGTCTGGGCGCGGGCGGAGGCGTCGTTGTCCGCGGTCAGGTACCAGACGATGCCCGCCTGGTTGAGGGCGTCCGCCTTGCCGCGTCGGTCGCCGACCGCGTCGTACTGCCTCACCGCCTCGTTCAAGGCCTCGGTCGCCTCGGGGTAGGCGGACATGAAGCGACGTACAACGCCGAGTTCGGCCAGCGCGCCGGCCAACGCCCGCTGGTCGCCGGTCTGCTGGGCGGCCTCGGCGGCGGTCCGGTGCAGCCCGACGGCCTGGTCCCAGGGTCCGGCCTGTCGGAGGAAGGGCCCCATGGCCGCGGCCAGCCGGATCACCAGGTCGTACAGAGAGAGGCCGTTCGCCTGCCGGATGCAGGCCAAGACGTTGGGCCGCTCGGTCTCCAGCCAGCTCAGCGCGTCGGTACGCGACTCCATGACCGGGGTTTCCACCTGCGCCGCGTCGTCCGGCGGAGGCGGGACGCCCGCGCCACTGCGGACGATGTGCTCGTTCGCGACGGCGAGAGCGGCAAGGTAGTAGGTGCACACACGCTGAACGGCCTGTACGTGGTCCATGCTGTCCCCTTCGTCAGCGAGACCGCGGGCGTAGTCGCGTAAGAGGTCATGAAGCCGGTAACGGCTGCCGGGGTGTTCGTCGATCAGGTGGGCGTCGTAGAGCGCGTCAAGCTGCTCACGGGCCACGGCCACCAAGACGTCGCCGAGGGCTGCTCCGACGTACACATCGAGTTCTGTGCCGGGGTAGAAGCCGAGCCCCCGGAAGAAGCGCTGCTGCTCGGGAGCGAGATCCCGGTAGGAGAGATCGAACGTCGCGGCGATCGCGCGGTCACCGGCGCGCAGCTCTCCCAACCGGTGCCGGGCTGCCACCAGCCGCTCGCGCAGGTCCTCGGCGCTCCAGGTCGGGTGATGCCGCAGCCGTGCTGCGAGCAACGACACCCCGAGCGGCAGGTACCCGCACAGCCGAGCCAGCTCCTTGAGTACGTCCCGGTCGAGCGCGTCCGTCGGCCGCCCGCTGAGCCGTACGAACAGGTCGACCGCGTGATCCGGTGGCAGCGCCTGCACGGGGAGCACCACCTCCTCGTGCGCGGCCAGTCGCTTGCGGCTGGTCACCAGAACGAGACACTCGCTCCCACCGGGGAGCAGCGGCTCCAACTGCCGGTAGCTGGCGGCATTGTCGAGGATGAGTAGCGCCTTCTTGCCCGAGAGGCGACTGCGCCACATGGCGGCGCGCGCCTCCGTGATCGCGCTTACGTCGTCGCCGACAGGTATCTGCTGCGTCGGTACACCGGCGGCCGCGAGGAGAGAGGCGAGAGCCTCTGTGGCCTGCACAGGTCTACGGCCCGTGGTGTGCCCGTTCAGATTCACGAAGAGCTGACCGTCGGGGAACCGCTCGGCGAGCACGTGTCCGGCGTGCACGGCGAAGGTCGTCTTCCCGACGCCTGGCATCCCGTCGATCACGTGGACTGGCAGGACCTCGCCGGTCTCCTGCGCGGCATGGACCGACCGCACCAGCGACTCCAGCTCGGCGGTGCGGTTGGTGAACGCCGTGGTGTCGCGCGGCAGCGAGCGCAGGACCAGGGCAGCGCCGGGCGGACCCGACACATCGTCTGGACGCCCCGTGGGCTCCGGGCTCCGCCCTGGGGGCCGACGGTCATCCAGGGCAGCAAGCACCGCGGTCAGCCCTGCCGTGACCGCCCCCAACACGACGAACGACAACCAGGGGTGCTCCTGCAACCAGCCCAGCCAGGAAGGCCAACGCGACTGCGCAGACACGGCGTTCGTGACCAGACCCACGAGCATCGTGGTCACCGCGCCACCGCCGGCGACGACGGCGATCGCGGCGCCCCGCCTCAGTCTCACGCGCACCCCGTCAAGCCAGCACCGGAATCGGCCACACCTGCTTCACCTCTGTTGACCAGAACGAGCACACTCAGAACCGACTTAGCCACGAAGGCAACCCCCGAGTCAGACGCCCCAACTCCTCAAGCGGACCAGGCCCCATGGACCTTGGTCAAGGTCGCCTATGCGCCAACGGACGTTGGACTTTCGGCAGCTGAGGCTATCGAAACCGACACTCTTTCAAAGAATCTACTGAGGTTGAACTCGGGTCGTAACAGCTGACAGGGCTTGATCCTCGCGGTACGTCGTTGTCATGAGGTATGCGCAGGGCGGGGGCCTGTCGGATGAACGTCGTGCCACCAGGACCGTCGGGACCTACGCAGAATCACGCACCACGAGGCGCGGTTCGAAGATGACCGTCCGCTCGGGAACATCCTCCTGCCGAAGCCGGGCGAGCATGAGACGCGCGGCCTCGCGGCCCATGTCCTCAATGGGCTGGTGGATTGACGTGAGCGGGGGATCGGTGGCCGCGGCGACCCAGGTGTCGTCGAAGCCGACGACTGCGACATCGTCTGGGACGCGACGTCCGGATTCCCGCAGGACGTCCAGTGCACCGGCAGCCATGAGATCGTTCGCGGCGAACACCGCATCCACATCGCGGTCGCACGCGAGCAGGTGTCGCATGGCCTCAGCTCCAGAGGCGCGGGTGAAGTCGCCATGCATAACCGGACCTTGAACCAGCCCTGCCTCGGCGAGCGCGATGCGGAAACCCCTCCAGCGGTCGACACTGGCCTGGATGCCCAGCGGACCGGTGATGACGGCCATCCGACGCCGGCTGCGCCCGATCAGGTGCTGCGCGGCGCGGCGGGCGCCGACTTCGTTGTCCAGATCGACACCGTAATCCGATGTGTAGCCGGTGGGCGCCCCCACGAAGACCGTGGGTACGCCGCGCGCATCGAGCCGACTGGGCAGCGGATCACCATCGTGCAGGGAGCTGAGCAGGACGCCGTCGACGTGGCGTGCCTCGAGAAACGCGGTGAGCTGTGCGTGCTCCTGCCGCGACTGGGCGACAGCCAGCAGCAACTGGATCCCTTCGGCCGCCAGAGCCGACGTGGCACCGCGCACGAGGGGAGAGTAGAACGGATCCTCCCAAAAGCCGCGGTCCTCGGTCACGCCCGCAACGAACGCGACAGTGTCCGTGCGCTGGCGAACCAGCGCACGGGCGGCCTGGTTCGGTACGTAGCCCAGTTCCTCGACAGCATGCAGGACGGCTTCCCGGGATGCCTGACTGACGCGACCAGAACCGTTGATCACCCGTGAGGCCGTTCCCCGGCCGACCCCCGCACGTGCTGCGACTGCCTCAAGAGTGGGTCTCTGGTCCTTCATGCACCATCCCCTGTCCCTCCCGCTGACCTGTCCCGACCACCTTGCCTGCCGGCCGTGCCTCAGTCCGGAAGATCGGAGAAATCTTGATCTCAAGTTAATCCGTGCCGTGCTCTCGATACGAGCCCATCACGGAACAACTGACCGAAAACGATCAACCTGCGGTTCGGAAACGATCTCTCGCGTCCTTGCAGGAGAGCCGGTCGGGCCCATACCAGGACAAACCTTTCAAACCGCGACTACGCCGAAGCCCTGATCCGAGGCATCCACGCAATTGCGGAACAATTCAACGCCGATCATTAACCTTCACGGGAAGTTACCGAGAAGGCTTCAGCGAGAGATTTCCATCATGAAGTTGCAGGTTATGGAGGGCTGGCGTGGGTGGGGGTGGGGTGTTCGGGAGACCGCCTTATTTAACAAGCACGTGTGGAAGCGGGCTCTACTCGATGCCAGACACCACCGCCATCTCTACTCAGATGCATCAAGCTTAGTATGGGTTCCATCAATGGATCGTGATCACAGTCATGCTCTGTTCTTGCATGGTTCCATCTCGCCGCGGAAATGCTGACGTCACGGCAAGTCGCAAGTCGTGACTTGCTGCAGAGACGTGGAGGGGTATCAGTGCGTAGATTACACAGGAGCGTTTTCGCTGCTGTCGCCACTGCTGGTCTTTTCTTGGGCACTACCGGCCTCGCCATTGCGGACGCACATCCTGGCAGCAAGGGCGAGGCCGTGGCGCGCGTCAGTAAGTCGGCGGGCGTCAACAAGTCGCCGCGCGAAGTTCTCCCAGTCTGGTGCAGGGCCAAGACCGAAAAGCCTTTTCACACGACGAGTAGCAGTCCCCTGTACGCGCAGGGTGAAATCACTGAATGCGGAGAACCTGCGCCGGATCTGTGCAAGCTGGACGTCGCACTCGAAGGAAGGGCACCAGGGGCTGGCTCTTGGCATGTCTACGCAGACAAGTCGACGGGCTGGACGACCTGCCGCGCCGGCCTCAAGAAATCCGCCGGATACAAGTGCATCCACATCATTGCGCGGCAAGAGTTCCGCACTCACATCTACCTGAGCATTCAATACCATGGCAGGAGCAACGTGGCACAGGCGGAAAGCGCCACCCACACCGAATACTGCGAGTAGACGCACGTGAGTGGTTGGCAGTAGAGCGGATGAGTCCTTATCGAGGCTTTTTTCCGCAACTCCCGGGCGGTGATCTGTAAGTGGCTGTAGGGCGCTGCCCTAATGGGTTGGCGCCCTATGGCTGAAAGTTCAGGCGGCGCCGTTTCCGGATCGCTCATTGTCCGGTACTAGAATGACGGCTGTGGCGGTGCCGGAGGCCAGTTCCTTACCCTCCGCTTCACGGACACGTTCCCAGTCGATTTGTTCTTCTTTGCTCGGTACGACGACGAACTGGTTTCCGTCAGGATCAGACATCGTCACCTTTGGCAGGCCATCCAAACCTTTTTCCTCGACGAGGATAAGGGCACCCAGACCCATAAGCCGCGCTACCTCTTCCGCCAGGGTCCCCCTTTCAGGCTGGATTCCCAGGGCGGGGCCGCCGCCTGACAGGTTCCCGCCCTTTGGCCTCTCAAAGTAGAGAGCTTCCAGTCGGCGGCCCTCCTCGAACACAACACGTGGACGGGGGGCAGGCCCCTGGTCTTGCGTTACGGCTTTTGCGAAAACGGCAGCCCAGAAGCGTGCCAGCGACACAGGGTCATCGGAGTAGAGGGTCAGATGGGTGAGTTCGACTGACATAGCCACACCTTACGAGGCTCGGGGCAGAAATCCGCGGTCGTGTACTGGTCTGGGAGGGCTGAACTCGTGATGTCTGTCGGCTGGTGACGTTTCTTGATCCCTGCGGTGCGAGGGGATCATGCGGCACGCACAAGGGAGCGGACTGACGCCGGCGAACGGGAGAAGAGGGAAAGGCTGCAGCTGGAGGCGGCGCCTCAGCGGCTCGAACGCGGGGGAGGAGGCCGAGGGCGTCGCGAGGCACTTGCGAGTGACCTCCCCCCTCGGCGGGACGGAATGTAACGCCCTGAGAAGGCCGTCACTTCCGGCTTGCCCAGGGCGGCTCGGTTCGCAGTCTGCCGTTCTACTGTCAACGCTTCGTTGATGGGATAGGGAAGGGAACCCTTCAGCGGCGCAATCTCTTGCGTGCCCACATGAACCCGATCACCCCGCCCACAACGACCAGGTACACCGTCAGTGGTCCGTCGTTCAGGATGAGTCCGGGCATGGCGATGACGGCCACGATCAGGAGCCATCCACATCCAGCCATGCCGATGTCCGCTGAATCAGGACGGTGTTGCTCGTTTTCCACCGGTTCCCCATTCACTGGCTTGCACCTGGTCGGCCGATCGTTTGAACAGTTGGCGTGCGCAGTGTCACGGTCTCCAACCGTACGCCGCCCGACCAGGTTCGATACAACGACTATGAGCCGCCACCGAGGTGTCACATGGAGGCAGACAGCAGCTGGAGGCGACCGCTAGGCGCAGTGGATCGTGGCCGTCTGGGAGAAGACGTTGTGGTCTCCCCAGTAACCGTTGCTGTTGCGCAGCGTTGCGTTGCCTATGTTGCTGCGGTACCTCCAATCGCTCGTGGTGAGTCTTGAGCAATCGAAAAGCAGGGTGACTGGGAAGCTCCGGTCGTGCCTGTTCCTATAGCCCTGGACGTCTTTGGTCGTCCAGATCCCGAGCCCCTGGTACTGGCGCAGCGAAGCGGTGAAGTTTCCTTTGCCCTCCTGGTCGCAGACCATTGCGGCGTCAGCCTGGATCGTCAGGTTGCCCCCGTGCCGGTACGGCTTCCTGCTCTGGGTGAGCTGGCAGTGCGGCGCGGCCTGGGCGGCGAGAAGGGGAGAGCTCGACGCTTTGATTCCCTGCTCGTCGACGGCCGTGGCCCAACCCACGAGGGTCTCTGTGCTGTAGGCGTTCGCCGTCGCGGTGGCGGTGGCGGTGGCGGGAGCCTCCCACATCGTCAGCTCCCCGTCCTTGGACAGGGTGGTTACCCTGGTGCCCTCCTTGCCGACGGCGGTCAGTAGTTGACTCCCGTTGAGCAACGTCGTCGTGCTCGTCTTGTCGCCTTCAGCTGAGAGGACCGACGACGGTACGTCCCCATGGATGGTCAGGCGGGTGATGTTGAGCGGGTGCTCGTAGTTCCCGTCCCCGAGACTGAACGTGAGCGTCTGACCGATCTTTTCGTATTCCTCCACGCCAGGCGCCTGGAAGAGTTCCAGCCCGGTCGTCTCGGTCAGCAGATCAGTGAGCTTCTCCACGCTGACACCTTGGGCGGGGGCGACTTCGCCGACGGGCGCCATGGACTGAGGATCCATGCCACCTTCCTTGGTGTACTGGGACGAGCTCACGATCTGCGGTCCCTCAGCCGTGCTCGTTGCCTTTGAGCCGTCGGCGGCGAGTGCGCCGGCAGCGGTACTGGCCATGACTGTAGCTGTGAGCAGGGCTATGACGCCGCCCCGAGTGGCACGGCGGACAGCATTCTTTCTCAAGTTGTTTCCCCCTACGCAGACTCTGGCCGCCCGTCATTCGGCGCTGGTCAGGCGCGGACGGCATCGGCTAATCGGAGGTCAACTTATGTGATCGGTCCGCCTCAGTTCCACGAATTCGAACACATCGGCGTGTTGAGCTTCACGACGGCTCCTCAGTCCCGCCTCCCCCCTGTTGTGACGAGGATTTTTGGTTGGCCCAGGGGTAGTTGGCACCAAGATCACGAGTCCCGCGGATACGGCACCCCAGCTTCATGCCGTTGTCGGTGGTGATCGGCGGCTGCTGTCAGGCGAAGCTCATCTGCGCGCTGGCCTCCGCTCGGTCACGTCCGCTGGAGTGGTGTATCGACGGCCACTCGGTGATCTCGTTTTGAGGCTATGCGGTGAGTTCGGTGGGCAGGGCGGTGTCGTCGGTTTCTGACTCGATCGGGTGGAGGCGGGCCTTGGCCAGGAGGTCGAGTCCCATGTAGCGGCGGGCTTCGGTCCATTCGTCGTTCTGCTCGGCCAGGACCGCGCCGACCAGGCGGATCAAGGCGGTGCGGTCGGGGAAGATGCCGACCACGTCGGTGCGGCGGCGGATCTCCTTGTTCAGCCTCTCCTGCGGATTGTTGGACCAGATCTGCCGCCAGCTCTCGCGCGGGAAGGCCGTGAAGGCGAGCAGGTCGTGCTGAGCGGTGTCCAAGTGGGCTGCGGCCTTGGGGAACTTGGCTTCCAGAGCGTCCAGGACGTGGCGCATCTGGGCCTTCACCGCGTCGGTGTCGGGTTGTTCGAAGACGGTCCGCAGCAGCGTGGCCACCCATGGCTGGGCCGACTTGGGGACCTGGCTCAGTAGATTTCGGGCGTAGTGCGTGCGGCATCGCTGCCACGAAGCGCCCGGAAGGACCGCGCCGATCGCGTCCACCAGACCGGCATGTGCGTCGGAGATGACCAGTTGGACGCCGGAGAGGCCGCGGGCGATCAGTGAGCGCAGGAAGGCGAGCCAGCCGGCGCCGTCCTCGGCGGTGGCCACGTCGATGCCGAGGATCTCACGGTGGCCGTCAGCGTTGACCCCGACCGCGATCAGCGCGTGGACGTTGATGATCCGGCCGCCCTCGCGGACCTTCTGAGTCAGCGCATCCACCCAGACGAACGCGTAAGGACCTTGGTCCAGGGGCCGGTTGCGGAATGCGGCCACCTGCTCGTCGAGGTGCTTGGCCATCGCCGAGACCTGGGACTTCGACAGCTGGGTGACGCCGAGGGACTCGGCGAGCTTCTCGACCCGGCGGGTGGATACACCCAGCAGGTAGGCAGTGGCGACCACCGAGATGAGGGCCTGCTCGGCCCGGCGACGCCGTTCCAGTAGCCAGTGTGGGAAGTAACTGCCCTGGCGCAGCTTGGGGATGGCCAGTTCGACTGTGCCGGCCCGCGTGTCCCACTCGCGCGGGCGATACCCGTTGCGATGGTTGACTCTTTCCTCGCTGACCTGCCCGTATTCGGCATTGCAGAGGGCATCGGCCTCGGCGGACATGAGTGCGTCGGCGAACGTTTTGACCATCGCGCGCAGCAGATCGGGACTCGCCGCGGCGAGGTTGTCTTCTGCGAGGGCGTGCAGGGGCAGACTGTCCGGTGCGGTCATCGTGCTGATCTCCTTCGAGGCTTCGACACTTCGAAGATCAGCCGGTGGCCGTTCATCTATGCGGGCACCGTCCCAACGCCGGAGCAAACCCCCGGATCAGGTCGAACCCGTACACCATCTCCATGGACGCAACCCTCCGCTCGAGCCGCAGAAACCGTTGTGGACGGTCGACCAGGCACCGAACTACGCCGGTATCTCCCGCCACTGTCCGCCGGTCTTGAAGCGCCAGATCACACCCTCGAACTGCTGCCACAGCCGTCCGAGGTACGGGCCGTACTCGCCGACAGGCAGGTACGGCCCGATGAACTGCCATTCCTCATACGTCAGTTGCACTCGCGTCATGCAAGAAGATCTATCCTCCCCGGCCGCGCCGCGGGAGCGAAAACTGGGACTGCAACCGTCCGCCATCGGGTCGAACTGGGCTCAGCCGAAACCACGATGGGCGGCCCACAACCTCCCGGCACGGCTGGCAGCGTCTGCGACCCAGGGACGCCAGTTCGGGTTTGTCGGGGACTGGGAACGAGACGTAGGCGCCCCGACCACCACCGACGGGCCAGCCGTAGGCCTTCGCGGCAAGGCTGCCGTCCGGGAGAAGCCGGACGTTGAGCGTGAACGCTTCACCGCGTCGAGTGTCCGTGCAGCGGAGCGCCTGCGGGATCATGACATTGATCGCCAGAGCACTCAGCTCCAGGTCGCTGCTCATGGACGGATGATCTCACGCGAGTCCCTGCAGGCGGCCATCACCGGCTTATGTAGCAGGCAGTTTGAACCGTTCCGGGTTGACCGGAGACTCTAGATCTTGTTTGTGACCTGGGGTTTTGTCGCTGTCAGGTAGTAGGTGGCTTCGTATTCGGCTGGCGGGACGTGGCCTATCTCACCGTGCAGGCGGCGGAAGTTGTACCAGTCCACCCACTCGGCGGTCGCCAACTCGACCTGGGCCAGAGTCTTCCAGGGCCGTTGCGGCTTGATCAGTTCGGTCTTGTAGAGGCCGATCGTGGACTCCATCAGCGCATTGTCATACGCGTCGCCGACCGATCCGATGGATGCCGCGATGCCGTCCCGGTCCAGGTGTTCGGCGAGCGTGAACGACGTGTATTGCGAACCCGCATCCGAGTGATGGACCAGTTCCCCGCGCCGCGGCGGAGTGCCCGTCCGGTCGCGCTGCCAGAGCGCCATCTCCAGGGCGGCCAGGACGAGTTCGGTGTGCTTGGTGGTTGCCGCGGACCAGCCGACGATGCGGCGGGAGAAGGTGTCCACGACGAAGGCGACGTAGACGGTGCCGGCCCAAGCCGCGACGTGGGTGAAGTCCGCGACCCAGGTGCGGTTCGGCGCGTCGGCGACGAAGTCGCGGTCGAGGAGGTCGGGGGCCCGTGTCGCGGCCGGATCGGCCAGCGTGGTGATGACCTTCTTGCCACGGACCGCGCCGGTGATGCCGAGCTCGCGCATGAGGCGTTCGACGGTGCAGCGGGCCACCGCTTGGCCCTGCCGGTTCAGGTGCCGCCAGATCTTCCTGGCTCCGTATACGCGGTAGTTGGTGTCGAAGATCTCCGTGATCAGGACCTTCAGTTCCCCGTCCCGCATGCTGCGGGCGGAGGGGGATTCCTGGCGTTGTTTGTGGGCGTAGTAGGTGGAGGGGGCGATGCTGCAGCCGTGCTCGGTGAGTGTTCTGCAGATCGGCTCGACACCGCCGAAGCGGGCCCGGTGCTCGTTGATGAACGCTACGAGCGCAGATGTGGCCGGTCGAGCTCGGCCGCGAAGAAACTCGCCGCGGCCTTGAGGATCTCGTTCGCCCGCTTCAGTTCGGCGTTCTCCTTCTTCAACGCCTTGACCTGCGCAGACTCCTCCGTGGTCGTCCCGGGTCGACTCCCGCTGTCGACCTGGTCCTGGCGGACCCACGTGCGCAGCGTCTCGGTCGCGCCGATGCCGAGCTTGGACGCGACGGCCTTCATCGCGGACCACTCGGTGGGGTAGTCGCCGCGGACCTCGGCGACCATGCGGACCGCACGCTTGCGCAGTTCAGCGGGGTAAGGGGAGGGACGTGCCATGACTCAATCCTCTCAGAGAATCGAGCCTCCATTCGACCCGGAACGGTTCAGTTTGATCGCGACTCGATATGCGCCCTAGCACCCGCCTCTGACAATTCGGGCTGCCGAAGGGCTTCTTTCAGTCGTCTCGCCGTTCACCACATCTGAGGGTGCCCGGACGTCGCAGGGGACGGAGCCGGCCCCGCCCCCTCTCGCGTCGACATGTGAGCTTTCAAGGAACTGGCCGGAAAACGTGGCTGGTGCCCCCTTCCGGACACACTGATGAGCACGATTCCCGGCAGGCACGCACAGGCATGTCGGTTCAGTGAGGGGGGAACGGCCATCACACCGATGAGGGGTAGTGGATCAGGGGCGGGGTTCGGGGACGCGATCACCGCCCTGACACGACGGCGGATCGAGATCTTCGACGGAGCGGGAGGAGACTGGCGCTTCGCTGAGAGCCTGAAGTCCGTCAGCGAGGACACGGCCCAGGAGTACGAGGGCCGCACGATTCTGGAGCTCATCCAGAACGGACACGACGCCCTGGCCGTGGGGGGCACCGGCAGGATCGCCGTGCTGGCTATCCGCCAGGAGGACGGTGGCGGCGTCCTGTACGTCGCCAACGAAGGGACCGGATTCACCGAGGAGAATTTCAAGGCCATCACCGAACTGGCCCTCTCCAGCAAGGGGGCGGGGGAAGGGATCGGGAACAAGGGGCTCGGCTTCCGCAGTGTGCTGCAGCTGACCGACTGGCCCGAGATCTACTCCAAGGCGTCGCCCGCTTCCGACTCGTTCGACGGCTACTGCTTCCGTTTCGCCCGGCCGGACGACATCCACGCCATCGTCGACGACACGGCCCTCGCGGCCCGAGTGATCCAGGACATCTCCCCGCTGGCGTTGCCGGTGCCGGCCGAGGCCACGGATCCCGTACTCAAGGAACTCGCCGCGGACAGCTTCTCGACCGTCGTACGGCTGCCGCTGCGCCACGACCACGCCTGGGGCCTTGTCGTGGCGCAGGCCGCGGAGGTGGTGGACGACGAGGCGCCCCTGCTGCTCTTCCTCGACCGGGTACGGGAGCTGGTCGTGGAGATCCGTGACGCGGACGGCGGCGGCTCACGGCGTGTGCTGTCGCGTGCCCAGCGCCGCTCCGACCTGGTCGAGTCGCGGTCGGCGGACTGGATCAGCGAGGTCGACCTCGGCGATGCAGGGCGCTATCTGCTGGCGCGTCGGACCCTGGAGGCCGAGGCCCTACGCGTGGCGATCGAGCGCAGCGTCGAGGTCCACGGGATCGACGCGAAATGGCTGGACTGGCAGGGCGAGGCGTGGGTCGGTGTCGCGCTCCGGCTGGACTGGCCGCTGTCGCGGAGCGGCCGGATGTACACCTTCATTCCCATGTCCGAGGCGTCCTCCGCTCCGTTCCCGGGCCATGTACACGCTCCGTTCTTCACCAAGCTCGCTCGTCTGGAGATCAGCGAGGCGGTGGCGCTCAACGACCTGCTGCTCGACCAACTCGCCGTTCTCTGCGTGGACTTGACCCGGCGCCTGCGTCCCGAGACCGCACACGGCCGCGCGGGGCATCTCGTGCTCGACCTCATGTGCTGGGACGCTCCGGCCCGCCTCGACAAGGCGCTGAACGGGCAGCTCGGCGCCGAGCCGATCCTCCCTCTGGAGGGCGGGGAGTCCTGGGGCACCCTGCGGGACACGTACGCCTGGCCGGACGGCAGGCGCCCCTGGCGGGTCCTCACTGCCGAGGCGCTCGCCCGGGCCGGAGCCCCTCTGCTGGCCACCTCCGTGGGCCAGGTCCGGCACGCCCGTGCCGACCGGCTGGCCAAGGCGGTCGTCTCCAGGGCCATGCGTCCTCCGCTGGTGAGGACCGCCGACTGGGTCGAGGCGGTGGCCGAGGAGATCCGGGCCGAGGGCGGTGAGTCGACGAGCCCGCGTTGGGCGGACTTCTACAACGACGTGGCCCAGGCCTTCGTCGGCCAGCACACCGCGTTGCGGGGTCGGCGGATCATCCTCGACCAGGACGGCGGCCTGCGACCGGCGCTTGGCGGTGCGGCGGAGCCCGGCAGGAAGGACAAGAAGGAAGGCACCGTCTTCTTCCATCCCGGGGACGAGCACGCCGACGCCGTCACCCGAGTTCCCGGTGACCTCAAGGCGCTGCGACGCCGTATCTCCTTCACCCACCCCGACATCACCTGGGAGAGCCCCGGACGGGACTTCCTGCTGCGGGGCGGGCTGGTCCGCTCCTACCAGCTGGACCAGGTCCTCGACGCGCTGCACGACTTGCTCGGGGCACGGCCCTCGGAGGCCCTCAGCCGCGACGCCCTCACCTTCGCTCTGCGGCAGTTCCCGGCGCTCACGCCGGGGCAGCGCGACCGGCTGTCGCGGATCGCCTTCCGGGTGCCGCTCGCCGATGGCGGCTGGGCGAGGGCGGCACGCTGCTCGTACTCACCGGGCTGGGGCACCGAAGGCGCGCAACGGCTGGAGAGGTTCCTCAAAGCGGGCGGTTCCCGGATCCCCGAGCTGGCGGACCAGCGGCGGCACTGGATCAGCGGCCCCGACGACTGGCCCGCGCCGGTCCGGGACCGGGAGGCGTACCTCGAATTCCTCACGGCCGTCGGCGTGGTCGACGGACTGTGGCTGTCCGTTGTCGGGGACCGCCTGGGAGCCCAACAGGGGAACGATCTGGCACCCCGTGGCCTGGCCCAGCGGTTCAGCCTCGGCGACGACCTGGGGCCTGTGTGGACGGCGGACGTACGGTCCCGGTGGACCAAGTTCGCCCACCCGTGGACGCCCTACGCGTTCCAGCGGCCACTGGCCCATCTTCCGGGAGCGACCGAGGTGGCGGGCCTCGGGCCCACCGCACGGCGGGAGTTCGCCGAACTGCTCATCCTGGGGTTCCGCACCTGGGGCGACGAGGTGTTCGACGTCACCGTGTACCGGCCCGAGCACCCGCACAAGAGGGACGAGCACTCCTGGCCCACTCCGTTCGCGTCCTTCCTCCGCCGCACGCCCTGGCTTCCGGTGGAGGAGGCCGAGTCGGACGGCCCGGCCTTCGTCACCCCCGGCGAGGCGTGGTTCAGCACCGACGGGGAACTGCCTGGCTTCGTCCCCTCGTTGCCGCTGCAGACCCGGCGGCTGCTCGGCGACAAGGCCGCGGCTGCGAGGCTTCGCCGGTGCGGGCTGCGGAGCTGGGAGGACCCGCGGCACGCCGGAGCGGCCGTCCAGCACCTCGGTGAGATCCTCCACCGGGGCGACGTGCCGTCGTACCTCAGCGTCTCCTTCAAGAAGCACTACGGGCGGGCGTGGTCGTACCTCGCGCAGAACGCCTGCTGGCCGTGGCTCCCTGGTGAGGAGGTACGGCTCGTGGTCAGTCGCGGCAACGCCCTCGGCACCTTCGTACCGGCGGCCGAGGACATGCCCGTGCATGTCTGTGACGAGCAGGCGCCGCTGAAGGAGGCACTCGTCGAATTGGCGGGCCATCCCGTCCTGGTCGCCGGACCGGAGAGCGGGGACGCCATCGTGGAGATGGCCGACGCGCACGGCATCCGCACCCTGCGCACGTCGGCGACCGATGTGCAGGTCCGCCACCGCGACGGCGAACCGATCACCCCCACCGGACACGCCGACACGCTCATCTACGGCAGGGAATGGCTCGTCACGGTGGTGGCCCTGGCCGTGGAACTGAAGTCCGGGGCGTTCCTGCGCCGCAGCGAGCGCGGTGTGCGGGCCCTGCTGGAGCGGCTGCGCACCGTGCGTGTCGTCCGGGCCGATGAGGTGGAGGTCGTCATCTCGGGCGTGCTCACCGAACCACCGCCGACCACGCGCGCTCTGCCGCTGCCGGACGCCGACCATCCCGCGATCGTCGTCTGGCGCAGCGAGGAGGGCTGGGACGAACTGCAGGCGTGCACGTCCGCGCTCGCCCAACTGCTGGGCAGGCCGGGGCTGCAGGACGCCCTGGAGCTGGTCCTGGTCAAGCTGGAACGGCAGCTCGACACCCATGATCCGGAAAGGATCGACGACCGCACCCTGGCGATGGCACTGGACACGACCGAGGCCAAGGTCGCCGAGATCAGACGCAATCTCACGGGAGACGTGCACGACACGGTACGACTGCTGCGCCCGGCCCTGTGCTGTCTCCTCGGCTCTGCATGGGACGAGGAGAGCGCGCGGGCGCTCGACCGCGCGGCATGCGAGGACGAACTCGTCCAGATCGTCGGCCGGTACACCGTCTCGCTGCCCGTGTCGGCCGCCGAACTCGTCGCCCTCGCCCGCTCCTGCACCACACCGGCCGAACTCCGCGACGAACTCGGCCTGGACTTCCAGCGGTTCAACGAGGCGCTCACCACGCTCGGCCCCGGCTACGCCCCCTACTCCCACCCCGATCTCCACGAGCAAGCCTTCGGCGACTTTGTACGCGGCCACGCCGGCACCCTGGTGGACCGGCTGCGGGAACGGTACGTAGCGGCGGCCCGCGACGGCGCGGACCTCTCCGTGTACGCCGGGGCCCGTCGACTCCACGACCTGCTGCCGGACCCCGACTGGCTGCCCCGGTTCGTCACCCCGCCCGAGAATGAGATGCGGGCCAGGACACAGGCATGGCTGCGCTCGCACGGCGCCGACGACGATCTCGGCCGAACCACCGATCTCCCGCCCGTCGACCGGCTCCGCGAACTCAACACCGCCGCACTGGACCCCCTGGTTCCGGCGCTGGCCCGGCTGGTTTCCGCCTGGTGCCGCCGGCACGGAGCACCCGTGCCGACCGGCTGGCAGGGCGCGCCCCTGCTGGAGGCGCGGACCTTCCTCGACGGCTCCGGCCTGAGCGACCTCATCGAGCTGAGCGAGGGACAACTGCTCGACGTGGTGCGGCGCGGTGTGGGCTGGCCGACCGGCATGCCGCTCACCGCCGACGCGGGGCTCCTCGGCCTCGCCCCCGCCGACCTGGCGCCCCGGACCGGACCGCCGCAGGGCACCGCCGGATCACGCGGGGCGGGTCCGGCCACGATCATGATCGGCGAGAAGGAGGTCGCCGTGGGACGCGACCACTTCTCCGCCATCGCGGACCTAGCCTCCAGGACCGTCGACGAGGCCTTCCTCGCCCAGTCCGGCAAGGTACGCCTGGACACGGTCGCGCCGGTGCCCCAGCCCGGGCGGGGCGGGAGTTCCGGCACGTCGCGGGTGGTTGTGGCCCGTCTGCACCAGGTGAGTGAGGACCAGCGGTCGGCCATCGGTCTGGTCGGGGAGGTCGCGGCACGGGCCTGGCTCCAGCGCCATTACCCCGAGGTGCGCTGGCGGTCGGGGTACGCCGCGGTCATCAACGGCGACCGGGAGGCATCGGACAGCCTGGGGTACGACTTCGAGGTCGCCTGGCGTGACACCACACGGCTGTACGAGGTGAAGGCGCTGAGCGAACCCGTCGGTGAGCGCGTGGAGTTCGAGCTCGGGCCGTCCGAGGTG
Organism: Streptomyces sp. NPDC001401; assembly: GCF_042895385.1. Lineage (NCBI taxonomy): Bacteria > Bacillati > Actinomycetota > Actinomycetes > Kitasatosporales > Streptomycetaceae > Streptomyces > Streptomyces sp. NPDC001401. The sequence continues at coordinate 183,535 of NZ_JBIAWI010000016.1, forward strand.
GATGCCGCGCGCACCCACGCGCGTGGCGGTCGGTACCGGATCCTGCTGATCACCTCCGCCCTGGACCCGGAGCACCGTCAGGTGTTCGAGCTGCCCAACCCGTTCTCGGCCGCCGGTCGCGAGCGGTTCCGGATCGTGGGCAAGGGGCTGCGCTATCAGTGCTCGCCGCTGCGGAACAGTCGACGGCCGTGAGCTGAAGCGCACGATGTCCCGCGTGCCGGGGAGCGGCCGGTCTGGCGGCGGGCTGACCTCCAAGATTCACCCGGCTGCCGACCGACACTGTCGGCCGATGGGTTTGGGGCAGACCGGGCGCCCGCCGGTGCTGGTGATGGTGGCCGGGTACTCGCGGGTGATTACCGCGCGGATGCTGCCGTCGAGGCAGGCCGCCGATCTCGTGAGCGGGCACTGGGACCTGCTGTCCGGCTGGACCGCGGTTAACAGCCCCGTACTCATCCCGCTGTAGCGACGCCGCTGCGCCACGACGGCAGCAGCTCATCGAGCAGCGCCTCAGTGCGCGGCGGCAGCCCCCGCTGACTGCTGCGGTTGATGAGATCGGAGGCGAGTGCCTGGAGCCGGCCGGTGTCGCCGGTGGCGTGGGTGGCGCGCAGTAGCTCGTTCCACAGCCGCTCGTCGCCGGGTGCGGAGTTGAGTGCCGCGGTGAGGGCTTCGATGGCCTTCTCCGTGTGGTCCTTCTCCAGGTGGAAGGCGGACAGCGCGAGCCCGATGTCCGCAACGAGCAGCGGGAGTTGGGCGTCGACGATCTCGTGTGTGAGCCAGCGGTAACGGCCCTCGGGCCGGTCGGCGAGTAGCGGTCCGCGCACCAGCGCCAGCGCGTCGGTGAGCAGCCGCCCGCGCACGGTCCGGCTGCTTGCGCCCTTGCCCTGCGTGGCCTCGTGGTACAGCGACCGCAGCACGTCGAGGTCCGATACGACGGCCTTGTCGAGGGTGAGCCGCCCGGTCGCGTCGGTACGCAGCCGCGGGTTGCCGTCCGGGCCGGCGCCGAGCCACGTGCTCAGCCGTGTCAGCAGCGCGTCGCGCACGTCCTCGGTAACTCCCCGCGGCCACAGGGCAGATGCGAGCACGCGCGGGTGTACGCCTTCACGGTGCAGAAGCAGCAGGGCCAAGGCCTCGTGGAGGAGCGCGCTGCGCTCCCCGTCCGGGGTGTCGAGGCCGATGATCTCGTACGACCCGACGAGCCGCGCGTATACCGCGGGCCGCCCCTGCTCGCTGATGTCGACGAGGAGCGGCGGGGTGGGTGTGGGGCCTTGGGGATCGCCCTCGGGGTCGGCCTCGACGAACAGCTCGACGACGGCACGCTGTTGGGTGACCGGCAGGAGCTGGGCGTCGAGTTCGAGGCCGAGGAGGGGTGCGAGCAGCTTGCCCTCGCTGGTGATCTCCATCTCCCAGGCGGCACCGGGCAGATCGCCGGACTCCTTGCCGACGAGGTAGCCGATGCCCAAGCGGCTTGCGTCGGCGGCGAGTTCGGCGAGCTTGACGGCGTCCTCGGCGGAGGGCTGGGCGGCGAGGAGGACGAGGTGCGGCGCCCAACGCGTGTGCTGGGCGGGCCCGGTACGCCCGGTGAGGACCGAGTCATGCCCCGCAGCCCCCAGCGCCCCCCGCCGCTGCCGCGTCTCTGCCTCCATGGTCTCGATGAGGGCCGTGATGTCGTCGAGGTGGCGGAGCCGGTTGGGGGCGAGCGGGGTGAGGTTCTCGCCGAAGCCGACGAGCGTGATCGTCATGCGGTCCGACCACCCGTTGGTGGCGAGTTCGGCGGCGACGGAGGCGAACACGGCGGCCCGGTCGGCCTCACGGCCGCGGAGGGAGACGATGCCGGGCACGGACTCGAGGTTGAGCAGAAGCCGGGAGCCGTCCATGGTGCCGAGGCTGACGAGACCGGGGTAGGGCGCGGCGGTGTCGGCGTCCTCGTAACGCTCGGCGTCGGTGCGGGCCAGCATCCAGAACGTCTGGTCCTGCCCGAGCCGCCAGGGGGTGGGCGGCTTGCCCGCGGGCTGCGCGAGCTGCAGGTGCAGGTCGCCGTTGCTCAGCCAGGCCGCGTACACGGTAGGCAGCGCGCGCGACTCGGCGGCGAGGGACGCGGCCAGTCCGCGTAGGGACCGGTCGAGCAGTCGTACGCCTTCGGGGTCGGCGCCGACCAGAAGCGCGTCCTGGGCATCGGCGGCCGCACCCGTCGGCGTGGGCGGCTCCATTCCGCGCCGCCCGCCGACCGCCCCGAACGCCGACTGCCACAGCGCCTGTCGGCGCCGGCGGCCGAGGGCGCCGAGGAGACCGGCGGCGAGGAGGGGGGCGGCGAGGAGGGCTTCGGGGAGGCCGAAGGAGTGGTTGTCGGACTCGGAGGCCGCGGAGGTTGCCGGGGTGGCGTGCTGGTGGCGCTGTTCGTGAGGGGCGAGCGGCTGCTGGGGTACGGAGAACTGCTGGGTGTCCCGGTCGCCACGACCCTGCGCATGGTCCCCAGTCTTGGCGTAGTCGTGGATCTGCTGCTGAACTTCGTGCGACACAGGGGCGTGAGCGTCGGGCATCTCGACGAGTTCGCCGCCGTGCGCGTCGCCCGGCATCTCCATGATCCATCCGGGTCGGATCAGACTGGCCTCGGACAGCTTGGAGCCGTCCGGTTGGATCCGGTCCTTGTTGAGCTGGTAGATCTCCTTGTACCGGCGCCCGTCGCCGAGGTGCCGCTGGGCGACCTCCCAGAGGGTGTCGTGGTGACGCCCCTCGGGTGGCTGGATGCGGTAGTACTTCGTCTCACCGTGCTTGGCGGTACCGCTGGTACCGCTGTCCGCCTGTGCTGCGGCGTGGGAGGCTTGCTCGGCGAGGGCAGTGCCGGTACTGGCGGCCTGCTCCTGCTGCTGGGCGAAGAGTCCCGGGGTCTGCTGGGCAGCCGCGACCGTGGGCTTCTGATTCCCCTCCAGGCTGTGCCCGAACTGCGACAGCCCCGGTGTGAGGCTTGCCGCGGTGGCACCGACCAGCAGCAGCGCGGCGACGAGCTGCCGGGCGAGCAGCTGGCTGGGGCCGGCGCCGGGAACGCGCCCGGGGATGCCGACTCCGGAGAGCGCGGCCTTGACCTCGACGAGGACGCAGGCGGTGAATTGGGCCCAGGCGAGCCAGACGATCACGGTCAGGATGTGCAGGAAGGTCCCGACGGTGATGGGGTTCTGGAGCCACTGCACCGGCTCGAACCTGCTCGGCAGCGGCCACCCCACGGACACCGCCAGCGCGCCCGGTACGCCCACGACCAGGACGAGCAGCGCGACGAACGCGAAGAATGCCTTGACGAAGTCCCCGAAGGTACGCCGCCGGATGTGGACGGGCTGGGGCGTTCGCGGCATGGCGGGTGTCCTCGGGTAGCGGGGCGGACGGTGAGATCTGTGAGGATGTGTGAGGTGAATTGAGCCTACAGAGTTCTTATGAACTCGTATGTGCGACGTCGAAGGGGCAAGCTCAGCCGACCTCGTTCTCCGCCACCGCCTGCCCGTGGACGACCACGTCACCGCCGTAGAACATCCCGGTGAAGACGGGTGCGTACGTCAACTGCACCTCGACCTGGACCTGTTCGGCGTCGGCCGCCACGCAGTGGGTAGCCGCGACGTCCGCGCCGGACATGTCCATTTCGCGGGCGAAGGCCTTCACGCGGGCGTCGCAGTCCTGGTACTTGATGGGGGCGGCGCCGCCCTGGTTCTCGTAGAGGGCATTGCGGTCGATGTCCTGGGCGGCGTAACGGGCCGCCTGTTCGGCGATGTCCGCCGCGCGCTCCCGCTTCGAGATGGACATGCCGCCGTCTATGACGAAGGCCGCCAGTGACAGGAAGACGAGCGCGAAGATGATGACCGCACCGGCACCCGAGCCACGGTCGTCCAGGCGGGCGCAGCGGGAGGACAGCCACGCGCGCACGAAGTCCCGTACACCGATCGCGCCGATCACGCTGTCCTCCGGAACGGGTCCAGCGGGGAGCTGAAGCTCGCCGACAGTGTCGTCGGGACATTCAGGCCGAGCATCGCCAGGCCCCGGATCCTGCAGGTGACCTCGACCGTGAAGATGGTGTCCGGCTTGAAGCCCTGGCTGGTCTGTACGACGGACACCGGGCCCGAGCAGACGTCTGCGAGATCCGCCTCCGCCGCCTTCTTCGCCTCGGACAGCGCCGTGGCGTGGTCCTTCTGGATCGAGCCGGCGCGGGCCGCGTCGCGCGCTGCCCCGTCGATCGCGCCGCGGCCGTCCACGAGTTGTCCGAAGGCCACCAGCACCAGGATGAAGAGGATCATTACTGGGGCGAGGATCACGACTTCAACGGTGGACAGCCCCCGGTCGTCCCGCAGTCGGGAGAAGCGGTCGCGCCGGGCAGAGAAGGCGGAGAAGGCAGCGAATCTCATTGGTCCCGCACGAACCTCTCCACCGGCCCCTCCGACTGTGCGTGCACCGTCAGGTCCAGTCCCGGGAACACAGTCGGCACCCGTGCCGAGATCTCCACGCCGACCGTGTTCTGCTCCGGCTGCAGCATCGTGACGTTCGGCGACAGCACGAGCTGCGGGCCCAGCTGGCTGATGTAGCTGTCCACCACGTCCCGTGCCTCGCCCCGCCACGCACCCGGCTGGGCATCGGCCGTGGCACGCGCCTTGCGGGCGCCGGCCTGGGCCGCCGCCTGGGCCACGTGGTCGGCGAAGAAGTACAACGCGAACTGCACCGTCGCGAAGATCATGAAGAACAGGACCGGCGTGAGAAACACGAACTCGATCGCGGTCATGCCGGAGTCACCGCGGGCGGAAGCGGCCTCCACCCGGCGGCGTATCCAGCGACGAACGCGCACCGACAACCCCGTTGAATCTGTTGAGTCCGTTGAATCTGTACGAACGCTCAGCAGGTCTTGGACGCGCTGGCGCCCTTGATGCAGTCGCCGACCTTGTTGGCGCCCTCGGTGAGCGCGGCGTTGATGATCGCGGCCACCACGCCGACGATCGCCACCACGACCGCCGAGATGATGACCCACTCGACCGCGGAGGCCCCGCGGTCCAGCCCCTGAGACCGCGCCCGCTGCACGCGGCTCTGCAAGAAGGTGACAAGGAAGTCCAGGGGCGGGATGCCGGTGTGGAAGTTACGTGCGTTCATGACGCGTGGTCCTCTCGCAATTTCGCAATCGGTTCAGGAAGTTCTGGAAACGGCTTACGACATCTGGAACACCCGCATCGCCGCCGGAAAGATCAGGAACACGAGGAAGCCGGCGCACAGCAGCAGCTGCGCCACTAGCATCGACTGCGACTTCTCGCCCGCGCTGCCCTCGATCTCGGCGAGTTCGCGGTGCCGCATGGTCTCGGCGCGGGAGGCGAGGGACTCGCGTACCTTCGCGCCGTCGTCGGCGACCAGGGCGAGCGACGCAGACAGATCCTTCAGCTCCTCGACGCCGATCTCCTCGCCGAGTTGCCCCAGCGCCTGCCACTGGCTGATGCCCGTGATGCGAGCGTCGGCGAGGGCGTTGCGGATGCGCTGGGTGGCCCAGCCGTCCGAGACTTCGGCTGCGGCCATGAGCGCCTCCGGCAGACCGCGTCCGCCCGCCAGGCTCATCGCCACCAGGTCCAGGTACGCCCCGATCACACGCCGCAGGTCCCGACGCTTGTCGGCCGCGTCCCGTCGTACCTCCAGGTCGGGGAGGAAGAAGAACAGGGCCGCACAGACCAGTGCCAGCCAGACGGGGATGATCGGGCTGCTGCCGAAGCCCATGGTCCACACGACCGCGAACAGGAACGGGCCGAAGAACAGGCCGGCCACGCCCAGCAGGACCTTGGTCGCCAGGAAGTTCTCCCAGCTGCGATCCAGGACGGCCAGATCGGCCCGCAGCGAGCGCTGCTCCCAGCCCTGCTGCAAGTAGAACTCGGAGACACGCGCGCCGACTTCGGCCCGCAGCGAGCCGAGGGGGCCCTTGCGGGCCGTGGTCTGCGTCGCCGACTCATACGCCGCCCCGCGAGCCCGCATCGCGTCGATCCGCGCGACCTGCGCGACGGCACTGCGCTTGGACGGCATCAGGGCGCGTACGAGAGCGTAGACGCCGAGGCCGAGAACCGCGCCGACGACGACCGGCATCGTCAGGTTCACCGTCGTACCCCCTCTTCCGGCTGTGCGGGCATCCGCGGGCGCACGAACTGCACGGCCGACTCGTCCCGGACCAGGAAGCGTTCTGGCGTCTCGATGGTCGACAGCTTGCGCAGCCACCAGAAGCCGAGCCCGAACAGCCCGCAGACGCAGGCGAGTACGAGCTGGCCGACGGCTGTGCCGTACGGCGCCACGAAGTCGCGGTTGAAGACGGACAGGCCGAGGACGAAGGCGATCGAGACGGCAACAACGATCTGCACTGACCGCCGGGTCGAAGCCCGCTGCGCCATCACGCGCTGCCGCATGTCCACTTCCTCACGCGCCGACTTGGCCAGCGCGCCCAGGACTTGTCGCAGACCCGGGCCGCGCAGCCGGGAGTTGAGGATCAACGCCGCGATGATGATGTCCGCGGACGCGTCGTCGATCTCGTCGCCGAGCTGCTGGAGCGCGTGGGGGAGCGGGGTGCGCGAGCGCAGGCGGTCGACGAGCGCGTCCAGGTGAGGGCGCAGGACCGGCGCCGCCGCGCGGGCGGACGCCGGGATGGCCTGCTCCAGACCCACTGCGCCCGCGATCGTGTCGCGCAGCGACTCCGTCCAGGACGCCAGGGCCTCCACCCGGCGCATGGCGGCCCGTTCCTCCGCGGCGCCGCCGAAGAGGCGGTCCCAGAAGAAGACGAGAACACCGGCCGCCAGTCCGGCCACCGCCCAGCGGGTCAGCAGCAGAACGGCCAGGCCGATGATGGCGGCCAACGAGCCGCGCTGCCCGGCGAACCGGATCAACTCGCTCGCCCGCTCGGCCGCCTTCTGCTTCTCGTGGTCGGGCTTGGCGGGCAGTCCGCGTACGGCGATCACGAACAGCGCGAGTCCGCCGCCGACGGCGACACCGCAGCCGACCGAGTACAGGACGGTGGTAGAGAACAGGCCGCCCATCGAGCCGAGAGATCCTAGCGAGCCGAGAGCCTCGTACGTCATGTCACCCCCACGTTCCGGTGGGCCGGTAGCCCTGCGCGATCAGGTCCTCCAGGCAGGCGATGGGCGCGTGCGGGACGATCCGTCCGTCGGCGGCTTCGGCGAACACCTCGCTGGACAGCACGCGGCCGTCGACGCCATTGACCTCGCGGACGGAGGTGACCATGCGCTGGAGGCGGCCGCCTGTCTGGAAGTTGTTGCGCCGCTGGATGAAGACGACGAAGTTCACCGCGCCCGCGATCAGCATCTGGCTGGCCTCGATGGGCAGTCGCTCGGAGGCTTGCAGGGCGTAGGTGGAAATACGGTTGAAGACCTCGCTGGAGCTGTTGGCGTGGATCGTGGAGAGCGATCCGTCGTTACCCTGCGACATCGCGTTCAGCATGGTCACGATCTCGTCGCCGAGGACCTCACCGACGATGACGCGCGAGGGGTTCATACGGAGGGAGCGGCGGACCAGCTCGGCCATCGAAATGGCGCCCTGCCCCTCGGAGTTGGGCAGCCGCTCCTCGAACGCCACGACGTTGGGGTGGAGTTCGGGGAAGGTGTCGAGCCCGAGCTCAAGGGCGCGCTCGACAGTGATGAGGCGCTCATGCGGCGGAATCTCGTTCGCGAGGGCCCTGAGGAGCGTCGTCTTACCGGCGTTCGTGGCACCCGCGATCATGATGTTCTTGCGGGCGCGGACCGCGCAGGCCAGGAAGTGGGCGACCTCGGGGGCGATGGTGCCGTTGCCGACGAGGTCGGAGAGGAAGACCTTGCCCATGCGGGCGCGGCGGATGGAGAGCGCGGGGCGCCGGGCCACGTCCATGACCGCCGACAGACGCGAGCCGTCAGGCAGCCGGAGGTCGAGCTGCGGGTTCGCGGAGTCGAAGGGACGGGAGGACAGACCCGAGTACGCACCCAGCACCTGGATCAGCTCGATGAGCTCCTCGTCGCTCTCGGCGACGGGATCCCCCTTGGACTCCCGGCCGTCCGCATACCCGACGAACACCTGGTCGCACCCGTTGATGTCGATGTTCTCGACCTCGGGGTCATCCAGCAGCGGCTGTAGCCGGCCCACGCCGAAGAGGGCGGCGTGCACGGCGGCCGCGTACTGCTCCTCGGTCTCGGCGTCGAGGGGGGTACGCCCGGCGTTGATCTCCGTCCGGGCATACTCCTCCAGGATCTGGGCTATGACCGCACGGGCATAGTGCCGCTCGTCCTCGGTGGACATCGGCGTGACGCCGCTGGCCTGGTCGACGCGACGCTGCTCGGCGATGCGGTCACCGGCGTCCTGCCGGAACCGCTTGACGAGCTGATGGTCGACAGCGGTCATCCCGCGGCCCCCGCATGCCCGTTGACCTGACCGTGGGCGGGTACGGACCATGCGGCGCCGTACTGCTGGTACAGATCCGCGGTGACCTTGCGGGCCGACCGGATGAGCAGCGACTTGTCGAGGCGACCGCGCCTGCGGCCGGCCAGCTGGTCGGCTCCGGCGGGGTCGTCGGCGATGGTGCCGACGACGCGGGCACCGGTCTGGGCGTGGATAAGCATGTCGTTGACCTGGCCCGCGATCCGGCCGGCGTTGTTCGGGTCGGCGACGAGAACGACCCCGATCAGCGGGGTGGCCAGGCTTACGGCACCGCGCGGGCCTCCGTGCAGCTTGGCGGCCAGGGCGGCGGCGCGGTCACGGACGCGGGCGATGGCTTCGGGCTCGGTACGGGAGAGGAGCAGTACGAGGGCGGCGTGCGGGAACAGCTCGACTGCGGGTGTGTCCCCACTGATCCGTCCGCAGTCGGCGATGACATCGGCGGGCGCGTGCGGGGAGTCGGCGAGCGAGGCGAAGGCGCGCCCCAGGGTGGGCCACAAGCCGGCGAGCCCGGCGGCCTGCTCGGCGATGCCGAGGCCAACGAGGACTTCCAGGCCGCCGCTCACCGGCTGGACGTGATCCCAGAGTTGGTCGGGTACGAGCCCGCGGCGGGCGGTGGCGGCGATGGACAGCATGCCGGTGTTGGGGTTGAGCGGTCCGCCGTGCGCGGCGGTGCTGCGATAGACGAGATCACCGCCGGCCGGGTCGGCCTCGGCGAGCAGGGCACGACGCGGCCAGACCGCCGCGAGGGCGACGGCCGCGGTGGTGACGCCGGGGGAACCCTTGTCGGCGGCGAGGGCGATGAGGGCCATGGTTTGCTTGAGCCGCCTTCTAGTTACCGGAGACGAGCACGAGGGCCACCTGGTTGTTGGAGGCGGCCTGGGCGAGGGCAGCGGCCTTGTCGGCGTCGACGCTCAGCGTGATCGCCTTGTTCGTGCTGCTGACGAGGTCGCCGCTGTCCTTGGGGACATCGCTGACGGTGGCCCGGGCGACGATCAGCGCGTTGCTGCCACTCGAAGAAGAAGACGAAGAGCCGGAGCCGGAGTTGGAACTGCTGTCGCTGGTGACACGGTAGGCGGCGACGACGTCTCCGGACTCGATGCTGGTCGGGTACTGGCCCGCCTTGAGGGAGAGCCCGACGAGAGCTTTGCCCGCGCTGACGCCGGCCTGGTCACCGAACATCTCGCCGACGGCCACGGCCCCGGCCGGGATGGCGCTGATAGCCTTCAGCTTCTTCAGCTGGTCCAACTGAGACCACCGGACGTAGTTGATGCTGCTGTCCTCGGCAACCATGACCGAGGTCACGTTGCTGCCGGTGACCGACCCGCCCGCGGGGATCTCCTGCGTTACCTTGACGACCTCGATCCGGTTCCCGGCCTGCAGCACGAGCATCGTCGCGCCCAGCGCGCCGACCAGGATGAGCAGCACCGCCAGTGCGGCCAGCGCGGGTTTGCGCTCGCGAGGCGGCGTGGGAAGCCGGTCGCCGACCGGCGGCTGAGCCGGAGCGGCGAAACGTCCCGCGCCCGCCCCCGCACGCTCTTGGATCTTCACGCAACCGCTCCCCGTACACCCAGGATGTCGTCTGCCACGTTCGGCAAATTCCCTGCACATTCGGACACTCCACCAGCGTCCGCACACATGCAAACCTGCCGGATGTATGGGACGTACCGCCCGACTTGGGCGATTAGCCATCGCTGGGGCGAGTGTCAAGTCATCGCACCGTATCAGCCGTACATAAGCCCCTCAAGGTGCGTCCTGCCGCGTGGACCCCAAAGGCTGCTCTGGCCCCGCGGCCTCCCTCTGCAACGCGCGGTGCCCCAGCTGCGCACGCGCCTCCCCAGACGCCGTTTCGCACCAGCGAAGCACTCAGTAGAGTGCCGCGAGCGACATCAGCAGACGGCACACGGGGGAATGCAGCGGTGAGCGCAGTCACGGCACACGGCACAGGCAGGCCGCTGCACCCCCTACGCACCCATGCCGCACGCGCGCTCCTCGCCCTCTGCGCCCTGGCCGCCGTCTTCACCGTCGCCACCGCCCCGGCCCGTGCGGCGGCCCCCGGCACTTCGGTCTCCCAGGCCGCCTACCTCGCCGACCGCCTCCGGGCGAACCCGGTCTACGTCACCGACCAACTCCCGCGCGAGATACCCCGGTCCACGGCCCCAGAATTCGCCAGGCTGGCCAAGCGCACCGGCGTCCCCACCTACGTGCTCGTCCTCCCCGTCCAGCTCACCGACAGCCAGGGCCTGCTCGCCGCCGTCCACGACCGGCTCGGCAGGAACGGGCTGTACGTGCTGGTCGACGATTCGTCGGTCGCCGCGGCCACGGCCTACGGGGTACGCGCGCCTGCCGACGACGCCGAAACCGTCGTGACGTACGAACTCCCTTATGACGCAGGCCCGTTGTGCAGCTTCGAGCGGTTCACCGACGTCATCGCACAGGGCAGCGCGAAAGCCGCGGCGCGGGCGGAGGCGGCGCGCGGGAAGTACGGCCGCGGCGGCGAAGAGCCCGCGAACATGTACATCGGGCCGACCGACCGCCGCAACCAGTCCTTCCTCACGGGGTTCCTGCTCACCGGCGTACCGCTGCTGATTCTGCTGACCTTTCCGTACGTACGACGGTGGCGGCGCCAGTTGCCGGGAGTTGCCCGGAAAGCCGCCCGGAAGGATGCCGCGGCCGGAGGGAAGGCCAAGGCGGCGTCCCGCGCCCGTGCGACCCGCTGGATGGCCCCCGTGCTCGCCCTCGCCGCCGCCGTCGCGATCGCTGTGAGCGCCCCCCTCACCTTTGACCAGACCAGGTCGAGCGCGGCTCCCCCGCCCCGGGCGACCGACCTCACTGCCCGTATCGACCGGGTCGCGGCGGGCTTGGCGCAGGACCCCGTGTACGCGGACCCGGAGAGCCGACGGGTCCTCGACGCGACCCGGCTGGACCGGCTCCACGCACGCATCCGGAAGTTCGAGAAGTCCGAGGGCGGTGGACCGGTCTTCGTCTCACTCGTCCCGCAACTGGCGGAGGACGAATCGGGCGGTGACGGGGAGGCGTTCGCCGCCGCGGTCCACGACAAGCTGCGCAAGGACGGGGTGTACGTCGTCGCCGACCCGGCGATCGGCTCCATCGATGTCTTCAACTTCGGTCTGCGGCTGGATAGTTACAGCCTCCTCTTCGACCTGCCGAACTCCGTCGCATACGGGGACGACAGGGCGCAAAAGGCCGACGACTACCTCTTGGGCGAACGCCTCGACGCCCTGATGACCATCCTCGACAAGACCGAGCGCACGGACAAGCCGACCACCGCCGACGATCCATCCCCCGCGGAGGGCCCGATCACCGAGCACGACCTGCCCCCGCTGTTCGCCACCGACTTCTGGCCGGGCCTGGCCATGGGCGCCCTCGCGGCCGCGCTGCTGTTCGGCCTGATGACGGGTGTGCTGGGGATCATCGGCCGGGTTCTGCTGCGGCGCAATCAGGAGCCGTTGCCGACTCAGGCGCTGCCGCTGGTCTCGCCGAGGGAGCCGTCGGCGGCGTATTTGCGGCACACGGCGCGGGTCGAACTCCGCGCTCTGGCAGCTGAGTTCGCCGACGGGACCGGGGAGGACTCCCGCGCCCGGGACCGCTTCGACGCGGCGCTGCTCCTGGTCGACGACGACCCCGACACCGCCCTTCGGCGGTCCGGCCATGCGGACCCCGCAACCCTGGTCACGGTCATCGTCCTGGCCCGCGCGGCGCGCCAGGCCCTCGCGGGCGACGACAACGACCTGTGCTGTGCCGTGAACCCCCTGCACGGCCCCGCGGCGGCCCGCAAGGCCCGAATCCCGGTCTGCGAGGTGTGCCGCGACGCGTCCGAGGTCCGCAAACGGTGGCTGACACTTCCTGCCCCGGACGGCCGGGGGCGGCGGCGGACGCGCGTGCCGTACGAGGACTACGACAGCCCCTTGTACGCCCTACTCGGGGGGATCTCGCGGATGGTCGACGATGTGAGGGAGTGGGTACATGTCCGCTGACGTGAGGCGCATGGCCGCTGTGCTGCTGGCGGTGCTGCTGCTGGCGGTCTCCGCCACCACGGCCCGGGCAGCGGCGGACACCGACGCCCCGAGCCTCGGCGAACGCATCGCGAACGCCCTGCGCACCTCGCCCGTCTACGTCGACGCGGCATACGCCACCGCCGTACCGCAGGCGCGGCAGCGGAAACTGGCCGAGCAGATCAGGAAGACGGGCCTGCCGATCAAGGTCGTCCTCACCCCGCTCACCAAGGGCGACGCCTTCAACGGCGACTCCGACGACCTGGCAGCGGTCGTCCGCGACCGCCTGGGCCTGCGCAATCTCATCCTCATCACGACGGACAGCGACTTCGCCGACTCCCTCAACGGCTACGAATGGCCGAGCGACACCCACCAGACACATGACGCCGTGTCCGCCGTCGGGTTCCTGGACGAGATGCGGGACGCGGGACTGGCGGACCTTGCAGCGAAGGCCGTGCAACTGGTGGCGCAGGGCAACGGCACGAAGGTGTACGAGGAGGCGACGAAGGACCTGAGAGGCGAGACCCCGGCTTCGACCTCGCCCTCCCCCAAACCGGGCTCGGATCAAGGTACTTGGATCGGTTGGTCGACCGTGGTGGCCGTATCGACGCTCGCGCTGCTGACAGCCGGCGCCCTGCTCCTCGTACGAAACCGCCGTACGAGGAGGTATGGGCGTACGCCCCATCCTTCTCCCTTCGCCCACCCACAGGCCGTCTTCGCGGCGGCCCGCGCCGCGGACGAGGCGGCCCTGCGCCGCCGGGCGGAGGCGGAGGTCCTGGCCCTCGGCGAGGCGGCCGAGGCGGCGGACGTGTCCGGCACCCCCGGCCTGCAGCACGCCCTGGACGCCTACGCCGCCGCGGGCACGGTCCTCGACGCCGCCCGCGGCCTGGCCGACCTGGCGGGCGTGCTGGCCCTGGTGGCGGAGGGCCGCGACGCCCTGGCAGGCTCCCGGTCCGCCCTGCCCCTCTGCTTCTTCAACCCCCTGCACGGCCGCGCCGTACGTCGTGCGACATGGCGCCCGCTGGGCCGCCGGGACCGGGTTCAGGTGGCCGTGTGCCCCGAGTGCGCCGCCGCTGTGCGTGCGCGCCGGGCGCCGGAGGTCCTCACGGACGTGGCGGAGGGCGGGAGCCCGGTGCCGTACTTCGAGGTGCCGGCGGAGCGGAGTGTGTGGGCGGCCACGGGGTACGGGTCGTTCGGGTCGCACGGGTCCCTGGCGGAGCGGGTCAACCGGGGGGACTTAACGCGCTCGCTCAGCTGACCGTCACCGTCCGCGCGACGCTGTCGGTCAGCGCGCACAGGGCGTCGGTGTGCGCGAGGGCCCGCCACGAGGTGAGCAGCACCAGCCCCCACTCCTCGTCGGGCACGATCCCGTAGGCGCAGGTCTCCAGGACCGTGCCGCTGCCGTCCCGGTCGGGTTCCTGGACGTACGCGTGCCGGACGCGGACCGCCGGGCCGACGGGCAGGTCGCGGAGTTCGGCCTCGGGCGGGCGGAAGGAGCCGGCCGTGGGGGTGGTGAGGTAGCGGTGCAGGAGGTCGACGGTCATCGTCGGGTACGTGTCGTCGGCGACCAGCGCCGAGAGCTCGATGCGGGCCAGTTCACCGAGGCGTGGCTCCGGGACGTACGAGAGGGCGGTGACCGGTCCGCGGCCGCGCGCGTCCAGCGCGGCCTCACGCAGTTCGGCGGCGAGCGCCTCGATCAGCCGCGCGTCGCCGCCCTGGCCCACACGTAGCCGTGCCGCGTCCGCGGCCCAGGAATCCAGGTCGACCAGCTCGCGCACCGGAAGGGAGACGGCGTCGTCCGGTGCCTGCATACGGACCGTGGACGCGGAGAACTCGGGCATGTCAGGCCATCCATTGCAGAGTGCGGGCGATCGAGTCGAAGAGGGTCACCAGCGCGTCCGCCAGCGGTTCCATCGGAGTGGAGAAGGACAGCAGCAGCCGCTGCTCGCTGTGAGGCACCGCGAGGTGGATGTCGAGGTGCGTGACAGGCAGCTTGTTGCCGTCCGGGTCGTCGGCCGCGGGCAGACGGCGGTATCGGTGGCGTACGGCCGGGCTGGCGGGCAGGTCGACCAGGGTGACCTCGCCGTCGCCCCGCCCCAGGGACAGAGCGAGGTCGGACAACTCACCGGCCGCGGTGCCCGGGGGCGGCCGCAGGAGGGTGACGACCAGCCCGGCGGACACCGGAACCTGCCCGATGACCTGGTTGACGAGGTACATCTCCACGCCGCCGTTCGCATGCGCGGCCGCGGCCTGCTCCCGCATCCGCTCCGCGAGCGCGGCCTTCAGCTGAGGGGTCGCCTGTGTCCGGCGCAGCCCGCGGTTGACCAGTTTGTCTATCCGGTACCCCCAGCGGTCGGGGTCGAGGACGACGCGCTCCCAGCCTTCGGGGACGGCGAGGCGGTAGTCGGAGGGGGGTGCGGGGTGGGGGTTGGTGGCGTCGGCCGTAGTGGCCGAGTTCGTCTCGTTCGTCTCCTCGCTCATGCCGCGCTCCGCGCCTCCTTCGCCCGGCCCGTCATCGCGGCAGTCACCGGAGCAAGGACGAGGACCGCGGCCGCACCCAGGCAGACGTAACCCTCGAGCACACCGCCGATATCGGACTTCGTGCCGAGGGACGGTTCGTAGTGTCCTGCCGGATCGACGACGGCCATGACCTTCTGCCCGACTCGGTCGGCACAGTTCTCCTTGTTGGAGATCACCTCATGGACGGAGCCGTCGTTCAGCCGGACCCTGCAGTACGTCTCCCGGGTCCCGTGGGCCCACTGATGGGTCGGCGATGCGATGGCGACTGTCTGTTCCTCCCCGCGCACCTGCAAATACCAGGCGTTGGCGAAGTACGAACCCACGGAAACCAGGATGAGATATGCGGCCAGGGTGAGCCACCGCGCGACAACACCACCATGTGAACTGCGCGTCTTGAAAGCCACCCAGAACACGAGCAGCACGAGCGCAAGCCCCACCAACGCCGCCGCCTTGCCGATGAACAGGCTGGAGAGCAGGCAGGCGAAGACCGAGGCGACACACACCAGCAGCAGCCGCACCCACGGCCACACCGCGGCCCGCTGCGCCGGTCCCTCGTCGTCGCCGGGCCGCCGCGGGTCGGGTGCGGTGGCGAACTCGGAGAGGATGCCGCGAACCTGCCGCATGCCGTCCTCGCGAGCGGCGATTCGACGCAGTTCCGGCAGCCCCATGCCGATCTGTTCCAGCGCTCGCTGCCCGTCCTGCGGCAGCTGCGCGAACAGATCGTCGACGGACCGCTCCTCCTCGCTCGCCACGTGGGTCCTTGCTCTCCCTGCTGTGCGGTGCGCTGTGTGCGCCTTTCCTACGGTGCAGTGTGCCGTGTGCTTGCTGCGCGGTCCCGGCCGACGACCGGGTCAGCCACCGTCCCCGGAGGTGCTCCAGCGCCCGTTCACGAACGGTATTCCACTCGCCCCGAGCCCCGGAATCTCCTTGACCCGACCCAGGCCGTCCGGTCCGGTGAACCACGGCTCCCCGTCGCTGACCGGTGCCAGATTGGACCAGCCGGCCGCGAGCGGCAGGGTCTGGCTGCCGATGAAGAGGGCCTTGCCGTAACCAGCCACGCTCTTGAAGGAGGAGTCGGTGATGTGCGTCAGCCGGGGGGCACCCTCGGTGACAAGGCTTTCCTCGCCGGGCAGCTTGCCGGCGGCGATTCTGATGTCGTCGACGTACGCCTTGGCGTTCAAGGACTCCTTGACCACCGACCGCATCTGCGGCAGGAGCTCGGAAGGCCCGTTGGCCAGCGCCTTGCCGATCTGGCCGGGCTTGACCCCGTTGAGCGTCTCGGCGAGGCCTCGTGCCGCCTCCGGGTTCAGCCCGATCTCCCGCGCCAGCTGCACGTCCTTGACGGCGGAGGCCCCGCGCGCCGCCACGGATGCTTCCTTCACCGTGGTGCCGAGCACCCGGCCCGCACCGAAGGACAGCACTCCGATCGCGTCGATGCCGACGTCCAGCCAGGTGCCCTTGCCGTCCAGAGCCGAGACGGTATCGCAGGCCAGTGCGACGACCGAGGCCACGAGAGCCAACGCCCCGAGCACTTCGCCGAGGACGGGCACCCAACTCAGCACGAGGGCCAGCACACCGAGCACGGCCGCGGCCACCCCCGCCCAGTGCCCGATCTTGGCGACCCAGTCCGTCACGCTGTCCCACCAATGATGCTCGGGATCCTTCAACCCGTCGTGGTCGATGGCGTTGCGAATGGCGTCGGCGGTGTACCCGGCCTGGGTGTCCCGGTAGTCGAGCGCATGCCGCAGTTGCTTCTTGGCCGCGTCCAGCTCCCCGTCCGCAGCCTCCTTCTGCCGCTTCAGCTTCTGCTTGTCGGGATGTCCATCGGACCCTGGATGCTGATCGATCTGCTTCTGATAGTGACTGCCGTCCGCGTCGGCGGCGGCAGCCTTGTTGAGCGCCGTACGCACCAAACTCTGCGCATGGTTGAGGGCGGTGGCCCAGTTCTCCCGCGTCTGGTCGGAGGCGGGCTCGTGCGCCACCGAGGAGCCAAGGGCGGCAGCGGCGGCCGCATACCGCGTGTGGGTTTTGTTGAGCAGGCCGACCGTGTCATGGGTCTTGTCCTGGAACGCCCGCCCGGCATCGGAGTCCCACCCGTTCCCGTCGACGAGGTTGTTCAGCTTGCCGGCCTGCTCCTCGATCAGCTTGGCGGTGTCGGCGATGCGCTTGCCGAGCCGGGCCACCTCGTACGGATCACCGGGTGTGAACTCCTTGTCGTCGTACCGCGCCGTCTGCCAGTCGACACCGGAGAAGTCGTCGCTCACTTGCCCTTGCCGCCGTCCCCCGGCTGGGACTTCAGCAGCGCGTCCGCGAGATGCTGATCAACCCCGTCGTACGCCTTCGCCGCCGCACCGGCGGTCTTCCCGAGGAACTCCAGCCCGTCGCAGAGCTGCTTCCGCTTCTTCTTCCAGTCATCGGCGAAGTCGCCCAGCGCGGACGCGACGTCACTCGACCCGATCTCGGCGTCGTAGGAGTCGACGACGTCCCCGGCCTGCTCGAAGCCCGACTTGAGCTTCGCCACCGACCGGCTGATCTCCTTCAGCTCCGACGTGGACACCCTGACGTGATCCGCCACTCCGACCCCCGACATATACGGTGCTTCGACGCGTACATACAGCGCTTCTGCCATATAGAGCACTTCTGCCCCACAAGCAAGGGACAGCCACAGTTACTGTCCTTCGATGCTCTTAGGCCAACAACCAATGGACGGCAAAGGGAGAGCATCGCGCCTTGAGATAGAGCTGTTCGGCTTCGAGGATCAGGCTGGCCAGCGGGTTGTCATACGGCGAGGAGTCGGCGATGGCGCGGCCGGCACGCCGCAGGCCCTCTTCTCTGGGCGGAGCTGAGGGCGCAGTGGCCGCACCCTCTTCTGCCGTGTGGTGACCGACGACGCCCGCGTGAGCCGAGACGAGTAGCGCCATCCACTGCTGACCGCCCAAAGCGAACGGGCGGGACGGACCCGCAATTGCGAAGTGGAGCCGACCTCACGACGGCCCCATACGCCACATCCCAAGGCGATCGGGGCCATCACCGGTTTGGGCGCGCTCGCGACACATCACACACCCCAAGCACCCAATACGCCCGGTATTGCCCATGTTCACAAGGAAGTTCGCTCTGGCGAAACCGGGAAGCACACCGATACCGTCTGTGTTCTTGACTCAACTTCTGTCTCACGGGGAGCCCACTGTGAAACGCCGCCCTTTGCCCGTTGCTGCCGCGCTCACCGCGACTGCAACCCTGTTGCTGACGGCTTGCGGGGGCGGGGGCGACAGTTCGAAGGCCAACGACAAGATCGCGGGGGCCGACACGGGGAGCCCGACGGCAGCTTCGCCGAAGACTTCGGCTTCCAGCGTGGCCGGCCGGCCGAAGATTGAATTGCCCTCCGACCTGAACCTGACCTTCGAGGACACGAAGACGGGTGACTCGGTGAAGGACGCCGTACTGGCTGACAACGCAGAGCGTATGAGAGCTGTCGACGCCGCGATCACGGGAACGGATCCCAAGGGTGAGGCCCTCGCTTTCTACAACACAGGCAAGGCACTTGAGGCTGCGTTGTCCTGGGTCGCCGAGTTCAAGAAGGCTGGAGCCACGCTCACGGGCGTGGCTCGCTACTACGACCGCAACGTGACGCTGACGAGCAAGACGTCGGCCACGCTCTCGTTCTGCGCCGACGAGAGCAAGGGCTTCAGCAAGGACAAGAAGACCAACAAGATTGCCAGGACGCCGGTCACCAAGAATAGCTACGTCCTTTACAACACCAGCCTGGCCAAGAACTCCGACGGTGCCTGGCAGACGTCCCAGATCATTTCCACCAGGGGGGCCGCCAAGTGCCAGCCGTAGGAAGATTCTTGGTGTGCGTGACCGTCGTTGGGGTCGCCGCGGTGGCTTCCAGCCCTATGGCTTGGGCGGATTTCGTGCCGGGAGGCAAGGGCACGGGTTCCGAGACCCAGGTGAATGGCGATCGGAAGGACGACGAGATCTCCGCGTCCGCGGGAGGAGTCGTCTTCGACCGCTCCAAGAACGGCACCGGCACCTCCGTCGGCCCTGTCACCTCCACCACCTCCTGGACTCCGCCTGCCTGTTGGTACGCCCCGAAGTACACGCCCGCGCAGCTCAAGGCGTACCTGGAGCCGATCTGGGCGGCCGACTCGACGGGTTACGAGTGGGACGCCACACAGCGCGACCGCTACGTCAACGGCCACCCGTACAAGGACTTCAACAAGGACAAGACCGGCAAAGGCTACTGGTGGGACTCGTACGTCGACGAGGCCTTCCCGCCCGGCTGGGACAAGTGCACCAAGCCCATCTTCTGGGTGGACAAGGGCGATCCACCACCGGCCGACATCGAGAACGCCGTCACCCCCGAGGTCCTCGGCAAACTCGCCTACAAAGAGATCCGGGTCCCCGGCACCAAAGTGACCCTCGCTCCGGCTGGCACGACCAAGGTCAATCTGAAGACCTGGGCATGGCTGGACGGCGCCGCCTTCAAGCCGGTCTCCGTCACCGCGTCCGTGCCGGCTCTGGGGATCTCCGCGACGACGACCGCTACGCCGGTCTCTCTGAAGATCGACCCAGGCACCGCAGATGCGGAGACCTACCCGGCCTCCGGCGTCTGCGAGATCAAGAACGGCCAGATCGGCGAACCTTACGCCAAGGGCAAGGCGAACGAGACCCCACCGTGCGGCGTGAATTACCTGCGCTCCTCGGGAGACAGCTCCTATCCACTCAAGGCCACCATCACCTGGAAGATCCACTGGACAGGCACCGGCGTCCCGGGCGGCAATCTGCCCGACGGCACGTTCGGCGCCACCCAGGACGTCACTGTCCAGGAGATCCAGTCCGTCAACCGGTGATCCAACGTGGGCGGCTTGCACTGCTCGGGCCGCCCACTGCCCCTGGAGACCGGAGCCAGGAGTGGCACTGATAGCGGCGTACGTATTGAACCCCGACACGGATTTGCTGGAGCTGTAGGTAGGTGTCCCGACCGGCCGCACAAAAGGCCCTCGACGCAACCGAACGGGCTCTGTCCGGCGTCGACGAAGAACTGGAACGGCACGCCACCGGTCAGGGCAGCGTCAGCAGTGCCGGACAACTGACCTGGATCCGCAGTCAGTTGACTCGGATTGCGGACCAGCTCGCCTCTCCCGAGCTGCCCCCCAAAGAGCAGCGTGCATGCGGTGTGGGCCGTGTCATCACCGACTCCTGGCCCTGTGACAGCCGACTGAGCGCCGCGATCCTGGAAGCCGAACAGCTCTACCTCAAGGCGTGACCGAGGTAACCGAGTTGCTGGTCGCCCTCCAGCATCAACTGGCCCGGCTCGGGCGCCGTGTGATCTGGTACTTCATAGCCCGCGACCGGCTGGCTGCGCGGCGCTGCCGAGCCCGCCGTGCCCACCTGTGGAATCGACAAGGGCACCCCGCCTTCAGGTACAGAAACTTGAACGAAAGCGGGGACATTCGTCATTCCCAGTACAACGTTCCGGCCACGGTGTCGAACAGCTCCACCATCTGATCCGCAAGCGGATCGATCGGAGTGGAGAAATTCAGCATCAACCAATGCTCACTGGCTGGAATCGGCACGTAGTACGTGAGAGTCGTCGTAGGCATGGTGTTGCCCAGCTGCGTGTCAGGGTCCGCTTCCTCTCTGCGCCGGGACCGCACCGCCCTGCCAGCCGCCGGAAGGTGCACCACGCCCACTTCGCCGTACCTGCCGTGGTCGCCCCCGGCCAGGTGCTCCGCGAGTTCCTCGGCGTCGGAGGTACGCGGCCACTCGTCCGGTGCTGGGACGCTGATCAGCAACGAGGAGGCAAGCGGCACCGGACCCACGGAAAGCGTGGACAGGTACAGCTCGGTTCCGCCGACCCTGTAGGCGTCCTTCGCCCTCCGCTGGAGGTCCTGCATGAACTGCTTCTTGAGGTGGGGCGCGTTGTCCACGCCGCGGAACGTCAGGTCCGCGAGCGCCACGATGGCACGGTCGCGGTCGTCCGGCGGATCGAGCGGAAGTTGGAACCAACCGTCCGGCACGATGACGCGGTAGTCATTGGGTGGCGCGGTGAACTGGTCGGCCGTCTTCACGTCGTGCCTCCATCGGTGGGGGTAGCGGTGTCTCCCGTCGGAAGCGGGGTGATTCGCATGGTTCGTACGGCCTCGTCGGCCAGCTCCGTAATTTGCTCGGTGAGAGCGATCTTCTCCCACTGCACCGTGACGACGATGAGGGTCTGCATGCCAGGCGGGAAGACGGCATACTTGACGAATTCGGTCAGCTTACGACCGAAGCCGAACACGCGCTTCACCTTAAGCATGGCCTGTACGCGCACGGCAGGTCCGGCCGGTAGCTCGAGGTGCGTGACCTCGGGTTCGCCCGCGACCTCGGCGTTTTCCCACTGCAGAATCAGCGGAATGACCTCATCGGCGCCGGGACGCGGCACACCCTCGTCGCCGTACCCGTCAACCCTGAGATTGGTCAGAGCTTCCCCGGCCTCGGAGTAATATGCCGCCGCGAGCGTGGGCATATCCGTGTTGAGATCGACCGCACGCTCGACCATGTCGTCGAAGACTGCGCTGTTCTCAATCTCCAGGGCGAGTTGATTGAGGCGGTTCACGACTTCCGTGGCCAGTGCCTTGGCCTCGGCCTTCGTCCCCTCACGCAGCGTCAGGTCGATCCACCCGGGCTGGAAGTCGAAGGTGCACTCGTAGGTCTCGTCCAGCGGGGCGGGATCGTTCGGCGTGGTCACGTCTCTTTTCCTTTCGACGGAGCATGGTTGTCCACTCAACCGAGGAGCGGGTCGAGGTTTCCGTCGAGACCCAGCCCGCCCAGCGTAATGCCGGCTCCTACGGTGGACAGGCGGCTGGCTGACTTGGAGATCCGATTGAGGGCATCAGTGTCAAATTGACCGCCCAGGGCCGCGGTACCCAACTTGACAGATTTCAGATCGGATGCGACACCGGGATCGGCCATGGAAAACGATTTCGGGGTTCCCTTGATGCCGTTCAGGAATCCGCTACCCCCACCACGGCTGGCGAGTTCACTACCAGCCTTCGCATAGTTTCCACTGAAAGGCTTGAGAGTTTTGAGGTTGTCACTCCACGCACTCTTCGAAAAGGGTTCCGTGAAGGGTTCCTTGATCGACTTCCAGACGTCCCCCTTGTCCAGGGTGGGCCGGATGGCGGACGTCCTCCGAAGGTTCTTGTTGGCGCGGCTGATCTGACGTGCGGTTCGTGCCACACCAGCCCTACCGAGCCTACCCAGAGCGCCCTTGGCGAACCTACCCGCGATCTTGGAGAAACCCTTTCCGACTCCCATCAACAGGAATCCGAGGGCCGCCATCCCCAGGTCCATCCACTCTGCGTTGCCCTGCAGCACCTCGACGAAGGTTGCCACGAAGTTGATGAGCGTCGCAATCATGGCGATGGCTCCCAGAACTCCGGCCAGCGCTTGCCCGATCACCGGGATCCATCCGACGACGAGAGACAGAATTCCGCAGACTGTGGCGACCCAGGATGTGATGTCGGCGATGTCCTTGACCAACTTGTCCCAGAAGCCGTCCTTCAGGGAGTCGTGGTTGATGATCGCGTCGATGGAGTCGGCGGCGCGCTTGGCCGCGTCGTCACGAATCTTCTTGGCCTGGTTGATCTTGTCGCGGGCAGCTTCGATCTCGTCCTTGGCGGCGTCCCGCTTGGCCTCGATGTCCTTGCGGTCCTTGTCGACATCTTCCTTCTGGCGGCCCTTGCTGGACAGGCCGTCGAGACCTTTCTGGGCTGCCCCTTTGCGCTGCTCGGCATCCTGGGCGTCCCTGAGGGCAACGTCGGCGATCTCCTGGGCGCGGTTGAGATCGGACGAATAGTTTCGGGGCCGAGCGTGCACCTTGTCCTCGTAGGTGCCGCCCTCTTCGACGACGGCGGAGCCGATGGCCGTCGCCGCGGTGTCATACCGCTTGAAGGCGGCCTCCAGTTTCTTGACGTTGCCCTTCGCCTTCTCGCGGAACTCCTTACCTGCCTTGCTGTCCCAGGCGTCGACTCCGGCAACCGCCTTCAGATTCTTGATCTGGCGCTCGAGTTCGTCGGCCGTCTTGCGCAGGGTCCTGCCCAACGACGCCAGTCGGTCGGGGTCTCCCGGGACCGGATCACTGTCCGCCACCGGGTGCCAGTCGCGTGGCCTTCCTCCCACGGCCTACTTTCCCTTCCCCTTCGGGGCCTGAGCACCCCGAATGGCCTCGGCCAGCTGATGGTCGATATCTTCGTAGGCCTTCGTAGCCGCCTTCGCGATGTTCGCCAGCGCGTCCACTTCTCCGGTCAGCTTCTCTCTGCTCATCTCCCAGTTGTCAGCGAAGTCCTTGAACTTGTCGGCGAGATGCTCATTGCCGAAGTCGTCCGAGTAGTCGTCGAGCTTCCCGATTCCGTCGAACGCCTTCTTGATGCTGCTCAGCCCCCTACCCATGCTCTCGATCACGTCGAGATCAAGCCGCTGGTAATCGCCTTCGCCGGCCACAGCGCCCCCATTGATGTCGTTCCGCGGCCTCAAGGCCGGACTAGCAGAAGCAACGTGGTGCGGCGGGACGCGCACATCCCCCCGCACCACAGGACCGTGGGTCGGTCAGATCAACCCTTAACGCCCTTGGCCAACTGCTCATCCAGGTCCTCGTACGCCTTCTTGGCGTTGGTCAGGAACTTGGACAGGCCATCCAGACCCTGGATGGTCTTCGCCGCGCCCTTGGTGAAGTCCTTCATGGCGTCGTCATAGGCGCCGGAGGCCTTCTGGGTGGTGAAGCCGTTCTGGACCAGCTCCTCGACACCCTTCTCCACGCTCTTCAGCATGTCTTCCATGTCGTGCATGGCTTTGATGAGGTCGTTGGCCTTCTTCTCCATCTCGGCATAAGTAAGGTCAGTGTCCTTGGCCATGACGGCTCTCCCTCCCGTTGCGATCGCCGCAGGGCCTGCCCCCGTGGCTCGACCGACGCGGCCTGCGCGGTCGTCCGACCGGCCATCCGCATGAGCAAAGATCCTACGGGTGGGGCCTGTGGGGTCACAGGGGGCTCGGGCGAGGAAACCGTGAACCGGCGCACATCCGTTGCGCTCGCGAAAGACCGGCCAGCTATGGTCATTGCCACCGAGTTGAGTGTTCTCAATGTGTTGAGTGTGTTGGGGGATGGACGTGCGTCTGAGTCTGACCGTCGTCGACCCGCTCGGCGGTGTCAGTGCCGACGTGGTGCTCGACGCCGATCCGGAGTCCACCGTGGTTGACATCGCCCAGGAGTTGGCGCGGCACGTCGGTTTGGGTGACAGCGCGCAAATCATCCCCATCGGCGCGCATCGCGGCGGCCTCGGCGGCTCCGCCGCCCCCCTCGCTTACGTCGACGGTTACGCCCTCGATCCCTCCGCCACCGTGGTCGGCTCGCCCCTCCGTGACGGCGCCGTCGTCAGCCTCCACGACCCCGCCGGGTGCGTCCTCGGCGAGCCCACCGGCGTCGTGGAGTTCCGCGTGGCCGGCGGTCCTGCGGCCGGCGCGGTGCACCGGCTCGGCGTCGGACGGTACGACATTGGCAGGGGTCCGGCCGCCCACATCCGTATCGACGACCCCGAACTCCCCGCCCGCGCCGCCACCTTGTCCATCGCCATCGACGGCGCCTGCGACGTCGCCCTTCACGGCATCGAGAAGAAGAGCACAGTAAGCACTAAGAAGAAGGGGGATCGGGAGGAGGGAAGCCCTGACCGCGACTTCCCCCGTCTCGACGGCGACGACTTCGACGGCGGCTCCTGGCCCCTCGGCTCCCAGCTCGCCCTCGGCAACACACTCCTGGAGATCGACGGGTACACCCCGCCGAACGCGGCCCTGAAGTGGTCGGACGACGGCACTGGGCTTGACTACAACCGGCCTCCGCGACTGCGCCCTGCCGAGCGTCGGACGCACTTCCGGCTGCCCTCGCCGCCCAAGGAGTACGAAGCACGGCCGCTGAACTGGCTGATGGGGCTGACGCCCCTGGTCGGAGCCGTGGTGTCGGTTATGGTCTTCGGGCGCTGGTACTACCTGATCATGGCGCTGATGAGCCCCCTCATGCTCTTCGGCAACTACTTCATGGACAAGAAGCACGGACGCAAGTCCCATGCGAAGCAGGTCAAGGAGTACAAGGAGCACAAGGAACGGATCGAGAAGGACGCCCAGGACGCCCTGCGCCTGGAGCGGCTCGACCGGCGCGGTGCCGTTCCCGACCCCGCCTCCGTCCTGGCCTTCGGCACCGGGCCCCGTACTCGGCTGTGGGAGCGGCGGCGCACGGACGCCGACCACCTTCTCCTGCGGGTCGGCACCGGCCGTGTCCCGTCCGAGGTCGTCCTCGACGACCCGGAGCAGGACGAGCACAAGCGCCAGGTCACCTGGAAGATCGAGGACTCGCCCGTCGCGCTGCCGCTGAAGGACCTCGGTGTCGTCGGTATCGCCGGGCCCGGTGAGTCCGCTCAGGCGCTCGGGCGGTGGGCCGTCGCCCAGACCGCCGTCCTGCACAGCCCCATGGACGTGCAGTTCTACGTGCTCACCGACAACGACGCGCACCCGCGCTGGGACTGGGTGCGCTGGCTGCCGCACACCCGCCCGGCGGGCGGTCAGGACGCCAACGTCCTGATCGGTACGGACTCCGAGACAGTGGGTGCGCGGGTCGGTGAGCTGACCCAGCTGCTCGACGCCCGGCAGAAGGCCCTCAGAGAAGGCGGAAACAGCGGGGACGGACCCTCCTTCTCCGACCCCGACATCGTCGTCGTATGGGACGGGTCGCGGCGGCTGAGGTCGATGCCCGGTGTCGTACGACTGCTGCGGGAAGGTCCGGCCGTCGCCGTCTACGCGATCTGCCTGGACGAAGAGGAGCGGTTCCTGCCCGGCGAGTGCCAGGCCGTCGTCATCGCGGAACCGCGGCGCGCCGACGACACCGTCCCCGCCTCACCCATGGGCATGCCCCAGGCTCCCGTCGGCGGATTCCCCTCCTTCCAGGCATGGCACCAAGGGCCCCAGCAGGACCGGCAGAACACCGGTCAGGCCCTCGAACTGCGGCTGCGGGTCGAGCAAAGTGGTGCGCGCCGCAGGACCGGAGTCCGGCCCGACTTCGTCTCCCCCGCCTGGTGTGCCCGGCTGTCCCGCTCCCTCTCCCCCCTCCGTGACATCAGTGGCGAGAGTGAGGACTCCGCGCTCCCGTCCGCCAGTCGACTGCTTGACGTACTGCAGCTGGAGCCGCCGACGCGCGATGGGATCGCCGCGCGGTGGCGGATGGGCGGGCAGTCGACGATGGCGGTCATCGGTGAGTCGTACGACGGTCCGTTCGGCATCGACCTGCGCAGGGACGGGCCGCACGGCCTGATCGCCGGTACAACCGGTTCCGGTAAGTCGGAGCTGCTGCAGACCATCGTCGCCGCACTCGCCGTCGCGAACACGCCCGAGAACATGACGTTCGTCCTCGTCGACTACAAGGGCGGATCCGCTTTCAAGGACTGCGTCAAACTCCCGCACACCGTCGGCATGGTGACCGACCTCGACGCCCACCTCGTCGAGCGTGCCCTGGAGTCGCTGGGCGCGGAGCTGAAGCGGCGCGAGCACATCCTCGCCGCGGCCGACGCCAAGGACATCGAGGACTACCAGGACCTGGTGCGCCGGGAGCCGTCTCACGCGTCCGTACCCCGACTGCTCATCGTTATCGATGAGTTCGCGTCGATGGTGCGTGATCTGCCGGACTTCGTCACCGGCCTTGTCAACATCGCCCAGCGTGGTCGTTCCCTCGGCATTCACCTCCTGCTCGCCACTCAGCGGCCCAGCGGTGTCGTTTCGCCCGAGATCCGCGCCAACACCAACCTCCGCATCGCGCTGCGCGTGACCGACGCCGGCGAGTCGACGGACGTCATCGACGCCCCCGATGCCGGACACATCTCCAAGAGCACCCCGGGCCGTGCGTACGTCCGTCTGGGCCACGCCTCCCTCATCCCCTTCCAGTCCGGCCGCGTCGGTGGACGCCGGCCCGGAGCGGCCGACCCGAAGGCGCTGGCGCCCTGGGCCGGGCCGCTGTCCTGGCAGGACCTGGGGCGGGCCGCGCTCCAGAAGCCGAAGTCGGAGGCGCGTGAGGACGACGAGATCACCGATCTCAAGGTGCTGGTGGACGCCGTACGGGACGCCAACCAGTCGCTGGGCATCCCGGCCCAGCGCTCCCCGTGGCTGCCCGCCCTGGAGGAGATGCTGCTGCTGGACGACATCCCGGCGGTGCGCGGCGAGGGGACGCTGCCGGCCGCGCCGTACGGTGTGGCCGACCTGCCGGCCGACCAGGACCGCCGCCCCGTGGTCGTCGACTTCGCCACCTTCGGGCATCTGCTCATCGCCGGCGCACCGCGCAGTGGCCGCTCTCAGGTGCTGCGGACCATCGCCGGCTCCCTGGCCCGTACGCTGTCGTCCGCCGACGTACACCTCTACGGCATCGACTGCGGCAACGGCGCCCTGAACGCGCTGACCAGGCTGCCGCACTGCGGAGCGGTCGTCGGCCGCAACCAACTGGAACGGGTCGTCCGGCTCTTCAACCGTCTGACTGCTGAACTCGCCCGGCGCCAGGAGCTGTTGGCGGAGAAGGGATACGCAGACATCGGCGAGCAGCGGGCCTCCGCGCCGGAGGACGAGCGGCTGCCGCACATCGTGCTGCTGCTGGACCGCTGGGAGGGCTGGCTCCCGGCGCTCGGCGAGTACAACCACGGTGACCTCACCGACCAGTTGATGGCGATGATGCGTGAGGGTGCAAGCGTCGGCATCCACATGGTGATCACCGGTGACCGTCAGCTGCTGACGGGCCGGATCTCCTCCCTCACCGAGGACAAGTACGGTCTGCGCCTCGCTGACCGCAGCGACTTCTCGATGCTGGACATCAACGCCCGCAAGGTCCCCGAGGAGATCGCGCCCGGCCGCGCGTTCCGCAGTGAGACGGCCACCGAGACCCAGTTCGCGCTGTTGGCCGAGGACACCACCGGTCAGGGTCAGGCTGCCGCGCTCGTCGCGATCGGCGACGCGGCGGCCGCACGGGACGCCAACGTGCCGCGTTCGCGGCGCCCTTTCCGCGTCGACGTCCTGCCGAGCAGGATCTCCTTCGCGGACGCCTGGGCGATGCGCGCGCCGGAGACCGCTTCCTCACCGTTGTGGGCGCTGGTGGGCGTCGGAGGCGACGAGCTCACCGCGTTCGGCCCGGACCTCTCCCAGGGCGTCCCGGCGTTCGTCGTCGGCGGGCCCGCCAAGTCCGGGCGCAGCACTGTGCTGCTGAGCATCGCTCGTTCCTACCTCACACAGGGCGTACGGCTGGTCCTGGCGGCGCCACGTCCGTCGCCATTGCGTGAACTGGAGGGCCAGGATGGGGTGTTGAAGGTCTTCGCTGGCCGTGACGTCGACGAGGACGAGCTGGAGGAGGTCATCGGATCGGCCAGTCCCGAGCAGCCGATCGTCGTCCTGGTCGACGACGCGGAGGTGCACGACGACTGCGACGCCGAGGACGTCTTCAAGCGCATCGTCGAACGCGGCACCGAGGAGGGCCTGGCCATCGTCATCGCCGGTGACGAGGAGGAGATCTGCGACGGCTTCTCCGGCTGGCAGGTCGACATGAAGAAGGCACGCCGCGGCATCCTGCTGTCTCCGCAGGACAGTTCGGCGGGCGAGCTGATCGGCATCCGCACGAACCGGAGCATGGTCGGCGGCCCGATCACACCGGGCAAGGGCATGCTGCACCTGGGCAGCGGGGAGCACGTCACGGTCACGACGCCGCTGTAGTGGGGCGGGACATGAGCGGGGGATTCAGGAAGCCGAAGCTGAAGAAGGCGGCCGGGGCAGGGCTGCCCTCTCGCCTCGCTGGACTGCCCACCTGCCCGGTGACAGTCCCGCCGGGTCCAAGTGCCCAAGCCGCATTCCTCAATCCGACTCCGGGGCTCCGGAAGCCGGGCCGAGTCGATCATGGAAGTGCTTCTGCGGCTTTCGCCTGCTCGATCTGGGATTGAGCGGCTGTGAGCGTCTTGCTGCCGTCGCACACAGCGCGGTGTAGGGAGTTCTCCAACTGGTCATCCGTACGCGCCTGGGCGAGCGGCACGGGGCGCAGATTCGCGGGATCGGAAGGGGCCCCACCTAGTTCCAGGGGGATTATGTGGTCTTCCTCGTAGTGCGAGGGGTTCTTGTCCGCCGCACCGGACGCCGCGAGTTGCTGCTTCTTTAGATGCTCGGTCTCGTCGACCGGCGGCCGAATCGTCGCCGCCCAGCCCGGGACGCAGATAGTTGAGTGGATCGTGGGCTGAGTTACGGCCGGATTGAGAGCTCCAGCCGGGCCACCTGGCGTGGTGGGCACCGGAGTGTGAGTCGTTCCGCTCGTCGCCACAAGGTGCAGCGAGCCGCGGGTGATCGTCCCGTTCTCGACGACGTACCAACCGGCGTAATCGGCGGTGCTTCCATCGGTGTGCACGGCGTGGAGCTGGACATCAACCACGTCTCCCTTCACGTTATCGATACTGATCACATCGTGGGCGGTATCGGCGAAGCCTCCTGCGAAGTCGGCGTAGGGCAGGCCGAGGTTGCTTCCTCCCAGATCCCATGCCCGCTGGTAGTCGTGGGCGTTGATCGCGGCGTAGAAGCTCTCAATGACAGAGGCAGGATCTGCCGGAGCGCTGCTTGGAGCTGGTGCCGGCGCCGACGGCGTCGACAGCAGCGACGGCGTCGAAGGAGTTACCGGTGTGCTGGGTGGTGGGGTTGGCGGTCTGGATGTGGCCGGGGGCGAGGGCTGGGACGTGCTGCCGTGCTGGGTACAGCCCGCGAGACCGAGGCTGACGGCGATACCGAGCGCGGTAGCAGCTTTCGACGCCTTCATAGATCACCACCGGCGAGATGGTGTGGTTATCGAAGAGAGAGCAAAGGCCTCGGTGCGGACGGCAAGGAGGTGCTCGACGAGCCGGGCGTGCCTGCCCGTGCGTGCAGTCTTTTGACGTCAGTGTGGACGCCGCGGTGGTCGTGGACACTTTCATGTTCACGCCGCAGGGCCTCATGTGCACCCCGGGCCTGGACGGTAAGGCGCGGAGGGGCTGCCGCCCGCACTGGACCGTCGGCGGATTGCCGTCGCGCTCGTCGTCGGTCTGGATCACCCGTCGGCACGAGATGCTCGGACTGGAAGGCCTTCCCGCGGGACCGGTCGTGCGGCGTCACCTCGCAACCCGGTACGAGAGTGAGGACGACGTCGCGTTTCCCGGCCGGCGTCAGGTCGTCCCAGGCCTGGGGATGGGAGCTTTGTAGAAGCGCCCGTGAGTCCTTCACGCGCTTCTGCGCCGGGCCTCGCTTACTCGGCGAAGGCGATCTCTTTGCGCACACATCGAGGCCATGCGACGGCGCTGAGAGCAGCGCAGGACCCCCGTGAGCCAACGCTTGAGGGCGAGGTCGGAGGTGCCCGCGGGCGGTCAGCCGGCAGCTTTCTTGCGGCGGCCAGCGGACTTGGTGCTACGGACCTGAGCCGACTTCAGGGCAAGGCGCAGAAAGTACGCTTTCTTTGCGTGCTCAGCACGGCGTGCGCGCTCCTCGGGCGTAAGGACGCGTTCGGGGTCGACGTCGTGCTCGAAGCGGGCGAAGAACGCCTCACGGGCGGGTGCGGTGGCAGCCACAGGATCGGAGCAGTGGGCCCAGCGACTGTGGGAAGCGATGCGGGCGATCAGTGCTCGACTGTCTTCGGACATGGGGAAATACCCTTCAGGGTGATGTGCAGTCGCGGAGCCCTCATGGACAGTAGTGAGCGACCCTCCCCGTTCGGGGCGTCGAGCGGTGTATGTGGCGGGTCGGAACGCGTGAAGAAGTTGCATTAATGGTATCGAACCCTCACGTACCGGACCTTCCGCCAGGCCTGGCCCCGGCTGGACCAGTGGTTCCGCAAAGCCCGATCTGACAGATCGGCGACCTCCGAGTCCTCCATGCTGCTGACTTCGACGGACGGGAACGGTCGCCGCGGCGGACGCGGAGTTCCGCGTCACACTGGGCGTCGCGGCGGCACACGAGGCCGCTATCAGAAACGGACTTAACGCCCACTTAGGACGTGCAGATCTTTAACTCGTATTTTTGACCTTGGTCTGGGTGGAGTCGGGAGCGAGGAACGTCGCGACGTCGGCTGGTGTGCGGAGGCGGGCGGTAGACGCGTTGATGTGGTGGCCGTGTGCTTCCAGCAGTGGGCGGACCTCCTGTTTCGCGCGGCTGATGGTCATGGCGGTGACGCCGAAGAGTTGGCCGAGGAGGTCCATGGTCGCGAGTTTGCGCAGATGGAGCACGGTGACCAGGATCCGGTCGGCTGCGGTGAGTTTGGCTTTGGCACCTGTGCCAGGGGCTACCAGGCGCTCGTGACCGCGACGTGCGCGGAGCACTTGCTCGCGTTGAACCTCCAGTGCTGGAGTCAGCGCGTCGATGAGCTCGCTGAGTTGCTGACGGGTCATCCCGGTTAGTTCCGGGTCCTGCAGCGAACGCCGCGTGAGTCGAGGCGGTCTGCCAACCGGGGCCCGGTCCGGCGTGCTGTCGGTCGTGGCCGCGTCCATCGGATGTTGGGGGTGAAGGGTGTAGTTCCAGTCGCCGTGGAAGCGGTGGCGGGTGATCGGCAGAGAGGCGATCTCGTCGTCGCTGACCTGGATGCCGGTGGGGTACGGGTTGGTGTCGAGTTCCGCGTGCACGGTCAGACCGGTCTTCGTGGTGGTCGCCGCGATGCTCTCGATGATGACTTCGTGGCTGGTCAGGGGCCTGCCGCGCCAGTTCATGGTGATGTGGGAGAACAGCCGGTGCTCGATCCGGTTCCACTTCGAAGTCCCGGGAGGCAGGTGGCAGACGGTGATCGTGAGGCCGGACTCAGCGGCGAACTGGGCGAGTTCGGTCTTCCACGTGCGGGTGCGATACCCGTTGGAGCCGCCGGCATCGGCGGTGATCAGCAGCCGGTCGGCCGTCGGATAAGTGGCCCGCCCGGCTCCGTTCCACCACCGGCGGATCGACTCGACGGCGAACGCGGCGGTGTCATGGTCGGTGCCGACGTTGACCCAGCCAGTGTTCGCGGCGACGTCGTAGATGCCGTAGGGCACCGCCCTGCCCAGCACGCGGTCGGGGAAGTCGTGGGTGTCGACCCGCACGGGCTCGCCTTTCGGCTCCCATTCACGGCCGTTGTTCTTGAACGGGCCGACCAGCTCCTTCTTCTTCGTGTCCACACTGATCACCGGAGCACTGCCGTCCTGGTGGTCGCGGGCCTGCTCATTGAGGTAGTGGAACTGTGCGTCCCGGTCTGGGTGCTGCTTGCCTTCCAGCGTCTTGGCATTGCTCTGCAGGCTGAAGCCCTCCTCGCGCAGCAGGTCGCCCACCGTGTCCGCGGAGATCCTGTGGCCCTGCCGGGTCAGCTGCTCGGCCAGCTTGCGGGTGGATTTGGTGGTCCAGCGCAGCGGTGACATGGGATCTCCGCGGACGTCGGGCTCGACCAGGGTGAGGAGTGCCTCCCGAACGGCTGGGTTCCGGTCGACGACGCGTTTGCGGCCGGCGCCGGGCCGACGGACGCGGCCCAACGGCGCCTCTCCGGAGTCGAGTTCCCGCACTCCGGCAGACACAGTGGCCTCACGGACACCGGCAGCACGAGCGACCGCTCTGATCCCGCCGTGGCCGAGGGACTGGGCCTCCGCCCCTATCAGCAGGCGACGCTGCCGCTCGTCGAGGTGCGGCAAAATCGCCTCGAACTTGGCTGCCAGCGCGGTCCGTTGCCTATCCACCCCGCTCATGCCAGACCAACGAACCACCAAGCAGAAAGCTACGAGTTAAAGATCTGCACGTCCTTAGAGGTCCTAACAAAAGTGTTGGACGTGGCGATGGGTGATCAAGCAGGTGGCGAGGCAGAGGAAGGCCTCGTGGATGTCGTCGCGCCGTTCCCATCGGATGCGCAGGCGGCGGAAGCCGTGCAGCCAGGCGGATTCTCTCGACGACGTACCGGAAGATGCCCAGGCCGGAGCCGTGGGGCTGGCCGTGTTCAGCGATGGCGGGGCGGATGCCGCGCTCCCACAGCAGCCGCAAGTACTTGTCGTGGTCGTAGCCGCGGGCCGCATGTCTTGCCGTCGCCGTGGCCGGCCGCTCCCGACGTCGATCTGCGTGACGTGGGACGGGCAGGTGACGCCGAAGGTACTGCCGGTGCCGCAGTAGCGACCGCTCCTCGTGTCCTTGCGGCCGAGCCGAACTCGGCCGGGTCGGTTACCTGCCGTGGTGGTGGTCGAGAGTGCCCTTCGCCGCGGCCGGGCCGTGCTCGGGCCGGATAGGGCGGCCCCCTGAGTAGGGGTGGGCCGCAGCAGCCGTGAGAGCAGGAAGCTTCGGATGCCGCTGGCGCCAGGCGATGCGGGCCGCGGTCGCGATGTATGCGATTCCCGAAGTGCTCCCAGGGCGGACGTGGCTGCGCGGGAGCGTCGTTCTCTTCGACGGTACGCCTGCCGTCAGCCGTCAGAGCCCTTTCTGACCGCCTTCTTCCCAGGCCAGTGCGGGCCACCGCCGTCGGGGCGATGCTGACAGCACGGCCTCCGTGATGCCCGTGGGCGTGTATCCGCCCGACGAAGACGCAGCTGGCGTTAGCGTGTCTGATGAGTCACAAGAGGTAACGGTTGCCCTGATTGCCGGCGCCTTTGCGATGGTCGTAGGCCTCGTCGCTCCTGCTCTGACTCCATTCCCGTCGCCACGGGCACCGCGTCGGCCGACTCGGGGGTCAAGCAGAGCAGCGGCTGTGCCACCCGCTCCACGCTTCGGCCGGACAGCGGCCAGGGACCTCCACCACCGATCTGCTGACTCCACTGTCAGTGTTTGTGCAGAAGAGTGGTGAACCGCACCGGCTCTGCGAGTGAGAGGCGGGCGCCTTCCTCGTCCGAGGTGCGTGCGGCAAGAGTGGCCTCTGCCAACCTGGGCGGAAGAGCTTCGCTGAATTTGAGGCCACGCAGGGCGTGCTTGTCCACCTCGGGCAGGCTCAGGCTGTCCTTTGCGTCCGCCACGGCACTTGCCCAGTCGTCTGCCGTGAGGTCGTCTCGCAGTCGGATCCAGTGGGCGTTGGTGCGCAGGTGCGGTGAGACTGCCGAGCTCAGTGTGGCGGTCAGGGTGGCGTTGGCGCGGTGACCGGCCCAGG
This sequence comes from Streptomyces sp. NPDC001401, assembly GCF_042895385.1. NCBI lineage: Bacteria > Bacillati > Actinomycetota > Actinomycetes > Kitasatosporales > Streptomycetaceae > Streptomyces > Streptomyces sp. NPDC001401. Next base: position 217,609 of record NZ_JBIAWI010000016.1, read on the forward strand.
TCCACCAGCGGACGTCGCCGTCAGGGCGGCGGGCGATGACGCTACCCCCGGGGTGCACCGTGTCCAGGTGCGCTTCGCGGGCCTGAGAGAGGTGTGCCGTGGCCCGCCCGGTGAGGCGCACGGGCGGGTCCTCACCGAGGAGGACATCGCGTGCGGCCCGGGTGAGTTCGAAGGAGAGGATCCGCTCGGCGCCGAAGCCGGCCCACCGGGCCCGCCCGCCCTCGTCGACGGGGGTGACAAAACAGCGGCGCCTGCTGAAGTCGATGTGGGTAACCTGCCAACTGCGTCCGGCCAGCAGGAGCCTGCGCGGACCCTGGACCTCCTCGGTGAGCAGATCGGGATCGGTCCGGCCGATCTCGGTGCGGCCGTTGAGGACGGTGAATTCGGGCGGCGCGGTGAAGACGGCCGTCAGGTTCATGAAATGACGGTGGCCGTAGCGGTGTTCGGCCTGTGGGCCGATGAACAAAAGGCCGGAGTCCTGGTCGAGGTAGCCCTGTTCGACCAGGTGGCGGACGACAGGCGCCGCTCCGGGACCGAAGGGGCCCATGCCGCCCCACCACTGCTGCCACAGGTTCTCGCCGACTTGGTGTTCCTGAAGGCACAGGGCCAGCAGTTGCTGAGCGACGAGATGGCGGGGCTCGGGGGGCGGAGTGACGGGTTCCACCCAGTTGCGCGACCACTGAAGAAGCAGGGCGGCGGAGGCGAGGAGCCCTTCGTCGTCCAGCGCGAGGAAGAGGCAGTTGCGGCTGGTGCCGGGGCGGCGTCCGGTCCGGCCGAGCCGCTGGAGGAAGGCGGCGACGGTGCGGGGTGCGTCGAGCTGGATGACCCGGTCCAGGTCGCCCACATCGATGCCGAGTTCCAGCGTGCTGGTCGAGACGATCACACAGTCCCGCGCCTCGGCGAACGCCGATTCGGCTCGTCTGCGTTCGTCGACGGAGAGCGAAGCGTGGGAGAGGAAGGTCGTGACGCCGTGCAGGCGCAACTGCTCGCCCAGCTCTTCGACGGTACGTCGGCTCTCGCAGAACACCAGGCGCTTCTCGCCGCGGTGGAGACCGGCGATGACGATCGCAGCGTTGGAGATGGAGCCGACGTAGTCGAGCTCGATGTCTCCGGCCGGACTGGTGGTGCCCGTCGTGGGTGGTTCCCGCCGGAAGTCGGGGGCGATGACGCGGCCGGGACGTCGTCCGTGTCCGGAGCCCTGGAGCCAGCCCAGCAGTTCGGCGGGGTTTCCGATGGTCGCGGACAGCCCGATGCGCTGGAGGGGACGACCCGCGATGCGCCCCAGGCGTTCGAGTACGGCCAGCAGGTGCCAGCCCCGGTCGTCGCCGGCGAAGGCGTGCACCTCGTCGATGACGATCGAGTGCAGGCCGCTGAAGAAGGAGCGATGGTCGACATGGGTGCTGACCAGCATGGACTCCAGGGATTCCGGTGTGGTCAGCAGGACATCGGGGCGCTGGACGAGCAGATGCCGGCGACGCCCGGTGGTGACGTCGCCGTGCCACAGGCCTGCGCTGCGGCCCAGCCAGCCCGCGTAGGTCTCCAGCCGCGGATGCAGATTGTTGAGGAGGGCCTTGAGCGGGCACACGTACAGCACGCTGGTGCCCTTCCAACCGCGTCGGCTCATCAGGCTCAGCAGGGGGAAGACAGCCGCTTCGGTCTTGCCGCCCGCCGTGGGAGCCACCAGTACGGCGTCCTCACCGTCGAGGAGCGGTGCGACCGCTTCTGTCTGGAGGGGGCGCAGGGAGTGCCAGCCGAGGGTGTTGACGATGTGGTGTCCGAGGACGGGGTCGAGGAGATCGAAGGCGTCGGGCGGGGGCCACTCGCCCGCTTGGTCAGACGTCCGGTGCGTCACGGCAGGTCCAGCGGGATGTCCGCGGCACTGGTCGCCGCGTTGCGTTCGATGGCGCTGAGTTCGGCCGTGTGCAGGGTGAGGGAGTAGTGCCTGCGCGGGTCGAAGTCCTCGAACTCGTCGATGCGGTCCAGGACATCGGCGACCAGCTTGCGCAGGTACAGGCGCGGCGCGATGCCGACCTTGCCGCCGAGCGCGCCGGTGACGGCGCGGGCCAGCTCATCCAGGTAGGCGTCGTCTGCAAGCGTGGCGAGCCGCTCGGGGTGGCGGGCGTCGGCAGCGTAGATGTCGCGTACCTTGCGCCCCAACTCGCCGAGAGAGGTGAGGTCGAATCCCGGCAGGCGCAGCTGTACGGCTCGCGGGGAGTCGAAGCGCGGGTCGGTGGTGAAGTCGGTGGCCAGGCGCTGGGCGAGGGGCGCGAGGCGCTGTACTCCCTGCTGACCGTCGTAGAAGGCGGGCGTGCCGGTGATGACGAGGAACAGGCCCGGGAAGCGTCCGGTGTCGATCTCGTCGAGGAGCTGGCGCAGAGCGTTCAGGGACTTCTCACGGACGTCGCCGCGCACCCGCTGCAGGGTCTCCACCTCGTCCAGGACGAGAAGGAGCCCGGGGTGCCCGCAGTCCCGTAGCACGGTGAGCAGGCCCTGGAGAAAGCCGAGGGCGGCGAAGTGGTCCAGGTCGCCGCGGATTCCGGCGGCTCGCTTCGCGGCGGCGGCCACCGACTTCTGCCCGCCGAGCCAGGCGATCAGGGCTTCGGCGAGAGCTCCGTCGCTCGCGGCCACGGCCCGCCGGTAGCCGCGTAGCGCGGCGGAGAAGGCGGGTGTGGTGCGGGCGACGGCAGCCAGCCGCTGTTCCAGTAGTACGTCGACGGCGGCGGTCAGCGCCTCCTCGTCGTCGTCCGGCACCTCGCCTCCGGCCAGCGCCTCCTCCTCCAGGGCGTAGAACCAGGAGTCGACGACGGCACGCAGCGCGGACGGCTGGTGCGTGGCGGTGGTGAGGCGTTCGGTGAGCCTGCGGTAGACAGTCTCCAGACGGTGCAGCGGGGTCTCGGTCTCGGAGATCTGGACCTCGCTGACGGCGAGCCCGCGCCGCTTGGCCCGTTCGGCGAGCCAGCGGGCGAAGAACGTCTTGCCGGAGCCGTACTCACCGCGCAGGGCGTGGAAGGCGGCGTTGCCGCGGGCGACGGTGGTCAGATCGTCGTCCAGGGCGCCCTCGAAGCGCTCCAGGCCGACGGCGAACAGGCCGAGGCCCGCCTGCGGGACGGTGCCGCGCCGCAGTGCGTCGACGACGTCGCGGCGGCGCGCGGCGCTGATGTCGAGGGCCGGGCGGGTCATGCGGTGCCTTCCGGGGACGGGAACTGCTGAGTGAGGAGGGCGCGGTCGAGCTGTACGGTGCGGCCCGACTCGACCAGCTGGAGCACGGGGTAGCCGTCGATGTTGAGCAGCCGCTCCAGCATCGTGGCGAACCGCGCGGGGTTGCGCTGCGACTTGCCGGTGGCGGCCTGGGCGGCGGCTGCGACCGCCCCGGGGGAGAGTTTTCCGCCCGCCGCGTCCAGGGCGTCGAGCGCTGCTTCGACTGCCTTGTCGGTGGGGGCGAGGCGGACGAACTCGCGCTGTGTCCGGTACGGGGCGCTGCGGACGGTCCGCCGGCCGAGGGTGAGCGGGCCGGTTGCCGAGGTGCGGCCGGGGGCCGGGCGCCGCGGAGGGGCGGCGGGGGCCTGGTCGGCCTGTTCGGGCACGGCATCGGCGTCGGCTGCTTCGGAGGACTTCCACCACAGGGGCTCGGTCGACTCGGGCGGCAGCAGTACCCATCCCGACGGCACGACCCCTTCGGACGGCACCAGCGTGATCACGGGAACGGTGACCTCGGCGAGCGAGGCGCCGCCGTGGTAGCCGGCCTGCCGTGCGGTGTAGCGCAGGTCGTCGCGCCAAGCGGCAGTGATGCGCTTGCCGTCGGTCAGCACACGAGGACCGGACAGGGCCACCTCGCCCTCACCCGCGTCGCCGGTGCGCCAGCGGGCGCCGCGCACGCCGGTGACCTCGGCGGGCTGGTGCCCGCGTTCGGTGCGGTCGATCACGTGCCCGTGGTCGGAGACGAGCACGACCGGACGTCCGTAGTCGCGGGCGGCGTTGAGCAGGTCGGGCAGTTTCCCGATGTCGGTGAGGCCCGAACGCCCGCTGGTTCCCTCCCGGCCGTCGGCCAGAGCGTCGTCGATGGTGTTGACGACGACCGCGACGATGTCGTCGGAGGCGAGGGTCTGGACGAGTTCCGGGGCGAGCCGGTGACCGGGCCGGCCCTCGTATCCACCCTTGTGGAAGAGGTGCGCCTTGCGGTGGCGCTTGCGCCAGAAGGCGGCGAACCCGGTGCGTTCCGCGGCCTGCCCGCCCTCGGAGGGCCGACCGCACAGCAGCGACGCCCGGCTGACCCGGGTGACCGACGGCAGCATGGACACCGCGGCCTGCCGGCGCGGCAGCGTGCCTTTCTCCACGGCGGGCACGATCTCGGTCCACGCCCTCGCGTCCAGTTCCCCGGCGATCCGGACGGCGACGTCCGCGCTCATGCCGTCCAGGACGAGGACCAGGGGGCGGCCGCCGCCCTGGGCGAGCGGGGCCGCGGTCCTGGCGAGGACGTCCTCGATGAGCAGCGCGCCGCCGTTCGCCTGCTGGTGGGCGTTCTCGGTCCAGGAGGCGAGGAGCTCCGCGAAACGGGCGTCGAGAGCGGTACGCCGCTCCCGGGCCGCTCCTATCAGCCGCTGGTAGGCCTCGCCGACGGCCGGGTCGCGCGAGGCGTCCCCCTCGGCGAGGACACCGATGGCCAGGTCGGCCCAGCCCGACGAGGACAGGTGCTCCTGGACGGCCTGGCCGACGGTCGCCGGAGCCGCGGGCTCGGTGGCGAGCCAGCGCATCAGACGGACAGCGGTACGGGCCGTCTCGGTGGAGTCGGCGCGCAGCGCGGCGAGTTGGTGGGCGCCCAGGTCGCGCAGGGCGGACTCGGCGACCGCGGGGGCCCCGGCACCGCGGCTGTCGAGGCAGACGGCCAGGGCGCGTAGCCGGCTCTGATAGCCGGAGGGCAGCAGCCGGTCGCCGCGGACCAGGTCGGTGAGGCGCGCGTCGGCGGCGAGCTTGTCGGCGCGTTCGAGGACGGCCAGCACTCGGGAGCGGGCGGCCCCGGAGGGCACGGCGGTGCCCTCCGCCTGTGCGATCCAGCGGGTGAGGACGCCGGTGGCGGCGTCGGCGAAGGGCCGCAGCGTGTCGAACGAGGCGAGGGCCGGGCCGAACAGGGTGCCCAGCGCGAAGCCCGCGGCCTCCGCCGTCCGTGAGCCGAGGGCGGCCGAGGCGAGCACACCGAGGGGCAACGCGTCGCTGCCGCGGCCTTCGGCGGCGAGGGCGAGCAGGGTGGGTGCCGCCGGCCCGACCGTCCGGGCCAGCCAGGCCGCCAGGCCGCGCTGCTCGTCTGCGGAGAGGGACGCGTACAGGGCGGGCCCGGCCGGGGTGCGGGTCCAGGCGAACAGGGTGCCGGCATCCAGATCCAGGGTGTCGGAGGCGGGATCGCCGAGCCCGAGGCGGGCGCAGATGAGCGCGCGCACGGCACGGTCCCGGGTGAGGACGGCACCGACCCTGGGCCAGCCGTCCAGGGGCTCGGCCTGCAGCAGCGCCTCGAGCAGCCAGTGCTCGCCCAGCATCCGCGGATCCAGGTCGGCGGCGCCGAACAGCTGGGGGACGATCTCGGCGCGGTTGACGGGCAGCGGGTGCTTGTCCACGGCGTGGGCGCGCAGGTCGAGGCCGAGCTGTTCGGCGGGGACAGTCCCGGTGACGACGAGCACGCTGTCGTCCTCTGTCGTATCGCCCGCGAGGTGGCGGTGCCAGGCGTCGGCGACGCCGAGCGGGGAGTGCTGGTCGGTGACGACGACACGCCGGCTCCCGCCGCCGACCGCGACGGTGAACTCGGTGTCTTTCTCATCGGCGTCCCAGACCGCGTCGACCAGGACGAGTCGGCAGCCGGGCGCGTTCTTCAGCTCGGTCCGCAGGAGCACCTCGATCGCCCGCCGGCCGGCGACGGGCCGGGTGGCGGTCATCGGCTCTCACCCTTCGGTCGGGTCCGGGGCAGCGCATCGGCGGTGCGCCGGCCGACGACGGCAGCGGTCACCGCTGCCCACCCTCCGGCTCGGCACGCCAGGAGATCTCCACCGGAGTGTCCGGGTGCAGGGCACGGAACGCCTCGATCTCCTCCCGTACGGCGTCCAGGTCGGCGTGGAGCGCGGCGGGACCGGCGGCGATGACCCGGCGGGCGGCCCGCCGGGGGCCGGGGACATCGGCGCCCGGCTCGGGATCCCAGGTCAGCGGCTCCTGTTCCGCTGTGCTCGCACCCGTGCCCCTGCCCGTGGGATCCGAGGGGACGGGCGGGGTTCCGTGCTCGGACAGCGTGATCTGCTCGGCATCCGTCACCGGGTTCGCTCGGTCGGGCTCATCCACGACGGCCGGCCGTTCCAACCGCAGGGCCGCGTCCAGCAGGGCGAGCCCGGTCTCACGGACCTCGCCGAGCACGGGGATGAGGGACCGCTCGCGCTCGGGAGCGCGCGCGGCCTCGCCGATCCGGTCCATGAGCCGCTGGGCGCGGTCGCCGACGCTGTCGTCGCGGGCGGTGAGCCCCCGCACACTGGCCAGCAGCTTCCAGTCGGTGCCGTTCAGGGCCGCCAGCACATCCCCGGCCTTGTCCATGGCGTGGGACAGGTCCCGGGCCTCCGTCTCGTACGAGACGGAGGCGAGCTCGCTCACCAGACCGGTGGGGTCGTCGGTGTGGCGCACGAGACGGGCCAGCAGGCCGGCGGCCTCGCGCAGGACGGCACCGCGCGGGCCGGTGACACCGTCGTCGAGCCCGAGGAGCGCGGCGTGCCGCTTCAGCACGGTGCGCACTCCGGCGACGTTCTCCTCGTACGTGCCCGCCTTGGCGAGGACGTCGGTCGCGAGCTGGTTGACGTTCCGGGCGAACAGGCCGGGCTTGGTCGGGACGCCGAACAGCCGCCCCGCGCGGTCCCGGGCGGTGGCGTACTCCTCCTCGGTGGGCAGCCGCTGGGCGCGCAGTTTCCAGCCGAGGCCGATCTCGGACAGCGGCGGAGGCGTCTTCTCGACACCCGAGTACAGCACCCAGGAGCGGTCGTCGAGCAGGGCGTAGGCGGCGATGAGGAGGCTGGTGACGTGCTTGTCGAGCCCGCGCAGGCCGAGATCGTCCCTGAGCCAGTTGCGGATGTCCTCCACCAGCAGCTCGCCGTGCTCCCCGTGGGCGGAGGCGGCCTGGTTGATTCGGGTGCGCCAGTCGTAGCGCACGACGAGCGGGCCGTCGTGGACGGTGCCGAGCTCCAGCGGCTCCACGATGCGCTTGACGGTACGCAGCTCCCGCGGTTCGTCGACCTCGACCCGGCCGCCCTCGTCCATCGCCCGGGTGAGCCACTTCAGGGCCGTGGTGAGTTCGCTCGGGGTGACGGCCTTCGGCGTGCTGCCCGCTCCGGGGCCGAAGTCGGGGTGCTTGTCGTAGAGCGCGGAGAACATCCCGTCGGCGAGCTGTGCCACGGCGTGGTCGAACGGCTTGCTGCCCTCGGGCTGCGGCCGCGGGAACTCGGGCTGCAGGGACAGCACGTGCCGCCCGTCGGGCACCTCGGCGCCCCGCGTGTCCTCGCTGGCCTCGGCGAGTCCGTACACCTCGCGCAACGACTCGACCAGGGTGCGGGTGAGGTTCTCGCGCCCGTGCTCCAGCTGACGGCGGGCCTTCGCGCGGTCGTCCGGCGGGAAGTTGCGGGTGTAGTCCGACAGTCGGTCCCGCTCCAGCAGGAAGTTGATCCGCATCAGGCGGCCCAGCTGGGCCTTGCGCTGCTCGGAGAAGTGGTCGCACAGCCAGACCAGGACGGGCGCGCCGGGGTTCGACTTCCGCAGGTCGGCGACGCGGCGGTAGGCGTCGTCGGGGGAGCTGCCGGTCTTCTCGTCGTAGGGCGAGTCGAGGATGATCCGCATGTTGCCCGCGGTGGCCGGCTCGAAGGCCTCGTCGGCGACGCTGCGCGGGTCGCGGACCGTGCCGAACACGAATTCCACGGTGCGCTCGGAGCCCCGCCACACGAGTTTCTTCTCGTCGACGAACTGCCCCTGCCGGCCGGTGAGCCCCAGCTCCTCCCACAGCCGCTCGCGCAGCCAGGTGCGCCGCACCCCGCCCTTGTCCTCACCGGCGACGGCGTCCAGGATCGGCTCGACGTCGAGGTCGGACAGGTGGAGCGAGAAGACGGGGTCGTCGGAGCCCTCGGAGCGCAGCTCGGTGGCGAACTCGCCCTGCAGGGCCCGCATCCGCTCGATGACCTTGTCCCGTACGGGTACCGCCCGCGAGCGCACCGAGCCGTGGTTGAGGGCGGCGAGCCGGGAGGCGGTCAGCCGGCGCAGCGCGGGCACGTCCGGGGCGATCGAGGCGAGCAGCAGCGTCTTGACGTAGCGCTCGTCCGCGACGAGGTCGGGGTGGTCGGCCCGCCCGTACCGCTTCAGGAGGAAATGGCGGGCCTTGGCGAGGAAGCGGCGCGCGGCCTCCGACTCCTGCTGGAGCTTGGCTGTGAAGGCGGTGGTCGTGTTGTCGACGAGTACGTCCCACAGGTCGCCGAGCGGGATCAGCCGGCCGATCTCGGCGTTGGCGTTCTTCTCCAGGAGCTGCTGGACGAGCTTGAGACCGGTTCGTTCACGCTGGAGCGCCCCGGATAGGGCCACGAGCACGTTCAGCAGGGCGGGGGAGAGCGGGTAGACGGACCGGAAGTCCTCCCAGTCGGCGCCGGTGGCGCCCTCCCCGTCCAGGAGTACGTCCTTGACGAGCTGCCCGGCCTTGTCGACCCCGGCGAACGCGGCGTCGAGCACCCGCTCCTGCCCGGGCAGCGGCTTGAGCACCCGCTCCTTGATGATCTCCGGGAGGTTGCGGTCCTCCAGGTCGATGACGGTGACGCGCTCCTTGAGGTACTCAAGAGCCTGCTGGAGGTTCTCCACGTCCGAGCCGAGGATGTCGGATCCCACGAGCTGGGACAGGTCGCGCTGGCGGGAGATGAACGACACGATCGGCACCGGCCGGTCGGCGTTGCTCGACTCGATCAGCTTGACGAGCTTCTGGATCTCGTCGTTGATGAACGTCCGGTCGGACATCCGGGCCTGCAGCCACAGCACCAGCTCGTCCAGGAACAGCACCACGCCGTCATAGTTGAGCATCCGGGCGTGCTTGCTCATCTCACTGAGCCCGTCGTCCAGCGACACATACGCGGCCGCGTCACCGCTGACCGTCTCCGCGTAGTGCTTGTACGGCCCCTTGAACAGCGCGGTCAGCAGCTGGTCGCGCCGCGGGTCCCCGGCCGGGGCGTCGAAGGCGTCGGTGAGCCCCGGACCGGTCCAGCCGAGGGAGGGGCCGGCGCCGATGGGCTGGAGCTCGTCCTCGTCCTCGTCCTCGTCCGCCACGTCGTCGGTGCCAGCCTCGGGGGCCGCCTCGACGGGCTCCGGAAGCAGCCCGATGAACGCCTTGTCACCGATCTTCGCCCGAAGGTCACGCGCGTCGGCGAGCAGCGAGTCCGCCCGGAACACCAGGGGCGTGGAGGCGTCGGGCCGCTCCTTGCGTACGGCCTTGACGTACCCGCCGAGCAGCGCGGACTCCAGGCTGGCGGCCCCCACCAGGTGGTAGGGCACCATCAGGAACTTCTTCCCGGGCAGCCAGTCCTGGTTCTCGGCGATCACCTCGCGCAGCCGGTTCTTGTCCTGGACGGCCGGGTCCTGGTTGAGCACGGCGTGCAGCACGGTCAGGAAGTGACTCTTACCGGCGCCGAAGGAACCATGCAGGTAGGCGGCCTCCGAGGCGTTCTTCCGCAGGGCGGCGCCGACCACCTTCAGGGCCGTGCGGAACTCCCCCTGGAGCTGCGCCGTGACCACGTAGTCGTCGAGCTTCCCGGCCGTCTTGCCGGTGAACCCCTCGGACAGGGCGACCTTGAAGTCACCGGAGAGGACGTCCTCCTTGATGTCGAGGACGTCCCTCAGCACGGTCCCGCTGCTGCCTCTGGCCATCAGCCGCTTCCGCTCCCCACACCCTCGTCACGCCCGACTGCCGCGGCCGGGCTCCCGGCGGGCCGCCGGTCCTTCACCCGCGTCCCGCGCACACCACGTCTGTCTATCCTGCCAGGGGCGGGGGCGCTGGTGGGACGCCCTGGAAGATCAGCCCCGGGAGGATGGCTGGGACGGCCGGGCCGGGGCGCGCGGGCGGGGTGTGCAGCCCCAGGTATCCGCGAGGGCGGATACGAGGAGCAGGCCACCGGCGGATTCGGCGTCCGGGTGGCCGTCGGGGGCCGGGGCCGGGGCGGGGAGGCGTTCGGCGCGGGTGTCGGTGACCTCGATGTGGTACGTCTCCGGGGCGGCGGCCGTTCTGGTCAGGTGGAGGTCGAAGTCACGGCCGGGGATGCGGACACGAACCGTGTGGCTGTGCCGTGGAGTCAACGAGCTGGACGGCGTTCGTGGAGTTCGCGGCACTCTGACAGTCGCCGTGGGGCCCCGGCAGGCGTGTGTCTGCCGGGGCAGGAACAGGCCCACACATCGTGGTCCTGATGTTCAGCGCGAGGCCGCGCGTCCGCCCCGCTTCTTCTCGGGGCGCCAGGCGGTGAGGTCGTCCGGGGAGAGCTGGCGGCCGTACATACCGGCGACGAGGGCGCTGTTGAAGTCCTCGGCCGGGTTGCCCTCCCACTCGTCGTCGTACTCGTCGTGCCACTGCCTCACCCACGGCATGACCTCGGCGAGCCCGGCGAGGAGCGGAACGTAACGAGGGTCCTCCTTGGGCCAACCATCCACGTTCAGGCGGTCGTTGAGGAGGTTGACGAGGGCCTCGGCCTGGTAGCGGTGGTTCCAACCGGCCCAGCCGATGAGGAGCGAGGGGTCGTTGTCCGGGGAGGAACCGGGATAGGAGATGAACCGCTCCTTGGGCACGTCGAGCTTGCCGCGGTTCGACCAGTAGCTGTGCTTGAGGAAGTCGGCGGACGTGTACTTGGGCGCGGGCTTGATGTCGAGCCGCTCGCCGTTCTTGTCCTTCTCACGCTGCTGCTCCCAGACCCGCTCCCACTGCGCGCGCTTGCGCAGGCCGGAGTCCTTGTAACGGAGGGCGGCAAGGTGGGGGACGTGCTCGGGCTCGATGATGGCGTTCAGGACGGTGGACAGCGGGACGTCACGCTTGCCGAGGTGCCGCTCGGCGTACAGCGCGGCGACGGCCTGGACGTCCTCGTCGTGGCGGAGGGCGTCGGCGAGCTGGTAGATGGTGAGCGTCCGGGGGGAGTCGATCCCGTCCCGTTCCTCGAACCACAGTTCTTCACGCTCGGTGGCGTCGAGCAGCCAGGAGCGGAGGGCGGCGGCTTCGCGATCCTTCCAGGGCTGGGTGGACCAGCGGCGCTTGAACTCGGGCCGCTCGATGAGGCGGATGTCCTTGTTGTCGGCGATGAGGTCGAGGCGTGCCTGAACGATACGGCGGTAGGGCTCGGGCCAGTCGATGGGGATTTCGGTGGTGCGGTTGTCGGTGGAGTCGTGCCGCTCGAACCACGCGGTCTCGGCACCGCTGCGGGCCAGCACGATCTCGAACGCCCGCTGGCCGAGCTTGAGTTCTTCGGGCAGGTCGGCGTCAGCGAGGTCGGTCGGATCGCCGGGCAGCGTGGTCCGGGCGACTTCGGCGGGGGTGAGCAGGCCGTACAGGCCGTACACGGTCCAGTCCAGTTCCTCCTGGAGGAGGATCATGCGGGCGCGGATTCGCTTTTGTTCCGCCTCGGCGGCGTCGAGGGCTTCGGGGGTGGGGGGTGTGGTTGCGGAGGCAGTGAGGGCGGTGGGCTCGTGGGTGGCTAGCTCTTGGGCGAGGGTGTCGAGTTGGCGGGCGAGTGGGAGGGGGAGGCCGTTTGGGAGGGGGAACTCCTGAAGGCGGGTTCCGTTGAACGCGTAGCGGTTCTCCCAGGCTTCGTCCTGAACTCCGCGGCCGATACCGCTGCCGCCCTTGAGATGGCTGACCTGCTTCATCCAGAAGCAGCCGGTAGACGAGTTCAGCACCCCGAGCAACTCAAGGTGTTGCTCCTCGGTTGCGGTCTCGGGCAACTTGATCACTGGTGCGGTGTTTTTGAATACCTTCCCACCCCGGTCCAGCACGAAGTGGTTGTGCGTGGCGATCTCGCCGTACGCGATCGACAGTGGTGTCCGCAGTTTCCTCGGGTACAGCTCTTGCCACTCATACCAGGCCATGCCCCGATCTAGCATGGGAACACCGAATCGCTTGCGTGAGGAGATAGCAGTTCGGTACTGCTCCAGTACACGCTGCGAAGTACCGAGTGCTTCCCACGGCAGCGTTTTGAACCTCTCGTCGTACACCCACAACGCCTCAAAGTCCGGGTTTAGCGTGAAGTCCCGGATGACATCACCTGTGACGAGTGGGCGTGTAGCCGTGACGCCAAGGCGTGTAGCCGCACCGTTGTACGGCATGGCGTAGAGCTCATCCTCTCCGGTGACAGACGTGATACCGATCGATGCGGCAATGTCATCCAGCTTCTTCGCTGCTGCAGCTTCGACTCCCTCCATAAGGGGACCTGCCCCGCCACCGGCGAGCGACCAAGGAAACCCAGCAAACCTCGACCGTTCCACATCCTCCACAGTGACCCACTCTGCAGGCCCCACCCCCGGCTTCCGCCACTGTGCAAGGATCGCCTGCCACACCTTCCCCTGCGCTGGATCATCCGGCGGGTTTGGCTCCCCCCGAACCCCCAACACCGCCCGAACAGGCTCAGCCTGCCGAGCCACCTGATGCCGCCCCGCGAGGATCACCGTCGGCGTACCGTGCCCCGGAATGAACGCCCCGGACGTGTCGATTACATGCGTCAGTTCAACGCCGGAGTAGACGTCCATCCGCCGCGTCTGCGGATCCCTGTACGGTCCCCCGTGAAAGAACGACTCGATCAGCGTCTTCCCGAACTCCCGCTTCATGAACGAGTTCGCCGTGATCTGCCCGGTGAACCCCCCGTTCCGATGGTCACCGCCCGCCCGCACAGCCAGCTCGAAGATCCGCTGCGCGAACGGCACCGACAGCGCGTACTTCCCGGAGCAAGCCCAGTAGTTCTTGCGGTAGTTCTCGTTCTCGGCCTTGTCCTTGACGGTGATGTACGGCGGGTTCGCGACAACGACGTGATACGACCCGCGCCCCAGCAGGTCCACCTGCTTCACGTACTGCGCGACATCCTCCGTGCGATACGTGAACGTCGTCTCCTCGCGCTCCACGTCATCGAGGGTCCGGTCCGTGTCACGGCCCGCCTCGCGCCCGTGTAGCAACGAGTCCCCGACCGCGATCCGGATCGGCATGCCGGGCATCGCCGACAGCCGACGGTCGTCCCCGCACTCCTGAAGTGCCGCTACGAGCAGCCGGAACCGGGCGATGGACACGGCGAACGGGTTCTTGTCGGCGCCGTGGACGGACTCCAGGGCGCGGCGCACCAGCAGCCAGTTCTTCGCGCCGCGATCGGCGTCCCGCCAGGCGGCCAGTACGCGACGGAACAGGCCGAGCAGAAAGTGCCCGGAACCGCACGCCGGGTCGATGCAGCGCAGGCCGCGGACCACCGAAGTGACCTCGCCGTTCTCATCGATCTCCTCGTATGTCTCGCCCCGCCAGTCCTCCGGACGGTGCTTCCACGCCGGGTCGAGACCGAACTCCTCCAGGGCCGGATCGAAGGTGAGGTCGAGGATGAACTCCTCCACGAACTCTGGGGTCTGGAGCAGCGCGTAGGTCTTACGGGCGTGCTCGGAGAGGTCCTGGTAGAGGTCGCCGAGGAAGCGGGTGTTGAGGGCGGGGTCGGTGAAGTCGTAACGGATACGACCGTCCGAATCCCGCTCGCGCCAGAAGGCGAGCAGGCGAGCAGCCGTGTCGTAGGACGGATCCAGCTCCCACAGCGGGTTGTGCGCCCGGTCGAAGAGGCCCGCGGCGATCTCATGCTGTCGACCGAGCGCGTCGAAGGACTCCTTGAGCCAGTCCCGGTCGTTGAGCTCGGGGCTCTTCCGGAAGAACGCGTCGTGGTTGTCCTGAGCCTCGGCGAGGCGCTGGCCCGGGCCGGAGAGGCGGGCGTCGGGGACGAGGCCGTTGTCCTCGCAGAATCGGACGAAGACACAGGCGAGAACCCAGGCGGCGGCGATCTGGACGACCCGCTCCTCCAGCCAGGTCTCGTAGGTGACGGAGGTGCGGTCGGAGAGGAGGGCCCGGTCGTACTCGGCTTTCAGGGCCGAGGCCTGCTCGCTGTCGCCGTGGGCGCGCCCGCGCAGATCGTTCTCCAGGAGCGTGACCTGCTTCTGCAGGTCCTTGAGCAGCGCGGCGTGATCCAGCGGGGTGGCGGCTGGGGCGTCCGTGGCTTCGGCGGTCGGGGCTTCCTGGGAGGGCACCGGGGTGTTCCTTCGCTTCGTGGTTGCGGCGCGTGCTCTCGCACCGGTCCGTCCATCCTGCCAGCCGGAACGGCGCAGGGGAGCTACCGGACCCTACCGGCCGGCGAGCGGGATTCCGCCCAGGCGTCCCAGGCCGAAGGCGAGGCGGTAGATGTCGGGCAGGTCGATGAGCGAGTACTCGTCGAGCTCGTTGACGGGCTTCTTGTCGCGGTTGCGCAGGACGCCCAGGTCGATCAGTTCCCGGACCAGGCGAGGCAGGTCGTCGGGGTGGCGGGGACCGGTACGGACCAGCTCGGGGCGGTCGGTCTGGGCGTAGCGGGCCGAGTCCTCGCGAAGCTGCAGTGGCAGCCCGCGGTCCTTCCAGATGCTGATGATCTTGCCCTGGGCGATCGGGACCTGGCAGCCCTTGAGGGGCTCTATCGCCCGCTCCACCCACGGGGTGTCCTCGCAGATCTGGTCCACGCGGACCACGGACGCCTGGCGCACGCCGCTCCGGATGGCGTCGTGGTGCAGGGCGCGGTGGTGCGAGGGGCGGATGCTGCGGGTCGTCTCGGCGGCCACGTCGAGCGCCCTGAGGAAGCTGCGCGGGCTGATCAGGCCGTTGCTGTCCATCAGGTGGTTGGGCAGCCAGGTGTAGGGGCGGCCCTGGCGGACGTTCGTGCCCATGTAGGGGTCGGCGAGGCGCTCGAACAGCCGCTGCTGTTCCTTTTCGTCGTTGCGCACGGCGGCCGGGGGAACGTACCGCACGGGCGCGCCGGGATCCGAGTGCTTCCAGCCGCCGGTGGTGCGGCGGAACCGCTCTGCCGCCTCGTCGTCCTCGTTGCCCAGGTGGTGGAAGAGGAGACCGTAGAGGTCGGCGCGGGACCAGGTCAGGAGGGCCGCGTTTCCCGACAGCTTCGACGCGTCGGGGAAGAGCTGCTTGGCCGCGTCGAACATGTCGGGGCGCAGGAACACCTTCAGGCGGATGTTGCGGGTGCCGAAACGCATCCGCATGGCCACCCGGAGCAGCTCGGCGATCAGCCGGTTGCGGGTGTCCCAGTCGGTGTGGAGGTGCTCCAGGCCGTCGAAGACCAGCAGGTGCACCATGTTCTCGGTGGCAGCCTGGGCGTCGGCCTGCGCGATGGTGGACTCCGCCGGGCCCGGGTGGGTGCGCGCCCAGGTCACGCGGTCCGACCAGTCGGCCATGTTCAGCAGCTCGGGCTGCCCCAGCGCGGTGAGCAGGACGGCGTACCAGATCTCCTCCGGGAGCGTGCCGCCCGCGAGGAGCGAGGGCAGCACCAGGGGGCCCGGATAGTGCGTGGACCCCACGTCCATGCCGAAGCCGGGCGTGACGTGCAGGCGGTTCAGCCGTGAGATGCGGTACTCGGTGGCCGCTGCCTCGCGCAGTTCGGGTTCGAGCAGGGAGCGGGCCCAGAACGTCTTGCCGACGCCCCGGTCGCCCTGCACCACGGTGCTGTCCACGTACAGCGCGGTGCGGTGCGCATCGGGCATGTACAGGGTGTGCGGGGTGGGGAGCCGGGTGTCCGCGTCCACGGTGCCCTCCAGCGCGCGCGACAGCAGGTCGCGGTACTCGCCGGGGCTCAGTGGCTCGGTCATGGGCTTTCTTCCTCGAACTCGGTGGACTCGGCGAACTCGGCGGACTCGGTTTCGGAATCCGCGGCCAGGTCCGCCAGGATCAGCGGGACGGCCGTGTTCAGGAAGTCACGGTACGCGGCCTGGACGAAGGCACGATCCTGCCAGTCCGGGGAGTTGGGCACGTTCATGCCGACCAGGCCCGGCTCGAACAGGATCGGGATCGGTGAGTGGGGCGCGGCGTCGTCCGCCAGATCCCAGGAGCCGTTCGCGCCGCCGCCGGCGATCTCGTCCGGTGCGAGCGAGTCGTAGAGGACGCTGAAGGCCGCGTGGGCGTTCTTGCGGAAGGAGCCGAGGTGGGCGTCCATCGAGTAGTGCGCCGAGTCCGGGACCATCGACGCCACCATGCGCAGCTTCTTCCGGATGGGCGCCGCCTGCCCGGACGCCGCCCACGCCTCGAACAGGTCCCGGTAACCCGCCCACGTCTGGTCGTTGTCCGCGCCGAACAGCAGCGCGTAGTCGCACAGATGCGAGATGGTCACGGCGGCCACGTCGTGGATGCCGGCCCGGCTGTCTAGCAGCACCACGTCCGGCAGACGGCCACTGTCGCCGCGCTCCACGGCCTCCTCGCAGGCGCGGACCGTGGCGGCCAGCCGGTCGGCGAAACGAGCGCCCGCAGAGTCGGCGTACACACGGTTGAGCTTGTCCACGTATCCGTTGGGGAGGCCCTCGGTGCCCGCCCCGCGCGCCGGCGCGATCCACAACTCGCCCTGGTTGCTCGGGTTGTACGCGGAGCGGGTCACGATCTCCAGCCCGTCCGCATTGCCGAGCGCCGACTCCACCAGATGGTCCACGATCCCGTGCTGGCACAGTCTGCCGCCTGCGAGCAGGAGCGGGCCCACGCCGGGCGACTCCAGGTCGAGGTCGACGACGAGCACGATCTTCCCCTCGTCGGCGAGCCGACGGGCCAGCACGGAGGCGGCCGTCGTGCGGCCCACGCCGCCCTTGAACCCGTACAGGGCGGTACGGCGGGGGCGGGGCGCCCCGTCCTCGTCCGTGGCGGGGGGAGTGGTGACACGGGACCATTCCTCGCCGACGACCGTGTTGTCGAGGAATCGGACCGTGCCCGCCGAGCCGGTGGCCGCCGTGACCTCGAGGGTGCGGGGCGAGGCCGTCAGTGATGCAGGCAGCCGCAGGACCGAGGCCAGCACGAGCGGCCGTTCCCCGCTGTAGCGGCCCAGCCGGCCGGTGAAGGACTCCCGCCAGCGGTCGGCCTGCTCACTGCTCGCCGCGTTGCCGTCTTCTCCGTCCTCCACCACCAGGGAGAACCTGCCTAGTACATCCCTCACCAGGAGGACGTCGAAGCCTTCCGCGGCGACCTCATGGGCGAGGGCGAAGGCGGCCGGGCGCGCCGCGTCGAAGCGGACCGGTTCGTCGTAGAGGGTCATGGCAGCTTTCCGGTGAATTGAACGTGCACATGCAGCGCGTGAGCGAGCGTTGCCGCCTCCTGGCGGCGGGTCAGGAGTTCCGGGCCGATGTGGGTTCCGTCGGTATAGCGGTCGTCGACGACCCACTTCTCGAAATCCGCGGAAACCCTCGTCAGGGCTTCGTCGAGCGCAGGGCCGGGACGCCCTTGAACCAGCAGGGGCAGGGCCGAACACATCTGGTCGATGTGCAGGAGCGGCTCGCGGTCTCCTGTAGCGGGATTGTCCCACCATGGCATCTTGGCCGGCCTGTTCCTCCTGTCCGTCATGGACACCCCGCCGGATCCACCGAACTGCAGCAGCAGCCCCTTCATCAGGCACTCCA
The DNA here is from genome assembly GCF_042895385.1 of Streptomyces sp. NPDC001401. NCBI lineage: Bacteria > Bacillati > Actinomycetota > Actinomycetes > Kitasatosporales > Streptomycetaceae > Streptomyces > Streptomyces sp. NPDC001401. The sequence goes on from NZ_JBIAWI010000016.1 coordinate 235,270, forward strand.
CCGCGAGCCCGAAGAGATGGTCCGCATTCAGCAGCCGTCCGGCGCCGTGGAGATAGTCGGCATCCTCGAAGTGCCGTTCCCCTGCACAGGCGTAGTCCGTCGTGGGTTCTTTGGCGTCGTCCGGCACGACGCTGATCATAAGCCGCCGGGCTGCGCCGAAGGAGTGAATTCGACCATGCCCCATGGAGGGGCCGTCACCCGTCAGCTCGCCAGCGGAAGTTCCTGCAACTCCTTCATGAACAGCCCCTCGAGGACCGCCCATTCGCTCACCCGGTCCACCACGTCCACCGTGCGGCCGTCCAGCGCCGGGGTAGCCTGCGGGTCGTCCATGGGAACCAGCAGCCACAGGCCGTGCGGCACGGCATGGGGGCGCCGGGCCGCCTCCTGGAGGGAGACGAGGAGCTCACGGCCGCCGGCCTCCCAGTAGCGGGCCGCGAGCGCGGCCCGGTGGGCCAGGAGCACCGTACGAGGACCCGCCTGCGTGGCGAGGGCCGTACAGCGGGTGGCGACGCGCTCGGCGGCGAGCCGGGTGTACGAACCCAGCGCGGCCCCGATCCGGCCGGTCTCGGCGAACTTGGCATCCGCCTTCAACAGCGCCCGCCACTTCACCTGTTGCTCGTCGGCCAGCTCACGCAGGGCGGTGAGGAACAGCTCGTCCACATCGACCGGCAGCACATCGAACCGGGCCTTGAGGCGCTGCGCCGTACCGGGCAGATACAGGCCCTTGACGGTCAGGGCGAGGAACCCGCCCCGGCGCACCGCCTCCTGGAGCCGGACCTCCATCACCCGACGCGGGTCGACGCCCTCCGCCAGCTGCGCTTGCGCGGCCTCGTACAGTGCGCCGGTGCTGGTGAACACGGACCCGCTGAACGCGGCCCTGCTCTGCTCGGCGTCTCGCTCGGGCGGGAAGAAGCGCCCGCTGTCCCGTTCGTACTCCAGCGGGAAGTCCGCCTCGGACAGCGCCTCCTCCAACTCCACGTATGTGGCGTCGGCGAGCGCGGCAAGGCCCGGGAACCGGGCCCGTACCCGGGCCAGCAGTGCGTCGAGGGCGATCCCGATGCCGGCCCGCACCCCGGCGGCCGCCTGAGAGATCCGCAGCGCCCGGTCCAGCCGCAGGTCCAGGGGGAACAGCTCGAAGCGCGGTGTGACGCCGACCCCGCCCGCCATCGCCGCGGCCAGGGACAGCAGGCGGGTGTCGGCCAGCGGGGCCATTCCCTCCGGAGCGGGCACCGCACGCAGTTCCCGCAGGGCGGAGGCACCGCCCGGCAGTGGATCGCGGGCCGCCACGTCCTCGGCGGCCCGGCCGAGCAGGGTCGCGTACTCGGCGAGTTCCACCGGGGTCGGGTCGTCGCTGCCGGGGAGATCCACCAAGGCCAGCAGTACCGCGCCGCCGCGCCGCAGCACGGCGAACTGTGCCGCCTCGTCCTCGTCGCCCTCGCCCGCGGCGGCGGCATCGTCGAGGCGGGACTCGATCTCGGCGGCGGCGCGCACGACGGCCAGCGCCTGTGCCTGGAGGGCGGAGCGGTCCGCGGTACCGTCATCGTCGTCCGGCGTGTGCCGCACGCGCAGTTCGGTGGCCAGCTCCTGCGCCGTCATCACCCTGCCCTGCTCGGACAGTATGGTCACCAGCTCGGCGCGGATCTTCTCCAGCCAGCCGAGTGCCGCCCACTGCTCGATCGCGGCGCTCAGGTTTCCCGAGACGGTCGGCTGGCTGACGTCGAGGGCCTTGGCGATGGCGGACTGGGCGGGCCACGGCGGCAGTTCGTCGGCCGTCCCGGCGCCCGGAAGGCCCAGCGTGGCCAGCACGATGTCGCGCCGGGGACGCGTGCGAGGGCCGCCCTCGGCCGGAACCAGCCGGGCCGCGAGGGTCTCGACCGTTTCCAGGGCCTCCACGGGAGCGTCGGCCGACACCTGCACGGGCTTCTTCGCCGTGGCACGTCTGCGGAGCGTCTGGGACCACTGACGGTGGCGCCGGTTGAGTTCCTTGCGGATCACGTTGCCGGCGCCCCGCGCGCGGGAGATCGTGTGCGGCGGGACGTCCAGCAGTTGGCCCACCGTCTCGGCGCCGAGACCGGCCGCCACCGACACGGCGCGAGGTGAGAGCCCCGCGGCGTCCAGCGGGGTCGTCAGGTCCGCGGCGGCGGCGGCCTGCTCGCGGGCGTCCTCGACATCCGCCGCCAGTGTGTCCACCGTCGCGGGCGTGGTGGCCGGGCGCGCCAAGTCGGCCCTGCGGAAGACCTGGCGCCAGGCCTCCTGCATCTGACGAAGGCTGTCGTAGCGCTGTTCGACGTCACGGTGCAGCGCCTGCTCGAAGAACTCGGTCAGGCCCTCTGCGAGCGCGGACTCGAACAGCTCGCGGGCCACATAGAGTTCGGCGTTCGGAACCGTCAGTGGATCGGTCTGGCCGTCGCCCCACACCGGTCGCTCGCCTGTGGCCATCTCGTGCAGTGTGACCGCGGCCGCGTACCACTCCGCGTGGTCGTCGTAGCGGGCGCGGCGACTGCCGCCCAGGAAGGGATCGAGATATCCGCGGGTGCCCGCGCGGAGGTCCTGGTCGGGAGCGTCGGCCAGGGAGAAGTCGAACAGCATCAGCTGCCACGAACCGTCACTGCGCTTGAACAGGCCCAGGTTGTCCGGCTTGATGTCGCGGTGGCGCACCCCACGGGCGGCAAGAGTGTCCAGCGCCTCGAAGAGGTCGTTGCCGAACCGCTCGAGCTGGGTGTACCGGAGCCGGCCCATGCCGCGCAGCCGGGACCCGAGGCTGACGGGGTCCCGGTCGTCCGCCGGCCGGAACCCGCCCGCGTACTCGATCTCCAGAACGGTGTGCCCGCCCAGCTCACGGGGATCGGCGAGCAGCTTGACGATACGGCTGCCGCCCACCTCGCGCAGCGCTTTCGCCTCCGCGTACAGCCGCGCGTCCTTCTCCCGGTCGAGCGCCACCTTGAACACCCGCAGAGACGCCGGATCCGGCACCCCGTCCTCGACCCGGCGCACCAGCAGGGCGCGGGCGGTCGCGCCGGTGCCCAGGACCCGTACGACCTCCCACTCCGCGTCGAGGCGCCGCCCAGCCTTGGCCGTGAGGGGGTCCTCGACCTCTACGGTCCCGCGCCCCGCCGAGGCGTCATCGGCCTCCGCGGCGTCGAGCAGCCGCAGGAACTCCTCGGCGGACGACAGCCGGTTCTGGACATCGGAGGCGGTGGCCCGGAAGACCAGGTCGTCGAGTGCCCCGGAGACGTTGTCGGAGACCGCGTACGGATGGAGCCCGCCCTCCGCGGCGAGGCGGTCCACCAGGGTGCCCCGGGCGTCGGCGGGCGGCTTGCCGGTGAGGAGCAGATAGGAGAGAGCACCGATACCGAAGACATCGAGATCCACCGGGTCCGCGAACTCCCGGGCGGTCTCCGGGGCGAGGTACACCTGGGCGATGTCGGCGACCAGGCCGGAGTCCAGCGGAGTCTGCCCGAGCGTGAGATGCGAGGTGGTGTCGAAGTCCCTGGCGGCGGTCTGCCAGTCGGCGATCCGCAGCACCGGTTCCGTACCGTCCTCGCGCGCGGACACGTACACCGAACGCGCTGAAAGCGCCCGGTGATACAGCGAACGGTTGTGGGCGTACCGAACGGCCTCGGCGAGCTGGCGCACCAGGTCCAGGCGCGCGGTGGGTGTGAGCCGGTCCCCGTAGGCATCCAGGTATGCGTCGAGCCGCAGGTCCGACTCCTGGTGCCGGAACAGGATCGCCGGGCCACCCTGGTGTTCGCGGATCTGCACGGCTTGGACGATGCCGCGGTGGTTGATGCCTTGCAGCACCTGGTACTCGCGCAGGGCCGCCCGGTCCACCCGGCCGCGCTGCTCCGCCGACGCGGCTTGGCCCGACAGATAGATCCGGACCCGGCCGTTCTCCTTGACCAGGCCGTCGTCACGCACGGCGAGCCGGTCCTCCCAGCCGGGGCCCGCGTCCAGCGCGCGCGGCGCGAGCCGCCAGTCGTCCCCGAACCGCAGGTGAGCGGTGGAGTGGCTGATCCCGATGCGCTTCATCAGCATTTCGAGCCGCTGACTGTCCTGCGGGGTGACGCGCCAGCTTTCCCGCTCTGGCGGCAGCCCGAGCAGGCCGTCCCAGATGCCTGGTAGACCGCTGGTGCCGCCGTTACGTCCGTAGACCGATGCGCGCTGGAACTCATCCAGCTCGCTCACCAGGTCGGGATCGTGCAGGAAGACCGCCGGCTTGATGAAGGGGATCTTCGCCTCAGGGATCCCCGCCGCGCGCGCGGCACGCTCCAGCTGGGCCTTCAGCTCCTTGGCCTTGAGGTCGGTGAGGTGCAGCGGGTTGCGCAGCGTCCGCACCCGGTCGTCGTGGAACTGCCAGGTGTCCCCGTGATTCACTACGCGGCCCGGGTGCCCCTTGAGCTCCAGCAGATAGACGCCGCCGGGCACGGCGATCAGCAGATCGCACTCGTTGACCCGGCCCGTGACGCCGGTGAACCGGAACGTCGCCCATGCCCGGTACGGTTCAGCCGCTGGCATCAGCTGCCGTACATGCTCAAGACCCTCCTGCTCCCAGCGGAAACCCGAACGGCGCGGCTGGAACCAGTGGTCGCGAGGCCCAGGCGGACCGGGCTTCGGAACGGGCTGCCGCGCGGTCGACATCGGCTGGAGACCTCCGATCTGGGACGGGCGGGGCGCGGTGACCGTGAGGGCGGCACCTGGGGCCGGCGGAAGGGGGTAGGTCTGGGGCCCGCACGGCATCCTAGTCGCTGCCGTCCCAGCGCCGACCTGCTCTGACACAGCACGTACTGCCTGCTCGCCTCCCTGCGGGCGGGAGTGGCAGGGAGTAGGACATAGGGGCAGCCCCATCGACGGTACGTCGACGCCGTACGACCCTGTATCTCGACCTGAGCCAATGCCGCGGAGTTAGGGCTTGCAGATCACTGCATCGAAGTAGCCGGCAACGAACCGATGAAAATGATGGTGCGGGATACAAAGGCGCGCAGTCGCGGAGCCATCGCCGTCCAGCCGGCCATCTGGGTGGCATTCGTGGAGTTCGCCAAGGAGGGGTAGCAGTCTGGCCTCCCGCGAGGCCGCCGCCACGGACCTGCAGCTGTTGGACACCAGCGCTTACCGCGATGATCGCGGTGAGCATCCGCCTCGACCACGGGGCCGACGGTGGTGTCGGCGTAGCCACGCAGGCCCCAGGGAGGGCTACCCGGCAGCGGTTGTCGGCGCTCTCGAAAAGCGTCGCCGACAAGCAGTATTGCCGTGATTGCGGCTGTGACGACCACATGGATGGACCGCGGTGCCAGGGTTGTGCCGGCCCCGGTGGTAGGTCGAGGTGACGGACTATGCCATGCACGAATCTGTCGATAGCCCAGATTGCAGCGGCCCATGAGGCGATCTCCTGAAGTTCCATCTCAACCCTGAACCGGAATTATCGTGTCAACCTGGTGAAATAGTGCGAGGTGAGCATGGCGGGCGGTCATCCGAGGTCCTCAAACCGCGATGCGGCACCGCCAGCAGAGTGGGGCGACGCTCCCCGTTCGCCCGCCGGGCAAATGCCAATGGAGTCTTGATCCGTTGGTAAAGATTCCGTCAAGTGGCCGTTCCCTCTGTGAAGTTGGAGCGTGACGTGTGGCGTTCGCACCTTGCAATGGGAACGGGGCGAAGCGGTAGACCTGGAAAACGTTCATGTGCCAGGTGACGGGATCTGCATCGTTCGCGGGGTGATGTGACTGTGGTGGTCTTAGGGGCATGTACGCGTGTCGGTCGGGCCGCTTGGAGAACGGGCACGGCTGTCCTGACGCTGTTGATCGCCGGTTGTAGTGCGACGGGGGCGACTGGTTCGACATCGCGCGATGGGAGCGGAATGCCCGCTGGCTCAGCGGGCGGATCGGCGTCTGGTTCCTCGTCGTCTGCCTCCCTCGCGGAGGTCGCGCGCTCCCAGGCGACGACGGCGTACTTGGGGATGTGGCGGGACATGGCCCAGGCAGCGAAGACGTCGGACTGGAACTCGCCGACGCTGGGGCAGTATGCGACCGGCGACGCGCTGTCGGTGATCTCGCGCAGTCTGTACGCGGATCATCTCAACGGCCTGGTGACGAAGGGCAATCCGAAGAACTTCCCGAAGGTGACCTCGGCGAAGCCCGCGGCGAATCCTTCGACGGTCATGATTTCTGATTGCGGTGATTCGACGCACTGGCTGAAGTACCGGAAGGGCAACGGCAAGCTCGCGGACGAGGGCGGGGGACGACGGGCGATCACCGCTGAGGTGAAGAGGCAGGCGCCCGGGCCCTGGAGGGTCACCCGGTTCGCAGTTGAAGGGCTGGGCTCATGCTGAGAAGCGGGATCGTCGCGGCGGGCGTGGCCGCAGCAGCAGTAGTCGTGAGCGTCATCCCGGCGACGGCCGATGGGTGGGGGAATGCCGACTGCAACCAGAATCCCTACCCGGGCTGCAAGCTGGGTGCGGGGTCGGGTGGTCGGCACGGCGCGCTCCCGCAGCGCGGCGGAGGGTCCTCCGGCTCGGGCGGTACGTCCAGCGGCGGTGGGAACAGCGGGGCCGGTGCCCGGGAGGCGCCGAAGCACGCGAACCCGGACTTGAATCTGGCAGATTGTTCGTACAAGCGCAGCGACTACAAGCCCCCGCCCGGGGTGACACAGACGGCGTACGAGGGCGGGCAGGACGGCGGCAGGGCGGCTGTGGCGGCGCCCGCGGTGTACTCCCCGGCCACACCCGCGGTGGTCGTGCCGGCGGCAGACCCAAAGCCGGGGGAGTCGGGGGCATGGTACGTGTACAAGTGCGCGGCGGGCGGAGTACGGGACGCGGTGTACCGGCCGCCGATCTGGATTCCGGACGCGCCGCAGCAGGGTGGGGGCGCTCCACAGCCGACGCCGGCCCAGCTGGCGCAGGTCGCGCGCAACCAGTTGCGGTTGCCGTCGACGCAGATCCAGGCGAATCCGGCCGGTGAGCAGTTGGTGAACCTGCCGACCTGGTTGTGGCTGGACCGCGGCGAATGGGGGACGGTGTCGGCGACGGCATCGGTGCCAGGAGTGTCGGTGACAGCCGTGGCGCGGCCGAAGTCCGTGGTGTGGACGATGGGCGACGGCAGGTCGGTGACATGCGGCGGACCCGGGACACCACATGGGGCGAGCATGAGCCCGAAGAGCCCGTCCCCGGACTGTGGTTACACCTACCGCACCTCGTCCGCGGGCCAACCGGACAGCGCCTACGCGGTCTCGGCGACGGTGCACTGGACGGTGACCTGGGCCGGTGCAGGCCAGACCGGCGTTTTCCCCGACATGACGACCACATCGAATGCGGATTTCCGCGTCGCGGAGAGCCAGGCACTGAACAACGGCGGCTGACGCCGAATCTCGCCTGCGTCGTCACCAGGCGGCGCGGGAGCGACATCACGTGATCTTGTTCATCGCGTCGACGGCGCGGTGGGAGAAGTCCTGTGCCGGGAGGTGGCAGTTGGTGAATATCCGTGTGCCCGCGCACCCGGATCCGCCCAAGCAGGGAAGCATGCCTGAGGGCTGGACGGGGCGTCGTAACGGGAGGCATCCGGCACGGATGGCCAGTGCGCCGAGACCGCGTCGACTTCCATATCTATTGGTGGGAATGCTGCTGGTCCTGGGTTGCACCGCAGGCGGCGTCGTAGTGGCGACAAGGGTTGGCCATCAGGAGCCGGTGTTGGTGCTGGCCCGTTCAGTCTCGGTTGGGAAGGTGCTGTCCGACCAGGACCTGCGGGAGGAGAGCGTGTCGGCCGACAGCGGGCTGGCGTTCATCCCGGTGAGCTCGCGCGCCAAGGCGGAGGGACGGCCAGTCGCCTACAGCCTGCCGGCGGGGACCCCGTTGACCAAGAACGTGCTGGGCGAGGCCCATGTCCCGCCGGCCGGGCAGGCAATCGCCGCTGTGGGACTCAAGGCCGGCCAGTTCCCAACCGGGGTGCAACCCGGCAACCGAGTAACGGTGGTGGTGGCCCCTACCAGCGGGAACGCCACCAACTCGACATCCTCGTCGTCACAGTCGGCGTGGGACGCCTCGGTGACCGATGTGCGGAGCGATAGCACTGATCAGACCACGGTGATCTCGCTGCAGATGGCCCAGGCGGATGCCCGCCAGCTGGCCGCGGCACCGGCGGGCCAGATCAGTGTGGTGATGGTGCATGGAGGCGGGCGGTGACGCTGGTGGCGCTGTGCAGCCTGAAGGGCTCCCCGGGCGTGACCACAGCCGCCTTGGGCCTGGCGGCCGGGTGGCCGTCCGCGGAGCAGCCGGTGGTCGTCGAGTGCGATCCGGCCGGGGGAGACCTGCTGGGCCGCTACCGGCTGGAGACGGCGCCGGGGCTGATGAGTCTGGCCGCGGCCGCCCGGCACCGAGCAGAACCGGGGCTGGTCTGGCAGCACACGCAGCGGCTGCCCGGCGGACTGCCGGTGGTCGTCGGTCCGGCCGGTGCGGACCAGGCCCGCGCGTCGCTCTCTCAGCTTGCTCCGAGCGAAACCGGGGTGCTCCGGCGGGCCGCGAACCGCGTCGGCACGGTGGTGATCGCCGACTGCGGGCGCATCGGCCCGGACTCCCCGGCGCTGGAGGTGGTCCGGGAGGCAGACGTCATGCTGCTGCTTGCCCGCGCCCGCGACGACGCCCTGGCCCATGTGGCCACGCAGTGGCACACAGCGGCGCGCTGGTCGCGGCGTTGCTGCTTCGTGCTGGTCGGCGACGGCTATCCGACCGATGAGGTGGAGCGGGAGCTGGAAGTCGAGGTGATGGCCCGCATCCCGGAAGACCCGAAGGGCGCTGCCGCACTGGGCGGGCGCCCCGGCCGGCGCTCGGCACCAGCCCGTTCGCCCCTGGGCCGGACCATGGTCCGCATTGCCGAGTTGACCTCCTCCCGTGCCCTCGAGGCAGCCGGATCAGTGCAGCAGGAACAGGTCGCCGACACCAACCCCGGGACGGGTCTCGTCGAGCCGCCGGCCAGCCAGGACAGCGAACCACGGAAGTCATGGAGTGAGTTACGGCGATGACCGAACCGGAGAAGAACTACACAGCCCTGGCATACGGGGGAGTCTTCCCGCCGACGGACGGACACGGACAGCCCCCCACCCGCCCTGCCATGCTCCACGGCCTGGGCAGCCGCCGGATGCAGACCGGACCGCCGGCCGAGCGCCTGCGAATCCACCTGCGCCAGCAACTCTCGGAGCGGATGGCGCAGCAGATCCGCGACGACGAGGCCGCCGGACGCCCCCCTATGACCGACGCCGATCGTTTAGCCCTGGCGGGGAAGATCCTCACGGACGCCGCCGAGGAGTACACCCACAAGATCCTCACCAGTGGGCAAGAGGTGGTGGCACCGGACGTTGAGCAGATGGTCATCACCACCGTCCTGAACGAGGTGTTCGGGCTGGCCGGACTGGAACCTCTACTGACAGACCCACAGATCGAGAACATCAACGTCACCGGCGACCGAGTCTTCGTCCGCTATGCCGACGGCCGCCGCGAACGCCTGCCACCGGTCGTCGGCTCAGACACTGAGCTGGTGCAGCTGATCCGCGACCTGGCAGCCCGCAGCGGACTGGAGGAACGCCGCTTCGACCGAGGCAGCCCCGGAGTGAGCTTCCAACTTCCCGGTGGAGAGCGTGCGTTCGCCGTGATGGCCGTCACCGCCCGGCCGTCTCTGTCCATCAGACGGCACCGCTTCCAGCACGCCACCCTGGCTCACCTCAGCGAGAACGGCACCCTCGACCCCGGCCTGAAGTCTCTGCTGACCGCGATGGTCCGCGCACGGAAGAACATCCTGATCACCGGCGGAACCGCGATCGGCAAGACCACCATGCTGCGCGCCCTGGCCTCCGAGATCCCGCCGTGGGAACGGCTGGTCACAGTCGAGGACGTCTTCGAGCTCGGCCTCGACGTCGATGAGCAGGCGCACCCGGACGTGGTGGCGATGCAGGCGCGCGAGGCGAACATCGAGGGCCAAGGCGAGGTCAGCCAGGCCGAGTTGGTGCGCTGGGCACTACGCATGTCCCCGGACCGGGTCATCGTCGGCGAGGTCCGCGGGCCCGAGGTCATTCCGATGTGTAACGCGATGTCCCAGGGCAACGACGGCTCCATGGGCACACTCCACGCATCCACGAGCCGAGGAGCATTCACCAAACTGGCCGCCTACGCCGTCCAGGGCCCTGAGCGGCTGCCGCTGGAGGCCACCAACCTGCTCGTGGCCAACGCGCTCGACTTCGTCGTCCACCTGGACAAGCCCCGCGGCCACGACGACAAGCGCGTGGTGTCCTCCATCCGGGAGATCGTCGACGTCGACGACAAACAGATCGTCTCCAACGAGGTCTTCCGGCCCGGCCCGGACCTGCGCGCGGTGCCCGGTGTGCCGCTGCGCACCGAGACCATGGAGGACCTGGTCGCGGTCGGCTTCAAACCGGAGGCGGCCGACCGCCCCGAGTGGATGTGGCGACAGCCATGACCGGATACGTGCCCTTGATGGGACTTCTGGGCCTCGGTATCGGTTGCGGGCTGGTGCTCGTCACACATGCGTGGCGATTCCCCGCCTCTGCTGCCGGTACGGCTCACCCCCGGCGGCAACGCAAGCCGCGCCGCCACGCCGGGCGCTGGCTGGCGGTCGCCGTCGGGGCGGGGGTGCTGGTCGGGGCCATCACCGGGTGGGTGGTCGGCGGACTGCTGGCGGCGATGGGCGGCTGGAGCCTGCCGCGGATCCTCGGTTCCGGCACGGCCGACCGGGAGCAGACCGCCCGGATCGAGGGCATCGCGGGATGGACGGAGATGCTGCGCGACACCCTCGCTGCGGCAGCCGGACTGGAACAGACGATCCTGGCCACCGCCCCCAAGGCGCCACAGGCCGTCCGCGCTCAAGTGGCCAACCTGGCGGCCAGGTTGGAGCGCGGCGAGCGCCTGACCTCCGCCCTGCGGCACTTGGCGGACGACCTGGCAGATCCGACCGCCGACCTGGTGATCGCCGCCCTGATGCTGGCCTCGGAGCACCCGGCCCGGCAACTCGCCCCGCTGCTGGGCGAGCTCGCGGCCACTGCCCGCGCGCAAGTGGAGATGCGCCACCGCATCGAGGCGAGCCGCACCCGCACCCGCACGACGATGCGGGTGGTGGTGATCACCACCCTGAGCTTCGCGGGCGCTCTCATTCTGTTCAACCCCCAATTCCTCACTCCGTACGACTCCGTGGCCGGGCAACTGATCCTGCTTCTGATCGGGGCACTGTTCACCGCCGCGTTCATGTGGCTGCGCCTCTTGGCCCGCCACGAGGAGCCCGACCGGTTCTTCACCGGGCTCGAAACCATCGGCCAGACACCCGAGGCTGCCGCGACCGTGCATCAGGAGGTGACCTGAATGATCGCTTTGGTTCTGCTGAGCGTCGGGCTAGGGCTGGGCCTGTGGGCGCTGGTGGTGTGGCTGGTGCCGCCTCGCCCGCCCCTGTCGGCGCTGATTTCCCGGCTGAACGACACTCCCGCGCCGCCGCCGATCCTCACCACCGACTCGGGCGGCTGGGCCGTACGGCTCGGCAGCCCGTTCACCGGCCTGCTGCGCACGCTCGGCCTGCCCGGCCGCACGGTTAGCCAGGACCTCGCCATCGCCGAACGGTCGCCCGAAGCGCACCTGGCGGAAAAGGCCGCGCTCGCACTGACCGGGCTGCTCCTGCCCGCCGCGGTCGGTGTACTGCTGGCTCTGGGCGGTCGCCCGCTGCCCTGGCCCGTGCCGCTGGGCGGCTCGCTGGCCCTGGCGGTCGGCGGTTTCCTCCTGCCGGATGCGACGGTGCGGGCCGAGGCCGAACGTCGCCGGGAAGCCTTCCGGCACGCGCTGGGCGCCTACCTGAACCTGATTCACGTCCTGCTCGCCGGAGGAGCCGGGGTCGATGGCGCCCTCACCGACGCGGCCGGCATCGGGCAAGGCTGGTCCTTCCGGCAACTGCGCCGAGCACTGAACATCGCCCGGCTCACCCGCACTTCCCCCTGGGCGACACTGGGGCAGCTCGGCGAGGAACTCCAGATCAGCGAGCTGACCGAACTCGCCGCCGCACTGTCCCTGGCGGGGACCGAGGGAGCCAAGGTACGTGCCTCGCTGGCCGCCAAGGCCGCCGCCATGCGGCAACGCAGCGGCGCCGAGGCCGAAGGCAAAGCCAACGCCGCCACGGAACGGATGGCCTTGCCCGGCATCCTCATGGCCTTCGGCTTCATCATCTTCGTCTTCTATCCCGCTCTGACGCAGATCACGAACTCGTTGTAACGAGGTGTCGACGCCAGGAGGAAACCCTGATGTCTCTGCTGAATTCGCTTGTGAACCATGCCCGATCCTTGATCCGCCGCCTCGTCGATGACGACCGTGGGGTGACCACGGAGCATGTCATCTGGATCGCGGGTCTCGCCGCTCTCGCCCTCACCATCGTCGGCATCTTCGGCCCGGAGATCACCGCCGCGGCGAAGAGCGTGGTGTTCAAGTAGGCCGTGCCGACATGACGTTTACTGCGCCCAGACAGCAACGGGCTGTATGCCGCGGAGCGAGCACCGACTCCCGCCTCCGCGCTGGTCTCCTGCGGGGCGAGCGGGGGGCGGTCACCGCCGAGATGGTGATCATCATGCCGGCGCTGCTCACCATGGTGCTGCTGCTTGCCCAGGCCACCGTCTGGTGGCACGCCGCCCACATCGCCCAGGCCACCGCCGCCGACGCCCTGGCCGTCACCCGCGTCCAGAACGGCACCGTTGTCTCCGGCCAGGGCGAAGCCCAGCGCGTCCTCGACCAACTCGGCCGCGGACCGCTGCGCGGTGCGCACGTCTCCGTCATCCGCACCGCCGACAACGCCGAGGTCCGGGTCACCGGCACCGCCTCCACCGTCATTCCCTTTCTTCAACTGCCGGTCCGCGCACATGCGTCCGGGCCCGTCGAACGGTTCCGTCAGACAGCGAACCAGGCGGCGCCATGAGGCAGCTCCCGCGCACCGCTGGTCTGCGCCCGGCCCCGGACGAGCCGCAGCACGCCGGCCGTCAGCTTGCCGGGCTGTGGCACGATGCGCGCGGATCGGTGACCGTCGAACTGGTCCTGACCATTCCCATCCTGATCCTGATGCTGTGGTTCCTGGTCTACTGCGGGCGGTTGTCCGACTCCCGACTCCAGATCGAGGACGCCGCCCACCAGGCCGCCCGCGCCGCCACCTTGGACCGCAGCCAGTCGGCCGCCGGGGCAGATGCCCGGTCTACCGCTGCCACCGCCCTCAGCGAGGCCGGCGTCACGTGCCAGAGCCTTTCGGTCACCGTCCGGGGCAGCCTGCAAGCCGGATCCACCGTGAAGGTCGCCGTCTCCTGCACCGTCGGCCTGCACGACCTGGCCCTGCTCCAGGTGCCGGGCACCACCACCCTCACCGCCGACTTCGCCTCACCGGTCGACGTCTACCGCTCCAGAGCTCTTGGGTTCGCGAATTCTGGAGTTGGCCGTGAAGCGGGCTGGGCAGGTGTCACAGTCGTCGGCCAGGCTACGGCCGCCTTCGGCATGCGGTGGCGGTTGGGTGCTCATGGCGGGAGCGTGCCCGGCGGCGTGCCGTGGGATGGGGTGCTCGGCTGCCGCCATAGTCGTAAACCGCAGCGGCGATCCGAGCGGCCCCATCACACCCAGAGTCGTAACTCCGGTTCTCCCAGACTGACCAGGAATCGAGATGAGCGACGATGCTTCAGGATTCCCGACGAAACGTCAGTAACTCGCCGCCAGAGCGGTCAACTCCGTTGCCTCGCCACCATCACAGCCATCGCCTGCGCTCTCGGACACGAACTCACGACACCTCCGACCGCGACCACCGCAGAAGGTGACACACCGTGAGAACACTGCACGGCCTCCCCACCCGCCTGCGCGGCCTCGCCGATGACGAGAACGGCCAGGTCACGCCGTTCGTCGTCATCCTCGCAATCGCGATCGTGATGTTCGTAGGTCTCGTCGTGGACGGCGGCCTCGCATTGGCCGCCAAGGCCCGCGCCATCGGCGAAGCCCAGGAAGCAGCCCGTGCAGGCGCCCAGGCCCTGGACCTCGCCGAGTACCGCGAGTCGGGCACCGTACGCCTCGTCCCCGGCCAGGCCCGCACACTGGCCCAGACCTACCTCGCCTCCACCGGCGACACGGGCACCGTCACCGTCAGCGGCGACACGGTCACGGTGGCCGTCACCGCCCACCAGCACACACAACTCCTCGGACTGCTCGGCCTTGACTCCCTGACCGTGACCAGCACCGGCTCCGCCCATCCAGCCCGCGGCATCAACGCCCCCGAACCCTGACAAGGCCCGGCCATGCCCGCACGCCAACTTCCCCCCTCTCCCCGGTCGGCCCGGCGAGCCGCCGCCCTGCTGCGCGGCCTGCTCGCCACAGTGCTGCTGGCCGCCCTGGCTGCGGGCATCCCCTGGGGCCTGGCCCGCTACATCGGCTGGCCGCTTCCACGGCATTTCCCCACCTGGCCGGAGATCGAAGCGACCCTGCTCGCCCCGATGAGCACCAGCTTCCTGCTCCACACCCTGACGTGCATCCTCTGGCCGGTCTGGGCCGCATTCGTCCTCGACGTCGCCCGCGCTGCCGTGGACGAGGCCCGGGCCTTCCCCCGGCCCACGATGCCTCACGCAGGGCCGCTCAACGTCTTGGCCGCCGCGCTCGTCGGAACGATCATCATGGCCCTGATCTCCCAGCGGCCCACGGCCGCAGCAACCGCCTCACCGATCCCTGTAGCGACGAGTACCGCCCCCACAACCGCAGCCGCCCCAACGCCCGCTCATGCGGCGTTTGTTGCCTTCGCCCAGCCCCTCACTGCCGCGCATCAGAACCAACGCCACAGCCGCGCAGCCGGCACCGTCGAAGTCGAACCGCCACGCGACGGCATCTACGACACCCTGTGGCGCATCGCCGACCGCGCCCTCGGCGACGGGAGCCGCTGGCCCGAGATCTACGCCCTCAACCGCGGCCGCCCCCAGCCCGACGGACGCGCCCTCACCAAGCCCAACCTGATCCGCCCCGGCTGGATCCTCCGCCTGCCCAACAACCCTTCCAAATCCGGCACTTACGGCCCCGGACACCGCAAAACCCTCAGCCCCACGCCGGAGCCCCCGCATCCTCCGCAGACCAGCGTCCCTCCCAAGCCGAGCCCCTCACCTTCCCCTGACCCTTCCGCGGGGCCCAGCACACCGCCGCTCAACAGCACCCCGACGGCGCCGTCCCCGTCCCTGCCTGCCCACGGTCTTCACCGCCAGCCCGGCATCAGCCTGCCCACCGGAGCGTTCGTCGGCATCGGCCTCGCCGCGCTGATCACCGCTGCCCTGCTCACCGTCCGGCGGCGGCGCCGCGTGCGCTACCGCCCCGGCAGCGGCGAACGCGACGACCTGACCATTGCCCCGGTCGTACGCGCCCTGCGCCTTGCCCACGACGACGCACCACGCGCCGACGACCCCGACGTACCTGACCTGCCCGCACAATCCCGCCCAGCCCCAGCACCCCGGTCGACCGGTGAGCACCCCCCAGCACCCCCGGCCCCACCGACGGATGAGCGGGTCATCGGCGTCAAGGACGGTCAGGCACTCGCCTGGAACGTTGCCCGTGCCCGCGGACTCGGCATCGTCGGCCCAGGAGCCCTCGACGCCATCCGCGCACTGCTCGTCGCCCTGCTCGCCGAACCCCGTCAGTCCGCGGCCGGCGCCTGCGAGATCCTCATCCCAGCCTCCGACGTCCACACGTTGATCGGCGAATATACCGGCCGCCCCGCCCGGCTGCGCGTCGTCGACGACCTTGACGCAGCGCTCGACACGATGGAGGCCGAACTGCTTACCCGCACGCGCACCGATCCCGACGCCGTTCCGGACGCGGCCGGCCTGCCTGCTGGTGACCTGGTGCTCGTCGCCACCCCCGCTCCGCACGCTGACCGCCGCCTGCAAGCCGTCCTCGACAACGGCTCCACGCTCGGGCTGGCCGGCGTTCTCTTCGGTCAGTGGCGCGCCGGAGGCACCGCCCGCATCCGGCCAGACGGTACCGTCGCCGCCACGAGCTCCTCCGTCGCCGACATACTCACCGGCGCCCGACTGTTCACGATGCCCGCTACCGACACCCAGACATTGCTCGGCCTTCTCCACGAGGCGCAACCAGCAGAACGCCCTCATGCTCAGCGTCCTCCCGTCACCAGGCCCACGCCAGCCCCTGCATCAGGCCGACACAACCTCGACAGCCAAGCACCCACTCCCCGACCTACGCCAACAAGGCCCCGCCGCCACCTCGCTCAGGGACCTGCTCCTCGCCCCGCGGCCCAGCAGCCACCCCGCTCAGACAGGCGCCAGAACACGGTCGGCCCGGACAACGCGCAACGTGAGGAGGCATCCCCCACGACACGTGATGACGATCCACCCCCCGCCGGCCTCGACTCCCAATCTCAACGCGCACGAGACCACAAGCACGTGGCCCCCACGACTGACGACGAGCCCGGGCTGAACATCCCGCTGGCCACAGACGACCCTCGCCACCCTCGCCGCACCGTGCCAGGCCATCCACCTTCGCCGACACCCGCGGACACCTCACCACCGCCCACCGACGAAGGCCATCACACAACCGAGCGAGCGCCCTCGGCCGAGCGGCCGCTGCAGCTGTCCGTCCTCGGCAGTATGCGACTGACGCATCATCAAACCGGCGGTGACGAGCACGCCGATCTCAGCCCTGCCCTCGCCCCCAAGCAGCGCGAAGTCCTCGCCTACCTCGCTCTCCACCGTGACGGCGCCCGACGCGAGGCTCTGGCCACCGCCATATGGCCGGACGCTCCGCGAGACCGCCCGTACAACAGCTTCCACGCGACGTTGAGCCAACTACGGCGGGCGCTGCGCATCGCGACCCACGACGCGCTCAGCGACGTCACTGTCCACGCAGACGGTCGCTATGGCCTGGGCCGCGACCAGATCACGGTCGACCTCTGGCACCTGCAAGACGCACTGGAGACCAGCCGCTACGACACCGGCGAGCAGCACCATCGCACCGCCTTGGAACGCGTTATCGAGCTCTACGCCGGGGACTTTGCGGCCGATCTCACCGCGGAATGGACCGAAGCTCCCCGCGAAGCCCTCCGACGCGACGTGCTGGACACGGTCAGCGCCCTGGTTCGCATCCTGCGCGAGGACGAACCCGAGTCGGCATTGGCTCTCCTGGAAAGGGCCCGCAAACTGGATCGCTACAACGAGGCCATCTACCGTGACATCGCCCGGTTCCAAGCCAACCTGGGCCGACACGACGCGATCCTGCGCACTCTCACCCTTCTGACCACGACTCTCGCCGAAATCGACGACGAGCCGAGTCGAGAGACCATAGCCCTGTGCGACTTCCTCCAGCGTTCCCGGCCGGCCAAGCGCAAGGCGAGCGGCAGAGCAGCCAGCTGACGGTTCCTCCGTTCTGAGCCGCCTCCTCGTACCTGGATGTGGGCACCCTGCTCCCGATGCCACGGCGGGTTGAGAGCCGCAGAGTGCGATCCAGCAAGGCACGGCTCAAGGCCGAACAACCCGGGTCCTGTGCTCAGCCGTTATCAGCTTCCTCAGCATGTCGCCGCTGCCGAACACGTTCCAGGAGATCCGCGTTCGACTCCGCCCACTCGACTAATGGCACCATCATCGCGAGTAACTCCTTCGCCGCAGGGGTCAACGCGTACGCCGAGTGGTAGGGGAAATCGGCCTCCCGGTCGTGCGTGACGAGTTCACCCTGCTCCAGGCGCCGAAGGGTCCGATTCAGGGTGCCATCTCGAAGGTAGTGGTGCTTTCTACCTGGCCAACAAGTGCCGCTTTGCCTCGACCGGATGGCATCGAGCAGAACCGTGTACTGCAGCGGTCCGTCCACGAGCGCCACCAGGACATCCCACACCCATTCACCGCTCAGTAGATGCCGGAGGTCGTGAGCGCGCTGCAAATAGCAATCGCTGCCCGGTTGGATGGAGCTCGAGGGGCTTTTCCCTCGGCGCCAGAGACCCCCGCTGAAGCGGCTCTCCTTGTTGGCCTCGCCACCACCTCGTGATCCTCGGTTCGTGCGGTCGGGCATGGGCTCTCGTCCCCCTGCAGCTGACGCGGCGATTCCGTCACGCTACGACACGCAGGGGCTGCGGTAAACCACTTCTCGTGTAGGCCCACCCATGAATCCCTCACCCCCAGTCGCCGCACGTAAGATCACGGTTACTCACTGCTGTCGCCACTCTGGCTTCCGATTTCACTTCCAATCTGACTTCCGATCCCACTTCCTGTTAGAGCGGTAGCCATCTGGCCGGCCTTGTTGCAGGTAGAGAGGCCTTAGCTCCTGCGCGTGCCGCACGCAACTCGGTACCTGGTGGGGACCTGAACAGACAGGCCGAGATAGCGAGTGGTCCCAGCTCGGGGGTGTGGTGTTCTTTGGGATACGAACTATTTCTCTATTTCTAAGCGCGCTGACTTCTTTCGTGTTGTTTATGTGGCGCCATTTCGGCACTTTATTGATTCCCCTTCCCGTGAGGCTGTGACATGGCAGGCATTGGATAAGTGGCGCGTGATCGCCGGGCTTTTGTAAAGAATTCGAAAAAGCCAACACGCCTTCTTGTGATAAGCCAAAATCGCGAGATAATTGAATTACCGAGACGCAGTACACTATGGTACGCGTCGCGAACGATCGGAGACGATCGTGACCAATCAAGCCTCTGGCGCAGGTAACCCGGGGATTCGACGGACCGGGGACGTCGCAGCGGAAGACATGAAGCGCGTGACGGCGGACGATTTCACGGAGCTGCAAAGGATCGCGCGCGGATACTGCCGCACCGTCGATTCCACGCGTTCGCGCAAGCGCATGGACGGAAGCGCAAGTGTCATCCGTAACGGGAGTGCGCTGTACGGCACAGACGACGTAAGCGACGACGTCACGCAGGACGCCGTTTTGATCTTCGCAAAGCGGCTGCGTGAGATCATCGCCACGTGCGAGGTTTCGGCCGTTTGGGTCGACACTCGCGAACCGTCCGCATGGCAGTACATCCGGCGGGATGGCGAAACGATCGTCGTCACCCGTAAGACGCTCCAATACTGGGCCGTTAGGGACTCTGCCGCGCGGAACGGGTACAGGCTCGACGTCAAGCCCGAAGAAATCGACGCCATCCCGGGTAAGCAGATCACACGCGGGATCCCGCACGCGGACAAGCTGTCCACGCTCGCAGTAACCCCGTACCTGTCGGGGAACAGCGAAACGATCTTCCGTTCCGCGTGGGGCGACGGGAGCGAATTCCCGACATTGCGGGGAATGCTCCGTCACGCGAGCAACGCGGATGATCTTGGTCGTGTCGGTGTCATTGGCAAAACGGCGCAAGAGCTGTACGGCGGTCCGCTCAATTCGTCGTCCAAAGTGCAGCGCGCGAGGGATGTAGGGGTCAAGGAATGGCGAGAACTGTCCGCATCCCTTGATTCTGTGCGGGATGAACTGATCTACCGCAGCACGCGACAGCAGAAAGACAACTAGGCGCGGCCAGCGTCCCTGGAGCCTCCGACCGTATGAGTTCGGGGGCTCCAGCCGTGCATGCTCAAAGATCGGTATTCTGGGTGTTCAGCGGTCGGTATTTGAGTGAAAGCATGTTCCGGTGGTTGCCGGACGGTGGCACGCTCGCGTGTCGCTTCCCGTTGCTTTTCTGGACGGGTTTCCGGCGCTGCTGCGGGGCGCGTCTCCCTCGTGGACCGGGTAGCCTGCACGTGTGCCCGGATACAAATCCAGCGCACGAAGACGCACTTAAAAGATCTCCGATAAACCCCCTCAAGATCGGTATTCGGAGACTTCCATGACCCGTATTTAGATGAGAGCGCAATACGGCGCCGGGTGAATGATCGCGAACCCCCCGTCACCGATTCTACGGATACGGAAATACTCGCGGAAATTCTCGCCCGATCGGTAATCGGGCCTTTTTGGGCGACGTATTTATGTGAGAGCGCCTCGTGCCTCGCACGGCCGTCCCGCTGGGCTCTCCGCAGCGGGGGTGCCCGCACATGATCGAATGGAGAGGGATCATGGCCCGTTCGATGGGGGACGCGATCGACCCGAACAGTCCCTTAGTGCGCGGGCTGATCACGGCCGTACGCAACGGCGAGTCCTACGACGTCGATTGGGACCCGCGCGAGAGTTCCTGACGTGATCAACGGCCGAGGGGCTTTCGTCCAGCAGACCACCACCGTGAGGCAGCCCGGGTTGCGGCCCGCCGCCGTGGTGCTCAACGGGGCCTGTCACAGGGACCGTTCGCCAACACGGTCGCCATGTGTGGCCGCAAATGGCGCGGTCCGTCGGCAGAGATCTCTGATCGCCCGCTGGAGTCCCCGAGTTGACGTCACATCCGACTGAGCTCCACTTCAACGCGCGTCCCGTACGTGCGCTGATTGGGGTGCTCATGCCGGAGCACCCCATGACCCGTTGGAGAGGGATCATGGAAACCGCAAGCGCGATCGAGTTAGTCGATGACGTGATCTACAAGCCGGGATGGACGTTCACCGCCCGCGATCACACGAAGCGGTTCGAGGGCACCATCGTCGTCCACGTGGACTACCCGGCCCGCAACAGCAACCGGGACCAGGCCCAGGCCGGCTACCCGGAGGAGATCACCACGTACGCGGAATTCCCGCTGGTGGTCAAGGACTGCACCGACGAGGACCTGTACGCCGCCCTCCTTCAGGTGATCATGTCCGTCGAGGAACACGAGGCCCGGGAGTTCCTGCGCGTGCGGCCGACTCACTGGGCGCCGTTCCACCCGCATCGGGCCGACGGAATGCGCCGCTGGGCGGCCCGCAACGACAAGAGCGACCTGCTCACCGATCTTCAGTTCGGCATCGCGTGATGTCCGACCGGACATGGTGCCTGATCGGCTGGTGCGCCATGACCCTGTGTGCGCTCAGCCAGGTCGTGTTCTCGTCGCACCGGTGAGCCCGCCTGCCACGTGGCATGGGTGCGGCATCTCTGAAATGGGGTGCCGCCGCCCGTCCGTTTCAGGCACATGATCGAGGAGAGAGATCATGCAGCTCATCCACGACGCAACCGCGTCCGCCGTCGAGCCGGGCGCCACGATTCACATGGTGTCCGGCCCGAACGAGGGCCAGGCATGGCGGTTCGAGAAGATCACCGAGCACGCGACCGATGGACACCGGGTGCACGTCACACGGTCACACCCGAAGTTCGGCCGGATCCACCGCGAGTTCCACCCCGAGCTGTTCGGCTGCTCGGTGGCGATCGATGTCCAGTGGTACGCCGACCGGCAGCGTCTTCTGCGGGCCGTGGGGCACACCGCCGTGACGTGGTTGAGCGCGTTTGCCGCCGCCGTCGTCGCCTGGCTGGTCCATGAGTACGGGAACGCCGAATGGGGCGGAGTCCTCGCCATGTTCGGCGTGCACGCGGCGAGCTGACTGCTGGCCCAAGGAGGGCGCGCGTCCATGCCGGGAGGCGCGCCCTTCTGGTCTTGCAGCCCGCAGGACTCCCGCCATGCCGGGCGGGACCGTGATCAGCTGGAGAGGACTGGTCATGGACACTCTGACCACGCCTGCCGTGGCCTCCCTGTACGACGCGCTCTTCCTGAACGGCGGGTTCACAATCACGACCCGCCCGGACGGCAGCGCCCACGTCCCCACCGACGGCTACGCCGTCAGCATCACGCCGACGCAGCACACCATTTCCGCCGCAGCGCCGTTCGACGCGTTCGCGGAACTGGTCCGAAGCGTCACGGGCCGGTACAGGGACGCCACCGGATTAGGCGGCTGGCTGGCCGACGGCGTGATCTACATCGACCCGGTTGAGATCATCCCAGACCGGCAGACCGCGACCTTAGCCGGAAAGCAGCGAGAGCAACTGGCGATCTTCGACCTGGCCGCAGGAACGGAGATCACGTTGTAACTGCCGGGCCACGGAAGGCGCATCCCATGCCGGGGTGCGCCTTCCCGCTCGTGCGGCCGAGACTCCCGCCACGCCGGGCGGGACCGTGATCAGCGTGGAGAGGACTGATCATGAACAAGGAGATCACATCGCTGGACATCCCACTGCTCCTCGGCGAGGTCGTCCGCATCGTCGGGCAAGACCGGTGGGGACGCGTCCGCATGGCCTACTTCGGCGACCACCCGGACGCGGGCACATTCGAGATCACGTTCACCGACGGCACTCCCGAGAAGCTGCCGTTCGGGGCAGTGGCAAGCCAGTTCTCCGACTACCCGGACAACTTGGCCCGGGGGCCCGTACCCCCGAGGGGTGCGTGAGCCGTGAGCTACCCCGCCAGACTGCTCAAAGCGCAGCGAGAGGGCGCTGCGATCGTCTGCTCGCTCGCCCCTTACGAGGGGCGGCCGGTGGAGTATCGCCCCCGCCGCCAGCACGACGCACAGCCATGGGTGCTCGGGCGGTTCCGCTACCGCGGGCAGGAGTGCCACGCGGTCAGCGGCGAATGATCACACCCGCCGCTCACGGGCACCCGGCGCCCTTCGGGCCAGCGTTTCGGCGGTCGTTGTCGCCGGACAGGCCGACGGAGGCCGCCGGCTCTGGCTACCCAACCCATGGATGAGGGCCCCCAAGCGTCGCCTGCGGGGATGCCGCCCCGTGGCACCCGAGTCTCGGACACGGTGCCTGGCGCCTCGGTGGCCCTCACAGTCCCGGTCTTTGGAGAGGACAGGACCATGCCCAAGTTTGCCACGCAATCGTGGTCGGTGCGGAGGGCGCTGGCCGCACGCGAGCCGTTCAACACCCATGGCGCGTTCCGGGCCACCAACGAGCGCAGCTACTGCGTAGGGCTGCTCCCGGAGCCGTGGGCCGACCGGTACCGGGCGGACGCCGATGCCGGACGCATGGTCTATCAGGTTTACAGCTACAGCACCCCCATCGCGTGGGTGCTGGACGACGGCATGGTCGTCATGCCGCAGGTGCGCTACTCGCCTACCACGAGCAGCCATCAGGGCCTGCTGTACGCCCTGGACAAGACCCCCAGCAGCTTCCCGCAGGACACTCCGCGTGAGCCCGCGTTCGCGCCCGCTCAGGCGCCCGGAAGCTGGGACTGGCCACGCGCCGACGGCTACCCGGTGGGCGGAGAGGGCCGGAATGGTCGCGGCTGGATCTCGCGCCTCGACCGGCCGAAGCGGCCTGTTCGCGTGGACTTCGCGCCGGTGCGGATGGAGTACAGCGAGAGCTACAGCGTCCGTCAGGGCTGGGCCACGTCGTACGACGTCGGTCCCGCGTCCGGCGTCGCGCAGGCGGCTTGATCATGAGCTACACGATCGAGATCACCCGCCACGTCGTGAGCTACCGCACCCGCGCCGGGGTCACCCCGGCCGGGGGCCGGTACGGCGGCGTGTGGATGGACGGTGATTCCCGCACGATCGAGCGGCCGTTCACGACCTGCGAGACGTACGACGAGTCCGACGCGGAATGGTGGGAGGGCGACGTG
This sequence comes from Streptomyces sp. NPDC001401, assembly GCF_042895385.1. NCBI lineage: Bacteria > Bacillati > Actinomycetota > Actinomycetes > Kitasatosporales > Streptomycetaceae > Streptomyces > Streptomyces sp. NPDC001401. The sequence goes on from NZ_JBIAWI010000016.1 coordinate 258,672, forward strand.
ATCGCCTGGGCCGTCGACAAAATCGACCGGACCGGGGTGACCGAGCCGTCCGCCTACCCCATCGGCGAGGCCGTCCCCGAACACGCCTGGCTCAGCGGCCGGTACGAGCATCCCTACGAGGGCGACAGCAGCGTCACCGAGACCTCTGCAAGGCTCACCGGCGACTGGTCCCCGCAGCAGCGGGCGGAAGTGTTCCGCGCGGTGAGCCGCGTCTGACCCGCCTTCCGCTGGCCCCCGACGCAGCGCGCTCAACGCGCTGACCGACACAGACTCCCGCACTCCCGCAACTCCCCCCACCCGGAGGGGGGCGGGGCCATGCCAGGGGCGTCGCCGTGCCGGGCGGCGCCCCTGGCCCATCTCGTGATCTGAAGGAGAGGACGAGATCGTGAACACAGGGGAGATAACCAAGGTCAGGGTCGAGATGACGGTGACCGAAGAGGTGACGTACGACTTCCCGGTCACGGTGGAAGTCCCAACTGTCCTGGCCGACGACCCGGAAGCCCTGACGGAGTATCTCGTCGAGAACGAAGATCTGTGGCTCGACGACCTGCCGATCACTGGTGGCAGCGAGGTCTGTCTCGCGGTGAACGAGCCTGTTGTGGAAGAGGGCAATCTCCTTCCGTTTGCCGAGGCTGGGTGATCACGGTGACCGTGTTCCCCACGTTGACGCCGGAGCGCTTTGACGCGCCGCTGTACGACCTGCCGCAGGAGGAACGGTCCGAGGAACCCCGGGACTTCACTGTCACCGTGGCCGGACCCGAGCGGTACGACGGGGAGAAGCCCTACACCTACGTGGTGCGTGACCACACCACCGAAGGTGCCTGGATCCAGGCACTGACCTGGCACATGCGGGAGAACGAAACTCTGGATGTCCACGTGGGCGCGTCCGAGTCGCATGCAGGGCTCCCACCCGCCGACGCCGGTTACCACTGGAACGACCTGCGACCGGAAGCGCAGCTCGCCGCGCTGAACAAGACCATTGAGCAGGCCCGGGACCTGATCACACGGTACGAAGCGGCCGTTGCCCGATTCCGCGCCGAGGACGGTGAGGACATCGCCCCGGAGCAGTACGGCTCGTACGACGAAACCCGCGCCGACCACGGCGAGGAAGCCACAGGCCTGGTCAGCAGCCTTGCCAAGGCGGCATGAGCCATCCCCTGATGGCCGGGGCAGCGGCCCCGATCTTCCATCTTGCTCCGGTGCCGGCCGTCATGAGCAGCAACTCGCCGACGTTCACCGCACTCCGGCGCCCTGCTGAGGGCGCAAGCCTGGGCATGAGGGCCTCGGCCTGTTGCCGGGCCGAGCGCGCAACGGTCGGCGACCTCGCGTGAGTACAGCGCCATCAGCTCCGACGAGCAGACAGCCACCAGCGAGCCATGCAGCCGCCAGTCGCGCACACCCTCACCACTTCTGCCAGCCACCGGGAGGTTCTCCGCCGTGAGCATCGCTGACCGCGCCGCATCCGCCTATGAGTATCTGCGGAGACACTCCACTCATCCGCTGATCTCTGATCACCGCGCCGCCGACATCGCCAGGGCCGCCATCCGCCTGGCCGCGCTGCTGGGCATCGATCCGGCTCACGTACGGCCGAACCACAGTTGGAACTACCTGTCGCTGCCTCTGATACCGCTCACTCTGCACGCGAGCGATCCGGACGATCCGCAGCGGGTCTATTCCTTCTCTTACCCCGATCCGCTCTACGACGACGAGCCGTTCTCCCTTCTCGGTCCCTGCCCAGTTTGCGGGGCCATGGTGCCGCTCGCCGAGATCCGCAGTTTGGCGGACCTTTGGGCCTTCCTGGCCAATGGGCCCGCGCCCCTGCCGGACAACGGAGTTGTCCCCGCGAGTTACCCCGACGAATTTGACCGGCACCCTGCCCACTCTTCCACCTGCCGGTTCCGGGCGGGAGAGAGCTGAGCCTGGATCAGGTCAAAAATCACCTCCCGAGAACGGTACTTGGCGGCTCTCCGGAACCGTATCCGAGTGAGGGGCCACGCAAGGAGGGCAGAGGGAATGCGCGCCTGCGAAATGTCCCAGGAAAGGTCATCAGCGCCCCGAAAAATCACCTCTCCGAAGCGTGAATCGAGCCGACGCAGTCACCGATTCCATGCCGGGAATGGAGCATGTCGCGTTTCCGCCCACTCAGTCGGCAGGTGATGCACGCCCAGTGCCCCGAACGCGCAAACGCCCGGTAGCTGCCGCTCCCGTATTCCAGCCCTCGGCCAATCGGCTCGGGCTCACCGGACTACGGCTGTTCATCACGGCAGGCCATGCCATCGCCGGTCCCTCCAAGGCGCCAGGGGATATGGCCGTTCACGTTCCACCGGCGCCGACGAGGCGCCCGATCTCACATACCCCCCGGAGGGAGGCACGTCATGATTTCCGTCAACGCGTCGGAGGAGACGCGCGAGCACTACGTACGCAACATCATCGCCACGTGGCGGGCCGCCACCCCGGAGCAACTACAGTGCGGGCGCACGTGGTACCACACCGCCCACGACCTGGCATCGCTGATCACCAACGGCGACTCACGTACCGGCGCCGGTGTGATCGCCGCGCTGTCCGCGAACAAGTCCTGGTCGGAGAACTGTCGTTTAGCCCGCCAGGCATACGCAACCGGCGTGCCCTCCGGCCATTTCCAGGACGCGCTGACCAAGGTCGCCAGGATCATGGCGGGCGCGGACCCCTCGGAGGTGCTGCCCATGGAGCGCAAGACGGGGATGTTCTTCCGCTGCATCGCCGACCCGTCCGACCCCGATGCGGTGGTGATCGACCGCCACGCCCACGATGTCGCGGTGGGCGAGACGTACGGGCAACGCGACCGGGGCCTGGGAAGCGCCCGTCGGTACGCGTTGCTGGCGCACTGCTACCGCGAGGCCGCCCTGCGGCTCGGCGAACTGCCCAGCACGGTGCAGTCCGTCACCTGGGTCGTCCACACCGAACGCATCGCGGGTACCGGCACGCGCGGCCCTCGTAGTTGAGCACGCCGGCCACGGAAGATCACACCCGGGCCCGTAGCTCAGTGGCAGAGCAAGCGTCTTAAAAACGCACAATGTCGCCGGTTCGAATCCGGTCGGGTCCACCTCCTCAACAAGCATCAGAAGCGACCCTATTGGCAGTTGTGGACGGGCGGCAGCACGGAGTCGGCTCCGGACGAGGATCGGCAGGAATGCGTTGTGCCGTCGTTCCGCGTCCTGACGCACAGTCTCTCTGCTGCACATCGCCAATCAGTCAAGAGAATTTGGCGAAGATCGGTAAGCGGGGGCTTTTCTGAGCCGTATTTGAGTGCCCCTCCGAAAGACCAGTCATGGCCACAGTCGCCTCCGGAGTTGAGAGTCGGTTCTCACTCCGGCAGGTGCTACCTGGTTGCGTAGCTCAGTTGGTAGAGCGCCGGTCTTATAAGCCGTTGAGGTCGCGGGTTCGAGTCCCGCCGCAACCACGCTCGACCAAATCCACCTCAAGGGAGGGCCATTCCCTGTCCGCAGCCCCCTGACGGCGGCCGCTCAGGTGGCCCTCGGCAACCACATCCTCAAGCAGATCACCAAGGAGTAGAACCATGACGACTGACGTCAACGCCGCGTTCGCGCAGGAGAAGACGGATCAGATCGAGGCCGTGCGCTCGGAGGCGCGCGCGTTCCAAGAGCGCATCGACCGGGGCGAGATCGCACCGATCGGAGGCGACCGCTACCGCGTCCTCACCGGCTGGGACGAGGGTGAGACGTTCACGGTGCGACGTAACACCGAGGGGCGGATGGAGCAGATCCTTGCCCAGCACGGGCTGGACACCACCACCGGCGGGGCCGCCCTCTACACCACCACCCCGCCCTGGCACGGCCTGGGCGCCGTGATCCCCGGCGGGATCACGGACATCGACGAGGTGCTGAAGCTGGCCCGGATCGACTGGGAGGTCAGCAAGCGGCCCGTACTGTACGAGTGGGACGACGGCATCCGCGACACCGCCGACCACTACGTCACCGTCCGCACGGACGCAGGAGAGGCCCTCGGCACCGTGGGCGGCCGGTATGAGATCTTCCAGAACCGGCGCGTCTTCGAGTTCCTTCATGACCTGGTGCAGCGCTACGACGCGGTCTGGGAGTCGGCCGGCGCCCTGCGCGGGGGCCGGAAAGTCTTCGTGACCATGCGGATCCCGCACTCGATCGTGATCGACCGCGGTGGCTTGGACGACGAGATCGTCCTGTACCTCGCCGCGATCAACTCCCACGTTGGGACCTCGCAGGCCGAGTCCGTTGTCACACCCTGGCGGATCGAGTGCGGCAACACCGAGCGCTTCGCGACCCGGGACGCCGCGCACCGCTGGGGCATCCGGCACACGAAGGGCGGCCTGTCGAGCCTGGAAGAGGCCCGCCGTACGCTCGGCCTGACGCTCGACTACGCCAAGGCGTTCGAGGCGGAGGAGAACCATCTCGTCCGCACCGACCTGCTGGTCGACGATTTCCACAAGCTGATTGACAACCTGTGGACAGTCGACGAGGACGCCACCGACCGGCAGAAGACCTCCGCCCAGAACCGACACAACGAACTGGACGGGATGTTCCGCGACCAGGCCCGGAAGCTGGGACGCACCGCGTATGCGGCCGAGAGGACCATCACCGACTACCTCGACCACCGGATGCGGGTCGTACCCCGCAACCTCAGCGAGGACCTGGCGCGCGCCCAGCGATCGCTGGAGGGGACGAATGACGACCTGAAGTCAAAGGCCCACCGCACGCTGCTGCTCGGGACGCGGTGACCCATTGCGGCGCCCGTCCGATGGCACGTTCCCTGACGGGCGGCTTCACCAAGACCGGCAACTCAACGGCAGAGCAGGCCCGTTAAACGGCTGATGGACGTCGGTCCGAATCCCTGCCCACGGGCCTGGCCTGCCTTGCGATCCTGCGCCGAGGGGACTGACTGTCCGTCCCTCCGGGCAACCGCGCATGACCGCATGACCGCATGACCGCATGACCGCATGACCGCATGACCGCATGGCTACGACCGGCCGTGGCCTGCGATCACGGTAGACGCGATTCGTCATGAGCCTGTTCTTCGACGCCCTGCTGGACATCGACGACCTCACGGCCCGACACGGAAGCGGGTCGCATTCGCCCATCCCGCGTCTGACCACATCGCCGCTCCGATTCCCCCCATCCTCCTGCCTCAACCACCGACGAAAGCAAGGGAGTTCACACATGCAGACCTACACCTTCGTCTTCGATCAGCCTGACAACGAGGATATGGATCAGTGAGCTTCTTCAGCGTTGCCGCTCCAGGGTGAGGACGGCTTTGGCGATTGACGTCATGCGGTTTGGACTGCATCGGGATCTGCGGAAGATCCCCC
>NZ_JBIAWI010000017.1:0-249539 GCF_042895385.1 Streptomyces sp. NPDC001401
CACGATCCAGGGCCGCGACTGACGTTTCCCCACGACCAGACCAACGAGCGGACAAGCCAACAGTCACATGATCAACCGCTTCTGTTAGGACCTCTAAGGCATCCGTTCCCGCAGACACCTGAGCAGCGCGTGCAGGGCCGGGTTGTCGTTGGTGCTGCGCCACACCAGGTCGAGTTCCACGGGCGCGGGTGTGGGCAGTTCGACCGGCCTGAAGACGACCTCGGGGTAGCGCAGCCGTGCCGCGGCCTCCGGGACGAGGGCCACGCCCAGGCCGGCATTGACGAGGGCGAGGATGCTGTGGACCTGGCTCAGATACTGGGAGTAGACGGGGGTGACGTGGGCGGACCTGAAGATGCTGATGAGCAGTTCGTGGAAGTAGCGGGCCTCGACGGGTGAGTACATCAGCAGCTCCTGCCCCTCGAAATCCCTTACAGTGAGCCTCTCTTGACGTTCCGTCAGCTCATGGTCCGCCGGCAACGCGGCAACCAGCTGCTCCTTCACTGCAGGTCTGGACACCAGGTCGGGGCCGGTGACCGAGGGCCGGACGAGGCCGAGGTCGAGGGTGTTGTTGGCGAGCGCCGCGAGCTGGTCCCGGGTGACCATCTCCCGCAGGACGATCTCCGCGCGGGGTATCGCCTCACGGGCCGTGCTCAGCAGGGTGCCGAGCGTGGAGTGGGCACCGGCTGCGGTGGACCCGACGGTGACGCTGCCCGCCTCCCCCGTCGACACCTGCCGGACGGCGAGCGCCGCGTGCTCGGAGTGGCGCAGGATGCCGCGCGCCTCGACCAGGAAGGCCCGGCCGGCGGGCGTCAACTGCACTGATTTGTTGGTGCGGTTGAGCAGCCGGGCCCCGAGGTCGTGCTCCAACTGCCGTATCTGTCTGCTCAGCGGGGGCTGCGTCATCCGGAGCCGCTGTGCCGCGCGTGTGAAGTGCAGTTCCTCCGCCACGGCCACAAAACTCGTCAGCTGCGTGAGTGTGAACAACGATGCTCTCCCGGTATCAACACATGCAAATTTTGAGTTGGACGGGCATTCTCCGGCGTCCTAGCTTCAAGGGGCAACCAACCCTCCAAGGCACCGGAGCTTCGAGTGGTGAGTACGACGAACACGACGCCGCAGGTTTCGAATCAGGGCGAGGCCACACTGGACCGGATCTCCTGGCTCAGACTGTCCTCGATCGCCCTTCCGCTGGCCACGCCCGTGAGCGACGCCAAGGTGCTGACTGGACGTCAGAAGCCCATGACCGAGGTCGCCTTCCTCTTCGTCGAGGTCGGCACCGAGCAGGGCCACGAGGGCATCGGCTTCAGCTACGCCAAGCGTGCGGGCGGCCCCGGCCAGTTCGCACATGCCAAGGAGATCGCCCCCGTCCTGCTCGGCGAGGACCCCAGCGACATCGGAAAGATCTGGACGAAGCTGGTGTGGGCGGGCGCCTCGGTGGGCCGCAGCGGTCTCGCCACGCAGGCCGTCGCCGCCTTCGACATCGCCCTGTGGGACCTCAAGGCCAAGCGCGCCGGCCTGCCGCTGGCCAAGCTGCTCGGCGCCCACCGCGACTCCGTGCGCTGCTACAACACCTCCGGCGGCTTTCTGCACACCCCGACCGAGCAGGTCCTGCAGAACGCCACCGCCTCCCTGGCCGGCGGCATCGGCGGCATCAAGCTCAAGGTCGGCCAGCCCGACGGCAGGGCGGACCTGCGCCGGGTGACCGCCGTACGCGAACACCTCGGCGACGACGTGCCGTTGATGGTCGACGCCAACCAGCAGTGGGACCGGCCCACCGCGCAGCGCATGGGGCGCGCCCTGGAGGAGTTCGGTCTGATCTGGATCGAGGAGCCGCTCGACGCGTACGACGCGCAGGGCCATGCTGCTCTCGCCGCCTCGCTGGACACGCCGATCGCGACGGGTGAGATGCTGGCGAGCGTGGCCGAGCACCAGGAACTGCTGCGCCACAACGCGGTGGACGTCATCCAGCCGGACGCGCCCCGCATCGGCGGCATCACGCAGTTCCTCAAGCTGGCCGCGTTCGCCGAACACCAGCACCTGCAACTCGCACCCCATTTCGCCATGGAGATCCACCTCCACCTCGCCGCCGCCTACCCGCACGAGCCGTGGGTGGAGCACTTCGACTGGCTGGAGCCGCTGTTCAACGAGCGGCTGCGGATCAGCGACGGCCGGATGCACCTGTCGTCGCGCCCCGGCCTCGGCATCACCCTCAGCGAGCAGGCCCGCGCATGGACGCAGGCGGTGCACGAGGTGGGCACGCGGCCCTGAGCCGCCGTATCGGGCTTCATCGGGCGACCCGAGGCCTTCGACGCTGCCGCATCGGATGATCCGCGGCCGTCGACCCATTGACCAGCCATGTGCATCACCCTAACCTCCATCCCCATACGTAGATAGCATCCATATACATGGAGACAAGTTCATGTCACTGAACACGGCGGCCCAGGACGTCGCGCGACGCCTGCGGGACGGCATGGCACGCGGTGTGCTGTCCTTCCCGCTGACCAGCTTCACCGACGACGGAAGCCTCGACCTGGACGCCTACCGCGCCTATCTGGCGGGCCAGTTGGCCACCGATCCCGGCGCGGTCTTCCCCGCCTGTGGCACGGGCGAGTTCAGCGCGCTGGACGAGGACGAGTACCGCCAGGTCGTAGCCGCCGCCGTGGAGGTGGCCGACGGCCGCATACCCGTCGTCGCCGGCATCGGCTACGGCTGGGCCCAAGCGGTGCGCTTCGCCCGGATCGCGGAGGAAGCCGGCGCGGACGCCGCGCTGGTGCTCCCCCACTACCTGCTCAAGGCCCCGCAGGACGGCCTGGTCGAGCAGGTGCGCCGGATCGCCGCGGGCACGGGCATCCCGCTCATCGTCTACCAGCGCGACCAGGTCGCCTTCGGTGTGGAGAGCCTGCGCCGCATCGCGGAGATCCCCACGGTCATCGGCCTCAAGGACGGCCACAGCGACCTGGACCGCCTCCAGCGCCTGACCCTCACCGCCCCCGACCACCTGCTCTTCTTCAACGGCGCCGCCACCGCGGAGATCCAGGCCCGCGCCTACGCCACCATCGGCGTACCCGCCTACTCCTCGGCGGTCCACGCCTTCGCCCCCGAGATCGCGAACGCGTTCTTCGCCGCCCTCCAGAGCGGTGACGACAGCACCGTCGACGACCTGCTGCGCGGCTTCTACGTCCCGCTGGTCGAACTGCGCGACCGGGTACCGGGCTACGCGGTCTCCCTCGTCAAGGCCGCGGCCCGGCTGCGCGGCATGCCGGTCGGCCCGGTCCGCGCCCCGCTCACCGACCCCGGCCCGCAGGACCTCGCCGAGCTGGAGAAGCTCCTGGAGTCGGGCCTGGCCCTGGTCGGAGCCACCCGCTGAACCACACCCGGCCACGCCCCGCTCGTCGCTGAGCATCGGCGCACCGGCCGTCTCGCCCCACCCCCCACCTCACGACACACGACCGCCGCTCGCCGGACGGGCGGCGGTCGTCATCTGCGCACAGCTCGAAGCACAGTTCAAAGGGGAACTGATCCATGCCACTTGTCGTCGTAGCGATCAGCGTGCTGGTCCTGCTGTTCCTCATGACCAGACTGAAGCTCAACGGCCTCATCGCCCTGCTCCTGGTGGCCGTCGGGGTGGCGCTGGTCCAGGGGATTCCGGCCGCGAAGATCGGTGACGTCCTCGGGCAGGGGGTCGGCGACCAGATCGGCGACACCATGCTCGTCGTCGGACTCGGCGCCATGCTCGGCCGCGTCATGGGCGACTCGGGCGCAGCCCAGCGGATAGCCGGGCGGCTCGTCGGCGCCTTCGGCCCGCGCTATGTCCAGGTCGCCATGGTCGTCACCGCCATGCTCATCGGCGTGACGATGTTCTACGAGGTCGCCTTCGTCATCATCGTGCCGGTCGCCTTCACCATCGTCCGGGTCACCCGCAAGAACCTGCTGTGGGTGGGCCTTCCGATGTCGATCGCCCTCTCCACGATGCACAGCTTCCTGCCGCCCCACCCCGGCCCCACCGCCGTCGCCGCCACCTTCCACGCGTCGGTCGGCCACACCCTCCTCTACGGCCTCTTCTTCGCCGTGCCGATCGGCGCCGTCATCGCGTTGGTGTGGCCGCGGCTGCCGTTCGTCCGGCGGATGGACCCGACGATCCCCCAAGGCCTGGTCACCGAGCGGGAGTTCGAGGAGGACGAGCTGCCGGGCATGGGCTGGTCCCTGTTCGTCGCCCTGGTCCCGATCGTGCTGATCGCGGGGGCCGCCGTGGCCGACATGGCGGTGTCCGACGACGACAACCCCGTCCTGCACGCCGTCGACTTCATCGGCTCGGCCCCGGTCGCCCTGCTGCTGACCCTCTGCCTGGCGATGTGGGCCTTCGGCCCGCGCATCGGCCGCAGTCTGGACGAGGTGAGCGCGTCCTGTGTGTCGGCGGCCAAGTCCATGGCGATGATCCTGCTGGTCATCGGCGCCGGCGGCGCCTACAAGGGGGTCCTCGTCGAGGGCGGGATCGCCGACTACATCAAGGACTTCACCGAGGGCTGGAGCATCTCGCCGATCATCCTGGCCTGGCTCATCGCAGCGATCCTGCGCATAGCGCTGGGCTCCGCGACGGTCGCGGTCGTCACGGCCGCCGGGGTTGTCGCTCCGCTCGTCGCGGGCAGCGGCGTCCACCCCGAGCTCATGGTGCTGGCCGTCTCCTGCGGCTCGATCGCCTTCAGCCACGTCAACGACCCGGGCTTCTGGATGTTCAAGGAGTACTTCAACCTGTCGGTCCTCGACGCGATCAAGGCACGCACCACGTACACGACCGTGCTCGCGATCCTCGGCCTGGGCGGCGTACTCGCCGTTGAACGGGCCCTGGACGCCCTCAGCATCTGACCACCTCCCCCTCAAGGAACCACTCCATGACAAGCGGAAGCCAGCCCACCGTCACCGCATTCGCCGTCTACCCGGTCGCCGGCCGGGACTCGATGGAGCTGAACCTCTCCGGTGCGCACGGCCCCTACTTCACCCGCAACGTGGTCGTCCTGACGGACTCCGAGGGCCGCACCGGCCTGGGCGAGGTGCCGGGCGGCGAGAAGATCACGCAGACGCTGCGCGACGCCGAATCCCTGGTGGTCGGCGCGAACGTCGGTGACTACAAGCGGATCCTGCGCGAGATCGGGCAGCGGTTCGGCGACCGCGACTCCGGCGGCCGCGGCCTGCAGACCTTCGACCTGCGCACCACCGTCCACGCGGTCACCGCCGTCGAGTCGGCCCTCCTCGACCTCCTCGGCCAGCACCTCGACGTCCCCGTGGCGGCCCTGCTAGGCGACGGCCAACAGCGCGACTCGGTACGCGTCCTCGGCTATCTCTTCTACGTCGGCGATCCCGACCGCACGGACCTCGACTACGTCCGCGAACCCGACGCCGACGTGGAGTGGTACCGCATCCGCCACGAGGAGGCGCTCACCCCCGAGGCGATCGTCCGCCAGGCCGAGGCCACCTACGACCACTACGGTTTCCGCGACTTCAAGCTGAAGGGCGGGGTGCTGGACGGCACCGAGGAGGTCAAGGCCGTACGGGCACTGAAGGACCGCTTCCCGCAGGCGCGGATCACCCTGGACCCCAACGGCGCCTGGTCCCTGCGCGAGGCGATCGAGCTGTGCGCCCCTCTGCTCGGCACCCTCGCCTACGCCGAGGATCCGTGCGGTGCGGAGGACGGCTACTCGGGCCGCGAGATCCTCGCGGAGTTCCGCCGGGCCACCGGGCTGCCCACGGCGACCAACATGATCGCCACCGACTGGCGCCAGCTGACCCACGCCCTCGCGTTGCAGTCGGTGTCCATCCCGCTCGCGGACCCGCACTTCTGGACCATGCAGGGCTCGGTGCGGGTGGCCCAGTTGTGCAACGCGATGGGCCTGACCTGGGGTTGCCACTCCAACAACCACTTCGACATCAGCCTGGCCATGGTCGCCCACTGCGGCGCCGCGGCGCCCGGCGAGTACAACGCCCTGGACACGCACTGGATCTGGCAGGAGGGCCTGGAACGCCTCACGGTCGCCCCGCCCCGCATCGTCGGCGGCGAGATCGCGATCCCCCGCGCCCCCGGCCTCGGCATCCAGCTCGACAGGGACCGCCTCCTCGCCGCCCACGAGCTCTACCGCGAAAAGGCCCTGGGCGCCCGCGACGACGCGATCGGCATGCGCTACCTCATCCCCGACTGGACCTTCGACAACAAGCGCCCGTGCCTGGTGCGGTAGTGCTCCGGCGGCGCTGCACTGTGTCGTGCGGCAGGCCAGGTTGCGGAACCACACGTGAGCGGGATCAGCAGGCGCACCGTGGTCCTCCGCTGACGGTCATGCCCGTGGCCGGGCCGGGCGGGTGGCCACGGGCAGCGGCGCGACGTCAGGGGTTCGTCAGGACGACCAGTTGCTGGGTCGCCCGGGTCATCGCGACATAGCGGTCGACCGCTCCTTCGATGCCCGTGCCGAACGCCTCCGGGTCGACGAGGACGACCAGGTCGAACTCGAGGCCCTTCGACAGCTCGGGGGTCAACGACCGGACGCGGGACGTCGCCCGGAACGTCGGGTCGCCGATGACGCAGGCGATCCCCTCGGCATGCGCGGCGAGCCAGGTGTCGAGGACCGAGTCCAGATCCGAGACAGAGCCGTGTACGACGGGGATGCCGCTGCTGCGGATGGAGGTCGGTACGTTGGCGTCCGGGAGTACGGCCCGGATGACCGGCTCGGCCTCCGTCATGACCTCTTCCGGTGTCCGGTAATTGATGCTCAGGGAGGCCAGTTCGATCCGGTCCAGCCCGATCCGCCCGAGCCGCTCCTGCCACGACTCCGTGAACCCGTGCCTGGCCTGGGCGCGGTCCCCGACGATGGTGAAGCTCCGGGAAGGGCAGCGCAGCAGCAGCATCTGCCACTCCGCGTCGGTCAGCTCCTGGGCCTCGTCCACGACGACGTGGGCGAAGGGGCCGGCGAGCAGGTCCGGTTCGATGCCGGGCAGCGCGGTCTCGTCGACCAGGGTGTCCTGGAGGTCCTGCCCGTGCAGCATCCCCACCGCGCCTTCGCTCTCGTCGATCTCGACGTTCTGCAGCAGGCTGTCGATGACGTCGGCCCGGCGCGCACGCTCGGCGGCGAGAGAGGCCTTGTGCCGACGCTGGCGCCGCGCCGCCTGCGGATCGCCCAGCCGCTGCCGTGCCGCGTCGAGGAGCGGCAGGTCGGACACCGTCCAGGCCTGGGCGTTCGCGCGCTGCAGCCGCGCCACGTCGTCGCGGCCGAGCCAGGGAGCGCACATCCTCAGGTAGGCCGGTACCGACCACAGGTCGGAGACGAGGTCGGCCGCTTCGAGCAGCGGCCACCCGCGGTTGAAGGCCGCGAGCAGCTCCCTGTTCTGCAGCAGCGACTTGCGGAGCAGTGCGGGCGGGGCGTCGCCCTCGTGCTTGTCCATCAGGATCGTGAGCAGTTCCTCCCAGACCTGCTCGCGCGCGTCGTTGTGCGGAGTGCCGGGTTCCGCCGCTTCGAACGCCAGGGCCCAGTCGGCGGCGCTGAGCGGGATGTCGGACCAGTGGGTCGTGACGGTCATCCCCTCGGTGGGCGGCTCCTCGTAGAACCTGACGGCCTTCTCGACCGCCTTCACCAGGTCCGCGGACGACTTCAGGCGGGCCACCTCGGGGTCGTCCTCGGTCGTCGCCGCTGCTCCTTCGGCGACGAGGTCCCGCAGGATGCAGGTCTGCACACCCTCCTCGCCGAGGCTGGGGAGCACGTCGGCGACGTAGCCCAGGTAGGGCCGGCTCGGACCGACGAACAGTACGCCGCCGCGGCGGTGACCGAGGCGGGGGTCGGAGTAGAGGAGGTGGGCGGAGCGGTGCAGGGCGACGACGGTCTTGCCCGTGCCCGGGCCGCCGTCCACGACGAGAGCGCCCCGGGATCCCGCCCGGATGATGGCGTCCTGGTCGGCCTGGATGGTGGCGAGCACGTCCCGCATCCGGGCCGAACGGTTGCTGCCCAGGCTGGCGATGAAGGCGGACTGGTCGTCGAGCGCGGCGTGCCCTTCGAGCCCGTCGGCGGTGAACACCTCATCCCAGTAGTCGCTGATGCGGCCGCGGGTCCAGCGATACCTGCGGCGGCTTGCCAGGCCCATCGGGTTGGCGTGGGTCGCCGCGAAGAACGGCTCGGCGGCGGGAGAGCGCCAGTCGAGCAGCAGGCGACGGCCCGTGCTGTCGGTCAGGCCGAGTCGTCCGATGTACACGGGCTCGGGGTCGTCGTCGCTGACGATGTGCCCGAGGCACAGGTCCAGTCCGAAGCGACGCAGGGTGCGCAGGCGGCCGGTCAGCCGGTGGACCTCCAGGTCCCGGTCCATCGCCTGCCGGCCGATGCCGCCGGGTCCCTTGAGCTCGGCGTCGAGGCGGTCGGAGAGTTCGGCGATCGTCTGCTCGAGGCTCTCCGCGATGGCCGTGAAATGCTGCTCGTCGCCGGCGATCAGCGTCGGGTCGGCCTTGGGGGCGAGTCGGTCGGGAAGGTCGAACGCACTGGTGGTCAGGGGGGTCGGGTCACCAGACAGAGCATGCACTTCGTGAGTCTCCCATTTCCGCAGCTTGTGGCCTCGGCCTGCGATTCTGCGGCACGACCGGGGCCTTGCCGCAAGCCCCCCAGTGCGCTATAAGTTGAGAGTGGCAAGGAGTGAGTGTCCTCCTTGCCTTTTGTTTTTGCCCTTTTTGCCCTTGTTTTTTCCCGGCTTGTTCTTGCAATTGCTCACACGACCGCGGCGGGCCGCCGGAGAATTGCGGCCATGGGATTGTCGACGGCGTTCACGGAACTTTTCGGTGTGGAGCATCCGATCGCCCTGGCCCCGATGGGCGGGTCGGCCGGGGGCGCCCTGACGGCGGCAGTTTCACGCGGCGGCGGGCTCGGGCTGCTGGGCAGCGGGAACGGGGACCAGGAGTGGCTGGCCCGCGAACTGCCCATCGCGGCCGACGGAGTTGGCGGAAAACCTTGGGGCATCGGCTTTCAGACGTGGGCGATTGACGTCGATGCGGTGGTGCGGGCGCTGGAACACCGCCCGGCGGCGGTGATGTTGTCCTTCGGTGACCCGAGCCCCTTCGTGGAGCGCATCCGCGCCGCGGGCACGGCGCTGATCATTCAGGTCACCGACCTGGAGGAGGCCCGCCGGGCGGTGGATCTGGGCGCCGATGTGATCGTGGCGCAGGGCACCGAAGCGGGTGGGCACGGTGCCCGATGCGGGCGGTCCACGCTGCCGTTCGTGCCCGTCGTGGTGGATCTGGCGGCGCCGGTGCCGGTGCTGGCGGCGGGCGGGATCGCCGACGGCCGCGGCGTGGCGGCCGCCCTGGCCCTGGGAGCTGCCGGCGCACTGCTGGGCACCCGCTTCCAGGCCACGGCCGAGGCGCTGGTCGCCCCCGCGACCGCAAGGGCGATCGTCGAGGGGCGCGGCGAGGGCACCGAGCGCAACAGGGTGCTGGACATCGCCCGCGCCTCACGATGGCCGGCGAAGTACACGGCGCGCACCCTCGCTCACCCTTTCCTCGACAGCTGGCGGGGCCGGGAGGACGAACTCGCTGCCGCCCCTCAGGCCCGGCAGGAGTACCAGGAAGCCGTGGCACGCGGCACGATCCCGGCACTGCCGCAGTGGGCCGGCGAAGCCGTCGACCTCATCAACGACCTGCCGTCCGCGGCCGATCTGGTCGGCACCCTGGCCGCCCAGGCCGAGGACGCACTGACCCGAGCCGGCAGGCACTGACCGTTCCCACCAGGAGGGCTGCCACAGCGAAGTGCTCAGGCCAGGTCGCCGCGCAGGATGCTGTAGCGCACGGCGTCACGCCACTGCCCGTCGCGGAAGGCGATGCTGCGCAGGGTGCCCTCGCGGGTGAACCCGACCTTTTCCAGGGCGCGTTGTTCAGCGAGGTTGTCCGCTTCGGTGTCCGCCTCGATCCGTAGGGCCGTTGTGTTCGCGAAGAGGTAGCGGACCAACTGCCGTTGCGCCTCGGTCCCGACGCCCCGTCCGCGGGCCTCCGGCAGCAGGTTGATGCCCATGTTCCAGTAGACGGTGGTCCGGGTGGGCCTGACCTGCCGCCAGGCGACGAACCCCAGCCGTTCCGCGCCGCGTACCACCATCAGATGCCCTCCGTCGTCACCGAGCAGGCCGTTCTCGGCCCACTGGCGCCGCCAGCGCCCGGTGTCCCACCAGCCGAACCACTGGAAGGGCGCGGCGGTCTCCGGGTCGATGAGGAACCGTTCCATGACGGGCAGGTCGTCCTCGGCCACCGGACGCAGCGCAACATCGTCGATGCTCATGTGCGCCACCCTACGGCGCGGCTCAACGGTTGTCGGCGGTCCACGGACGGGGTCAACTCCGTTGCCCCGCCCAGCCGGTGACGGCCACCACCTCGCGCGCGATGTCCCCGACGGTCCGCCCGTCCGTCACGACGCGCACCGCCTCCGCGGGAGCCCACTGGTCCAGGATCCGGGCCTTGCGGGCGCTGCCCTCCAGCTCCTTTTCCAGCTCCGAGCCGAGTTCCCGGCGTACCAGCCGCTCTCGGGCGGTGGCATCGGAGGCGGTGAGCAGCACCCGTACGGCCCGCACCTCCGCCCCCATGGCGCGCTCGAACATGCCCGCCGCCTCGGGCAGCACACTCGCGGTGTTCGTGTAGATCAGGCGGCGGCAGCCGCGCCGGGCGAAGTTCGCCCATACCGCGGTCAGGTTGCTCTCGGTGATCTCCGTGCGATGCGGATCCCCTTCCGGGGCCGGGTGCATCTGTCCCATGAAGTCACCGTCGATGATCGCGTGGGAGACCGCCGCAGCCCGCAGCAGCGCCGACACCTCCCACCCGACCGTCGTCTTGCCGACTCCGGCCCGTCCTCCGATGAGCAGCACCTCCGCGCGATCCATGGCAGCAGCGTGCCGCCTCGCAGCCGTCTCACGCGACCCGATATCGATCGGCCTTCCGGGTTCGGTGCTCACTCGGCCAGGTCCAGCCCCGTCATGAGTTCCGCGAAGGCGCGGGCCGCGGTGGGTGAGGTGAGGAGGCGGTCGAGTCGGGCGCGGGCCAGGCTGCGGTGGAAGGGGCCGGAGTCGGTGTCGTCGCCGGCGTCGTGGAGTGTGCGGGTGAGCCAGTGGGAGAATTCCTGGTCGTTCCAGACGCGGCGCAGGCAGCGCTGCGAGTAGCTGCGCAGTGCGCTGTCGTTGTGGTCGCGGACGGAGTCCCGGACGGCTCGGGCGAAGACATCGGCGTCGTAGAGGGCAAGGTTCATGCCCTTGCCGCCCATGGGCGAGACGATGTGGGCGGCGTCGCCGACGAGGTAGAGGCGGCCGTACTGCATGGGGTCGTGGACGAGGCTGCGGAGCCGGAAGGTCTCGCGGTCGGTGATCGGGCCGGCGGTGAGGGCGGGGTCGGCGAGCCGGGTGCGCAGGGCGTCCCAGATGCGGGTGTCGGGCCAGGCGTCGGGGTGGTCGCCGGGCGGGCACTGGAGGTAGTAGCGGCTGGTCTGCGGGCCGCGGGGGAAGTGGGCGGCGAAGCCGTGCGGGCTGACGGCCAGGAGCGGGTGGGCCGGGGGCGGGGCGTCGGCGAGGACGGTGAGCCAGCCGATGCCGTGGTCCAGGGCGTACGCGGTGAGTGCGCCGTCGGGGACGGCGGTGCGGCTGACGCCGTGGTCACCGTCGCAGCCGGCGACGAAGGCGCACGCGATGGTGCGAAGGGTGCCGCCGGCGGTGCGGTAGCGGACGGTCGGGCTCTCGCCGGTCAGGTCGTGCAGGGAGACATCGGCGGCCTCGAAGCGCAGATCGCCGCCGTCGGCGAGGTAGGCGGCGGTCAGCTTCTGGACCAGTACCTGCTGGGGGCACAGGCGGGCCCGGGGCCCTTCGGAGCCGTCGTTGTCGGACACCAGGTGGCTCTCGCCGTCCACCCGGATCTCCAGGATGCCGTCGTACGGGATCCCGCCCAGGACGCGGTCGGCCAGCCCCCAGGAGTCGAACATCCGCACGGCACGGGTTTCGACGATGCCGGCCCGCTGGCGCTGCGCGACGTACTCGCGGCTCCGGCGTTCCAGGACGACGCAGTCGATGCCGCTGCGCCGCAGCAGGTTGGCGACGGTCAGCCCGGCCGGGCCCGCGCCGATCACGACGACGGTCGTGGATTCCGTCTCCTCCTTCAACTCCCCTGTATTTTCTGTCACTTGATCACCTCCGCTGTCAGACTAACGGAGAGGTTGCTGCGCGGTGGCGACGAGCCGGCAGCGGCGCCAGGACCGGGCGATCTCGTCACGCGGTTCGGGTCGTGCGGGGACCCGTGCGGGCACGGGTCGTAGGAGATGCGTCGACAGCGCCGCTGCCACGAGGGCGGTGCAGCACGCCGGGTAGCCGACCGTATCGGCGGCGGCGAGATTGCCCAACAGGGCTTCCCCATAAGGGGTTTCGGCGGTTCGGGGGTCGGCGAACCGCCGGCTGTCACTCGGCTCCGCCTCGTGGGGTCCGCATCGGCCGCCCCTGCTGACCTGCCTTATGGGGGCACGGGGGACGGGTCAGCCGCTGCGCAGTTCCGCAAGCGCGGCGTCGAGGTCGGCCGGGCGGGGCCGGTTGTGCGGGAGTCTGCCGAGCAGGGCCGCCATACCGCAGGTGTCGGTGAGCGCGGAGAAGACCAGGCCGCCCGCTATGGCCGCCGAGACGAGCTGGAACGCCGGGTGCACGAGGAGGCCGAGTGCCAGCCCCAGGAGTACCAGCGTGCCCGCGGTGAAACGCACCTGGCGCTCCATGCCCCAGACGGCCCGGGCCCGGTGGGCAGGCGGCCGGTGCAGGTCGTGCCCTGCGGCGGCCCACGCGCCGGTGCCGCCGGTGAGCGTCGCGGTCGGGATGCCCTGCTCGGCAAGGAGCTTGCAGGCGTTCTCGGAGCGGGCCCCGGAGGCACAGACGACCAGGACGTCGCCGCGTTCGGCGGCCTGCCGGATGTCGGGCAGGGCGCGGCGGACCTGATCGAGGGGAATGTTGAGGGCGCCGGGCAGATGGCCGGAGGCGTATTCGCCGGGTGTGCGCACATCGACGACCGTCAGCTGGTGCAGCCGGCCGCGCACCTGGTCGGTGTCGAGGGCGGAGGGAACGGGGGAAGCAGTCACGGCAGTTGGATCCCTTGTGATCGTTTGCGATGGTGTGTGATGCGCTCTGAGTTCGTCGGGGGTTCGACGCCGTCCCGAACCGGGACGTACAGTACCCCTAGGGGTATACGTTGACGGAGGAGTCGTCGTGGACATGGAGCTCGCGGGTGCGGAACTGAAGGCGGTGCTGAACCGGCTGCGTCGCGCTCAGGGCCAGATCGCCGGTGTGATCCGGATGATCGAGGAGGGGCGTGACTGCGAGGACGTCATCACCCAGCTCGCCGCGGCCTCGCGGGCCCTGGACCGGGCGGGTTTCGCCATCATCGCCACCGGTCTGCAGCAGTGCCTGACCGATGTGGAGTCCGGCCGCAAGAACGGCGAGGACGTCGAGCAGATGCGCGCCCGTCTGGAGAAGCTGTTCCTGTCGCTGGCGTGAGGGGTCCCTCGTCTCGCTTCACTGGTGTGAGAGGTTCCTCGGCGGCGGCCGTCACACGGCCGAGCCGATCAGCATGAAGCCCGCCACACCCAGCAGCACCAGGGCAAAGATCCGCTGAAGCGCCGGCCCCGACACCTTCCTGGCGAGGCGTTTGCCGTCCCAGGCGCCGAGGATCGCGGCCCCGGCGAACGGTCCGATCACGGCCCAGTCCAGTCCGTCGGCCGTGCCCGCGCGCAGCGCCAGGGCGGCGACCGAGTTGACGGTGATGACCAGCAGGCTCGTCCCCACCGCAGCTCGCATCCGCAGCCCGAGGACACTCACCAGGGCCGGTACGGCGAGGAAGCCGCCGCCGACACCGAGGACTCCGGTGACCGCCCCGAGCCCGGCCCCCGCCGCGGCCGCCCGGCCGGGCCGTACCGCTCGTACGGCATGGCCCGATCCGGTCCGCAGGCGCAGCATGCGCACCGCGGCAACCAGCGCCACCAGGCCGAAGGCCGCGGTGAGCACCGCCGCCGGCAACCGTGCCGCCACCAGCCCGCCGAGCATGGCGGGCCCGATGCCCGCGGCCGCGAACAGCAGTCCGGTGTGCCAGCGGACGTGGCCGTCCCTGGCGTGCGCGGGCAGCGCGGTGGCCGTGGTGACGGCCACGATGACCAGGCTGGCAGTGGTGGCTGCGATCGGGGTGAAGCCGAGCAGGTAGATCAGAGCGGGGACGGCCAGGACGCTGCCGCCTCCTCCGAGCGCGCCGAGTGCCACACCGATGACGGCACCGGACACCAGGGCGAGTACGAGAACGCTCACGCCACCGTTCCGCTCTCGCCGTGCCGGTCCACCACGGGCAGCCCCAGCCGGGCCCAGTCGCGCATCCCGCCGATCACGTCCACCGCGTCGGCGCCCCGCGCGGCCAGCAGTTCGGCCGCCTGCCGGGAACGGTTGCCCGAGCGGCAGATGACGACCAGGGGCCGGCCCGCTGCCCGCTGCGGCAGTGCCGCGCCCGCCGCCAGCGCGGACAGGGAGACGTGGACCGCGCCCGGGGCGTGCCCCGCCTGCCACTCGTACGACTCACGGACGTCCAGCAGTACGGCATCCCGCTCCGCCGGGACACCGTCCACGTGCCCGGTGCGCTCCGCGGCCCGCCGCGCATCGACCCTGCCGGGTCCGCGCCTGAACAGGTTCAACGGCATGGTTCACTCCCTCCCACTTGACCGATCTCCCGGCCGATCCCTCGGCCATTCCCTCGACTGCCGACTCGGCCGCCGACTTGGCCCACGACTCGCACTCGCTCGCTCACAGCGGCCTCCGCTCAGGCGGTCCGGACGGTCAGTCCGGCCTTCTCCGCGGCGTCGAAGGTGTCGTCGACGGCGACGACGTCCCGGCCGGCGGCGTGCAGCAGGGAGGCCGCGATGGCGGCGCGCATACCGCCGGCGCAGTGCACCCACACCTGGCCGTCGGGGATCTCGCCGAGCCGACGGTGCAGCGCATGGATGGGAATGTGGAGCGCCCCCTCCACGAAGCCGCCCGCGTGTTCGGTCTCCCGCCGGACGTCGAGCACCACCAGGTGCCCCCTCCCGTCGCGCCGGCGGTCCGCCAGATCGGCGAACGTGGCGCGCGGGAAGGAGACCGGGTCCTCGCCCGCGCGCACCCAGTCCGACGGATCACCCGTGGCCGCGGCGGCCGGGCGGTCGATGCCCACCCGGGCCAACTCGCGCTGGGCGGCGAGGAGTTGTGCGGCCGACTCGGCCAGCAGGGTCAGCGGCCTGCCCCAAGGGATGAGCCAGGCCAGGTAGGTGGCGAGCTGCCCCTCGGCCTCGAAGTTGAAGGAGCCGGCGACATGCCCTTCGGCGAAGGCCACGCGGTTGCGCAGGTCCACCACCCACTCCCCCGCCGCGAGCCGGGCAGCGATCTCGTCGGCGTCGGCGACGGCGGGCGGGGTGAGGTCGAGGGGCGCAGGTCCGGCGGCGTTGGCCGGGCCCATGTGCACGTAGTAGGCGGGAATGTCGTCCAGGCCGGCCAGCAGGTCACTGACGAAGGTGTCGACATCCCGGGTGAGCGCCTCGTTGTACGCCTTCTCCCTGCCGATGGTCGTGTCAACGCCCTCGGTCCGGGCCGAGGAGCAGAAGCTGCCGAACCCGTGGGTGGGCAGAACCGGCGTCTCGTCGGGCAGTTCGGCTGCGAGACGGTGCGCGGAGGCGTGCTGGGCGCGGGCGAGGCGCTCGGTCAGCCGCGGTTCGACCAGGTCGGGCCGTCCGACCGTGCCGATGAGCAGCGACCCGCCGGTGAACACCGCGACCGCCGTTCCGTCCTCCTCCAGCACGTAGGAGGTGTGGTGCGGGGTGTGGCCGGGCGTCGCCAACGCGCGCAGAGCCAGCCCGCCGTCGGCGTCCACCTCGATACGGTCCCCGTCGTGCACCGGCACCCGCTCGAAGGCGACCCTGGCACCGGCGGGGACGAGATAGGCGGCGCCCGTGACGCGTGCCAGTTCCAGGCCGCCGGAGACGTAGTCGTTGTGCACGTGCGTCTCGACCACGTGCGATATCCGCACCCCCCGCCGCGCCGCCGCCGCGATCACCTGGTCGATGTCGCGCGGCGGATCCACCGCAACGGCCGTCAGCCCGCCGCCCGCCAGATAGCTCCGGTTGCCGAGGCCGGCCACTTCGATCGTGTCGACGAAGAACACGAGGCGCTCCCTTCCTCTGGAGAATTACCCCCCGGGGTATGTCATCGACAGTAGCACGGGTACCCCCAGGGGTATTTACGGAGGCGAGGTCGGCCCGCAGGGGACGCCTGAGCCTCGAATGGCGCCGCACACCGGCCGAGACACGGACGGACGCGGTGCTCGTGCCCGAGGTCGGCCGGTTCGCGCCGACCGCCCGGGGCGGATTCCAGGTGCACTTCGTGGAGCGCGCGGCGGACATGATGACCATCGGCGGCCGCCTGCTGGTGGACGCCGGTCAGGGACCCGACGTGATGGTGATCGACGTGGCGGTCATGGACGGCGACTGCCGCCGGAAGGTCAGGGCCGAGGTCATCGAGCGCATCCTCGCGGCAGCGGCCGAAGCCTGCGGGCTGCCGGAGCCGTCGCCGACCTGGTGGGTCACCTTCCGGGTCATCGACGACGGCAGCTGGGGTTCCGGTGGCAGGGTCCTCTCCATTCTCTCCCTCCTGGAGAGCGGCGTGTTCACCGAGGAGAAGGCCAAGGCGATCCGCACGGCGATCGGCGCCTGAGTCCGACAGGCCTCCCCGCCAGGCCGGGCCGTCGAGCCTTCCCGTCAGACCTGACCGTCGAGCGCGCCGGCGATCAGCACCTCCAGCTGCTGCGCCACCTGGTCCAGCGGCCGCATGCTGCGCTTCGCGCGGCACATGGCGATGGCGCCCTCGACGGAGGCCACGATGAGCGCCGCGAGTCCCGGAGCCTGATCGCCGTCGACGCCGTGCCCCCGCAGAGCCTCGGCGAGCAGCCGTTCCCACTCCTCGAACGCCTCGGCTGCGGCGGCGAGGGCCGGCGGGATCTCGTCGGCCGGCGGCTCCTCGACGGAGACGGCCAGCACCGGGCAGCCGGCCCGGAAGTCGCTCTCGACCACGATGCCGCGCCACAGGGCCAGGAAGGCGCGCAGGCCGGCGACCGGGCCCGCGTCGAGCTCCTTGCGCAGGATGCGGGCCACCGCTCCGCCGGCGTACTGCACCGCTTCGGTCGCCAACTGCCCCTTGCCCTCGGGGAAGTAGTGGTACGTCGAGCCGAGCGGCGCCTTGGCGTGTTTGGCCAGCTCGCGGATGCTGGTGGCGTTCAGGCCGCGCCTGCTGATCAGGTCGGCCGCGCCGGCCACGATGCGCTCGCGCGACGGTGCGCTGGATTTGGCCAAGACCGTGCCCCCTCTCCGGACCCCACTGGCTATAACGCCCGTCATAGTCTAGCGTGACCTCCACTTATAACGACTGTCATAGACCTTTCGGAACATGACAGAACGCGAGAGAGGACCTCGTCATGCCGATGATCCGGCTCACCGCCCCGTCCGGTTCGCTGAGCGAGGAGGGCCGCAAGACCGTCCAGCGCGACCTGGCCGCCGTACTGCTGCGCTGGGAGGGAGCGCCCGACACGGCGTTCTTCCGCGCCCAGGCGTGGAGCTATCTGGTCGAGCTGCCCGAGGGGGCGCAGACCACCGCCGAGGACGACGCGCCCCGCTTCCTCGTGGACGTGACGGTTCCGCAGGGTGCGGTGTCCGAGCGGCGCAAGGCCGGTCTCGTCGAGGACGCGACGAAGACGGTGCTGGAGGCGGCCGGGCTGTCGTCCGACGACGCGTTGCGCGTGTGGGTGCTGGTGAACGAGCAGCCCGACGGCACCTGGGGCGCGGGCGGTTCCGTCATCCGCTACGCCGACCTCGTCGCGCTCGCGAAGGGCCAGAAGGAGCAGCAGGCCGATGCGTGAACTGACCTACGTCGCCCGGCACTCGGTGGAGTGGCGCGAGGTACCCGACCCCAGGGTCCAGTCCGAAAGGGAGGCGATCGTGGCGCCGGTGGCCGCCACCTCCTGCGACGTCGACTCGGCGATCCTGGCCGGGCACGGCTTCCTGGACCCGCCGTTCCCGCTCGGCCACGAGTGCGTGGCCCGGGTCGTCGAGACCGGCGACGCCGTCACCGCCGTGACCCCCGGCGACCCGGTGGTCGTCCCGTGGTCCATCAACTGCGGCGCGTGCGACCACTGCCGCGCCGGGCTGACCGCCCACTGCACGGCGGTACCGCACATGGCCATGTACGGCGCGCCGATCGGCGGCAGTTGGGGTGGCCTCTTCTCCGACCTGGTCCGGGTGCCGTACGCGGACGTCATGCTCGTACCGCTGCCGGCCGGTCTCGACCCGGTCTCGATGGCCTCGGCGAGCGACAACTGGTCCCTGTCGTGGCGGCTGGTCGCCCCGCACCTCAAGGACAGGCCCGGCGCCCGGGTCCTGGTGGTCGCCCGCGGCAGCATCGGGCTGTACGTGTGCGACATCGCCCGCGCGCTCGGCGCCTCCGACGTGCTGTACGTCGACCCCGACCCGGAGCACCGCAAGCTCGCCGAGAGCTTCGGCGCCCGTACGGCCGAGGTCCTCGATCCCGTCCGGCACGGCTTCGACATCGCGGTGGAGGCCACCGGCCGCGTCGACCAGCTCGCCCAGACCGTCAAGTGCCTTGCGCCGGAGGGTATTTGCGAGTCCGCGGGCAATCACTTCCGTCCCGGTGAGCTGCCGCTGCTGGACATGTATCTCACCGGCGTCACGCTGCGCATCGCCCGCGACAACGTCCGGGGCCACATCCCCGACGCCCTCGCGCTCGCCGCCTCCGGCACCGTCGACCCCGCACGGGTCGTCTCCCACGTCCTGGACTGGGAGCAACTCCCCGACGCCCTGCCCGAGAAGCACCTCAAGCCCGTCTTCGTCCGCGCGCACGGCTGACCGCCCGGCGACGGCGTCGTCGGCCACTGCACGCTCGGCATCCCACACGAAGGCCCGCCCGGTCACCGCTGCTTTTCGGTGAACCCGTCCCTGACGTGGTCGAAGACCGGACGGTAGGTGCTCCACTTGGCCTCCGGGGCCGACAGATAGATGTCGTACTCCCGGCCGCCCGCGGTGCCGTAGCCGAGGTCGATGGCGCGGAAGGCGCGGGCCCGGCCCTGGAAGGTGAACTCCCACACCGCCGCAGGCTTCCCCCTGAAGGTGGTCTCCTGCATGCGCAGCCTGCGGTAAATGGAGTAGTTGGCCTTGGTGTTGGCCTCGATGTCCTTGAAGTGTCCGACGGGGTTCGAGCCGGCGGGCTCCACCATGCCGATGGTGATGCCGGCCAGGCCGGTCGGGTCGGTGTAGGTGACCTCGTCGTCGCTCGACTTCTTCTGCTGCCAGCCGTCCGGCACGGGGAAGGAGACGCCGAGTTGTTCGGCGCGGACCAGGTGGTAGCCGTCGGGGACGGGCGAGGGCGAGACGGTCGGGGTGGGCGTGGTGCGGTCGGCTCCGTCGTGGCCGGATCGGTGCGAGGACACGTAGAGCGTGACGGCGGTGGCGGCCGCGGCCAGGACGGCCAGGACCGGTACGAGGACACGGCGCCTCCGGCCGCGACGGCGGCGGCGTGTGCTCCTGCCCGTCGGCGCCGGTGGGGTCGGCGGCGCCGCGGGGGTGTGGTGCGTGGTCGAGCCGTCGCCCGGCGGGCCGGCCGCCACCACGGGGGTGATGGCGGACTGCACCGTCGGCGGGCCGGTGGACCAGGTGGCCCGCAGCGCCCGTTCCGTCTGCTCCGCCGTGGGCCGGTCCTCGGGGTCCTTCGACAGCAGGGCGTCGATGAGCGGTTCGAGCGAACCGGCCTTGCGCATCGGCTCCAGCGGGTCGACGGCGATGGCGTACGCGGTCTCCATGGGGGTGTCGCGGCGGTACGGCGGACGCCCCTCCACCGCCTGGTACAGGGTCGCGCCCAGCGACCACAGGTCCGAGGCCGGGCCGGGCTTGTGGCCGCGGATCCGCTCGGGGGCCATGAAGTCGATGGAGCCGATCATCTCCCCGGTCTGGGTGAGCGTCGAGGTCCCGGCGGTCTGCGCGATGCCGAAGTCGGTCAGGACGACCCGGCCGTCGGGGCCGAGCAGGACGTTGCCGGGTTTGATGTCGCGGTGCAGGACGCCTGCCGCGTGCGCGGCCCGTACCGCGGAGATCACACCGAGGCCGATGCGTGCTGCCTCCTCGGGCGGCAGCGTCCGGCCGCCGTCGAGGACGTCGGCGAGGGTGCCGGCAGGGACGTACTCCATGACGATGCACGGCTGCCCGCCGTCGTCGACGACGTCATGGACGACGACCACGTTGGGGTGCACGACCCGGGCGGCACTGCGCGCCTCGCGGCGGACGCGCTCGTACAGCGTGGTGACCTCCGCGTCGGACAGGTGCGGCGGCGTGTGGAGCCGCTTGAGGGCGACTTGGCGGGCGAGTTCCTCGTCCTCGGCCCGCCACACCGTGCCCATACCGCCGCGGCCGATGCGCTCGAGAAGCCGGTAGCGCGCGGCGACGATCCGCCCTTCGTCCGACACAGCTTCGCCCTCCGCCTGCTCTGCCCCCTTTGTGTCACTTAGCCATGCACAGTAACCGACGTTTTCGCACAACAGGCGCGTAGTCCGTGTCGATCGCGTCATACGGAGCCTGCACCCGCGGGCGGCCTATGCGCACACCCTTCGATACGCCGTGTCCGGCACGTACGTCCGCCACTGCTCCCGCGTCAGGTCGCCTCCCGCGCGGGTGCACACGTGCCGGACGGCCTGGGCGGGGTCGACGGCGTACCGCTGCAGGGGGACGTGGGCGCCGCTCGCGTACAGCGTGCGGCCGTCGCCGGCGAAGGCCAGGGAGTCGATCGCCTCGCCGGGGGTCTGCAGGGGGCCGCCGAGCGGCTGCCGGGTCCGGGTGTCCCACAGCTGGAGCGTTCCGGCGTCCGAGGCCGCCGCGAGGGTGCGGCCGTCGGGGCTCAGGGCGAGGGCGCTGATGGTCTCCGGGCTGTCGGGCGGGGAGTCGGGGAAGACGTCGGGCAGGGTGCCCGCGCGGTGGCGCAGATCGCCGTCCCAGAGGACGACGCGGCCGGTGCGGTCGCCCGCGGCCAGCTGGGAGCCGTCGGCGCTGAACGCGAGGGCCTTGGTGCCGTCCTGCAGCAGGCCCAGGGCCGTGCGATGCCCGGAGGGGAGGCGGGCGGCCCGGTTCTCACCGGCGAGGAGCCCGCCGTCAGGGCGGACCGTGAGGAGGGTGCTCGCCAGGCCCGCGACCGTGCCGGATCGGCGGTGGCCGGTGATGTCCCACACCTCGTCCACCACACTGCCCTCGTCGGTCGGACGGGCCGCATACAGGGTGCGGCCGCCGGGGCCGAGGGCGAGGGACTCCACGCCCTCGGAAGGGTGCGCCGCCGCCAGGTCCAGCGTGGCCAGGACGCGGGCGCGGGTCAGGTCCCAGACCGTGATCCGCTGCGCGGCGGGGCTGTGGTCGGGGGCCGTGAGGCCGTACGCGAACGTCTTGCCGTCGGGGCTGAACGCCATCAGGGGCGAGGTCTGCCGCGCCACGTCCTCCGGTTGGGCGTCGGCGTCGGAGGAGACCGGTAGCGGCACGGACGGCAGTGTCCGCGTCCCGTGTGCGTCGCCGGTGTCGCGGAGCACGAAGCGGTAGCGGGTGCCGATGCGTTCGGCGGTGGCCGCCGTGCGGCCGTCCGGGGCGAGCAGGGTGCCGTCGGCCGCATGGGAACGCCACGCCGGTGTGGTGGCCGTCGTCGTGTCGAAGGAGTGGACGGTGCGGTCTTCCAGGTAACGGAGGGTGGGGTGGCCGGGGTCCCAGGCCAGGGTGCCGTAGACCTGCTGCTCGTCGAGGGAGTGGCGGAAGACGGGGGTGTCGGGGGCCGCGAGTCGCCACACCTTGATCTCAGTGCCGTCGGCGGTCGCCAGGAACGCCCCGTCCGTGCTGAATGCGGCGGACGTCACCCCCGGGTCCTCGAGGGCGGCCACCTGGCGTCCGTTTCCGGCGTCCCAGACATGCACGCCGGTCGCGTCTGCGGCGGCGAATCGGCGGCCCGGCCCGAACACCAGCTGCACCGAGCCGGTGCACAGGCCGTCGGCCTGCTGCCAGGCGCCGGGAAGTGTGCGGTGGCCATGGACGTCCGACACCTGCGGCGCCCGTCCGGCCGGGCAGACGGCCAGCAGGCGGTCGTCGGAGCTCGGGGCGACGCGGGTCTCATCGGGCGCCCGGGTCTCGGACAGCAGCCGCCCCTCGGCGACGGAGCGCAGCTGGACCCGCTCGCGGGTCGGGTCGCCCACCAGGTAGCTGCGGCCGCTGCCGCCGAAGGCGATCGAGGTGCTCTTCCGGGGCAGAGGGCGGGGGTCCCCGGTCCAGCGGCCCCGCGCCGTGTCCCACAGCCGCAGCCCGTCGCCCGTGCTGAGCGCGAGGATGCGGGCGTCGGGGCCGGCGGCGAAGACCTGTGCGCCGTCCGGCAGGGTTCCCGTGGCGGTGCGGCGATGCGTGGTCACCTCCCAGGTGCGCCAGGTCCGGCCGTCGATGCTCAGCAGGGTGCGGCCCGAGTCGGCGAGGAAGTCGTTGGTCATGTTGCCCGGCTCGGGGTCGGTGAAGGCGTCCACTTCGGGCTGGGCGAGGCCGCCCAGCAGGGCACGGCGGGACTCGGGCAGCGGGGAGGTCCGCCAGGCGGCGGCGCCCAGGAGCATCGCCGCGCGCGGGTCGGCCGTACGGAGCGAGTCGGCGACGACGGCGAGGCTGCGGGCGGCGGCATCGGTGCGCTGCTGTTCGTTCGTACGGTGCTGGGTCCACGCCACCAGTGCGGCGGTCAGCGCGACGGCGAGGACGGCGGACAGGGTCGCCAGCAGGAGCCGGGTGCGGCGGGCGGCCTGTGCGGCCGTACGGCGTTCCGCCTCGCGCGCGTCCAGGGCTGCCGCGAGGAACTCCCGCTCGGGAGCGGTGAGTTCGGCGTCCGTGAACTGCTCCTGCGCGAGGTCGAGCCGGGTGCCGCGGTAGAGGGCGCCGGGGTCGCGGTCGTGCTCCAGCCAGGCGCGGGCCGCCTCGGCCAGCCGCCGGTGGTGGCGCAGCCGCTCCCGGTCCTCCTCCAGCCAGCCGGCCAGCCGCGGCCAGCAGGTGAGCAGGGCCTCGTGGGCCAGTTGGGCGCCGTCCTCGTCGGTGGTGAGCAGGCGGGCGCGCGCCAGCCGCTCGACCACGCCCGGCACCGCGGGGTCGGCCCACTCGGCGAGTTCGGCGCGGGTCAGCGGGCGCCGGGTGTCGGGGGTGCCGTTGCCCGGTTCGACCATCCGCAGCAGCAGCCGTCGCGCGACGGCCTGCGCCTCGGGGGTCAGCTGCCCGTACACCTCCTCCGCGGTCGCGGCGATCGCCCCACGCACCCCGCCGGCCGTCTGGTACCCGGCCAGGGTGAGCATGCGGCTCTTGCGCCTGCGCCAGGTCTCCTGCAGGGCGTGGGAGAGCATCGGCAGTCCGCCGGGC
Source organism: Streptomyces sp. NPDC001401 (assembly GCF_042895385.1). Lineage (NCBI taxonomy): Bacteria > Bacillati > Actinomycetota > Actinomycetes > Kitasatosporales > Streptomycetaceae > Streptomyces > Streptomyces sp. NPDC001401. Next base: position 23,490 of record NZ_JBIAWI010000017.1, read on the forward strand.
TCGTCCAGGACCTCGTCGACGAGCCGCGCGGTCAGCTCCCGTTCGACCAGGAGTCCGGCCGCCGCGGCGGGCCTGACCACCGCCTCGCGCAGTTCGTCGGCGGTCATGGGCCCCAGCGCCAGCGCGGCACCGTGCAGCGCGTCCGCAAGCCCCCGGTGCTCCAGGCAGCGGGCGTAGAAGTCCGCGCGTACGGAGATCAGGACCCGCAGCCGGCTGCCGGGGTCCCTGGACGCCAGCAGCAGGTCGATGAAGCGGGCCCGCTCGGCCTGGTCCCGGCAGAGGGTGAAGACCTCCTCGAACTGGTCGACCACCACCCAGCACTCCGGCTCGTCCGCCGCGGGGGCCAGCAGGTGGCCGTAGGTGGCGGCCGGGCTGGCGCCCGGGGTGAGGATCCGCAGCACCGTCGGGCTCCCCCGGCCCGCGGTCCGCTCCTGCAGCCCGGGGATCAGCCCCGCCCGCAGCAGCGAGGACTTCCCGCTGCCGGACGCGCCGAACAGCACGGCGAGCCGGTGGTCGCACACCAGCCGCTCCAGTTGCCGGGCCATCCGCTCGCGGCCGAAGAACAGGTGCCGGTCGCCGGGCTCGAAGCGGGCCAGGCCCCGGTACGGCGGGCGCGCGCCCTCCGCCTCGTCCCGTACGGCGGCCGCGGTGGCCGCCTCGGCCTCCTTCCAGCGCGGCTCCCACTCCCCCGGGTCGCCGCCGCAGGCGCGCACATAGCCGCGGACCGCGTCGAGCGAGGGCAGCCGCTCGCCCGCGGCCGCCCGCGACAGCGTCGTCGCGGAGACACCGCTGCCCGCGGCCATGGCCCGGTACGACGGATTGCCGGCGGCCCGGCGCAGCTCACGCAGTTGATGCGCAAGGCGCTCGACGGGTCCGGCAGCCGGGTCCAGAGGTCTTTCGGGACGGCCCATGGGACCACCTCCTGCACTGCGGATCGCGAGCCGACGGCGACAGGGACGGCTCACCCCGCCAGATGCCGATCCGGCACGGGAGGTTCCGGTTGATTCCGGTGACGCGTGGGGGCTGTGCATCAAATTGGCGCTGGCCAGCCTGGGAGGCACCGAACTCAGACACCAGGGGAAACCTTGCGTAAACACGTCAAAAGAGCACGCGTGAAACGAGCTTGCGCGGCCGCGGTCGCGACAGTGGCCGCCCTGGCGCTGGCCGCGGAGCTGGCCGATCTGGCACAGGCGACGACCCCGTCGACTCCCGCGAAATTCGCCGAGAGCACCACGAAGGCGAGCGGCCGCACCCACCAGATCACTCTCATCACCGGTGACCGCGTCACCGTGGATGCCAAGGGCCGGGTCGTCGGCGTGGACCGGGCCAAGGGGCGCGAGCACATCCCCGTGCAGGTCCGCACCGTCGGCAGGCACACTCTCGTCATCCCGATGGACGCGACCCGGATGATCGCGAGCGGCAGACTCGACCGCCGGCTGTTCGACATCACCGAGCTCAACAAGGCCGCCAACCGCAAGAACCAGAAGAACGGCGTGAAGGTCATCGTCGGCTACAGCGGCGCCGCGCGCGCCGCGAAGGCCGGAGTGCGGGACACCGGAACGCTCGGTGCGGCCTTCAAGTCTCTGAACGCCGACGCCGTTCTGGCGTCCCGGCAGAACACGCCCGGGCTGTGGAAGGCCGTCACCGACGGCAACAGCCTCGCCTCCGGCATCGCGCACGTCTGGCTCGACGGCGTCCGCAAGGCGAGCCTCGACAAGTCGGTGCCGCAGATCGGTGCGCCGGTGGCCTGGGCGAAGGGCTACACGGGCAAGGGCGTGAAGGTCGCCGTCCTGGACACGGGCATAGACACCACGCACCCGGACCTGAAGCCGCAGGTGATCGCGTCCAAGAACTTCACCACGGCCAAGGACACCATCGACCACTTCGGCCACGGCACACACGTCGCGTCCATCATCGCGGGCACCGGCGCCAAGTCCGGCGGCAAGTACAAGGGGGTCGCGCCCGGCGCGAGCCTCCTCAACGCCAAGGTCCTCGACGACGAGGGCGGAGGCGACGACTCCTCCATCCTCGCGGGCATGGAGTGGGCCGCCCAGCAGGGCGCGAACATCGTCAACCTCAGCCTGGGCGGCGGCGACGAGGCGGGCATCGACCCGCTGGAGGCCGAGGTGAACAAGCTCTCCGAGCAGAAGGGCATCCTGTTCGCCATCGCCGCCGGCAACGAGGGCGAGGGAGGCGCCGGAACCATCGACTCGCCGGGCAGTGCGGCCGACGCGCTCACCGTCGGCGCCGTCGACGGCAACGACAAGCTCGCCTACTTCTCCAGCCGCGGTCCGACCGTCGACGGCACCCTCAAGCCGGACGTCACCGCGCCCGGCGTGAACATCACCGCGGCGGCGGCCAAGGACAGCGTCGTCGCCAAGGAGGTCGGCGAGAACCCGCCCGGCTACCTGACCATTTCGGGTACGTCGATGGCGACCCCGCATGTCGCAGGCGCCGCCGCGATCCTCAAGCAGGAGCACCCCGACTGGACGTACGCCCAGCTGAAGGCCACGCTCGTCGGCTCCAGCAAGGGCGGTGACTACTCGACCTTCGAGGGCGGTGCGGGCCGTATCCAGGTCGACAAGGCCATCGCGCAGAGCGTGGTCGCCGAACCGACCACGCTGGACTTCCCCGTCCAGCAGTGGCCGCACACCGACGACACCCCGGTCACCAAGCAGCTGACATACCGCAACTCCGGTACCAAGGCCGTCGCTCTGACCCTCACCGCCAAGGGCTTCGACCCGAAGGGCAAGGCGGCCCCGGCGGGCTTCTTCGCGCTCGGTGCGGACAAGGTGACCGTGCCGGCGGGCGACACGGCGACGGTCGGCGTCACCGTGAACGCCAAGCTGGGCGGCTCGCTCAACGGCGGGTACTCTGCGCGCGTTTCGGCCACGGGCGGCGGGCAGACCGTCAGCACGGCGGTGGGCGTCGTACGGGAGACCGAGCACTACAACGTGACGTTGAAGTACATCAACCGCGCCGGCCAGAGCCCGAAGCACGTCGCCTCCATGATGTCCATCGACGGCCTGGGAGCGGCTTCCTGGCTGTCGTCCGAGTCGACCGACAACACCGCCGTCGTCCGGGTGCCCAAGGGCAAGTACATGCTGGAGTCGGCGAGTGCGAACGACCTCGTGACCTACAAGGGCGGCCTCGACTGGATGATCCAGCCCTTGCTGAACGTCACCAAGAACACGACGGTCACGTTCGACCTGAACAAGGCGAAGTCGCCCGACATCACGGTGCCGGACCCGGCGGCCAAGCCGAAGGGCGCGTGGGTGGGGTACCGGTACTACCCGGGCCAGAGCGGGGCGGACGGCAATGGCGTCCTCGCGGGTTCCTTCGCCGACATCCGCGTCGCGCACGTCGGCCCTGCGGTCGACTACCTCTCCCAGACCTGGTCCGGACAGTGGACCAAGGGCGACACGGCCGAGTACGACACCGCGGCCGCCGCTCCGGTCAAGAAGATCACGGCGTACGTCCGCCACTACAAGGCGAGCGACTTCGCCACGGTGAAGATCGGCATGGGTGCCTCGGTCACCGGGAAGACCGGCGCCGTCGCCCTCACCGGCTCCGTGCCCGACGGCTACGGCTACATGTCCGCCGGTGCCGACACGGTCCCGCAGAAGCTGCCCGGCACCCGCACGTACCACGTGTCGGCCGTGGACGGCGCCGAGTGGCGGCCGGACTTCTACCAGTACTCCGGGAAGAAGGACACCGACGGCAACCCGGTCGCGGAGGTGACCTCCTGGGTGGACGACTACCTGAAGCTCAAGGCGGGCCGGACCTACCAGCAGCGGTTCAACACGGCGGTGTTCGGGCCCCTCGTGTCCTCCAACAGCGGCATCACCCGCGACGGCAACCAGATCTCCGGCGTGCTTCCGCTGTTCAGCGACAGCGCGGGTCACCTGGGTGACTCGGACTACGCCTCGGCGACGACGACGCTGTACCGCAACGGCAAGAAGATCGACTCCTTCAACGCCCCGATCAGCAACGACAAGTCGTTCAAGGTCCCGGCCTCGGACGGCGCGTACCGGCTGACCACCTCGGTCAAGCGCGCCGCCGCGCTGTCGACCGCATCCAGCCGGGTCGACGCAGCCTGGACGTTCCACTCGAAGAAGCCGTCGAACCTGCCGGTCGCCCTGCCGCTCTCCACGGTCCGCTTCAACGCGCAGACCGGCCTGGACAGTACGGTCGCGGCCGGCAGGACGGTCACCTACCCGGTCACCGTCCAGGGCGCGGCCAAGGGCAGCAACCTCAAGTCCCTTGCGGTGTGGGTGTCGTACGACCACGGCAAGACGTGGAAGAAGGTCACCGTCAAGCACGGCAAGCTCACCGTGAAGAACCCGGCGAAGGGCAAGTCCGTCTCTCTGCGCGCCAAGGTCACCGACAAGAAGAACAACTCGTCGACGATCTCGATCTACGACGCGTACTACGGCAAGTAGCCCGGCAGGCAACCGTCACGCGGACCGCCCGTCGCCGACTTCGGTGACGGGCGGTCCGCGCTGCCGTCACCCGGCCGGCGCGGCTGCGGGCGGCAGTACGGCCCCGTCGTCACTGTCGGGTGCATTCCTCCGTCAGCGGGCCTGACGGCTCTCGCGCATCGCCGCCGTGTACACCTCCGCCGTCGCCGCTGCGGCGCTGTCCCAGCCGAAGGAGTGGGCGTGGCGGGCCGCGGCCTCGCCCATGCGGGCCGAGAGCGCGGGATCGTCGGCGAAGCGGCGCAGTGCCCGCGCGTAGTCCACCGGGTCGTGCCCCGGTACGAGCACTCCGCTCACCCCGTCTTGCACCGCCACCGGCAGACCGCCGACCTCGGCGGCGATCACCGGGGTGCCGCAGGCCTGTGCCTCGACGGCGACCAGGCCGAAGGACTCGCTGTACGAAGGCATGACCAGGACGGATGCCGCCCGGTACCAGTCGGCGAGCCGGTCCTGGCCGACCGGCGGCCTGAACAGCACGACGTCGGAGATGCCGAGGCAGGCCGCCAGTTTCTGCAGTCCTTCCGGCTTGGCCAGGCCGCTGCCGCTCGGCCCGCCCACGACCGGCACCACGATCCGCTCCCGCAGCTGCGGCCGTTCCTCGAGCAGCCGGGCCACCGCGCGCAGCAGGATGTCCGGCGCCTTCAGCGGCTGGATGCGGCCCGCGAAGAGCGGAATCAGGGCGTCCTGCGGGAGGCCGAGGCGGGCGCGGGCGGCTGCACGGCCGTCGGCCGGGCGGAAGCAGTCGAGGTTGACACCGGGGTGGACGACCGACACCCGGTCGGTGTCGGCGTCGTAGTGGCGCAGCAGCTCCTGCGCCTCCTTCTCGGTGTTCGCTATCAACCGGTCGGCGGCGCGGGCGACTTGACTCTCGCCGAGCACACGGTGCGCGGGTTCGGGGGTGTCGCCCTCGGCGAGGGAGGCGTTCTTGACCTTGGCCATGGTGTGCATGGCGTGGACGAGCGGGACGCCCCAGCGCTCGGCGGTGAGCCGGCCGACCTGGCCGGAGAGCCAGTAGTGGGAGTGGACGAGGTCGTAGTGGCCGGGGCGGTGGCCGGCCCAGGCCTGGGTCACGCCGTGGGTGAAGGCGCACAGCTGCGCGGGCAGATCCTCCTTCGCCAGGCCCTCGTAGGGTCCGGCGGCCACGTGCCGCACCAGGACGCCTGGCGCGAGTTCGACGCTGGGCGGGAGCGCGGCGGAGGTTGCCCGGGTGAAGATCTCCACCTCGATGCCGAGGGCGGCGAGGCGCCCCGCGAGCTCGACGATGTAGACGTTCATGCCGCCCGCGTCGCCGGTGCCGGGCTGGTGCAGCGGTGAGGTGTGCACGCTGAGCATGGCCACGCGGCGGGGACGGCTGCGGGCACCCGGCGGTCGCAGCCGGGGCGGGACGAGGAGGGTGCCGCCGTGCAGCGGTGCGCGCCGGGTCACGCCACGGCCTCGGCTCTCAGGTCGAGGCGCTGCTCGCCCGTGTACACGTTCATGGAGGCGCCGCGCAGGAAGCCCACGAGCGTGAGCCCGGTCTCCGCCGCCAGGTCCACCGCGAGGGAGGACGGTGCCGAGACCGCCGCCAGCAGCGGGATGCCTGCCATGACCGCCTTCTGCGCCAGCTCGAAGGAGGCCCGTCCGGACACCAGCAAAATGGCTTGGGACAGCGGCAGTTGACCGGCTTGGAGCGCTCGGCCGATCAGCTTGTCGACGGCGTTGTGCCGGCCGACGTCCTCGCACAGGTCCAGCAGTTCGCCCTCGGGCGAGAACAGTGCGGCGGCGTGCAGGCCTCCGGTCCGGTCGAACACCCGCTGGGCGGCGCGGAGTCGGTCGGGCAGGGCGGACAGCAGTGCGGGGGTGACGCGGACCGGGGGTGTGTCGGCGATCGGCCATCGTGCGGTGGTCCGTACGGCGTCCAGGCTGGCCTTGCCGCACAGTCCGCAGGAGGAAGTGGTGTAGACGTTCCGCTCGAGCGTGATGTCGGGCAGGGGCACGCCGGGGGCGAGCTGCACGTCGACGACGTTGTACGTGTTCGAGCCGTCGGCGGTGGCGCCCGCGCAGTAGACGATGTTGGCCACCTCCTCGGCCCGGCCCACGACTCCTTCGCTCACCAGGAACCCCGCGGCGAGCGCGAAGTCGTCGCCGGGCGTGCGCATGGTGATCGCCAGTGGCCTGCCGCCCAGCCGGATCTCCAGCGGCTCTTCCACCACCAGTGTGTCGGGGCGGGTGCTGACCGCTCCGTCCCGGATGCGCAGCACGCGCCGTCGTTCGGTGACCCGTCCCATGGACTCGCCTCTTCTCGCCTCTTCAGCACTCGATGACGTTGACGGCGAGTCCGCCGCGAGCGGTCTCCTTGTACTTGACCTTCATGTCGGCGCCGGTCTCCTTCATGGTCTTGATGACCTTGTCGAGGGAGACGTGGTGGCGGCCGTCGCCGCGCAACGCCATCCGGGCGGCGGTCACGGCCTTGACCGCGGCCATGCCGTTGCGCTCGATGCACGGGATCTGGACCAGGCCGCCGACCGGGTCGCAGGTCAGGCCGAGGTTGTGTTCCATGCCGATCTCGGCGGCGTTCTCCACCTGTTCGGGGCTGCCGCCCAGCACCTCGGCGAGGCCGCCGGCGGCCATCGAGCAGGCGGAGCCGACCTCGCCCTGGCAGCCGACCTCGGCGCCGGAGATGGACGCGTTCTCCTTGAAGAGCATGCCGATGGCGCCCGCGGCCAGCAGGAAGCGGACGATGCCGTCCTCGTCGGCGCCCGGCACGAAGTTGAGGTAGTAGTGCAGGACGGCGGGGATGATGCCCGCCGCGCCGTTGGTCGGGGCGGTGACCACCCGGCCGCCGGCCGCGTTCTCCTCGTTCACCGCCATCGCGTAGAGCGTGACCCACTCCATCGCGCGGCCCAACGGGTCGCCCTCACTCCGCAGTTGGCGGGCCACCGCCGCGGCCCGGCGGCGGACCTTGAGACCGCCCGGGAGGATGCCCTCGACGGCCAGGCCGCGCGACACGCACCCTTCCATGACCCGCCAGATCTCCAGCAGTCCGGTCCAGATCTCCTCTTCCGTGCGCCAGGCCTTCTCGTTCTCCAGCATCAGCGCGGAGATCGACAGGCCGGTCTCCCGGGCCAGCCGCAGCAGTTCGTCACCCGTGCTGAACGGGTGGGCAACCGCCGTGTCGTCGAGCTTGATGCGGTCCGCGCCCACCGCGTCCTCGTCGACGACGAAGCCGCCGCCCACCGAGTAGTACGTCTTCTCCAGCAGCGGCACACCGTCGGCGTCGTACGCGAAGAAGGTCATGCCGTTGGCGTGGTACGGCAGCGAGCGCCGGCGGTGCAGGACCAGCTGGGTCGAGATGTCGAAGCCGATCTCGTGGGCCGGGCCGATCTGGGCGCCGAGGAGGCGGATGCGCCCGGTGGTCCGGATCCGCTCGACGTCCAGGTCGGCCTGGGCGACGTCGACCGTGTGCGGCTCGTTGCCCTCCAGGCCGAGCAGCACCGCCTTGGGGGTGCCGTGGCCGTGGCCGGTGGCACCGAGGGAGCCGAACAGCTCCGCGCGTACCGCGGCGGTCTGGGCGAGCAGGCCGTCCTGCTTCAGCCGGGCGGCGAACATCGCGGCGGCCCGCATCGGGCCGACGGTGTGCGAACTGGACGGGCCGATGCCGATCGAGAACAGGTCGAAGACGCTGATTGCCACGCCATACTCCGTGGGATTGGCGAGGCGTACCGACGCGGGTCACGGGCACGCCCCTGCGGGAGGGTTGTCGTTTACAGAGCGGCGTACGGCCGGGTCATCGGCGCTCTCCTCGGGTGTGGGCGCAGTGGGCGGCGTACGCGTCGGCGGACAGGGCGCCGGCGATGTTCTCGACCCGCAGCCTGAACAGCCAACCGACGGTGTAGGGGGCGGTGTTGACGACGCCCGGCTCGGCGGCCAGCGCGGTGTTGACTTCCAGGACCTCGCCCGAGGCGGGGGCGTACAGGCCGCTGACGGCCGTCCGTGACCTGATCTCCCCGCAGCTCTCGCCCGCCTCGACACGGGTGCCGACCTCGGGCAGCCGAAGGTGGACTACGTCGCCGAGGGCCTCGGCCGCGAAGGCGGTGATGCCGACGGTGGCGTTGCCCTCGTCCACGACCAGCCACTCGTGGTCCCAGGTGTAGCGCAGGTGTCGGGGAATATTCATGGCGGTCAACTGCACTGATTTCAGCGAGAGTTGAGGTGCGGGACTCATGAGACGGCGGCCGCGGTGGCGGGGGCGAGGGTGCGGCGGAGCCGGTTGAACAGCTTCGGCTGGTTCAGGGAGAGCACCGCGACGGGGGTGCCCTCGCGCAGGTAGACGGAGACGAAGGAGCGGCTGTCGAGGCTGCCCTCAATGAGTTCGGGGCGGTCGCCGGGGGCGACGTGTCCGGCGAGCTGGATGCGGACCTGGTACTGGTCGGACCAGAAGTACGGCGCGGTGACCCGGGCGGGGGCGGCGGACTCGCCGGTGAGCAGTGTGCGGGCGGCGGTCTTCGCCTGCTCGGTGGCGTTGGTCCAGTGCTCGATGCGGGCGTGCCGTCCGGTGAACGGGTTGGGGCAGCGGGCGACGTCGCCGACGGCGACCACGCCCGGGACGCTGCTCGCGCAGCCGGCGTCGCACACCACACCGTCGTCCACCTGTACGCCGGAGCCGGCCAGCCAGTCGGTGGCGGGCCGTACGCCCACCCCGACCACGACGATGTCGGCGGGCAGCAGGCGCCCGTCCGCCAGCCGCACGCCGGAGACCCGGCCCTCGCCGACGAGTCCCGCCACACCGGTTCCGCACAGCAGGCGCACTCCGTGATCGGTGTGCAGGGACGAGACCACCAGGCCCATCTCGCGCCCCAGTTGGCGTTCCAGCGGGACGTCGACTGCTTCTACGACGGTGACGTGGAGGCCGAGCCGGTGGGCGGTGGAGGCCACCTCGGCGCCGATGAAACCGGCGCCGATGACGACGACGCGGGGCAGTCCGTCCAGCAGTTCGGCGCGCAGGGCCTCGGCGTCGTCGAGGGTGCGCAGGGTGTGCACACCCGCCAGCCCGTCCATGCCGGGGAGCAGCCGGGGGCTGGCACCGGTGGCGACGACGACCCCGTCGCTGCGCAGCCGGCGTCCCCCGGCCAGGGTGACGGACCGGTCCGCGGGGTCGAGCCGTACGGCGCGCTCGCCGAGCAGCCACGTGACCTGCAGGGCCTCGTACTCGTCGGCGTCGCCGAGTGCGAGCGCGTCGGCGTCGATGTCCCCCTTGAGGAAGTCCTTGGACAGCGGCGGGCGGTCGTAGGGGCTGTGGCGCTCCTCCCCCACGACGACGATCTCGCCGTCATAGCCCTCTGCGCGCAGCGCGCGGACCGTGCTCAGGCCTGCCAGCGACGCGCCGACGACGGTGATGCTCATGGGGAACCTCCGGGTTGCGGGTGCCCGACCGGGTGTCTCGAATTACACAACAAAGCTCGCTATACGCAACATGCTTGGGGCGAGATCGGGGGCTTGTCAAGAGACGTACGGCATCAGTGCGTAATAGCGCACAAGGTTGCGCGATGTGCAACTTTCAGGGGTGCTCGGGAGCGGTTACAGCATCGGCTCGTCCCACTGGTCGAGCAGCAGGTCGGCCATGGACTCGTCGAGCTCGGCCGGTGCGGCGTCCAGCGACTGTTCGCTCCAGATGACCTTGCCGCGCGAGGTGTACCGGGTGCCCCAGCGCCGGGCGTAGTGGGCGACGAGGAACAGGCCCCGGCCGCCCTCGTCGGTGGTGGCCGCGCGGCGCAGGTGCGGGGAGGTGCTGCTGCCGTCGGCGACTTCGCAGATCAGGCTGTCCCGGTCGTACAGCAGCCGAAGCCGGATGGGATCGCTGCCGTAGCGGATGGCGTTGGTGACCAGTTCGCTGAGGATGAGTTCGGTGTTGAAGGCGATCTCGTCCAGGCCCCAGCTCTCCAGCCGGCGGGCGCAGGCGGCGCGGACGGGGCCGAGGGCAGCGGGATCGTTGGGCACGTCCCAGTAGGCGACCCGGTCCGGGTCCAGCAGCCGGGTCTGCGCCACCAGGAGGGCGATGTCGTCGCCGGGGCGGTCGGGCAGCAGGGCGTCGAGCACTGCCTGGCAGGCCTGTTCGGGGGTTTGGCCCGGGTGCGCCAGGGCGGCGCGCAGGAGCCCGAGTCCGGTGTCGATGTCGCGGTCGCGGGCCTCGATGAGCCCATCGGTGTACAGGGCGAGCCGGGAGCCCTCGGACAGGTGCAGTTCGGCCGTCTCGACCGGCAGGCCGGAGCCCAGGCCCAGCGGTGGTGAGACGGGGACCTCTGGGAAGGTGACGGTGCCGTCGGGGTGGACGAGGGCGGGGCCGGGATGGCCGGCCCGGGCGATGCTGCACCGGCCGGAGACCGGATCGTAGATCGCGAAGAGGCAGGTGGCGCCGGTGATGCCCTCGCCCTCTCCCTCGGCGGTCTCGGTCTCGTCGATGTAGGCGACCAACTCGTCGAGATGGCCGAGGAGTTCGTCGGCGGCCAGGTCGAGGGCGCAGAAGTTGTGGACCACGGTGCGCAGCCGGCCCATGGTCGCGGCGGCGTGCAGGCCGTGCCCGACGACGTCGCCGACGACCAGGGCGACGCGGGCGCCGGGCAGCGGGATGACGTCGAACCAGTCCCCGCCCACGCCGGCCTGGGCGGGCAGATAGCGGTGGGCCACCTCCAGGGCCGACTGTTCGGGCAGCGCGCGGGGCAGCAGGCTGCGCTGCAGGGTGACCGCCATGGTGTGCTCGCGGGTGAAGCGGCGGGCGTTGTCGACCGCGACGGCCGCGCGGGCGGCCAGCTCCTCGGCGAAGGCCAGGTCCTCCTCCGTGAAGGCGTCCTGGTCCGAGCGCCAGAAGTCGACCAGCCCCAGCACCATGCCGCGGGCCTGCAGCGGCACGGTGATCAGGGTGTGGATGCCGAAGTCCAGGACGCGCCGGGTCCGCTCGGGATCCTGCGCCTGCCAGCCCGGCGCGGCGCTCAACTCGGGCTCCAGCACGCCGTGGCCGCTCCGCAGGCCCTGCGCCTGCGGTGTCGTCGGCAGGAAGGTGATCGCCTCGTCCGCCGGGTACAGCGGGTGGTCGTCCCGTACACCGCGCACGGCGACGCGGTGCATGGCCGGGCCCGCGCCGTCCGGCTCGTCGCCCCGCCGGACCGCGTCCAGCAGCTCGACCGTGACGAAGTCGGCGAACCGGGGAACCGCGATCTCGGCCAGTTCCTCGGCGGTGCGCACCACGTCGAGGGTGGTGCCGATCCGCACGCCGGCGTCGTAGAGCAGCTGCAGCCGGGCCCTTGCCACCTGCGCCCGGCCCGCCAGAGCGCGCAGCTCAGTGGTGTCCCGCAGGGTCGCCACGCTTTCGGCCGGGCCTCCGTGCGGGGCGGTCGGCCGTACGTTGACCGCCAGCAGCCGCTCCCCCGCCAGCAGCACCACGTCGGAGGCCGTCCGGCCCGAGGTCAGCAGGGTGGCGGTACGCGGGGCGAGGCCGAGGTCGGTGACCGGCCGGCCCACGGCGTCCTGGGGCAGGTCAAGGAGCCGGCTCGCCTCGTCGTTGGCGAGCAGCAGCCGCCCTTCGTCGCTGACGACGAGTACGCCTTCCCGCACCGAGTGCAGGACCGCGTCGTGGTGCTCGTACATCCGGGTCATCTCGGCCGGTTCCAGCCCGTGCGTCTGACGCCGCAGCCGTCGGCTCACCAGCGCCGATCCGCCCATGACCAGTGCCAGCCCGACGGCGGCGGAACCGAACAGCAGCGGCAGCTGCTCCACCACCCGGTGGTTGATGGCCTTGACGGTGACCCCGACGGACACCAGCCCGACGACCTTGCCGTCGGTGTCGAAGACGGGAACCATCGAGTCCACGGCGCGGCCGATCCCAGGCGTGTTGTACGTGGCCTGGTGCACCCTGCCGGCGAGCGCGTCGGAGTAGGAGCCGACGACGTGCTTGCCGATCAGCTTCGGGTCGGGATGGGTCCACCGGAAGCCGGCCGGACTGAACGCGATGACGTAGGCGACACCGGATCCCTTGCGGGCCTCCTCCGCCCTCGGCTGCAGCAGTGCGCTGGGGTCGGCGGACGTCATGGCGGCCAGCGTGCCCGGGGCGTGCGCGAAGGTCTCGGCGCCGACCAGCGAACGCTCATTGGCCTCCTGCAGGCTCGCGCTGCGGGCCTGCAGCACAAGCGCCACCAGCGCGGCGACGACCAGCAGCAGGACGACGCCCACCTGAAGGACGAAGACCTGGCCGGCGACGCTGTGCACGTTCAGCACGGAGGGCAACCGGGCCGGGGACCGCCGAGATCTGGACTTGGCCATGCCTCAAGTATTGGTCGCTGCGGCTCCGGCGCCCCCGGTCATGCTGCGATGGCCCGTCCACCTGCCGGAGGGGGCCGCCGAACGGCAGGTGGACGGGCAGTATCGGGGTGGGATCAGCGGGCGGGCTGTGCGTCCAGCCTGGCCTGCAGCCAGCTGTGGAACTCGCCGATGTGGTGCTCGCTGGGCACCAGGACGCCGCCCTTGGCGTACGCCCGCGAACTCATCGCCGGCTGGGTCCGCTCGCACGCGTCGAAGTCCTGCTGGTTGACGCGGTGGAACAGCTCGACCGAACGGTCCACGTCCTTGCCGCTCTCCACCACGTGCGGGAGATACAGCCAGTCGCACTCGACGACCGTGCGGTCGGCCGACATCGGGTACATCCGGTGGAAGATCACATGGTCGGGGACGAGGTTGATGAAGACCTGCGGCCGGACGGTGATCGCGTAGTAGCGGCGGTCCTGGTCCTGGGCGACCCCCGGGATGCGGTCCAGGCCCTCGCTGCCGTCGACGGTGAAGCCCTGCACCTCCTCACCGAACTCGGCACCATGGCCGACGTAGTACTGCGCCGCGTATCCGTCCGCGAACTCCGGGAGCACCTCGGTGAGTTCGGGGTGGATGGTCGCGCAGTGGTAGCACTCCATGAAGTTCTCGATGATGAGCTTCCAGTTGGCCTTCACGTCGTAGGTGATACGGCGGCCCACCTGGAGGTTCTCGATGCCGTAGCGCTCGATGGACTCGACGTCGCCGAGCCGCTCGACGATCGCGCCCAGCACGTCCTCCTCGAAGGACGGAGGGGTGTCGGCCAGGCACACCCACACATATCCGAGCCACTCCCGGACATGGACGTTGACCAGCCCGTAGGCGGTCCGGTCGATGTCCGGCATCGACGTCAGGTTCGGCGCGGCCACCAGCTTGCCGTCCAGGCCGTAGGTCCAGGCGTGGTACGGACATTGGAAGGCCCGCTTGACCTCACCGGACTCCTCCGTGCACAGCTTGGCGCCACGGTGCCGGCAGATGTTCAGGAACGCCTTGATCGAGCCGTCCCGGGAGCGGGAGACCAGCACGCTCTCCCGGCCCACCTGGAAGGTGCGGAACTGGCCCGGCTTGGCCAGCTCCGGGGCGCGGGCCACGCAGAACCACATGGCCTCGAAGACGCGCTCCTGCTCCAGGGCGAAGACCTCGGGGTCGGTGTAGTACTCCCCGGGCAGCGTGGAGATCAGGCTGGGGGGCAGGTCCATCATGGTCATCAGGTCACCTTCGGAAATGTCGGACGAAAAATGTCAGACGCGAAACGTCAGACGCGAAACGTCAGACGCGCACACGGCGAGGGTCGAACAGGGCGATGGGGTGTTCGGTGGTGCCAACGGTTGCCAGGTCGGCGAGGATCTCGCCGATCACGGGCACGAACTTGAACCCGTGGCCGGAGAATCCGCAGGCCACCGTCACCTGCGGATGCTCGGGATGCCGGGCGAGGACGAAGTGCTCGTCCGGGGTGTTGGCGTACATGCAGGCCGCTGCCTTGAGGAAGCTGCCGGGCAGGGCGGGGATGCGGGGGCGCAGGTAGGCGGCCATGGCCTCGATCTCGTCCGGGCGGATCCGCCGGTCGAGGGTGTCGGGGTCGCTGGGGACGCCCTTGCGGAAGAAGGCGACCTTGGCGCCGCCGTCGGGGCCGTCGAGGGAGGGGAAGCCGTAGATCTGGGTGCCGTCCGGGTCCTCCCAGATGTAGACGGGGTGCCGGTCGGCGGTGAACGGGCCGGTGCCGCCCTCGGGCTGGAACCAGTACATGACCTGCCGTTCGACCGTCACGCGCACGCCGAGGCCGGACAGCAGCTTCGGCGCCCAGGCGCCAGGGGCGATGACCAGCCGGTCGGCGGTGTAGGCGCCGCGGTCGGTGACCACCCAGGCCTTGCCGCCGGGGCCGTCGGCCTCCCAGCCGAGGACCATTTCGGCGAAGTGCAGATCGGCGCCGTGCGCCCGCGCCAGGTCCAGGTGGGCAGTGACGGTCGCCTCCGGCCGGGCGATGCCGGCCTTGCGCTCGTAGAAGGCGACGTCCTCGGCGGCCGGGCTGAAGGTGGGGAAGCGGCGCCGGATGTCGGCGGCGCCGAGGACCTCGTGGTCCAGGCCCCACTCGTGCGCACTGCGCAGGGTGCCCGCGAAGGCCTCGCTGTCCTCGCGGCCGATCATGAGGCCGCCGGTCTCGGTGAAGACCTCGTGGCCGGAGTCGGCGGCCAGCTTCTCCCACAGTTCGTGGGCGCGCAGCAGCAGCGGTACGTAGGCCGGGTCCTCGAAATAGGCCTGCCGGTAGATACGGGAACCGCCGTGGCTGGAGCCGAGGTTGTGGGCCGGGCCGAAGCGCTCGATGCCGAGCACTCGTTGGCCGCGGGCGGCGAGGTGATAGGCCGCTGCGCTGCCCATTCCGCCCAGGCCTACGACGATGACGTCGTACGAAGGGGCCATGTGTCCGTCTCCTGGGAATCTTGGGGATGTTGCGTCGGTGAGTGATCTGCGGGTCTGTGGGGGCTGGTCGCGCAGTTCCCCGCGCCCCTTTGGGCGCGGCCCGTGCCGCCTGGTAGCTGGTTCAGCGGCGGACGCGGGACATCTCAGGGTCGAAGAGCGGCTCGGCTGCGGTGGTGGCCGCGATCCTGGTGCCGAAGTACTCGATCTCGACCCGGGTCCCAGGGGTGGCGTGCCCGGCCGGCAGCCAGGCGTACGCGATCGGTGCACCGATGGTGTAGCCGTAGGCGGCGCCGGTGACGTAACCGACCGGACCGCCGTCGACGTAGACGGGCTCGTGGCCCATCACCACGGCCTGCTGGTCCTCGATGACGAGGGGGACGAGCTTGCGGGTGACCGTCTCCTCGGTGATCCCCTCGAGCGCGGACTTGCCCGTGAAGTGCGCCTTGTTGCGGCGTACGGCGAAGCCGAGGCCTGCCTCGTAGGGGTTGTGTTCGGTGGTCATGTCATGGCCCCAGGAGCGGTAACCCTTCTCCAGGCGCAGGCTGTTGAAGGCGCTGCGGCCGGCGGCGATGACGCCCAGTTCCTGGCCGGCCTGCCACAGGGTGTCCCACAGCCGGGCGCCGAGGTCGGCGGTGGTGTAGATCTCCCAGCCGAGCTCGCCCACGTAACTGAGCCGCATCGCGGTGACCGGGACGTCGCCGAAGTGGGCCTGCTTGGCCTTGAAGTAGCCGAAGCCCTTGTGCGAGAAGTCGGTGCCGGTCAGCGGCTGGACGAGGTCGCGGGCGCGCGGCCCCCACACGCCCAGGCAGCAGGTGCCGGCGGTGATGTCGCGCACCTGCACGGAGCCGTCGCCGGGCAGACGCCGGCGCAGCCAGTCCAGGTCGAGATTGCCGTTGGCGCCGATCTGGAAGCGCTCGGCCTCCAGGCGGGCGATGGTCAGGTCGCTGCGGACGCCGCCGGCGCTGTCGAGCAGGAGGGTGTAGGTGACGGAACCGACCGGCTTGTCGAGCTGATTGGTCGTCAACTCCTGTAGGAAGGCGAGGACTTCGGGGCCCGTCACCTCCAGCCGCTTCAGCGGCGTCATGTCGTACAGGGCCACGCGCTCGCGGGTGACGAGCGCCTCGGCTCCGGCGATCGGCGACCAGTAGCGGGACGCCCAGGCGTTACGGCCGGGGATGCGCGCCACTTCGGGCAGGTTGGCGTTGGCTTCGTACCAGTGCGGCCGCTCCCAGCCGCCGCCCTCCAGGAAGACCGCGCCGAGGGCCTCCTGACGGGAGTGGAAGGGGCTGATGCGCAGGGGACGCGGGGACTCGGCCGGCTGCAGCGGGTGCAGGATGTCGTAGACCTCGACGAAGTTCTGGCAGCTGCGCTCGTGCACGTACGAGGGCGCGAGCTGGACCTCCTCGAAGCGGTTGATGTCGCACTCGTGGACGTCGGTGCCGGGCCTGCCGTCGACCAGCCATTCGGCCATGGCCCTGGCCACGCCCGCGGAGTGGGTGACCCAGACGGCCTCGGCCAGCCAGAAGCCCTGCACCTTCGACGACTCGCCCATCAGCGGCATGCCGTCGGAGGTGAAGGAGAAGATGCCGTTGAAGCCCTCCTCGATCTTCGCGTCCGACAGGGACGGCAGCAGGGAGACGGAGTCGGTCCAGGCGCCCTCGAAGTCGGCCTCGGTGAACTGCAGCGAGGACGGCATGACGGCGTCACGCGGGTGTGCGACGTCGTCCAGGGATACGGGCATGGGCCGGTGGGCGTAGGAGCCGATGCCGATCCGGTCGACGAGTTCGCGGTAGTACAGGCCGGCGTCCTGGTTGCGCAGGATCGGCAGGGACGCCTGGGTGTACTCGTCGTTGCGCCCGGCGAGGGCGGGGAGTTGCGTGGTCCTGGCGTACTGGTGGGCCAGGGGCACCAGCGGCACCGGCTGCCCGACCATACGGCCGATCTCCGGGCCCCAGAAGCCGGCGCAGGAGACCACGATGTCCGCCGGGAAGGTGCCCTGGTCGGTGACGACTGCGCTGACCCGGTCCGCGGTCGTCTCGATGCCGGTGACCGTGTGGTGGCCGTGGAAGCGGGCGCCGCGGGCGATCGCCCGGCGGGCCTGCGCCTCGCCGGCCCTCAGCGCGTTGGCCAGGCCGTCGCCGGGGATGTGCAGGCCGCCCAGGATCCGCTCGGCGTCCAGCAGCGGGTGCAGTGCGGCGGACTCCTCGGGGCTCAGCAGGCGGCTGTCCACTCCCCAGGAGCTCAGCCAGCCGTGCCGGCGCTGGATCTCCGCCAGCCGCTCGGGGCCGGCGGCCACCTCCAGGCCGCCGACCTGGTTGAAGCACCACTGCCCGTCCAGGGTCAGCGCGTTGTACTTCTCGACCGTGTAGCGGGCGAACTCGGTCATCGTCTTGGAGCCGTTGGTCTGGAAGACCAGACCTGGGGCGTGCGAGGTGGAGCCGCCCGTGGCGAAGAGCGGGCCCTGCTCCAGGACGGTGACATCCGTCCAGCCGCGTGCAGTCAGTTCGTCGCTGAGCGCGCACCCGACGATGCCGGCGCCGATGATGACCACCTTCGGCTGTGTCGCCATGGCCTTCCTCCAGTTTCCTGTGCTGTGACGGGCAGTTCAGTGGCCCCGGGCGATCCAGTCGTCGAGGTGGGGCGTCTCGGCCCCGATCGAGGTGGTGGCGCCGTGACCGGTGTGCACGGTGGTGTCCGCGGGGAGGGTCAGCAGCCGGTCGCGGAGGGAGGCGGTGATGGTGTCGAAGTCGGAGTAGGAGCGGCCGGTGGCTCCGGGACCGCCCTGGAAGAGCGTGTCGCCGGAGAACAGGGCGCCCAGTTCGGGCGCGTACAGGCAGACGGCGCCGGGAGAGTGGCCGGGGGTGTGCAGCACGTGCAGCCGGATGCCGGCGACGGTCAGCTCCTCGCCGTCGATCAGCTCCCCGTAGCCGGGCTCGCGGGGCGCGTGCGCCGCCTTCCACAGCACCTCGTCGGCCGGGTGGAGCAGGATGGGCGCGCCGGTGCGGGCCGCCAGGGCGGGAGCGGCGTTGACGTGGTCGTTGTGGGCGTAGGTGCACACGATGGCGAGCAGGCGCCGGTTGCCGACGGCGGCGGTCGCGTCGGCGATGGGGGTCCCCCCGGGACGGAGCTTGTCGGAGTCTTGGGGGAGCGCGGCGTCGATGACGAGGACCTCGTCGTCGTCGCCGATCAGCCAGACGTTGTTGTCCACCTCCCAGCTGCCGCCGTCCAGTTGGAAGGTCCCGGAGGTGACCAGGTGCTCGATCCGCGCGGTCACACGGCCACCACAGAGCGCAGGACCTCGCCGTGGTGCATCTTGGCGAACGCCTCCTCGACCTCGTCCAGGGCGATCACCTCGCTGACGAAGCCGCCGAGGTCGAAGCGGCCCTGGAGGTAGAGGTCGATCAGGGCGGGGAAGTCGCGGGAGGGCAGGCAGTCGCCGTACCAGGAGGACTTCAGGGCTCCGCCGCGGCCGAAGACGTCGAGCAGGGGCAGGTCGAGGGTGAGCTCCGGAGTGGGGACGCCCACCAGCACGGCGGTGCCGGCCAGGTCGCGGGCGTAGAAGGCCTGCTTGAAGGTCTCGGGGCGGCCCACCGCGTCCACGACAACGTCGGCGCCGAAGCCGCCGGTGAGGCTGCGGATCGCCTCGACGGCGTCGGTCCTGGAGGAGTCGACGGTGTCGGTGGCGCCGAACTGCTCGGCCCACTTCAGCTTCCGCTCGTCGACGTCCACGGCGATGATCCGGCTCGCACCGGCCACCTTGGCGCCCGCGACGGCGGCCATGCCGACGCCGCCGCAGCCGATCACCGCGATCGAGTCGCCGCGGCCGACGCCGCCGGTGTTGACCGCGGCGCCGAACCCCGCCATCACGCCGCAGCCGAGCAGGCCCGCCGCGGTGGCCGGCGCTGTCGGGTCCACCTTGGTGCACTGGCCGGCGGCGACCAGGGTCTTCTCGGCGAAGGCGCCGATGCCCAGGGCCGGGGAGAGCGGGGTGCCGTCGGCCAGCGTCATCGGCTGAGTGGCGTTGTGGGTGGCGAAGCAGTACCACGGCTCGCCCTTGCCGCAGGCCCGGCAAGTGCCGCACACCGCACGCCAGTTGAGGACGACGAAGTCGCCGGGCGTGACGTCGGTGACACCCTCGCCGACCGCCTCGACCACGCCCGCGGCCTCGTGGCCGAGCAGGAACGGGAACTCGCCGCTGATCCCGCCCTCGCGGTAGTGCAGGTCGGTGTGGCAGACGCCGCAGGCCTGCACCTGCACCAGCGCCTCACCCGGGCCGGGGTCCGGCACCAGGACGGTCTCCACGGAGACCGGGGCGCCCTTTTCCAGGGCGACGACGGCGCGTACCTCGTGTGTCACTTCGAACTCCTCGATGAGGGGGAGGGCCGAATGCAGCCTTCGGCCGGGTGTTCTGGATGGCGGGGCTTGTCGATCGCTCCCACGGAGCGAGATGTGCTCGACGGCTCTGAGACCGAGCCGCGTCGTTGCGTATTACGCAATCTGCTTCACCATGAGCAACGATGAAACTGTGTGCCGTGCCGCCGACCACTGTCAAGGGGTGAGTCGGACGAACTTCTCTTGTCGCCCCTTCGAGCCCCGCGCATGCAGCGGCCGGCCCCATACAGGGCCGGCCGCTGCATGTCTCCCGGATCAGGTCCGGGCGCGGTCAGGATCGTCCGAGGCCGCTCCCCCACAGGTCGTCACGGCGCTCCCCGCCGACCGCCGCGGGCCGCCCGGAGCCGGGCAGGGCGCTGGTCTCCGCCAGCGTGCGGCCCCGCGTCTCCTCGGCCCAGGCGAAGGAGACGAGCCAGCCCAGCAAGGTCATGCCGGCGCCGATGAGCATGGTCGTGCCGATGCCCAGCCTGTCGAGGGAGATCGGCAGCAGATAGGTGCCCGCGGCGGCCCCGATGCGACTGATCGAGGTCGCCACGCCGCCCGCGGTGGCCCGGATACTCGTGGGGAAGAGCTCGTTGGGGTACGTCCACTCCAGCACCGTGGGACCGCCCGAGAAGAGGGCATAGGCGCAGAAGCACGCGATGACCACGGCGATGGGGAGCGCGGAGCCGCCGCCGAGCACCGCGAGCGGCACCACCATCAGGGCGAACGACCACACGATGACGGGGCGGCGCCCCACCCGGTCCACCAGGCGCAGCGCGGGGATGCAGCCCAGCACGAACACGACGCTGATCAGCGCCGAGCCCAGGTTGCTGATGTTGCCCTCGCCGAGGCCGAAGGAGCCCAGGATGGTGGGGCCGAAGGTGTACAGGGCGAACATCGGCGTGATCTGACACATGTAGAACAGCCCGCAGAACAGCGTGCGGCGCAGATAGACGCCCTGGAACAGGTCACGGAACCGGCCCTGCTCCACCGCCTGTTCGTCGGCCGAGGCCGCGAGCAGGTCGTCGATCGGGACGGTGCGGTCGAGAGCCTTCTCGATCGCCTTCTGGGCGTCGGCGGTACGGCCCTTGTTCACCAGCCACAGCGGCGACTCGGGCGTACCGATGCGCAGCATCAGGATCACGGCACTGAGCACGGCGCCCGAGGCGAGCATCCATCGCCAGGTGCCGGTGCCGCCGATCTCGGCCATCGCATAGCCGATCACATAGGCGGCCGCGGCGCCGACGTACCAGGCCAGGATGAGGATGCCGAGCAGTCGGCCACGGTGCTTGTTCGGCACCCATTCGGCCAGCAGGGACGTGGCGATCGGGTAGTCGGCGCCGATGGCCATGCCCAGCACGAAGCGCAGGACCACCAACTGCCAGGTCTCGTTCGCGAACACCGACAGCACCGAGCCGCCGACCAGGACCGCCAGGTCGATGGTGTACATGGCCTCACGGCCGAGTTTGTCGGTGACGGCGCCGAAGAACAGTCCGCCGACGAAGATGCCGACCAGGGCGGCAGCGCCGATGAGGCTCTCGTCTCCCGTGCTCAGGTCCAGCTCTCTGCTCATGCCGACGAGCGCGACACCGATGATGCTGAGCAGATAGCCGTCCAGGAACGGGCCGCCGGCGCAGGCCCAGGTGAGTTCGCGATGGAACTTGTTCAGTGGCGCCTCGTCGACGGCACGGATGGTCATCTGGACTCCCGGGATCGGGGACGGGGGACTGTGGCGGCTGTTGCGCCCGACGGCTGCGCCTACAGCGTCGAGGAGCTGGAGACGGGTCTGAACGCGGTGGCCGCGCCGGTCTTCACCTTCAACGGACAGGTGGTGGCCGCACTCAGCGCCTCGGGACCGTCCTACCGGCTGACCGAGCAGCGACTGCCGGAGGTCTCCGCCACGGTCCGGGCGGCGGCGGACCGGATCTCGGCCCGGCTCGGCCATCTGCGCCGGGGCTGAGCCCGCGCGCATCCGGCGCACCAACCCCTTGACCCGCCCACCACACCCCTCACGGAGGATGTCAATGTCTCCTCGACCCCAGCCCGGCCGCGAGTTCGTCCTCACCCTGTCCTGCCCCGACCAGGCCGGCCTGGTCCACGCGGTGACGACGTTTCTCGTGAGCCACTCCGGCAACATCCTGGAGAGCCGGCAGTTCGACGACCGGCTGACGGACCGCTTCTTCATGCGGGTGCACTTCGACGTCTCGGACCCGGACGTCTCGCTGGAGGGACTGCGCGCCGGTTTCGGCCCGGTCGCCGAGGCGTACCGGATCACCTGGCAGCTGCACGACGCCTCCACCCCGACCCGCACGCTGATCATGGTGTCGAAGTTCGGCCACTGCCTGAACGACCTGCTCTTCCGCAGGTCCACGGGCGCGCTCAACATCGAGATCCCGGCGATCGTCTCCAACCACCGCGAGTTCGAGCCGCTTGCGGAGAGCTACGGCATCCCCTTCCACCACATCCCGGTGACCCGGGAGACCAAGGCGGAGGCGGAAGCGCAGCTGCTGCGTCTCGTCGACGAGCTCGACATCGACCTCGTGGTCCTCGCCCGCTATATGCAGATCCTCTCCGACGACCTGTGCAAGCAGCTCGACGGACGGGCCATCAACATCCACCACTCCTTCCTGCCGAGCTTCAAGGGGGCCCGGCCCTACGTCCAGGCGCATCAGCGCGGCGTCAAGCTCGTCGGGGCCACGGCGCACTACGTCACCTCCGACCTCGACGAAGGCCCGATCATCGAGCAGGACGTGGTCCGCGTGGACCACTCGCGCGACCCGGACGACCTGGTCACCATGGGCCGCGACGTCGAGGCGCAGGTGCTCGCCCGTGCCGTGCAGTGGCACAGCGAGAGCCGTGTCCTGATCAACGGCCACTGCACCGTCGTCTTCCGCTGATGCTCGACATGAGATGCGTATAGTTGCGCCATGAGCAACTACGCGGCAGACGGCGAGACAGGAGCTCACTCGGTGAACGGGGTGCAGTCCGTCGACCGTGCCGTCAGCGTCCTGGAGATCCTCGCCCAGCGCGGCGAGGCGGGCGTCAGTGAGGTCGCCGCCGAGATCGACGTCCACAAGTCGACCGCGTTCCGCCTGCTCGGCGCGCTGGAGGCACGCGGTCTGGTGGAGCAGACGGCCGAGCGGGGCAAGTACCGGCTCGGTTTCGGGATCGTGCGCCTGGCCGGCGCGGTCACCGGCCGTCTCGACATCACCCAGCAGGGCCGGCCGGTGTGCGAGCGGCTCAGCGAGGAGATCGGCGAGACCGTCAACATCGCGGTCCTGCAGGAGCACTACGCGGTCAACCTCTACCAGGTACGCGGCCCGGGCGCGGTCGGCACGCACAACTGGGTCGGGCAGCTCACCCCGGTGCACGCCACGTCCAGCGGCAAGATCCTGCTGGCCCACCTGTCGCCGAAGGAGCGCGCGGACGTGCTCGCGGCGTCCGGGCTGCGGAAGCTCACGCCCCACACCCTGACGGCCAGGACGAAGCTGGAGAAGGACCTCACCGCGGCGCGGGAGCGCGGATACGCGGTGACGCTGGAGGAACTCGAGATCGGACTGCACGCCATGGCGGCCCCGATCCGCTCCCGCGACGGCGAGGTCATCGCCGCCCTCAGCGCCTCAGGCCCCGCGTACCGCTTCACCGAGGAGCGCATGCACGGGCTGGCGCCGGGGCTGCTCAAGGGCGCCGCGGAGATCAGCCACCGGATGGGCTACCTGGGCTGAGGCTGCGCTCCGCGGGTGTGCCACGAGGCGCCGTCGGTCGTCTGCGGCATTGTCGTGGCTGGTCGCGCAGTTCCCCGCGCCCCTTTGGGGGCGCTCCTGAGCAGGACGGGAGTATCCAGCTGATGTCAGGCCGTTGCCTCGGCGCCCCAGCGCGCCGTCACCCGTACCGCGTCGAGCGTGGACGCGACATCGTGCACCCGCAGGCACCAGACGCCCTGGGCTGCGGCGAGCGCGGACACGGCGGTGGTCGCGGCGTCGCGCAACCGTGCCGGGCGGGGCTGCCCGGTTGCCGGATCCGCCAGCAGGCGCCCCAGGAACGACTTGCGTGACGCGCCCACGAGGACGGGATGCCCCAGCGCCTGGACCTCCCCGAGGCGGCCCAGCAGCTCCCAGTTGTGCTCCGCCTCCTTGGCGAAGCCCAGCCCGGGGTCGACGATCAGGCAGCCGGGCCGGATGCCGGCCTGCAGCGCGGCCTCGACCCTCAGGCGCAGTTCGTCGACCACGTCGGTGACGACGTCGCCGTAGACGGCGTTCGTCTGCATCGCGGCGGCGTGGCCGCGCCAGTGCATCAGCACGTACGGCGCGTCGGCCCGGGCCATCGTCGGCAGCATGGCGGGGTCGGCCAGGCCGCCCGAGACGTCGTTGATCAGCCGTGCGCCCGCGTCGAGCGCGCGGGCGGCGACCTCGGCCCGCATGGTGTCGACGCTGACGACCGCGCCCGCCGCGGCGAGTTCCCTGACGACAGGCAGAATCCGCCGCAACTCCTCCTCGACCGGCGGCCGTTCCGCGCCCGGACGGGTCGACTCCCCGCCCACGTCGACGATGTCCGCGCCGTCCTCGAGCAGCGCGAGTCCGTGCGCGACGGCGGCTTCGGGGGCGAACGACAGCCCGCCGTCGGAGAACGAGTCCGGGGTGACGTTCACGACGCCCATGACCAGCGTCCGGCCGGGCCGCGGCAGCCCGTGCGGATGGAGTTCCGGCGTTCCCGGGCGCGGCGGCGCGGTCACCTGGACGGTGGCGGTCACGAGGAGCCCACCTTCGGCGCCGTCTCGGCGGCCGACAGCCCGCGTCGGCGCATGAACGGTCGGGTCCGGTCGTAACCGGCCGCGGCGAACCGGTCGCACGTACAGGCCCGGTGCCCGGCGCACGACCCGGCGCCGCACCGCTGCCGCATGCCATGGGCGGTGTGGAGAGCGAGGACGAGCCCGCCCCTCACCGCCGCCGGCGGACCGGTGAGAGCCTGTGGACGCACCCCCGCCGTCCGGCCGAAAGGCGGGCGCTGCGCCGGCCGTGGAGCGGCTGATGACCGCAGTCGGTGCATGCGATCACAGGGCGTCGGAGCGCCCTCGGCGGGGAGGAGCCACGCGGGCGGCCCGGCAACGCCCCGAGCGTGCGTGCCGACAGCGACATCAGCCGCCGGCGCGGCCGGACCAGCACAGGCGGGGATTTGTTCACCGGCGCTCAGGACGGTCACGGACACCCTGACGACCGGCCGCCTGTCGCCGGGGCGATGGGGCTCGTCGACGACGACCGCCACACTCCTCACCCGGCCCCTCCGGCAAGCGCGGCCCCTCCCAGACGGGCGGCGGCGCAGGTCGGCGGGAGGTTCGGCGGGGCGTCGGACAGCTCGACGTGGATCATGCCGTCCTCGACGAGGACCTGGTGGGTGCGGACGGGCAGCCGGGCCGGCGGGGCGTCGACGGCGCCGGTGCGCAGGTCGAACTTCGAGGCGTGCAGCGGGCATTCCACCTCGCAGCCCTCCAGCCAGCCGTCGGCGAGCGAGGCGTCCTGGTGGGTGCACGTGTCGTCGATCGCGTAGAGCTCGCCGTCCTCAGTGTGGAACACGGCGACGGCAGGGTCGGACTCGAGCCGGAACGCCTCGCCTCGCGGCAGGTCGGCGAGACGGCACGCGGGAAGCTTCATGACCACCTCGATGCGTATTACGAAACTGCATGCGCGACGCGCAACGACAGTTTCGGGTCGCCCCCACCCCTTGTCAAGGAGTCGCCCGATGGCGGCAGATCCCGCCGCACCGCGTCACGGAAGCTCCTGCTCGGCCCAGATGATCTTTCCGTCGGCCGTGTAGCGGGCGCCCCAGCGTGCGGTCAGCTGGGCGACCAGGAAGAGGCCGCGGCCGCCCTCGTCCGTGCTGCGGGCATGCCGCAGCCGGGGGGCCGTGCTGCTGGCATCGGCGACCTCGCAGGTCAGGCGGGAGTCACGGATGAGCCGTAGCCGGATGGGCGGCTCGGCGTAGCGGATCGCGTTGGTGACCAGTTCGCTCACGACGAGTTCCGTCGTCATGGCCAGGTCCGTCAGCCCCCAGGCCGCCACCTGGCGGGTGGCGCGGGCGCGGATGTCGGCGACGGCGGCGGGGTCCACGGGCACGTGCCACGAGACGACGTGGTCGGCGCCGAGGGCGTGCGTGCGCGCGAGGAGAAGGGCGATGTCGTCGGGCTGCGGCACGGGCACGAGTTGCCGTACCGCGGATGTGCACAGGGTGGAGAGGTCGGTGTCGGAGCGGGCCAGCAGGTCGCCGAGCCGGGACATGCCCAGTTCCATGTCGCCGTCGGCGCCCTCGATGAGGCCGTCGGTGTAGAGGCCGATCAGGCTGTTCTCGGCGAGCTCGATCTCGGCGGCCTCGAACGCCATCCCGCCCAGCCCGAGCGGAGGCCCGGGCGGGAGCTCCGGGAAGGACACGTGTCCGTCTGGCGCGACGACGACGGGGGGCAGGTGGCCGGCGCGGGCCATCGTGCACCGCCGGGTGACGGGGTCGTAGACGGCGTACAGGCAGGTCGCCCCTAGGAACGCGGTGGTGCTGCGGTGGGCCGCCTCGTCGTCGGCCCGCTCGGCGCTCAGCCGCAGCACGAGGTCGTCGAGGTGGGCGAGCAGTTCGTCGGGGGGCATCTCCATGTCGGCAAGAGTCTGCACGGCGGTGCGCAGCCGTCCCATGGTCGCCGCGGCGCTGATGCCGTGCCCCACCACGTCGCCGACGACGAGGCCCACGCGGGCCCCGGACAGCGGGATCACATCGAACCAGTCCCCGCCCACGCCGCCCCCCGTCGGGTCCGCCGGCAGATAGGCGGAGGCCACCTCCAGCGCGGTCCCGCCCGTCAGGGCCTGCGGCAGCAGACTGCGCTGCAGGGTGACGGCCGCGGTGTGTTCCCGGGTGTAGCGGCGGGCGTTGTCGACACACAGCGCCGCCCGCGCCACCAGTTCCCGGGCCAGCAGGACGTCGTCGGGCTGGAACTGGACGGGATTGAGCGACCGCATGAACGTGGTGATACCCAGGACGGTGTTCCGTGCCCGCATCGGCACGGCGATGAACGAGTGCAGCCCGAACTCCCTTATCTTTGCCGCCCGTTCGGGCTGTTCGGCGACCCATCGCTCGTCGGCCGGATCGAGGACGGGCAGGAGGACCGGCTCGCCGTCGACGAGCAGGTTCACGTCGTGCGACGGAGGCAGGAAGCCCGCCCGGTCCCCCACCCGTGCCACGGCCTCCGGGCAGCCCTCGCGCACCGAGCTCATTCCGGCGCGGCGCATCACCGGCCCGACGGAGGCGGGCCCGGCGTCCGTCAGCCACGCGCCGTGCCCTTCGGTGCTGAGGACGGGCTCCAGCAGGTCCACGACGACGAAGTCCGCGAAGCGGGGTACGGCGAAGTCGGCGAGTTCCTGAGCCGTCCGCATCACGTCCAGGGTGGTGCCGACGCTGGTCCCCGCCTCGTTGACCAGCGTCAGGAGCCGGCGGGCGGTCCACCGCTCGGTTACGTCCTGGACCATGTAGCAGACCCCGGTGACGGAGTCGCCGGCG
This sequence comes from Streptomyces sp. NPDC001401, assembly GCF_042895385.1. Taxonomy (NCBI): domain Bacteria; kingdom Bacillati; phylum Actinomycetota; class Actinomycetes; order Kitasatosporales; family Streptomycetaceae; genus Streptomyces; species Streptomyces sp. NPDC001401. The sequence goes on from NZ_JBIAWI010000017.1 coordinate 50,624, forward strand.
TCCACCAGGGGGAAGAAGGAGGTGGAGTAGGCGTGCTGGCGGTGGGGATCGGCCCAGCTCCAGCCCAGGTACTCGTGGTCGGTGACCGGGACTCCGGTCTCCAGGACCTTGTTCATCAGTCCCTCGATGGCGGCCGCCTGCAGCCCGGGCAGCAGTTCGCTCAGCCGACGCCCCAGCCGCTGCTCGCGGGGCACTCCGCCGAAGCGTTCCAGGGTGTCGTTCAGCCATACGTAGCGCAGCTGCTGGTCCATCACCGCCATGCCGATGGGGGAACGGGTCAGGAACCCGTCGAGGACGGACTGGCCGACCGACCACTGCTGCCGCTGCTCCCGCGCCGACATCAGGAAGCACTCGTCCTCGCCGATGCGGAAGGACGCGGAGACCCGCAGGTCGACGTCGAGGGTCCGGCCGTCGCGGTGCCGTACGGAGATGAGACCGCTCCACCCCATTCCGGCGCGGCACCGCTCCGCCACACCGGCCACCCGTGCCGGGTCGTCGGGCATCGCCACCAGGCGCGCGGCGGAGCCGCCGACCACCTCGGACGCCGGGTGGCCGAGCAGTGCTTCGGCACCCCGGGTCCAGCCGAGCACGACGCCCGCCGCCGACACGACCGCCGCCGCGTCGGTGGACGCGTCGAGGAGTTCGCGCGGCCCTGGGGGCGTCGGCCCGTCGGATGTTTCTCGCGCAGGATCCATGGGTGCCGTCCGGGTGCCGTCCTTTACACGACCATGTTCCTGCTAGTCCGCCCGATGTGCACGGCCCTGGCGGACGTCCCCGCCCGGCCCGCAGCGCTTCCGCCCTCCCCGGCGCGGAGGGAGCATGGAAGGGCCGCTGGTCGGAACCCCGGGTGGCGGCGACTCCGGCCGGGGTCCGCGGACCCCGCCGAACGGTGGAGGTGGTTGCGGGATGACAGCCGAATCCTTCCCTTCCGACAGTGATACGGACGGTTTCGAACCGCCCCCGCCGACCGGTCTGCTGGATGTCCTGAGCGTGGCCGCGACGGTCGTCGACGCCGACGGACGCATCGTGTTCTGGACCCCGCAGGCCGAGGAACTGTTCGGATACACCGCGCAGGAGGCGCTCGGCAGGTACGCGGCCCAGCTGTTCATCCACCCCGAGCACCTGAAGTCGGTGGTCAAGCTGTTCACCGAGGTGCTGGAGACCGGCCGGAGCTGGGCGGGCGCCTTCCCCATCCGGCACAAGGACGGCAGCACCCGGGTGATGGAGTTCCGCAACATGCGCCTCCAGGACGACCTCGGGGACGTCTACGCCCTGGGCATCGTGGCCGACCACAACCTGCTCCAGCGCGTCGAGACCGATCTGGCCCTGTGCGAACGGCTGATCAACCAGTCCCCGATCGGCCTGGCCCTCCTCGACCCCGATCTGCACTACCTCCTGGTCAACCCGGCGCTGGAGCGCATCGACGGCATCCCCGCCGAGGAGCACCTGGGCCGTGGTCTGAGGGGGACGCTGCCGCTGCGCGACGTCGACTCCATCGAGGGCGCGCTGCGTCAGGTGCTGACCACCGGCACCCCGCTGCTCGACCAGTACCACGTGGGCCGCCCGCCGGCCGACCCCGACCACGAGCACGCCTGGTCGCTGTCCTTCTACCGGCTCGAGGACCCCGGCGGGCGGGTCCTGGGCGCGGCCGCCTCCGTCGTCGACGTCACCGAACGGCACCGCGCGGCCGCCGAGGCCGACCGGGCCCGGCGCCGCCTCGCCCTCATCGCCGACGCCTCGGTGCGCGTGGGCACCACGCTGGAGGTGGAGGAGACCGCCCGTGAACTGGCCGAGATCGCCGTCCCGCAGCTCGCCGACGTGGTCGCCGTGGACGTCCTCGACTCCGCCCTGGCCTGCCGCCGTGCGCGCAGACCGGACGACGGCCCGGAGCTCTTCCGCGCCCTTGCGCTCAAGGCGGCCCACCCGACCGTGGCGCTGCGCGCCGCCGACCCGCCCGGCGGCCTCGCGGCCTACGACGGGGACCGCCTGGTCACCCTGTGCGTGCACACCGGCCGGCCGGTCCTGGTGCGGCACGTCGGCGACCGCGATCTGCCGCGCATCGCCCGGGACGCCGAGGCCGGATCGCTGCTGGCCCGGGCCGGCGTCCACTCGTACCTGGCCGTGCCGCTGATCGCCCACGGCGAGGTGCTCGGTGCCCTGGACCTCAAGCGCACCACCAACCCGCTCCCCTTCGACGAGGACGATGTCGTCCTGGCGAGCGAGCTGGCCGGGCGCGCGGCCGTGGCCATCGACAACGCCCGCTGGTTCCAGAGCGTGCGCAACACCGCCCTCACCCTGCAGCGCAGCCTGCTGCCCGACCACCCGCCGCAGCACGCGGGCCTCGAACTCGCCTCCCGCTACCAGCCCGCCCAGGCCACAAGCGAGGTCGGCGGCGACTGGTACGACGTCATCCCGCTGAGCGACGACAGGACCGCCCTGGTCGTCGGCGACGTCATGGGCAACGGCATCGACGCCGCCGCCACCATGGGCCGGCTGCGCACCGCCACCTGCGCCTACGCGGACCTCGACCTCGCCCCCGAGGCCGTGCTCCAGCACCTCGACAAGATCACCTGCGATCTGGAGCACTACATCGTCACCTGCCTCTACGCGGTGTACGACCCGCGCACGAGGCTGTGCCACATCGCCAATGCCGGACACATGCCGCCCGCACTGGTCGGCCCGGAGCACCCCGCCGAGCTGCTCGACCTGCCCTCCGGCGCCCCGCTCGGCGTCGGCGGCATCCCCTTCGAGACGACCACGGCCCGTCTCGACCCCGGCGACCTGCTGGTCCTCTACACCGACGGCCTCGTCGAGACCCGGCACCACCCCATCGACGACCGCCTGGACGTCCTTCTCAGCTTCCTCGACGAACCCATGCGCCCCCTGGAGGAAACCTGCGACCTCCTGCTCTACGGTCTGCGCCACCCCGACGACCACGACGACGTCGCCCTGCTCATCGCCCGGGCCCTCTAGACGGGCGCGGCGGGGAACCCGGGTGGCGGGAGAAGCGTTCTCATCCGTGAGTTCATTCGTGAGTTCGTTCGTGTACGAGGCAGGCTGCGATGCCCGCCGTTGAAAGGAACGGGGGCGACACGATGAGTGACAAGGCACGCAAGCTGTTCGAGGCGCTCGACCTCGACCACAGCGGGACCCTGACCCGCCAAGAGGTGATCATCGCCTTGCGGACGAAGGGCCCGACCCTGGCCGCGTCGGGAGATCTGCCGTTCTGGGCCCTGGGGGACGCCGACGCCTCCTCCGCCCTGTTCGACGCCGCCGACCAGAATGGGGACGCCGTACTGACTCTGGAGGAGTTCGCAGCGCTGGTGGACCGCCGTTTCGGCTGGCACTGACTTCGGGAGGCTCAGGCCTGGGCCGGGGTGAGCACGACGAAGTCCGCCCTGGACGGATCGAGGCAGACGGCCAGCCGCCCGACGCCTTCCGCGTCCTGCGGCCCCATCTGCACACTGCCGCCGTTCTCGGTGACCTTGGCGACCGCCGCGTCGCAGTCGGCGACGGCGAACACCGGGTGCCAGTACGGCCGCCCGTCCGCCAGTGAGAGGGCCTCCTTGGAAACCTCCATCAGGCCGCCCTGCATGCGCTCCGCGGGCAGCCCGGCCGGAGTGATGAGGATGTACGTGCCCCCGCCGCCCGGCAGCTCCATGTCGGCGAACTGCCAGCCGAGGACACCGCCGTAGAACTCCTGCGCGGCCGCGGCGTCGCTCGTGTACAGCTCGGTCCAGGACAGCGAGCCCGGCTCGTCCACCAGCTCGGCGCCCTTGTCCGTCCCCGGCTGCCATACGGCGAACTGGCCGCCCAGCGGGTCGCTGTACTGCGCCATCCGGCCCCAGTCCTGCAGATCCATGGGCGCCACCCGCACCGTGCCGCCCAGCCGCTCCACGGTCCGGGTCGTGGCGTCCGCGTCGGTGACGCTGTAGTAGATCATCCAGGCCGAGCGGGCGCCCTCCTCGGTGAGCTTGCCGAGCCCGGCGACGGTCTTGCCGTCCTTCTTGAACATCCCGCCTTCCATCTCCCCGCCCTCGCCCATGGACTCGTAGTCCCAGCCGAGCACGGCGCCGTAGAAGGCTGCGGCGGCCCGGACGTCGGGAGCACCGAGGTCGAGCCAACAAGGAGAACCGGGGACGAAATCAGTGGTGATCACGGAACTGCCCTTTCGCGGATTTCGTACGGACCCAGCCTGGCACCGAGTCCTCACACCCGCTCGTCGGGCGGCTGCGCGGAGGCGCGGAGGGGGTCCGAACGGCCGCGGTCAGTTGCTCTGCCGGCGAGCCTGCCTCCCCCTCGCGGTCGAGGGCCCAGGCGTCGCCGACCGGGAAGACGGGGCCGAGGTGGCCGAGCTTGTCGGCATTGGTCACCGCCCGGACGGTCTGGATCCGGCCGTCGAACACCTCGAGGACCATGGTGTGCAGGACCTTGCCGTCCCGGTCGCGGAAGATCGCGCCGGGCTGGCCGTTGACCTCGTGCAGCTCGAACGTCACGTCGATCCGGAGCAGCCAGGGGAAGACCGTGCCCAGCAGCCGGGCCACGTTCTCCGCACCCATGACGGCCCTGGCCGGCTGCGGGGCCTTGCCGCCGCCGTCCCCGACCAGCTGCACATCGGCGGCCAGCAGGTTCTGCAACCCGCCCACGTCGCCGTTCTGCAGCGCGTCGAAGAACCGTGTCACCAGCTCCTGCCGGTCCTGACGGTCCGCCGCGAACCGGTGGCGTACGGCCGCCATGTGCCGCCGCGCGCGTACCAGCAGCTGTCGGCATGCCGCCTGCGAACGCCCCACCGCCGCCGCGATCTCGTCGAACCCGAAGGCGAACACCTCGCGCAGCACGAACACCGCCCGCTCCAGCGGGCTGAGCCGCTCCAACAACAGCAGTGCCGCCATCGACACCGAGTCGGCCGGCTCCACCGACCGCGCCGGATCCTGATAAGGATCGCTCAGCAGCGGCTCGGGGAACCACGGCGCTCAGGGGGTGTGGCAATCCGGCCCGCCGGGAGGGCGTCAGGGGGAAGGGGATCAGTGTGAGCAAGGTCGAGGAGTTCGAGGAGCTGCGGCCGCTGCTGTTCTCGATCGGCGCGGACGCGCCGTCGGAGAGCCGCATTCACACCGTGTCAGGCGTGGGCCGAACTGCGCCGTGAGACCTCGGCCGTCGGCCCACCACCCACCGGAACACCACCACCGAGCACACCGCCGCGAACGCGCACCACGTCGAGACGAACTCCAGCCGCCACAGCGCCCAGCACACCAGCGCGCCCACCCCGGCCAGGAGGCCGAGCCCCCGCAGCCGGCGGTCGCCGGACAGCAGCAACGCGCCGACCGTGGCCAGCAGATAGCCCACGACGAGCACGCCCGCATGCGGCAGCCCGATGACGTAGCCGACGGTGTGCCCGCGGATCTCGGCCCGCGCGGGACGGGTGGCCATGGCGTGCGCCAGCACGGCCGCGGTCGCGACACCGGACGCCACGGGAATCGCCAGCCGGGCTGCGGCATGCCGCGGAACGGCGCACACCACGGCCAGCGGCACCCACACCGCAAGCAGAGGAAAGGCGATCACGGCCCAGGCGACGGTGGCCGGCCCGGTGCCGCCCCCTGCCTGCCAGACCCGTGCCTCGACCAGCTGATGGAGGCCGAGCAGCAACGGCAGCGCGGCAAGCGGGAGATCGCCGGTCCGGTGCACGCGCGCCACGCAGGCCACACCCACGCAGGCGATCCCGGCACCCGCGACGAGATCTGCCGTCGCACTCCAGCACATGGCACCACCATGGTGGCGACCGCTGCTCAATTCCAGCGGTGCCACCGGCAACGCCGAAGTCTCATCCGCGCGTGCGGAGATACGCCTCCAGCTCGGCAGCCCCCGTCAGCATCGCCCGCCCGCGGGTGGACAGCCGCCCGTGCCAGTCGCGCAGTGCGGCCTCCAGTGGCTCCAGCCCGCCGGCCGCCCGCACCTGGGCGATCAGCGGGGCGATCTGCTCCAGCAGATAGCCTCCGCGCCGGAGCTGGTGGGCCAGCCGGGCGTCCCGTACGGCGGACTCGTCGTAGACGCGGTAGCCGGTCAGCGGATCGCGGCGCGGTTGCACCAGCCCGGCGCGCTCCCACTTGCGCAGCGTGGCGGGCCGGATCCCGAGCTGTTCTGCGAGCGGTCCGATGAAGGTGCCGCCGGGCCCGGAGCCCGCACGCGGCGCGGACGCCGCGGTCGGATCCAGGTCACGGAGGGCGCTCTCCACGGCCTGGAGAGTCCGGCGGTCGTCGAGGAGCTGGGCGTGGCTCTCGTCGATGAGGCGGTACGCCTCCTCGACCGCGGCCTCGTTCACCGCCCGCATGATCGCCGTCGCCGTCCGGTGTCCGTGGCCGGGCACCAGCGCGAGGAACGCGCGCAGGGCTCCCGCGTGCAGCGGGGTGTAGGTGCGGTAGCCGTGGGGTGTGCGAGCGGCGGCCGGAAGGATGCCGGCCTCCTCGTAGTTCCTGATCGCCTGCGTGGACAGACCGTGCCCGCGCGCCAGATCGATCGGCCTGAGTCGCTCGCCGGTTTGAAGGTTTTGCCCCATGCTCCTGCCGATATCGCGAAGAAGTCTCAATGGAAAGTTCAACGATACCGTTGAAGGCATGGTCACCGACATCAAGGACACCACGCATGCCGTCGAGGCGGCCGCCGTCATGAGGCTGCTCCCGGCCCGGCCGCGGCTGCTCGCTCTGGGCGAGCCCACCCATGGCGAGGACGCTCTGCTCGACCTGCGCAACGAGCTCTTCCGGCAGCTCGTCGAGCAGGAGGGCTACCGGACGATCGCGATCGAGAGCGACTGCCTGATGGGCCTGACCGTGGACGACTACGTCACCGCCGGCACGGGCACCCTCGACGACGTCATGGAGCACGGATTCAGCCATGGCTGGGGCACCTCCGCGGCCAACCGCAAGCTGGTGCGCTGGATGCACGCCTACAACGAAGGCCGGCCCGTGTCCGAGCGGCTCCGCTTCGCCGGTTTCGACGGCCCGCTGGAGATGACCGGCGCCGCGAGCCCCCGGCAGACCCTCACCGCACTCCACGGCTGCCTCGCGGCCCGGGTGGACGCTGACCTGCTCCCCTGCACCGCGGAAACACTCGACCGCCTGCTCGGCACCGACGACCGGTGGACCAACCCAGCCGCGATGATGGACCCGGCCCAGTCCGTGGGACAGTCGTCCGAGGCCAGGGAGCTGAGGCTGCTCGCCGACGATCTGGCGGCCCTGCTCGACGCGCAGACGCCGTACCTGATCACGGTGACCCCGCAGGACGACTGGGACCGGGCGCGCCTGTACGCGCGGACCGCAACCGGCCTGCTGCGCTACCACTACTGGATGGCCGACACCTCGCCGAGCCGCATGACACGGCTGGTGGCCCTGCGGGACCAGATGATGGCCGACAACCTCCTCGCCGTCGCCGAACGGGGCCCTGCGCTCGTCCACGCCCACAACGGCCATCTCCAGCGGGAGAAGAGCTCGATGCGCATGGGCGGGATGCCGCTGCAGTGGTGGAGCGCCGGCGCGCTCGTGAGCACCCGTCTGGGCGAGGAGTACGCCTTCCTGGCCACGGCCCTCGGCACGATCCGGCACCAGGGAGTGGACACCCCGCCGCCGGACACCGTCGAAGGACTCCTGTACGCGCTCCCGGAGGACCGCTGCGTCGTCGACACCTCCCGGCTGACCACCGCCCTCGGCGACACCCGGCCCGCGCCCCGTGTGTCCCCGTGGTTCGGCTACGCCCCGTTCGACCCGGCCCACCTGGCCGGAAGCGACGGGCTCGTGTTCGTCAAGGACGTCGTCCCGCAGAGCTAGGGGGTACATCCCCTCGCCCGAGGCCGGCGGCGGGCTGCTGATCGCAGCAGTTGTCGCGTACGGCATCTACGATGTGCCGACGGCGCCGAGGTCGGCTCCTTCGGCGGGCCGGTCGGGACCGTGGTCGGCGGCGGGATCGGCGAGGGCATGAGGGACGGGATCGGGGATCTGTTTCAGATGAGGAACTGGGCGGCGAGGCTGCTCGGGAAGGAGCAGCCCCGCAGTGCGGATGAGGACTCGTCGGCGATCCCGTCGCCGGGCCCGGTGTGGATCGATCCGGAGATCCCGGACGAGGAGCGCGCAGTTGCGCTGGTGCGCCTCCTCGAAGACCCCACGGCGCGCGAGGACGAGCAGGACGACGCGGCATCGGATCTGGAGTACCTCTCCGGTCCGTTTGTCGAGGCGGCCCTGATCCGCGCCATCCGGGCGGGGGACTTCCACAGCGACCTGGCCCAGCGCTGCGCCGAGTCCCTCGCCGGAATCTGGGCCAGGGAGGGCCACGTGGACCCCGCCTTCCTGGCGGAACTGCGCAGCCTGGCGAAGGCGGAGGTCTTCGGCATCCTCGGGGCGCGGGCGCCGCATCTACTTCCCCCTGGCGCCCACTAGAGAATCGCTTCCAAGGGGCCGGCGATCGTAGGCGATCAGTGCGCAGTGGATCGGTTGCCGGTGCGTTGCATGTGTCCGACTCGGTCGTCACAACCCGATGTCGCACACCCTCCCTGCGTCCGTGAACCCCGCAATCGGATCCATTCGTCTAGGGGCCGGTTGCCATGCTTCGTGGTGATGCCGGGCACTCGCCCAGGTCAGTCCACCCGTCCTTCTGCTCGGCGAATTCCTGTCCCCATCGGGGCAACGGCTCATCGGGCACCACCAGATCATGACCGAGTTTCTGTCCCTGGTATGTCTCGAATGCGCCGTCGCCGGTCGTCTGGTGAATCAGCAGTCTTGCGGCGGGCGGGTTGGCGTTGGCGCCGGCGCTGTGCTGGTTGCCCGCCACCGCACGCAAACCGTCGATGTAGTAACCATGGCTCATCCGGATCGAACCCCGGCTCCTGCCCTTGAGGTCACGGCCCAGCGGCCCCCAGCGCACTTCGTGCATGCTCGCCGAGTCGACTGGATCGTCGCTCTTGTCGAGTGCGGTATACGTGACGGCCATGTCCACGCGGCCGTCGTTGTCGAAATCTCCGAACGCCGCCCGGAATCCCTCCTCGGGCGACGCATGAGCCTTCTGGCGCCCTTTCGCCGTGGTGACGATCGACCACACCGGGTGCCGGACCTGCTTGCCGCCAGGTCCCTCGAACGTGACGCCCGTGCGCCCGTCACGGTCCTTGGTGTCGTGCACCTCGTCCACCACGCCGTCGCCGTCCACGTCTGCATACAGCGTCCGCCCGTCCGACGAGGCGCAGATCGGCTGTTCCCTGCCCGGGTTGCGCACGTGGGGATCCGTGCTCGCTTCCTGGCTCGTCGGCCACGCGTACCAGCCCACCCCCACCGCCACGATCACGAGGACTGAACAGCCCACCAGCCATCTGCGCCGCCGCGCCGCCCCGGCGCCGGGCGCATCCACGAAGGCGTTCTTGCGCTCGGATACGTCGTCACCACGCATTTGAGAACCCTAGATGAACGTGCACGGGATCCGTGCTGCTGTAGCACCTGCTCCAATTAGAGTGGGCTGGTCGGAAAGAGGCCGCCGTTCAACGACGGCACAGACCCTTGCACGGACCGGAGAGGCGCACATGACCAGGGGGACCACCGAGCGGAAGCAGCGCGCCAACGGTGTGGAGTCCCGCCGCCGCATTCTCGACGCCACCGTGGAGATCGCGGGCGAGCGCGGCTACGAGGGCACGTCCATCGCCGCGGTCAGCGCCAAGTGCGGGCTGCCCGCCAGCTCGATCTACTGGCACTTCAAGGACAAGGACGACCTGATCGCCGCGGTCATCGAGCGCAGCTTCGAGAGCTGGCTCGCGGCCGTTGCGCTGCCGGGCGAAGAGGCCGGTACGCCGCTGGAGCGGGTCACGGCGATGGCGGCGAACGTCGCGAAGGCCCTTGTCGACGTCCCCGACTTCCTGCGTCTGGGCCTGATGCTCGCCCTGGAGCGCCGCCCCACGGAGCCCCGGGGCCGGACGGTGTTCCTCCAGGTCCGCGACATCGCCCACCAGAGAACGGCCGATGTGGTCAGGGACCTGTTCCCGGACCTGGCCGAGGACGACGTACAGACCCTGACCGCCTACGCCGTCGCCGGCGCCGACGGCCTCTTCGTGCACCGGGAGATCAACGGCGATGCCGTCGACCTGGTGGCGATGTTCGAACTCCACGCACGGCTGGTCCACGACGCGGCGACCCGAATGTCGGCGAGGACAGGGACACGGCCCCGCGGCTGACCGCCGCCCGCCGGGGCCCGGAAGAGCGCAAGCCCAGGCCACCTGCCGTATTCGCTTCTATCGTGGGAACACGTCGTGGGGACACGTCGTCGGAACACACTGATGGTTGGCGCCAAGGCAGGCAGCACATGAGGAAACCGCAACCGATCGACTACTCGGCGGTCTTCCAGGCCCTGCCCGGCATGGTGGCCCTGCTCACCCCCGAGCTGGTCTACGTCGACGTCAACGACGACTTCGCACAACTGGCCGGGCGCTCACGTGAGCAGCTGCTGGGCCGCTACATCTTCGATGTCTTTCCCGAGAACCCGAACGATCCGGCCGCGGCCGGTATGCGGGAGACCCGGGAGTCGATGCTGCGCGTGGTGGCCACCGGCGAGCGGGACACCATGGCGGTGCTGCGCTACGACATCGAGGACGCCCAGCGGCCCGGCCACTGGCAGGAGCACTTCTGGAGCCCGGTCAACGCCCCCGTCCTCGGCCCGGACGGGAAGGTGACACTGGTCGTGCACCGCGTGGAGGAGGTCACCGAGCTCCTGCGCGCCCGCGGCAGCCGCACCGGCGGCGACCGGGCACGCGTGCTGGAGGCCGAGCTCTACACCCGCGCCCGGGAACTGCAGGAAGTCAACGAGCGGCTGCGCAAGGCCCACGCCCACGAGCGCGAGGTCGCCCTGGCCCTGCAGACGGCGATGATGCCCACCCCAAGGCATCTCGGACAGCATCAGGCAGCCGTGCGCTACCAGCCCGCCATCGGTGACCTGAACGTGTGCGGCGACTGGTACGACCTGGTGGACCTGCCCGGCGACCGTATGGCCGTCGCGGTCGGCGATGTCGTCGGCCATGGTCTGGCCGCCGCCTGCGCCATGGGACAGCTGCACAGCGCCCTGAGCGCGGCCACCCGTGTCGCCGACGGCCCGGCGCAGGCCCTGGAGGCCCTGGACATGTACGCCGGCTGCGTCGACGGGGCCGAGTCCGCCACGGTGGCGACGACCTTCGTCGACTGGGGCGGGCGCAGCATCACCTACAGCTGCGCGGGCCATCCGCCGCCCGCCGTGCTGCACTCCGACGGCACCGTGTCCTTCCTGGACCAGGCCACCGACCCGCCGATCGACGCACGCCCCGACCACGTCGCCCGCCCCCAGGCCCGTGTCCCCTTCACCGAGGGCGACACGCTGGTGCTGTACACGGACGGTCTGATCGAGCGCCGTACCGAAGACGTCGACACCAGCCTGGGCCGCCTCGCCGACTGCCTGGCCCGCCACCGGCAGACCGCTCCCGAAGCCCTGGCCGACGCCCTCCTGGCCGACCTTCTGCCGTCCACGGGCAACACCGACGACACCGCCCTCGTCGTCGTCAGCCTGTAGCCGACCGGCCCGGCCTCCACGAAGCGTTCCTGCGGCGGTCACGCATGCCGTCGTACTGCACATGGCACCCCAGGCGTCCCCCAAAGCGCGAAAGACCTCCGCCTTTGACATCGTTCCGGGCCTTTGCGGCAAGGCCGCCTACGGATTCGCCTCAGTCTCCCCCGTACTCAGCAGGAGGTACACCGCATGGTCGGCAGACATGCAGCGGGCAGGCGCCGCGCCGCCCTGGCCACACTCGGCACCCTCGTTCTCACCGGGATCCCCGCGGCCGCGGCGGCCGCCCCGCCGCCCGCGCCGGGGCCACTGCCCTCCGCGGCCCGGACCCTCGGCGCCGACAGACCGTCGCCGCAGGTGCTGCGCGCGATGGAGCGCGACCTGCGGCTGACGCGGGCGCAGGCGGCCGCCCGGCTGGTCAACGAGGAGGAGGCGGGCACCCGTGCGGGCCGTCTGCACAACGCCCTGGGCGGGCACTTCGCCGGAGCGTGGGTGAGCGGGAAGACCTCCGCCGAGCTCACCGTCGCGACCACCCATGCCGAGGACGTGCCCGCCATCAAGGCGCAGGGCGCCAAGGCCGCGGTCGTCAAGACGCCGCTCAGCGCCCTGGAGGCCCTCAAGGCGAAGATGGACGCGGCCGCCGTCCGCGTGAAGACGCACGACACACCGGTCTGGTACGTCGACGTGCCGGCGAACCGGGTCGTCGTCGAGGCGACGAGGCAGTCGGCTGCCACCGCCTTCATCAAGGCCGCGGGGGCGGCGGACCGGGGTGTGGCCGTCCGGGTGTCCGCCGACCGGCCGCGGCTGATGGAGAACCTCGTCGGCGGTGAGGCCTATTACATCAACAACGCCGCCCGCTGCTCCATCGGCTTCTCCATCACCAAGAGCCAGCAGCAGGGCTTCGTCAGCGCGGGCCACTGCGGCAAGGCCGGTGCCAGGACCACGGGCTACAACAAGGCCGACCAGGGCACGTTCCAGGGCTCCACCTTCCCCGGCAAGGACATGTCCTGGGTCGCCGTCAACAGCGGCTGGACCGCCACGGCCGACGTCAAGGGGGAGGGCGGCAGGAACACGGAGGTCGCCGGCTCGGTCCAGGCGCTCGTCGGGGCGTCGGTCTGCCGCTCCGGCTCCACCAGCGGATGGCACTGCGGCACCATCCAGCAGCACAACACGTCGGTCGACTACGCCGAGGGCACCGTGGGCGGCCTGACCCGGACCACGGTGTGCAGCGAACCGGGCGACTCCGGCGGCCCGTTCATCTCCGGCGGCCAGGCGCAGGGCGTCACCTCCGGCGGCTCGGGCGACTGCACGTCCGGCGGAACCACCTTCTACCAGCCGGTCAACCCGATCCTGAGCACCTTCGGCCTCACCCTGAAGACCGCGACCGTTCAGACCGGCCCGCCCGCGCCGCAGGGCACCGGCACGGCGAACGCATGGTCCTCCGGCCGCGTCTACGAGGTCGGCACCATCGTGACCCACGCGGGCGTGCGCTACCAGTGCCTGCAGACCCACCAGGCGCAGGGAGCCTGGTCGCCGGAGGGCACACCAGCCCTGTGGCAGCGGATGTAACGGCCGTACGGGCTTGTGGTGCGGGGGCGGTGCCCCCGCACCGTCCGCTCTCGTATCGGCGCACGCATGCTGCTCGCGGATGTCCTCAGATGTATTCGGTCGCCGCGTCCAACAGCCAGTCCGTCAGGTAGCCGGCGAAGGACGAACGGACCAGTACCCAGAATCCGGCCCCGGGTTCGTCCCGGGCGACCAGTACGACCTGTGTGCGGCCCAGCGTCGTCTGGGCGCAGCGTCCGGCGCCGAAGGCGCGCGGGTGCAGGTCCAGCGGGCAGCCGTGGGCCAGCAGGTCGCGGGCGCGGGGGCCGGAGACCAGGAGGGTGGTGCGCTGGGCGGAGACGTCGGTGACGGAGACGGGCTCCTCTCCGACGGCCGCCCGGATCCGGGTCTCCAAGTCCCGCTCGCTGCCCGGCGGGCCCACCACCAGCCATTCGTCCGGGCCGAGCCACAGCGCGGTCAACTCCCCCGCGCGGATGGCCGTGTTGGGTTCGAGCGGCAGCTGCAGGCCCAGGGCGAGCCCGACCGCGTCCGCCGCCCCTCCCTTGGCGTCGAGGCGGACGTTCACCTGAGTCAGGAAGGGGAGCTCGGCCAGCCGGACGGCGCCCTGGGAGGTGCGCGTCGCGGTGGCCAGGCGGTCGGCGTACCGCGACAGGGGGCTGCGGGGCGGGGCGGTGAGTGCGGTGTCAGCCATCGCGGCGGGCTCCCTCGGGGTCGTAGAGGACGGGGCTTGCGACGGTCACCGGGACCAGGCGGTCGCCGACGGGGGCGTACAGCCGCTCGCCGATGCGCTCCCGGCCGCCCTTGATCAGGGCCAGTGCGAAGGTCCGGCCGAGGGCGGCGCTGCGGTAGCTGGAGGTGACGTGGCCGAGCATCGGGACAGGTGGCGCGGGCAGTTCGCTGTCGGCGACCAGGTGGGTGCCCTCGGGGAGGAAAGTGCCGGGATCATCCGGGAGCAGGCCGACCAGGTGCTTGCGGTCGGGGCGGACGGCGTCGGCACGGGCGTAGGAGCGCTTGCCGATGAAGTCGGGCTTCTTCTTGGACACCGCCCAGCTCATACCGAGGTCGTGCGGGGTGATCGTGCCGTCCGTGTCCTGGCCGATGATGGGGTAGCCCTTCTCGGCGCGCAGGACGTGCATGGTCTCGGTGCCGTACGGGGTGATGGCGTACGGGGCGCCGGCCTCGTACAGCGCCTCCCACAGGGCGAGGGCCTCCCAGGGTGACACGTTGATCTCGTAGGCGAGTTCGCCGGAGAAGCTGATCCGGCAGACGCGCGCCTCGATGCCCGCGACGGTCGTCTCGCGCCAGGCCATGAACGGGAAGTCGTCGTTGGACACCGCGAGTTGGGGCGCGAGCGAGCCGAGGACCGTGCGGGACTTCGGGCCGACCAGGGCGACGGTGGCCCACTGCTCGGTGACCGAGGTGCAGTGGACCTTCAGCTCCGGCCACTCGGTCTGCAGCCACTCCTCCATCCAGTCCAGTACGGCGGCCGCGTTGCCCGTGGTGGTGGTGACCAGGAAGCGGTCCTGGGCGAGGCGGATGACGGTGCCGTCGTCGAAGACCATGCCGTCCAGGCGGCACATCACGCCGTAGCGGATCATGCCGACCTTCAGGGTGCTCATCATGTTGGTGTAGAGCAGGTCGAGGAAGACGGCCGCGTCCGGGCCCTGCACGTCGATCTTGCCGAGGGTGGAGGCGTCCATGAACGCGACGCTGTCGCGGGCGGCTGCGCATTCGCGCAGTACGGCCGCTTCCATGTCCTCGCCGTCCTGGGGGTAGTACCAGGGGCGCTTCCACTGGCCGACGTTCTCGAAGAGCGCGCCGTGGTCGACGTGCCACTCGTGCAGGGCGGTTGTGCGGACCGGGTCGCTGAGCGCGCCGCGGTCGCGGCCCGCGAGGGCGGCGAAGGAGACCGGTGTGTACGGCGGGCGGAACGTGGTCGTGCCGAGCGTGGAGATGTCCACGCCGAGGAGTTCCGCCACGACGCCGCTGGCCAGGACGCCGGACGTCTTGCCCTGGTCGTTGGCGGTGCCGGCGGTGGTGTAGCGCTTGGTGTGCTCGACCGAGCGCATGCCGGCGCCGGTCGCGCGGGTCAGGTCGTCGATGGTGACGTCGCGTTGGAGGTCGACGAAGCGGAGGGCGCCTTCGCGGCCGGGCACGGCGAACACCTGCATGGGCGGCGTCGGCCGGGGTTGGGCAGGTGCCTGCGGGAGGCGGGGTGCCTCGGGGGTGTAGCCCTCGGCCTCGATCGCACGGGCGCCGGCGGCCGCGCCCTGTGCGAGGACGCCTGCCAGGTCGAACACGCCGCTCGCGCTGCCCGCGACCTCGACGGCCTGCCGGCCGGCCTCGGGCAGGAAGGTGCCGAGCGTCTCGTCGTAGCGGAGCTTGCCGCCCGACTGGCTGAACAGGTGCGCGACGGGGTTCCAGCCGCCGGAGACCAGAAGCAGGTCGGCGCTGAACTCCCGCTGTCCTTCGGTCTGTCCGTACGGGGCGACGGTCACGGTGGTGAGACGTGCGTCGCCGTCCGTGCCCGTGACGGCGTGGCCGGGCAGTACCTCGATGCCGGCCGCGCGGGCACGGTCCGCCCAGGCGCCCGGTTCGGGGCGGGTGTCGACGACGGCCGCGATGTCCACGCCGGCCCCGGCGAGGTCCAGCGCGGCGGCGTAGGCGCTGTCGTTGGTGGTGAACACGACGGCGCGGTGGCCGGGCAGGACTCCGTGGCGGTTGGCGTAGGTGCGGGCCGAGGCGGCCAGCATCACGCCGGGGCGGTCGTTGTCCGCGAAGGCGAGCGAGCGCTCGTGGGCGCCGGTGGCGAGGACGACTCGGCGGGCGCGGATGCGGTGGACGCGCTCGCGGGAGACGTTCTGCGGGGCCTGGGCGCCGAGGTGGTTGGTACGGCGCTCGACGGCGAGCAGGTGGTTGTCGTCGTAGTAGCCGAAAACGGTGGTGCGGCGCAGGACGCGGACGTCGGGGGCGGCGTCGAGTCGGGTGTTCAACTCGTCCACCCAGTCGAGGAGTTCGGCCGTGCCGAGGAGGCTGCCGCCGAGGGCGGGCTGGTCGTCGGCGAGGATCACTCGGGCGCCGCTGCTCGCTGCGGCGGCTGCGGCTGCGAGGCCGGCCGGGCCGGCGCCGACGATCAGCAGGTCGCAGTGGTCGTGTACGGCGTCGTAGCGGGCCGGGTCGGGGGTGGTGGCGAGGCGGCCCTGGCCGGGGAGGCTGGTGGCGACCAGGCCGTCGTAGAGCTCGACCGCTGTCGCGGGGAGCATTGGCTCGGGGAAGGGTTCCTCGATCTGGATGACGGCGTTGGGTTCTTCGACGCCGGCCGAGAAGATGCCGCGGGGGCGGCCCAGCTTGATGCTGGTCGCTGCCTGGATGACGCCGTTTGCCAGGAGGGCCGAGGCGAGGGTGTCGCCGCGGAAGCCCTGGTATTCGGTGCCGTCGAAGGTGAACGTCAGCTGGGCGTTGCGGTCGACTCGGCCACCCGTGGCCAGGCGGTTCGGTTGGCTGCCGAGCCGTGCTGGGGGCTCTGCCCCCAGACCCCCGATCGGCCCTGAAGGGGCCTCGTCCTCAAACGCCGGACGGGCTGGTTGTGCCGGACCCGGCTGAGAAATCACCGCGCGGGGCTCAAAGGTCGCCGGACGCTCCTCCCCCGCCCGGTACACCGCCAATACCTCGTTCGTCGACGTGTCCCGTACAGCGTTGAACCAGCGGCGGCAGCCCGCGGAATGGCTCCACCTCTCGGCGAAGGGGCCCTTGGGATTGTCGCGGAAGAACAGGTACTGGGCCCACTCCTCGTCGGTCAGATCCGCGGAGTTCTCCGGGTAGGGGACGTGGGCCTGGCCGCCGTAGTGGAACTCGGCCTCGTCGCGGGGCCCGCACCACGGGCAGGGGATGAGCAGCATGGGTTCGGCTCCCTAGTGGGCCACCGCGGCCGCGCCGTGCTCGTCGACGAGCGCGCCGGTGGTGAAACGGTCGAGCGAGAAGGGGGCGTTGAGCGGGTGGGGGGTGTCGTTGGCGATGGTGTGGGCGTAGACCCAGCCGACGCCGGGGGTGGCCTTGAAACCGCCCGTGCCCCAGCCGCAGTTGAGGTACAGGTTGTCGACGGGGCTGAGGCCGACGATCGGCGAGGCGTCGGGGCTGACGTCGACGATGCCGCCCCAGGTGCGCAGGACGTGGGCGCGGGCGAAGACCGGGAAGAGTTCCAGGGCCGCCGCCATCTGGTCCTCGATGATGTGGAACGCGCCGCGCTGGGTGTAGGAGTTGTACGCGTCGATGCCCGCGCCCATCACCAACTCGCCCTTGTGCGCCTGGC
The DNA here is from genome assembly GCF_042895385.1 of Streptomyces sp. NPDC001401. Lineage (NCBI taxonomy): Bacteria > Bacillati > Actinomycetota > Actinomycetes > Kitasatosporales > Streptomycetaceae > Streptomyces > Streptomyces sp. NPDC001401. The sequence goes on from NZ_JBIAWI010000017.1 coordinate 68,052, forward strand.
TGACGTACACGTGGACCGCGTTGGACATGACCACCGTGGGGTGGACCGGCTCCAGCAGCTCCGACACCAGCGCCTGCAACGGGTGGCTCTGGACCGGGAGTTCGATGCCTGCCATGGCGGCCAGGACCGAGGTGTGGCCGGCCGAGCAGAGGGCCACCTTGCCCGCCGCGATCGGGCCCAGGTTGGTCTGGACTCCGACCACCCGTCCGCCGACCACGTCCAGGCCGGTGACCTCGCAGTTCTGGATGATGTCGATCCCGGCGGCGTCGGCCGAGCGTGCCAGGCCCCACGCCACGTGGTCGTGCTTGGCGATGCCGGCACGCGGCTGGTAGGTGGCGCCGAGGACGGGGTAGCGCACGTCCTGGCTGATGTTGACGATCGGGCAGACTTCCTTGACGCCGTCCGCGTCGAGCCATTCCGCGTCCACGCCGTTGAGGCGGTTGGCCTCCACGCGGCGCACGCTGTCGCGGACGTCCTGGAGGCTGTGCGCCAGGTTCAGCACGCCGCGCTGGGAGAAGAGGATCGGGTAGTCGAGCTCGTCCGCCAGCCCCTCCCAGAGCTTGAGGGCGTGCTCGTAGATGCCGGCGCTCTCGTCCCACAGGTAGTTGGAGCGGATGATCGTCGTGTTGCGGGCCATGTTGCCGCCCGCGAGCCAGCCCTTCTCCAGTACGGCCACGTTGGTGATGCCGTGGTTCTTCGCCAGGTAGTGGGCGGTGGCCAGGCCGTGTCCGCCGCCGCCGACGATGACGACGTCGTACGACCGCTTCGGGTCGGGTGTGCGCCACAGCCAGTCGGGGTGTTCGGGGAGCTCGGCGCCGGGGGTGCGGGGGCTCATCGGGTGTCTCCGGCTTCTGTTGCTGCCTGTGACAGGTGCGGGTAGAGCGGGTGCTTCGCGGCCAGTGCCTCGGTGCGGGCGCGCAGGGCCGCGGTGTCGGGCTCGGGCTGGAGCGCCAGCGCGATCACGTCGGCGACCTCCGTGAAGTCCTCCTCGGTGAAACCACGGGTGGCCAGCGCCGGGGTGCCGATGCGCAGGCCGGACGTCACCATGGGCGGGCGCGGGTCGAAGGGGACCGCGTTGCGGTTGACCGTGATGCCGATCTCGTGGAGCAGGTCCTCAGCCTGACGGCCGTCGAGCGGGGAGTTGCGCAGGTCGACGAGGACCAGGTGGACGTCCGTGCCGCCGGTCAGCACCTTCACCCCGGCCGCGGCCGCATCGGGCCGCGTCAGGCGCTCGGCCAGGATGCGGGAGCCGGCCAGGGTGCGGGCCTGGCGTTCGGCGAACTCCGGGGACGCGGCGACCTTGAAGGACACCGCCTTCGCGGCGATCACGTGCTCCAGCGGGCCGCCCTGCATGCCGGGGAACACCGCCGAGTTGATCTTCTTGGCGAGGTCGGCCTCGTTGGTGAGGATGACTCCGCCGCGCGGGCCGCCGAGCGTCTTGTGCGTGGTCGTGGTGGTGACGTGGGCGTGCGGGACGGGGTTGGGGTGCAGCCCGGCCGCGACCAGGCCCGCGAAGTGCGCCATGTCGACCATCAGCAAGGCACCCACCTCGTCGGCGATCCGGCGGAAGGCCGCGAAGTCCAGCTGCCTCGGGTACGCCGACCAGCCCGCGATGATCATCTTGGGGCGGTGTTCCTTGGCGAGCTGCTCCACCTCGTCCATGTCGACGAGGTTGTCCGCCTCGGACACGTGGTACGGCACGACGTTGAGCATCTTGCCGCTGTAGTTGATGCGCATGCCGTGGGTGAGGTGACCGCCGTGCGCGAGGTCCAGGCCGAGGATCGTGTCTCCCGGCTGCAGCAGGGCGAAGAAGACAGCCGTGTTGGCCTGGGCGCCCGAGTGCGGCTGGACGTTGGCGTAACCGGCCCCGAAGAGGGACTTGATCCGCTCGATCGCCAACCGCTCGGTGACGTCGACGTGTTCGCAGCCGCCGTAGTAGCGGCGGCCGGGGTAGCCCTCGGCGTACTTGTTGGTCGCGACCGAGCCCTGCGCCTCCATCACGGCGGTGGGGGCGAAGTTCTCGGAGGCGATCATTTCGAGCGTGGACTGCTGGCGGTGCAGTTCGGCGGCGAGGGCGGCGTGGACCTCGGGGTCCAGCTCCGCCAGCGGGGTGTTCAGCGCGTTCATACGGCGTTCGCGTTCCTCTCGGCGGCCTCGACGACGTTGGCGAGCAACATCGCCCGGGTCATGGGGCCCACGCCCCCGGGCATCGGCGCGAGCCATCCGGCGACCTCGGCGGCCTCCGGGTGGATGTCGCCGATCAGCCCGTTCTCGGTACGGGTGATACCGACGTCCAGGACGGCCGCGCCGGGGCGCAGCATGTCCTTGGTGATCAGTCCGGGCGAGCCGGCCGCGGCGATGACGATGTCCGCCTCGCGCACGTGCCAGGGCAGGCCCTTGGTGCCGGTGTGGCAGAGGGTGACGGTGGCGTTCTCGGAGCGGCGGGTGAGGAGGAGGCCGATGGGCCGTCCGACCGTGATCCCGCGTCCGACGACGCACACCCGGGCGCCCGCGAGGGGCACCTCGTAGCGGCGGAGCAGTTCGACGATGCCGCGCGGAGTGCAGGGCAGTGGCGCCTCGGTGCCCAGGACGAGCCGGCCCAGGTTGACGGGGTGCAGTCCGTCGGCGTCCTTGGCCGGGTCCATGCGGGCCAGTACGGCGTTGGCGTCCAGGTGCTTCGGGAGCGGGAGCTGCACGATGTAGCCGGTGCAGGCCGGGTCGGCGTTGAGTTCGTCGATCACGTCCTCGACCTGCTGCTGTGTCGCTTCGGCGGGCAGATCACGCCGGATGGAGGCGATACCGACCTGCGCACAGTCTCGGTGCTTGCCGCCGACGTAGGCATGGCTGCCGGGGTCGTCGCCGACGAGGACGGTGCCGAGGCCGGGAGGACGGCCACCGGTAGCCGTCAACTTGGCCACGCGCTCGGCGAGTTCACGACGGATGTCGGCGGCGGTCGCCTTCCCGTCAAGCAGCTGTGCGGTCACCGACGGCACTCCTTCCCAGAGGGCAACTGCGGTTCTTCCAGGGGCGCGGGGCTGTATCGATATGCGGCTCCGCCGCGGGGCGCGACCAGCCACGACGCACCCGCAGCCGTTCGACTGCGCTCAGCCACGGAGACGGGACATCGTCGGGTCGAACAGCGGCTCCTCGGCGACGACCGCTTCGATGCGCTGGTCGAAGTAGCCGATGTGCAGCGTGGTGCCGGGCACGGCAACCTCTGCGGGCAGCCACGCATAGGCGATGCCCTTGCCGATCGTGTAGCCGTACGCCGCGCTGGTGACGTACCCGACCGCGCGGTCACCGTCGAACACCGGCTCCTTGCCCAGGACGACCGACTGCGGGTCATCGATGGTGAGGCAAGTCAACCTGCGCCGCACGTTCTCCTTTCGGCGCTCCAACGCCTCCTTGCCGACGAAGTCGCTCTTGTCGAGCTTGACGGCGAAGCCGACGCCGGCCTCGTAGGGGTCGTGCTCATAGGTCATGTCGGTGCCGAAGGAGCGGTAGCCCTTCTCGAGGCGGAGGCTGTTGAAGGCGCCGCGGCCGGCGATGATGCCGCCCAGCGGCTTGGCCGCCTGCCACAGGGTGTCCCACAGCTTCAGGCCCTGGTCGGCGGTGGTGTACAGCTCCCAGCCGAGTTCGCCGACGTACGACAGGCGCATGGCGGTGACGGGCACCGAGCCGATGTAGGCGCGCTTGGCACGGAAGTACTTCAGGCCGTCGTTGGAGAAGTCCTCGTCCGTCAGCGGCTGGAGGACCTTGCGGGCCAGCGGGCCCCACAGGCCGATGCAGCAGGTGCCGGGGGTGATGTCGCGGACCTGGACGGTGCCGTCGGCGGGGAGGTGGCGGGTGAACCAGTCCAGGTCCAGGTTGCCGTTGGCGCCGACCTGGAAGAGGTCGCGGGCCAGACGGGCGACGGTGACGTCGCTGCGGATGCCGCCGTCGTGGTCGAGGAGGAGCGTGTACGTGACCGAGCCGACCGACTTGGCGACCTTGCTGGAGGTCAGGCGCTCCAGGAAGTCGGCGGCGCCGGGGCCGGTCACCTCCAGGCGCTTGAGGGCCGTCATGTCGTACATCGCGACGGTCTCGCGGGTGGCCTGAGCCTCCGCGCCGACGATGGGCGACCAGTACTGCGCGGCCCAGTCGTTCGGGGTGGGGATGGAGCGGCCCTCGACGAGGGAGGCGTTGGCCTCGTACCACTGCGGGCGCTCCCAGCCGTTCGCCTCCAGGAAGAAGGCGCCATGCTCCTGCTGGCGGGCGTGGAAGGGGCTGGTTCGGATCGGGCGCGGCTTCCCGGACGGCTGGAGGGGGTGGAGGATGTCGTAGACCTCGACGAAGTTCTGGCAGTCGCGGGCCAGGACGTACTCCGGGGAGAGCTGGTGCGGCTCGAAGCGGTTGACGTCGCACTCGTGCAGGTCGAAGGAGGAGCAGTGGCCGTCGACCAGCCATTCGGCGACGGCCCGGCCGACGCCCGCGGAGTGGGTGACCCACACGGCCTCGGCGACCCAGAAGCCCTTGACGTCCGGGGACTCGCCGAGCAGCGGGAAGTTGTCGGTGGTGAAGGAGAACAGGCCGTTGATGCCCTCCTCGACCTTCGCCTCCTGCGTGGCGGGGAGGAGGGACTGGGTTTCCGTCCAGGCGGGCTCGAAGTCCTCCTCCGTGAACTTCAGGACCGAGGGCATGGTCTCGGCCTCGTCGAAGGAGAGGATCTCGTCGGCGGTGATGGGCATCGGGCGGTGGCCGTAGTAGCCGATGCCGATGCCGTCGAAGCGGTCGCGGTAGTAGAGGTCGGCGTCCTGGTGGCGCAGGATCGGGCGGACCGCCTCCTCGGTCTGGCCCGCGAGCGCCGGGACGGGGCCGGTCCAGGCGAGCTGGTGGGCGAGCGGGGTGAGCGGGAGGTTCATGCCGACCATGCGGGCGATCTTCGGGCCCCAGATGCCGGCGCAGCACACGACGATGTCGGCGGGGATCTCGCCCTGGTCGGTGAGGACGCCGGTGACGCGGCCGTCGGCCTGCAGTACGTCCAGGACCTCGTGGCGGGCGCGGAACGTCACACCTCGCTCGGTGGCCCGGCGGATCTGCGCCTCGACGGCGAGGACGGCCTTGGCAAGGCCGTCGGTGGGGACGAGGAGGCCGCCGAGGACCCGGTCGCGGTTGACCAGCGGGTGCTGCTCGACGCACTCGTCGGCGCTCAGCAGGCGGGCCTCGATGCCCCAGGCGGTGATCCAGCCGTGGCGGCGGTGCAGTTCCTCGAGGCGCTCGGGGGTGGTCGCCACTTCGAGGCCGCCGACCTGCAGGAAGCAGGGCTTGCCGTCGACGTCGAGGGAGCAGAACTTCTCGACTGTGTAGCGGGCCAGCTCGGTCATGGTCTTGGAGGAGTTGGTCTGGAAGACCAGGCCCGGCGCGTGTGAGGTGGAGCCTCCCGTGGCGGGCAGCGGGCCCTGGTCGACCACGGTCACTTCGGTCCAGCCTCGCGCGGAGATCTCGTCCGCGAGGGCCGCTCCCACGACGCCCGCTCCGATGATCACCACTCGGGGTCCCGCCATCGCCGCACCTCCGGAAATCAAAACCGTCCAGTTGCTTTCTGCGCAACGTGATTCAGGTTGCGCAACTCAATGTGCCTGTCGCGGGGAGGGGGTGTCAAGGGGTCCGTGACGTCCGAAAACAGGCCGGAACACCCGCCCTGAACATGGCAATGCCCGGCGGGCGGCGCGCATCTGCACGCACCGCCCGCCGGGCATGTTCAACCGGCTCGTGGCCTCGGCTCACTTGATCCAGGCGTCGACCTTGTCCTTGTTCGCCTCGACCCACTTCTTGGCCGCCGCATCGTCGGACAGCTTGTCCTGAGCGATGTACTTGGCGACCTCGTTCTGGTCGTCGTTCGTCCAGTTGAAGTTCTTCACCAGGTTGTAGGCGGGGCTGCCCGACTTGGCGAACTTCGCGCTGACGATCTTGTTGAGGTTGTAGACGGGGTAGTCGCAGGCGACCTTCGCCGCGTCGGTGTCACAGCCCGTCTTGTACGCGGGCAGGGAGACCTTCTTCAGCGGGACCTCGGACAGGAACCACTGCGGCTCGTAGAAGTAGCCGATCACCCACTTCTTGTTCTTCTCGGCGTCGCGGAAGGCCGTGATGAGGGCCGCCTCACTGCCCGCGTACACCACCTTGAAGTTCAGCTTCAGGTTCTTCACCAGCGCCGCGTCGTTGGTGACGTAAGACGGGTCGCCGTCCAGGAGCTGGCCCTTGCCGCCCGACTCCGAGGTCTTGAACTGCGACGCGTACTTGTTGAGGTTCTTCCACTGGAGGATGTCGGGGTGCGCCTTGGCCAGCCACGGCGGCACGTACCAGCCGATGATGCCCTTGTTGCCGGTCTGGCCGGCGTCGACGGCGGTCTTCTGGCCGCCGATGTACTTCTTCACCAGGTCGGCGTGGCCCCAGTTCTCCAGGACCGCGTCGACCTCGCCGGTGCCGAAGCCCTGCCAGGCGATCTGTTCCTTCAGGTTCTTCTTGGTGACCGTACAGCCGAGGTTGTGCTGCGCGACGTATGCGACGACCGCCGCGTCGGCCTCGTAGCCCACCCACGGGTTGACGGCCAGGTTGAAGGTGCCGCACTTGCCCGAGCTGCCCGAGCCCGCGGAGGAGCTGTCGCCGACCTTCGCCCCGCCGCAGGCAGTGAGGGTGAGGCCGAGGACGGCCAGGCCGGCCGCGCCGGCTTGCCAGTGTCTTGCCATGGTGTCCTGCTCCTTATGCGCTCGCGCGTCGCGCCGCTGCCTGAGTGATCCGGTCGAACATGACTCCGAGCAGTACGATGGCGAGTCCCGCCGCCAGCCCCTTGCCGTACAGCTCGTTCTGGGAGAATCCGGCCACGACGTCGTAGCCGAGGGCGCCCGCTCCTACCAGGCCGCCCACCACAACCATCGACAGCACGTAGATCAGGCCCTGGTTGGTCGCGAGCGTCAGGGCACTGCGTGACATCGGCAGTTGGACCTTGGTGATGATCTGCCAGGTGTTGCACCCGGCGGAGGTGGCCGCTTCCACGGTGGTCTCGGGCACCGCCCGGATCCCGTCCGCGATGATCTTCATGGCGACCGGCGCTCCGTAGACGATCGCCGCGACGATGGCCGTGAAGCGGGTGGCGCCGAACAGCGCGAGGAACGGCACGAGATAGACGAACGGCGGCATGACCTGGGCCGCGTCCAGGGTGGGCCGGATCATCCGGTCAGCCATCATGCTGCGGCCCATCCACACCCCGAAGACGATGCCGAGGATCATCACGAGCACCGTCGCGACGAGCGTCGAGGCCATCGTCGTCATGGCGTCCGACCACACACCGGTGGCGACCAGCAGGCCCACGCACACGGCCGTGGTGATCCCGGCCTTCCAGCCGCCGAGCACCACTGCCAGTGCGACCAGCACCGCGCCGACGAGCCACCACGGGGAGTCGGTGAGCAGCGTCTGGAACGGGTTGAGCAGGCCGTTGGTGATGGTGTCGCGGAAGGCGTTGGTCAGACCCGACAGGTTGTCCTGCACCCAGGTGGCCGCGGTGTCCGTCGCGCTCGCGATGTGGGTTCCGACGGTGCCGTCACCGGGGAAGTCTGCGGCCCACAGGTAGGTGTGCGAGAGGTAGATCAGGACCACCGTGACCACGGCGCCGGCGCCGAGCAGAGGCCTGCGCCACTTCTCGAAGCGGTTCTTGGAGTTGCGTGCGTGCTCCTCGCGTGCGCTGGCCGCGGTCGTGACCCGGTCCAGCACGATCGCCATGATCACGATGGCGAGGCCCGCGTTGAAGGCCGTGCCGACGTCGAGCGACTGCAGTGCCTGCAGGACGTTCACCCCGAGGCCCGGTGCGTTGATCAGGGCCGCGATGGTCACCATGGCCAGGGCGGCCATGATGGTCTGGTTCACACCCATCACCACGGTCCGCTTGGACATCGGCAACAGGACCTTCAGCAGCGACTGCCGCCGCGTGGCGCCGAGGGAGTCGGCGGCCTCGACCGTCGTCTTCGACACGTTGCGGATGGCGTGCGCCGTGATGCGGATCGTCGGCGGGGCCGCGTAGATCACGGTGGCGATCGTCGCGGACGCGCCGCCGATGAGGAAGAACAGGGTCAGCGGCGCCAGGTAGACGAAGGTCGGCATCGTCTGCATGAAGTCCAGGAAGGGCGTGACGATCCGGTTGAACCGGTCCGAGAGACCTGCCCACACCCCGAGCGGGATCGCGAACAGCAGGGCCACGAACACCGCGCACAGGATGAGCGCCAGGGTGTCCATGCTCTCCTGCCACAGCCCCTGCAGCCCGAAGAAGGTGAAGCCGGCCACGGCCAGCAGGGCGACCTTCCAGTTGCCCACGGCCCAGGAGACGAACCCGGCGAGGCCGACGACGCCGAGCCAGCCGATCTCGGGGACCGGGCGGGCCCCGGACGGCTGGGAGATCAGGTGCTGGACGAAGGTCACCAGGTTGTCGATGACCAGCCGGATCTCGTTGAAGAAGTACAGGAAGAGCGGGTTGGAGTTGCGGTTGGCGCCGATGGAGTCGTTGAAGTCGTTGATCCACCGGTGCAGATCGGTCAGATCGGCCACCGCCAGGGACAGGGTCTGCTTGCCGCGCAGGACGGCGAACAGCACCAGCCAGACGACGAGGATCGCGCCGATCACCATGGGCCGGCTGACCTTGCGCGCGCCCTTGGCTGGCGCGACCTCTGCTACGGCGTCTGTTTTCTCGGGTTTCTCTATGGCGACGGTCATCACGCGTCGCCTTCCTGCCCGGCGACCACCGCGAGGATCTCCTCGTCACCGACGATGCCGAGCAGCTTGCCGTTCTCGACGACCTTGACCGGCTTGTCGGCGGCCAGGACGACCCGGGTGGCCTCCTTCACCACGACGTCCGGGCCCAGTTCGGGGCCGTCGAGGTCATCGCCGTCCTCCGGGGCCCGCATGATCCACTTCAGGGTGAGCACGTCACCGCGGGGCACGTCCTTGACGAACTCGCGGACGTAGTCGTCGGCCGGGGCGCCCACGAGCTCGTCGCCGGTGCCGCACTGGACCATCTTGCCGTCGCGCATGATGAGGATGCGGTCGCCCAGCTTGAGGGCCTCGGAGAGGTCGTGGGTGATGAACACCATGGTCTTGCCGACCTCGTGGTGGAGGCGGATGACCTCGTTCTGCATGTCGCGGCGGATCAGCGGGTCGAGCGCGGAGAACGGCTCGTCGAAGAAGAGGACGTCCGGGTCTCCGGCCAACGCCCTTGCCAGGCCCACGCGTTGCTGCATACCGCCGGAGAGCTGGTCGGGGTAGGAGTTCTCGTAGCCGGCGAGGCCGACCAGCTCGACGACCTCCATGGCCCGCTTGGTGCGCTCGGCCCTGCTCATGCCGCGGATCTCCAGGCCGAAGGCCACGTTGTCCACCACCCTGCGGTGGGGCAGCAGCCCGAAGTGCTGGAAGACCATGGAGAACTTGCGGCGGCGCAGGTCACGCAGCCGCTTGTCGTCGGCTTGGCGGATGTCCTGGCCCTCGAAGACGACCTCACCGGAGGTGGGTTCGATCAGCCGGGTCAGACATCGCACCAGGGTGGACTTGCCGGAGCCGGACAGGCCCATGACGACGAAGACCTCACCGGGCGCGACCTCGAAGTTGACGTCGCGCACGGCGGCGGTACATCCGGTGCGGTCCATGAGCTCGCGGCGGCTGAGCCCGCACAGCTCCTCCGATTCCGGCACCCGGTCGGCCTTCGGCCCGAACACCTTCCACAGATTGCGCACAGATATGACGGGCGTGCCGTCCGAGTCCTGAGGGGTGCCGCGCCGCTGCGCCACCTCGGTCTGTGTGGGGGTCACGATCGACCTCTTTTCGGCGTTCAGCCGCGGAACCAGAGCTGCGGCCGGGGTTGGATGTTCTGCCAGATGTGCTTGGGCTCTCGGTACTCGTCCAGGCCGGTCGGTCCCAGCTCCCGTCCCACGCCCGAGTGCCCGAAGCCACCCCATTCCGCTTGCGGCACATAGGGGTGGTAGTCGTTGATCCACACCGTGCCGTGGCGCAGCCGCCGGGCGACCCGCTGGGCCTTCCCGGCGTCCTGCGTCCAGACGGCCCCGGCGAGTCCGTACTCGGTGTCGTTGGCGATGCGTACGGCATCGTCCTCATCGGTGAAGCGCTCGATCGTGAGCACGGGCCCGAAGGACTCCTCGTGCACCACGTTCATGTCCTGCCGGCACTCGTCGAGGACGGTCGGCGGGTAGTAGAAGCCGTTCGCGAGGGCCGGGTCGTCCGGCCGCTCGCCGCCGCAGCGCAGTACGGCGCCCTCGGCGATGCCGGCGGCGACGTACGCCTCGACCTTCGCGAGGTGCTGGGCGGAGATCAGCGCGCCGGTCTCGGCATCGGCGTCGAAGGGCCCGCCCAGCCGGATCTGCCGTGCACGCCTGACCACCTCGTCGACGAAGCGGTCGTGCAGCGAGTCCTCGACGATCAGCCGGGCACCGGCCGAGCAGACCTGCCCCGAGTGCAGGAAGACGGCCGTGAGAGCGAAGTCCACGGCCGTCTCGAAGTCGGCGTCGGCGAAGACGACATTGGGGTTCTTGCCGCCGAGCTCCAGCGCCACCTTCTTCACGGTGGCGGCGGCGGTGGCCATGATCCGCTTGCCGGTCTCCAGGCCGCCGGTGAAGGAGACCATGTCGACGGCCGGGTCCTCGGAGAGCGGTGCGCCCACCTCCGGACCGGTGCCCAGGACGAGGTTGGCGGCGCCGGCCGGGAGCCCGGCCTCCTCCAGCGCCTTCATCAGCAGGATGGAGGTGGAGGGGGTGAGCTCGCTGGGCTTCAGGACGATCGTGTTGCCCGCGAGCAGCGCCGGGGCGACCTTCCAACTGGCCTGCAGCAGCGGGTAGTTCCAGGGAGTGATCAGCCCGCAGACACCGACCGGCTCATAGACGACGCGGCTGACGGCGTCGTCCCGCCCGGTGTCGATCACACGACCCGCATCGGTGCCGCCGATCCCGCCGTAGTAGCGGAAGCAGGAGACGACGTCGGCGATGTCGTACTCGCTCTCCACCAGCCGCTTGCCGGTGTCCAGCGACTCGGCGCGGGCGAATTCCTTGGCGTCGCGCTCGAGGATGTCTGCGGTGCGCAGCAGCAGTGCGCCGCGCTCGCGCTCGGGGGTGCGGGGCCAGGGCCCCTCGTCGAAGGCTCGGCGGGCCGCGGCGATCGCCGCCTCCGTGTCCGGACGCGTCCCTTCCGCTACGGTCGCTGCGAGCGTGCCGTCAGCGGGGCAGCGGATCTCGCGGCGCCCGCCGGCCACCGGCTCCCGCCACTCTCCGTCCACATACAGATCTGCCACGCGCCAAGCCTTTCAACCGAAATTCGTTGCGCATCGTGCATTCAATTGCTTGTGGTGGAACACCCTGGCGAATGTCCACACATACGTCAAGTAGTTGGCGGATGACGATTTCGCCATGCCGTCACTTGCCCGGCCACCCCTTGACCGCAGGCGGGCACCGAGCCGACCATGTTGCGTATCGCTCACCTTGTTGTGCAATACGCACCGATGGAGGCCGCATATGTCCCCTCGCCCGCAACCTGGCCGTGAGTACGTCCTCACCCTCTCGTGTCCCGACAGCGCGGGACTGGTCCACGCCGTGAGCGGCTTCCTCGTCAGGAACTCCGGCAACATCCTGGAGAGCCAGCAGTTCGATGATCGACTCCAGGGCCGTTTCTTCATGAGGGTCCACTTCGACGTTTCCGATCCAAACGCGGATCTGGAAACTCTGCGTTACCGGTTCGGTCCCGTCGCCGAGGCCTACCGCATCTCCTGGAAGCTGTGGGACGCCTCGACCCCGACCCGGACGCTGATCATGGTGTCCAAGTTCGGCCACTGCCTGAACGACCTGCTCTTCCGCCGCCGCACAGGCGCCCTCAACATCGAGATCCCCGCGATCGTCTCCAACCACCGGGACTTCGAGAGCCTTGCGGACACCTACGGCATCCCCTTCCACCACGTCCCGGTGACCAAGGAGACCAAGCCGGAGGCGGAGGCGCGGCTGCTGGAGCTGGTGCGCGAGCTGGACGTCGACCTCGTGGTACTCGCCCGCTACATGCAGGTCCTCTCCGACGACCTGTGCAAGCAGCTGGAGGGCCGCGCGATCAACATCCACCACTCTTTCCTCCCCAGCTTCAAGGGCGCACGCCCATACGTCCAGGCCTACGACCGCGGGGTCAAGCTCGTCGGCGCGACGGCGCACTATGTGACCTCGGACCTGGACGAGGGCCAGATCATCGAGCAGGACGTGGTCCGCGTCGACCACTCGCTCGACCCCGGGGAGCTGGTCACGGTCGGCCGCGACGTCGAGGCACAGGTACTGGCCCACGCGGTGAAGTGGCACAGCGAGAGCCGCGTCATGGTGGACGGCAACCGCACGGTGGTCTTCCGCTGAGCGGTACGGCACGGCGCCCTCTGTATACGGATGCATGCGGGCGCCGGCCGGCAATTCCAGCCCGTCCGGCGTTTGAGGACGAGGCCCCTCAAGGGCCGAAAGCGGGGGTCTGGGGGCGGCAGCCCCCAGCAGCTCAGCCCCCGAGCCGCTCCAGCAGCGCCCGGCGCCACACTTCGGTCTCGGCGATCTGGTTGAAAGTGAACACGTGCAGGCCCGCCACCCCCGCCGAAGGCGCCGTGAGCGCCTCCTCACTGCGGGTCAGCAGCCTCTCCGGTGAATAGCCCCCCGGGGCTGCAAACCGCAGGAACCACGACGCATGCTTCGTCAGGAACCGCGTCGACTCCCCCACCCCGATCTTCGTCGCCATCGCCAGCAGCTTCGTCCGCTGCACGGGCCCGGCAACGCCCACGTACAAGGGCAGGGCGACGTCCCGCCGCCGTATCCGGGCGATCCACTCCCCCAGCACGCGCGGATCGAAGCAGAGGTTGCTGACGATGTACGTGGCGTGCGCGCGCTTGTCCCACATCGCCTGGATGGTGATGTCGTCGTGGATCAGCGGATGGCTCTCGGGATAGCCGGTGATACCCACGCGGGCGAAGGGGTCGCCCAGCTCGCCCAGCCTGCGCAGCACCGGCAGCGCGCCGTCGTAGGCCCCGGCCGGCGGGTCCGCGTCGCCCGCCGGGACGAAGACGTCGTCCACGCCCGCCTCGCGCAGCCGCTCGACGACCTCCTTCAGATGCACCTCGTCCCGCAGCAGCCGCGCGGGCATGTGCGGCACGACGCGATAGCCGTGCGCAGCGAGCCGGCCCGTCAGATCGAGAGTCGGTTCCAGGCCCTTGACCGGCGACGCCGTGACCGTGACCACGACGTCGCGCGGGACATGGGCGAGGACCTTGTCCTCGGTCGCCTTCGCGGGCAGCACCTCGTAGCGGACGCTGTCCAGCAGCGCCCGGAGTCCTGCGGCGTCCAAGGTCTACCCGGCCTGCTTCTCGGCGTCGCGGAGGCGGTAGTACGCGGCTTTCGACGGGGCGAGGGGCTCCTTGCCGAGGATCAGGTCGGCGGCCTTCTCGGCGACCATCATCACCGGGGCGTAGATGTTGCCGTTGGTGACGTACGGCATCACCGACGCGTCGACGACCCGCAGGCCCTCCACGCCGTGCACCCGCATGCTGGTGGGGTCGACGACGGACATCTCGTCGGTGCCCATCTTGCAGGTGCAGGACGGGTGCAGGGCCGTCTCGCCGTCCTTGGCGACCCAGTCGAGGATCTCCTCGTCGGTCTCGACGGACGGGCCGGGCGAGACCTCCCCGTTGTTGTAGGGGGCGAGCGCGGGCTGGTTGAGGAGCTTGCGGGCCACCCGGATCGCCTCGACCCACTCGCGGCGGTCCTGCTCGGTGGAGAGGTAGTTGAAGCGCAGGGCCGGGTGCTCGCGCGGGTCCTTGCTCTTGATCTTCACGGAGCCGATGGCGTCGGAGTACATGGGGCCCACGTGGACCTGGTAGCCGTGTCCGCCCGCGGGCACGGAGCCGTCGTAGCGGACCGCGATCGGCAGGAAGTGGAACATCAGGTTGGGGTAGTCCACGTCCTCGTTGCTGCGGGCGAAGCCGCCGGCCTCGAAGTGGTTGGTCGCGGCCGGGCCCTTGCGGAACAGCCACTGCAGGCCGATGAAGGGGGCCCGCCACTTCGCCAGGTACGGCTGCATGGAGACGGGCTGCTTGCAGGCGTACTGGATGTAGACCTCGAGGTGGTCCTGCATGTTCTCGCCGACGCCCGGCAGGTCGTGCACGACGTCGATGCCGAGGGCGCGCAGCTCCTCCGCGTTGCCGACGCCGGACAGCTGCAGCAGCTGCGGGGAGTTGATCGCGCCGCCGCAGAGGATGACCTCCTTGGCGCGCACCTGCTGCAGGGCGCCCTTGCCGCGCTGGTACTCGACGCCGACGGCCTTCTTGCCCTCGAAGAGGACGCGGGTGACCAGGGCGCGGGTCTTGATGGTCAGGTTGGGCCGCTTCCTGACGGGCTTGATGTATGCCTTCGAGGCCGACAGCCGGCGTCCGCGGTGGACGTTGCGGTCGAACTTGGCGAAGCCCTCCTGCCGGTAGCCGTTGACGTCGTCGGTGGGCGCGTAGCCCGCCTCCTCGGTGGCCTTGAGGAAGGCGCCGAAGAGCGGGTTGGTGGCCGGGCCGCGCTCCAGGACGAGGGGGCCGTCGTGGCCGCGGAACTCGTCGTCCGGGTCGGCGGCCAGACAGTTCTCCATGCGCCGGAAGTAGGGCAGACAGTGCGCGTAGTCCCAGGTCTCCATGCCGGGGTCGGCCGCCCAGCGCTCGTAGTCCATGGGGTTGCCGCGCTGGAAGATCATGCCGTTGATGCTGCTGGAGCCGCCGAGCACCTTGCCGCGCGCATGGTAGATGCGCCGGCCTCCCATGTGGGGCTCGGGCTCGGACTCGTACTTCCAGTCGTAGAAGCGGCTGCCGATGGGGTACGTCAGTGCCGCGGGCATGTGGATGAAGACGTCCCACGGATAGTCGGACCGGCCGGCCTCCAGGACCAGGACCTTGTTGTCCGGGTCGGCGGAGAGTCTGTTCGCCAGTGCACTGCCGGCCGAACCGCCGCCGACGATGACGAAGTCGTATTGGGGAGCCATGGTGCCTCGTCTCGCTCGCGCCGTAGATACGCGACGCATGCTAATACCAGTATCGCTATACGCACTAGGTTGCGAGCCACGCAACTTACAAGGGCATGATTTCGGTGTCGTTACTTGCAAGGGTGTCATTCACCGCGCAGGTGGCAGCGATGCGCGGGCACAGCAACCTCGGCGACCTCACCGTGCACGGGCAGCTACAGGTGTGAGCATCCACACCTCCTTCACCATTGCGCCGTTCCGCCCCGGCGCGACAGAGTGTTCCAACTGCCTGACGCGCCCCGCGAGTTGCCCGCAGCCGTCACGGCAGGGCGGCACGGACGAACCGGAGGGAAGACGAGTGAACCCGATCACGGTGCGAGGGTTCGCGGTGGCCTCGGCCACTGCGGTCACCGCAGTCGGAAGCGTCGTCGGCGTCGCCTCGGGCACCACCGCACAGCCGAACGACGCCGAGGCCACGACGGCCGACTCGACGCTCCTCACGGACATACCCGCGGGGCAGCAGGCCCGGGTACAGACCGCTTCCCTGACGCAGCAGGCCGACGTCCAGGCCGTCCAGGCGGACGCGAGCGCCAGGAAGGACGCCGAGGAGGCCGCCCGCAAGGCCGCCGCCAGGACCGCGGTCGCCAAGCAGGAGGCCGCGAAGAAGGCCAAGGAGGCGAAAGAGGCCGCCTCCCGGCACACCGCCGACGCGCCCGTGCTGACCACCTACACCACCGCCCAGATCAAGGCGCTGGCGGCACAGATAGTGCCAAGCGGCCAGTTCCAGTGCTTCAGCAACATCGTCACCCGCGAGTCCGGCTGGGACATGCACGCCATGAACCCCTCCTCCGGCGCCTACGGCCTCGTCCAGGCCCTTCCCGCCTCCAAGTACTCGACCGTCGGCTCCGACTGGCAGACGAACCCGGCCACCCAGATCAAGTGGGGCCTCAACTACATGAACAGCGCCTACGGCAGCCCCTGCGAGGCCTGGGCCTTCTGGCAGACCCACCACGCGTACTGAGGCCGTCGTACGCGACTCGTCCGTGCGCACGGGGCGTTCCCCCGTTCGCGGCCTGCTGCACATCACAATGTTCGGTCGAGTACACGACAAGCATGGGTAACCAGCGGTAACTTCAGTCGCGGTCCTTACCGCAACCGCTTTCCCTCCTCAGGAGGCCTTCCCCCATGCGCAGACTCCTCGCCTGCCTGGCCGCGGCAACCGCCGCCCTCGGCGGGCTCACCGCGGCAGCCCCCTCCGCGGCGGCCGCCGACCCGGGCACCTTCAGCGTCCTCAGCTACAACGTCGCGGGCCTGCCCGCGGCCGTCAACAGCGCGCCGACGCCCCGCGAGTCCAGCACCACCGCGATCGGCCAGCGGATCGCGTCGTACGACATCGTCCATGTCGAGGAGGACTTCAACTACCACTCCTACCTCTACGCCGCCGACACCGCGCACGCCTACCGCACCCCCACCAGCGGCGGCGCCGGCATCGGCAGCGGGCTCAACACCCTGTCGAAGATCCCCTACGACGAGGACGACTTCGAGCGGGTGCACTGGAACTCCTGCCAGGTCGACTCCGGCGACTGCCTGACCCCCAAGGGCTTCACCTTCATGCGCGAGCGCCTCGCCGAGGGCGTCTACGTCGACTTCTACAACCTGCACACCAACGCCGGCACCAACGACGGCGACGAGGCCTCACGCGCCGACAACCTGAGCCAGCTCACCGACTTCATCAAGACCCACTCCGCCGGAAACGCCGTCGTGGTCATGGGTGACACCAACACCCGCTACACCCGCACCGCCGACACCATCGCCGAGTTCGGCGCGGCCAACGGCCTCACCGACGCCTGGGTGCAGCTGATCCGCGGCGGCACCCCGCCGGCCAAGGGCAGCGACGCGCTGGTCTGCGACCAGACCGGGGCGACCGTGCCCAACACCTGCGAGGTCGTCGACAAGGTCCTGTATCGGAGCAGCAAGCTGGTCTCGCTCAACGCGACGTCCTACAACAACGAGCACGCCAAGTTCCTCACCGACGACGGGAAGATGCTCTCCGACCACGACCCGATCACGGTCGGCTTCTCCTGGTCGCGCAACGCCGCGTATCAGTTCAGCGACCAGTTCGGCGGACCGCACGGCGACTACTACAACGACATCGACAGCGTCCCGGCCGGCGCCCGCGCCACCACCGTCGCCCTGCGCTCCGGCTCCCGCGTCGACCAGATGGGCCTCACCCTGGCGAACGGCACCACCCTCGCCCACGGCGGAACGGGCGGCACCGCGTCCTCCCTGACCCTGGGCAGCGGCGAGTACGTAACGACTGCTCAGCTCTGCCAGGGCACGTACAACGACCACACGCGGATCTTCTACGCCAAGTTCACGACGAACCTCGGCCGCACCCTGGCAGGCGGCACCACGACCTCCGACTGCGTCACCCGCACCGCGCCCTCCGGCCGGCAGATCGCCGGCTTCCACGGACGCAGCGGCGACGAGGTCGACAAGATCGGCTTCATCTACACCCAGCGCTGACCGGTTCGGCGTCCGGGGCGGCGCGGGATCAGCCTGCCCCGGATACCGAGCGTCATCACATGAATCGGCCGTTACCAGGAGAAAAGACCTGGTCAGAGTCGCGGCCGTAAACAGCTTGTACCGTACTACGCGTATAGTTTCGCTGTGAGCAACCACAGCCGAGACACCGAAACGTCAAATTCGCAGGCCGGCGGAGTCCAGTCGGTCGACCGAGCCATCAGCGTCCTCGAGATCCTGGCCCAGCGCGGCGAGGCCGGAGTCAGCGAGGTGGCCGCCGAGATCGATGTTCACAAGTCCACCGCCTTCCGCCTGCTCGGCGCCCTGGAGGCGCGCGGTCTGGTGGAGCAGGCGGGCGAGCGCGGCAAGTACCGGCTCGGCTTCGGCATCGTACGCCTGGCCGGCGCGGTCACGGGACGCATCGACATCACTCAGCAGGGCCGCCCGGTCTGCGAGCGGCTCGCCGAGGAGATCGGCGAGACCGTCAACATCGCGGTGCTGCAGGAGCACTACGCGATCAACCTCTACCAGGTGCGCGGCCCGGGAGCGGTCACCGCGCACAACTGGGTCGGCCAGCTGACGCCGCTGCACGCGACGTCCAGCGGCAAGGTCCTGCTGGCGTACCTGCCCGCCACGGAGCGCGCCGCGCTGCTGGCCGAGGCAGGCCTGAAGAAGGTCACGCCGCACACCATCACCTCGAAGGCGAAGCTCGAGAAGAACCTCGCCGAGGTGCGCGAGGCCGGCTACGCCTGGACCAAGGAGGAGCTGGAGATCGGTCTGCACGCCATGGCCGCGCCGGTCCTCGACCGGGACGGCGAGGTCATCGCGGCGGTCACGGCCTCCGGCCCCTCCTACCGGTTCACGGAGGAGCGGATGCGCGAGCTCGCCCCGGTCCTGATCAAGGGAGCCGAGGAGATCAGCCACCGGATGGGCTACCTGGGCTGAGTCAGCCCTGGGGGGTGCCCAGGCGCTCGTTCACCCAGTCGTGGAACGCACCGATGTGGTGCTCGCTGGGAACCAGCACGCCGCCCTTGGCGTACATCCGGCTGCTCATTCCGGGCTGTGTGCGCTCGCACGCGTCGAAGTCCTGGCGGTTGACCCGGTCGAAGAGTTCCACGGACCGGCTGACGTCCTTGCCGCTCTCGACGACGTGCGGGAGGTAGAGCCAGTCGCACTCGACGATCGTGCGGTCGACGGCCACCGGGTACATCCGGTGGAAGATCACGTGGTCGGGGACGAGGTTGATGAAGACCTGCGGCCGGACGGTGATCGCGTAGTAGCGGCGGTCCTGGTCCTCCGCCACGCCCGGGATGCGGTCCAGGCCCTCGGAGCCGTCGACGGTGAAGCCCTGCACCTCCTCACCGAACTCGGCACCGTGCCCGACGTAGTACTGGGCGGCGTAGCCGTCGGCGAACTCGGGGAGCACCTCGGTGAGTTCGGGGTGGATCGTGGCGCAGTGGTAGCACTCCATGAAGTTCTCGATGATGAGCTTCCAGTTCGCCTTCACGTCGTAGACGATCCGCTTGCCGACGGAGAGGTTGTCGATGTCGTAGTGCTCGATCGACTCGACGTCGCCGAGGCGGGCGACGACCTCGCCGATGACGTCCTCCTCGAAGGAGGGCGGGTTCTCCGCCAGGCACACCCAGACGTAGCCGAGCCATTCGCGGACGGCCACGCTCGCCAGGCCGTACTCGGTGCGGCCGACGTCGGGCATCTTGGTGAGGTTGGGTGCAGCGACCAGCTTGCCGTTCAGGTCGTACGTCCAGGCGTGGTACGGGCACTGGAAGGCCCTCTTGACCTCGCCGGACTCCTCGGTGCAGAGCTTGGCGCCGCGGTGCCGGCACACGTTGAAGTAGGCCCGGATGCTGTTGTCCCTTGCGCGGGTGACGAGGATGCTCTCGCGGCCCACGTCGACCGTGCGGAAGGCGCCGGGCTTGGCCAGCTCGGAGGAGCGTGCGACGCAGAACCACATGGTCTCGAATATGCGCTCCTGCTCCTGGGCGAAGACCGCCGGATCCGTGTAGGAGGAGCCGGGAAGGGTGGCGATCAGGCTGTCCGGCAGGCTGGTCGAGGTCACGGTGCACTCCTCGGGAACGTCGTGGTAGGAGCGCCCCACAGGGGCGCGGGACGGTGCTTGTGTGCGGCTCCGCCGAGGGGCGCGACCAGCCACAATGGCGCCGCAGAAGAAAAACGACACATCACGGCACTCACAGCGAAGCGCTCAGCTGCTTGCGCCAGCGGGTGAACAGCCGCGGCTGGTTCATCCCGAGCACGGCGACCGGCGCGCCGGCCCGCCGGTAGACGGCCAGGACGTTGCGGTCGTCCGCGGCGCCCTCCTCGACCGTCACACTGTCGGCACCGGCCGCATGACCGGCGAACTGGATCTTCACGCCGTACTGGTCCGACCAGAAGTACGGCGGCCGGGGCACCCCCGGCTCCACCGCGCCGCCCGCCAGCAGCGTGGCGATGGCGGCGTCGGGCCGCTCCCGTGCGCCGGTCCAGTGCTCGACGCGGCGGTGCGCGCCCGCCCGGGGGTCGTACCAGTTGGCGCAGTCGCCGACCGCGACCACGCCGGCCAGGCTGGTTCGGCCGTCGGCACCGCACTTGACGCCGTTGTCGAGGGTGACGCCGGAGCCTTCGAGCCACTCGACGCACGGGCGTGCACCCACACCGACGACGACGATGTCGGCGGGGATGCTGCGGCCGTCCTCCATCAGTACGGCGTCCACCTGCCGCTCGCCGCTGAGCCCCTTGACGCCCACGCCGCACAGCAGCCGTACGCCGTGGTCCGTGTGGAGCGCGGAGACGACGGCGCCCATGGTCTCGCCGATCGGTCCGGCGAGCGGCGTCGGGGCGGCCTCGATGACCGTCACGTCGAGCCCGAGGGCGTACGCGGTGGAGGCGACCTCGGCGCCGATGAAGCCGCCGCCGATCACCACCAGCCGCCCGCCGCGGGCCAGTTCGTCCCGCAGGGCGCGGGCGTCGTCCAGGGTGCGCAGGGTGTGCACCCCGGCCAGGCCCTCGGCGCCCGGCAGGCTGCGCGCGGCGGCGCCGGTCGCGATGACGATGCCGTCGGCGCGGACCTCCCGGCCGTCGGCGAGCCGGACGACGCGCTCAGTCCGGTCGAGTCCGGCGGCGCGGGCGCCGAGCAGCCACTCGGCCCCCAGGTCCTCGTCGTCCGTCTCCAGCACGAGATCGGCTTCGCCGATCGTGCCGGCCAGGAACTCCTTGGACAACGGGGGCCTGTCGTACGGGCGGTGGATCTCGTCGCCGATGACGACGAGCCGCCCGTCGTAGCCCTGCTTGCGCAGTGAGCGCGCCGCCGACAGACCGGCCAGTGAGGCGCCGACCACGGCGACCGTCCTCACGCGGGACCCCCGGCGAGGCGGGAGGCGATGCAGGGCGGCAGGTTGGGGGCGTCGGTCGACACCTGGACGTAGATCATGCCGTCCTCGACGACGACCTCGTGCGTACGCACCGGCAGCTTGGCCGGCGGGGCGTCGACGGCGCCGGTACGCAGGTCGAACTTCGAAGCGTGCAGCGGGCATTCCACCTCGCAGCCCTCCAGCCAGCCGTCGGCGAGCGAGGCGTCCTGGTGGGTGCATGTGTCGTCGATGGCGAAGACCTCGCCGTCGTCGGTATGGAACACCGAGACCGGCGGATCGATGTCGAGCCGGAAGGCCTCACCTCGCGGGAGATCCGCGAGACGGCACACGGGAATCATCATGACACCTCGGTGCGTATAACGAAACGGATTGCGGTAAGCGCAACATCAGTCTGAGGTCGCCCAGAACCCTTGTCAAGGAGTTCCGGGGCCCCTTTGACCCCTGCCGAATGTTGCCTTTCACGCAACCAGGCGCACGATAAGCAACATCTTCAGGGCAGGGGTCGGCACCGGAATCAGTGCCTTCGAGCAGGTCAGCGCGTCAGTGACCGCGCGCGATCCAGTCCTGCAGGTGCGGGGCCTCCGCGCCGACGGTGGTCGTGTCCCCGTGGCCGGTGTGCACGACGGTCCCGCCCGGCAGGGTCAACAGCCGTTCCCGGATGGACTCGATGATGGTCGGGAAGTGGCTGTACGACCTTCCCGTGGCCCCCGGTCCGCCCGCGAAGAGCGTGTCGCCGCTGAAGAGTGCGGTGAGCGCCGGCGCGTACAGACAGACCGCTCCGGGGGCATGGCCGGGGGTGTGCAGCACGGTCAGTTCGACCCCCGCCACCGTCAGGACCTGGCCGTCGGCCAGTTCGGCGTCGGGCGCCCGGTCCGGGTGGGTCTGCTTCCACAGCGGCAGGTCGTCGGGATGGAGGAGGACCGGGCCGCCGGTGCGCGCCGCGAGTTCGGGCGCCGCGTCGATGTGGTCGTTGTGGGCGTGGGTGCACACGATGGCCGTGAGGCGACGGTCACCGACGGCCTCGGCGATGGCGTCGGCGTCATGGGCCGCGTCGATCACGATCACCTCGTGGTCGTCGCCGATGATCCACACGTTGTTGTCGACGTCCCAGGTGCCGCCGTCCAGCGAGAACGTGCCCGAGGTGACGAGGTGTTCGATGCGCGCGGCCATCACAGCACCACCACCGAGCGCAGCACGTCGCCGCCGTGCATCCGCTCGAAGGCCTTCTCGACCTCGTCCAGGGCGATGGTCTCGGTGACGAAGGCGTCCAGGTTCAGGCGGCCCTGCAGATAGAGGTCGATCAGCATCGGGAAGTCGCGGGAGGGCAGGCAGTCGCCGTACCAGGACGACTTCAGCGATCCACCGCGGCCGAACACGTCGAGCAGCGGCAGTTCGAGCTTCATCTCCGGGGTGGGCACGCCGACGAGGACGACCGTGCCGGCGAGGTCGCGGGCGTAGAAGGCCTGCTTGTACGTCTCCGGGCGGCCGACCGCCTCGATGACGACGTCGGCGCCGTTGCCTCCGGTCAGCTCGCGGATCGCCTCGACGGGGTCGGTCTCCTTGGAGTTGACGGTGTGGGTCGCGCCCAGCTTGCGGGCGGTCTCCAGCTTCCGGTCGTCCAGGTCCACCGCGATGATCTTCGCGGCGCCGGCCAGGTTCGACCCGACGATCGCGGCGTCGCCGACGCCACCGCAGCCGATGACCGCCACGCTGTCGCCGCGGCCGACGTTGCCGGTGTTGATCGCGGCGCCGATGCCCGCCATCACGCCGCAGCCCAGCAGGCCGGCGGCGGCCGCCGACGCGGACCGGTCGACCTTGGTGCACTGCCCCGCCGCGACCAGCGTCTTCTCCGCGAACGCGCCGATGCCCAGGGCCGGGGACAGCTCGGTGCCGTCCTCCAGGGTCATCTTCTGCTTGGCGTTGTGGGTGTTGAAGCAGTACCAGGGCCGTCCGCGCAGACAGGCCCGGCACTGCCCGCACACGGCACGCCAGTTGAGGATGACGAAGTCACCGGGGGCGACATCGGTGACGCCCTCCCCCACCGACTCCACCACGCCGGCCGCCTCGTGGCCGAGCAGGAAGGGGAAGTCGTCGTTGATGCCGCCCTCGCGGTAGTGCAGATCGGTGTGACAGACCCCGCAGGCCTCGATCTTCACCAGCGCCTCGCCCGGGCCGGGGTCGGGCACGATGATCGTCTCCAGGCTGACGGGGGCGCCCTTGCCCCGCGCGACGACTCCACGGACCTGGTGCGTCATGGCCACTCCTCGGCTGGTACGGGATCTGCGTACGAGATCTGAGTCAGAAGTTGCTCAATACGGCACACATCTCGTGTGCCGCAACACAGCATCGTGGAGCGCCGACCGGGGGTCAAGGTCCCGGATGCACTGTTCGGCCGGTGCCGGCGCCGTCCGGCCGGTGATAGCGTTGCCCGGAATTTACGGAGAGCCGATGGAACGACGCCAGCTGGAATACTTCATCGCCGTGGTCGAGCACGGCGGATTCACAGCCGCGGCCATTGCACTCCATGTCGCACAACCCTCCCTGTCGCATGCGATCCGGGCGCTGGAGCGCGAATTCGGCGGCAGCCTGTTTCACCGGCTGCCGCACGGCGTCGTACTCACCGCGGCGGGCGAGGCGCTGGTCCAGCCGGCGCAGCAGGTTCTACGGGACCTGTCCACGGCCGGCGCCCTGGTCCGCGAGGTCCTCGGACTCAGCGGCGGCCGGCTCGACATCGTCTCGCAGACGACCCTGTCGGTCGATCCGCTCGCCGGCATGCTGGGGCGCTTTCACCGCGCACATCCCAAGGTCTCCGTGCGCGTGGTCGATCCGGAGCGAGGAGCCGCCGTGGCGCACATGGTCGCGGCCGGCCAGTGCGAGCTCGGTCTGGTGGACGCCTCGGTGCCCACAGCGGACCTGAGCAGCATCGACCTGCCGGCGCAGGAGATGCATGTCGTCCTGCCCCCGGACCACCCGCATCCGGCCGGCGCCACCATCACCTCGCGTGAACTCGCCGCGCTGGAGCTGATCGTGACCCCGCCGGGCACCGAAACCCGCGCGGCGCTGGACGACGTGTGCACCGCGCTGGGCGTCGCGCCGCGGATCGTGGTGGAGACCGCGCACCGCGCGATGATCGTGCCGCTGGTCCTCTCCGGCGTCGGAGCATCCCTGCTCCCCACCTCCATGGCCCAGGACGCGGCCCTCCGCGGAGCCCGGATGCTCTCCAACCGTCCGCGGCTGCTGCGCCACGGCCGGCTGGTCTGGCGCCCGGGCCCGCTGTCGCCCGCGGCCCAGGCGTTCGTGGACCTGGCATCCTCGCCCGCCCCGCCGCCCCCGCACGCAGAGAAGCTTTAGGTATAGAAGCTTTCTACCGCCTTCATTCAAAACCGGTTCAGGCGGATTCACGCTCTGTTGTTGACCGGCTTCAACGGCGAATGCCATTTTTGCTTCACCGCTGGCAGACCGGCCGGAAGTCCAGCCGCACCACGCCGACAATTCGGCGAGGAAAAAAGCATGTGACATTTCCGCGGCGTACCCCAACGGAGAAATACATGACCGAGTTCGACGCCGGACGGCACATACTCCCCCGGCCGGACGCCCGCCGGCCCCTGACGACCGCAATGGACGTCCACGACCAGCAGACCGCCTTCACTCCCATCGGTCCGATCCCTCCGCCGCAGGGCGCACCGAACGTGGTGATCGTGCTCGTGGACGACCTCGGCTTCGGCACCTCCAGCGCATTCGGCGGACCGTGCGAGATGCCGGCCGCCGAACGACTCGCCGGGGGCGGGCTGCGCTACACCCGCTTCCATGTCACGGCCCTGTGCTCACCGACCCGGCAGGCCCTGCTGACCGGGCGCAACCATCACTCGGTCGGCATGGGCGGCACCACCGAGATGACCACCGCGGCCCCCGGATACAACGGCTTCAGGCCGCGCAGCGCGGCGACCATGGCCCAGATCCTGCAGGGCAACGGCTACAGCACGGCCGCGTTCGGCAAGTGGCACCAGACCCCGCCACGGGAGATCAGCGCGGTCGGCCCGTTCGACCGCTGGCCCACCGGCGAAGGGTTCGACACCTTCTACGGCTTCATGGGTGCCGAGATGAACCACTGGTACCCGCTGCTGTACCAGGGCACCACGCCGGTCGAGCCGGACCGTCGCCCCGAGGACGGCTACCACCTGTCCGAGGACCTCGTCGACCACGCCATCGACTGGGTCCGCACCCAGCGCACTCTCACTCCGGACCGGCCGTTCTTCACCTACCTCGCGCTCGGCGCCGCACACGCTCCGTTGCACGTCGGCCGGGAATGGCAGGAGAAATACCGCGGACGCTTCGACCACGGCTGGGACCACCAGCGCGAGGTGACCCTGCGGCGGCAGAAGGAACTCGGCGTCGTACCCGAGGACGCGGAGCTCGCCCCCTGGGCCGAGGGCGTTCCCCACTGGGACGAACTCACCGACAACCAGCGCCGGTTGGCGGCCAGGTTCATGGAGACGTTCGCCGCCTTCACCGAACACGCCGACGTACAGGTCGGCAGGTTCGTCGACGCGCTGGAGGAACTCGGCGAGCTGGACAACACCCTTGTCCTCTACATCCTCGGCGACAACGGCGCTTCGGGCGAAGGCGGCATCGAGGGAACCATCGTCGAGCACCGGCTCGGGCACGGCGTGGTGGACGACCCGGACGAGATGATCCAACACCTCGACGAGATCGGCGGCCCGCACAGCTACCCGATCGCCCCGGCGGGCTGGGCCCTGGCCCTCAACACCCCCTACCAGTGGACCAAGCAGGTCGCCTCGCACTTCGGCGGCACACGCGACGGCATGATCCTGCACTGGCCCGGCGGGGTCCCCGACCGCGGCGGACTGCGCCACCAGTTCTCCCACGTGATCGATGTCCTGCCGACGATCCTGGACTGTGCGGGGATTCCGGCGCCGTTCAGCGTCGACGGCGTCACCCAGCAGCCCATGGAGGGCACCAGCATGTGGCGGACGCTCGCCGATCCCCGGGCACCGGAGCACCGCCGTACGCAGTACTTCGAGATGTGCGGCAACCGGGGCATCTACCACGAGGGCTGGATGGCGGTGACCCGGCACGGCATCCCGTGGGAGATGGTGCCGGACGGGGGCAAGAGGTTCACGGACGACGTCTGGGAGCTCTACGACCTCGATCACGACTGGAGCCAGGCACACGACCTCGCCGCCGAACACCCCGACAGGCTGCGCCGACTCCAGGACCTGTTCCTGATCGAAGCGGCCAAGTACCAGGTCTTTCCTCTGGACGACCGGGTCACCGAGCGGGAGAACCCCGCCGTGGCCGGCCGCATCGATCTGCTCGGCCACCGGACGTCCGTCACCTACCGCGGCGGGATGCGCCGGTTCACCGAGGAGACCACCCCCAACATCAAGAACCGCTCGCACAGCATCACCGCGGACGTCGACGTGCCGGACGACGCGGCGGCCGAGGGCGTGCTCATCGCGCAGGGCGGCCGGTTCGGCGGCTGGACCCTGTATGTCACGGGCGGAAAGCCGGCGTACGCCTACAACTACTTCGGGATGAGCCTGTACACCGTGCGCGCCGCCGAGCCCCTGACGCCGGGACGGCACGAGGTCCGGCTCGAGTTCGGCTACGACGGCGGAGGACTCGGCAAGGGCGGAACCGCCGTCCTCATGGTCGACGGCGCGAAGCAGGCGACCGGACGGGTCGAGCGCACCATCCCGTACTACTTCTCCTTCGACGAGACGCTCGATGTCGGAGTGGACCTCAGCACACCCGTGACCGACGACTACCCCGCCCTGGACAACGAGTTCACGGGGACCATCCACACGGTCCGCATCGACCTGGACGGCCATACCGCTGAATCGTCCGAGTACGACGGTGGCCTGCACCGTCGGGTCATGGGGGCGCAGTGAGCTGCTGTGCGCCGTCCGGCGGCCGCGCGGCGGACCGGCCCTCGCCCCGGCCGACCGCCCTGCACCGGGCGAGCACCGAGGGCATGGTGGCCGTTCCCCGCGGCGAGTTCCTGATGGGCAGCGAGGACGCGCTCGCCTACCGCGCCGACGGCGAAGGCCCGGTACGGACGGTGTCCGTCGATGCCTTCTGGATGGATGCCTGCACGGTGTCGAACGCGCAGTTCGCGCGCTTCGCCGCCGAGACGGGGTACCGCTCCGGTGCCGAGCGGGCGGGCTGGTCGTTCGTCTTCGCGGGGCTGCTGCCCGACGACTTCCCGCCGACCCGGGCAGTGGTGGGGGCGCCCTGGTGGCGGCAGGTCGAGGGGGCCGACTGGCGCCATCCCGACGGACCGCAGTCCACCTGGGAGCACCGGGCGGATCATCCGGTCGTGCACGTCGACTGGGACGACGCCCGCGCCTACTGCGCCTGGGCCGGCAAGCGCCTGCCCACCGAGGCGGAGTGGGAGCGCGCCGCCCGGGGAGGCCTGCACGGCAGGGTGTTCCCGTGGGGCGACGAGCTCGAACCGGGCGGTCGCCCCCGGATGAACGTCTGGCACGGCGACTTCCCGAGCCGCCACCCGACAGCCGACGGTTGGTACGGCACCTGCCCGGTCGACGCCTTCGAACCCAACGGCTTCGGCCTGTACAACGCCACGGGCAACGTATGGGAGTGGTGCGAGGACCCGTTCTCCCCCGCACACGACGGGCAGCGGCGGGTCACCAGGGGCGGCTCCTATCTGTGCCACGCGTCCTACTGCCGCCGCTACCGGGTCGCCGCCAGACAGGGGCTGCCCCCGGACTCGGCAACCGGCAACGTGGGCTTCCGGTGCGCTGTGGACATGGCCTGATCACTCATCGACTTCATCCCTCGGACAACGGCGCGACGCATCGCCGTACAAGGAGCAGGACCATGGCAAGGAGAGCAGGACACCGGCGCGCCGGCTCGGCGGTCACAGCGGTACTCGGTCTCACGCTGACCGCCTGCGGCGGCGCGAAGGTCGGTGACAGCGCGGCCGGCGCGGGCAGCAGCTCGGGCAAGTGCGGCACCTTCAACCTCGCGGTCAACCCCTGGGTGGGCTACGAGGCCGACGCGGCGGTCGTCGGCTATGTGGCGGAGCACAGTCTCGGCTGCAAGGTCGAGAAGAAGGACCTCAAGGCGGAGATCGGCTGGCAGGGGTTCGAGACGGGTGAGGTCGACGCCATCCTGGAGAACTGGGGCCACGAGGACCTGCAGAAGAAGTACATCACCCAGCAGAAGACCGCGGTCGACCTCGGTCCGACCGGCAACAAGGGCATCATCGGCTGGTACATCCCACCGTGGCTGGCCAAGGCGCACCCGGACATCACCGACTGGAAGAACCTCAACAAGTACGCGGCCCACTTCAAGACGTCCGAATCGGACGGCAACGGCCAGCTGCTGGACGGCGACGCGTCGTACCAGACCAATGACGCGGCGCTGGTGAAGAACCTGAAGCTGAACTTCAAGGTGGTGTACGCGGGCAGCGAGACCGCACTCATCACGGCCTTCCGCGACGCCGAGAAGAACAAGAAATGGGTGATCGGCTACTTCTACGAACCGCAGTGGTTCTTCTCCGAGGTGCCCTTGGTCCACATCAAGCTGCCCAAGCACACGGCGGGCTGCGACGCCGACGCGGCGAAGGTCGCCTGCGACTACCCCGTGTTCGACCTCGACAAGATCGTCAGCACCAGGTTCGCCAAGTCCGGCAGCCCGGCCTACGACCTGGTGAAGAACTTCAAGTGGACCAACGCCGACCAGAACGCCGTGGCCAAGAACATCGCCGTGGACAAGATGACACCGGAGGCGGCGGCGAAGAAATGGGTCGAGGCGAACCCCGACAAGGTCAAGGCCTGGCTCGGGTAGTCCGGGTCGGCTGCGCGGGCTTCTCCGCTCCCGCTGCCCGGGTCGTCGCCCGGGCAGCGGGAGCGCCGGTCAGGCGTCGGGGATGCCGGCGCCGCTGAGGGCCGGGACCGTGGCTTCGGGGCGGGTGAGGGAGCGGGCGCCGAGGCGGAACTGGTCCAGTTTGTCGACGATGGTCTGGCCGAGAGGGGTGTGGCCCCAGATGCTGATGCCCTGGTGGGTGGTGGGCTGCCAGGTGGTCTCGTCGATGACGACGGGGTTCCAGCCGACCTCCCACTCGAAGCCCGAGGGGGTGCGGGCGTAGTAGGAGAGCTCCTTGTCGTTGGTGTGCCGGCCCACGGACAGGGCCATGTCGAAGCCGAGTTCGTGCACCCGCTGGTAGCTCTGGGCGACGTCGTCGAGGGTGGCCGTCTGGATGTTGAGGTGCTGGACGCGGGTGCGGACCGGGTCGATCGGCAGGCCGCGGACGGAGGCGATCGCGATGGAGTGGTGGCGTTCGTTGACGCGCAGGAAGCGGATCTTGAGCCTGACGCCGCTGATGGTCTCGTCGATGTAGTCGGTGAGGCGGGCGTCGAAGACGGTGTTGAAGTAGCCGCGCAGCTGGGCCGGTTTGGTGGACGTGATCGCGACATGGCCCATGCCGGAGTCACCGGTGACGAAGCCCGAGGCGAGCATGCGCAGGGGTTCGGCCGACTGCACCGGGGTGGTGTAGATCTCCTGGGTGATGCCCTTGGGGCCGGGGAAGCGCAGGAGGCGTTCGACGCCGCGCAGGGCCGCTTCCTCGGCGCTGCCTTCTACGCAGGGGACGCCGTGGGCCCGTATCCGGGCCTCGATCTGTTCGAAGCTGGGGTGGTCGTCGATGTGCCAGCCGGTGGCCACGACGTCCTCGGCCGGACCGCGTTGGATCAGGAACCGGCACTCCTGCTCGTCGAGGCGAAAGCGCATCAGGTCACGGGAGAGCGTGTCGTGGTGCATGCCGATGGCGTCGGTGCCGAAGCGGCGCCAGTCGGTGAAGTGGTTGGTCTCGATGACGATGTAGCCGAGGTGGACGGCTCCGAAGACCGATGAGGTGGTGGTCATCGCCGGCCTGCCAGGAAGTCGGCGCACAGCCGGTTGAACAGCTCGGCGCGCTCCCACTGCACCCAGTGGCCGGTGTTCGCTACCAGGTACAGGTCGCAGTTGGGCATGCGTTCGGCCAGCATGCGTCCGCCCTCCGGGCGGTTGACCTTGTCCGCCGCGCCCCACAGCACCAGGGTCGGCACGGGCAGCCGGGTCAGGCGCTTGTCGCGGGTGAAGTCCATCTTCCACAGGGTGCGCAGTGCGTTCGGGCCGGACGGGCGGCGCAGCGGCGGCGCGGCGACGACCTCGGGGTCGATGCTGGCCCGGTAGCGCTCGTCGATGACGGAGTCGGGTACTTCTGCGGCGTTGAAGACGAGGTGGTTGCGGATGAACTTCTCCAGCTTGAGCCGCGAAGGGCCGTCTCCGGAGTAGTAGTTGAGCAGGCTGGTCAGGCCGGGTGTGGGCAGGGCGCGGGTGGTGCCGATGCCGCCGGGGCCCATCAGGACCATGCGGTCGACGCGGTCGGGGGTGTCCAGGGCGAGCCGCAGGGCGCAGGCGCCGCCGTAGGAGTTGCCGACCAAGTGGGCCTTGTCCAGCCCGAGTTGGTCCATCAGCCCGCGGATGCCTTCGGCAAGGTGTCCGAACGGGTCGGCGCCGTCGACGCCCTTGGTGGAGCGCCCGTAGCCGGGCAGGTCGGGCACGATGACGCGGTACTCCTTGGCCAGCTCGGCGATGTTGCGGCCGTAGTTGGAGACGCCGGAGGCGCCGGGGCCGCCGCCGTGCAGCAACAGGACGGGCGGGCCGTCGCCGGTCTCCGCGACGAAGATCTTCCTGCCGGCCACGTCGAGCAGGGACTCCTGCATGGCCGGGAGTGCGGTCTGGGTGGTCATGGTGGTCCTCACGGGGTGATGGCGGCGATCGTGCGCGGTACGGGGGCGAATCCGGCCGGGGGCGGCGGGAGTTGGGCACCTGCAGGCGCGGCGGCGTAGACGTAGGCGTCGGGGCGCAGGGCGAGAGTGGCCGCGCGGTGCTCGGTCATCCAGGGCAGCAGTACGCCGTCGCTGTCGACGACGGTGCCCGCCGCGGGGCGGGATCCGGCGGGGGTGACGGTGAGCGCGGGGAGTGCCAGGCGGTCCCAGGCGGGCTGGGGTGCCGACGACTCGGTGCGCAGGAGCAGCCAGCGGCTTTCGAGTACGTCGTCCAGGCGCGCCCGTACGCCGTCGGGTCCCGTCACCCAGGGCTGGGGGATCTGGTGCCCGGCGGCCTTGGTGCGCGGGTGGGCCTGCAGGCCCTCGGCATAGCGGGCGACGGGGATCCAGTTCGAGTCCTGCAGCCAGTTGCCGCAGCCCGGCACGCGGTTCAGGGCGCGCAGGGCGACGTTGCGGACCCGGGTGACCGCCGGCCGTCGTTCGGTGATGATCCGGCCGACGAACACGGCCCGCCTGGTGACCTCCTTGACGTGCGGCTTGCGCTCGGCCTCGTAGCTGTCGAGCACCGACTCGGGCAGCTCGCCGCGCAGCACGCCGTCGAGCTTCCAGCACAGGTTGGCCGCGTCCCGCACGCCGGCGGCCATGCCCTGGCCGATCCACGGCGGCATGGCGTGCGCGGCGTCGCCGGCCAGGAAGACCCTGCCCACCCGGAAGCGGGCGGCGAAGCGGACGTGGTGGCTGTAGACGGTGGCACGGAGGATCTCGATCTGGTCCCGGCCGATCCCGTACCGGGCCACCATCGAGTGGATCGCCTCGTGGGTGGTCAGGTACTTCTCGTCGTCGCCCGGCAGGATCGGGAACTCCCAGCGGTGATGGCCCAGCGGGGTCGGGCAGTCCACGGCCGGGCGGGCCGGGTCGCAGCGGAAGCGCAGCCGGTCGTGGTCCGGCCACGGCTTGAGCATCCTGGTGTCGATGACCACCCAGCGGTCCTCGTACGTGCGGCCCTCGTAGCCGACGTTGATCTGGGCGCGGGTGAGGCTGGAGCCGCCGTCGGCCGCGATGACGTAGGAGGCGCGCAGGCGTCGTACGGAGTCGTCGGCGGCGCTGACCACGGTCAGCTCGACGCCGTGCGCGTCCTGCCGCAGCCGCAGGCACTCGTGGCGCAGCCACACCTCCACGTTCGGGTAGCGGTCGACGCCGTCGCGCAGGACCTGTTCCAGGGCCGGCTGGTAGATGAACATCTGCGGCGGATGGCCGTGGCCGCGCGGGGTGGGGTGGGCGCTGAGGAAGGGGCGGCCGTTCGCGTCGACGAAGTCGAGGGGGCGCTCGGCCAGCATGTCCTGCTTGAGCCGCTCGGCCAGGCCGATGCGCTGCCAGATCCGTACGACCTCCTCGTCGGTGGAGATGGCCCGGGCCCGGGAGAAAACCTCCGCGTCGCGTTCCAGCACGACGACCCTGAGGCCCATCGCCCCCAGCAGGTTCGCCGCGGTGACACCCGTGGGTCCGTAGCCGATCACCGCCACGTCGTAGGCGCTGTCCTCGGCTCTAGCTCTGTCCTGAGCGCTGATCCCGCTCACCGGGCCACCTCACTGTCGTCCCTGTTGCGATGTGTTGCCAGCACGTTGCTGTAGTGTTTACTCCAATTGGAATAGTCGCTACGGTAAGGTGGGTGCCGGAGACGGTCAAGTGCCGGGCACGACGGGAAGGGCACATCCGATGAGCAGGCCGCAGACCACGCGGAAGAAGCGCGCGAACGGGGTGGAGTCGCGCCAGCGCATCCTCGACGCGACCGTCGAGATCGCGGGCGAGCGCGGATACCAGGGCACGTCCATCGCCGCCGTCAGCGCCAAGTGCGGACTGCCCGCCAGCTCGATCTACTGGCACTTCAAGGACAAGGACGACCTGATCGCCGCGGTCATCGAGCGCAGCTTCGAGAGCTGGCTCGCGGCGGTCGACCTGCCGGGCGAGGAGACGGGAACGCCGCTGGAGCGGGCCACCGCCATGGCCGCGAACGTGGCGAAGTCGCTGGTCGACGCCACGGACTTCCTGCGCCTGGGCCTCATGCTCGCCCTGGAGCGCCGGCCTGCGGAGCCGCGGGGCCGGACGGTGTTCCTGCAGGTGCGGGACATCGCCGGCCGGAGGATGGCCGAAGTGATCGGCGAGCTGTTCCCGGACCTGGACCCGGAGGCCGTTTCCACCCTCACCACCTATGCCGTCGCCGGCGCCGACGGGCTGTTCGTGCACCGGGAGATCAACGGTGATGCCGTCGACCTGGTGGCGATGTTCGAACTCCACGCACGGCTGGTCTACGACGCGGCCGCCCGCATGACGACGAGGAGCGAGGAATGACCCTGACCGCCGAGCAGCGCGCGGAGGCCGCACGGCTGCTGCGCACGGCCGAGCACCACGTCACGCCGATCGAGCCGCTGTCGTCCCTGCTGCCCGGCCTCGACCCGGCCGACGCCTATGCCGTCCAGCGGGACAACATCGCCCGGCGGCTGGCCGGCGGCGCGACCGTCGTCGGCCACAAGGTCGGCCTGACCTCGGCCGCGATGCAGCGGCTGCTCGGCGTGGCCGAACCCGACTTCGGCCATCTGCTGGCCGGCATGGTCCACCGCAGCGGCGCCGCCCTGTCCGCGGCGCGCTACTGCCGGCCGCGCGTCGAGCCGGAGATCTGCTTCCGCCTGGCCCGGCCGCTGCGCGGACCCGGCATCACCGTCGAGGACGTCCTGGACGCCACCGAGGCGGTCGCGCCCGCCCTGGAGATCGTCGACAGCCGTATCCGCGACTGGAAGATCACCCTGGTCGACACGGTCGCCGACAACGCCAGTTCCGCCGGACTGGTCCACGGCCCCTGGACCCCCCTGGCCCACGCCCCGGACCTCGCCGCCGTCACCGTCGATCTGCTCGTCGACGGTGAACTCGTCGCCTCCGGCAGCGGCAAGGAGGTGCTGGGCCACCCGGCGGCCGCGATCGCCTGGCTCGCCGACACCCTCGCCGGCTTCGGCACCGCCCTGGAACCCGGACACCTGGTCCTGCCCGGCGCGATGACCACCGCCCCCTTCGTCACAGCCGGCCAGCGGGTCGAGGCACGCTTCAGCGGCCTCGGCCCGGTGTCGGTGACGTTCGCCTGAAAGACCCGCACCCACCCCGGAACACCTGTAGGAGCCCGCCCCATGACCAGCGCACCCCGCCGGGTCGACGTCCACCACCACATCGTGCCGCCGTTCTACCGCGACCTGCTCGCCAAGGCGGGCATCGCCGAGGCCGGCGGCCGCGAACTGCCCGACTGGAGCCCGGAGTCCGCACTGGAGACGATGGATCTGCTGGGCACCGCCACGGCGATCGTGTCGGTCTCCACCCCCGGCACCGGTTTCCTCACGGACCCGCGCGGGGCGCTCGAACTGGCCCGGTCCCTCAACGAGTTCTCCGCCTCACTCGCCGCGGACCACCCTGGCCGCTTCGGCTACTTCGCCACCCTGCCGATGCCCGACGCCACCGCCTCCGTGGCCGAGGCCGTACGGGCGCTGGACGAGTTGGGCGCCGACGGAGTGACCCTCCTGGCCAACAACCAGGGCACCTATCTCGGCGCGGGCGGCCAGGACAGGCTGTGGCAGGCCCTGAACGAGCGCGGTGCCGTGGTGTTCGTCCACCCGGCCGACCTGCCGGCGCCCGCCGTCGAGAACGTCCCGCCGTTCGCCGCGGACTTCCTGCTGGACACCACCCGCGCCGCCTACCTCCTGGTCCGCAATGGCATCGTCACGCGCTACCCGAACATCCGGTTCACCCTCAGCCACGCGGGCGGCTTCGTGCCGTACGCCTCCCACCGGATGGCCGTCGCGATCGCCAGCGACACCGGACGCAGCCCGCGGGACATCCTGGACGACCTGCGCGGCTTCTACTTCGACACCGCGCTGTCCTCCAGCCCGGCCGCCCTCCCCACCCTGCTCGCCTTCGCCCGCCCCGGACACGTCCTCTTCGGCAGTGACTGGCCCTTCGCCCCCACCGCCGCAGGCCAGTACTTCGCGAACGGCCTGGACACCGGAGTCGATCCCGGCACACTGACGGCCGTCGACCGCACCAACGCGGAGGCCCTGTTCCCGCGTCTGGGCGTCGCCCCCGTTCCGGCTCCGGCCCCATCGCCCGCCGCCCGCCTGCGCCAGTCCGCTCAACGGGCCGGGGCGCGGCTGTTCTTCAGGCTCGTCCAACCGGGCGCCCGGTGAAATCCCTCGGGAGGGTAAGGGGCCGGACGTGCCATGACTCGATCTCTCAGGGAACCGAGCCTCCCTCAGACCCGGAGCGGTTCATCACCGCATCGACGTCCCAACTCATCACCGGCCAGCACCCGCACCCTCCTCGGACCCCAGTACCGGCCGGTGAGACGCCCCCCCCGTCAACGAAGGACACCCTCCGTCTCGGTCGTCACGCGAAGAGGCCCCGCATCCTGCCTGGCTCCCTGGACGCCCGCGACGGCGATGCGTGTTCAGAAACAGAGCAGGACAAGCGGCGCGGCGCAACGGACAGAGCGGGTTTGATCGGGCACGCCATACAGCGCGGAGGGACGATCCGGCTTCTCCCGGCACCGTTCTACGGGGCAGGTCGGCTGTTGGTCAGCAGGCTGGTCAGGTACAGGGTGTGCGCGGCGAGGAGCTTGGTGGCGCGATCGGTGCCGCCAGGGAGGAACGGCAGCAGAACCAGGGCCGGGACCGCCGCAGTGAGGGCCACGAGCACGGCAGGGGTGAGCAGGGCAACGAGCAGGACGCGCTGGAGCGCGCCTACGGTGCGCGGCGAGGGCAGCCAGGGTGGCAACATGGTGGTCTCCTGTAGCCGGGGTTCGTGGGGTCCCGCGGTGCGGTGAGGCAACTGTGCCGCCTGGCTGGGTAGTTCACGCTCGTCCGGGGCATTGCCGCAGGTAAGGTTGGGAAAACGACGGTGTTGTCCCGGGACGGGAACGGACAACCGGATGCCGGGTACGACAAGGGGGAAGCAGCTGTGGCCGGGCGGGGAGGCAGGCCCTGGGGGCCGATCCGGGCCGAGAGCGCCGAGGCGAAGACGCTCGCCGTGTTTCTGCGCGCGCAGGTGGACGCCAGCGGTAAGACGCTGACGACGCTGGCCGGCGAGATCCACCTCTCCAAGAGCCGGATCAGTGAGCACCTGGCCGGGAAACTCCCGGACCAGGACTTCATATCCACTCTGATCCGCGCGACGATTCCCGAACCGCGGATGTGTGAGCGGCGCCTGGCCGAAGCCGAGAAGCTGCTGAGGGCCGCTGCCCACCCCTCGCCGGTGACCCCGCCACCCGCGGCAGCCTTCGCTCTGGAACTCGCCGAGGCCCGGGCCCAGCAGGTCGAGATCTACGACCGGCTCACTCGTTCCCTAGAGCAGCAGAACGAGCTGCGCGAGGCCGCCGGGAACTCCGCGAGACTCGTGATGGTCCTCCTCTCGATGATCAACAAGTTGGAGCGGCGGATCATCGGCCTGACCGGCGAACGCGACCAGCTCTACGCCCAGCACGCCGACCCCGACACATTGCGGCAGACCCAGCAGCAGCTCGCCCGCGCCCAGGAACAGGAACAGCGCGCCCAGCAGGAACTCCATCGCGCTCAGGAGAAACAACGCCAGGCCGAAGAGCTCGCCGCCCGAGTCCAGGCTCAGGTCGACCAGCTCAGAGACGAACTCGACCGGCTGCATACGAGCATGGCTGACGACACCACCGCCAACGGATACGACACCGCAGTCCTCGAGCCCGCCCATCACGCCATGACCACCGATCCGGTCGGTGACGACATCGACCAGGCCCTGGCCAGGGTCGTGGCCGTCAACGACCGCGACGATCAGGTACTTCAACGCATCAACCACGACCTCATCCAAGCCCCCCCTGCGGACGAGGTTGTCCAGCACAACCCGCCGAACAACCCCACCTCCGGCCCCATCACCGCGGACAACCTCACCCCCGCCACGCGGCACGAGCCAGCCCGCCGGCGCGAGCGCACAGGTGACAAGCCAACGCGCACGCGTGCCCGTTCCGGCAGCACCGGCTCGGATGATGCATCCGTGGGGACGTCTGCGAGCAGCTCGTTCGGCACCCTTCTGCCTGCCACGATGTTGCCAGTACTGGTTTCCTTCGGTGGGACGGTACCCACGACCGGACTGCATGGAGTCCAAGGTCTGACTGCGGCTGTCATTGTCCTGAACGGCAAAGGAAAGGTTCTGTCGGAGGACTACGTCCTGCATCTTGAGCACAGGAAGACTGAGGACGGCTCAGTCGCTCTCTTCAGTGACAGAGAAAAGTGGACCCACGACCTGCCACGAGAGCAGGGCCGTCACCTGGCCGTGGTGGATTTCAAACAGATGCCGACGAAGGCAAGCCGCATCCTCTTCATTGTCTCCGTGTCTGCCGGTGTCTCGCGGATGGGAGCCTCGCAGCTCCTTTCTCATGCCTATGCTGAGGTCTTTGACTCCGCCACGATGCGTGGACTTGCGCATTTCGCGCTTTCCCAACCCATCGACGGCTATGCGGCGATCATCGCCGACCTACGACGCGACACGACGGGATGGCGCTTCCAAGCAGTGGCACAAAGCGGGAACAGCGCCAGGGCCATCGCCGGCTCCTACGGGGCTCGCTCATTTCCGCACAGCATGTGGTTCTGAGGCAGTTCCGCCGCACTCTGCTTCAGCCGACCGGTGCCGGGTCAAGGGGAGGGCTGCAGGCACCAGCATGGCAGGAGCGCCGGATGTGACTACGGCTGTGCGACTGCCTCTGTGTCGCTGTCCGTGATCTCAGCCCGCCGGGAGCGCGTGGCCCCGACAGGGCCCGGGCGGTTCAGCGGCCGGGCGTCACGACCGGTCGACCAGCTCCGCCTCAGCGATCCGTACGGCCTCCGCCACGAACGCCGCAGGCAATCGCTCACCCTCTTGCCGGCCGAGGAAGCGCACTTCCTCCTCACTGTGCGGTCTTTCGGAAGGGCAGTACAGGTAGACGTACTGATTGAGGGGTTGTTCAACGGACTCGTTGACCGGCGGGCACACACCGACGTCCATCTCGGGTCCAGTACGAACTCCCCCCTGAGCCGGACCTTGCTGGTGCCCATCGATGCCGTCGGCGCATGGGCCTCCGAGGACGGCGATAAGGCTATGGCCGCCCAGGAAGCAGCAGGCCGGGCCCAATGCCATCGGCATCGACCCCGGCCCGCCACGGAGTGACCCGGCTCAGCCGATCTCGACGAGCAGGTCACCGCCCTCCACCTGCTGGATCTTGTTGATGGCCAGCCGGCCGACGGTGCCCGCCTTCGGGGCGGTGATCGCGGCCTCCATCTTCATCGCCTCGATGGTGGCCACGGTCGCCCCGGCGTCCACCTCGTCGCCCTCGGCGACCGCGAGGGTGACCACACCGGCGAAGGGGGCCGCGACGTGGCCCGGGTTGGCGCGGTCGGCCTTCTCCGTCACCGGGATGTCGGAGGCGGCGGCGGTGTCGCGGACCTGGATCG
Organism: Streptomyces sp. NPDC001401; assembly: GCF_042895385.1. Classification (NCBI taxonomy): domain Bacteria; kingdom Bacillati; phylum Actinomycetota; class Actinomycetes; order Kitasatosporales; family Streptomycetaceae; genus Streptomyces; species Streptomyces sp. NPDC001401. The sequence goes on from NZ_JBIAWI010000017.1 coordinate 106,296, forward strand.
GGCGGAGCTGGCCGTTCAGGGTGGACATCACGGTCCGCAGGCCGCGCTCGTCGGCCTCGCCGACCGCCTCCAGCTCGATGAGGAGCCGGACGCCGGGTTCGAGGTCGACGGCGTACTCCTTGCCCGGGCGCAGCCCGTAGAAGAAGTCCTTGCTGTCCAGCACGCTGGTGTCGCCGTAGGCCTGGCGGTGGGTGTCGTAGTCGCGGGTCGGGCCGGGGAACAGCAGCCGGTTGAGGGTTGGCCGCGGCTCCTTCGCCAGTCCCTCGCGGTCCTCCGTCGACAGCTCCTGCACGGGCCTGGGCTTGGCCCGGCCCTCGAGTGCCTTGGTACGGAAGGGCTCCGGCCAGCCGCCGGGCGGGGTGCCCAGCTCGCCGCGCAGGAAGCCGATGACGGAGTCGGGGATGTCGTACCGGTTCGGGGTCGCCTCGAAGTCGGCCGGGTCCACCCCGGCGCCCACCAGGTGCAGGGCGAGGTCGCCGACCACCTTGGAGGACGGGGTGACCTTGACCAGGCGGCCCAGCATCCGGTCGGCGGCGGCGTACATCGCCTCGATGTCCTCGAAGCGGTCGCCGAGGCCGAGCGCGACGGCCTGGGTGCGCAGGTTGGAGAGCTGGCCGCCGGGGATCTCGTGGTGGTAGACGCGCCCGGTCGGGGAGGCGAGGCCCGCCTCGAAGGGGGCGTAGATCCTGCGGACGCTCTCCCAGTACGGCTCCAGGTCACCGACGGCCTGGAGGTCGAGGCCGGTGGGCCGCTCGGAGTGGTCGGTCGCGGCGACGATCGCCGAGAGCGAAGGCTGGGACGTCGTGCCCGCCATCGACGCCACCGCACCGTCCACCGCGTCCGCGCCGGCCTGGATCGCGGCCAGGTAGGTGGCGAGCTGGCCGCCGGCGGTGTCGTGGGTGTGCAGATGGACCGGGAGGTCGAACTCGCGGCGCAGCGCGGATACGAGCTTGGCGGCGGCCGGGGCCCGCAGCAGGCCCGCCATGTCCTTGACGGCCAGGACGTGGGCGCCCGCCTCGACGATCTGCTCCGCCAGGCGCAGGTAGTAATCCAGCGTGTACAGGCGCTCGTTCGGGTCGGACAGGTCCGAGGTGTAGCAGAGGGCGACCTCGGCGATCGCCGTGCCCGTCTCGCGTACGGCGTCGATGGCGGGGCGCATCTGGCCGACGTCGTTGAGGGCGTCGAAGATGCGGAAGATGTCGATGCCGGTGGCGGCGGCCTCCTGGACGAAGGCGTCGGTCACCTCGGTCGGGTACGGGGTGTAGCCGACGGTGTTACGGCCGCGCAGCAGCATCTGCAGACAGATGTTGGGGACGGCCTCGCGCAGGGCGGCAAGGCGCTCCCACGGGTCCTCGGCGAGGAAGCGGAGCGCGACGTCGTACGTGGCACCACCCCAGCACTCCAGGGACAGCAGCTCCGGCAGGGTCCGCGCGACCACCGGGGCGACCGCCAGGAGGTCCTTGGTGCGCACGCGGGTGGCGAGCAGGGACTGGTGGGCGTCGCGGAAGGTGGTGTCGGTGACGCCGATGGTCGGCGACGCGCGCAGTGCGCGGGCGAAGCCCTCCGGGCCGAGCTCGACGAGCCGCTGCCGGGAGCCGGCGGGCGGCTCGCCGGCGGGCAGCGCCGGCAGCTTGCTGACGGGTTCGATCAGCTGGGGGCGCTCACCGTTCGGCTTGTTCACCGTCACGTCGGCGAGGTAGGTGAGCAGCTTGGTGCCGCGGTCGGCGGAGGAACGGGAGGTCAGCAGGTGCGGGCGCTGCTCGATGAACGACGTCGTCACCCGCCCGGCCTGGAAGTCCGGGTCGTCCAGCACCGCCTGCAGGAACGGGATGTTGGTGGCCACACCGCGGATGCGGAACTCGGCCACGGCACGCCGGGCCCGGCCGATCGCGGTCTTGAAGTCCCGTCCCCGGCAGGTGAGTTTGACCAGCATCGAGTCGAAGTGGGCGCTGATCTCCGTACCGGCGTGGGTGGTTCCGCCGTCGAGGCGGATGCCGGAGCCGCCCGGTGAGCGGTAGGCGCTGATGCGGCCGGTGTCCGGGCGGAAGCCGTTGGCCGGGTCCTCGGTGGTGATACGGCACTGGAGAGCCGCGCCGTGCAGCTTCACCGTGTCCTGGGACAGGCCGAGGTCGGCGAGGGTCTCGCCGGCGGCGATGCGCAGCTGGGACTGGACGAGGTCGACGTCGGTGACCTCCTCGGTGACCGTGTGCTCGACCTGGATACGCGGGTTCATCTCGATGAAGACGTGGTTGCCTTCGCGGTCCAGCAGGAACTCGACGGTGCCCGCGTTGCGGTAGCCGATCTCGCGGGCGAAACGGACCGCGTCGGCGCAGATACGGTCGCGCAGGGCCGGGTCGAGGTTGGGTGCGGGGGCGAGTTCGACGACCTTCTGGTGGCGGCGCTGGACGGAACAGTCGCGCTCGTAGAGGTGGATGACGTTGCCCTGGCCGTCGGCGAGGATCTGCACCTCGATGTGGCGGGGGTCGACGACGGCCTTCTCCAGGAAGACGGTGGAGTCGCCGAACGCGGAGGCCGCCTCGCGGGACGCCGCCTCGATGGACTCGCGCAGCGCGGCCGGGTTCTCGACCCGGCGCATACCGCGCCCGCCGCCGCCCGCGACCGCCTTCACGAACACCGGGAAGCCGATCTCGTCGGCCGCGCGGACGAGTTCGTCGACGTCGGTGGAGGGCGCGGAGGAGCCGAGCACCGGGACGCCTGCCGCGCGGGCGGCGGCCACTGCGCGGGCCTTGTTGCCGGTCAGCTCGAGGGTCTGCGCGCTCGGCCCGACGAAGGTGATGCCCGCCTCCTCGCAGGCCTTGGCCAGCTCGGGGTTCTCGGACAGGAAGCCGTAGCCCGGGTAGACGGCGTCGGCGCCCGCCTGCCGCGCCGCGCGGACGATCTCCTCGACGGACAGATACGCGCGCACCGGGTGCCCCGGCTGGCCGATCTCGTAGGCTTCGTCGGCCTTGAGCCGGTGCAGCGAATTTCGGTCCTCGTGCGGGAAGACGGCAACGGTCCTCGCGCCCAGCTCGTAGCCTGCGCGGAACGCCCTGATCGCGATCTCACCACGGTTGGCTACCAGCACCTTGCGGAACATCGCCGCTCCCTTCAGCCTGCGGATGACGTCCCCCATGGTGTCGGTGACATGCTCGTCTGGCCATGTGAGCCGGGCCACTCGCACCGCGTGTCGTCGCGCAGACCTGGGATGCGGTCAGGGAGTGAGGTCTGCTGCCGCCTTCTTGATGGCCTCGCGGATGCGGGAGTAGGTGCCGCAGCGGCAGACGTTCTCGATGCCGTCGATGTCGGCGTCGGTCGGCTCGGGCGTCTTCTTCAGCAGGGCCGCCGCGGCCATGATCTGGCCGGGCTGGCAGAAGCCGCACTGCGAGACGTCGCAGTCGATCCAGGCCTGCTGCACGGGGTGCAGGGTGTCGCCGTCGGCCAGGCCCTCGATGGTGGTGACCTTGCGGTCCGCGCAGTCGGCGACCTTCACGACACAGGGCTGGATCTCCTTCCCGTCGAGATGGCTGGTGCAGGCGCGGCAGACGCCGACGCCGCAGCCGTATTTGGGGCCGGTGACGTGCAGCAGGTCGCGCAGCACCCACAGCAGCGGCATGTCGGCGGCGGCCTCGACGGTGACCGGCTTGCCGTTGAGGGTGAAGGAGTAGGAGGGCATCGGCACCTTCTCGGAAGTCCAGGAGTTCAGAAGCTCAGAAGTTCAGCGGGAAGCGGCGGGGCTTGGTGCCGGTCGCCCGGGCGTAGGCGTTGGCGACTGCTCCTGAGGCGGCCGGGACGCCGAGTTCGCCGGCGCCGCCGGGCTCCCCCTCGGACGGCATGATGTGCGCCTCGAAGTGCAGCGGGGCGTGCCGCTGGCGGGCCCACTGGAAGTCGGCGAAGCTGCCCTCGCGCACGGCTCCCCGGTCGATGTGCAGGCCGGCCTGCAGCACGGTGGAGATCCCGTCGACGGCGGTGCCCATGAGCTGGGCCTGCAGGCCGCGCGGATTGACGGCGGTGCCGACGTCGGCCGCCATCACCACCTTGGTCACCCGGGGGTGCCCCGGATCCGTGGCGTCGATCTCGGCCAGACAGGCCACGCAGGAGCCGTACTCCTCGTGGACGGCCACCCCCTGCGCGTGCCCGTCCGGCATGGCCCGCCCCCAACTCCCGGCGGCGGAAACCTTGTCGAGGACCGCTTTGACGGCCTTGCTGCGCAGCGTCGTACGGCGGAAGGCGACGGGATCCTTGCCGAGGCTCCTGGCGATCTCGTCGACGACGATCTCCTCCGCGGTGCGCACCATCCCGGAGTCCACCGACCGCCAGGCACCGAGCGGCATCGCCAGTTCGACGCCGCCGGAGTCCCCTGAGACGCGGCCGAAGTTGTACAGCCCGGAGTCGCTGGGCAGCGGACCGGCGGCCTGCACGCGCCCCGGCCGTACGAAGGCCGCCTGGTTCGCGGTCCCCTTGTTTCCCCGCGCCTCGCTCACCTCGGCCATCACATGGCTGAAGGCGACCACCCGGCCGCCGGCGTGGCTGGCCCGGATGCGGTGATGGCTGGCGGGCCGCATCCGGCCGTGCCGGGTGTCGTCGTTACGGCTCCACATCAGCTTGACCGGCCGCTTCGCCGCCTTCGAGATCAGGGCCGCCTCGATGGCGGCGTCGAAGTTCAGCCGCCGTCCGAACGAGCCGCCGCCGCGCAGCACGTGGACGGTGACCGAGGACGCCGGCAGTCCGGTCGCCGAGGCGATGCTGTCCCGGGCGTCCGTCGGCGTCTGGGAGGAGAACCAGATCTCGGCCTTGTGGGCGCGTACGTCGGCGATCGCGGTCAGCACCTCCATCGGGGCGTGGCTGACGAAGGCGAACTCGAACTCGGCCTCGACCTGCGCCGATCCGTGCGGCGGGGAGGCCGGGTGCGGGACCGCGGCCTTGAGCCGGGAGCGGATCTGCGTGTCGGACAGCGCGGCCGACGGGCCCGGCGCCCACTTGATCTTCAGGGCGTCGCGGGCGTTGAAGGCGTGGTGGAAGGACTCGGCCACCACGGCGACCCCGCCAGGGACTCGGACCACGGCGTGCACTCCGGGCAGCGCGCGGGCCGCCCGGTCGTCGACCGAGACGAGCTTCCCGCCGAGCGTCGGCGGCCGGGCCACCACGGTCGGCTTGGCCCCTGCCACGGTCAGGTCCCCGGTGTACTTCGCCTTGCCGGTGACGATGTCCCGGGCGTCGATACGGGTCGTGGGCCGGCCGATCACCTTGTGCCGGGAGGCCGGTTTGGGCTTGGCGGACACGGCCGTACGGCGGATCCGGGCGGCGCTCGCGCTCAGGGATCCGAAGGTGGCGGTACGGCCGTCCGGTGCGATCACCATGGTGTTGCCGGTGCGCAGGCTCCAGGCGGGCAGGTGCCAGCGTCTGGCGGCGGCGGTGACCAGCCTGGCGCGTGCGGTGGCGGCCAGTTGGCGGGCCGGGCCGTACAGGGAGACGACCGAGTTCGAGCCGCCGGTGTACTGGTTGCCCTTGGTCCGGGCGTCGGCAAGGGGGATGTCGACGTCGGCGAGACGGGCGTCCAGCTCCTCCGCGATCATCATGGCGACGGCGGTCGTGATGCCCTGGCCGACCTCCACCCGCGGCAGCCGTACGACGATCCTGTTGGCCTGGGTGACCTCCAGGACGAGCATCTCCTCGTCGGCGCCGGTCACCAGGACGTCGGACGGCCCGCGGGCGGGCTCGGAGCCCTGGGCCGGCGAGGTGTCGCAGGCGAGCGGGGCCGCTATGGTCAGCGTCGACGCGGCCAGGGAGTAGACCATGAACCTGCGCCGGGACACCGCGTGCCGGGGCGCGCCGGTGTGCCGGGCCGGGCCGGTGGGTGCGGCGGAGGACTCGATGCCGTCCAACAAACACTCCTAGCCGTTCGTCCGACTGATACGTCAACAGGTATGAGGGGCGGGTCGGACTGTGGGTTGCCTGAGAGCCGTCGCGGCGCCGTCCAGTTCTGGCCTGTCGCGCGCGGCCTGCCTTCCTCCGGGCCCCGTTCTCCGTACGCTCTGGGTGCCGAGAGGAGCCATGCGGTAGACGCCCCTTCCCCACAACCTACGGAGAACCATGGCCGACGCCAGCCCCCAGGCCCGTGCCGTCACACTGCTGGGCCGCCCCAAGCTGTGGCTCATGCCCACCGTCCTGACCGGACTGCTCGCCTTCCTGCTGGCCCTGCTCTACATGGGCGGCATCGTCAACCCGCAACGCGATCTGCACCACCTGCCCATCGCCCTGGTCAACGAGGACACCGGCAGACCGCCGGCCGGGCAGAAGCAGAACGCGGGCACGCAGATCGCCGCCGCCATCACCTCCGACAAGTCGAGCGACAAGGCCGAGTGGCGCACGCGCAGCCTCGCCCAGGCCCAGGACGACCTCGACTCCGGCAAGGTCTACGGCGCCCTGGTCATCCCCTCCGACTTCACCACGTCCATCACCGCACTGACCACGCCCGGGGCCACCGCGCGGCCGACGATGACGGTGCTCACCAACCCCGGCAAAGGCAGCCTGGGTTCGTCCCTGGCCAGTCAGATCACCACGGCGGCGGCGCACCAGGCCTCGCAGACCATCGGCAAGCAGCTGACCGCGGCCGCGGGGGCGCAGGCGACGTCCACGGTCAAGCTGCTGCTGGCCGACCCGGTGAACGTCGTCACCCAGGTCGGCCACCCGATCGGCAGCCACAGCGGCCTCGGGCTGAGCGCCTTCTACTACACGCTGCTGCTCGTCCTGGCCGGCTTCCTCGGCGGCAACGTCATCAGCAACGCCGTCGACACCGCCCTCGGCTACGCCGACAACGAGATCGGCCCCTGGCACACCCGCCGCCCCACCGTCCCGATCAGCCGCACCCAGACCCTGCTGCTGAAGATGGCCATGACCGCGGGCATCACCGTCATCAGCGTCTCCCTGGTCATGCTCGCCACCATCACCCTGCTGGGCATGGACGCCACCCACATCCCGCTGCTGTGGATCTACTCCTACTGCGCCTCCCTCGCCGTCGGCCTGGGCGTGCAGGCCATCAACGCGGCCTTCGGGGGCATCGGCCAGCTGGTGTCCATGTTCGTGTTCATCGTCCTGGGCCTGCCGTCCTCGGGCGCCACCGTCCCGCTCCAGGCGATCCCCGGCTTCTACCGCTTCCTGTCCCACTTCGAGCCCATGCGCCAGCTGAGTGACGGCGTCCGGGCCATCCTCTACTTCGACGCCCGCGGGGACGCCGGCCTGACCCGCTCCTGGATCATGATCGCGATCGGCGCGGCCCTGGGCCTGCTCTTCGGCTTCGCGATGACGCGGTACTACGACCGCAAGGGGCACAAACGCCTGACGCCGCAGCCCGTTGAGTCCTGACCGGAGGCGTGCAACCCTCTCGCAACCTTGCCCGTGCTGCCCTGGAGCCATGCCTGAGGAGACCCCGCGCGTCGAACTCACCCCCGCGGCCGCCGAACTGCTGCGCCGTCTGCGCGCCACGCACGGCCCGCTGATGTTCCACCAGTCCGGCGGCTGCTGCGACGGCAGCGCGCCCATGTGCTACCCGGAGGGCGAGTTCCGGACCGGCGGCTCGGACGTGCTGCTCGCGGAGCTGCAGGTCGAGGGGGTGGCGGAGCCGGTGACGTTCTGGATGTCCCGCAGCCAGTACGAGGCCTGGAGCCACACCCGGCTGATCGTGGACGTCGTAGCAGGCCGCGGCAGCGGTTTCTCGCTGGAAGCACCCGAGGGGGTGCGTTTTCTCACCCGTTCTCGCGTAGTCGACGCATAGCCATCCCGCGGGCCACCGTCGTCTGATGCACTTCCCCTGAGACCTGAGACAGTTGACGATCCCTCAGGGGGAACTGTGACGCATCGTCAAAAGCGTTTCGCAGCAGGCAGATCCGAGAAAGCGGTTCGAACGTCGGTCAGATCGGGACTGGCGTTTCTCACGGCATTCGGCGCGCTGGCCGGTGCGGCCCTGGTGGGGGCGGCACCGGCCAGCGGCGTGGAGAGCGGCACCGCGCTCGCGCCGGGAGTCACCTACAAGCAGTTCGACGTCCAGGGGGCCAAGGGCGTGACCCACGCCCATCTGCTCACCGTCGACCTGCGCAACAAGGGCGTACGCCTGGGCCTGCTGTATCCGGGAGCCGTGGCCGCACGTGCCGCCGTCTCCAAGATGGCCGACGCACAGGGCGCCGTCGCCGGCATCAACGGCGACTTCTTCAACATCTCCGAGACGCAGCACCCGGGCGTGGAGGTGACGGGCTCGACCGACGGACCGGCGATCGCGAACGGGCGTGTGCTCAAGGCGTCCGTGCCGGACGGGCAGCGTTTCGGGCCGGAGCTGCCCCCGGGCACCACCACCAGGGACGTGATCGGCGTGGGCGTCGACGGCAGGGCCCGGCTGGACAGTCTGACCCTCGCCGGGTCGGTCCGCACTCCGGCGGGACGGCTGCCGCTGGGCGGGCTCAACCAGTACGCGCTGCCGGAGAACTCGGTCGGCGCCTTCACCTCCGACTGGGGCAGCGTCTCCCGGGTCCGCGCCACCTGCGGCACGGACACCGACCGGGCGGCCGCCTGCAGCACGGACACCTACGAGGTGACGGTCCGCAAGGGGCGGGTCGTCTCCACGTCCGGCACTCCGGGCAAGGGTGCCATCGCCGCGGGGAACACGGTGCTCGTCGGCCGGGAGGCGGGCGCGCAGCGGCTGCGGAAGTTCTTCAAGGGCGAGCCCGTGACGGTGACGCACCGGCTGGTCGCCTCCACCTCCCGCAAGGCGTACCGCTTCGCGCTCGGCGGCTACCCGGTTCTCAAGGGCGGCCAGCCGCTCGAGGGCCTCGACGACGCGACCGGGGCCGTGCGCACGGCCGTCGGCATCGCGAACGGCGGGAAGCGGCTGCTGCTGTTCGCGCTGGACGGTGCGCCCGCGTTCCGCAAGGGCCTGACGATCTCCGAAGTGGCCGCCACCATGCGGGCGTTGGGCTCGGTCGACGCCTTCAGTCTGGACGGCGGCGGATCCACGACACTGGTCGCCCGCGTGCCGGGAGCGGCCACCGTCTCCGTACGGAATCATCCGTCCGGCGATGCGGAACGACCGGTCCCGAACGGCATCGGGGTGTTCTCGACGTCATGAAGACGTCATGAAACGCCGTCGTGAACCTCAGGGCCTGAGGCTGCTGACGATGCCCGCCGTCGCCGTGACGCCGCTGTGGATGGTGGGCGCGATGTTCGTGCCGGCCAGGTAGAAGCCGAGCAGTGCGCACACCAGGGCGTGGGAGATCTTCAGACCGCCGTTGCGGGTGAAGATCACCGCCAGGATCAGCAGCAGTACCACCACTGAGATGGAAATCGCCATTGTCAACCTCCTCCGCTGCGCCGCCACTTCCGGTTCGCGGCGTTCGGCCGCAAGTGTGGCGTAGCGGAGGGTTCGTCCGGGCGGCTGACCTGTCCGCCGAACGTGTGGTGTCTACGCCGCCCGGTGGGCGTCGAGGAACGCCTCCAGCCCGGCGAGGTCGTCGGTGTTGAAGTAGTCGACGCCCGCGGCGAGCAGTTCGGCCCACAGCGCGTCCCTGGCGGGGCCGGCCAGGTCAGGGGTGTTCCAGAAGCGCACCTTCTGCCCGCGCACGTGCGCCTGGCCGATGATGCCGCGCAGCTTCTGCCGCTCGGCGTCGGGGAACGGCCCGTCGCCCAGCCAGGTGAAGTTCAGCTGCCAGTTGTCGCTGATCAGCGGGACGAAGGAGGCGGGCGCCGAGGTGCCGAGGTCGGTGAGCCGGCCGTCGTAGAAGGCCCGCCGTACGGTCTGGGCCTCCATGGGCGTACGGGCGGCACGGTCGCCGGAGATCACGTTGGTGACCGCGCCGGGGTGCACCCGGCCGTGGGCGTAGGTCGTGAACAGGTGCTTGTAGCGCCGGAGATGGCGGTCGAGTTCGAGGTACGTCGACGAGCCCTCGGTCTTGATGTCGATGAGCAGCTGGAGCGGCCTGCGGTAACCCCGGTACACGCTGCCGTGGTTGGCCTCGACGATGGCGGCCAGCGGGTCGAGGTAGAGGGACTCCAGGGTCCTGGTCGGGTCGAGGTCGCTCTCGGTGTGGCCGATGAGAAGCTGGTCGCCGACGAGGAAGATGTCGGCCTCGACGCTGCCGAAGCGGTGGTCGAGGGCGTCGAAGAGGGGGCGCGGATGCTCGTAGTCGTTGTGGGCGTGGGCGCGCCACAACGGGGGGCGGTGCTTGTGTGCGTCGGCGAACGCGCTGCCGGCGGGCGGGGCGAGCACTGCCGCGAGCGTGGCGCCGAACGCGGTGAGGGCTCTGCGGCGGGTGATGAGGGCCATGTTCTGCCTCCCTGTGGGGCGGATCCGAACCACAGGGAGTATCGGGCGGAAAGGTCCTCAATGGACCTGCACATGCCAGGAGTTGGCCGGACTGCCGTCGCCCGTTCACTCCTTCCGCGCGGGCGCAGGAAAAAGCCCGCCCCAGGTGGGGCGGGCTTCACCGGGTGACGGTCAGGGGGCCTGCAGGTCGACGAGTTCGGCCACGGCGGACCGGTGGGCGCCTGCCGTGCCGTAGGCGATCGAGTCGGCCTTGGCCCGCTTGAGGTACAGGTGGATCGGGTGCTCCCAGGTCATGCCGATGCCGGCGTGCAGCTGGAGCGCCTCCTCGGCGGCGTGGACCGCGACCGGCGCCGCGTAGGCCTGCGCGACGGCGACCGCCACGTCGACATCCTCGCCGGTGGCGAGCGCGTCGGCCGCGTTGCGGGCGGCGGCGCGGAGGTTGACGACCTCCAGCCACAGCTGCGCGAGGCGGTGCTTGAGCGCCTGGAAGCCGCCGACGGGCCGGTTGAACTGTTTGCGCTCCTTCAGGTAGCGCACGGTCTCCGTCAACGCCCAGTCGGCGAGCCCGAGTTGCTCGGAGGCGAGCAGCCCGGCTCCGGCCCGCAGGGCGCGCCGTACGGCGGGTTCGGCGTCACCGACCCTGCGCGCCTGCGCCCCGTTCAGGGTGACGGTCGCGAGCGGCCGGGTGAGGTCGAGCGAGACCTGCGCGGTGACGACGGCGTCGGAAGCGTCCACCGCGTACAGCCCGCCGTCCTCGGCCGGCACCAGCAGCACATCCGCGGCCGCCGCGTCCGCGATGCCGGTCAGCTCCCCGTGCAGGGTGCCGTTTTCCAGTCGTACGGCGGGATAGGCGGTGCCGGGGGCGCGGTGCAGCGCGACCGCGAGGGCGCCGATGGCCCGCCCGGAGGCCAGCTGCCCGAGCAGCTCCTCGTCACCGCATTCCAGCAGGGCCTCGGTGGCGACGACGGCGCTGGTGAGGTAGGGCACGGGGGCGACCGCGCGCCCCAACTCCTCCAGCACCACGGCGACTTCGCGGTGCGTGGCGCCCTGGCCGCCCTGCGCCTCGGGCACCAGCAGGCCCGCCAGGCCCATGCCGTCGGTGAGGGCCTTCCAGGCGGCGAGGTCGTGCGGGGCGTCGGACTCGGTGCGCGCGATGACGCCGGGCGCGTCGCAGTGGTCGGCGAGCAGGTCCCGTACGGCGGACCGCAGGGCCTCTTCCTCCTCGGAGTAGAGAAGATCCGGCTGTGCACTCATCGGGACAGGTCCTTCCATGCGACGTCCTTGTCGGTGCGCGGCTCGGACGGGAGGCCCAGGACGCGTTCGGCGACGATGTTCAGCAGGACCTCGCTGGTCCCGCCCTCGATGCTGTTGCCCTTGGCGCGGAGGTAGCGGTAGCCGGCGTCCCGGCCGACGAAGTCCACCAGCTCGGGCCGGCGCATGGTCCAGTCCTCGTACAACAGGCCCTCCTCGCCGAGGAGTTCCACCTCCAGGCCGCTGATCTCCTGGTTGAGGCGGGCGAAGGCGAGCTTCATGCCGGCGCCCTCCGGGCCGGGCTGTCCGGCGACGAGCTGCTGGCGCAGCCGCTCGGCGGTCAGACGGGCGACCTCGGACTCGACCCAGAGCTTCAGCAGCCGCTGGTGCAGATCGTGGGTGCGCAGTTCGGGGCGTTCGCGCCAGGTCTTCGCGACCGGGGCGATCATGCCGCCCTCGCGGGGCAGCCGCATGCCGCCGATGGCGACGCGTTCGTTGTTCAGGGTGGTCTGGGCGACGCGCCAGCCGTCGCCGATCTCACCGAGGCGGCGGGAGTCGGGGATGCGGACGTCGGTGAGGAAGACCTCGTTGAACTCGGCCTCACCGGTGATCTGGCGCAGCGGACGGACCTCGACGCCCGGGTCGGTCATGTCGCAGATGAAGTAGGTGATGCCCGCGTGCTTGGGCACGTCCGGGTCGGTGCGGGCGATGAGGATGGCCCAGCGGGCGTTGTGCGCGCCGGACGTCCACACCTTCTGCCCGTTGACCACCCAGTCGTCGCCCTCACGCACGGCCCGGGTGCCGAGCGCGGCGAGGTCGGAGCCGGCGCCGGGCTCGCTGAACAGCTGGCACCAGACCTCCTCGCCGATCCACAGGGGCCGCAGATAGCGCTGCTTCTGCTCCTCGGTGCCGTACTTGAGGATCGTCGGGGCGGCCATGCCGAGGCCGATGCCGTTGCGGCGCGAGTCGTTGTCGGGGGCTCCGGCCGCCTCCAGCTCGCCATCCACCACGACCTGGAGGGAGCGGGGCACGCCGAGCCCGCCCAGACCCTCCGGGTAGTGCACCCAGGCCAGACCCGCGTCGAAGCGGGCCTTGAGGAAGTCCAGGCGGTCGGTGGCCGCGGGCGGACGATCGGCCAGCAACTCCTGTGTGCGGCTTCGCAGTTCGGCTGCGTCGGTCATGCGGCGGCTCCGTTCTCCAGGGACGGCAGGACGGCCAACCGGCCGGTGGTCACGCCGTCGGCGACGCGCTGCACGGCGGCCGCGGCCCCGGCCAGCGGTACGCGCTCGCTGACCAGCGGCTTGATGGCGCCGCGGGCGGCCAGCTCGGTGAGCTGCTCGTGGCAGTGCGCGATCAGCTTCGGGTTCTTGGTGCCGTACAGGCCCCAGTGCAGGCCGAGGATCGAGTAGTTCTTCACCAGGGCGTGGTTGAGCCCCGGGCTGGGGATGACCCCGCTGGCGAAGCCGACGACCACGATCCGACCCTCGAAGGCGACGACCTTGGCGGACTGGGTGTAGGCCTCGCCGCCGACGGGGTCGTAGATGACGTCGGCGCCCCGGCCGCCCGTGGCCTCCTTTACGGCGGCGATGACGTCCTCGCTCTTGCGGTCGATGACGACGTCGCAGCCCGACTCCCTTGCCGCGGCCACCTTGTCGGCACCGCCGACGACCCCGATGACCCTCGCCCCGGCCGCCTTGCCGAGCTGCACGGCCGCGCTGCCGACCCCTCCTGCGGCAGCGTGGACCAGCAGCGTCTCGCCTGCTTCCAGGTGAGCGCGACGGTGCAGACCGAACCAGCCGGTCTGGTAGCCGATGTGCAGGGCGGCGGTCTCGGCGTCGTCCAGCGAGTCGGGCGCGGGCAGCAGGGTGGCGGCGTCCGCCACGGCGTACTCGGCGAAACCGCCGTGGGGCAGGGCGGGGTTGGCGATGACCCGCCGCCCGTCCTCGGTCTCACCGCAGATCTCCACGCCCGGCGTGAACGGCAGCGGCGGGCGCACCTGGTAGTGGCCCCGGCACATCAGCACATCCGGGAAGTTGATGTTCGCGGCACGCACCTTCAGCAGCACCTGGCCGTCGCCGGGCGTGGGCCGCTCCACCTCCTCGAGCCGCATCACCTCGCTCGGCTCGCCGTTCTCGTGCACTTGCCATGCCTGCATGCGGTGCCTCCAGGGACTGCTCTGTCTGACCGGGGTCCATCGCATACTAAGCGGTCGCTTGCTCATGAGGAAACACTTCACACGGAACAACACCGGCCGAGTGCCCCGCCCGCCGCCCGCGCGGGTTCACCCGGGCAGCACGCCGCGGCCGTCGCGCACCTCGAACACCAGCTGGGTCTCGGTCTGCCGCACCATCGGGTGGACGGTCACATGTTCGAGGATGAGGTCTCGTAGCTCCTCCGGGCTGGCCACGGCCACGTGCAGGAGAAAGTCGTCGTCGCCGCCGACGTGCAGAACCGTCAGGGCTCCCGGGACATTGACCAGCCGGTCGTAGAGGTTGCGGACGTGTTCGCGGCTGTGGCTGCCCAGGCGGACCTTGATGATGGCGTGGATCGGGTGGCCGAGTGCGCCGAGATCGAGCCGGGCGTTGATGCCGGCGATGACACCGGACTCGCGCAGCGCGCGGACTCGGTATGCGCAGGTCGACTCGGCGACGCCCACCCGGGACGCGAGCGCGGCGTTGGTCATCCGGCCGTCCTCCACGAGCGCGACGAGGATGGCCAGATCGGTGCCGTCGAGAGCCGCCGCGGCGGGTTGTGTTTTCTTCAGCTGCTGGCCTGTCATGAGCCCTCCTCTTGGTGAATCCGCACCAATATTGGAGAGTGGCCACGCCTTCCACAACCAGTCTTGCGGAGTGTTGTGGATCGCCTCACCCTCTGGGGCATGACTTCGTCGTATCTGCAACTCGACTCCCTGGCCGTCCACGCCGGACGTGAGGACCTGACAGAGCTCGGCGTCCACGCGCTGCCCATCGACCTGTCGTCGACCAACCCGCTGCCGGACATCGAGGCCGGCGGGCTGTCCTACGAGGCGATGGCGAGCGGAGGGACGCCGAACGCGGACGGCGGGGCCGTCTATGCGCGGCTCTGGAACCCGACCGTTGCGCGATTCGAGTCGGCGCTGGCGCAGATGGAGCACGCCGAGGCCGCCGTGGCGTTCTCCTCGGGCATGGCGGCGATGACCGCGGCGATCCTGGCGGCCATGAAGGAGACCGGCCGCCGCCACGTCCTGGCCGTCCGCCCCCTGTACGGAGGGACCGACCACCTGCTGGCCTCGGGCCTCCTCGGGGCGGAGGTGACCTACTGCTCGGCGCCGGACGTCGCCGCCGCCATCCGTCCCGACACGGCGATGATCGTGCTGGAGACGCCCGCCAATCCGACCCTCGAACTGGTCGACATCCGTGCCGTCGTCGAGGCCGCCCAGGGCGTTCCGGTTCTCGTCGACAACACGTTCGCGACGCCGGTCCTGCAGAATCCCCTCGACCTCGGTGCCGCGTTGGTCCTGCACAGCGCGACCAAGTACCTGGGCGGGCACGGCGACGTCATCGCCGGTGTGATCGCCTGCGGCCAGGAGCAGGCAGCCGCGCTGCGCCGGGTCCGCGCGGTCACCGGCGGCCTGCTGCACCCGTTGGGCGCCTATCTCCTGCACCGGGGACTCGCCACTCTTCCGGTCCGGGTACGTGCCCAGCAGGCGAACGCCCAGCGCATCGCCGCATGGCTGACGACCCACCCGAGCGTCGCCCGCGTCCACTACCCCGGGATCGAGGGGGACCCGCAGGGGCTGCTCGGCCGGCAGCTGAAGGGCACCGGCGCGATGGTCTCCATCGATCTCCGCGGCGGCTTCGAACAGGCCGTGCACGTCACCTCGGCGGTCCGCCTGTTCACCCACGCGGTGTCCCTGGGCGGCGTCGACTCGCTGATCCAGCACCCGGCGTCGCTGACGCACCGGCCCGTCGCCCCCGAGGCCCGGCCCGCCGCCGGCCTGGTCAGGCTCTCCATCGGGCTCGAGGACTCCGAGGACCTGATGGCCGACCTCGACCGGGCCCTCACCACGCACCGCCCGATTCCCGTACCGGCGGGCGTGTCCGTCGCGTAGACCGCGAAGGGGAGCCGGTCCGAGGCGCTCAGTGCGACTCGCGGCTCACCTCCGAGCCGCTGGAGCCGACCAGGAAGTCCAGGTCGGCGCCCGTGTCGGCTTGGAGGACGTGGTCGACGTAGAGGCGTTCCCAGCCGCGGCGGGGGTTGGCGAAACCGGTGAGGGTGGCCTTGTCGGCGGTTCGGCGGGCGAGTTCCTCGGCGCGTACGTCGACGTCGATGCGGCGGGCTGCCACGTCGAGGGAGATGACGTCCCCGGTGCGCACCAGCGCGAGGGGGCCGCCGGCCGCGGCTTCGGGGGCCACGTGCAGGACGACCGTGCCGTACGCCGTGCCGCTCATGCGGCCGTCGCAGACGCGGACCATGTCGCGGACGCCCTGTTCGAGGAGCTTCTTCGGGAGCGGCATGTTCGAGACCTCGGGCATGCCGGGGTAGCCCTTGGGGCCGCAGCCGCGCAGGACCAGCACGCTGTCGGCGTCGACGTCGAGGTCCGGGTCGTCGATACGGGCGTGGAAGTCCTCGATCGAGTCGAAGACGACCGCCCGGCCGCGGTGGCGCAGCAGGTGCGGGGAGGCGGCGGCCGGTTTGACGAGGGCGCCGTCGGGGGCGAGGTTGCCGCGCAGGACGGCGATTCCGCCCTCGGCGACGAGCGGTTCGGCGCGGGTGCGGATGACTTCGCCGTCCCAGATCGGGGCGTCGTCGAGGAAGTCGGCCAGGGGGGTGCCGGTGACGGTCAGGGCGTCGGGGTCGAGCAGGTCGCGGACTTCGCGCAGGACGGCGAGCAGACCGCCGGCGCGGTGGAAGTCCTCCATGAGGAAGCGGCCGGCCGGCTGGAGGTCGACGAGGACCGGCACCCGGGAGCCGATGCGGTCGAAGTCGTCGAGGGACAGGTCGATGCCGAGGCGGCCCGCGACGGCCAGGAGGTGGACGACCGCGTTGGTGGAGCCTCCGACGGCGGCGAGCGCGACGATCGCGTTGCGGAAGGACGCCTTGGTGAGGAAGGAACCGGGCCGCCGGTCGGCGCCCACCATCTCCACCGCCAGTCGGCCGGTGCGGTGCGCGGCCTCCAGAAGTCGGCTGTCGGGGGCGGGAGTTCCCGCCGTACCGGGCAGGACCGTGCCCAGCGCCTCGGCCACCAGGGCCATCGTCGAGGCCGTGCCCATGGTGTTGCAGTGACCGCGGCTGCGGATCATCGACGACTCGGAGCGGGTGAACTCCTCCTGGGAGAGCGTGCCGCCGCGGACCTCCTCGGACAGCCGCCACACGTCGGTGCCGCAGCCCAGCGGCGCGCCGCGGAAGGTTCCGGTGAGCATCGGGCCGCCGGGCACGACCACCGCGGGCAGGTCCACCGAAGCGGCGGCCATCAGCAGCGAGGGGATGGTCTTGTCGCAGCCACCCAGCAGGACGACGCCGTCGACGGGGTTGGCCCGGAGCATCTCCTCCGTGGCCATCGCGGCCATGTTGCGCCAGAGCATGGCTGTGGGCCGCACCTGGGTCTCGCCCAGCGACACCACGGGCAGGTCCAGCGGGATCCCGCCGGCCTCGTACACGCCGGCCCGGACGGAGGCCGCCACCTCGTTCAGGTGGGCATTGCAGGGGGTCAGGTCCGAGGCGGTGTTGGCGATGGCGATCTGCGGGCGGCCCGTGAAGGCGTCGTCCGGAACGCCCCGTCGCATCCAGGCCCGGTGGATGTAGGCATTGCGGCCCTGGCCCTCGTACCACTGCGTACTGCGGAGCGTCACCATTGAGCCCCTTCCAATAGTCGGTACGGCGCTCTAAAGTCCGGAACATCATGAAGCGTACGCAGACGTACGAGGGACCGACAGACCCCGCTGCGGACGGCTCGACCGGCGTAGACAGCAGCCGGCTCGTGGGGTCGGACCGGGTGCTCGCCGTCCTCAAGGAGCTTGCCCGGTATCCCGAGGGCGTGGGTCTGGAGGAGTTGACCCGGGTGATCGGCAGTCCCAAGCCGACCGTGCACCGGGCGCTGGGGGCCCTGCGCCGCGCGGGTCTCGCCGACCAGGACGCCCGCGGCCACTACGCGCTCGGAGACGAGTTCCTGCGCATGGCCTTCGCCCACCACGAGGCCCGGCCCGATCACGTCCGCGTCCGCCCGGTGCTGGAGGCGCTGGCGCACCGCTTCGGCGAGACCGCGCACTACGCGGTCCTCGACGGCCGTGAGGTCGTCTACCGCGCCAAGGTCGATCCGCCCAGCGGCGCCGTCCGGCTCACCTCGACGGTGGGCGGCCGCAACCCTGCACACGCCACCGGCGTCGGAAAGCTGCTGCTCGCCCACCGCCTGGAGACCTTGGAGGAGGTCGAGGCATGGATCGGCGGCTCTGCCCTGGAGCGCCGCACCCCGCGGACCCTGTGCACCGCCGACGACCTGCACCGCGACCTGCGGACCATTCGCGAGCGGGGCTTCTCCCTCGACGACCAGGAGAACGAGCCGGGCGTCAACTGCCTTGCCCTGCCCGTGTACGCGACCTCTCCGACGACGCCGTCCGGAGCCGTCAGCATCAGCGCGCTGACGTACCGGACACCGCTCGGCACGCTGATCGAAGCGGCCGACGAGATCCGTGCCCTGCTCGGTCCCCTCGGCGAGCCGCACCGCTGAAGACCCGCCGCCCCGCCGGACCAACCCTGGAGGCAGACCTCGTGCACCTCATGCGCATCGGTGCCCCCCTCGCCCGCCCGCACCAGATCCTCTGCGTCGGCCTCAACTACCGTAACCACGCGGCCGAGAGGGGCATGGCCGTGCCCGACGAGCCGATCCTGTTCACCACGTCTTCCCACACCCTGGCCGGTCCGAACGACGACGTGCGGATCCCGCGCGGGTCCGTCAAAACAGACTGCGAGGTGGAGCTCGGCATCGTCATCGGCAGGCGCACGGGGAGCATGCAGCTGCAAGGCGGAGGAGCCATGTCGATCAGCCGCTTCCGCGGCCCCGGCATCCGGCAGCCGGGCACCCGGCGTCAGCACGTGCTCGGGCCCCGGTGAGCAGTCGCCCGATGCGTGCCTTCGTCCTGACAGGCCCGGGCGAGTACGCCGTGCAGGAGGTCGCCGCGCCGGTGGCCGGTCCCGGCGAAGTCGTGGTCGACGTCGAGCGGGTCGGCGTGTGCGGCACCGACGTGGAGTTCTTCACCGGCGCGATGGCCTATCTCCACCACGGCCACGCCGCCTACCCGATGCGGCTCGGTCATGAGTGGGCGGGGCGCGTGGCGGCGGTCGGCGACGGCGTCGACCCCGGCCGGCTCGGACGCCGCGTCATGGGCGACACCATGCTCGGCTGCGGTACGTGCCGCCGTTGCCTGCGCGGCCACCAGCACGTGTGCGAGAAGCGGCAGGAGGTCGGCGTACGCGGAAACCGGCCGGGTGCCCTGGCCGAGCAACTCGCCGTCCCCGCCTCCTCGTTGCACGCCCTGCCGGACTCCGTCGACGCCGTGCTCGGCGCGCTGGTGGAGCCGGGCGGCAATGCCCTGCGCGCCGCACAAGCCGCCGCACCGCGCCCCGGGGACCGCGCCCTCGTCCTGGGGCCGGGGACGATCGGGCTGCTGACCGCGATGTTCCTCCGGGCGGCCGGCGCGGAAGTCCACCTCATGGGCAACACCGACAGTTCCCTCGCCTTCGCCCGCGAGCTGGGCTTCGAGCACGTATGGGCGGAGGACTCCCTGCCGGACCTGCCGTTCGACGCGGTCGTCGATGCCTCGAACGCCGCCCATCTGCCGGACAGGGCTCTGGAGTCGGTCGAGCCGGCCGGGCGGGTCGTGTACATCGGGCTGGCCGGCGAACCCAGCAGGATCGACACCCGCACGCTCGCCCTCAAGGACGTGACCGCGGTGGGCGTCCTGTCCGCCTCCCCCGGCCTTGACGCCACCATCCGCGCATACGCCGCCGGATCGGTCGACCCCAGGCCGCTGGTCGCCGCCACCGTGAGCCTCGACGAGGCCGGCCCCGTGCTCGCCGGCGAGCGCCCGCCCGACGCCGGGCCCGGCCCCAAGATCCATGTGGATCCCCGCCTGGGCTGAGCTGTGGGCCTGCCCTGCCCGCACATGCAGAAGACCCGGCCAAGGGGCCTGTCGCGGCCACGGGTGGCCGATACGCTGGAGGGCAGCCATGGACCGGGGGCGGGGCTGGGGGCGGGGGCATGGATCCGCGGATGCAGTTGTCGGTGGGCGGGTACGTCTGCGAGCGCGAGCTGGGGCGGGGCGGGCAAGGTGTGGTGTGGCTCGCCCGGGACCGGACGGGGCGGCAGGTCGTGGTGAAGTTCCTGCTGCCGGGCAAGGAGTACGACGAGGTCGCGCTCGCCCGCGTACGGCGGGAGTTCGGCGCGGCGAGCCGGGTCGGCGAACTGGCCACGGCGCGGGTCCTGGACGCCGACCTGTCCGGGCGAAACCCGTACATCGTCAGCGAGTTCGTCCCAGGGCCCACGATCCACCAGCATGTGGCCGCGGGCGGCCCGCTGGCCTCCGGGCGGCTGCAGTCCGTGGCCCTGGCCGTCGCGCACGCGTTGGCCCAGGTGCATCGGGTGGGTGTCGTGCACCGGGACATCAAACCGTCCAACATCCTGCTCTCCCCGGACGGGCCGCGGATCATCGACTTCGGTATCGCCCGCGACGACGGGTTGCTCGAGTCGGCGCTCACCACGCCGGGCAGTGTGCTCGGCTCGCCCGCGTACATGTCGCCCGAGCAGGTCAAGTCGATGCGGGTCACCGGCGCCTCCGATGTGTTCTCCCTCGGCGGCACGCTGTACTTCGCCGCCACGGGGCGGCATCCCTTCGAGGGGGAGAGCGACTACGAGGTGCTCGTCGCCGTGTGCGAGCGCGACGCGGATCTCACGCCGGTGCCGGAGCCGGTCCGCTCGGTCATCGCCGACTGTCTGCGCAAGGACCCGGCGGAGCGTCCCACCGCTGCCCAGCTCGTCACTCGGCTCGCGGGGGCGACGGAGGGCACGGAGGGCGCGCAGCCGGAACAGGTGCCGGGGGCGCCACAGCCGCTGCAACCGCCCGGTCGAGGCACGAGCGGCAAGCAGCTGCGGCTGTGGGGGTTCGCGGCCGGTAGTGCCGCGGCGGCGGTGCTGCTGGCCATCGTGCTGAGCACCACCTCCTCGGGTGGAGCCCATGGCTCGCCCTCCCCGTCCTCGTCCGCGTCGTCCGGGGGAGCCAAGAGCTCCGCGGGCTCCCAACCCCTCTCGTACACAGACGACTTGACCGACTCCGGCGACTGGACGCACAAGGATCCGGCCCTGGCGAAGATCACGCACCAGGGCGGGACCATGCTGGTGGATCCCAGGACCGAGCTGGAGGTGTGGCCGCAGGCGCCCTTCGAGCCGTCCTCGTTCGCGGTGGAGCTGAGCACCCAGACGGAGTGGTACGGGGGCGAGGGCGGCGTCGGGCTGTGGTGCAACGGCTCGGGGGACTACCGGACGGGCTCCCGCTGGGCGACCTACCTGACCACGGATCAGGAGGCCGTGATCGTGCGCGAGTTCCGGTACAAGGGGACCTTCCAGCACGACCGGGTCGTCGAGGTCGACCTCGCGGACGTGGGCCTGAAGGTGGAGGACCGGCAGCAGGTCGACATGTCGATGACCTGTTCCGCGGCCGGCGCGGGCCGGATCAAGGTGGAGCTCGCTGTCGACGGCACCCGGGTCGCCTCGTACACCGGAGCCGCCTTCGACCAGCGCGGCTGCGGTCTGGCCGCCTTCCACTACAGCGCGACCGACCCGCAGGGCACGGCCTTCCACGCGGGCTTCGAGCGCTTCACCGCGTCCGAACCGAAGGCGCACTGACGGCCGGCGCCGACGGCGCAGCGAGAGGGGTACCGCCACCGAGCGGCTGATTCCACGGGCCGCGCGGCGTGTCCGGGCCGGCGGGGCTGCCGGCTCGGAGCAGGGTGGGCGGCACTGTCGTCGTGGAGGAGGAATCGTGAAGCGTCGTGTCGCCGCCGTCCTGGCCATCGCTGTCGCCGGGCTGATGCTGTTCGCGGTACCGGCCGCGGCTCGGGACGGCCGTGGTGACGTCGAGAGCAACGACTGGAACATCCCGCTCACCAACATCGGCATCCTGTAGTGCCGGGTCCGGCCCTCGCCCGGCCTGCTCCGTCCCCGGGTTACGGATGCGTTCCGAACTCTTGACGCCGCCCCTATGACTGCGTAGACATGACTACGCAGACATGACAGCGCAGTCAGTCCGGCTGCGAATGGCATCATTGAGCTCGATCCAGTGGCCACCGGGAGACACCATGACGCGAGGGACAGGGCGGGGCGGCAGCTCCGCCGCGCCGCGCAGTGTGGATGTGGCCCGGCTCGCGGGTGTCTCGCAGAAGACGGTCTCCAGGGTCTTCAACGACGAGCCGTACGTCTCCGCCGACGTGCGCCGACGAGTGATGGACGCCGCCGAGCAGCTCGGCTACCGGCGCAACAACGCCGCCCGCGCGCTGGCCTCCGGGCGCACCCGCTCGATCGGCGTGGTGACGCTGGGCACGGCGCTGTACGGACCCGCCTCCCTGCTCATGGGCGTCGAGCGGGTCGTCCGGGACACCGGCTACGCGCTCCGCGTGGTCAACACCATGGAAGGCGATCCGGCGGGCGTCGCGGGTGCCATGGACTCGCTCCTCGATCAGGGCGTGGACGGCATCGTCATCTCCGAACCGATCGACGAGCAGGGCGACGGCGGAGCACTCTCCCTCCGCGTCGACGTTCCGGTCCTCGTCATCGGCGCACCGCCGCCCGTCACGGCTCCCACGGTGCTGACCGCGGGCAACGGCGCCGACCTGATGGCCCGCACGGCCACCGAACACCTCCTGGATCTGGGCCATATGACGGTCCATCACCTCGCCGGTCCGGGGCGGTGGTACGCCGCCCGGGACCGCCTGGAGGGATGGCGGGCCGCCCTGACCGCGCACGGCAGGGACGTGCCTGAGGTCGTCGCGGGCGACTGGTCGGCCGCGTCCGGCTACGCGGCGGGACGGGAGCTGGCCGAGGACGACGGCGTCACCGCTGTCTTCGCCGCCAACGACGACATGGCGATCGGCCTGATCCGCGCACTGACGGAGGCCGGCCGGCGGGTGCCGGAGGACGTCAGCGTCGTCGGCTTCGACGACATCCCGGTCGCCGCCTATGTGACTCCTCCGCTGACCACGGTGCGGCAGCCGTTCGACGCCGTGGCGCAGGAAGGGCTCAAGCGCCTGGTGCATGCCATCGAGAACCCGGAGGCAGACCCCTTGCCGCCGAGCAGTCCGCCGGTCGACCTCGTCGTCCGCGCCTCGACCGCGCCGCCACCGCCGAGCCGGAGAACCCCGGCTCGCGGGCGGCGCACCGCCTCCCGTGCCCAGAAGGCATCCAGTCCGCCACGTCCGAACGGAGGCCCGGCCACCGACCACTGAACCCATCGCTCAGCCCGGCCGACACCAGCCGATGAACGGCGCGCGATCCCAGAACGAGCCGCAGTACTGATCGCACGCCCGGCCACGAGCGCCCCCGTCGGACCGGCGCCACAGGGCCGCCCCTGACCCCAATGGGCCCGAGTCAGGTTCTCGCGCCTGTCGACGCTCCGTCCCCACCCCGTTTCTCCCTCCGACCCCGACCTCCGCCTTCAGCAGGCGGAGCGCTCACAGGTCGCCCTCCACGAGGCCGCGCGCACCAGACCACCTCGGCAGTCCAGCCGCAGTCCTCGCGCCCTCGCCGCTCCACCCACCCCCGCACGCCCTCGCCAGGCGTGCCGTCACCTTCGCCACCGGCGGGAGTTCACCATGCCCAATTTCACGTCCGTATCCAGCCCTTCCTCCATGAGCCGTCGGCTGTTCCTCACCACCACGGGCGCCCTGTCGCTCGGCGCCGCCCTCACTGCCTGCGGCGGCGGTGACTCCGGCAGCTCGTCCACCTCCGCCAAGCCGGTCAGCCAGGCCGACATCGACAAGGCCATGAAGACTCCGACCGAGCTGACGTTCTGGACGTGGGTTCCGAATATCGCGAAGGAGGTCGCGCTCTTCGAGAAGAAGTACCCCGCCGTCAAGGTCAAGGTCGTCAACGCCGGCCAGGGAACGCCCCAGTACACCAAGCTCCGTACGGCGCTGAAGGCGGGCAGCGGTGCGCCGGACATGGTGCAGATCGAGTACCAGGCCATCCCCACCTTCACGATCACCGACAGCCTGCTGGATCTGCGGCCGTACGGGGCCTCGGCGCTCAAGTCCACGTTCGTCGACTGGACTTGGGGCCAGGTCAGCGGCCCGAAGGGGGAGGTCTGGGCAATTCCGCAGGACACCGGTCCGATGGGCATGCTGTACCGGCAGGACATCTTCGACAAGTACGGCATCGAAGTGCCCAGGACCTGGGACGAGTTCGCGGCCGCCGCGCGCAGGCTGCACAAGGCGAACCCGGAGGTCTATCTGACCAACCTCGCCGCCAACCAGGTCGCCGCCTGGCACGGTCTGCTCTGGCAGGCGGGCGCCAAGCCCTATACGACCGCCGGCAAGAGCGAGCTCACCATCAGCGTCGACGACTCCGTCTCGAAGAAGCTCGGCGCCTACTGGGGCGGCCTGGCCAAGGAAGGCGTCATCGGCGTCGAGCCCGACTTCACCGACTCCTGGTACGCCGCCCTCAACAAGGGCAAGTACGCCACCTGGATCACCGCCGCCTGGGGTCCGGTCTTCCTGTCCGGCTCCGCCAAGGCCACGGCGGGCAAGTGGCGGGCGGCCCCGCTGCCGCAGTGGGACGCCGCCAAGCCCAGCTCGGGCAACTGGGGCGGTTCCACCACCGCGGTCATCCGCTCGACCAAGAACCCCATCGCGGCAGCCGAGTTCGCCAAGTTCCTCAACAGCGACCCGGCCAGCGCGAAGATGTTCGCCACCGAGCAGTTCTTCTTCCCCGCCACCAAGTCCCTCCTCACGGACGCCGAGTTCGTCTCCGACGCTCCGTCCTTCTACGGCGGCCAGAAGGTCAACCAGGTCTTCGCCGACATCAGCACCACGGTCAACTCCTCCTTCCAGTGGCCGCCGTTCCTCGACCAGGCGGCGACCGACTGGACCGAGACGGTCGGCAAGTCCCTCGCCGACCGCACCGACACCGTCCGCGCGCTCGGCACCTGGCAGTCCCGGCTGACCACGTACGCCAAGAACCAGGGCTTCACGGTCGAGGGAGGCTGACGTGAGCGCCACGACCGCCCTCTCCCGCAAGACAGGACCCAAGTCCCATGCAGCTCACCGGCGTTCAGGGCCGCTGTTCGTCGCCCCGTTCATGGTGCTGTTCCTGCTGCTCTTCCTCGCCCCGCTCGGCTACGCCGCCTACCTCAGCCTGTTCCGGCAACGCCTCATCGGCGGAACGGTCTTCGTGGGCCTCGACAACTACGTCCAGGCCCTGGGCGACCCCCAACTGCTGCACGGCGTAGGGCGGGTCGCGCTGTTCTTCGTCATCCAGGTGCCCGTGATGCTGCTGCTGGCGCTGGTGTTCGCGCTCGCACTCGACAGCGGTCTGCTGCGGCTGGCGCGCGTGATCCGGCTGGGCATCTTCGTCCCGTACGCCGTACCGAGCGTGGTCGCCGCGCTCATGTGGGGGTATTTGTACGGGCCCGACTTCGGCCCGTTCGCCCAGCTGAGCCGGAAGCTGGACCTGCCGGTCCCGCACTTCCTCAGCGAGGGCTGGATGCTGGGCAGCCTGGCGAACATCGTGACCTGGGAGTTCGTCGGCTACAACATGATCATCCTGTACGCCGCGCTGCGCACGATCCCGCAGGAGCTGTACGAGGCGGCCGCGATGGACGGAGCGGGCGCCTGGCGCATCGCCTGGTCCGTCAAACTGCCCGCCCTGCGGCCGGCGTTGCTGCTCACCCTGCTGTTCTCGGTCATCGGCAGCTTCCAGCTGTTCAACGAGCCGAAGCTGCTGATGAGCATCGCCCCGGACGTGATCTCCAGCTCCTACACCGCCAACCTCTACGCCTACTCCCTCGCCTTCACCGGCCAGCAGGTCAACTACGCGGCCACGGTGTCCTTCCTCCTCGGCCTCGTCATCGTGATCGCCTCCTACGCCGTCCTGCTCACCGCGAACCGCAGGAGGACCCCATGACCACCACCACTCCCCCGGCCACGGTCGTGACGGCGGCCGAGCCGGCTCCCCCGGTGACGTCGAAGAAGCGCGGCCCCGGGTCCCGTCGCAGCACTCCCCTGACCATCGCGATGCTGGCCGCGCTGGCCTACTTCCTCCTCCCCCTGTTCTGGCTGCTCATCGCCTCGACGAAGAACACCCAGGACCTCTTCAACAGCTTCGGCCTGTGGTTCTCGCACGCCCCGCAGCTGCTGACGAACATCAAGGAGACCTTCACCCAGGACGACGGCGTCTTCGTGCACTGGCTGCTCAACACGGTGATGTACGCCGTCGTCAGCGCGCTCGGTGCCGCCCTGCTCGCCGCCGCCGGCGGCTACGGTTTCGCCAAGTTCCGCTTCCGCGGCGACCGTCTCGCCTTCAACCTGGTCCTGGGCGCCGTCATGGTCCCGACCACCGCGCTGGCGATCCCGACATATCTGCTCTTCGCGAAGGCGGGCCTGGTCAACACCCCGTGGGCGATCATCCTGCCGTCCCTGGTCAACCCGTTCGGCCTCTACCTGATGCGCATCTACGCGGCCGACGCCGTCCCGGACAGCATCCTGGAGGCCGCGCGCATCGACGGCGCCGGCGAGGCGCGGATCTTCTTCCGGATCGCGCTGCGGCTGCTGGGGCCCGGCCTCGTGACGGTCCTGCTGTTCACCCTCGTGGCGACCTGGAACAACTACTTCCTGCCGCTGATCATGCTCAACGACCCGAAGCTGTACCCGATCACGGTCGGCCTCGCCTCCTGGGCCGCACAGGCCCAGAACGGCGGAGCCGGCGCCAGCAGCGACATGCTCGCGCTCGTCGTGACCGGCTCCCTGCTCTCGATCGTCCCCCTCGTCGTGGCCTTTCTGATGCTCCAGCGGTACTGGCAGAGCGGCCTGGCCACCGGCGGCGTCAAGCAGTAGCCCAACTCCCCCATTTCTTCGGCGACTTCGGAGGTTTCCTTCATGGCGGCTCTGCCTGCCCGCGTCCTGTTCGGTGCCGCGTACTACCACGAGTACCGGCCCCCGTACGGCACCGAACAACCCGACGAACGTCTCAAGACCGACCTCGATCTGATGGCCGACGCCCAGGTCAGCGTCATCCGGGTCGGCGAGTCGGTCTGGTCGACCTGGGAGCCCACGAGCGGCCGCTTCGACCTCGACTGGCTCCAGCCCGTCCTCGACGGCGCCCACGAGCGCGGGATCTCCGTCGTCCTCGGCACGCCGACGTACGCGGTGCCGCCGTGGCTGGCCCGCCGGCACCCGGAGATCACCGGCGAGCGGCGCACCGGTGAGCGCATCGGCTGGGGCGCCCGGCAGGAGGCGGACTTCACCCACCCCGCCTTCCGGTACCACGCCGAGCGCGTGATCCGCCGTATCGTCGCCCGCTACGCCGACCACCCGGCGGTGATCGGCTTCCAGGTCGACAACGAGCCGGGTCTTGAGCTCCTGCACAACCACGGCGTCTTCCAGCGCTTCGTCGACCATCTGCGCGAGACCTACGGCGACGTGGAGACCCTCAACCGCGAGTGGGGCCTGGTCTACTGGTCGCACCGGCTGTCCACCTGGGCGGACCTGTGGACCCCGGACGGCAACGCGCAGCCGCAATACGACGTGGCCTGGCGCGCGTTCCAGGCCCGCCAGGTCACCGAGTTCATCGGCTGGCAGGCCGACATCGTGCGCGAGTACGCCCGCCCCGGTCAGTTCGTCACCACCTGCATCTCCTACACCCGCCCGGCGGTGGAGGACGACGAGCTGACCGACCGCCTCGACATCGCCTCCGGCAACCCTTACTACGACATGCAGGACGGTCTGCTGCTGCCCGACCCCACGCCCGACGGCCACGAGCAGATCTGGAAGACCACTGGCGTATGGGCGCTGTACCAGACCGCCGACTGGATGTTCTCCTCCCGGCAGGAGCCGTTCCTGGTCACCGAGACCAACGCCGGCTCCATCGGCGAACCGTGGCACAACCGTCCTGCCTACGACGGCCAGTGGCGCCAGGCCGCCTGGGCGCTGGTCGCCCGCGGCGCCCGCATGATCGAGTACTGGCACTGGCACACCCTGCACTTCGGCGCGGAGACCTACTGGGGCGGCGTCCTGCCCCACACCGGCCGGCCCGGGCGGACGTACACCGAACTCGCCCGCCTGGGCGGGGAGTTCGAGACCGCGGGCGCACTCGTCGCCGGTCTCGAACCGGACGCCGACATCACGATGGTGTACTCGACGCCGAGCAAGTGGCTGATGCAGAAGTACCCGCCGCTGTCCAAGCCCGACGGCGGACCGGACCCGGCCGCATATCACCGCATCTTCGACCCCTTCTACCGCGGCGCCTTCGACGCCGGCCGACAGGTCCGCATCGTCCACGCCCGACAACTGCACGACCCGAGCGGAGAACGGGAGGGCTTGACGCCGCAGGAGGCCGTCCGCCGTCACCCCGTCCTCGTCGTCCCGGCGCTGTACGTCGCCGCCGACGCGACCCTCGACTGGCTCGAGGCCTACGCCCACGCGGGCGGCCACCTGGTCCTGGGACCGCGCACCGGCTACGCCGACCACGAGGCGCGCGCCCGCACCGAGCCGGCCCCCGGGCGTCTGACGGGCGCCGCGGGCGTCAGCTACGACGAGTTCAGCAACCTGGTACGGGACGTGCCCGTGCGGTCCGCACCGAGCAGCCCGCTCCACCTTCCCGAGGGTGCTACGGCGACCCACTGGGCGGACGGCCTGACCGTCGCCGACGCCGACGTGCTCGTCACCTACGACCACCCGCACTTCGGCCGCTGGCCCGCGGTCACCACCCGCCGCCACGGCGCGGGCCAGGTCACGTATGTCGGCACGGTGCCCGGTCGTGACCTCGCCCGGGCGCTGGCCGCGTGGCTGACGCCGTCGGCCCGCCACGGCTGGGGGGACCTGCCGGCCTCGGTGACCGCGACGACCGGCACCTCGCCCGACGGGCGCCGCGTGCACATCGTGCACAACTGGGACTGGGAGCCGGTGAGCGTCTGCGCCCCGGCCGACCTCTCCGACGCCCTCGACGGCACAACCGTCCCCGCGGGCACGGCACTTGAGCTCGGTCCGTGGGACGTACGCGTCCTCGTCTCCGCCCACATCAGCCCTACCCGCTCGTGACCGATCCCCGAGGAGGGGCCATGCACAGAAGAAGACTCGCAAGAGCACTCGGAACCTTCACCGCGGCCTCGGCGATGCTGGTGATACCCATGGCCAGTGCGCGGGCGTACGACCCGACGGGCGGGATCCTGTACCAGCTCGGGAACGAGCCGTGTCTGAAGGGGCGGGGCAACTGCGCGATCTACCCCAAGTCGGCGCAGCTGCCGAGCGGGCGTCTGGTCGCGGCGTTCGAGAAGTCCACCGTCGTGCCGGCGACGGGCAGCGCCGACGGGCAGACCCTCCCCGTCTACAAGAGCGACGACCACGGAACCACCTGGCAGCCGCTGTCGGAGGTCAAGGCGCCGGCGTATCTCTCCAGCGACGCGCGGTACGCGAAGTACACGAGCAACTGGACCAACCCGTACCTCTACACGCTGCCGCAGGACGTCGGGAACCTGAAGCAGGGCACCCTGCTGCTGGCGAGCGTCGTCTCGGGCGACGACTCCTACTACAAGGAGCACAAGGCGGCCGACCCGAGCTGGACGCCCTCCAACGACGGGGACCGCAAGGACATGGCGATCGCCCTGTACTCCAGCACCGACGAAGGTGCGACCTGGAAGGTCGTCAACGTCATCGCGACGGGCGGCTGGCAGGGCGGCAGCGCGGGCGCGATCGGCCAGAACGTCGCCGCGGCGAACACCAACCACCAGGTGGATCCCCTCTGGGAGCCGTACCTGATGGTCTACAAGGGCAGGCTCGTCTGCTTTTACTCCGACGAGAACGACTACACCGGCTTCGACCCGGCCACGGGTGTCCCCACCCCGGACGCCGCCAACGACACCGCCACGGACTCGCACGGCCAGATCCTCGCGCACAGGACCTGGGACGGACGCAGCGCACAGTGGAGCGGCCCCGTCGTCGACATCGCGGGACTGACGCAGGACATGGGCAGCGGCAAGTCGGAGATCGGAGACGGACGGCCGGGCATGGCCAACGTCGTCCGCACGACCGACGGCAAGTGGCTGCTCACCTACGAGTACTGGGGCGGCGGCGCCAACACCAGGTACCGGATCGCCGACAACCCTCTGGAGTTCTACCGCGGCTCCCCCACCGGCGACGCCGTCACGTCGCTGCCGGTCGACACCGGCTCCCGTCCCCTCGCGACCGGCGGCAGCCCGGTCCTGATCCGGCTCCCCGGGGGCCGCCTGGTGTACAACGCCGCAGGCAGCGGCGATGTCTGGGTCAACGAAAGCGGACGCAGCGACGGCGTGTGGAAGGAGTACCAGACGACCTCGCGGGCCGGTTACAGCCGCAGCCTGCAGTACGACGAGGACACCGGCCGGATCGTGATCCTCAACAACCAGGGCACGTCGACGCTCGCCTACGCCGAGGTCGATCTCGGCCACTCGCAGGGCCCCTACTACCAGTTGGTGAACCGCAGGACGGACCAGGTGATCGGCACCGGCGGCAAAACCAATGACGCGAACCTCGGCAACGCAGACGTTCCCGACGTCCGCCTGGAGTCCCCGGGTTCGGTGGCCGACACCGACACCCAGTACTGGCACGTGGTCACCGAGCCGAACGGCGGCGTGACCCTGCTCAACAAGTCGGGCGGCCGTGCGGCGGCCATCTGGACGGGGAACGCGACGGCCGGTCAGCGGATCGGCCAGTGGGTCGACAACAGCTCCACCGGCAGCTGGAACCTAGTCAGGACCACCGACGGGTTCTACCGGTTGCAGGCGGTCAAGAACACGAACCTGTACCTGACCGGCGCGTCCGCCGAGGCGCCGCTCACCTTGCAGAACGCGGTGACGGACGGCTCGCAGGACTGGGAGCTCGTCGAGTGAGCCATGTCCCGTAGATTCCGGGTGAGGGGCTGTCCAGGGTTCTCCGGAGTGGGGGTGGTCATCGGTGACCGTGGAGTCGATAGCGGTCAAGGCGGCGCCGAAGTCACTGGCGTGGCAGGGCGACGAGCTGGTCTCCGGGGCCGGGGGCGGGCGGCGGTGGGGGCGCGACGGGGTGGAGCACAAGGCGCCCTTCGCGTGGAGTTTTCCGTTCGACGCCGGGATCGCTTCGGTCTCGGGGCCGTACTCCGCGGTGTACCAGGAGCGTGGCACCAAGGGGGTGTTGCTCGAAGGAGAACGGGTCGTGCGGGAGCTGAACCGCAGCTATTACCATGCGCCGGACTACGACTACCCGCTCGCCCTGGGCAAGTTGGGCGACGGGCGCGAGGTCGTCGTGCACTGCCCCGAGAAGTACAACCTGCTGCAGATCGAGGACGCGGCGAGCGGCGAGCGGCTGACCGCCGGCCGCCGCGAGCCGGAGGACGTCTTCCATTCAAGGCTGAGCCTGAGCCCGGACGGCCGCCACCTGCTCTCGGTCGGCTGGTTCTGGCAGCCCTTCGGGATCGCCATGGTCTACGACACCGCGCTCGCACTCACCGGCGCGACCGTCCTCGACGGCGAGGGGGTGCTGCCGACCGTGGCCGTCATGGGCGGAGAGGTGACGGCCGGTTGCTGGCTCGACGCGGACCGGCTGGTCCTGGCGACGGGGGCGGAGGAGTGGTACGACGACGAGGAGCTTGCGCTTCCGCCGCGCCACCTCGGTGTGTGGTCGGTGTCCGAAGGCCACTGGCTGCACCGCACCCCCGTCCCCGATGCCGACCCGGGGGTGCTGCTCCTGCCCCGCGGCGATCAGGTCGTGTCTCTGCACGGCCACCCACGGCTGATCGACACGGCGACCGGCCGCGTCGTCGCGGAGTGGCCCGAGGTCGGCGTACCCGTCAAGCCCACCTGCTTCGGTCGCCGCCGCGTGCCCACTCCCGTTGCCGCCCTTCATCCCGACGGCACTCGGCTGGCCGTCGCGCAGCCGGAGAGCATCGCTCTCATCACGCTGCCGTGAGCCGTGATCGGCCCTCCTGCCGAGCATCCCCGGGCGGCAGACCTCGGTCATGGGCCGCACCCGCCCACCCGCTTGCTGCTCAGCGCCACGTCGTCCATGTGCATGTCGTACGACGAGGGGGTGGGGTCGGCCTGGTACAACTGCCAGCCCAGCCTGAGCTTGTCGAAGCGCGGGAAGACGAAGTCGTCCGCCGTGCCGCCGTGTTGCATCGTCGACACCGTCAACTCGGTCTGCTCGGCGCCGTCCAGGTAGACGGTGACACGGTTGTCGGTCGCGTCGAGGTGGAATTCGACGCACTGCCAGGTCCCGGCCGTGGCGGGCGCCGAGGTCCTCCAGGCGGTCCAGTCCCCGGTCGAACCCAGATCGGAGCCCACGCCCCAGAAGTCGGCCTGCGAGGTGGGCGCGTACTGGCCGCCCAACGGCCGTACCAGCGTGGGGACATCGGAACCGGAGGCTTCGGCAATGGTCCAGTGCGCCCAGTCGGGAGCCGTGGGGAAGCGGTCCACGCGCAGACGCAACCTGGCCCAGAAGCTGTTGCCGGCGGGTGCGAGATCGGAAGGGACCAGGAAGGCGCGGCCGTTGCCTTCCGTGTGGAGCCGCAGTTCGCGTCCGTGGCCGGTGGCGCTGGGCTCGACGGTCAGCGAACCGTTGGACGTGTCGGCGGTCCAGCCGCGGCCCGCGGAGACCGGCCCGAGGGGCAGGCGGTCGAAGTTCTCTTGGAAGAGGGTCTTGTGCGAAGTGGGGGTTGCGGAGGCGGTGGGGGGTGTCGCGAGCAGCGCAGCCGATGCGGCTAAAAGCGCTGCGGCGATCTTCCTCAGGCGTGTCATGGGCTCAGTGTGCAACACCCGTCACAGCAGTCACACAGGCCGGTCCCGCCCGTCAGGACCGCTTCGGCCGCGCCCGCACATGCATCCGCTCCCCCTGCGGCCCGAACAGGCTCAGGAACTCCACCGGTCCCTCCCCCGTCGACCCGAACCAGTGCGGCACCCGCGTGTCGAACTCGGCCGCCTCGCCCGCCGCCATCACGACGTCGTGCTCGCCCAGCACCACCCGCAGCCGCCCGGACAGCACGTACAACCACTCGTAGCCCTCATGGGTGCGCGGTTCGGGCTCCTCGGTGCCCTGCGGTACCAGCACCTTGAAGGCCTGGAGGCCGCCGGGCTGCCGGGTGAGCGGCCAGAAGGTGCGGCCGTGTCGGACCAAGGGCTTGCCGCGTACGCGCGGGTCCCCCGCCGCAGGCGCGCCGACGAGCTCGTCCAGCGGCACCTGGTGCGCCCGCGCGATCGGCAGCAGCAGCTCCAGGCTGGGTCTGCGCAGTCCGGACTCCAGCCGGGACAGCGTGCTGACCGAGATGCCGGTCGCCGCCGACAGCCCGGCGAGCGTGGCACCCCGCTCCTTGCGGATGCGGCGCAGCCGGGGGCCGACCTCCGCCAGGACCTCGTCCGTGTCGTCGCCATCCATGTAGGACATTGCAGTTTCGGCAAACGGGTTTGTCAATGCGGCAGGGGTGGCGCGACCGTCGGGCGTGGAGGTGGTCACCCATGACCGAGAAGCACAGCGAGCAGTACGAAGTGATCGTCGTCGGAGGGGGCGCGGCGGGGCTCTCCGCCGCACTGGTCCTGGGCCGGGCCCGGCGCCGCACGCTCGTCGTCGACGCGGGCGAGCCGCGCAACGCGCCCGCCGCCCATATGCAGGGCTATCTGTCCCGGGACGGCATGCCACCCGCCGAGTTCCTGGCGATCGGCCGTGAGGAGATCGCGCGGTACGGCGTGGAGCTGGTCCGGGACCGGGCGGTGGACGTGACGCGCGATGAGGACTTCACGGTGGTGCTGGAAAGCGGCCGTACCCTCCGGGCCCGTCGTCTGGTCATCGCCACCGGCCTCAAGGACGAACTGCCCGAGGTCCCCGGCGTCGCCGAGCGCTTCGGCCGGGACGTGCTGCACTGCCCGTACTGCCACGGCTGGGAGGTCCGCGACCAGGCCTTCGGCGTGCTGGCCACGACCCCGCTGAGCGTGCACCAGGCGCTGATGGTGTCCCAGTGGTCGAAGGACGTGACGCTCTTCCTGCACACCGTGGCCGAGGAGGAGCTGTCGGACGACGATCTGCGCAGGCTCGCGGCGGCCGGGGTGAAGGTGGTGCCGGGCGAGGTCGCGGAGCTGGTGGTGGAGGAGGACCGGCTCACGGGCGTACGCCTCGTGGACGGTACGACGCACGCCCGCGAGGTCGTCTTCACCGCGCCCCGGGCGGTTCCGCAGACCGGCCTGCTGGAGCGGTTGGGAGCCGAACTCCAGGAGTCCCCCTTCGGCGCGTACCCGGTGGTCGACCCGACCGGGCTCACCTCCGTGCCGGGCGTCTGGGCGGTCGGCAACGCGATGGGCTTCGCCGAGCAGGTCGTGAACGCGGCAGCCGGCGGCTACCGGGCAGGGGCCTTCATCAACGGCGAGCTGCTGATGACCGACCTCGACGCGGCCGTACCGGCATAGAACCGCCGCCGTCCGGGTGTAGAGCGCCCGCCTCCGTTGCAGGATGGCTGCATGCTGCTGACCCGGCTGGCCCAAGTGTCCCAGGAGGTCGCCGCCACCTCGGCGAGGTCCCGGAAGATCGCCCTGCTCGCCGAGCTGTTCCGGGACGCCGAGGCGGACGACGTGCCGATCGTGATCCCGTATCTGGCGGGACGGCTGCCGCAGGGGCGGCTCGGCGTCGGCTGGAAGGTGCTGAGCCGCCCGGTCGCCCCGGCCGCCGAATCCACGCTCAGCGTGCGCGAGGTGGACGCCCTCCTCAGTGAGCTGGGCAAGGTCTCGGGCGCCGGCTCGCAGGCCGAACGGGCCCGGCTGGTCGGGGAGTTGATGAGTGCGGCAACCGATGAGGAGCAGCGGTTCCTGCTCGGGCTGCTCACCGGTGAGGTGCGGCAGGGTGCCCTGGACGCCGTCGCCGTCGAGGGCCTCGCGCAGGCCACCGAGGCTCCGCCCGCGGACGTACGCCGGGCGGTGATGCTCGCGGGCTCCCTGCAGACGGTGGCGCAGGCGCTGCTCGCCGACGGCCCGGCGTCCCTGGACCACTTCCGTCTCACCGTCGGCCGTCCGGTCCTGCCGATGCTGGCGCACAGCGCCTCCTCCGTCTCCGAGGCGGTCGACAAGCTCGGCGCGTGCGCGGTCGAGGAGAAGCTGGACGGCATCCGGGTGCAGGTCCACCGGGACGGCGACAGCGTACGGATCTACACCCGCACCCTCGACGACATCACCGACCGACTGCCCGAACTCACCGCTGCCGCAATGGAGTTGAAGAGCCGCCGGTTCATCCTGGACGGCGAGGTGATCTCCTTCGGCCAGGACGGGCGGCCCCGGTCCTTCCAGGAGACGGCCGGGCGCGTCGGCTCGCGGGTGGACGTGGCGGCGGCCGCCGAGACGGTCCCCGTCTCGCCCGTCTTCTTCGACGCGCTGTCCGTCGACGACCGCGACCTGCTCGACCTGCCCTTCGCCGAGCGGCACGCGGAACTGGCCCGGCTGGTCCCCGAGCCGATGCGGGTCCGGCGGGCCCTGGTGTCCGGTCCGCAGGACGTGTCCGAGGCGGAGCGCTTCCTCGCCGCCACCCTGGAGCGCGGCCACGAGGGCGTCGTCGTCAAGGGCCTCGACGCCGCGTACAGCGCGGGCCGGCGCGGCGCGTCCTGGCTGAAGGTCAAGCCCGTCCACACGCTCGACCTGGTGGTGCTCGCCGCCGAGTGGGGCCACGGCCGGCGCACCGGCAAGCTCTCCAACCTCCATCTCGGAGCCCGCAACGCCGACGGCTCCTTCGCCATGCTCGGCAAGACCTTCAAGGGCATGACCGACGCGATGCTCACCTGGCAGACCGAGCGCCTGCAGGAGCTGGCCACGGACACCAACGGCTACGTGGTGACCGTACGCCCCGAACTCGTCGTCGAGATCGCCTACGACGGCCTGCAGAAGTCCACCCGCTACCCGGCCGGCGTCACCCTCCGCTTCGCCCGCGTGGTCCGCTACCGCGAGGACAAGCGCCCCGAAGAGGCAGACACGGTCGAGACACTGCTCGCCGCGCACCCGGAGGTGAAGCCATGAGCGGCAAGCGCAGTGCCGGCCTGCTGTTGTTCCGGCACACCGGTAATGGCCTGGAGGTATTGCTCGGCCACATGGGCGGCCCCTTCTTCGCCAAGCGCGACGCCGGTGCGTGGACCGTCCCGAAGGGTGAGTACGAGCCCGAGGAGGAGCCCGCCTGGGACGCCGCCCGGCGCGAGTTCCAGGAGGAGCTCGGGCTGGAGCCGCCCGACGGCGAGGCCGTACCACTGGGCGAGGTCCGGCAGGCGGGCGGCAAGACCGTCACCGTCTGGGCGATCGCGGCCGATCTCGACCCGGCGTCGATCGCCCCCGGCACGTTCCGGATGGAGTGGCCGCCGAGGTCCGGTCGGACGCAGGAGTTCCCCGAGCTGGACCGGGTGGAGTGGTTCGGGCTCGACCGCGCCCGCGAGGTGATCGTCAAGGCGCAGGCCGCGTTTCTCGACCGGCTGGCGGAGCACTCGGAGGAATCGGAGTAACCGCACAGCCGCCTACGCGTTGCGGTCACCGGCGGCGCGCGGGAAGGTCGAATCAAGCCCGCCCCCAGGAGGTCAGCCATGCCCATCGCGACGGTGAACCCGGCGAACGGCGAGACGCTCAAGACGTACGAGGCCATGGGCGAGGAGGAGCTCGAGCGCCGGCTCCAGCTCGCGGAGGCGACGTTCCGCACGTACCGGACGACGCCCTTCGCCGAACGCGCCCGCCTCATGAACAAGGCCGCCGGTCTCCTCGACGAGATCCAGCAGGACATCGGCCGCGTCATGACCACCGAGATGGGCAAGCCGATCAAGCAGGCGCGTGCGGAGGCCGCCAAGTGCGCCAAGGCGA
Source organism: Streptomyces sp. NPDC001401 (assembly GCF_042895385.1). Classification (NCBI taxonomy): domain Bacteria; kingdom Bacillati; phylum Actinomycetota; class Actinomycetes; order Kitasatosporales; family Streptomycetaceae; genus Streptomyces; species Streptomyces sp. NPDC001401. The sequence goes on from NZ_JBIAWI010000017.1 coordinate 142,908, forward strand.
TGCGCTGGTACGCCGACCACGCCGAGGAGCTGCTGGCCGACGAGGAGCCCGCGGAGTTCGACGTGAAGGACTCCGGCGCCTCCCGCGTCCTGGTCCGCTATCGGCCGCTGGGCCCCGTCCTCGCCGTGATGCCGTGGAACTTCCCGCTGTGGCAGGTGATCCGGTTCGCGGCGCCCGCGCTGATGGCGGGCAATGTGGGCCTGCTCAAGCACGCCTCGAACGTCCCGCAGACCGCCCTCTTCCTGGAGGACCTCTTCCACCAGGCGGGCTACCCGGAGGGCTGCTTCCAGACCCTGCTCATCGGCTCCGGCGCCGTCGACGACATCCTGCGCGACGAACGCGTCAAGGCGGCCACCCTGACCGGCAGCGAACCCGCCGGGCGGGCGGTCGCGTCCACCTCCGGGGACATGGTCAAGAAGACGGTGCTGGAGCTGGGCGGCAGCGACCCGTACGTCGTCATGCCGTCCGCCGACCTCGACCGGGCCGCGCAGATCGCGGTGATCGCGCGCGTGCAGAACAACGGGCAGTCGTGCATCGCCGCCAAGCGGTTCATCGTGCACACGGACGTGTACGACGCCTTCGCCGAACGGTTCGTCGAGGGCATGAAGGCGCTCAAGGTCGGCGACCCGATGGAGGAGGACACGGACGTCGGGCCGCTGGCGAGCGAGCAGGGGCGGGACGACCTGGAGGAACTGGTCGACGACGCGAGGCGGAGCGGGGCGGAGGTGCTGTGCGGCGGCCACCGGCTGCGCCGTCCCGAGCTGCCCGGCTGGTACTACCCGCCGACCGTGCTCGCCGGGATCACCCGGGAGATGAGGATCCACCGCGAGGAGGCTTTCGGCCCCGTCGCCACGCTGTATCGCGCGTCCGGTCTCGACGAGGCCGTCCTGATCGCCAACGACTCGCCGTTCGGCCTGAGTTCCAACGTCTGGACGCGGGACGAGGCTGAGGTGGACCGCTTTGTTCGGGACCTGGAGGCGGGCGCCGTGTACGTCAACGGGATGACGGCCTCCCACCCGGCGTTCCCGTTCGGCGGGGTCAAACGGTCCGGGTACGGGCGTGAGCTGTCCGGGCACGGAATCCGGGAGTTCTGCAACATCACGACGGTTTGGCACGGTGCGTGAGGGCTGCGCGGCTAACATCCCGGTTGTGAACCGCGAAGTGACTCTGCCTCTGATCGTCGATGACCGCGGGACCTTGCAAGTAGCTGCCGCTGATGTGAGCAAGTTGTTGCGGACCGTCGGTGGGAGGTGGTTGCACCTTGTCGAGGCCGGGGAGGTTGGGCTCGATGAGGACACGGTTGCGGCGTTGACGATTGAGCTTGCGAAGCTCGCCGATCGTATTGATGTGGCGTGCATTGCACATAGCAGCGGGAGTGCGCCGTAGGGGTTGCTGATTGATGCCGTGTGCGGGTTGTACGTGGTTGCTCGCGCCCACGCGGCGGAGCAGCAAATTGATACAGCCCCGCGCCCCTTTAGGCCAGCTGCAGCAACGTGGACCAGAAAAGGGCCTCGTAGCTTTGGAGCAGGCGGCCATAACCCTGTGCTTGTTCCTCGTCCAGGAAGCCCGCGTCCAGGCCCGCCTGAACGGCTGCCGTCGCCCTCTCGTCCAGCTCGGGCGCGGGCTGGGCGAAGAAGTCGAAGAACGCGCAGGACTCGTCCTGGAAGCCGTAGTGGACGCGTAGAGCCTGGGCGATCTTTGCGCAATAGCCGCCCCACGCCGAGAAGTTGGCGGTGATCGCCAGGACTGCGTCGGTCGGGGAGGCGTTGAGGGCGAGCCAGGCGACGTAGGACGGGTAGGCCTGGCAGCCCGGCAGCGGCTCGTACGCGCTCGTCCTTGCCTCGTCGATGCCGCAGGCTGCCGCGAACGGCTGCAGCCGCTCGCCGGCCAGGGCCTCGCCGTCGGCGAGCATCTCGAAGAACGCGGCGGCCTCCGGTTCCTCCGTCCCGCGCCCCGCCAGATGGAGGAACGCGCGGCGGTCCGCCGGGATCACCCAGTGCTGTTCCAGAGCCAGCGTGGCGAGTGTGTCGCGGGAGGCCTCGCCCCGGGCGATGAGCGGGACGAGGGGGTTGGCCTGCGGGTCCGGGGCGAGCTTCGCAGTGGTCGTCTCCAGCAGTTCCGTGGCCGTACGCGTCATCGCGTCCTCCATGGGGTCGGATGTGGGGCTCCTGCTTCGACCTTGGCACGGGGTCCCCAATTCGGAGTAGTCCGGCGCGAGATCGTCGCCTTGTCGGGTGATCGTGGGTGAACCACCCACAGAGGTGAACCCTTTCTGACCCGGGGGGCCGAAAGCCTTCCGGACGGCGAAAGCAGGACGGTTCATGGCGACTTTGTGCAGACCCTCGGTGTCCGTCCCAGAGCATGTGATCACGATGGAGGACACGCTGGAGCTGGCGCGCTCCCGCCACGCCGACCATCCGCAACTGCCGCTGGCCCTCCGGCTGATCGAGAACACCGGCGTACGCACCCGGCACATCGTGCAGCCCATCGAAGAGACGCTGAAGCACCCCGGATTCGAGGAGCGCAACAAGGTCTACCAGGCCGAGGCGAAGGCCCGGGTCCCCGCCGTCATACAGCGGGCGCTCGACGACGCCGAGCTCCTCACCAAGGACATCGACGTGATCATCTACGTGTCGTGCACGGGCTTCATGATGCCCTCGCTCACGGCCTGGCTGATCAACGAGATGGGCTTCGAGAGCAACACCCGCCAGATACCCATAGCCCAGCTCGGTTGTGCGGCAGGCGGAGCCGCGATCAACCGGGCGCACGACTTCTGCTCCGCCTACCCCGACGCCAATGTGCTGATCGTGGCCTGCGAGTTCTGTTCGCTGTGCTACCAGCCCACCGACCTGGGCGTCGGGTCCCTGCTCTCCAACGGCCTGTTCGGCGACGGGATCGCCGCCGCGGTGGTACGCGGACGGGGCGGCGAGGGCATCGAGCTGGTCCGCAACGGCTCGTATCTGATCCCCAAGACCGAGGAGTGGATCATGTACGACGTCCGCGCCACCGGCTTCCACTTCCTGCTGGACAAGCGGGTGCCGGGGACCATGGAGCCGCTGGCCCCGGCGCTGCAGGACCTGGCGGGACAGCACGGCTGGGACGCCTCCGACCTGGACTTCTACATCATCCACGCCGGCGGCCCGCGCATTCTCGACGACCTGAGCAAGTTCCTGCAGGTCGACCCGCACGCGTTCCGGTTCAGCCGGGCCACGCTCACCGAGTACGGCAACATCGCCAGCGCCGTCGTGCTCGACGCGCTGCGCCGGATGTTCGACGAGGGCGGCGCCAAGCACCGGGCGCGCGGGCTGCTCGCCGGGTTCGGCCCCGGCATCACCGCGGAGATGGCCCTGGGCCACTGGCACAGCCCCGACGACAGGACGGCATGAGTACGGCATGACTGAAGAAACCCTCACCGAGACCCTCCCCCCGATCCGGCACTGGCCGGCCCTCGACCTGACCGGCGTCGACTTCGACCCGGTGCTGACCGAGCTGATGCGCGAGGGCCCCGTCACCCGCATCCAGCTGCCCAACGGCGACGGCTGGGCCTGGCTGGTCACGCGCTACGACGACGTACGCATGGTGACCAACGACCCCCGCTTCAGCCGCGAGGCGGTCATGGACCAGCCGGTCACCCGGCTCGCCCCGCACTTCATCCCGCAGCGCGGCGCGGTCGGTTTCCTCGATCCGCCGGACCACACCCGGCTGCGCCGCTCGGTGGCCGCCGCGTTCACGGCGAAGGGCGTGGAGCGGGTGCGCGCGCGGTCCCGGCGCCTGCTGGACGAACTGGTCGACGAGCTGCTGCAGGACGGGCCGCCTGCGGACCTCACCGCAACCATCCTCAGCCCCTTCCCCATCGCGGTGATCTGCGAGCTGATGGGCGTCCCGGCCGCCGACCGGCACGGCATGCACACCTGGACCCAGCTGATCCTGTCCTCCTCGCACGGCGCGAAGGTCAGCGAGAAGGCCAAGAACGAGATGGGCGCCTACTTCGCCGATCTCATCGGCCTGCGGGAGGGCAGCACCGGCGAGGACGTGACGTCCCTGCTCGGTGCCGCCGTCGGCCGCGACGAGATCACCCTGGAGGAGGCCGTCGGCCTCGCCGTACTCCTCCAGATCGGCGGCGAGGCGGTCACCAACAACAGCGGCCAGATGTTCTACCTCCTGCTGACCCGCCCGGATCTGGCCGATCGGCTGCGCGCCGAGCCGGAGATCCGCCCCCAGGCCATCGACGAACTGCTGCGCTACATCCCGCACCGCAACGCGGTCGGTCTCTCGCGCATCGCGACCGAGGACGTGGAGATCAGAGGCGTACGCATCCGCGCGGGCGACCCGATCTACGTCTCCTACCTGGCCGCCAACCGCGACCCGGACGTCTTCCCTGACCCGGAGACGATCGACTTCACCCGCGCCCCGAACCCCCATGTGTCGTTCGGCTTCGGCCCGCACTACTGCCCGGGCGGCATGCTGGCCCGGCTGGAGTCGCAACTGCTCGTCGACGCGCTGCTCGACCGGATTCCGGGCCTGAAGCTCGCCGTACCGCCGGGCCAAGTGCCTTTCAAGAAGGGGGCGTTGATCCGCGGTCCCGAAGCCCTGCCGGTCACATGGTGAGCAGCCGGTGACGGCGACGGAGGGCCTGCTGGTACCGCCGGGCCACGGCCGGGTCGTCGAGACCCCGGCCCAGCGCGTGACGTTCAAGGTCACCGGCACGCACTCGCGCACGGCATCCACCTTCGAGGTGGAGGTACCGCCGGGCTTCGACGTCGGCGCCCATGTGCACACGCGCAGCGAGGAGTTGTTCTACGTGCTCGAAGGCGAACTGGATGTCCTCGCCTTCGAGCCGCGGGTACGGACCCCGGACAACTGGCAGCGCTGGGAGTCGAGTTCGGGCACCCGAGTGGTACGGGCAACCCCCGGCACAGTCATCGTCGTCCCGCCCGGCTGCCCGCACGCATTCGCCAACCCGACGGACACCCCCGCGAAGATGTTCTTCCAGGCGTCCCCGCCCCCGGACCACGAGCGCTACTTCGAGGAGCTGCTGGAGATCCTGGGCGGCGGGGGCCCGCCGGACCACCAGGCCATCGAGACCCTGCGGCGCCGCTACGACATCGAGCAACTGACACCTTTGAAACACCGGTGAGGGAAGCGCCCCAAAGGGGCGCGGGGCTGTATCGATATGCGGCTCCGCCGCGTGGGCGCGACCAGCCCCCACACACCCGCACCCCGCGAACTACCGAATGGACATCCCCGACAGCGTCCTGGCAATCACCAGCCGCTGAATCTCGCTCGTCCCCTCAAAGATCGTGTAAATCGCAGCATCCCGATGCATCCGCTCCACCGGGTACTCCCGGGTATAGCCATTGCCACCAAGAATCTGCACCGCCTGCGCGGTGACCTTCTTCGCCGTCTCACTCGCGAACAGCTTCGACATGGACCCCTCGGCGGCCGTGAACTGCTTGCCGTTGACGGCCATCCACGAGGCCCGCCACACCAGCAGCCGCGCCGCGTCGATCGACGTACGCATGTCCGCGAGCTGGAAAGCAATACCCTGGTTGTCGATGATCGGCCGCCCGAACTGCTCCCGCGTCATCGCGTAGTCGAGAGCCACCTCGTACGCGGCCCGGGCGGTACCGACCGCCATCGCACCGACCGCCGGACGCGAAGCTTCGAACGTGGCCATCGCGGCGTTCTTCACGCGCTCGCCGTTGCCGGCCTTGGCCCGCTCCCGGGCACGGGCAAGGCGCTCGTCGAGCTTCTCCTTGCCGCCGAGGAGGCAGGAGCCGGGGACGCGGACGTTCTCCAGGACGACCTCGGCGGTGTGCGAGGCGCGGATGCCGTGCTTCTTGAACTTCTGGCCCTGGGACAGGCCCGGCGTGTTCGGCGGCACGATGAAGGAGGCGTGGCCCTTGGAGCCGAGCTCCGGGTCGACGACCGCGACGACGACGTGGACGTTGGCGATGCCGCCGTTGGTCGCCCAGGTCTTCGTGCCGTTGAGCACCCACTCGTCCTTGGCCTCGTCGTAGACGGCACGCGTGCGCATGGAGGCCACGTCGGAGCCGGCGTCGGGCTCGGAGGAGCAGAACGCGGCGACCTTGACATCGTTGGCGTCGCCGTACATCTGCGGGATCCAGGTGCCGATCTGTTCCTCGGTTCCGTTGGCGAGAACGCCCACGGCGGCCAGACCGGTGCCTACGATCGACAGGGCGATGCCCGCGTCGCCCCAGAACAGCTCCTCCATGGCCATCGGGATGCCGAGGCCGGTGGGGTCGAAGTACTGCTGGGCGTAGAAGTCGAGGGAGTAGATGCCTACCTTCGCGGCCTCCTGGATGACCGGCCAGGGAGTCTCCTCACGCTCGTCCCATTCGGCGGCCGCGGGGCGGATCACGTCGGCGGCGAAGCCGTGCAGCCAGTCCCGGACCTCCTTCTGTTCGTCGTTGAGCTCCATGGTGAACTCGGCCATGACCCCTCCAGCGGCGGCGCACTTGCATGTTACTAGCGGTAACTCCAGTGTGTTACCCGTGGGTAGGAAAAGTCAACTCCTGATGACGGGTCGGCAGCCCGTTCGATGCAGAGGGCATGTTGAGTGTTAGTTTGCGCAGGCGTCACCGAATAAGCACGGGTGGGGAGAGCTCATGGACACCACACAGCGGACCGAGCAGCAGCGGTCCGCCGACCGACGTCGGCGCGAGCTGTTGGAGGCCGCCGACAGAGTGGTGCTGCGCGACGGGCCGCAGGCCTCGATGAACGCCATCGCCGCGGAGGCCGGCATCACGAAGCCGATCCTGTACCGGCACTTCGGAGACAAGAGCGGACTGTACGCCGCGCTGGCCAAGCGGCACACCGATGCCCTGCTGAACTCGCTCCGGGCGGCGCTCGACGCCCCGGCGGACCGGCGGGAACGGGTCGAGGCCACCCTCGACACCTACCTCGCGGCGATCGAGGCACGTCCGCAGGTGTACCGGTTCCTCATGCATCCTGCGGAGGGCAGCCCGGCCGGGGAGCAGGGTTTCGACGTCGGCAAGCATGCGATTCCGCTGCTTCGGCGTATGGGCGAGGAGCTGGCGCAGGTCATCGAGGACCGGCTGGACCTCGGTCCGGGAGGTCAGCAGCTGGCTCGGGTGTGGGGGCACGGGATAGTCGGCATGATGCATGCCGCCGGGGACTGGTGGCTGGGGGAACGGCCCTGCTCGCGGGCCGAGTTGGTGCGGAGTCTTGCCGATCTGTTGTGGGGTCGCCTGGCTGCGGCCGGCGACAAAATAGGGGGTCCGGGGTTCTGACGGTCGTATTGCGTCTGCGGGTGAGTGGGGGCTGGTCGCGCAGTTCCCCGCGCCCCTAAGTTCGTGCACTCGTCCGGCGCCAGGATGCTCGCGTTACCTGGCGCATCAGGCGGCGGTGGCGCCAGCCGGTCAAGTGGTCCGCATAGACCCTGCCCTCCAAGTGGTCGCACTCGTGCTGCAAGCACCTCGCGAAGAAACCCGTGCCATGCACGGTGATCGGCTCCCCGGTCGCCGTGAACCCCTCGACCACCGCATGGTCGTGGCGCTCCGTCCCCGCCTCCAACCCCGGCAGGGACAGGCAGCCCTCAGGACCCCGTACGACCACCCCGTCCGTCTCGACGAGCCGTGGGTTCACGACGTGGCCGACGTGACGAACATCCTCGTCGTCGGGGCAGTCGTAGACGAATACGCGCAGGGATTCACCGATCTGGTTGGCTGCCAGACCGACCCCCTGCGCCGCGTACATCGTCGCGAACAAGTCCTGCACGAGAGCTGCGAGTCCGGGGCCGAAGTCGGTGACCTCCTCGCACGGGCTGTGCAGTACCGGGTCCCCGAGCAGGGTGAGGGGCCGGACGCGCCCTCGGGCGCCCGGAATGGAGCTGTTTCGCATGGCCGTCAGGGTACGGCGGTTCTGGACTGTGAATGGATCTCGATAGGCTGAGGTCCACACCACGTTGCCGTCAGGCAGAGGCGCGGCGCGTACGCAAGGAGGATCGAGAACTCATGGCAGGCAACTCGGACCCGCTCACGCCGCGGGCCAAGCTGGCCGTGACCGCGGGTAAGGCGGTCGCGGCGGCATCGCGCGCCGCGGGGCGCGGGAGCGGTTCGGTGATCGGTGGCCGGGTGGCGCTCAAGCTCGACCCCGACCTCCTCGCCCGGCTCGCCCAGAACCTGGACGTGACCCTGGTCTCGGCGACCAACGGCAAGACCACGACCACCAGGCTGATCGCCGAGGCGCTGCGCGCCGCGGGCCCGGTCGTCTCCAACGCGCTCGGCGCCAACATGCCCGCCGGCATCACCTCGGCCCTCGCGGGCAGCTCGGACGCCCGGTTCGGCGTCATCGAGGTCGACGAGAAATACCTCGCCGGCGTCGCCCGGGACACCGACCCCAAGTGCATCGCGCTGCTGAACCTCTCCCGCGACCAGCTCGACCGCGCCGCCGAGACCCGCATGCTCGCCGAGAACTGGCGTGAGGGGCTCGCCGGGTCGAAGGCCGTCATCGTCGCCAACGCCGATGACCCGCTGGTCGTGTGGGCCGCCTCCTCCTCCCCCAATGTGATCTGGGTCGCCGCCGGGCAGATGTGGAAGGACGACGCCTGGTCCTGCCCGTCCTGCGGTGGCGTGATGCAGCGGCCCGGTGACGACTGGTTCTGCGGTGAGTGCGGCTTCCGCCGTCCCACGCCGAGCTGGGCGCTCTCCGGTGACCACGTGCTCGACCCGCACGGGTCCGCCTGGCCGATCCACCTCCAGCTGCCCGGCCGCGCCAACAAGGCGAACGCCGCCAGCTCCGCCGCGGTGGCCGCCGTCTTCGGTGTGCCGCCGCAGGTAGCCCTGGAACGCATGTACCAGGTGCAGGCCGTCGCCGGACGCTACGACGTGGTCCAGTTCCAGCAGCGCGACCTCCGGCTGCTGCTTGCGAAGAACCCGGCGGGCTGGCTCGAAACGTTCAGCCTGATCGATCCTCCGCCCACCCCGGTGATCCTCTCCGTGAACGCGCGCGGCGCCGACGGCACCGACACCTCCTGGCTGTGGGACGTCGACTACACGCGCCTGACCGGCCACCCGATCTGCGTGATCGGCGACCGGAAGCTGGACCTCGCGGTGCGTCTGGAGGTCGCGAACCAGCACTTCCAGGTCTGCGAGGACCTCGACCAGGCGGTGCAGATGAGCCCGCCCGGGCGGATCGAGGTCATCGCCAACTACACCGCGTTCCAGGACCTGCGCCGCCGAGTCGGCAACTGACACTCAGGGGACTTTTGTGAGCGACAACCAGCTGCGGGTCGTCTGGATCTATCCCGACCTGCTCAGCACGTACGGCGACCAGGGCAACGTCCTCGTCGTGGAGCGCCGCGCCCGCCAGCGCGGCCTCGACGTGGCGCGCCTCGACGTGCGCAGCGACCAGGCCATCCCGACCTCCGGCGACATCTATCTGATCGGCGGCGGCGAGGACCGTCCGCAGCGGCTTGCGGCCGAGCGGCTGCGCCGGGACGGCGGACTGCACCGGGCCGTGGAGAACGGCGCGATCGTCTTCTCGGTCTGCGCCGGCTACCAGATCCTCGGCCACGAGTTCATCAACGACCTCGGCCAGCGCGAGCCCGGCCTCGGGCTGCTGGACGTGGTGTCCGTGCGCGGCGAGGGCGATCGTTGCGTGGGCGATGTGCTCGCCGACATCGACCCGCGCCTCGGTCTGCCCCCGCTGACCGGCTTCGAGAACCACCAGGGCGTCACGCACCTGGGCCCGACGGCCCGCCCCCTCGCCCAGGTCAAGCTCGGCAACGGCAACGGCACGGGCGACGGTACGGAGGGCGCGTACAACGACACGGTCTTCGGTACGTACATGCACGGGCCGGTGCTGGCCCGGAACCCGCTGATCGCCGACCTGCTGCTGAAGCTCGCCCTTGACGTGAACGCGCTGCCCCCGACCGACGACCGCTGGTACGAGGCCCTGCGCAATGAGCGCATCGCAGCAGCCCAGCAGCCCGCCTGACACCTGGATTCAAGGTCGTCTCAACCGGCCCGTCTGACGGCCTGTCCGCACAGGTGAGCGGGGTCGTCCAGCAGGCGGACGCACGGTGCGATCCCGCCCCCTCCTGCCGCTAGGGTGGCGGGGATCGAACCGGACAACGTGGTCCGGTCCCAGGCCCACGTTGAGAAGGTATTTCGGGCTATGCGCATTGGTGTCCTCACGTCCGGCGGCGACTGCCCCGGCCTGAACGCCGTCATCCGGTCCGTCGTGCACCGCGCCGTCGTCGACCACGGCGACGAGGTCATCGGCTTCCGGGACGGCTGGAAGGGCCTCCTGGAGTGCGACTACCTCAAGCTCGACCTCGACGCGGTGGGCGGCATCCTGGCCCGCGGCGGCACCATCCTCGGCTCCTCCCGGGTCCAGCCCTCGCACCTGCGCGACGGCGTGGAGCGGGCCAGGGGCCATGTCGAGGAGCTCGGACTCGACGCGATCATCCCCATCGGCGGTGAGGGCACGCTGAAGGCGGCCCGGCTGATGTACGACAGCGGGCTGCCGATCGTCGGCGTCCCGAAGACCATCGACAACGACATCGCGGTCACGGACGTCACCTTCGGCTTCGACACGGCCGTCGGCGTGGCGACCGAGGCGCTGGACCGGCTGAAGACCACCGCCGAGTCCCACCAGCGCGTCCTGGTCGTGGAGGTCATGGGCCGCCACACCGGCTGGATCGCGCTGCACTCCGGTATGGCTGCCGGCGCCCACGCCATCGTCGTACCGGAACGGCCCTTCGACATCGAGGAGTTGGCCAAGCGGGTCGGCGAGCGGTTCGAGGCCGGCAAGCGCTTCGCGATCGTCGTCGCCGCGGAGGGGGCCAAGCCGAAGGCCGGCTCCATGGAGTTCGACGAGGGCGGCAAGGACATCTACGGCCACGAGCGGTTCGCCGGGATCGCCCGCCAGCTCTCCATCGAGCTGGAGGAGCGGCTGGGCAAGGAGGCGCGGCCGGTCATCCTGGGGCATGTCCAGCGTGGCGGCACGCCTACCGCGTACGACCGCGTGCTCGCCACCCGCTTCGGCTGGCACGCCGTGGAGGCCGTGCACCGGGGCGAGTTCGGCAAGATGACCGCGCTGCGTGGTACGGACATCGTGATGGTGCCGCTGGCTGCCGCCGTGGAGACGTTGAAGACCGTGCCCTCGGAACGGTACGACGAAGCCGAGTGCGTGCTCTGACTCTCGCCGTAGGGCTGCTGGAGAGTTGCAGTCTGCGGGTCGCGTGGTTGATCGCGCAGTTCCCCGCGCCCCTGAAGGGGCGCTGCGCTGCCCCCGGTGACAACATTCGCCGGGGGCGGTTCTAGTCTGTGGGGCGGACACATTGCACAACCCCCCACGAATCAGGAGCCGGCGTAATGGATCACAGCGGGCACGGCATGACCATGGATCTGCCGCCGTTCACGCTGGGGCGGGGTCTTCAGTGGTCGGCGGACCCGTTCTTCCTCGTGGCCTGCCTGGTGGGGCTCGGGCTGTACGCGTACGGCGTGGTGCGGCTGCGGCGGCGCGGTGACAAGTGGTCGGCGGCGCGGACGGTCTCGTTCGTCCTCGGCGTGCTGACCATCGGGCTCGTCATGTGCACCAAGCTCAACGACTACGGCATGGTCATGTTCAGCGTGCACATGGTGCAGCACATGGTCATCAGCATGCTGTCGCCGATCCTGATCCTGCTCGGCGCCCCGGTCACGCTGGCCCTGCGCGCGCTGCCGACCGCCGGCAAGGGCCGCAAGGGGCCGCGCGAGCTGCTGCTGATGCTGCTGCACAGCCGGTACATGCGGATCATCACGCATCCGGCGTTCACCATTCCGCTGTTCATCGCGAGCCTGTATGCGCTGTACTTCACACCGATCTTCGACTTCCTGATGGGCTCGAAGGCGGGGCACATCGCGATGATGGTGCACTTCCTCGCGGTGGGTGTCGTGTTCTTCTGGCCGATCATCGGGGTGGACCCCGGGCCGCAGCGGCCGGGTTATCTGATGCGGATGCTGGAGCTGTTCGCGGGCATGCCGTTCCACGCGTTCTTCGGCATCGCGCTGATGATGGCGTCGACGCCGATGGTGGAGACGTTCAAGAACCCGCCCGCCTCGCTCGGCATCGAGGCGCTCTCCGACCAGACCGCGGCCGGCGGCATCGCCTGGGCGTTCAGCGAGGTTCCCTCCGTGCTGGTGCTGCTCGCCCTGCTGTTCCAGTGGTACGGCTCCGAGCAGCGGCAGGCCAGGCGCCAGGACCGGGCCGCCGACCGTGACGGTGACAAGGAACTCGAGGCATACAACGCCTATTTGGCCTCATTGAACGCACGCGGCCGTTGAAGGCTTCGCCATTCGGAAGCTTTCAGTAGCATGAAGTGCATGGGGGAAACCGCCGGGGGGAGCGGTGATGACACTTCGTGCATTTATGCAAGGGGCCGGGAAATCGGCGATTCGAAACCTCGCCGTCCTGCTCGTTTTCTTACTGGCGCTCAGCGGGTGTGATCGAAATACGCCGCTGCTGGTCGTGAAGGCGGTGGCCGCGGGAGTTCCCTCTCTCGCGCCTTTCTTCGACGAGGGCAGCGGGCTGGGCCATGACGGCGCGGTCAGGACGCAGGCGGTGCAGGGGAGTCTGCAGCAGGGGGACACGCCAGGGCTGTACGGGGGCACGAGGAAGCCGACCATCTGCGATGTCAAGCAGCTCAAGGTATTCCTCACGGACCCCAGGAATCATCAGAAGGCGCAGGCTTGGGTGGATGCGCTGAACATCACCACGGATGAGATTCCGGGATATCTGGACCGACTCACTCCTGTTCTCCTGCGTCACGACACTCTCGTGAAGAATCACGACTACAAGAAGGGAAAGGCTGTTCCCTTCAACTCCCTGCTTCAGGCGGGAATCGCCGTTCTGGTTGATGAACAGGGACTTCCGGCTGTGAAGTGCTCGTGCGGAAATCCGCTGCGTCCCTTCACGGGCGACACGAACAGGATTTCGGTCAAGTTCGAGGACGGGAACAAGAAGTGGCGGGGATATGAGCGCTCCTCCGTGGTGGCCGTGCAGCCGGCGCCCCGGAAAATGCAGCGGCTCGCCCTGGTCGACGTCGACGATCCCGCCCTGGGCATCAACCGGCCGGTCGGCACGACGGGCGCACACGACAAGACCTTCGACACGCGGAAACAGCATGCGGTGCCCGAGCTCGCCGGGACGACTTTCGGGGACGCGAGCCGGCGGCTGGCCGACGAGGGGCTGGCGGTCGGATACGACGGGAAGGCGAGGCCGCCGGACGATGCGCGGGTGACGGCATCGGACCCGCCGGCCGGGCGCGAGCTCGGCTTCGGGGAGTACGTGACGCTGAGCGTGGCCGGGGAGACGTCCGAGGGGTGCACCACTCCCCCGGCGCCCTCGACCTCCGGGCCGTACACAGCACCGCCGTCGTCGCCGGTCTCCCCGTCCTCCCCGTCGAGCAGCGGGCCCGGGCCGTCGTCCTCCGCGCCGACGTCGAGCGCGCCGCCCAGCTCCAAGTCGCCCCCGTCGAGTGCGCCACCCAGCTCGCCGTCGACGACGACCAGCTCGCCCCCGGTCAGCGCCCCGGTCAGCAGCAGCGCCCCACCGCCCAGCAAACCGGTGACCAGCAGCGCACCCCCGCCCAGCGCCCCGGTCACCACGAGCGCTCCGGCCACCAGCCAGCCGGCGAGCAGCGCACCCGCCACGAGTGAGCCCGCAAGCTCCGGGCCCGCCTCGATCGCGATCACGTAGCGCCTCCGCAGAACCCGGGAGTCACCGGATGCATTCAGGATCACCTACGTCGGGAGTGGGCAGGGTCATCGCCGGCCGCTATCTGCTGCTGAACCGGCTCGGCAGCGGCGGCATGGGCCATGTGTGGCTCGCCCACGACCAGAGACTCGCCTGCGAGGTCGCACTCAAGGAGATCGTGTTCCAGGACCCGGACCCCACCGGCGAGGAGCGTGAGGCCCGGGTCGCACGGGCGCGCGCGGAGGCCCGGCACGCGGCGGGGCTGCGCGGCCATCCGCATGTGGTGACGGTGCACGACGTGCTGGAGCACGAGGGGCTGCCGTGGATCGTCATGGAGTACGTGGCGGGCGCCGTCGACCTCAAGGAGCTGGTCGAGACGCGCGGCCCGCTCGCGCCCGCGGAGTGCGCCCGCATCGGGCTCGCCGTGCTGGACGCGCTGACCGCCGGGCACGAGCGGGGCGTCATGCACCGGGATGTGAAACCGGCGAACATCCTGCTGGCGCCGGACCGCAGCGGGGCGCCGTATGGCCGCATCCTGCTCACCGACTACGGCATCTCGGTGCAGCCGGACGCCGGTGAGACCCGGTACACGCTGGCGTCCGTGCTGGTGGGGACGTCGGGGTATCTGGCGCCGGAGCGTGCCACGGGCGGGCCGCCGACCCCCTCCGCCGACCTGTTCTCGCTGGGCTGCACGCTCTACCACGGCGTCGAGGGCCGCGGCCCCTTCGAGCGCGAGTCGCACCTCGCCGAGGTCACCGCGGTGGTCATGGAGGAGCCGCGTCCGGCCGTGCGCGCCGGTGCGCTGGGCCCCGTACTGCAGGCCCTGCTGGTGAAGGATCCAGGGCGGCGGCCGTCCGCGACGCAGGCGGAGGCGGCGCTGTCGCGGATCGTCACGCCGCAGGCCGAGGCGTATGCCCGTACGCAGACGGACCTGGGTTCGCAGCCGCCCTGGGCCGGGGTGGCCGCTGCGCCTGCTCCTCCGCCGCCCGGTCCCGGGCCCGGGGCGGACGGCTTCGGGCCGGTCGTGATGTCCGGGCCCGCGCACCGCCGCCGCGAGCTCCCTAGGGCCCTGCGGGCGGTCCTCGCCGCCTCGCTCGGTCTGGTGCTGGCCCTGGGCGGGGTCTGGTACGCCATGGCGCACCAGAAGAGCGGAGGCGACGGGACGGCGTCGCCGTACGGCAAGGCCGTCGGGCTCGCCGAGCCGCTCAAGGACGGGGAGTGCGTGCTCGCCGACTGGCCCGGCGCGGCCCGCTTCCAGGGGGTGCCCCGGTTGACGCCGGATCCGACCTGCCGGGACAAGGCTCCCGACGGGCAGGTGATGGCGTTCGTGACGGCCGCGTCCGCGGACGAGGCGCGCAGGCTGGGGCCGGCCCGGTGCGAGGAACGGACGCAGGAGATCCGGGAGGGGCTGGCTGACGTCCGCAGCGTCGCCGTCGTGCCGACGGGAGCCGGGTTCGAGGCCGCGGGACGGCGCAGCGCCTGTCTGGTGCTGGGCGCGCACGGACCGGTCTACGGGCCGCTCGGCGATCGGCGCAAGCTCGGCTCGGACTTCGCCGACACGGCGAACATGCAGCGCCGTGACTGCCTTCAGACCCGCTCCAACCGGGACGCCCGGCTGGTGTCCTGCAGCGGCCCGCACGACGAGCAGGTGCTCGGTTTCACCCGGCTGGGCAAGGACGTCACGCTCACCGAGGCCCGTACACAGTCGGACACGGCGTGCGCGAAGGACGTGCCGCCGCAGGACTACGGCTTCGACCCGTCGGTCTACACGGCGGGCTCCTGGACCAGCCGGGGCCCCTGGAAGTCGGGCACGCATTTCGTCGTCTGCACCGTCCGGAAGCAGAACGGGGGCACCATGGAGGGGGACGAATCCTGAGGAGGGTGTTGCGATGCCCGGTTCTACGGACGGTTCTACCAAGGCAATGGGGGCGATCACGGTCGGCGGACTGGTCGTGGTGACCGCCTACACGGTGGCCCTCGGCTCCAACGGCTGGCTGTGGTTCGGCTGGGTCGTGCTGGGTCTGCTCACCCTCGGGATGGTCGCCTCCCGCAGCACGTGACGCATCCGCACCACGTGCCGCTCATTCCTCGCTCAGCGGCCCGGCCGAGTGCACCCCCGGCTGGTATTTCGGCAGCCGGGCGGTGATCTTCATGCCCGCTCCTACGGCGGTCTCGATGACGAGCCCGTAGTCGTCGCCGTAGACCTGGCGGAGCCGGTCGTCGACGTTGGACAGCCCGATGCCGCCCGACGGGCTGACCTCGCCGGCGAGGATGCGGCGCAGCAGGACGGGGTCCATTCCGGCGCCGTCGTCCTCGATGACGACGAGGGCCTCGGCGCCGGCGTCCTGCGCGGTGATGCTGATGTGGCTCTTGCCGACGGGCGCCGCCTTGCCCTCCAGGCCGTGCTTGACGGCGTTCTCGACGAGCGGCTGCAGGCACAGGAAGGGCAGGGCGACCGGGAGCACCTCGGGGGCGATCTGCAGGGTGACGGAGAGGCGGTCGCCGAAGCGTGCCCGGACCAGCGCCAAGTAGTGGTCGATGGCGTGCAGTTCGTCGGCGAGGGTGGTGAAGTCGCCGTGCCTGCGGAACGAGTAGCGGGTGAAGTCGGCGAATTCGAGGAGGAGTTCGCGGGCGCGTTCGGGGTCGGTGCGGACGAAACTCGCTATCACCGCGAGTGAGTTGAAGATGAAGTGCGGCGAGATCTGGGCCCGAAGTGCCTTGATCTCGGCCTCGATCAGGCGGGTGCGGGACTGGTCCAGATCGGCCAGCTCCAGCTGGACGCTGACCCAGCGCGCGACCTCCCCGGCGGCCCGGACGAGGACGGCGGACTCGCGGGGCGCGCAGGCGACCAGCGCGCCGTGCACCCGGTCGTCGACGGTGAGCGGGGCGACGACCGCCCAGCGCACCTGGCAGTCCGGGTCGGGGCACTTGAGGCGGAAGGCCTCGCCGCGGCCGGTCTCCAGCG
Source organism: Streptomyces sp. NPDC001401 (assembly GCF_042895385.1). Lineage (NCBI taxonomy): Bacteria > Bacillati > Actinomycetota > Actinomycetes > Kitasatosporales > Streptomycetaceae > Streptomyces > Streptomyces sp. NPDC001401. The sequence goes on from NZ_JBIAWI010000017.1 coordinate 159,598, forward strand.
GTCCGGCGAGGCGATCCATGATCTCGCCGCGGTGGTGGCCGCCGACGCCGTCCCAGACCAGGACCTGCTTCTGGTCCGTGAGGCACAGGGCGTCCGTGCCGAGGAGGGTGCGCAGCCTGCGGGCGGACTTGCGGGCGGTCTCCTCCGTCAGCCCGGCCCGCAGCGGGGGTGCGGCGAGGGAGGCGGTGTGCAGGGTCTGGAAGGTGGCGTGCTCGACGGGGGTGCCGAGGCCGCCGAGGCTCTCCGGGCGGGCCGTGCGCCGGCCGAGCCAGAACCCGGCGGCCAGCAACGGGAGTACGGCCACGCACAGGCCGGCCAGGAATCCGCTCATGCTCTCACCTCCGCCGACAGGAAACTCCCGTGCGTCACCGTGTCCTCAGCGGAGCGCTCAGTTCCTCCGGCAGATGGAACCTCGCCAGGATCGCCTCCGTCCCGCCCGGCACCCGCCCCGGGGTGGCCAGGGACACCAGCACCATGGTGAGGAAGCCGAGCGGCACCGACCAGAGGGCTGGCCAGGCCAGTAAAGCGTGCAGCGGGCCCGTGCCCGGGAAGCCCGCCATCGTCGCGGCCACCGCCACGAACGCCGAACCGCCGCCGATCAGCATGCCGGCGGCCGCGCCCGGCGGAGTCAGCCGCCGCCACCAGATGCCGAGGACGAGCAACGGGCAGAAGGACGACGCGGACACGGCGAAGGCCAGCCCGACGGCATCGGCGACGGGAAGTCCGCCGACGATGACACTGGCGGCGAGCGGTACGGCCATGGAGAGCACCGTGCCGAGCCTGAAGTGCCGTACGCCGCGCGTGGGGAGGACGTCCTGGGTGAGCACCCCGGCGACGGCCATGGTCAGCCCGGACGCCGTGGACAGGAACGCGGCGAAGGCGCCGCCCGCCACCAGCGCGCCCAGCAGGTCTCCGCCGACGCCCCCGATCATGCGGTCGGGCAGCAGCAGGACGGCGGCGTCCGCGTCGCCGGTGAGGGTGAGTTCGGGGGTGTAGAGCCGGCCGAGGGCGCCGTACAGGGGCGGCAGCAGGTAGAAGGCGCCGATCAGGCCGAGCACGGCCACCGTGGTGCGGCGGGCGGCGACGCCGTGCGGGCTGGTGTAGAAGCGGACGACGACGTGCGGCAGGCCCATGGTGCCGAGGAAGGTGGCGAGGATCAGCCCGTATGTGGCGTACAGCGGGCGTTCCTCGCGGCTCGCGGCCAGCGAGGTCGACATGCCGCCGTTGGTGCCTCGGTCGGCGGCCGGGACGGTGGTGCCCTTGGCGAAGGTCAGCCGGGTGCCCCGCTCGATGTGGTGGGTGCCGGAGGGGAGTCGGATCGGACCGCCGTCGTGGGTGCGGCCGTCGACCGTGCCGGTGACGGTGACCGTCAGCGGCCGGTCCAGCTTCAGGTCGAGGCTGTCGTCCACGCGTACGACGCGCTGCTCGCGGAAGGTCGCCGGTTCCTCGAAGGCATGGCGGGGCGCACCGTCGCCCTGCCAGGCGAGGACCAGGAACAGAGCGGGCACCAGCAGGGCGGTGAGCTTGAGCCAGTACTGGAAGGCCTGCACGAAGGTGATGCTACGCATCCCGCCGGCGGCGACGGTCGCGACCACGACGACGGCCACGATCAGCCCGCCGAGCGAGCCGGGTGCGCCGGTCAGCACCGTCAACGTCAGCCCGGCGCCCTGGAGTTGGGGCAGCAGATACAGCCATCCGACGCCGACCACGAAGGCCCCGGCCAGCCGCCGTACCGCATGCGAGGCGAGCCTGGCCTCGGCGAAGTCGGGCAGGGTGTAGGCACCGGAGCGGCGCAGCGGGGCGGCGACGAACAGCAGCAGGACCAGATAGCCGGCGGTGTAGCCGACCGGGTACCAGAGCATGTCGGGGCCCTGGACCAGGACCAGGCCCGCGATGCCCAGGAAGGAGGCGGCGGAGAGGTATTCGCCGCTGATGGCGGCCGCGTTGAGGCGGGGGCCGACGGTGCGGGAGGCGACGTAGAAGTCGGAGGTGGTGCGGGAGATGCGCAGGCCGAAGGCGCCGACCAGGACGGTCGCCACCACCACCAGAGCAACCGCCGGAACGGCGTAACTGGAGTTCACCGGTCTTCCACGAGCCGCACGAAGTCCCGTTCGTTGCGCTCGGCGCGCCGTACGTACCACAGGGCGAGCAGGACCATCGGGGCGTAGAGGCAGAAGCCGAGGATCACCCACTCCAGGCGGCGGGCGTCCGGGGTGGCGGCGAAGAGCAGCGGGAGCGGGCCGATCAGCAGGCCGAGGAACGCGAACACCGCGAGGGCGGCGCGGAGTTGGGTGCGCATGAGGGAGCGGACGTAGGTGTGGCCGAGGGTGGTCTGCTCGTCGATCTCGGTGCGCGGGCGGTAGTAGCCGGAGGCGCGGCGAGTGCGGCGGGGCGGGCCGGTGACGACGACGCGGCGTTCGGCGGGGTCCTGGCTGGGCATGGCTACGGCCTCCTCATCAGCAGGTCCCGCAGTTCGCGCGCGTGCCGTCGGCTGACCTGGAGTTCCTCGTCGCCGACCAGGACGCTCACCGTGCCCGCGTCCAGGCGCAGTTCGCCGACGTGGCGCAGGGCGACCAGGTGGCGGCGGTGAATGCGGACGAAGCCGCGGGAGCGCCAGCGCTCCTCCAGGGTGGACAGCGGGATCCGTACCAGGTGGCTGCCCTTGTCGGTGTGCAGGCGGGCGTAGTCGCCCCGGGCCTCGACATGGGTGATGTCGTCGACGGCGACGAAGCGGGTCACGCCGCCGAGTTCGACCGGTATGTGGTCGGGGTCGGGCTCGTGCACGGGGATGCGCGGGGTGTTGTCGGTGAGTTCGGCGGCCCGGCGGATCGCCTCTGCCAGGCGTTCCTTGCGCACGGGCTTGAGGACGTAGTCGACGGCCTTGAGGTCGAAGGCCTGGACGGCGAAGTCCTCGTGGGCGGTGACGAACACGACCAGCGGCGGCTGGGCGAACCCGGTCAGCAGCCGGGCCAGGTCGAGGCCGTCGAGGCCGGGCATGTGGATGTCGAGGAAGACGACGTCGATCGCCTCCGGCCCGCCCGGACCGGACTCCAGCGCACGGTTGATGCGGCGCAGCGCCCCGGTCGCGTCGCCTGCGCCCTCCGCGCTGCCTACGCGGGGGTCCGCGTTCAGCAGATACAGCAGTTCCTCCAGCGAGGGGCGTTCGTCGTCGACGGCGAGGGCGCGCAGCATGAACCCGGAGTGTAGGTGGAATCCGCACGTGTGGACATGCGCCGAGGTGTGCACGTTCCCGCTGGATACAGTGCCGACATGAACAGCAGGCCGGCCCCCTTCGACGAGCTCGACCGGAAGATCATCACCGCCTTGATGGCGAACGCCAGGACGAGCTTTGCCGAGATCGGTGCGGCCGTCGGGCTGTCGTCCACGGCGGTCAAGCGGCGAGTGGACCGGCTGCGCGAGACGGGGGTGATCACCGGGTTCACGGCCACGGTGCAGCCGGCGGCGCTGGGCTGGCGCACGGAGGCGTACGTCGAGGTGTACTGCGAGGGCGCGGCCCCGCCGCGGCGGCTCGCGGAGGTGGTCCGCAACCATCCGGAGATCACGGCGGCGATGACGGTGACCGGTGGCGCGGACGCGCTGCTGCACGTACGGGCGCGGGACGTGGACCACTTCGAGGAGGTGCTGGAGCGGATCCGCATCGAGCCCTTCATCCGCAAGACGATCAGTGTGATGGTGCTGTCCCATCTGCTCCCGGAGAGCCCGGAGGCGGGCGCCACCCAGCCCGCTCCCGAATAAACATCCGAGAACGCAGCAAGGCTGCGCAGAACCCGGCGAAGACGCAGCATTCCTGCGCGGACACGCAATTCTTGTTCCTTGTCGGCCGCCTCCGTCACTTCCTACCTTGGTGTCAACCCACCCTCGACACCGCAGGAAGCGGAGGAACCCCTCTGTGTCCGATTCCCGTGTGCCGCGCCGGCGGCGCTTCCTCGTCTGCGAACCCAGACACTTCGCCGTGCAGTACGCGATCAACCCCTGGATGCAACCCGATGCCCGCGTCGACGTGGACCTGGCCCAGGAGCAGTGGCAGGCGCTGATCGGCGCCTACCGGGCCCACGGCCACACCGTCGACACCCTGGAGCCGGCCCCCGGTCTCCCGGACATGGTCTTCGCCGCGAACTCGGCGGTCGTCGTCGACGGCCGTGTCTTCGGCGCCCTCTTCCACGCGCCCCAGCGGCGCCCGGAGTCCACGCACTACGACACCTGGTTCAAGGCGGCCGGCTTCGACGTCCACCGCCCCGAGGCCGTCTGCGAGGGCGAGGGCGACCTGGTCTGGACGGGCCGCTACGTGCTGGCCGGCACCGGATTCCGTACGACCCGTGAGGCGCACCGCGAGGTGCAGGAGTTCTTCGGCCACCCGGTGATCAGCCTGACGCTGGTCGACCCGCGCTTCTACCACCTCGACACGGCGCTGTTCGTCCTGGACGACGACAACATCTCCTACTACCCGCAGGCGTTCTCGCCGGGCAGCCGGGAGGTGCTCGAGCGGCTCTATCCGGACGCGGTGCTCGCCACCCTCGACGACGCGCTGGCCTTCGGCCTGAACTCCGTCTCCGACGGCCGCCACGTCTTCATCGCGCCCCAGGCCGAGGCGCTCACCACCGCCCTCGCCGACCGCGGCTATGTCCCCGTCCCCGTCGACCTGTCCGAGTTCCGCAAGGCAGGCGGCGGCATCAAGTGCTGCACTCAGGAGATCCGTTCATGACCGCTCCCGTGACCACGCGTTCGTCCGCCGAGCTGATCCGCGCCGAGGAACCGGTCCTGGCGCACAACTACCACCCGCTGCCCGTGGTCGTCGCCCGCGCCGAGGGCACCTGGGTGGAGGACGTCGAGGGCCGCCGCTACCTCGACATGCTGGCCGGCTACTCGGCCCTCAACTTCGGCCACCGCCACCCCGCGCTGATCGAGGCGGCCCACCAGCAGCTCGACCGCCTCACCCTCACCTCCCGCGCCTTCCACAACGACAAGCTCGCCGAGTTCGCCGAGCGGCTGGCCGAGCTGACCGGCCTGGACATGGTGCTGCCGATGAACACCGGCGCCGAGGCCGTCGAGTCCGGTATCAAGGTCGCCCGCAAGTGGGCGTACGAGGTCAAGGGCGTCCCCGCCGACCAGGCGACGATCGTCGTCGCCGCGGAGAACTTCCACGGCCGTACGACGACGATCGTCAGCTTCTCCACGGACGAGACGGCACGGGCGGGCTTCGGCCCCTTCACGCCGGGCTTCCGGATCGTGCCCTACAACGACCTGGCGGCGCTGGAGGCGGCGGTCGACGAAACCACGGCGGCCGTACTCCTCGAGCCCATCCAGGGCGAGGCTGGTGTCGTCATCCCGGACGACGGCTATCTCACCGGGGTGCGCGAGCTGACCCGCCGCAAGGGCTGCCTGTTCATCGCCGACGAGATCCAGTCGGGGCTCGGCCGCACCGGCCGCACCCTCGCCGTCGAGCACGAGTCGGTCGTCCCGGACGTCCTGCTGCTGGGCAAGGCGCTGGGCGGCGGCATCGTCCCGGTCTCCGCGGTGGTCGCACGCCGGGACGTGCTCGGTGTGCTGCGGCCGGGCGAACACGGCTCGACGTTCGGCGGCAACCCCCTGGCAGCCGCGGTCGGCACCGCCGTCGTGGAACTGCTGGAGACGGGCGAGTACCAGCGCCGGGCCGCCGAGCTCGGCGTGGTGCTGCGCGGTGGCCTGGCCTCCCTGGTCGGCAAGGGCGTCGCCGGCTTCCGCGCCCGCGGCCTGTGGGCCGGCGTCGACATCGACCCGGCCATCGGCACCGGCCGCGAGATCAGCCGGCGGCTGATGGACGAGGGCGTCCTGGTCAAGGACACCCACGGCTCCACGATCCGGCTGGCGCCGCCGCTGACGATCACCGGGCAGGAGCTGGAGTCGGCGCTCGGGGCGCTGGAGAAGGTCCTGGCTTCGTGACCGAGGTGGGGGGGCGGTCGAACCCCGCCCCCCACTCTTCTCTGCGTCCCCGCACGTTGCCCGAAGGGTGAAGATGGGGACAAGAGGTGGTAGACCACTCTCAGCGACAGAGAGGTCGGCCGTGGGCACTGAAGAGGAGCAGGACGTTGCCCGGCAGCGTTTCGACGTGGCCGATGCCGCGCCCCTGCTGCTCGATGCGCAGGGCGTGGTGCGCAGCTGGACGAGGGACGCCGAGCGGCTGCTGGCGTACACGCCTGCCGAGGTGGTGGGCACCAAGGTGGCCGGCCTGCTGGCCGCAGAGGACGCCGCCCGGGTGCCCGAGCTGGTCGAGCGGTGCCGCCGGGACGGCGGCTGGGCGGGGCTGCTGACCGCGCAGCGCAAGGGCGGGCGGCCGGTCCGGCTGATGGTGCGGATCACTCCGGCGGTGGAACCCGGCGGCGCGGCACTCTGGCTGGTGCTGCTCTCCGACATGGCGGCCGGGGCGCGCGGCTGGGACATGAGCCGTACGGTGCTGGAGCAGATGGTGACCGGCTCCCCCGTCGGCATAGCGATCGTGGACGCCGATCTGCGGTGCGTCTGGTCGAACGCGGCCCTGGAGCAGTTCGGCGGCGGGTCCGCCCGGGAGCGGCTGGGGCGGCGGCTGGCGGAGATCCAGCCGGGCATCGACTCCGAGAGCATCGAGACCCAGATGCGGCGCGTGCTGGAGTCCGGCCGCCCGGTGGTCGGGTACGAGCATGTCGGCCAGGTGCGGTCGGCGCCGCACCGGGAGACGGCGCACATGATGTCGTTCACCCGGCTCGACGATGAGCAGGGACACCCGATGGGCGTGTACTACACCGTCGTCGACGTCACCGAGCGGCACCGCGCCCGGCAGCGCCTCGCCCTGCTCGACCGGGCCGGCGAGCACATCGGCCGCACCCTGGACATCGTGCGGACCGCGCAGGAGCTGGCCGACGTGGCCGTGCCGGGATTCGCCGACTTCGTCTGCGTGGACCTGCTGGAGTCGGTGCTGCGGGGCGCGGAGCCCCCGGCCGGGCCGCCGGCCGACCCGGGTCGGGTGCCGCTGCGCAGGGCCGGCCACCAGTCGGTGAACGCCGGCGTCCCGGAGGCCGTCGTGGAGATCGGCGAAGTGGCCGCCTATGTCGCCGGCTCGCCACCGATCCGGAGCCTGAGCACGGGCCGGTCCTGGCGCGAGGAGCAGCTCGACCCGCTCGCCAAGGAGTGGGCCACGGACATACCGGGCGGGCGGACGGCCACCTTCCTGGAGCTGGGGCTGCACAGCGTGATCATCGTGCCGATCCGCGCGCGGGGCATCAGCCTGGGCGTCACTTCGTTCTTCCGGCGCCGGCGTCAGGAGCCGTTCGACGAGGACGATCTCAGCCTGGCCGAGGACCTGGTGTCGCGGGCGGCGGTCTGCGTGGACAACGCCCGCCGCTACACCCGCGAACGCAATGCGGCGCTGGTCCTGCAGCGCAGCCTGCTCCCCCACCGGCTGCCCGAGCAGAACGCAGTGGAGGTGGCCGCCTACTACCGGCCCGCCGACGAGCTGACCGGCCTCGGCGGCGACTGGTACGACCTCATTCCGCTGTCCGGCGCGCGCGTCGCCCTCGTCGTGGGCGAGGTACCGGGCCACGGCATCGACGCTGCCGCGGCCATGGGACGCCTGCGGACCGCCGTACGCACCCTCGCGGCGCTGGATCTGCCGCCGGAGGAGGTGCTGGCCCACCTCGACGACCTGGTCGCGCGGACCGGCCGCGAGGAGGGCGGCGAACCGGACGGTCCGCAGGGCGCGGACGTCCAGGTCGCGGGGGCCGGTTGTGTGTACGTCGTCTACGACCCCGTCGACGGGCAGTGCACGATGGCCGCCGCGGGCCACCCCGCACCCGCCGTCGTCCTGCCCGACGGCAGCGTCAGCTTCGTGGACCTGCCGCAGGGGCCGCCGCTCGGCGCCGCCGGACCGCCGTTCGAGGCGGTGGAACTGGCCCTCGCCGAGGGCAGCACGCTCGCGCTGCACACCGACGGGCTGCTGGCCCACGAGGACGAAGGGCGGGCCGTCGGCGCGGACCGCGACCGGCTGCGCCGCGCCCTGGAGCGGGTCGCGCCCTCGCTCGACCTGCGCTGCCGGGCCGTGGTCGACGCACTGATCCCGGACCGCCCGGACGACGACGTGGCCCTGCTGATGGCCCACACCAGGCTCCTCGGCGCCGACCAGGTCGCCGACTGGGACCTGCCCGCCGACCCGGCCATCGTCGCCGACGCCCGCAAGGAGGCGGCCCGGCAGCTGGCCGAGTGGGGCCTGGACGAGCTGGCCTTCACCACGGAACTCGTCGTCAGCGAGCTGGTCACCAACGCCATCCGGCACGCCGAAGGCCCCATCCGGCTGCGCCTGATCAGGGAACGCGCCCTGATCTGCGAGGTCTCCGACGGCGGCGCCACCGCGCCCCATCTGCGCCATCCGCGCACCACGGACGAGGGCGGCCGCGGACTGCTGCTGGTCTCCCAGTTCACCCAGCGGTGGGGCACCCGCTTCGTCCCCGAGGGGAAGGTCATCTGGGCAGAGCAGTCCCTGACGGATCCTCCGGCCTGACATACCGAGACCGTGCATAGATCGCATCACGTGCGAAAATGACGTGAACCCGGCGGTGAGGCGGTGGCCATGAACGATGGGTCGATCGACTACGGCGCAGTGTTCCAGGCCCTTCCCGGCATGGTGGCGCTGCTGACGCCCGAGCTGGTGTACGCGGACGTCAATGAGGAGTTCTGCACGATGTCCGGCCGCAAGCGCCAGGACCTGGTCGGGCGCTATCTGTTCGACGTCTTCCCCGACAACCCCAACGACTCCGGCGCGTCGGGCATGCGCAACCTGGCTGCCTCACTGCAACGCGTGATCGCCACGGGCGAACGCGACGCCATGGCCCTGCAGCGCTACGACGTGGAGAACCCCGACCGGCCCGGTGAGTGGGAGGAGCGCTACTGGAGCCCCGTCAACGCACCGGCGTTCGGCCCCGACGGCAAGGTGACCCTGCTGGTGCACCGGGTCGAGGAGGTCACCGAACTCATCAAGGCCCGCGGCGGGCCCAGCGGCAGCCGCGCCCGCGTCCTCGAGGCCGAGCTGTACACGCGCGCCCGCGAACTCCAGGAGGTCAACGAGCGGCTGCGGCAGGCGCACGCACGCGAGCGGGAGGTGGCCCTCGCCCTGCAGGAGGCCATGCTGCCCGCCCGTCGGCAGGTGGGCCACTACGACGCCGCCGTGCGTTACCGGCCCGCGGTCGGCGCGCTGAACGTGTGCGGGGACTGGTACGACCTGGTCGACCTGGTCGGCGGCCACCGCATCGGCGTGGCGGTGGGCGACGTGGTCGGGCACGGGCTGGAGGCCGCCGGGGTCATGGGCCAGCTGCGCAGCGCGCTGAGCGCCGCCTCCCGCGTCGCCGAGGGCCCGGGCGAGGCGCTGAACGTCCTGGGCCGGTATGCGCACGTGGTCGACGGCGCCGAGTCCGCCACCGCCGTCACGACGTTCATCGACTTCGACGAGCACACCATCACCTACAGCAGCGCCGGGCACCCCCCACCGGTCCTGGTCCACGCCGACGGCCGCATCGAGTTCCTCGACCAGGCCACCGACCCGCCGCTCGACGCCCGTCCCGACCCGATCCCAAGACCCCAGGCCTGCGCGCGGTACACCGTGGGCGCCACCCTCGTCCTCTACACCGACGGCCTGATCGAACGCAGACGCGAGGACATCGACACCGGCCTGGCCCGCCTCGCCGACGCCCTCGCGCGCCACCGCACGGAGGACCCCGAACGGCTGGCGGACTCGGTCCTGCTGGAGCTGCTGCCGCCGGGCGGCGCGACCGACGACACAGCCCTCGTCATCGTGCGGCTGTGAGCGAGCAGACGGCGCGGCGCGCCGCAAGAGCCGGGCGCCCGCCAGCAGTTGAGCGTGATCGCGCCATGATGTGTCATCCGGTTGCTGTCTACCAGCCGGTAACTGGAGGCTGGTGCGGCAGTTGTCCCCACGCGCGCGACGCGGCGTCCGCCGTGTTCCGGCGAACTGCGCCTGCACATAGACTGGCGGCCCCACAACACGCCGGTTGACCTGCTGGAACGCGGCGGCACAGGCGATCCGCCGGAGTGAGGAGCGACCTTTTGTTCTACTACGTGCTCAAATATGTGTTGTTGGGACCTCTGCTGAGACTGGTCTTCCGGCCTCGCATCGAAGGCCTCGAACACGTACCGGCCGAAGGTCCGGCGATCGTCGCCGGCAACCATCTGTCCTTCTCGGACCACTTCCTGATGCCGGCGATCCTCAAGCGCCGCATCACCTTCCTCGCGAAGAAGGAGTACTTCACGGGTCCCGGCATCAAGGGCCGCCTCACCGCGACCTTCTTCCGCAGCGCCGGGCAGATCCCGGTCGACCGCACCGGCAAGGAAGCGGGCCAGGCCGCCATCCGCGAGGGCCTCGGCGTGCTGCGCAAGAACGAACTGCTCGGCATCTACCCGGAGGGCACCCGCTCGCACGACGGCCGCCTCTACAAGGGCAAGGTCGGGGTGGCGGTGATGGCCCTGCGGGCCCAGGTGCCCGTCATCCCCTGCGCGATGATCGGCACCTTCGAGGCGCAGCCGCCCGGCAAGGTCATCCCGAACATCCACCCCGTCGTCATCCGCTTCGGCAAGCCCCTCGACTTCTCCCGCTACGCGGGCATGGAGAACGAGAAGGCGATCCTGCGCGCCGTCACCGACGAGATCATGTACGCCATCCTGTCGCTGTCCGAGCAGGAGTACGTCGACGAGTACGCGGCCGTGGCGAAGGCGGCGCAGGCCGAGACGGCAAAGGCCGCGGAGAAGGAGCGCCGCTTCCCGCGGATGCCGCTGGGTTAGGCCGGGCGAGTCGAGCACGAGGAAGGGGCGGCCGGAGTGTTCCGGCCGCCCCTCGCTTCGTACTGGTGAGGCTGCCGGTTACGGCTTGGGCGTGGCGTGCGGGGTGCAGGTCACGTCAGCGGCGTCCAGCTTGCCGGTGAGCAGGTAGTCGTCGACCCGCTGGTTGATGCAGGGGTTGACCAGACCGGTCACGCCGTGCGAGCCCGCGTCCTTCTCGGTGATCAGGCGGGAGCCCTTGAAGCGGTCGTGCAGTTCGACGGCGCCGTCGTACGGGGTGGCGGCGTCACGGGTGGACTGCACGATCATGACCTGCGGCAGGCCCTTGTGGGTCTTGACGTTCACCGGGCGCTGCTGCTTGACCGGCCAGGTGGCGCACGGCAGGTTCATCCAGGCGTTGGCCCAGGTCATGAACGGGTAGTTCTTGTTGAGCTCGGTGTTGTCCTTGTCCCACTTCTTCCAGCTGGTGGGCCACTTGACGTCGGTGCACTCGACGGCCGTGTAGACGGCGTTGCCGTTCTCCGCGGTGATGTTGCCCGCGGTGTTCGACAGGTCCGGGGCGGCCGCGTCGACCAGCGCCTGGGTGTCACCGGCGAAGTACTTGCTGAAGACCGTCGCGACCGGCACCCACGAGGAGTCGTAGTACGGGGCGCTCTGGAAGAAGGAGATCAGCTCGGCCGGGCCGACGACCCCGCCGATGGGGCTCTTCTTGGCAGTGGCGCGCAGCTCGAGCCACTTCGCCTGGACCGCGTCGCGCGTGGTGCCGAGGTGGAAGGCGGCGTCGTTGGCGGCGACCCAGTCCTCCCAGTCCTTCCAACGGCCCTCGAAGGCGACGTCCTGGTCCAGGTTGGCCTGGTACCAGATCTTCTCCCGCGACGGGTTGACGACGCTGTCCACGATCATGCGGCGCAGGTGGCCCGGGAACATGGTGCCGTAGACGGCGCCGATGTAGGTGCCGTAGGAGACGCCCAGGTAGTTGAGCTTCTTCTCGCCGAGCGCGGCACGGATCACGTCCAGGTCGCGCACCGTGTTGGGCGTGGTCATCTGCGCCAGCACGTCCTTGCCGCTGCGCTCGGCGCACCCGTCCGCGTACTCGCGGGCCAGCTTGCGCTGGGCGAGCTTGTCGGCCTCGGAGTCCGGCACCGGGTCGGCCTTGGGCGCCTTCACGAACTCCTGCGGGTCAATGCAGGAGATGGGCGCGGAGTGGCCGACACCACGCGGGTCGAAGCCCACGAAGTCGTACGCCTTGGCCACGTTGGCCCACACCGCGTTCTTGGTCGTGACGCGGCGCGGGAAGCGCATGCCGGAGGCGCCGGGGCCGCCCGGGTTGTAGACGAGCGCGCCCTGGCGCTCCTCCTTCGTCCCCGTGTTGCCGATGCGGTCGACGGCGAGCTTGATCTGCTTGCCGTACGGCTTGGCGTAGTCGAGCGGGACGCTGACGTACCCGCACTGGATGGGCTTCTCAAACCCCCAGTCGGCCGGGCAGTCCTGCCAGTCGATCCCGGCCTTCGCGGCCCGCTCGGCCGCGATGGCGGCACCGCGGGCCTCACGGTCCTGCCCGTGCCGCGAGCCCGCAGTCGCGCTGGCACTCGGCGCCGCGACGGCGCCGGCTATGAGCGTCGCCGCGGCGAGCACTCCGGCCGAGCCGAGCGCCGCGGCCCGCTTATTTCGTCTCATATCCCTCAAGTGGGACCTCCCCCAACGTCATTGCGATTGTCAGGGGGATCCTTTCGGTTGTGAACATGCCGAGAACAGGGGTCGTTGACCTTCTTTACCAATCCGATAAACGGTGAACCCTGTCCCGCTCAGCGGAGACTCAGGTGACGGCGGCAAGCGCCTCGTCCAGCACCCGCCGCAGCCGCAGAGCATCGGCCGCCACGGCGCTGACGAGCACGGCGGGCCCGGCGAGCGGCATGACCACGGCACCCTCCCCCACCACCCGGGCCGTCACGGGTTCCACCCCGAACTCGGGCCGTACGACGACCAGTTGCCCCACGGCCCGATGCCCGCCCAGCACGGCCGGACCGTCCCACCCGCCCGGCGCTCCGGGCCCGCAGGCCAGCTCCTGGTCCAGGAGCGCCCGCCCCTCGACACACACCGTAAGACGGCTGGTCAGCCTCCCGGGTTCCTCCCCGGCCCGCCCGAGTACCTGCTCCTCGCGCAGCACGAGCCGGGCGGCACCGCCGAGCTCGACTCGGGTCCTGACGTACAGGTCACTTCCGTGCGCGGAGATCAACTGCTCGGGCAGCCACTCCAGTTCGCCCCCGTCGGCGACGTCGAGCCGTACGTCGTAGCGTGCCTCCCCCTTGGCCTGCCCGGGCAGCGCGATGGTGGCAGCGGCCGACCCGACCCGCAGCCGTGCCCCGCTGCCCACCGCCGCCTCGACGGCAAACTCGTCCCCGCCGAGCGGCCCGCTCATGGCCCCGACCAGCATGACCCGCGCCTCGGCGCCACGGCCCCGCGTCCGCCGCAGCGCGAGCGGTCCGTCCCCCTGGAGCACGGGCAGGGACGTACCACCCCTGCCGTCGTCCCGGGCGACGATCCGAGCGGTGGCCCGCACCCCGCTCACGATCACGCCGTCCACGCGGCGAGCTGCGCCCGCACCCAGCCGGCGACGTCCTTCACCCCGGCCTCACTCCTGAGCGACTGGAATACGACAGGCAGTTCGGCCCGCTGCGCCTTGGCGTCGGCCGCCATCCGCCCGAGGTCGGACCCGACGTACGGCGCGAGGTCGGTCTTGTTGACGACGAGCAGGTCCGCCGTGGTCACCCCCGGCCCGCCCTTCCGGGGAATGTCATCGCCACCCGCAACATCAATGACAAATATCTGGGCGTCGACGAGCCCCTTGGAGAAGGTCGCGGTGAGATTGTCCCCACCGGACTCGACCAGGATCAGATCCAGCGGCCCGACCTCGTCCTCCAGATCCTCCACCGCCTCCAGGTTGGCGGAGATGTCGTCCCGGATCGCGGTGTGCGGACAGGCCCCCGTCTCCACGGCAGTGATCCGCTCGGGCGGCAACACAGCTTCGCGGAGCAGGAATTCGGCATCCTCGCGGGTGTAGATGTCATTGGTGACGACAGCGAGGGAGAGCTCGTCGCGCAGGGCCCGGCAGAGGGCGGCAACGGTGGCGGTCTTGCCGGAACCGACGGGCCCGCCGAGCCCGATCCGCAGGGCACGCCGCGAGCCGTCGGGGCGGCGAGCGTCGGCGCTGACGGCGGCGGGGCCGTCGTGGGAGTGGTCGAGGTGCATATGGCGGCTCCTACTGTCTTTCTGCCTGTCTTTCTGCGGTGCCATCTCAGCGCCGGTCAGGCACTCTCAGCCCGTCCGGCGTTTGAGGACGAGGCCGTTCAGGCCGAAAAGGGGGTCCCGGGGGCAAAGCCCCCAGGGTCGGGCATGGGAAGGGGCGGCGGGGGCGAGACCGTTACGAGGCGAACAGCCGCACAGCCCAGGCGGCATGCACCTCCGCGGAAATCTCCAGCAGCGGCGCAGAAGCCGCAGGCAACGCATCGACCCCCTCGTCGACAACCCGCCGCGCCGCCTCCACCGCCCGATCCGCCACGCGATCCACCTCGGGCGCCAGCCGAGCCAGCACCCCCGTCGCATCGAACGGATCAAGACTCAGCAACCGCACGGTCGCACTCGCAGGCCCACTCACACTCTCGTACGCCGCGCAGTACGCCGCATCCACGGCCTCCAAACCCGCCGCCCGAGCGGCGAGCCCCAGCACCACCGGCTGATGCGCCCCCTTGGGAAACTCCCGTGCCAGGGCGTCGAGTTCACCCGAGGGCCAGGTCGCCCGAGCGGCCCGCATCAACTGCCGTCCGAGTTTCCGCCCGGCGACCCGCAGTGCGGGCGACGGCGTACGGGCATCCGCCGCCGCATCCAACACCACAGGATCCACACCGAGTACGGCAGCGGCAGCCAGCGAGGCCGAGACCAGCCCCGCCGTGTGCAACCGCCCCCGGCAGAAGGCCTCCAGGCTCGCGGCCCCACTGATCCGCCCGGCCTTCACGGCCGCCTCGGCCCCGCCGGAGTGCGCGTGCCCTCCGGCGGGAAAGCGTCCGTCGGCGAGAACGAGAAGTGCTGCTCTCGACATCACGACCACGCCATCAGAAGAGGAAGTACCGCTGGGCCATGGGCAGTTCGGCGGCGGGCGTCGCCTCGACGAGCTCCCCGTCGATGTGCACGGCGAAACTGTCGGGATCGATCTGTACCCGAGGCCGCGCGTCGTTCTCCCGCATGTCGGCCTTGGTCACCCCACGCGTCGACTCGATCGCGACGAACCGCTTCCCGAGCGAGAGCCGCTCCGGCAGCCCGTCCTCGATGGCGAGCGGCGCCACGAAGTTGAAGGAGTTCGAGGCGGGCGCGCGCCCGATCGCTCCGTACATCGGCCGCGGCAGGATCGGCTGCGGCGTCGGGATCGACGCGTTGGCGTCGCCCATCTGCGCATACGCGATCTGCCCGCCCTTGACGACGAGGTGCGGCTTGACCCCGAAGAACGCGGGCTCCCACAGCACGAGATCGGCGAGCTTGCCGCTCTCCACCGACCCGACCTCCCGCGCAAGACCCTGCGCGAGCGCCGGATTGATCGTGTACTTGGCCACGTACCGCCGCACCCGCCGGTTGTCAGCGCGCCCGTCACCCGGCAGCGCACCCCGCCGCCGCTTCATCACATGCGCCGTCTGCCAGGTCCGCATGATGACCTCGCCGACGCGTCCCATGGCCTGGGCGTCCGACGAGATGATCGAGATGGCGCCCAGGTCGTGCAGGATGTCCTCCGCCCCGATGGTGGACGGCCGGATCCGCGACTCGGCGAACGCCAGGTCCTCCGGCACCGCCGGATTGAGGTGGTGGCACACCATCAGCATGTCGAGGTGTTCCTCGGCGGTGTTGACGGTGTACGGCCGCGTCGGGTTGGTCGAGCTCGGCAGCACATGCGGCTCGGAGACGACGCTCATGATGTCCGGCGCATGCCCACCGCCGGCGCCCTCGGTGTGGTAGGCGTGAATGCCGCGCCCCGCGATCGCGGCGAGCGTGTCGCCCACGAACCCGGCCTCGTTCAAGGTGTCGGTGTGAATGGCGACCTGGATACCCGTCTGATCCGCCACGGTCAGCGAGGCGTCGATGACGGCCGGGGTCGACCCCCAGTCCTCGTGCAGCTTGAGCCCCAGCGCCCCGCCGCGGATCTGCGACAGCATCGCCTCGTGCGAGACGGTGTTGCCCTTGCCGAGGAAGCCGATGTTGAGCGGGTACTGCTCCATCGCCTCCAGCATCCGCGCGAGATGCCACGGACCGGGCGTGACGGTGGTCGCCTTGGAGCCCTCGGCCGGCCCTGTGCCACCGCCGACCAGCGTGGTGATGCCCGCGGACAGCGCCTCGTCGGCGATCTGCGGACAGATGAAGTGGACGTGCGCGTCGATGGCACCGGCGGTCAGGATCCGCCCGTTGCCCGCGATGACCTCGGTCTCGGGGCCGATGACCAGGTCGGGATGGACCCCGTCCATCGTGTCCGGATTGCCGGCCTTGCCGATCCCGGTGATCCGTCCGTCGCGGATGCCGACATCGGCCTTGACGATCCCCCAGTGATCGATGATCACCGCACCCGTGATGACGGTGTCCGGGGTGCCCTCTGCGCGCGTAGCACGCGACTGGCCCATGGACTCCCGGATGACCTTGCCACCGCCGAACACGGCCTCGTCACCGGCGAGTGAGGGCCCGCCGGAACGATCCTCCTCGATCTCGACGATCAGGTCGGTGTCGGCGAGCCGTATGCGGTCGCCGGTGGTGGGGCCGAACAGGTCGGCGTACGCGGCACGCGAGATCTCAGGCATCGAGGGCACCTCCGGTCTCCCCGCGCAGCCCGGGCACCACGCGGGCGCCGGCGAGCGGGACGAGTTCTACGTCGACGGGGATCCCGGGCTCGAAGCGCACGGCCGTACCGGCGGCGATGTTGAGCCGCTTGCCGCGCGCGGCGGCGCGGTCGAAGTCCAGACCGGGGTTGGCCTCGGCGAAGTGGTAGTGGGAGCCGACCTGGACGGGCCGGTCGGCGGCGTTGAGGACGGTCAGCCGGGTGACCTCGCGGCCCTCGTTGTACACGACGGGCTCGTCCGCGAACAGGATCTCGCCGGGAATCATCGAGGCCTCCTCAGACGATCGGGTCGTGGACGGTGACGAGCTTGGTGCCGTCGGGGAAGGTCGCCTCGACCTGGACGTCGTGGATCATCTCGGGGATGCCCTCCATGACGTCGTCCCGGGTGAGCAGCTTGCGCCCGGAGGCCATGAGCTCGGCGACGGTGCGGCCGTCACGGGCGCCTTCGAGGATGTGCGACGTGATGAGGGCGACGGCCTCGGGGTGGTTGAGCTTGAGCCCGCGGGCCCGGCGCTTCTCGGCGACGTCGGCCGCCACGTGGATGAGCAGCCTCTCTTGCTCGTGCGGGGTCAGTTGCACGTCCCACCTCACAGTCCTCGCTCCGGACCGTGCGGGGTCCGGTTGCCTCAGCCGCCGGGAAAAGTCCCTGGTGGCGTGGATCGGCAGGCTAGTTGGACCGAGTTTCAAGCAAGTTAACCGAGCTGTGATCCTGCGCGCTCATCAACGCCCGTAGACCGTCCCGCAGGACCTCGCCCGACGCCGGCCCGGACAGGGCCTGCTGGGCGAGGAAGCCCATCGAGGCGGCCGTCATCGTGCGGGCCACGTCGTCCGGGGACACGTCCGACCGCATCATCCCGGCGTCCTGGTACGCCTCGGCGATCCGTGTCCACGCATCCTGCACGGCACCGTAGCCCTCGCGCAGCTGGGCCGCGAGCTCGTCATTGCGGAGCGTCTCCGTCCACACCTGGACGACCAGCCTCGGGAACGCGGGCCGCCCGTCCACGGTCACGGATCCCGCCCTCGTGGACCTGGCCGAGCACCTCGACGACGATCGCGGAGATGAGCTCTTCCTTGCCACTGAGGTAGCGATACGGGTAGCGATACGCGGGCCTCGGTCGGACACAGACCCGCCGCCTGATCGCCGCCGTCGTCCTCGCCCCCGTCCTCGCCGCCCTGACGCTGTGGGCCTTCGCGTGGCCCGCCGCCCGCACCGCATCGCGCGACCTGCCGCTCGGCGTGGCCGGGCCTGCCGCGGCGACCGTCCAGGTGGAGAAGCAACTGACACAGCACGAGGGCGCGTTCAAGATCCACCGCTACGCCGAGGAAACCGCCGCTCGCGACGCCATCGAGGACCGGACCGTATACGGCGCGGTCGTCGTCACCCCCCAGGGCCCCGAGCTGCTGACCGCGTCGGCCGCAAGCCCCGTCGTGGCACAGATGCTGCAGCAGGCGGTGGCCCGGCAGGGATCCGCCGACGGCACGCAGGTCAGGACGGTCGACGTCGTGGCCGCACCGAGGAAGCGCCCTCGCGGCGCGGCCCTGACCGCCAGTGTGCTGCCGCTCGCCCTGGCCGTGAGCGGCGCGGTCGCCGGAATCGCCGCACTGGCCGGTCAGGCCGGCATCGGGATCGTCGCCGGTGTGGTGATGCTGTTCGGCAACCCCTTCTCCGGCGCGTCCTCGGCGCCGCAGATGCTGCCAGAGCCGGTCGGCACCATCGGCCAGTGGCTGCCGCCGGGCGCGGGTACGACCCTGCTCCGCTCGGTGTCGTTCTTGGACGGCGCGGCGGCGACCGGGCCCGCACTGACGCTCGCCCGGTGGGCCGCGTCGGGCCTGGGCGCCGTACTGCTCGGCCATGCACTCAAAGCGCGGGCGAAGGCCACCGAGCCCGCGCCGAACGGGAGCTCGCCCCCGTCGGCTGACTGTGCGGTCGCGCCGAACCGACCGTGCACCCCCGCTGTAGCGGACGGGGGTGCACGGTCTTTGCGTTTTTCTACGAGGCGCCGGTCCCCCGATGGTGCGCCGCGATGCCGAAGCGCTGTTGTTCGCGGGGAGCGGACGCCACCTCGCGGACGTTGGAGACCGAGCTGATCACCTGCTCCTCTGCGGGCTCCGTGAGCTCCTCCAGCCGTTCCAGGTCAGCGGCGGAGACCAGGGCGACGAGGGGCTTTCCGTGCCGTGTCACGACGACGCGCTCACCGCCGTACACCACCCGGTTGATCAGGTCGGCGAGCTCAGCCCTGGCTTGCGTCACCGGAATCTCGTAGGCCATGCCCCCACATTACGTCATGTACGTCCTGTACATTTTCTACAGACGCAGAAGGAGGGGTACCGATGACCCGACCGTCCGCCCGTTACGTCCTGCCCGAGTTCACCGAACGCACCAGCTTCGGCACCAAGACGATGGATCCGTACTCCAAGCTCCTGGAGGAGCGGATCGTCTTTCTCGGGACGCAGGTCGACGACACCTCGGCGAACGATGTGATGGCCCAGTTCATGCACCTCGAGTACCAGGACCCGGACCGGGACATCTCGCTCTACATCAACTCCCCCGGCGGCTCGTTCACCGCCATGTCGGCGATCTACGACACGATGCAGTACGTCGGCTGCGACGTGGAGACGATCTGCCTGGGGCAGGCCGGTTCGTCCGCCGCGGTGCTGCTGGGGGCGGGCACGCCGGGCAAGCGGTTCGCGCTGCCGGGCGCGCGGATGGTGATCCATCAGCCGCTCCTGGCCGAGCCCATCGAGGGGCAGACCAGCGATCTGGCCATCCAGGCCGAGGAGTTGGGCCGGATGCGGGCCCGGCTGGAGGAGATGCTCGTCCGGCACACGGGACGCAGCCCCGAGCAAGTGAGCGCGGACATCGAACGGGACAAGATCCTGGATGCCCAAGAAGCGGTGGAATACGGGCTGGTGGACCGGATCATCCCCAGCCGCAAGACCACCCTCGCCCCGCCCACCGGGCGGTGAACGGCCGGTGCTTCCCCCCGAACTTCCGCCGCTGCCCGCCCTCACGCGCGCCGAGGGCGAGTTGATCGACCGTTACCTCGATGTGGTCGACCTGCTCGGCCGCATCAACCCGGCCCACCACGGAGACACCTATGGCGGGCTGCGCGCCGCGCAGGCGCTGGTGAGCAAGGCGGCCCAGCTGCGCGACGCCCTGGCTCTGATGCACCAGCGGGGCGAGACCGAGCTGCACGCACCCACGCTGGGGCGGGCCCTGCGGGTGTTGGACGGGGAGCGGCGCACCGCCCGGGTCACGGTGCCGCCGCAGTCCGACAGTTGACGCCCGCGCGACCGGTCCGGACCTCCCGCCCCGGCGGCGGAGCGTCCGGACCGGAGCTCAAACGGACCAAATGGTGTACCCCCTTTTGGCGTAGGCGCGGCTCCTTTTTCGCGACCGTCGGGGTTGCACAAGACGCCTGCCCCGAGGGCGGAATGAAGTGCTCCGGTGCTGGTCCGAGGCTCCTCGGGGGCCTCAACGCCCCCTCGAACGCAGGGGTGTCCACCCGAACGGGTGAGTGGTGAGTAACGACACAAACCCCCGGTTCCATTGGGATTTTCGGACTTGTATGGGTGAAGATCCCTGTCTGACGACAAGCCCCCGCCACAGCGGCGGGGCGATCCGGGCGGACGCCGAGTCCTGCCGCCGCCCGGATGACCGGTCGACAGGAGTGGATCGGCAGGAGTGGAGGACCCAAGCAAGACGGGTCGCCGGAACGGTCAGCTCCGCAATGGAAGCGCCGGGTCGAGCAGCCCTTGGGGTGAAGCCGCAGCAGCGGCCGGGCAACTTCGCCAGCCCGAATCCGACAGGTCATCCTTCACAGGCGGCTGACGAAGGGTTGCGCATGACTGCGCTCAATCGTGTCCCGTCGCTGATGGTCCGGGCCGGTACGGCTTCGGCTCTCACCATCGCCGCAGTGGGCGGCTCCATCGTGGTCCCGGGTGTCGCTTCCGACGCCTCGGCGGCCCCCTTGGCGACGAAGGCACTCGAGATCGCGGCTTCCAAAAAAGGTTCCCCGTACAAGTGGGGCGCCACGGGGCCGCGCCGGTTCGACTGCTCAGGGCTCACGCTGTACTCGTTCAAGAAGGCGGGCAAGAAGCTGCCCCGTACCGCGGCCCAGCAGTACAACAAGACCCACCACATCTCCGCGAAGAGCCGGAAGGCCGGAGACCTTGTGTTCTTCCACTCGGGCTCCAACGTCTACCACGTGGGCATCTACGCCGGGAAGGGGAAGATCTGGCACGCCCCGAAGACCGGGGACGTCGTAAAGCTGCAGAAGATCTGGACCTCTAGCGTCTGGTACGGCCGGGTCAGCTGACTCTCCCGCGGGGGCGACGGAGTCCTGACAGACCGTCGCCCCCGTGGGGCCTGACACAGCCCCCTCAGCCGTCCTCACCCCCCAGGTACAGCACGTAGGCGTACGACACGACGCAGCGGTCCGGCAGCGCCCCTGAAGAGGCGCGGGGAACTGCGCGACCAGCCACGACGGCGCTGCAGACGATCCACGACGCATCCCCCACACCAGCGAACCGGCGCCGCCGGTCCCCCCTCCCGGCGTTCGTCGCCCTGGAGCACCTCTCTGCTCCCCCTCGCGGAACTCACCGGCCGGCTTCTGTCAGCATGGCGCCCCCGCATCCGTTCCGGCAGGGCGTCCAGCGGCTACGGCTCCTGCTGTCCCGCTGCCGTCACGGGCTGGGCCGGCACCGTCCACGGCAGTTCGATGGAGACCGTCTTGCCGCCCTCGCGGGTGGGGCGGACATGCAGTCGGCCGCCGCATTCGGCGGCCAGCCAGCGGATGATCACCATGCCACGGCCGTTGTCCTGCTGGACGGCGGCGGGCAGCCGCTTCGGGAAGCGGGGGTGGCTGTCGGTGACGCCGAGGCGGAGCTGTTCGTCACGGTGGAGTTCGATGTCCACCGTGAAGGTGGGTGACTGACCGAACGTGTGCTGTACGGCGTTGGTGGCGAGTTCGGAGACGATGAGGCGGATGGTCTCGGCGGCTTCCGTGTCCGCCGGCAGCCCCCACTCGGCCAGCGTGGTGACGACGAAGCCGCGGGCCGTGGAGACCGAGGCGGGTTCGCTCGGCAGAGTGACGGATGCTTCCAAATGGTCTGCCATGGCGCGGTCGTCCCTTTCCCACGGGACCGGAGTCCGACACGGAGCGGATGGTTCGAGTACGGTCCCGGACTGGTGGTCCGTCGCCAGACTGCCATTACCGCGACGTCACAGGTGGCGATCCACCAAGATATGCATATATCTGTCCCTCAAAGCGGTGAACTCTGCGACGGGAGACCGTATTTGGGTGGCCCGGATGGAGTAAGGAGAAGCGCATGCAACACGGTCCCGCGGTGCGCCGTCGGAAGCTGGGCGCCGAACTGCGTGCGTTGCGCACGAGCGCGGGGCTCACGAGTGGTGAGGCGGCCCGGCTCGTGGGCTGGCACCAGTCGAAGGTGAGCCGCATCGAAACGGGCGCCAGCGGGGTGAAACCGGCCGATGTGCGGTTACTCCTGGACGTCTACGCCGTGGCCGACGCCCAACTCCGGGAGTTGCTGCTGGTGTTGGCAGGCTCCGACGAGGGAGGCGGTCGGCACCACTGGTGGCACGCCTATCGTGGGGTACTGCCGCCGACCTACCGCGATTTCATCAGTCTGGAGTCCCAGGCGAGCGCGATGAGCACGCTGGAGACGTCCGTCGTGCCCGGCCTTTTGCAGACGCCCGCATACGCACGTGCGGTGACCCGGGCAGCGGTCGGCGGACTGGACGACGAGCGACTGGACGCCCTGGTCGAGGTGCGCCTGGCCAGGCAGGACGTGCTGCGTTCGGATCCGCCCCTGGAGCTGAGCGCGGTACTGGACGAGGCGGTGCTGCGCCGGGAGATCGGCGGCCCCGACGTCATGGCGCAGCAGCTCGACCGGCTCCTCGATGCGGCACGCCTGCCCCAAGTGCGGCTTCAGGTACTGCCGTTCGCTGCCGGGGCGCATGTCGGCGTCACCGGGCCTTTCGTAATCTTCTCATTTTCGAGCACTTCTGATCTGGATGTTGTTGTTCTCGACCACTTGACGAGTAGCCTCTACCTCGAGCGGAAAGAAGACCTCCGGGCCTATACCGAGGCCTTCAACACCCTTCAGATCCACGCCCTTTCGCCCGAGGACTCGTTGGATTACATCGCCGCAATAAGTGACGGCGCGTAAGGAGGCACCATGTCTGCACTGCCTCGGAACGTACCTTCCAGTACCGATCTGCACGCCGTGCGGTGGCTGCGCAGCAGCTACAGCACGGGTGCGAACAACTGCGTCGAGACGGCACGGCCGCGCTCCGGCCCCTGGGCCGGGCTGCTCGCCGTGCGCGACTCCAAGGACCCGGCCGGGCCCGCCCTGCTCCTCTCCCCCGGGAGCTGGACGGACTTCACGGCCGCGTTCAAGTCCTGATCAGTGCGATCGATCCTGGTCAGTTCTGACTAGTCCCGATCAGTCCCGATCAGTTCCGCATCGTGCGACACACGGCCGTGTCACGCCGACTCATGGTCGCGTCTCGCCGATCACACGTACAGCGCGTTCGATCTGTGCCTCGGAGAGGTCCGCGCGGGCGGTCAACCTCAGCCGTGAGATGCCGTCGGGCACGGAAGGAGGACGGAAGCAGCCCACGGCGAGGCCTGCCGTACGGCAGTCGGCCGCCCATTGCACGGCCCCCTCCGGGGACGGCGCGCGCACGGAGACGACCGCGGCGTCCGGGCGCACCGCCTCGTGACCCGCGGCGGTCAGGCGTGCGTGCAGCTCGGCGGCCACCGCACGCGCGCGTGCCGCCCGCTCCGGCTCGCGGCGCAGCAGTCGCAGGGCCGCCAGGGCCGCCCCCGCCGCCGCGGGGGCGAGTCCCGTGTCGAAGATGAAGGTGCGGGCCGCGTTGACGAGGTGGTCGATGACCCGGGCGGGGCCGAGCACCGCGCCGCCCTGGCTGCCCAGCGACTTGGACAGCGTGGCCGTCGCGACCACGTCGGCGGCGCCCGCGAGGCCCGCCGCGTACGGGGCGCCGCGGCCGCCGTCGCCGAGGACGCCGAGGCCGTGGGCGTCGTCGACCAGCAGTCCCGCGCCGCGCTCCCGGCAGGCCGCGGCCAGTTCGGCCAGCGGGGCGGCGTCGCCGTCGACCGAGAAGACCGTGTCGGAGACGACGACCGCCGTGGCCGCGCTGTCCTCGTGTGTCTGCAGCGCCTTGCGCACCGCTTCCGGGTCGGCGTGCCCGACGACCTGTGTGGTGCCCCGGGCCAGCCGGCAGCCGTCGATGAGCGAGGCGTGGTTGCCCGCGTCGGAGACGATCAGAGAGCCGTGCGGGGCCAGCGCGGTGACCGCCGCGAGGTTGGCCGCGTAGCCGGAGGAGAAGACGAGTGCCGCCTCGAAACCGCAGAAGGCCGCCAGCTCGCGCTCCAGCTCGGTGTGGAGTTCCGTCGTCCCGGTGACCAGTCGCGAGCCGGTCGAGCCACCGCCCCAGGTCCGCGCGGCCTCGGCAGCGCCCTCGGCGATCTCGGGGTGGTGGGTGAGGCCCAGGTAGTCGTTGCTCGCAAGGTCCAGCAGCGGGGAGTCGGCCGGGCGCGGGCGCAGGGTCCGTACCAGTCCGGCGCGGCGGCGCAGCTCCGCCTGTTCGTCGATCCAGCCGAACGCCATGGCTCCTCCGGGGCTTTTGTAGGCAGTGGACAGACACTAGCCGGACGGGCCGCACCCCATGGTGTGGCAATACACACACGACGAAGTGCTCCTGTTGTTCAATCTCTCCTTGGCCGGGAGCGCTTCCGTAGGACAGGATCGGCTCTCATGGACCTGCTGAACACGCTGGTGGACAAGGGGCTTCGGCGCGAGCTGCCGACCCGTGAAGAGGCTCTGGCCGTCCTCGCCACTTCCGACGACGACGTGCTCGATGTGGTGGCCGCGGCCGGAAAGGTGCGCCGGCACTGGTTCGGCCGACGAGTGAAACTCAACTACCTCGTCAACTTGAAGTCCGGACTGTGTCCCGAGGACTGCTCGTACTGCTCCCAGCGGCTCGGCTCCAAGGCCGACATCCTCAAGTACACCTGGATCAAGCCGGACGAGGCCTCGCAGGCCGCGGCGGCCGGACTGGCGGGTGGCGCCAAGCGGGTGTGCCTGGTGGCGTCCGGGCGCGGGCCGACCGACCGGGACGTGGACCGGGTCGCCGGCACCATCAAGGCGATCAAGGAGCAGAACGAGGGCGTCGAGGTGTGCGCCTGCCTCGGTCTGCTCTCCGACGGCCAGGCGGAGCGGCTGCGCGAGGCGGGCGCGGACGCCTACAACCACAACCTGAACACGTCCGAGGCGACGTACGGGGACATCACGACCACCCACACGTACGCCGACCGGGTGGACACCGTGACCAAGGCGCACGCGGCCGGTCTGTCCGCCTGCTCCGGTCTGATCGCCGGCATGGGCGAGAGCGACGAGGACCTGGTGGACGTGGTCTTCTCGCTGCGCGAGCTGGACCCGGACTCGGTGCCGGTGAACTTCCTGATCCCGATGGAGGGCACCCCGCTCGCCAAGGAGTGGCACCTCACCCCGCAGCGCTGCCTGCGGATCCTGGCGATGGTGCGGTTCGTGTGCCCGGACGTCGAGGTGCGCATCGCCGGCGGCCGCGAGGTCCACCTGCGCACCATGCAGCCCCTCGCGCTGAACCTGGCCAACTCGATCTTCCTCGGCGACTACCTCACCAGCGAGGGCCAGGCCGGCAGGGCCGACCTGGAGATGATCGCGGACGCCGGGTTCGAGGTGGAGGGCGCCGGCGAGGTGACGCTGCCGGAGCACCGGGCTACGGCGGGCGGGGGCTGCGGTTCGCACGCCGGGGCCGGCTGCGGGTCCCACCAGGACGGCGGGTGCGGGTCGCACGAGGACGGCGGCATCTGCGGTACGGCTGCCGCGGCGCCCACGGCCGAGCCCCGCACCGACCTGGTCTCCATGCGCCACCGCGGCGTCGGAACGGACCTCGCGCCCAATGCCTGACCTGCCCGTCTCCGAGCTGCTGGAGCTCGACCGGCGGCATGTGTGGCATCCCTACGGGCCCATGCCCGGCCGCGTCGACCCGCTGGTCGTCGAGTCGGCGAGCGGGGTGCGGCTGCGGACGGCGGACGGCTCGGGCGAGCTGCTGGACGGCATGTCGTCCTGGTGGTCGGCCATCCACGGCTACAACCACCCGGTGCTCAACGAGGCCGCCCGTCAGCAGCTCGGCCGGATGAGCCACGTGATGTTCGGCGGGCTCACCCACGAGCCCGCCGTCCGGCTCGCAAAACTCCTTGTCGACATGTCGCCCGACGGCCTGGAACACGTCTTCCTCGCCGACTCCGGTTCGGTGTCGGTCGAGGTCGCGGTCAAGATGTGCCTGCAGTACTGGCGTTCACTGGGCCGAAGCGGGAAACAACGGCTCCTGACCTGGCGCGGCGGCTACCACGGCGACACCTGGCAGCCCATGTCGGTGTGCGACCCCGAGGGCGGGATGCACGAACTGTGGAGCGGGGTACTGCCGCGCCAGGTGTTCGTGGACGCGCCCCCGGCCGAGTACGAGGAGTCGTACGCGGAGCAGCTGCGCTCGGCGATCGAGCGGCACGCCGACGAACTGGCCGCGGTGATCGTCGAGCCGGTGGTGCAGGGCGCCGGCGGGATGCGGTTCCACTCCCCCGCGTATCTGCGGGTGCTGCGCGAGGCGTGCGACGCGCATGACGTGCTGCTGGTGTTCGACGAGATCGCGACCGGGTTTGGCCGCACGGGCGCCCTGTTCGCGGCCGATCACGCGGCGGTGACGCCGGACGTGATGTGCGTGGGCAAGGCGCTGACCGGCGGCTACATGACGATGGCGGCGACCCTGTGCACGCCGAGGGTGGCCGACGGCATCTCGCAGGGCGAGGTGCCGGTTCTCGCCCACGGCCCGACGTTCATGGGCAACCCCCTCGCCGCGGCCGTCGCCTGCGCCTCGATCGAGCTGCTGCTCGGCCAGGACTGGCTCGGCGAGGTCAAGCGGATCGAGGCGGGACTGCGGGACGGGCTGGCGCCGGCACTTGAGATCCCGGGCGTGGCGGACGTACGCGTCCTGGGCGCCATCGGGGTCGTCCAGCTGGACCACGCCGTCGACATGAAGGCCGCCACGGACGCGGCCGTGCGCGAGGGCGTGTGGCTGCGGCCGTTCCGCGACCTGATCTACACGATGCCGCCGTACGTCACCGGGGACGCCGACGTGGCACGGATCGCGCGCGCGGTGTGCGCTGCGGCGGGGGAGCCGGCGGCGGGAGGCGGCTGAGCATGACGATCCTGGTGATCACGGGCACCGGCACGGAGGTCGGCAAGACCGTCACCACTGCCGCGGTCGCCGCCTGTGCCCTCGCGGCCGGCCGGTCGGTGGCCGTACTGAAGGCCGCGCAGACGGGAGTACGGCCGGACGAGCCCGGGGACGCCGCCGAGGTGGCCCGTCTCGCGGGTGCCGTGACGGCGACCGAACTCGCCCGCTATCCGGAGCCGTTGGCGCCGGGGACGGCGGCCCGGCGGGCCGGGCTGGCGCCGGTGCATCCGCGGGACGTCGCCGAGGCCGCCGCCAAGCTGGCCGCCGAGCACGACCTGGTGCTGGTGGAGGGAGCGGGCGGACTGCTCGTCCGCTTCGACCCGGCGGGCGGGACCCTGGCGGACGCGGCGGAGCTGCTGAAGGCGCCGGTGCTGGTCGTGGCGTCGGCCGGCCTGGGCACCCTGAACACGACGGAGCTGACAGCACGCGAACTCCGTTCCCGGCGGCTCGACTTGGCCGGAATCGTGATCGGCAGCTGGCCCGACTCCCCCGACCTCGCGTCCCGTTGCAACGTGACGGACCTGCCGGACGTGGCCGAGGCGCCGCTGCTGGGCGCCCTGCCCGCCGGAGCGGGGGCGCTGACGTCCGCCGACTTCCGTGCGGCGGCGCCGAGTTGGCTGGCACCGCGGCTGGACGGGACGTGGGACGCGGAGGCGTTCCGGGGGCGGGCGGCGCCGTAGGCACATGGGCGCAGGCCGGATGATTCAGCCGGAATGCTCGTTCGCCTCGACGAGCCGGGCGAGGTTTGCCAGGGCCATGCGCGTGCCCGTCTCGTTGTCGGCGGCAGGCACGGCGTCGGGGATGCCCTCGTGCACCACGAGAACGTCGGTGCCCCCGTCCGCGGCGGTGAGCGTGGTCGTCATCGTCATCGTGCCCCGCAGCGCGGGATCGGCGGTCTCGAACTCGAGCACCTCGACGATCTGCTCGTTCGGTACGAGCTTCGCGAAATGGCCGTGGTAGGTGTCGGTGTGTGCGGCCGACTTGCCGGTGCCGGACGGCGCGTCGTAGGTGAGCGAGACGCGGAACCGCCCGCCCTCGCGCGCATCGAATTCATGCACATGGCTGCTCATACCGTCCGGCACGCGCCATTCGGCGATCGCGTCCGCGTCCACCAGAGCCCGGTAGACCGCCGAAGGCGGGGCTTCCATGTGCCGTGAGACCTGCGCCGCGTACATGGAGTCAACGTAGCGCTCGGCCAGGGCTCATGCCTCCGGCCGACTCGAACCGCCGCCGCGCGTGCTCACGCCACAGTGACCACGGCCTTGCCGCGGGCGTGGCCCTGTTCCACATGGCGTACGCCCTCGGCCGTGTCCGCCAGCGGGTAGGTCCGGTCGACCACCGGGGTGAGCTTGCCGGCATCGATGAGCGCGGTGACTGCGAGCAGGTCCTCGTGGGTCGGCCCGGCCGGGACCGCCGGGAGGATCGGCCGTAGCCGCTGCCGGGCGAACAGGTCGATCGCGGCGAGTCGCAGCAGGGAACCCACGGCTCCGAAGAGGTGGCCGGGCGAGCCGCCGCCGTTGGCCACCAGGGTCCCGGTCGGGGTGAGCACCTGGCGCA
Source organism: Streptomyces sp. NPDC001401 (assembly GCF_042895385.1). Taxonomy (NCBI): domain Bacteria; kingdom Bacillati; phylum Actinomycetota; class Actinomycetes; order Kitasatosporales; family Streptomycetaceae; genus Streptomyces; species Streptomyces sp. NPDC001401. Next base: position 188,163 of record NZ_JBIAWI010000017.1, read on the forward strand.
GTCGGCTCAGCGGGCGGTTGCCGACGTTGTCGAGAATCACGTCGTAGCGCACGCGCCCGTCGGTGAAGTCCTCCTTGGTATGGTCCACGACGTGCGTGGCGCCCAGTGAGCGCACCAGGTCGGCGCTGCGGGTGCTGCACACCCCGGTGACCTCCGCGTCCAGGGCCGCCGCGATCTGCACGGCGAACGTGCCCACGCCACCGCCGGCCCCGTTGACCAGTACGCGCTGCCCGGCCTGCACCCGGCCGACGGTCCGGATGCCGCGCAGCGCGGTCACCGCCCCCAGCGGCACGGCCGCGGCCTCCTCGAAGTTCAGACCGACAGGCTTGGGCACCAGCAGGTCGGCGGTGGTGCGCGCGTACTCGGCGAAGGATCCCGGGCAGAAGCCGAGTACCTCGTCGCCCGGCCGGAGCCCGACCACGCCGGAGCCGACCGCCTCCACGTGCCCGGCCGCGTCGAGCCCGGCCACCCGGCACTTCGGCCGGAGCAGCCCGACGCCTCCCATGAGCCGCGCCACGTACGGGTCGCCGCGCAGCATGTGCCAGTCGTAGGGGTTGACCGCGGCGGCGTGCACGCGGACCAGCACGTGGCCGTCCCCGACCTCCGGCCGCTCGATGTCCGCCAGTCGCAGGGTGTCGGGCGGACCGAACCGCTCCTGAACGATCGCCTTCATCGGGTTCCCCCATCACCTCGTGGTGGCGGTGTACGACGTACACCTCTAATGGGCACGGTAGGTGTACGCCGTACACCAGTCAAGGGGTGAAGGGAACCAGGGTGGAGGACCAGGGGTGTGTTCGCAGGTGCTGCCCGCGCCTTGTCGGTGCGTCAGGTGTCGGAGGGTCAGGCCGTGCCGCGGAGCCGTTCGAGGCCGTCCAGCGTCAGGTCCAGGGCGAACTCGAACTCGAACTGGTCGTCGCAGCCGGAGCCGACGACGGAGTCCTGGTCGTGGGCGACCGCCATGGCAAGTTCGGTGATGTGGGGGTAGCGCGCGGCCATCTCCTCGGGCGGCAGCGCGTCCGCATCCGGCTCCCGGCCGGAGGCGTCCTCGAACAACTCCTGGGAGAAGCCCAGCAGCCGGCTGCCCATCACATGCATCGCGTGATGGACCAGGTCGACCGAGAACCCTCCGGCCCGGAAGATGCCGATCATCGAGTCCAGGTACGCCAGGACGGCGGGGGTCGGCGTGGTCCGCGCCTTCATCCGCGACTCGATGACCTCGGGTGCCCAGGGGTGGCGCAGCAGCATGCGGCGGGCCGACAGCACCCTTCGGCGGACGGTGGTCTTCCAGTCGGTGTCGCCGGCCGGTGGGTCGATCTCGCCGACGAGGACGTCGATCATGCCGTCCAGCAGTTCGTTCTTGTTGGCCACGTGCTTGTACAGCGCCATGGGCACGACACCGAGCGACTGCGCGATCCTGCGCATGCTCAGCGCATCGACTCCGCCCGCGTCGGCCAGGGTGACGGCGGCGCTCAGGACCCGCTCCTTGCTCAAGGGTGTGCGGGGTCGCGCGCCGGCGGCCTGCGTGGCTATCTCCACCATCCCCTCTCGCCCGGGCACGGCCCCGAGTCGGACCTCAGTGCCCTCGGCGAATCTACAGCGTCCGCCCTGCGGGCCGGCCCGGTGCCCGTCGTCTGATCGCCGGTCTCTGCTCCGTGCCGGAGTCGGCCAGTGTCCGGATCAGGCCGTGGTCGGGGGACAGCCGGCATGCGGGGTCCGTGCGGGCGGCGTCCCCCGTGAGGGCGTAGGCCTGGCAACGGCAGCCGCCGTAGTCCTCGTCGCGGCGGGAGCAGCTGCGGCAGGGATCGGCCATCCAGTCGGTGCCCCGGTAGCGGCTGAACGCCGGGGAGTGGTCCCAGATCCAGGCCAGCGGACGGTCGCGGATGTTCGGCGGGTCCAGATCCGGCAGCGAGGCGGCGGCCGGGCAGGGCAGGACGGTGCCGTCCGGGGCGACGGTGAGCGAGATCGCTCCCCACCCGCCCATGCACGGCTTGGCCGCACCGTCGAAGTAGTCGGGGACGACCCAGACCAGGTCGGGGCCGTCCGGTGCGAGCCGCTCCCGCCATCGCTCGACGGCGTCCCGTGCCCGGGCGAGCTGGTCGCGGGTGGCGAGCAGCGCGGTGCGGTTGAGCAGACCCCAGCCGTAGAACTGTGCGTTGGCCAGTTCGATGCGGTCCACGCCCCAGGACAGGCCCAGTTCGATGACGGCGTCGATGGCGTCGAGGTTCTCGTGGTGCAGGACGACGTTGAGGCCGAGGGGGAGGCCGGCGGCCCGGACGAGCGCGGCGGCCCGTTCCTTCTCGCCGAAGGACCGGCGTCCGGCGATCCGGTCGGAGGCGCGCGGGTCGGCATGCTGGACGGACAGCTGGACACTGCGCAGCCCGGCGGCGGTGAGCGCGGAGAGCCGCTCCCGGTCCAGGCCCACGCCGCTGGTGACCAGCTGGGTGTAGATCCCGGCGCCCTCGGCCGCGGCGACGATCTGCTCCAGGTCCCGGCGCAGCAGCGGCTCACCGCCCGAGAGATGGGTGTGGACCACGCCGAACTCGCCCGCCTGGCGCATCACGTCCGTCCACTGCCCGGCGGTCAGCTCGCGTGAACGCCGCGTCAGCTCCAGGGGGTTGGAGCAGTATCCGCAGTGCAGCGGGCAGGCGTGGGTGAGTTCGGCCAGCAGTGCCCAGGGGCGGGGCGGCGCCGGTGCCGGAGCGGCGGAGGTCGTCGGATCGGTGAGGGTCATCGCAGCCAGCCCTCCTTGCGCAGACGTTCGAGGAAGGGAGGCACGTCGGCGGCCACGGGGGCGCCGGGGAAGCGTTCGGCCAGTTCGTCGACGATGTCGCACACCGTGCGAGTGCCGTCACAGAGGCCGACGACCGGGCCGGCCCCGCCCTGCAGGACGACGACGCGTTCGGGAAGGAGCAGCAGGTCCGTGTCCCGGGCGTGGTCGTGCCGCAGTACGACGGCGGGCGCCGGCACGGGCCGCCAGTCGGTCACCGACGTCGTGCTCACCCCTGCTCCCGGCGGCCCGCCTGGTCCACGGCGTCGAGCAGTGACCACAGGACGTCGCACTTGAAACGCAGCGCGGCCACGGCCCGTTCCTGGTCGTCCCGGGTGCGGGCCCAGTCGAGCACCAGGTCGAGTGCCTCGCGGCTGTCGCGCCGGCCCTGGGAGACCCGGGTGCGGAAGTAGGCGAGGCCCTGGGGTTCGATCCACCGGTAGTGGCGCTGGAACGCCTCGATGCGGGTGCGCATCAGATCGGGGGCGGACAGTTCGGTCAGCGACGCGGCGATGGCTTCGAGGGGCGTTCGCAGCCGGCAGAAGTTGACGTATCCGTCGACCGCCAGCCGTACGCCCGGCAGCACGCCATCGCCGGCGAGCAGCGTCTCACGGTCCACGCCGGCCGCCTCACCGAGCCGCAGCCACCGCTCGATGCCGCCCTCACGGTCCTGCTGCCCGTCGTGCTCCTGGATGCGGCGCAGCCACATCCGGCGCAGCACCGGGGTGTCCAGCTTGGACGTGATCAGGGCGTCCTTGACGGGGATGTGCCGCTGATAGTGGAAGCGGTTGAGGATCCAGCGGCGCAGCTCGTCCTGGCTGAGATCGCCGCTGTGCATACGGAGGTTGAAGGGGTGGCTGTCGTGGTACCGCTCCTCCCCCACCGCGCGCAGTCGTGCCTCGAACTCCGCGGGGCGCCAGGGCTCCGCGAGCGGGGCGGGTGCCGTCGTCACGGCTGCCGTGTTCATAGGTCGATCACCATCCCGTCGTATGCCACCTCGAGGCCCAGTCGTGCGAGCCGCTTGTGCTGGGGCGCCGCCGGGTCGACGAGGGGGTTGGTGTTGTTGAGGTGGGTGTAGAGGCACCGGGCGGAGAGGCGTGCCAGGCGTTCGGCGGTTCCGTCGGGTCCCTCGATGGGCAGGTGGCCCATGCCGGTGGCGGTGCGGTCGGAGATGCCCGTGCTGCGGGGCTCCTCGTCGTCCCAGAAGGTGCCGTCCACGATGACGCAGTCGGCCTCGGCGGCGGCCTGCTGGAAGGGGTCCGGCCAGGCGGCCAGGGCGGGTGCGTAGAGCGCGGTGGCGCCGGAGGCCGGGTCGTACAGGCGCAGCGCGACGACCCATGCGTCGTCGTCCGGGGCGTCGGCGGCGTACCGCGGGCGCTTGCCCGACACCGGGATGCCGCTGATCTGCAGGCCCGATGTGCCGCGGTCCAGCGGTTCGGCACCGCGCGGCGGCAGCTCCCGCCAGGTGATGGAGGTGTACGGCGCCAGTACGTCGCCGAGGTGCAGGCGGTCCAGGAGCGCCTGTCGGACCGGGGCCGTGGTGATCACCTGGAGGCGGTCGGCCTCGCGGAGTCGTGCGATGCCCAGGGTGTGGTCGAGTTCGGCGTCGGTGAGGACGAGTCCGGCGATAGGTGTCTGCCGGGGGCCGGGCCCGGGGTGGAGTTCGGGCCGGGCTTCGATCTGGTCGCCGATGTCGGGGGTCGCGTTGACGATGTACCAGCGGCCGTCGTCGGTGCGTACGGCGAGGGATGCGTGGCGGCGGCGTCGGCCCGGATGGGCGCGTGCCCCGGAGCAGCTGGGGCACGCGCAGTTCCACTGGGGGATGCCGCCGCCGGCGGCGGTGCCGAGTACCAGCAGCAGCATGGCGTCGGCTAGCGGGAGCTGAGGGAGTAGGCGGTGACCTCGAGCGCGGTGTCGACGACCTCGTAGGCGGGCGCCTGCCAGGTGGCCTTCTCCGTCTCCTTCGAGGGGATCTGCTCGACGGGCTTGAGCTGTTCCGTGGCTTCGTTCATGGGTGGTACGTCCTCTCTGGGGGATTTCCGGGTGTGCGGGGAGGGTCACTTGAGGGGCACGCGGAGGATTCTGTCCTTGCCGTATCCGAGATCGCTGGTGCCGACCCAGAGTTCGTCCGCGCCGGGCACCTTGGCGATGGCCCGCAGGCGGCCGAACCGGCCTGGGTAGAGGTCGATCGGCTGACCGGTGAACTCGCTGTCCCCTTCGATCGGGATGCGCCACAGCCGCTTGCCGCGCAGCGAGGTCACGTAGAGGACGTTGTCCACGATGGCGATCTGGGCGGGCACGCCCCACTCCGGGTGGAAGACGACCCTAGGGGTGGTCATGCCCTGGACGTCGCAGGCGCCCTCACAGACGGGAAAGCCGTAGTTGGCGCCCGGCTTGATCAGGTTGACCTCGTCCCAGGTCTGGTCGCCGACCTCCGCCTCCCACAGGCGGCCGTTGCGGTCCCAGGCCAGGCCCTCCGGGTTGCGGTGGCCGTAGCTGTAGACGCGGGTGCCGAACGGGTTGCCGGGGGCCGCGGCGCCGGTCCTGGTGATGCGGAGGATCTTTCCGTTGAGCGACTTCTTGTCCTGCGCGAGCTTCGCCTGGTAGGCGTCGCCGGTGGAGACGTAGAGGTATCCGTCGGGGCCGAAGGCGATCTGGCCGCCGTTGTGGTTCCCGACCCGCTTGATTCCGCCGAGTACCACCTTGTAGTTGGTGAGCGACTGGCCGTCGTAGTCCATCCTGACGACCTGAGTCCGGGTCCTCGTGGTGTGCACGAAGAACACCTGCTTGTCCGTCGTGCCGTTCCAGGTCGGTGACGGAGCGACCCCCAGCAGTCCTCCGGGGCCGTCGTCGTAGGGCTCGGGGACCGTGTTCGGCACCTCGCCGATCAGCTTCTTCGTTCCGTCGCGGTCGAGGCGGTAGACCTGGAAGGTGAGCCGTTCGGTCACCAGCGCCGAGCGTCCGTCCGGCATGAACTTGATCTCCCAGGGCGTCTGCCATCCCGTGGAGAGCGTGGTGACGTCGCTCGGGGCACCGCCGTCCGAGGTGGCAGCCGGCATCGCGGCGGCGGTGGCCGGCGCAGCGGCCGCAGGCGCCGACTGCGGCAGGCCGGCCGCCAGCAGCGCGGCCGCGGCGGCGAGCGATCCCAGAACGAAGCGGGATGGACGCCGCACTGAGCGGCCTGGGTCTGTCATCTCGACGCCCTTCGTCGTTCCTCGAGTCAACCGTCGTGACGCGGCGTGTCCACACGCTCGCGAAAGGCAGCGTATTTCGCGGAGATCGCTACGCCTCGCATTGAAGCCGTGACGATTAGCTATCTATCTGCCATTCGGACGAATCGCCCGGTCGGGGCCCCGGAGGCGGCCCATGCCCACCCCGGGCGGCCCGAGTGCCGGTGTCCGGCGGGCTGTGGGCACGCCGGCGCGCCTGCGGGACGGGGCGGCCTGCACAAGAGGGAACCATCGCGCAGCCGCTGCGAGCAAGTGGCCTACAGTGCAAGGGACTTGACGATGAGCAGGCCGGGCGAAGGCGCCTTCCACGGTGCCGTGTGTCCGGCCGTGGAAGGAGCGCAATGCCTCCCCTTCGCCCAACTCGCCGTGTCCTTCTGGCCGGTGGCCTCGGAGCAGTGGCCGCCGTCGCCGCATCTCCGGCCGCTGTCGCCGCACCCGTGCGGACGCAGCCCGCTTCACCGACGGCCGGTTCCATTCCCCTCCACCTCTCCGGGCCGAGCGGGCCCGCGGCGGTGGGTGCGGTGGAGTTACACCTGGTCGACCCGTCCAGAACCGATCCGTGGTCGGAGGCGGGCCAGCCGCGCGAGCTGATGGTGACGGTGGCCTACCCGGCGGCGAACGTGCACGGCCGCACGATGCTGCCGTGGCTGCCGCAGGGCGCCGAGCGCGCACTCAAAGCCCGTTACGGGGGTGCGCTGGACGCCTTCGTACTTCCGCAGACGCACACCGCGGACTCCGCGCCGGCCCGGTGCGGCCGCCGCCCCGTGCTCCTCTGCTCGCCGGGTTACGCCGAGGACCGCACGTTCAACACCCTGGTCGTCGAGGAGCTCGTCTCGTGGGGCTACACCGTGGTCACGGTCGACCACCCCCACGACTCGGGAGAGGTGGAGTTCCCCGACGGCCGTGTCGTGCTCTCCTGGCCCGACGGCGACGACGACGCGAGGCGCACTGCGGTCGCGGTGCGCGCCGCGGACCTGCGTTTCGTGCTGGACTGCCTGGCCGTGCTGAACCGGGGCGGCAACCCCGACGCTCGGCGGCGCCCCATCCCGCACGGCCTGCGCGGCAGCCTCGACCTCGCACGCACAGGGGCCTTCGGCCACTCGCGGGGCGGGGCGGCGGCAGCAGCCGTCATGAACCTGGACGGCCGGGTGCGGGCCGGCATCGACCTTGACGGCACCTTGCTCGGGCCGGTGGTCCAGCGCGGCCTCGACCGGCCGTTCCTGCTGATGGACACGGCGGTCCACGACGGCCTGAACCGGGACGCGTCCTGGGCCGCGTTCTGGCCGAAACTGCGCGGCTGGCGGCGCTGTCTGCGGCTCGTCGACGCCGAACATCTCTCCTTCACCGACCTCGTGGCGCTCGCCCCGCAGCTCGGGGGAGCGCTGCCCCTGCCGGTCGGCACGATCCCCGCCGACGCGGCGGTCGCGGGCGTGCGAGCCACGGTGCGGGCCTTCTTCGACGTCCACCTGCGCGGACGCCCCGACACCTCGCACGTACTGGCGGGCGCTTCACCGCGCCACCCGGAAATCCGCTACGTCGCCGGTTAGAGCGTGTCACTGCACATGCCCGGCGTCGCCGAGCAGCCGTACCAGGTCGATCCGTGAGCGGATGCCCAACCGGCTGAACACGCCCCGCAGATGGTGGTCGATCGTGCGGGGGCTGAGAGCGAGGCGGGCGGCGATCTCGCGGTTGGTGGCACCGTCGGCGGCCATGCGGGCGATCAGCAGCTGCTGGGCCGTCAGGCAGGTGGTGGGGTCGTCGGTGCGGCCGCGCGCGGGCGTGGCGGGAGCGCCCAGCGCGCGGAGTTCGGCGCGGGCCTGCGTCGCGCAGTGCGGGGCACCGAAGTACTCGAACGCCTCCAGGGCGCTGTATAGCCGGTCGCGGGCCTCCGTACGGCGGCGCAGCCGGCGCAGTGCACTGCCGAACAGCAGCTCCGTGCGGGCGCGTTCGAAGTCGCGGTCGCCCCCCGCGTGCAGGTCGAGCGCCGTGCGGTAGTGCTCGACGGCCTCGGCGCCCGGGGCCAGCAGGGCGCGGCAGCGGGCGCTGAGGGCCAGGTCGTCGGTGCTGCGCACGGCACTCGCCCAGCGGTGGTAGTCGGCGTGGGCGGCCCGGGCGACGCGGGTGTCGCCGGTGCGGACCGCGGCCTCGACGTAGTGCGGGGTGGCCAGGTGGCGGATGGCGCGGTGGCCGTGGCCCGGGCCGAAGCCGGCGAGGGCGCGCAGCCGGGCCGCGGCGCCGGCGAAGCGGCCGTCGGCGAGATCGAGGAAGGCGAGCGCCCACTGTGCGAGCGCGGCGGGCAGGCCGAGGCCCCGGGCGAGGGCATACGTCCGTGCGGTCGCGGCGCGTTCGCGGCAGGTGTCCGCGTCGCCGGTCACCGCCGCGAACATGGCGAGGGCTGCCTGCAGATGGCAGGCACCGTTGTCCTGCCCGGTGGCGTACGCCTGCCGCAGGGCGTCCGTGGCGGTGGCCGCGCCGGCCTGCGGGCGCCCGGTCCAGAAGTCGGCGTAGGCACGGAACTCCAGCGCCTGTGCCGCGGTGGCGGCCGCACCCCGCGCCCGGGCCGAGGCAGCCGCGCGGACGGTGGCGGTGGCGGCGCGGGTGTGGTCGCCGAGCATCAGCGCGGCGATGCCGGCGTGCACGAGCAGAGTGGGGTCGCCTCCGGGACCGCACCGCCCGGCCGCCGCCTCCAGCAGGTCCCGTGCGTCTTCGTACCGCCCCTCAAAGGCAGCAACGAGGCCGCCCAACGTGCCGGGCGCCCCGATCCCCAGCCGCCCGGCCACCACGGCGGCCTCCCGGCAGCGGCGCAGGTCGCCGGTGTAGATGGCGGCTTCGGTGGCGTGGGCGAGGAGGCGGGAGGTGGCGGGGGCCAAAACGGCTCGGGCAGGGGCGGCGGGCGCAGCGCGGCCGCGCACTGCTCCCGCGCTGCCCGGCGCCGCACCGTTCCCGCTTCCCTGGCCGCCCTCCAAGCCGCCCCCCTGGGAAACCGCCGTCAGCAACGCATCGAAAGCCTCCGTCGCGTCGCCCGCCCGGAGTGCGAACAGGCCCGTCAGTCCGTCGTCGGGCGTCGCAGTGGCCGCGAGTCGGCGGGCGCGGTCCGCGTCGCCCGAGTGCCAGGCGGCCGTGGCGGCGCGGGCGCGGAGGCGGGACTGTTCGGACGGGGTGGGGCAGAGGGTGGCCGCGCGTTCCAACAGGGCTCGGGTCAGGGTGAGTTGGCCCGCGGCACGGGCCTGCTCCGCCGCGGCGCGCAGCTCCGCCGCCAGGCGGCCGCTCGGGCCGAGGGCGCCCGCTCCCCGATGCCAGGAGCGGCGGGGCGTCTCGCCGGCGCCGTGCAGGACGCGGGCCAGCAGGCGGTGGACGTCGCGGCGGTCCGCCGGGGAGCCGGTCTCGTACGCCGCGATCCTCGTCCAGGCGTCCCGGAAGACGACGCCGCCCGCTCCCGCCTGCGCGATCCCGGCCGCCTCGGCGGCTTCCAGCGGGCGGGTGTCGAGGCGGACGGCGGCGACGGCCCGCAGGAAGGCATGGGTGGCGACCGGGTACTGGTCCGCGGCCGCGAGCAGCAGGAGCAGACGGGTGTCGTCCGGGAGGGCCCGGATCTCCGCGCGGTGCGAACGCAGCAGGTCGGGGGCGAGTTCGGACGACTGTGTCGGAAGCGGGTCGAGGCCGGCCGACTGGCGGTCGGTCAGCAGCGGTACGAGTTCGGCGGCGGCGCGCGGATCGCCGTACACGGCGTGCAGGACCCGTACGCGGACGCCCTCGGGAAGCTCGGACGCCGTGCGTCGCGGTGGCGAAGTGCGGTCAAGAGGAGGGGGGTTCACCGGAGTCACCACTCAACTGACGTTACTGGCGAGTTAATTGAACCGTAAAGACCGGCGATTTCGCCGATGCGTCGCGCGTAGACCCGAGTCGACACTCCTGGCGACCCCACCCGTGTCAGGAGGCACCATGCAGCGCCACAAGCGTCGTATCGCCACGGCATTCTCGGCCCTGGTCGCATCGCTCCTTCTGTCCCTCTCCCTGTCCGCCGCCCCCGCTCGGGCGGCGACCCACAACCCGATCGTGTTCGTGCACGGCCTGAGCAGCGACTCGAGCAGCTGGAACGACTGGATCGCGGACTTCGAGGCGGACGGCTACTCGTCCTCCGAGCTGTACGCGTGGTCGTACGACTGGTCGCAGTCGAACGCCACCACGGCGCAGCAGCTGGCCACCGAGATCAAGAACGTGCTGGCGAAGACCGGTGCGTCCAAGGTCGACATCGTCGCTCACTCGATGGGTGTGCTCAGCTCCCGTTACTACCTGAAGAACCTCGGCGGAACGTCGTACGTCGACGACTTCGTCTCGGTCGCCGGCGTGAACCACGGCACGTCCGTCGCCTCGTGGTGCGCGTGGCTGTACACGTCCTGCAAGGAGATGCAGATCGGCAGTTCGTACCTGACCGCCCTCAACTCCGGCGACGAGACACCGGGCGCCGTGTCCTATGCGAGCTACTGGTCGGACTGTGACGACGCGGTCGTCCCGAACAGCTCGGCGCTCCTGGACGGCGCGGCCAATGTCGACGCCGGCTGTATCTCGCACACCGACATGAACAACGACCACGGCGTGTACGAGCAGGTGCGGGACTTCGTCGCGTGAGCCGGGCCTGAACCGGCGGAAGGGTGCGCGGGGCCCGTACGGGGGACAATCACGGTAGGCCCGTCCTGCCGAGGAGGTCCTCATGCCGCTCCGGTCCCCCGGCGCCGCCAAGGTGGCGCGGGATCCCGTGCACCATCCGCTGTTCGCCCGCTACTACGCACGGATCAGCGTGGCCGCCGAGACCCGGATGGGAATGGGCGGCGTCCGCGACCGGCTCCTGTCCGGACTGTCGGGGCGGGTGATCGAGATCGGCGCGGGCAACGGACTGAACTTCGCGCACTATCCGAGCACCGTCGCGGAGGTCGTGGCGATCGAACCGGAGCGCAGGCTGCGGCAGTTGGCCCTGGACGCCGCCGTCCACTCCGAGGTGCCCGTCGATGTCGCGCCGGGTGCCGCGGAGGCACTGCCCGTCAAGAGCGAGGCCTTCGACGCGGCGGTGATCTCGCTGGTGCTGTGCAGTGTGCGGGACGTGCCGCGGGCGCTCGCGGAGGTACGGCGGGTGCTGCGGCCGGGCGGCGTCGTACGGTTCTTCGAGCACGGCCGGGGCGGCGGACCGGCGATGACCTTCACCCAGCGTGCCCTGGACCGCACGCTGTGGCCGCCGCTCAACGGCGGCTGCCATCTGGCCCGCGACCCGATCGCCGCGCTGCGCGACGCCGGGTTCGAACTCGGCCCCTACCGGCGGATGCTGCTGCCGGAGAGGGGGCCGACACTGCCAACCTCGTACTGCGTGCTGGGCACCGCGTGGCGGCCGGAGGCCGAGGAACCGGCCGCCTGATCACATGGTCCAGCTGCGCAGCTCCGCCGCGATGTCGTACACCGTGGCGTTGCCCCTCTTGACCAGGCGGGCCAGGTCGCGGACCTGTACCGGCGAGGTGGTGACCCTGAGGCCGCTGGCGATCAGGTACGCGTACGCGACGGCCGAGGCGAAGAGGGCGTTCGAGCGCTCCAACGCGGGGACGTGGATGAGGAGTTGGAGCAGGGCCGCCGCGCGTGCGTGCGGGTCGTCGTAGACGGCGACGTCGAAAATCTCGGCGTCGTGGCGCGCGACGGCCGCGACGAGGGCGCCCCAGTCGGTGACCTGGGGATCCCCGGGCGTCTTCTGTTCGGCGAGCATGAGAAGCCAGGCGAGGTCGATGCTGAGGTTGCTCAAGGGATCAGTGGCGACCTTCGCCTCGCCCGGCCTCGCGGCCCTCGCCGTCGGTGCCGAACTCCTCGGCGAAGACGGACTCGTACTGCTTCATGAAGTCGGCGGCGGCCTCGACGAACGTCTGGCCGACCTCCCCGGTGTCCTGTTTCACGAGTTCCTCGATGTAGCGGTTGACGCTCATGCCCCGGGCCAGGGCCCGCTCGCGGGCGGCGCGGGCCGTGCCCTCGTCCACTCTCACGTTCAGCTGGGTCTTCGCCATACCTCGAAGCTAGCGCCGAAGTGCTAGCACGGCAAGAGGGCGTCGGGAAGGGTGGAGATTGCCCCTTACACCGGTATCAGGGACACGACCTGCGGTGGAGACCACCTCGGCCCCACGGGGGATACCGGGTGTGGGCTCGCTCACATTACCTTTGCCACCATGAGTGGCGAGCCACCGAGGAGGAAGCGTTGTCCGCACCTGCTGTGCAGCAAGCCGCCCGCGCCCGCGGTCTGACCAAGGCGTACGGCTCGGGCGAGACGACCGTGCTCGCCCTGGACTCGGTGGACGTGGACATCGCGCGCGGCCGCTTCACCGCGGTCATGGGGCCGTCGGGCTCCGGGAAGTCCACGCTGATGCACTGCCTGGCGGGGCTCGATTCGGTGTCGGCCGGCCAGGTGTGGCTCGGCGACACCGAGATCACCGGGCTCAAGGACCGCGAGCTGACCCGGCTGCGCCGGGACCGGATCGGGTTCATGTTCCAGTCGTTCAACCTCATTCCGACGCTGAACGCGGCCGAGAACATCACCCTGCCCATGGACATCGCGGGCAAGAAGCCCGACGAGAAGTGGCTGGACCAGGTCATCGACACGCTGGGGCTGCGCGACCGGCTCAAGCACCGGCCGGCTGAGCTGTCCGGCGGCCAGCAGCAGCGCGTGGCGTGCGCCCGGGCGCTGGCCTCCCGGCCGGAGCTGATCTTCGCGGACGAGCCGACCGGCAACCTCGACTCGCGGGCCGGACTCGAGGTGCTCGCCTTCCTGCGCGAGGCCGTCGACAGCCTCGACCAGACCGTCGTCATGGTCACCCACGACCCGGGCGCCGCCGCCCACTCCGACCTGGTGCTCTTCCTCGGGGACGGACGCATCGTCGACGAGATGGAGCACCCGACGGCGGAGGCCGTACTGGAGCGAATGAAACGCTTCGATGTGATGCGCAGCCAGTTCGAGGACAACGGTCCCACCGGCGACGTAACCCTCGACAAGGACTGAAGCCGTGCTGAAGGCAACGCTCCGCAGTTTTCTCGCCCACAAGGGGCGGCTGCTGCTCTCCGCTCTGGCGATCGTGCTGTCCGTGGCGTTCGTCGCGGGCAGCCTGATCTTCTCCGACACCGTCACCCGCACCTTCGACCGGCTCTTCCACTCCACGTCCGCCGATGTGACCGTGGAACCGAAGCAGGACCTCAAGTCCCAGGTGCCGACGGGGGCCGCCGACACCGTGCCCGCCTCGCTCGCGACCCGCGTGGCGAAGGTCGACGGGGTCGCCTCGACACACGCGGACGTCAGCGTCCAGAACATCACGGTCGTCGACAGCAGGAACAAGTCGGTCGGGCCCACCACCGGCGCGCCCACCATCGCCACGGACTGGTACCTGACCGCCCGCAGCCCCGTGAAGCTGACCTCCGGACACGCCCCGCAGACCGGCGGCGAGGCACTCCTGGACGCCGACACGGCTGACAAGAAGCACGTGAAGATCGGCGACACGCTGACCGTGCTCGCGCAGCCGGGCACCTTCAAGGTGCGCATCGTCGGCATCGCCACCTTCACCACCACCAACCCGGGCGCGGCCCTGGTCTTCCTCGACCCGAAGACCGCCGCGGCCCAGCTGCTCGGCTCGGCGGACAAGGCCACGAGCATCTCGGTGGACGCGGCGAAGGGCACGAGCGACGCCCTGCTCAAGACCCGGGTGGCCGCCGCGGTCGGCACCGGCAGCTACGACGTCAAGACCGCCGACGAGCAGGCGAAGTCGGCCGCCTCGGACCTCGGCGGGTTCCTCGACGTCATCAAGTACGTGATGCTCGGCTTCGCCGGGATCGCCGTCCTGGTCGGCGTCTTCCTGATCGTCAACACGTTCTCCATGCTGATCGCCCAGCGCACCCGGGAGCTGGGCCTGCTCAGGGCCCTCGGCGCCGACCGGCGGCAGGTGCGGCGCTCCGTGCTCACCGAGGCGATCCTGCTCGGCCTGGTCGGCTCGACGCTGGGCCTGGCGGCGGGCATCGGGCTCGCGGCCGGGCTGATCAAGCTGATGAGCGTGTTCGGGATGAACCTCAAGACCACGGAGATGGTGGTCGGTTGGGGAACTCCCGTGGTGGCGTACGTCGTCGGCGTCGGCGTCACCTTCGTGGCGGCCTACCTGCCGGCCCGGCGCGCGGCGGGCGTCTCGCCGATGGCCGCGCTCGCGGACGCCGAGATCGCCGGCGTGGGGCGGCCGTTGAGGACGCGCGCGATCGTGGGTTCGGTGGTCGGCGTGCTCGGCGCTGCGGCACTCGTCGGCTGTGCCACCGCGACGAAGACGGCCTCCTCTGCCTCGCTGCTCGGGCTCGGTGTCGTACTGACCCTCATCGCCACCGTGATCGCGGGCCCGCTGCTGGTCCGCCCGGTGATCCGCGTCCTGGGCGGCGCCTTCCCGGCCCTGTTCGGCTCGGTCGGCCGCATGAGCCAGCGCAACGCCCTGCGCAACCCCCGCCGTACGGGCGCCACCGCGGCCGCCCTCATGGTGGGCCTCGCCCTGGTCGGCGGCATGTCCGTGGCCAGCGCCTCCATGTCGAAGTCCTTCGACCAGCAGATCGACAAGACGCTGGGCGCCGACTTCATCGTCCAGAACACCAACTTCGTGCCCTTCAACCAGGAAGTCACCGACAAGGTGCGCGGCACGCAGGGCGTCGGCCTCGTCGTACGGCAGCGGTTCGCACCGGTGGCCGTACGCCTCCCGGACGGCAAGCGCATCGAGACCACCGCCGCGGGCTACGACGACGGAGTCGACCACGTCGCACACGTGACGTACACGGCCGGAAACACGGCGGCGGCGCTGGCGGGCGGCAGCATCGGCATGGACGTCAAGTTCGCGAAGAAGCACGACGTCAGGATCGGCAGCACCATCCCCGTCGAGTTCCCGGCCGGCCGGAAGACCGAGCTGAAGGTCGGCGCCCTCACCGACCAGGACCAGGCCGAGGGCTTCGGCATGCAGGGCGGGCTGTTCTTCGGGATCGCGACGGTCGAGAAGTACGTGCCCGGCGGGCAGGACTCCGCGCTGTACGTCAACAAGGCCTCCGGCACGAGCGCCGATCAGCTGCGCAAGAACCTGGAGCAGTCGCTCAAGCCGTACCCGCAGGTCCAGGCCCGCGACCAGGCCGACTACAAGAAGCTGGTGCACGACCAGATCGCCGTACTGCTCTACCTCGTGTACGCGCTGCTCGGGCTGGCGATCATCATCGCGGTGCTCGGCGTCGTCAACACCCTCGCCCTGTCCGTGGTGGAGCGGACCCGGGAGATCGGGCTGCTGCGCGCCATCGGGCTCGCCCGGCGGCAGCTGCGCCGGATGATCCGGCTGGAGTCCGTGGTGATCGCGGTGTTCGGCGCGGTCCTCGGGCTCGCGCTCGGCCTGGTGTGGGGCGTGTGCACCCAGCAGGTGCTGGCGCTGCAGGGCATGAAGGCGCTCGCGATCCCGTGGACCACGATCGTCGCGGTGGTGATCGGCTCCGCGGTGGTGGGCATCGTGGCGGCGCTGCTGCCCGCGTTGCGTGCATCCCGCATGAATGTGCTGGCGGCCATCGCGCACGAGTGATGGAATCGCGGTACAGACTCAAGTCGCTTGCTGCCGAGGAGAGTTCATGCCGCATCCGTTCCGTTTCGGCGTCAGCCTGCTCAACCCCGCGCCCGCCGAGGAGTGGCACGCCAAGTGCCGCCGGGCCGAGGAGCTCGGCTACGACGTGATCCATGTCCCCGACCACCTCGGCATGGTCGCGCCGTTCCCGGCGCTGGTCGCCGCGGCCGCGGTCACCGAACGGCCGCGGCTGGGCACCCTCGTGCTCAACGCCGGCTTCTGGAATCCGACGCTGCTCGCCCGCGAGGTGGCCACGACGGACGCCCTGACCGGTGGCCGCCTCGAACTCGGGCTGGGCACCGGCTACGTAGGGGCGGAACTCGAAGCGGCCGGGCTGCCGTTCGGCTCTGCGCGGGAGCGCGTGGACCATCTGCAGCGCACGGTCGAGGAGTTGGCCCACACGTCACGAGTGCCGCTGATGATCGGCGGCAACGGCGATCGCGTGCTGCGCCTGGCCGCCGAGCACGCCGACATCGCGGCGTTCGGAGGCGCCTACGCCGACCCGCAGAGCACAACGGGCCGGCTCATCCCGGTCACCGCGGAGCAGCTCGACGAACGGGTGGCCCGGTACCGGAAGTTCGCCGCGAACCGCGAGGAACCCGCGGAGCTTAACCTGCTCCTGCAGATGGTCGTCGTCACCGAGGACCGCGCAGCCGTCGTCCAGCCCCTCCTCGACAGGGTGCCGGAGGTGACCCTGGAACAGGCCCTGGCGCTGCCCGTCCTCCTGATCGGCACCCTCGACCGGATCGTCGCCCAGGTGCTGGCCCAGCGCGAGCGGTACGGTTTCTCGTATCTGACGGTCCTGGAGCCGTACATGGAGGCGTTCGCGCCGGTCGTCGCGGAGCTGGGCGGCCACTGACCTTCCGTGTGACCGCCCGTCCGGATGCTGGAATTACGCCTTCGGGACCGCCGTAGGTGATGGGATCGCCGCATGACCGATCTGCGTATACGGGCCGCGACGGCCGCCGACCTCGACACCGTCCTCGCCTTCTGGAAGGTGGCCGCCGAGGGAACCAGCATCAGCGACGACCGGGACGGCGTGGAGCGGCTGGTCGTCCGCGACCCCGAGGCACTGGTCCTGGCCGAACAGGACGGCGAACTCGTCGGCACTGTCATCGCGGGCTTCGACGGCTGGCGCTGCCATCTGTACCGGCTGGCGGTGCACCCGGACCGCCGCCGCCAGGGCATCGGCACGGCGCTGCTGGCCGCGGCCGAGGAACGGTTCGTACGGCTCGGGGGGCGGCGCGGGGACGCGATGGTGCTGGTGCGCAACGAGACCGGGCAGCATGCCTGGCGGGCGGCCGGGTACACGCCCGAGGAGCACTGGCGGCGCTGGGTGAAGCACCTCACCCCCTGACCACCTTTGCCGATCCTTTACCATTGGGGTGCCGTATCCGGATCCGATCCGGTCCTCCAATGAAAGGTGTGAGCGTCCGCCCATGGGCGAGCCTCCCAGTAGTGCGCGCAGTACACGACATCGCGCGTTCCTCCCGTCCCTGGCCGACGATGGGACGGAGGTGACCCGATGACCGAAGTGCTCCTCCTGCTGGTGGCGATCCTGCTGTCGCTCGCCTGTGGCGCCTTCGTCGCGGCCGAGTTCTCGCTGACCACGGTCGAGCGGGCCGCACTCGAGCGGGCCGTGGAGCGCGGCGAGCGGGGTGCGGCGGGTGCCCTCAAGGCCGTACGGAGTCTGACGTTCCAGCTCTCCGGCGCACAGCTCGGCATCACCGTGACGAACCTGGTCGTCGGCATGCTCTCCGAACCGTCGATCGCCAGGCTGATCGCGGGCCCGCTGGAGGCACTGGGCATCTCGTCCTCGGCGGCGAGCTCGCTGGCCCTGGTGCTCGGTACGGCCCTGTCGACCGTCTTCCTGATGGTCGTCGGCGAGCTGGTGCCCAAGAACTGGGCGATCTCCTCGCCGCTGGCCGTGGCCAAGCGGGTGGGCAACGCGCAGCGCCTGTTCAGTGCGGCCTTCCGCCCGTTCATCAGCCATCTCAACAACACGGCGAACCGCGTGGTGCGCCGCTTCGGCCTGGAGCCCACCGAGGAGCTGGCCTCGGCGCGCGGCCCCAAGGAGCTGGCCGCGCTGGCCCGGCACTCGGCCAAGGAGGGTGCCCTGGAGGCGGACACCGCCGAGCTGTTCGTACGGACACTCAGCCTCGCCGGCCTGACCGCGGAGAACGTGATGACGCCCCGCGTCCAGGTCATCGCCCTCGAGGTCCAGGCGACCTGCGAGGACGTGGCGAACGCGACCCGGGCGACCGGGCTGTCCCGGTTCCCGGTCTACCGCGGCAACCTCGACTCCGTCGTGGGCACCGCGCACATCAAGGACGTCCTGGCGATACCTGCCGACCGCCGCACTCACACCCGCGTCTCCGAACTGATGCGGGAGCCGCTCCTCGTCCCCGAGACCCTGACCGTCGACCGGCTGCTCGACCGGCTGTCCGGCAAGCGCACCATGGCCGTCGTCATCGACGAGTACGGCGGCACCGCGGGCGTGGCCACGCTGGAGGACATCGTCGAGGAGGTCGTCGGCGAGGTACGGGACGAGCACGACCCGCACGAGACACCCGACCTGGCCCCGGCGGGCAGCGACGACGCGGGCCGCGCCCTGTACTCGGCCGACGGCTCGGCGCGGGTGGACCAGCTCGCACGCGTCGGACTCAGGGCGCCCGAGGGTCCGTACGAGACGCTGGCCGGCCTCGTCGCGACGGAGCTCGGCCACATCCCGGCCGTGGGCGACTTCGTCGAGGTCGCCGGCTGGCGGCTCGACGTGGTGGACGCCTCGGGGCGCAGGGCCGCGCGGGTACTGATGCACGCGCCGTTCGAGGACGAGACGGACGAGACGACGGACCGGGAGGGCACGAAGTGACCGCGGTACAGCTGCTGATCGGCCTTGCGACCCTCGTCGTCAACGCCTTCTTCGTCGGCGCCGAGTTCGCGCTGATCTCCGTACGGCGTTCGCAGATCGAGCCGCACGCAGACGAGGGCGACCGGCGGGCGAAGAGCGTGCTGTGGGGCCTGCAGCACGTGTCCGCGCTGATGGCGGCCGCACAGCTCGGCATCACGCTGTGCACGCTGGTCCTGGGTGTGGTCGCGGAACCGGCCATCGCCCATCTGCTGGAGCCCGTGTTCCACGCCCTGGGCGTGCCGAAGGGCGCGGGGCACGCGGTGTCCTTCGTGATCGCACTGACCCTGGCGACCTATCTGCACATGCTGCTCGGCGAGATGGTGCCGAAGAACATCGCGCTGGCGGAGCCGGTGCGCAGCGCGCTGCTGCTCGGGCCGCCGCTGGTCACGTTGGCGCGGGCGCTGCGCCCGGTGATCTTCGCGATCAACGCCTTCGCGAACACCCTGCTGAAGCTGCTGCGGGTGGAGACCAAGGACGAGGTCGCGGCCACCTTCTCGGACGCCGAGCTCGCCCGGATCGTGCGGGACTCGGGCGAGGCGGGACTGATCGACGACCGCGCGCTGGAGCGGCTGCACGACGCACTGGAACTGGGCCGCCGCCCGGTCCGCGACGTGGTGCTCCCGCTGGAAGGCGTCGTCTACGCGCGCGTGGGCGTCACCCCGGAGGAGCTGGAGCGGCTGTCCGCCCAGTCGGGCTTCTCCCGCTTCCCGGTGGTCGACGAGGGCCGCCGCATCGTCGGCTATCTGCACGTCAAGGACGCGCTGGACGCCTCTCCGCGGGATGTGCCGTTCCGGGTGCGGGACATGCGGCCCATCGCGCGCGTACGGGAGGGCACACCGCTGGACGACGTGCTCACGGCGATGCGCGGCAGCCGTACGCACCTGGCGGCCGTGCTCGGCGGCGACGGCCGGCTGGCCGGGCTGGTGACCATGGAGGACGTGCTGCAGGAGCTGTTCGGGCAGCGGGCATGAGCCGTCCGGCGGGAGAGCCGGGCCGACCGACCGACGGGTATGGGACCGGGTTACCATCTCTTCCGCCATGCAGAAGAACCCCATACACACCAGCCTGGTCGCGGTCGGCGACTCCTTCACCGAGGGCATGTCGGACCTGCTGCCGGACGGCTCCTACCGGGGCTGGGCGGATCTCCTCGCCGGGCGGATGGCCGCGGTCAGCCCCGGGTTCCGGTACGCCAACCTCGCGGTGCGCGGCAAGCTGATCGGGCAGATCGTCGACGAGCAGGTCGACGTGGCGGCGGCCATGCGGCCCGACGTGATCACGCTGGTGGGCGGCCTCAACGACACCCTGCGGCCCAAGTGCGACATGGGGCGGGTACGAGCGCTGCTCACCGAGGCCGTCGAACGGCTCGCCCCGGCCTGCAAGCAGCTGGTGCTGATGCGCAGCCCCGGCCGCCAGGGTCCGGTCCTGGAGCGCTTCCGGCCGCGCATGGAGGAGCTGTTCACCGTCGTCGACGAGCTGGCCGCACAGCACGGCGCGGCGGTCGTCGACCTGTACGGCGCCCCGTCCCTTGCCGACCCGCGCCTGTGGGACGTGGACCGCCTGCACCTGACGGCCGAGGGCCACCGCAGGGTCGCCGAGGCCGTCTGGCAGACGCTCGGCTACGACCCCGAGGACACCGAGTGGCACACGCCGATGGCGGCGACGCCCCCTCCGGGGTGGGCCGCGCGACGGGTGGCGGACGCCCGCTTCGCCCGGCAGCACCTGCTGCCATGGATCGGCCGACGCCTGACGGGCCGCTCTTCGGGCGACGGCCTGCCGCCCAAGCGCCCCGAGCTCCTGCCGTACGAGGGGGGCCTTTTCTAGCCCGTCCGGCGTTTGAGGACGAGGCCCCTTCAGGGCC
This sequence comes from Streptomyces sp. NPDC001401, assembly GCF_042895385.1. NCBI lineage: Bacteria > Bacillati > Actinomycetota > Actinomycetes > Kitasatosporales > Streptomycetaceae > Streptomyces > Streptomyces sp. NPDC001401. The sequence goes on from NZ_JBIAWI010000017.1 coordinate 208,564, forward strand.
GAAGCGGGGGTCTGGGGGCGGCAGCCCCCAGGTACGGGAAGGGTAGGGGCGGCGGGGGCGAGACCTTTCCGGCCCCGGCGTGACGCAGCTCTCGTAGGTTCCACCGAACGCACCCGCGGCGCTGGCCTGCACGAATCGCCAGTAGAATCCGTCTACGTGACTTCCGCTCCCGCCAAGCCCCGCATCCCGAACGTCCTCGCCGGACGCTACGCCTCCGCCGAGCTCGCCACGCTCTGGTCGCCCGAGCAGAAGGTGAAGCTGGAGCGGCAGCTCTGGCTCGCCGTCCTGCGGGCCCAGAAAGACCTCGGGATCGAGGTGCCGGACGCGGCGATCGCCGACTACGAGCGTGTCCTCGACACCGTCGACCTGGCCTCCATCGCCGAGCGCGAGAAGGTCACGCGGCACGACGTGAAGGCGCGGATCGAGGAGTTCAACGACCTCGCCGGGCACGAGCACGTGCACAAGGGCATGACCTCGCGCGACCTCACCGAGAACGTCGAGCAGCTGCAGATCCGGCTCTCGCTGGAGCTGATGCGCGACCGTACGGTGGCGGTCCTGGCGCGCCTGGGCAAGCTGGCGGGCGAGTACGGCGAGCTGGTCATGGCCGGCCGCTCCCACAACGTGGCGGCGCAGGCCACCACCCTCGGCAAGCGCTTCGCGACCGCCGCCGACGAGCTGCTCGTCGCGTACGGCCGGGTCGAGGAGCTCCTTGCCCGTTACCCGCTGCGCGGCATCAAGGGCCCGGTCGGTACGGCGCAGGACATGCTGGACCTGCTGGGCGGTGACGCGGGCAAGCTGGCCGACCTGGAGAACCGGATCGCCCGGCACCTCGGCTTCTCGCAGGCCTTCACCTCCGTCGGCCAGGTCTACCCGCGCTCCCTCGACTACGAGGTCGTGACCGCTCTGGTGCAGCTGGCGGCGGCCCCCTCCTCGCTGGCCAAGACGATCCGGCTGATGGCCGGACACGAGCTGGTGACCGAGGGCTTCAAGCCGGGCCAGGTCGGCTCCTCTGCGATGCCGCACAAGATGAACACCCGCTCCTGCGAGCGCGTGAACGGCCTGATGGTCATCCTGCGCGGCTACGCGTCGATGACCGGCGAGCTGGCCGGCGACCAGTGGAACGAGGGCGATGTGTCCTGCTCGGTGGTGCGCCGGGTCGCGCTGCCGGACGCGTTCTTCGCGCTGGACGGTCTGCTGGAGACGTTCCTGACCGTGCTCGACGAGTTCGGTGCGTTCCCGGCCGTCGTGGCCCGTGAGCTGGACCGCTACCTGCCGTTCCTGGCCACGACCAAGGTGCTGATGGGCGCGGTGCGCGCGGGCGTCGGCCGCGAGCTGGCGCACGAGGCCATCAAGGAGAACGCGGTCGCCTCCGCCCTCGCGATGCGGGAGCAGGGCGCCGAGCGCAACGAGCTGCTCGACAAGCTCGCCGCCGACGGGCGCATCCCGCTCGACCGCGCCCAGCTGGACGCGCTGATGGCCGACAAGCTGTCCTTCACGGGCGCCGCCGCCGACCAGGTCACCGCGGTCGTCGGCCGCATCGAGGAGATCGTCAAGCAGCACCCGGAGGCCGCGGGCTACACGCCGGGGGCGATCCTCTGACCCGCTTCACCCAGGCGGAACTTGAGGCCGCCCGCGACCGCCTCGTCCCGGACGTGGTCGCGGACGGCCTTTCTGTTCTCTTTTGCGGCATTAATCCTGGCCTTATGACGGCGGCTACGGGCCATCACTTCGCCCGCCCCGGCAACCGCTTCTGGCCGGTGCTGCACCGGTCGGGCTTCACGCCCAGGCTCATGAATCCGTCGGAGCAGGGCGAGTTGCTGTCGTACGGGCTCGGCATCACCAATGTCGTGGCCAGAGCGACCGCGCGCGCCGACGAGCTCAGCGCGGAGGAGTACCGAGAGGGCGGGCGGCTGCTGGCACTGAAGGTGGCACGGCTGCGGCCGCGGTGGCTGGCGGTGGTGGGGGTTACCGCGTACCGGGCGGCGTTCGACGACCGCAGGGCCCAAGTGGGGCCGCAGGAGCGGACGTTCGGGGAGACGCGGGTGTGGGTGCTGCCGAATCCGAGCGGGTTGAATGCGCACTGGACGCTGGAGACGATGGCGGAGGAGTTCGCGCGGTTGAGGGCGGCGGAGGGCTCCTGAAGGTCAGACGGGGTCTATGTCCGAGGCTACGGCGAGCAGGTGGGCCTCATCGGTTTCGTCCCGGTCCGCGATGCCGAGGGCGATCCAGCGTTCGGTGCCGGGCGGCTGCCACAGGTTCAGCTGCTCCATGAGGTTGCTCGTCGCCAGCCAGGGTTCCGGTATGTCCTCGCCGCGGTCGAAGCGCACGCGGAGCGTGGGCATCCCCCATGGGTCGTGCTGCTCGCCCCAACGGGCGTTCAGCACCTGGGAGATCCACTCTCCGAGCACATGCAAGTCGTCCACGTCCACTAACCGCACTATGCGGTAACCGGGTCCCGCCAGGAACAGATCCGACCCGCTGTACTCCGCGGAGAGATCCGCGGTGCACAGCGCATCGATCGTGGCGAGGTGCTTGTCGCTGTCCATGTGATCCAGTATTGCGGCCGCCACTGACAATTGGCGGCGCATCAACCGCCTTCAGTCGTCAGGCATCCCGCCGCCGCACACTCCAGGCCCCCAGAAGCAGCGCAGCCCCAGCCCAGAGCCCCGTCACCGCAAGCCCCGACCACGGACCCAGCGCTCCGTCCCACGTCTCGTGGAACACCACCTGTCCCGCCCTGTCCGGCAGGACGTCCGCAACGGAGCCCGACATGTCTCCGATGACGAAGGACACGATGAGCAGAAACGGGATGACGATGCTCAGCGTGGCGACGCCACTGCGCAGCACGGCCGTCAGTCCCGCCGCGAGCAGCGCCATCAGCGTCAGATAGACCCCGCAGCCGACGACTGCGCGCAGTTCCTCGCCCCAGGTCAGCCCGTCCGCCTTCGCCCCCAGGACGGCCTTGCCGACAGCCAGGCTCACAGCTCCCGTCACCAGCCCCACCCCCAGCACCGGCACGGCGATCGCCACCGCCTTGGCGGCGAACCAGCGCCCACGCCGCGGTACCGCGGCCAGCGTGACGCGCAGGGCGCCGCCCCGGAACTCGCAGGACATGGCGGTCGTGCCGAACGCGATCGCCGCGATCTGCCCGAAACTGACGCCGAAGAACACCGAGAACAGCGGGTCGAAGTCCGCTTGGTCGCTGTCGGCTCCGGCGAGCGCCGAGAACATGGCGGTGGCGAGCAGGACGGCGGCCAGGCCTCTGACGAGCGACCTCAGCGTACGGATCTTGAGCCACTCCGAGTGGAGTGCGGGCGTGAATTCCATGGTCAGGCCTCCTGGGTCTGTGCGGTGAACTCGGTTTCCGTGCCGGTGAGATCCAGATAGGCCTGCTCCAACGTGCCCTCCTCCTGGGCGAGTTCGAGGAGGGGCACGCCGGCGGCGGAGGCGAGGCGTCCGATGTCGTCCACGCGTGCGTGGTCCACGATCCAGTGCCCGTCCTCGTGCTCGACGGCGTCGTGACCGTGCCGGGCGAGCACGCTCTTGAGCGCGATGGCGTCCGTTGTCCGGATCCGCACGCGCGGCTGCACGCGCGCGTCGATGAACTCCCGCATCGGGGTGTCGGCCAGCAGGCGTCCGAGTCCCAGGACGACGAGGTGGTCGGCGAAGGACGCGGTCTCGTTCATCAGGTGGCTGGAGACCAGGACCGTACGGCCCTCGCCCGCGAGCCGGCGCAGCAACGCGCGGATCCAGATGATGCCTTCGGGGTCGAGGCCGTTGGAGGGTTCGTCGAGCATGACCACCTCGGGCTCGCCCAGCAGCGCGGCGGCGATGCCCAGCCGCTGTCGCATGCCGAGGGAGTACGTCTTCACTCGGCGCCGCGCCGCCGATGCGAGCCCGGCCTCCGCCAGGACCTCGTCCACCCGGCGCTGCGGGATGCGGTTGCTCGCCGCCAGCATGCGCAGGTGGTCGCGGCCGGTACGGGAGCCGTGCGCGGCCTGTGCGTCGAGCAGGGCGCCGACGTGGCGCAGGGGTTCGTGGAGCGCGGCGTAGGGGCGGCCGCCGATGGTGGCGGAGCCGGAGGTGGGCCGGTCGAGGCCGAGGACGAGCCGCATGGTGGTGGATTTTCCGGCGCCGTTGGGGCCGAGGAAGCCGGTGACACGGCCGGGGCGGACGGTGAAGCTGAGGTGGTCCACGGCTCGCCTGCTGCCGTACTCCTTGGTGAGGTTCTGGACGTCGATGCTGGTCATGGCAGCAGCGTGGCCGCCGGGGCGGGGTGTTTTCCTCCCCCGCCGGTGGAGACCGGCTCCCCCACGCGGGGGAGGTCCGTTGTCAGTGGCGGCTGGCACGATGACGAAATGGCCCGCCTTCTGCGCCCGTTGCTCCGGGGGACGACGTACACACGGCTGCTGCACCTGTGGGTGCCGATGCTGATCGTCAGCGTGTGGCTGTTCATCGACATGTCGACGCCGTGGATGCCCGCGGCCGCCCTGGTCCCGGTCGGGCTCATCCCTGCCGTGCGGATGGGCGAGGGCGTGCAGGCGCGGCTGCTGCTGACGCCGGGCGAGCAGGACTCGGGGATCTCCGTGAACCCGTCCGCGACGTGGCGGGACCGGCTGCGCACCGTGCTGTGGCTCGAGGTGCGGATGGGGCTGGGCGCGGTGGCGATGGCGAGCTGCGTCTGGCTGCCGGCACTGGTCTACGAGCTGGTTCGCATCGCGCTCGGCCACGCACCGGACGGCGGCATCCCGCTGCTGAGCGAGGCCCAACCGCACTGGGCGTACGCCCTGTTGGTGCCGTTGCCGCTCCTCGCGCTCTACGGGGTGGTCGTCGGCCTGGGCGAGCTGGTCACCGCTGTCGCCCGCCGGCTCCTCGGCCCGTCCGTGGCGGAGCGTCTCGCGGCCCTGGAGGAGCGCACGGATCAGCTCCTGGAGCGCAACCGCATCGCCCGCGAGCTGCACGACTCCATCGGCCATGCGCTCACGGTGGCGGTCGTGCAGGCCGGCGCGGCCCGTGCGGCGGGCGACCCGGAGTTCACCGACCGGGCCCTGGCTGCCATCGAGGACACCGGGCGGGCCGCACTGGAGGACCTGGAGCGCGTGCTCGGCGTGCTGCGCGAGGCGGAGCGGCCGGTGAGCAGCCGTCCGACGCTGGCCGAGGCGGACCGTCTGCTGGAGTCCGCGCGCGCGTCCGGGGTGAAGGTCGACATGGATGTGTCCGGTCCGCTGGAGTCGATACCCGGGCCGGTCTCACGTGAGGGCTATCGCATCCTCCAGGAGTCCCTGACCAATGTGCTGCGGCACGCGGGAGCGGTCCCCGTGCGCGTCCGTGTCGAGGTCACCGGCAGCACCCTCGTCCTGGAGGTGCGCAATCCGCTGACCGCCGACATACCGGGGCCCGGACGGGGCAGCGGGCTGCGCGGGATACGCGAGCGCGCGGCGCTGCTGGGCGGCCGCGCGCGCACCGGGCCGGACGAGGGTGACTGGCAGGTACATGTGGAGCTGCCGTTGAGTTGATCTACGCTGGGCGGATGCCCGTGACCGTTCTACTCGTCGACGACGAACCCCTCGTACGCGCCGGTCTGCGGGCCGTCCTGGAGGCGCAGCCCGACATCGAGGTCGTCGGCGAGGCGGCCGACGGGGCGGCGGTGATCCCACTGGTGCGGCAGCTGCGGCCCGACGTGGTCGCCATGGACGTCCGGATGCCGCTGCTGGACGGCATCGAGGCCACGCGCGCGGTGCTGCGAACGGTCGACGAGCCGCCGAAGATCCTCGTGGTGACCACGTTCGAGAACGACGAGTACGTGTACGAGGCGCTGCGCGCGGGCGCCGACGGGTTTCTGCTGAAGCGGGCCCGGCCGGCCGAGATCGTGCACGCGGTGCGGCTCGTCGCCGAGGGCGAGTCGCTGCTGTTTCCGGCCTCCGTGCGGCAGTTGGCCGCCGAATACGGCGACGGCGACGGGAACCGCGCCGCCCGGGCCGCGATGGAGCGGGCGCGACTTACCGAGCGGGAGGCCGAGGTGCTGCGGCTGATGGCCCGGGGCCTGTCGAACGCAGAGATCGCCGCCAGGCTGGTCGTCGGCACGGAGACAGTGAAGTCACACGTCAGCGCCATCCTGGCGAAACTGGGCGCGCGCGATCGCACCCAGGCGGTGATCGCCGCATACGAGTCGGGCTTCGTGGCCCCGGGATGAGCAAGCGCCCCAAAGGGGCGCGGGGCTGTGACATCAGCGGCTCCGCCGCGGGGCGCGACCAGCCACGACAGCGCCGCGGACGAAAGACGGCACAAGGTGGCACTGCCAAGCGGCCCTACCCAGCGGAGCGACCCGGTACGATCCGGCCAACACGCGCACGAGCTGGGAGGACGGGACGTTGGGGCGGCTGACCGGCGGGGATCCCTCGCTGCTGCGAAGGATCAACTCCGCGGTGGTGCTGCACGCCCTGCGTGCCACGGACGCGGCGACACTGACGGAGATCACCCGGGTGACCGGGCTGTCCCGGCCGACCGTCGAGGGCGTCGTCGAGGGGCTCATCGAGGCCGGTTACGTCGTCGAGAAGGCGGCCGACGAGAGCGAGGTGCGACGGCAGGGGCGGCCCGCGCGGCGCTTCCGGTTCCGGGCCGAGGCCGGGCATCTGCTGGGCCTGGACATCGGCTCCCACCGGGTCGCCGCACTCCTCGCCGACCTGGACGGCCGGATTCTCGGCTCGGTCGCCAAGGACGTCGACGAGACGGCTCCGGCCGACGAGCGCCTGGAGCGGCTGCGCACCGCGGTGGCCGAACTGCTGCGCCGCGCCGGGGTCGCACGCGGCTCGCTGCGCGCCGTGGGGGTCGCCTCACCCGGCATCGTCGAGGCCGACGGCACCGTGCGGCTGTGCGCGGCGCTGCCCGAGTGGACGGGGCTGCGGCTCGGCGAGCGGCTGAGCCGGTCCTTCAAGTGCCCGGTGCTGGTCGAGAACGACGCCAACGCCGCGGCCGTCGCCGAACACTGGAAGGGCGCGGCCACCGAGTCCGACGACGTGGTGTTCGTGCTGGCCGGGCTGAGCCCGGGGGCCGGTTCGCTGATCGGCGGGCAGCTGCACCGGGGGTACGGCGGGGCGGCCGGCGAGATCGGCGCGCTGCATCTGCTGGGCCGCGAGGTGACCCCCGAGACGCTGCTGTCCACCACGGACGAGCCGCTGCACCCGCTCGACGAACAGGCCGTCGCCGAGGTCTTCGCGCAGGCCCGCGAGGGCGACCAGCGGGCCCGCGCGGCCGTCGACCGGTTCATCCAGCGGCTCGTCCACGACGTGGCCGCCCTGGTCCTGGCGCTCGACCCGGAACTCGTCGTCGTCGGCGGCTGGGCGGCCGGCCTGGACGGCGTACTGGAGCCCCTGCGCCGCGAGTTGGCGCGCTACTGCCTGCGCCCGCCGAAGGTGGCCCTGTCGCTCCTCGGCGAGGCGGCGGTGGCGACGGGCGCGCTCCGGCTCGCCCTGGACCACGTGGAGGAGCAGCTGTTCGCGGTGGAGGGCACGGTGACGGCGCGGCGCTGAGGCCGCTGCGCAGCAATGTGCGGTGCCCGGGAAACGTGCTGTGCCCCGGAGGAGTTCCGGGGCACAGCACGACTGGCGAGGTCGGGGCTCAGGAGGCCTGGCGCTCGGGCCCCTGGTGGATCTCCACGCCGCCCGAGTCGCCGAAGGTCAGGCGGCAGGTGTCCGCGCGGTACGTGGCGACGGAGAGTGCCGCGGTGCGGCCGTCGGCGAGGAAGCGGGTGGTGACGACGAGGACGGGCGCCCCCGGGAGCCGGTCCAGCTCCTTGGCGTCGTCCGCGCGGGCGGAGCCGAGCTCGACGGCACTGTCCTGCCCTTCCAGCTCCAGCCGCTGCAGCTCGCGCAGCACCGCACGCGCGCGTGCGGGTCCGGACGGTGCGTCTATGGCGGAGAGGTCGGGCACCGACGACTCCGGGACGTAGAGCAGCTCAGCGGCGACGGGCTGGCCGTGGGACACGCGCGAGCGGCGCACCGTGTACACGGCCTCCTCCGGGCCCGTCTCCAGTGCTGCGGCGACGGCCGCCGGCGCGGCCGCGAGCGTGCAGTCGACGGCCTGCCAGACGTCCCCTGTGGCTCCCGGCCAGGCGTGCTGCTCGGTGCCGACGGCGACACCCACCCGCGGCGGGGCGACGGTCGTCCCGACACCGCGGCGGCGCTGCAGCCTGCCTTCCAGTTCGAGCTGCTCCAGGGCCTGGCGGAGCGTGGCTCGGGCGACGCCGAAGCGGGCGGCGAGATCGCGTTCGTTGGGCAGGATCTCGCCCACGGAGAACTCGGAGTCCAATGCCTCACTGAGCACGGTCTTGAGGTGCCAGTACTTCGGTTCCGGCACCGATTCCAGCTGCGTGGTCCCCACCCTGTCCTCCGCAATCGCCGTGGTCCGGCGGCGTTTTAGCGCCCTTGTTTATTAAAGGTTGTTGCACTTATCTGCGACCATAGGGCGGCCCAAACCCTTGGTCAAGACCAATCCTGGATCCCATGGGCACGACACAGGGCGCTTGCCGATCAGCGTTCACGAGGTGTTCGTACGGGGCAGCCCTCGCCGCCTACGCGGAGGCCAGCGAGAGCAGCTTGTCCGGGTTGCGGATGATGTAGACCGACTGAATGCGGCCCTCGAAGACATCCACCTGGAAGACGCTGTCGGGCTTGCCTGCGGAAAGGACCACGACCGCGAGGCCGCCGTTGAGCTCCGTGAAGCGGAAGGACGGGTCCGGCACGCCCTTCTGTGCGGCCCCCACGAGGAAGCGGCCCACCTTGTCTGCGCTCTCCAGGACCCGCAGCGGCGCCCTGGACTTGCCGCCGCTGTCGCCCACCAGCCGCACGTCGGGTGCCAGCAGCGCCATGAGCCCTTCCAGATCCCCCTCCGCCGCGGCGGCGAGGAACCGCTCGGTCAGCTCACGGCGCCGGCCGGGATCGACCTCGTACCGAGGCCGCCGCTCCTCGACGTGCTTGCGGGCCCGCCCGGCGAGCTGACGCACTGCCGCCTCACCGCGGTCGAGCATGACGGCGATGTCCGCGTACGGGTAGCCGAACGCCTCCCGGAGCACGAACACCGCCCGCTCCAGCGGCGACAGCGACTCCAGGACGACGAGGACGGCCAGCGAGACGGAGTCGGCGAGCACGGCCCGCTCGGCGGTGTCCGGGACGGTGTCCCCGAAATCGGTCGCATAGGGCTCGGGCAGCCACGGGCCGACGTACGTCTCGCCCCGCGCCTTGACCTGGCGCAGCCGGTCGATGGCGAGGCGGGTGGTGATGCGCACCAGGTAGCCGCGCGGTTCGCGCACCTCGCTGCGGTCGGCGCCGGACCAGCGCAGCCAGGCCTCCTGGACCACGTCCTCCGCATCGGCCACCCGCCCGAGCATGCGGTAGGCGACCCCCAGCAGGACGGGGCGGTGCTCTTCGAATACGTCGGTCGCGGTGTCGGTGGTCACGGCCCCCATCCCATGCGACGCGTCCGGCCATGTCTAGGAGAAATCCGCGTGTCCCGGAGCAGAATGAGCCGCGGGCCGCCGGCGGTCGGCGGCCGACTTGCGGAGGTGGCCATGCGGTATGCGGTTCTGGGCACGGGCGACGTCGGCCGCACGCTCGGCGGCAGGCTGGCGGGGCTGGGCCACGAGGTGACTCTGGGCTCGCGCACGAAGGACAATCCCGCCGCCCTGGAGTGGGCGCGGAGCGCCGGCGCGGGAGCGCGGGCCGGCACGTTCGCCGAGGCGGCCTCGTCGGCCGAGGTGGTGGTGGTCGCCGTCGGCGGGCGGGTGGCGCTCGCCGCACTGGAGGCGGCCGGGGCGGCGAATCTGGACGGGAAGGTCGTCGTCGACGTCTCCAACCCGATGGCGTTCGAGGCCGGGGAGGTGCGGCTGTCCCCCGTCGAGTCGGACAGTGTGGGCGAGCAGATCCAGCGCGCCTTCCCGCACGCGCGCGTGGTGAAGACGCTCAACACGGTCAACTGCAAGGTGATGGTGGATCCTTCGCTGGTGCCGGGCGAACACCAGGTCTTCGTGTGCGGCGAGGACGCGGGCGCCAAGGATCAGGTCACCGGTCTGCTCGGGGAGTTCGGATGGCCGCCGCACCGGGTGCTCGACCTGGGCGGCATCCGGTCGGCACGCAGCGTGGAGATGCTGCTGCCGCTGTGGCTCGATCTCTTCCGGCATCTCGGGCACGCGGACTTCAACCTGGAGGTGCGCAGGGGGCACTGAGGGGCGTACGGCCGCGAGGTGGACGACCCCCGGGGGGCTACCCGTCGGTAGCAATTGCTGACAAGCTGTCTACACGGCGTCCGTCAGCGAGCCCCAGACGAGGAGCACCCCATGTCCGCCACCGTCTCCTTCAAGGTCCCCTCTCCACGCGGCCCGCAGCCCGTGACCGTCTCCTACGCGCGCGTGGGCAGCGGCGAACCGCTCCTCCTGCTGCACGGCATCGGTCACCACCGGCAGGCCTGGGACCCGGTGGTCGACATCCTCGCGACCGAGCGCGACGTGATCGCCGTGGATCTGCCCGGCTTCGGCGTCTCCCCTGCCCTGCCGGACGGGCTCGCCTACGACCTGCCCACCACGACGGCCGTCTTCGGCGCGTTCTGCGAGGCACTGGAGCTCGAGCGTCCGCATGTGGCGGGCAACTCACTGGGCGGCCTGCTCGCCCTGGAGCTCGGCCGCGAGCAGCTCGCGCGGTCCGTGACCGCCCTGTCCCCGGCCGGGTTCTGGTCCGAGGCCGAGCGGCGCTACGCCTTCGGCGTCCTGCTCGCCATGCGGCACATCTCCCGGCGGCTGCCGGTGCCCCTGGTGGAGCGGTTGTCCCGCTCGGCGCCCGGACGCACCATGCTGACGAGCACGATCTACGCCCGCCCGGGCCGCCGTTCACCCGAGGCCGTGGTTGCCGAGACGCTGGCCCTGGCGCAGGCGACGGGGTTCGATGCGACCCTCCGGGCCGGCAGCAGCATCCAGTTCACCGACGACATCCCGACCATCCCGGTCACCGTGGGCTGGGGCACCAGGGACATGCTGCTCGTGCGCCGTCAGGGGGTGCGCGCCAAGCAGATCATTCCCCGGGCCCGGCTGGTGCGGCTGCCCGGCTGCGGGCACTGCCCGATGAACGACGACCCGGCGCTGGTCGCCCGCGTCATCCTCGACGGCAGCCGCTGACGCACCGCGCCTGAAGGCCAACGCGCCCGATCCGAGGGCGACTCCGGCGCCGACCAGGGCACTGCCGACGGCCTGGGCAGCCCCGTAGGAGCCCGTTTTCACAAGCGGGGCCGTGCAGGCGGCGGCGACCGGGATGAGCCCGGAGAACAGCGTGGCGCGCTCGGCGCCGATCCGCTGCAGGCCCATGTACCAGCACACGAAGCCGACGACGGTGACGACCGCCGCCTGCCACAGCAGCGCGGCGGCCTCGGTGGCGTCGGGGCGCCGCAGCCACGCCGTGCCGTCCACGAGCAGTCCGGCCGCCGCCGACTCGGCCGCCGCAAGGCCGCACACCGTGGCCGACAGCAGCCGGGGTCCCAAGGGCCGCAATACGGGCACGGCGAGTACGGCGAAGCCGACCTCGCCGGCCAGCGCGCAGGCCGAGAAGGCGATCCCCGTGCCGTCCGTACGCCCCCACCCCTGGACCGCGAAGGCACCGACGGCGACCAGCAACGCCCCGTACAGGACCCGCCGTTGGGGCCGGCGGCCCTCCAGGACCGGGACGACGACGGCCACCACCACGGGCGCGCATCCCACGAAGACGCCGGGCACCGCCGGTTCCGCCGAGCGCTCGGCCGCGATGACGGCCAGGTTGAAGCCGACCATGCCGACGGCGGCGAGCAGCGCGAGACGGGCCCACTGGCGGGGCGCGAGCAGCCGCAGCCGCGCCGTCGCTCCCGGGCCCGCGAGCGGGAGGAGCAGCAGACAGGCCAGGCCGTAGCGCAGGAACTGGCCGCCCGCGTACGGGTAGTGGCCCAGGACGCTGTTCGCGGTGAAGGATCCGCCGACGAGGACACAGGCGAGTGCGGCGAGGAGGGCTCCTCGGGTGGTGGTGGCGTTCATGGCAGCGACGCTAGGCAGCGCGGCGGTCCGGTTTAAGGTCCATTTCCATGACGTCATCGGAGACCAATCGGGACGCGGTTCCTGATCCGGGCCGGAGTGCGGAGCCCGGTCAAGCGGGCTCGCCCTCCTGGGAACTGCTCCTGCCGGCCGCCTCCGCGCCGGCACGCACGCGTGGACGTTCGCTGCAGGCGGCGCTGCGTGAGGCGGTGCGGACGGGGAGGCTGGCGCCGGGCACCCGGCTGCCGTCGAGCCGGGATCTCGCGGCCGACCTCGGGGTGTCGCGAGGGCTGATCACCGAGGCGTACGAGCAGTTGACGGCGGAGGGCTATCTGCGCAGCGGGCGAGGTGCGGGCACCTGGGTGGGCGGTGCCGTGCGGGCCGCGCCCCCACGCGCGCGTGATCTCGCCCCGCGCTCCCCCGGTGCACGCGCCGACTTCGTGCCCGGCACGCCGGATCTCTCGCTGTTCCCGCGCGCCGCCTGGGCCGCGGCGCAGCGCGCGGTCCTTGCCGAACTGCCCCACCAGGACCTCGGCTATCCCGACCCGCGCGGGCTGCCCCGGCTGCGTACCGCCCTGGCGGAGCTGCTGGCCCGCCGCCGGGGTGTGGTCGCGGACCCGGAGCGGATCGTGATCGTCTCCGGGGTGGCGCAGGCGACGACGCTGCTCGGATTCGCACTCCACGCGCGCGGGTTGCGCACGGTCGGCGTCGAGGATCCCGGGAGCCCCCAGCACGACGCGCTCTATGCCTCGGCCGGTGTCACCACCGTGCCCCTGCCCCTGGACGGCGAGGGAGTCGTCGTCGGACCGCTGCGGGACTCGGGTGTGCGGGCCCTCGTGACGACACCCTCCCACCAGTTCCCCACCGGGATCGCCTACTCCGCGCGCCGCCGCACCGAACTCCTCGACTGGGCTCGGTCCGTGGACGGGCTCGTCCTGGAGGACGACTACGACGGCGACTTCCGGTACGACCGCGCCCCCGTGGGCGCGCTGCAGGGGCTCGACCCGGAACACGTGGCCTACACGGGCTCGGTCAGCAAGTCACTCGCTCCGGGCCTGCGGCTGGGCTGGCTGCTGGTGCCCCAGGCGCTGGCCGACGAGGTCGTCGAGCGCAAACGCACCATGGACCTCGGCCATCCCGCCCTCGACCAGGCGCTGTTCGCCCACTTCGTGGAGCGCGGCGACTACGACCGCCAGCTGCGCCGCTGCCAGCGGACGTACCGCGAACGGCGTGACGTGCTCGTGGCCGCGCTCCAGGAACACTTCCCGGGCGCGGAGGTCGGCGGGATCGCGGCGGGACTGCACGTCATCGCCGCGCTTCCGCACCGGTACGGCCCCCAGGACACGTTCCTCGCGCGCGTGGCCGCGGCCGGTGTCGCCGTACGCCCGCTGACGGACTACACGCACGCGCGTGCGGAGCACGAGGGCAGCGGCGGCGTGCGGCTGGTTCTGGGGTACGCGCATCTGTCGCCCGCCGGGATCCGTGCAGGTGTACGGCTGATGGCGCAGGCATCCGGCGCATGACCATGGGGTGACCGGGGCGGAGAGCGACGGGTGGCTGATCCATTTCGCCACCGCCGGCGCCCCCGTCGCACACCGGTTCCCTTGTCCCTGCGGCCAGTTGTTCACTTGTGGTTTCCGTGTGCGCTGCGGCGCACCAGTAGTTGTGGCATCGCACACTGGCCGGATCCCGTCCCTGGAGGCGCATCCATGTCACATCGTCCGTTCCCCGGCCGCCGCAGCGTGCTGCGCGGCTCCCTCGCCGCGTCGGCGGCCCTGACCCTGCCCAACACCCTCGGCGCGGCACCGGCGTTTGCCCTCTCGGGGCGCCCCGAGGCGGGCTGGGGCGTGCAGGCGGGAGACGTGACCTGCCACTCGGGGCTGGTGTGGGTGCGCTCCGACCGTCCGGCCCGGATGATCGTCGAGACGTCCGCGACGGAGTCGTTCCGCAACCCGCACAGATGGCACGGTCCGCTGCTCGGCGCGGACTCGGACTTCACCGGCACGACCCGGCTGCGCGGGCTGCCGTCCGGCGAGCAGATCCACTACCGCGTGCTGCTGGCCGATCCGGACGACCCGCGCCGCACCGGCGAGCCGGTGACCGGCACGTTCCGTACCGCGCCCGCGAAGCGCCGCCAGGGCGTGAAGTTCGTGTGGTCCGGCGACCTGGCAGGACAGGGCTGGGGCATCAACGAGTCGATCGGCGGCTACCGCATCTTCGACGCCATGGCCAAGGTGGACCCGGACTTCTTCCTGTGCAGCGGCGACAACATCTACGCCGACGGCCCGATCTCCGCCACCGCCACGCTGCCCGACGGCAGCATCTACCGCAACGTCACCACCGAGGAGAAGTCGCACGTCGCGACCACCCTGGACGACTACCGGGGCAACTTCCGCTACAACCTGCTCGACCAGGCGCTGCGCAGGTTCAACGCCCAGGTGCCCAACATCATCCAGTGGGACGACCACGAGGTCCGCAACAACTGGTACCCGGGCGAGGTCATCGGCACCGGCACGCCCTACCCGGCCGGCACGAAGCTGGACGACCTGGCGCTGCGCTCCCGGCAGGCCTTCTCCGAGTACTTCCCGATCTCCACCATCAGCGGGCGCCCGGACGGCCGGATCTACCGTGTCGTCAACCACGGCCCGCTGCTGGACGTGTTCGTGCTCGACATGCGCACCTACCGCAATGCCAACTCGCCGGACAACCAGACCACGGACCCGGTGGGCATCCTCGGCCGCGAGCAGCTGGAGTGGCTCAAGCGGGAGCTCTCGAAGTCCCGCGCGGTGTGGAAGGTGATCGCCAACGACATGCCGCTCGGACTGGTCGTGCCCGACGGGGTCGAGGGCAAGCCGAACTTCGAGGCCGTCGCGCAGGGCGACCCGGGCGCGCCGCTGGGCCGCGAGCTGCAGTTCGCCGAGCTGCTGCGGTTCATCAAGCACCGGCGGATCACCGGCACCGTGTGGCTGACGGCCGACGTGCACCACACCTCCGCCCAGCACTACGACCCGTCGCGCGCCGCGTTCAAGGACTTCGAGCCGTTCTGGGAGTTCGTGTCCGGCCCGCTCAACGCCGGCGCCTTCCCGGCCAACGCGCTCGACGGCACCTTCGGCCCCGACCGGGTGTTCGTGAAGGCGCCGACGACCGCGAACGTCTCGCCGGCCCAGGGCTACCAGTTCTTCGGCGAGGTCGACATCGACGGGGACAGCGGCGAGCTGACGGTGCGGCTGCGCGAGTACGACGGCACCGTGCTGTTCACGCAGGTGCTGCAGCCGGGCCGGGTCGGCCAGTAACTCCCGTACCCTTTTCCTTGGGCCGCGCACCGGCGTCATCCCCCGGTGCGCGGCGCCGAGGACCATCCCCCGCTTCTTCGCAGGCTCCTGACGTCTCCTCAGGTGGCCTCCATTGGGCTGCCGGCGGTGGCGGACGTGGCCGCCTGACCAGGTGCGTCGCCCGCCTCCCGATTCCCGCAGCACAATCCGTTGAAATATCTACAAAAGGAACATAACCACACTTTACCGATCAGTCACAAAGCGTTCGTGATCACGCAACACCTTTCCTTCACAGTGGCTGCATGAGTCGAGAAATGTCTGATGTGACACGTGCGAAGAATGGCCGTCCCGTGCACCACTGGCGACGGGACGTCGTCGAACTCGCCGCCCTGTTCACGGCCGTCGCCGTGGCCGACGGCGTGGCAAACCTGATCGGGCACGGCCCCGACGGCCCGGCACTGCTGGTGATCTCGGCGGTCCTGCTGGCCGCCACGGCGGGGTTCCACACCTGGTGGACACGCCGCCACGGTCACGCACCTCCGGCCGGTGATACCGACGCCCGGTCGCTGCCGCAGGAGCAGCAGGCCGGGCCGTCCGACCAGTCGTCGGCGACGCCGGAGGCCGTGCCCGGTCAGAGCGCGCTGTGGCGGATGCGGACGACGGTGAAGGACGAACCGGGGTCGCTGGCCGCGCTGTGCACGGCGCTGGCCGGGCGGCAAGTCGACATCCTGAGCCTGCAGACGCATCCGCTGGCCGACGGCACGGTGGACGAGTTCCTGCTGCGGGCTCCCGGTGGGCTCATGGCGTCCGAACTCACCAAGGTGGTCTCGCTGGCCGGGGGTGCCGACACCTGGATCGAGCGGGCCGACGCCCACGATCTGGTGGACGCACCCACCCGGGTTCTGGGCCTGGCCGCCCGCACCGCCCTGGATGCGGCCGAACTGCCGCTCGCGCTGCGGCAGTTGCTGGGCCGGTGCACCATCCGCCAGCTGCCGGCCACGCCGGTCGGCGGCGGCCGGGGTCCGGCGGGCGTGCCCGTGGAGGGAGCGCTCGAGGACACCGTGATGCGCCTGCGGGCGCCGGAAGGCGGAGTGATCACCGTGGAGCGGCCGTATCTGCCGTTCACCCCGACCGAGTTCGCCCGGGCGCGGGCGCTGGTGGAGCTGGACGCCCTGCTCGGGCCGCGCGTGCCGCACAGCCAGGACGTGCTGACGCTGCCCGAGGGCAACGAGATCACCGTGCGGCGGGCCGACGCACGCGACCTGGAGCCCGCGAAGGCGATGCACGAACGGTGCTCGGCACGGACGCTCGGCATGCGCTACCACGGGCCGGTCGGCGACGCGGACCGTTACCTGAACCACCTGCTCAGCCCGCGCTTCGGCCGCACCCTCGCGGTGCACACCGCGTCGGGACGCATCGTCGGCCTCGGCCACCTGCTGTGGGACGGGGACGAGACGGAGGTCGCGCTGCTGATCGAGGACAAGTGGCAGCGCCGCGGCATCGGCAGTGAACTGCTGGAGCGGCTGGTGGCGATGGCGGCCGAGGCGGGCTGCGAGAGCGTGTACGCCGTGACACAGGCGTCCAACACCGGCATGGTCGCGGCGATGCGCGGCCTGGGGCTCCCCCTCGACTACCAGATCGAGGAGGGCACCCTGGTGATCACGGCCCGCCTGCAAGCGGGCCAGGCCGGCTCCCGGCTGCCGTACGGGGTGGCGGAGGAGCAGGTCGGCGAGCGGATCGCACGGGACTAGCGCCCGGCACGGCGCAGCTGCGGACGGCCCGGCGGGAACGCCGGGCCGTCCCGTGTCCGGGGGGCGCGGCCCGGAGCGCGCCGTACGCCCGCGCCCGCCGCGTACGCCCTCGGCTCAATCCGGGTGACGCGCGGCGACCACTCGTATGAGGATGGACTCCATGCAAGAGACCACCAACCCGCTGCCCCGCGAGGTCGCCGACGCGTACGTCGACGAGCTCATCGCCCTCGACCCGGTGACCGGTACGTACCTCGGTGTGAAGGAGAGTTCGAGCAGGCTGCCCGACCTTTCGCCCGCGGGCCAGGAGGCGCTCGCGGAACTCGCGCGACGGACCCTGGCGAGGCTCGACGAGGCCGAGCGGCAACCCGGCGCGGACAGTGACATCGAGCGCCGCTGCGGCCGGCTGCTGCGCGAGCGGCTGACCGCCGAACTGGCCGTGCACGAGGCCGAGGAAGGCCTGCGCGCCGTAGGCAACATGGCCACGCCCGCGCACTCGGTGCGCGAGGTCTTCACCGTGACGCCGAATCAGTCCGAGGAGGACTGGGCGGCGATCGCCGAGCGACTGCGTGCCGTACCGGCCGCGTTCGCCGGTTACCGCGAGTCCCTCGCGCTCGGGCTGGAGCGCAAGCTGTACGCGGCTCCGCGCCCGACAGCCACGTTCGTCGAGCAGCTCACCGAGTGGTCGGACACGGACGGCAAGGGCCGCGGCTGGTTCGAGGACTTCGCCTCGGCGGGCCCCGAGGCGCTGCGCGCGGAGCTGGACGAGGCGGCCCGCGCGGCCACCGCGGCCGTCGTGGAGCTGCGCGACTGGATGCGCGAGGTGTACGCGCCGGCGATCGAGGGCGCCTCGAACACGGTGGGCCGCGAGCGGTACGCCCGCTGGGCGCGTTACTTCAACGGCACGGACCTCGACCTGGACGAGGCGTACGCGTACGGCTGGTCCGAATTCCACCGCCTGCTCGGCGAGATGAAGCAGGAGGCCGAGCGGATCCTGCCCGGCGCCGAGACGCCCTGGGTGGCGCTCGCGCACCTCGACGAGCACGGCAAGCACATCGACGGCGTGGACGAGGTCCGCGACTGGCTGCAGGGTCTGATGGACCAGGCGATCGACGAGCTGGACGGCACCCACTTCGAACTCGCCGAGCGGGTGCGGAAGGTGGAGTCGTGCATCGCCCCGCCCGGCGGCGCGGCGGCGCCGTACTACACGCCCCCGTCGGAGGACTTCTCCCGTCCGGGCCGCACCTGGCTGCCGACGATGGGGCAGACCCGTTTCCCGGTCTACGACCTGGTCTCGACCTGGTACCACGAGGGCGTTCCCGGCCATCACCTCCAGCTCGCGCAGTGGACGCACGTCGCGGCGAACCTCTCCCGCTACCAAGCCACCATCGGCGGTGTCAGCGCCAACGCCGAGGGCTGGGCGCTGTACGCGGAGCGGCTGATGGACGAGCTCGGCTACCTCACGGACGCGGAGCAGCGGCTCGGCTACCTCGACGCGCAGATGATGCGGGCCGCCCGGGTCATCGTCGACATCGGCATGCACCTGGAGCTGGAGATCCCGGCGGACTCCCCGTTCCACCCCGGCGAGCGCTGGACCCCCGAGCTGGCCCAGGAGTTCTTCGGCGCGCACAGCAGCCGCCCGGCGGACTTCGTGGAGAGCGAGCTGACCCGCTATCTGACCATCCCCGGCCAGGCGATCGGCTACAAGCTCGGCGAGCGGGCCTGGCTGCGCGGCCGCGAGAAGGCGCGCGAGCGGCACGGCGACGCGTTCGACCTCAAGGCCTGGCACATGGCGGCACTCTCGCAGGGCTCGCTGGGCCTGGACGACCTGGTGGACGAACTCTCCCAGCTCTGACGGCCCGGCAGGTCAGCGGCGGAAGCCGCCCTCCGAGTCGATCACCTGGCCCGTGATCCAGTCCGCCTCGTCCGTGGCGAGCCACGCGATGAGGCGGGCCGGGTCGTCGGGCATGCCCCAACGGCCGGACGGGAAGCGTGCGGCGATCGCCTCGTACGTCTCCCCGGTCGCGTAATCCGTGTCCACCGGACCGGGGTTGACGGTGTTCACGGTGATCGCCTGCTCGGCGAGCGTGGTCGACAGGGAGCGGGTGATCGAGGCAAGTGCGCCCTTCTGGAGGGCGTAGGCGATCTCGCCGGGCATGCCGCCCGCGATGTCCTGGCCGGAGGTCATCATCACGACGTGTCCGCCCGGCGTGCGCGGGGGCAGTTCGGCTCGGTGCCGGGCGTAGGCCTGGACGAGGAGGAGTACCGAGCGGGTGTCGACCGCCCAGTGTGCGTCGAGCATCGCGGCGTCGATCGTGTCGAGGCTGCCGTCGCTGCCGCTGAGGGCGTGGTTGGCGACGAGGATGTCGAGCCGTCCGCCGAGCGCCGAGGCGGCCGTGGCGATGAGTTCGGCGGGCGCAGCCGGGTCGGCGAGGTCGCCGGGGCCCGCGACCACCTCGGCCGCGGGATCGCCGAGTGCCGCGCGCACGGAGGCGACCACGTCCTCGGTGCGGTCGCCGCCCCAGGGCATGGCGATGTCGTGCGGCAGGTGGTGGTGCAGATAGGCGCTCGCCCCGTACGCGGCGAGCCGCCGGGCCACGGCATGTCCGATGCCGGCGCGTCTGCTGGCCCCGGTCACCAGGGCGGTACGACCGCGCAGCGGCAGCCGCTCACGGCGCAGGTCTTCGGGAGCGGGGTGCGGGAGTCGGGGCATGGATGACCATGATGGGCAACGCTCCGACCCGGCGCACGCGATTATCCGTGCTCGACCAGCCGTGCTCTACTTTCCCTGCTCGACTACCCCTGGTCGATGCGCCGCAGTTGGACGAGGCCCAGCCAGGTCTCCGGCCCCGGCTGGACGTTGGCCGCCCGCACGGCGTACCTCCCCGGTTCCAGCACGACCCGGAGGCAGTCGGTCCGCTCCGTTTCGGATCCGGGCCAGGCCGAGTCGAACAGCACGACCGCGCCCGGCACTTCCCAGCGCACCTCGTGTCCCCAGTCCGCCGTGGCGAGGGCCGCGGGGACGCCGGCCAGGAGTTCGTCCTCGGAGTTCGCCGCCCACCACCGTATGAAGGTGGCGTGCTCGGACAGGAAGGCGGTGGAGGCGGGTTCGTCGCCCAGGACCAGGGCCGCCGAGTCGCCGACCGGGAGCAGCCCGACGAATCCGTCGACCTCACAGGCCCGGTCGTAGTCGGAGGCGGTCTCCTCGCCGTCGGCACCCGACCAGAACGGCAGCACCGTCTCCGGCACCGCAATGAGCGGCCCGCCGCCCGACTCGACCCATTCCAGCGCACCGGGTTCCGCGTATCGCACCATGGCGCAGAACCGTACACGGCCGAGGAACCCACGAATCCGCCGTCCCCCGTCCCTCCCCCGCCGACGGTTCAGCAGCCGCAGTCTTCCGCGTCCGCCGGCGCCGTCAGCGGGTCGGCGGGGCGGCGCTCGCGGCCCTCCCAGGTCTCGTATGCGAAGCCCTCGCGCGCCCAGTACTCGAAGCCGCCGAGCATCTCCTTGACCTGGTAGCCGAGTTCGGCGAGGGCGAGCGCGGCCCGGGTGGCGCCGTTGCAGCCGGGGCCCCAGCAGTACGTGACCACAGGCACTGACTTGTCGAGGAGCTGTTCGGCCTGCTCGGGGATGAGCGCGGTCGGCAGGTGGACGGCGCCTGGGATGTGCCCCTGGTCCCAGGACTCGGTGGAGCGGGAGTCCAGGACGACGAACCCGGGGTCGCCGCCGGCCGCGAGTGCGGCGGCGACGTCCGACACATCGGCGTGGAAGACGAGGCTCGCGCGGAAGTAGGCGGCGGCCTCGGCCGGGGCCGCCGGAGCCACGCGCAGGACAGGGTTGACGGCGGTCGCGGTTCTGCTCATGATCCGGCCTGCTTTCTCCGAGGTTGTCGCTACGGCCAGAAATCTACGGTTGCCGATGATCTCCCAGAAGGGGCATTCCCCGGCCTGCCTCTTGCTCGGCCGGGGATTCCCCTGCTATCTCTCCGCCATGACCGTGTTTTCCCCGGACGCCACCGACTGGCGCATCCTCGACGTCCTCCAGCGTGAGGGCCGCGCCAGCTTCGCCGAGCTGGCACGTGCCGTCTCGATGTCGCCGAGCGCGGTCACCGAACGGGTGCGCCGCCTGGAGGAGGCGGGCGTCATCCAGGGGTACGCGGCCGTCGTGGACCCGGAGCGGCTGGGGCTGCCGATCCTCGCGTTCGTACGGCTGCGGTATCCGAACGGCAACTACAAGCCCTTCCACGACCTGGTCGCCGTGACGCCCGAGATCCTCGAGGCCCACCATGTGACGGGCGACGACTGCTTCGTCATCAAGGTCGCCGCCCGCTCGATGCGCCATCTGGAAGAGGTGTCGGGCAAGATCGGCGCACTCGGCTCGGTGACCACGAGCGTCGTCTACTCGTCCCCGCTGCCCCGGCGGCCCCTGGGTCACTGACCTCGCTGCCGGACCACCGACCCCGATCTTCCCTTCACGACCTCCAGTTGCGCGTGGATACGGCGTCTCAGATCGGCGACGTGGCTGACGATGCCGACGCTGCGGTCGCGCTCGCGCAGCGAGTCGAGCACGTCGAGGACCTCGTCGAGGGTCTGGTCGTCGAGGCTGCCGAAGCCCTCGTCGATGAAGAGCGACTCGCAAGTTCGGCACTTGCGGATCCACTAGTTCTGACCAGGTAAAACGGGGTACGAAAAACCCCTCGGAGTGATCTCCGAGGGGCTTCTTTTGATGGCGGGGGACGAACGGGGGACAGCGTGATCAGGCGGCGTTCTGTGCCTCATCCCGAGGGGCGGGCTGTACGACGCGCAGATGGCGATCCCCTGTCACTTCCGCATCCGAGGCGGGTGTTGCATCTTGCTGAACCTGGTCTCCCTCGGGGACTGGGGTGGGCGACTGTGTGCAGTGCGCCTCGGCTGCAGTGGCTTGCTGATCGTTGGGCTTTCCGACGCCGTTGCGGCGCGGCACCAGGTCAACGGGTGCGTTGGCGGCTGCCTGCTCGAACTGTGGCAGAAGGCTGGTGTAGGTGTCGGCGGTGAGCTGGTAGCTGCTGTGGCCGAGCAGGGCTTGGATCGCCTTCATGGATAGGCCGGCGGCCAGGCTGAGTGATGCGGCGCAGTGGCGCAGGTCGTGCAGGCGGATTGGTGGAAAGCCGATGCGCTGGATGAATCTGGCGAAGGCCTGGGAGACATTCGTGGGGTGGTGGGGTCGGCCGTCGGGTCGGGTGAAGACGTAGCCGGAGTCGACGTACGGGCTGTACTTTGTGGGGTCTTGGTGGTGCTTGTCCTCCCATTCGGCACGTTGGGCTTTCTGTACGTCGCGCCAGGCTGTGAGTAGGGCCAATGTGGCGTAGTCGAGGGCGATGGCGCGTCGGCCGCTGCGGCTTTTGGGGGTGTCTTTCCACACGTTGTAGTGGGAGTCGGTGACGAGTTGCCCGGAGACGTAGGCCACGCCTTTGGTCAGGTCGAGTTCGGTCCAGGGCAAGCCTGTTGCCTCGCCTCGGCGCGGTGCTCGGTACACCATGAGGTGCCACATGATGTACATCGGGTGGTTGACGGCCGCGTCGAGGAACTGGCCGGTCTGTTCGGGCGTCCAGACCATGACGGGTCCGGGCTTCTCGCCGGTTTCGCGCCAGCGGGCCACCCGTTCGTCGGTCCATACGAGCGGTTGGGGGCGCTCATATTTGGGGATGACGACGAGTTTGGCCCAGTTCTGGGTGATCAGCTTCTCGTTGACGGCGTCGCTGAGTGCGGCGGCGAGGCAGTCGAGGTACTTCTTCTGCGAGGCGGGCCCGGTGTCCTGGCGGGGCTTCGCCCGGGCTGCCTTGAGGGCTTCGCGGGCCTGGTCCCAGGTCTGGCGTAGTTCCGGTGGCCGTGGGGTGGGAGCTTGTCTCCAGGCGTGGTGGGCGGCTTCGTATTCGAGTTTGGCGAGCTCGGCTGCTTCCCGGTTGGTCTTCTTGATGTCGTTGTAGGCCCATATCTGCTGGAACATCTCTTGGATGTGGCGGTCGCGGAGGTCGCGCAGGGGGAGGTGGCCGAGGGCGGGTTTGAGGATGCGGTTGATGAAGTCGTGGTAGTCGCCGCGGGTTTTGCGTTTGAGGTCGACGCGTTTGGCGTGCCAGCGGTCGAGGTATGCGGCGACGGTTTCTTTGCTGTCGACGTCGATGCCGCCCTGGGCCTGATCCCACAGCTTTTGTGCTTCCTCTTTGGCTTTGGTCTGGGTGAGGAAGCCGCCCTTGCGGGGGCGTCGGCGCTTGCCGCCGGGGCCGTCGGGGAGTTTGACGTAGTAGTACCAGGAGCCGTGATCGCGTTTCTTGAGCAGGGGGCATGCGGAGCCGAGTTCACGCAACGCGGGCTTGCCGTTCGCGTCGATGATGGGCTGTCCGTCTTCGTCGAGCTTGGGTTCGGTGCACTTGCATCGCTTGTAGGTGCTGCCGTCGAACACGCGGGATTCCCCCTGAATGTGCCGGGTATGCCTTACGTGTCCTGATCATGCTGTAGCGAAGAGGACGCTTCCTTGGGCGCCGTAGGCTTCTGGTCAGGTGGCGCGGGGAAGAGGGATGTGACCACCTTTGTCCTCATCTGTGATGACCGTGCAGCGCACTCGTTCTGAGGGGCGTCGCGGCGGGATGTCGGTCGAGGAAGTGAAGTCCCTGCCGGCTGCGGTGAGCGTGGTGACGGCGGCTCGCGCGTTGGGGATCGGTTCGGACAAGGCGTACGAGTTGATCAGGCACGGTGCGTTCCCGGCGCAGACGATTCCACTGGGGCAGACGCAGAAGGTGTCGACGGCGAGCTTGTGGAAGGCGCTGGGGATCACCCTGGATGTGTAGCCACCTATACGGCCCGGGCGTCGCGTCGTTTGCACACGTCCGGGCTCCTCTTCCACCTCGCTCCAGCATGGGTGTAATTGCTGAAGATGCAGCTTGCCCCGTACAGGTTGCTATGAGCCGCGTCACATGCGGCAGCAAGCGGTGCCCCCTGGCCTGCAAATATCGCGCAAAGGCTGGCCAGTTCACGGGATCTTACGCATGCATGGCCCTCGCCCCGGATATACATTGGCCTATGTCAGGTCTAAGGGACTCCTAACGCGTTGTCGGCGCGAGGGGTCGCAGGTGCGAATAATTGATCGGAGTCAGCTGCGTGGGACGCTTGTCGGGCTACGTGCGCGCAGGGGTGGTGCATCCGCAGGAGGCGCCGTTGCTGCGGGAGGCCGTCACGCTGCTGTTCGGTGGCGATTCGGAAGCCGAGGCGACGCGGTGGCTGACGAGCAAGGGCATGCTGACCCCTCGCGGCAACGAGTTCCGCCGTGAAGTTCTGCACCGCCTGCTGGTCAATCCGCGGCTTGCGGGTCTGGATGAGAACGGCGAGCCGATCGAGGGCTGGGACGAGCGGGTTCTGGAGCCGGACGTCTACATGCGCCTGCAGGATCTGTTCGTGGAGCGCAGCGAGAAGCGCGGCACGCCGCGTGAAGCCCACGAGTACCTGGTCACCGGCGGGTGCGCGGTGTGCGACGAGTGCACGCAGGGCATGATCGGCAGCCGCGCCCACGCTGAGGCCCCGCCGTCCTATAAGTGCGACGGCTGCGGGAGAACCCGCATCAACGCCGAGAAGCTCGAAGACTTCGTGGCCGAGCACGTTCTGGCTGAACTGCTGAAGCCGGGGGCGCGTGAGCGGCTTGAGCAGTTGCAGCGTGACATCGAGGCGGAGATCGCCCGCTTGAAGGAGCACATTGCGGGTGCCGACGAGCGGTTCGCCGGCATCGGCGATCTGTACGGGCGCGGGCTGATGGTGAAGGCCGCGTTCGTCGCCGCGCAAAAGGCCAGTAAGGAAGATCTACGGACGTCCAAGGTGCGGCTGAAGCACCTGGAGCAGATGACCGACCTGCCGATCGGTGACGTGCACGACCTGGTGGCCTGGTGGCGTACGGCCTCGTTCGCGTCGAAGCGGGGCCTGGTGCTGCTGGAGATCGAGCATGTTCGGGTCGGCCGCGCTGAAGGCAGCCAGGCCCCGGAGAAGCGGGTCCTGCTCGACTGGCGACAGCCCGTTAGCTGAACCAATATCGCGACCTCGTTCGCGACCGGGGCGGGGTCGCACCCCGGTCGGTGATCGAGAACGCCCCTCAGTCGCTATATGCCCGGGATAGCGGAGGGCATGGCTTGCTGAGCGAGGTCGCCGGGTGCAACGATCATGAGCCGGGTGTTGTCGCCCAGCCTCTGCAGAGCCACGAACTCGACTTCGGTCTGCTCGTGCTGGTGCGGCAGGTAGAGGCGGCGGCGGTCGCCGTCGGGGTGGGTGACGGTGGTGACGTCGTCGTCGAGGATTCGGCGGGCGACCGGATCGGCCTGCCTGATGTGGTCGCAGACCTGGCTGAGGCGTGCGTCGTCCGGGTTCGCTTTGTGCGCGAGGCGCAGCTGTGAGGCCATGGGCTTGGCCCAGGTCTCCTCCCAGTCGATGAGCTGCAGGCGCGCTTCGGGGAAAGTAAGCGCCCAGATCATGACGTTGATGCCGTGCAGCATCCACGGGTAGTCGCGGGCAGCAGCCTCGTTGAAGACGCGTACGTCCCAGCTGTGGGTGTAGGTGTACGCCGGATATATCTGGCTGTGGACGATGGCCGCACCTACAGGGTCGATGGAGCTGGCGTCCGAGTGCGGGAGCGGTGGCGGTTCGCAGCCGTTGGCCTCCAGCCACAGGTGGGCCCGTTGTGCGCTGTCCAGGCCGAGGACGCGCACGATCCGCTCCAAGAACTCGTCGCCGACGTGATCGAGGACGCCGCGCTCCAGCTTTCCGTACCAGCCCTCGGTCACGCCTGTGAGTTCGGCCAGGTCCCGTTGGGTGAGGCCTGTGCGGCGGCGTGCGCCGTAGCGGGCGGTGAATCCGGGCACGGCGTGCGGGTCGCGTGATTCGCGCCAGGACTTGAGCATGCGGGTGATCGGAGGCAGGTTCCGCGCCATGAAGGTGTAGAGCTCCCCTGAAGTAAAGAACAGGAAAAGTATTAGGGAACCCTAACGCAACTTATACGCGTGTCCGACTTGAGGGGCCTGCCGTACAAGACATGCATATTTGTGCCCAGTCCAGACATTCCGACACCTCGGATAGGCGATAACCCGTACTCACAGTGCCGGTTGTGCGGGTACCGGCACGCCTAGAACCGGCCTAAC
This sequence comes from Streptomyces sp. NPDC001401, assembly GCF_042895385.1. Classification (NCBI taxonomy): domain Bacteria; kingdom Bacillati; phylum Actinomycetota; class Actinomycetes; order Kitasatosporales; family Streptomycetaceae; genus Streptomyces; species Streptomyces sp. NPDC001401. The sequence continues at coordinate 234,778 of NZ_JBIAWI010000017.1, forward strand.
GGGCTGGAATCCGGGCAATGTGTGGCCCCGCCGTGGGGGTCACCTTCCTCGACGGCCTCTCGCCTCCGATCTCTGCCCCACCGGGCGACGGGTCGTGGGCGGACATTGCATCGACGACGATCCCAGAGGTGTCAGGCATGAGCGTCTTCATCACCGGCGGCAACCGAGGCATCGGCTACGCCATAGCCACCGAGCTTGCCGAGGCCGGCCACAACGTGGCCGTCACCTACCGCTCCGGCGAGCCCCCCGCCCATTCCTACCTGCCGGGCCAGGAGCACACCGGGGGCCGCTTCCTTGCCGTGCGATGTGACGTCACCGACCCTAAGCAGGTCGACCTGGCGTTCAAGCAGTCCGAGGCCGAGCACGGCCCGGTCACCTCCCTCGTCTCCAATGCGGGGATCACCCGTGACGGGCTGCTCGCCCGCATGAGCGAGGACGACTTCACCGCCGTCCTCGATGCGAACCTGACCGCCGCCTACCGGGTCGCCAAGCGTGCCCTGCCGGGCATGCTGCGCGCCAAGGGCGGGCGAATGGTGTTCATTTCGTCGGCGACCGCGATGCACGGGGAGGCCGGCCAGACCAACTACGCTGCCTCCAAGGCCGGGCTGATCGGACTGGCCCGGTCCATCGCCCGCGAGTACGGCTCGCGCAGCATCACCGCGAACGTCGTCGCGCCGGGGCTGACCGCCACGGACATGGCCGCCGCTCTGCCGGAGGACCGCATCAAGGCGCTGCTCGGGCAGATCCCGCTCGGCCGTCTCGGGCAGCCCGAGGAGATCGCGCGCACCGTGCGGTTCCTCATCGACGAGGGCTCCTACGTCACCGGCGCGGTGATCCCGGTCGACGGTGGCGCGGGAATGGGGCACTAACAGGTGACCGCATCGAGGCAGCCCGCCTGGGGCTGCGGGGGAAGGCGGAGGCGAGGCCGCAAGTCGGAACGGCGGCACTGCGTACGAGTTCAGGAAGGGGCAGCCGGTCTACGCACTGCCGGGACAAGGGGGCAGGGGTGATCGACGTTGACCGCATTCTGGCACTGGCGGCGCAGCCTGCCCGGGCGGGATTTAGCCGCGGCCGCGATGCGGACCGCATGGCCGCTCTCGCCGGACTCGCGGGCAGGCATGAGGCGCCGGCCCTGCCTGTGGCGTGGTCAGCAGCCCGGTGCACCGAGCATCTCGGGCGGACAGGGCCCCAGGCGCCGGGCAACCGGGCGGCGGTGCGGGTGTGCGGGGCGTGCCCGATCCGCAAGGAATGCTTCGCCGTTCCCGTATCGGGGGCGCCACCACAGGTGCGGGCCTGGCGCGAGCAGGTGGACGAGCAGTCGTAGGTGACGCTGATGGGCGTCGGGATTCTCCCGGCACCCATCAGCGTTTCCGCATGTCAGAGCCCGTTTGAGGACGTGGTCGAGGTCACGTTGGCGTGGGATGCCGGGAGTGGACACCCCCACTCGCCATAGTAGAATTAACTCAGGAGATGAGGGAGAAAGAAACCTCACCAGCACCACTTGGAGCCCGAAATGCAGCGCGTCCTCAAGATGAGCCAGGTCCACCGCAACCCGCGCCAGCCGCGCGAGTACTTCAGCGAGGACGCGCTGAACGAACTGGCCAACTCCATCGACACGTACGGCCTGATGCAGGCCATCGAGGTCCGTCCCGACAACAAGAAGGGCGGCTACGAGATCGTCGCCGGTGAGCGCCGCTGGCGCGCCCACCAGATCCTCGGCCGCACCAAGATCCGCGCCACGATCACCTCGGAGAAGAACGAACTCCAGCGGTTCAAGCGGTCCATGTCGGAGAACGTGACCCGCGAGGACATGACCCCGTTCGAGGAGGCGCACGGCTACCAGCGGATCCTCGACGAGGAGGAGGGCGCGACCATCGAGTCCGTGGCCGCTGACTTCGCGAAGACCACCGCCTACGTGAAGCTGCGCCTGGCCCTGCTCGATCTGCGCATAGAGGTCCAGGAGCTTGTGCAGGACGGGAAGATCGGCACACAGGCGGCCGTGCAGATCGCCGCCCTCAACCTCGCCAACCAGGGCTCCGTCCTCAGCAAGGTCGTGCGCGGCGAGTTCGCCTCGGACAACGAGATCGTGCACTTCGCCTATGCGATGAAGCAGCAGCAGGACCAGGCCGTCCTCATGGTCGTCGAGGAGATGACCGAGGAGCAGCGCACCGAGCGCGCTGCCGCGCAGAAGAAGACCCGCAGCACGCTCGACAAGATCGAGCAGGTGCGGGCGCTGCTCGACGAGATCGGCAAGACCCAGCCGCTGAAGCTCGCCGAGACCCTCGAGACGCAGGTCGGGGCACGCTTGGAGCAGCTCGACAGGGTCGCCGAGTCGCTGACCAAGGCCCGCTTCCAGCTCAAGCAGGCCAAGGCGCACGCCGAAGCCCGCCAGCTCGTCACGGTCAACCCCGAGGCCGAGGCCGACCACACCGAAGAGCCGGACACCGCCGACGAGCACGAGGCTGTCGCGGCCTGACCGGCTCAGCTCCGGGGGTGCGGGCGCCCGCGTCCGCACCCCGGCCGGCGCGGCCACAACTCCGCGCCGCTTCTTTCCCGAAACCCCGCTACAGCACAGGAGTCAGGTTCGTCATGCGCTACAGCGCGCCCCTCACCCCCGCCCAGGGCGAGCAGCTCGGCAAGGACGTCGGCATGATCGTCGCCTTCGCCGCGAAGGCCCTCAACCATATGCACGGCACGAACATCGAACGCCTCATGCGGACCCTCGCCTCGTCCCACGCTCTGGAGGTCACCGCGGCCCGCTACTTGAAAGCCCTCGAGGACGGCCACACCCCAGGCGAGGCGGCAGGCCGAGCCTGGACCGCATTCGTACGGGACTGGGCGGACGCCGTCCTCGAAGCATCCGGGACCGCCCAGCCTCACAAGGAGAGCAAGTGACCACCAGAAGGGACTGGACCGCCATGGGCCACGCCGACTTCGACGCGGCAGCCCCCAACGAGCTGCCTGTACCGGCGGGCCCCGCTCGGATCGTTGCCGTACCTGACCGGTTCGGCACTGCCGCCCTCTTCGGCGACACCGTCCCTGATCCCGGCCCGCGTCGGTCCGGCCGCGAGCAGCCGGGCGACGTCGACGGTCAAGAAGAACTGTTCTGACACCCGCACCCCTGCAAGGAGTAAGTCTGTGAGCACGAGCACCGAGACGCTGCTCGGCGATGTCCGAAGCGCCCTGCACCGCCGTCACATAAGGTCCCATTCGCCGGACAAGGACCGCCCAGGCTGGCGTGCCCAACCCACGCTGCTGGACGACATTCCAGCCGTGATCCTGACCTGGCACGGCGCGACTGAACCCAACGCCCGTACGACCGGGCGCAGCACCACCACCGCGGCCGCAGGCTGGCTCCTCCACCTCGAACGCCACCTGGAGCAAGAGTTCATCGTGGGACGGCTTTATGCGGAACACCCCGGCAGCCGGGCTAACCGCACGCTTGTCGCGCTCCTGGCCTTCCACTCCGGCAAGGGCAAGGCCACACCAGGCGAGCAGATCACCTTCTGACCTCAACTCCCCCTCACCGTAGGGGCCTTAATGCCGATCTACCTGCCTGCGCCAGCACCGACACGCCCCGCCGACGGCAAGGGACTCAACCGCCTCAGCCTGAACGCCCACATCGGGGTGGGCGGCGCGCAGTGCGCCCTGAGACCCACGTCGTACCCGACTCTCTTCGAGAGCTACGACACCCGCCGCGCCCGATGGGGCGGCTTCGGACCCTGCACTCAGCGCGAGTGGACACCCCCACCATGGATAGTAGAATTAACTCAAGAGGTGAGGGGGTACCCGCACCGGCCGACCATCAAAGGAGGAGCGGATGTTCGCCACCTCGACATTCATCGACGCCATCACCGTCACCGGCACCCACGCCCCGGAATGTGATGAATGCGAAGGCGGCGGCACCGTCACCTACCCGCACGGGCCGCACGAGCGCACCCGCGAATGCAACGCCTGTCACGGGACCGGCCAATACCTCCCCTGCCCTGCGTGCAGCGACGGCACCAGCCCCGGTACGGGCGACACCTGCCCCATCTGCGAAGGCTTCGCGACCCTCACCTGACCAAAAATAGGCCACTACCCAAATGGGGCTTCGATGATTCTCGGAGACTCACTGACCGCGGAAGCCCTGGTCTCGAGCAGCAAAACCAACGCAACCATCAGCCCCAGCGGCACGATCCGCCTCGCCATCACCTTGCATGACGGCGCCATTCAGCACTTCGAGCACCCGCCCGCTGGCACCTGCACGGACTGGCGGGTCGCCGAACTCGAAGCCCCCGACTCGGGCTTCACCTTCGACGAGCCCGTCACCGAACAGTGGGGCCACGCACTCACCCTGATCGCCCGCAACTCCCTTACCTGAACGGCCAGGAGGCCAGCATGGAAGACTTCGAGAAGCACACCGGCGTGACGCTCGCCCGATCGACCCCCAAGGGCATGCTCCGCCCGTTCGGTGAAGTGCGCGGACATGCCACCGACCCCATCAGTGGACAGAGGCTCGTGATGGTGCAGTGGCCCGGCGCACCCAAGCCCCTCCCGTACGAACCCGACGAGCTCGCCATCGTCGACTGACCCAGAAATAGGTCAGTACACATCTTTGTGTTAGGTTCTGAGTGATGTCAGGCCCTGGCACGGCCCGACCATCCACCCACACCTCCGGACGGGCAGCGACCCCCCGCGCCCCGCCCGCCCGGAACGGCTCGTCAGATACGAGCCACCCCTCCGGCCGGGACCCGCACCCCCCTGCGGGTCCCGGCCAGCCCATGGAGCAACCAACATGCCTGCCCTGAACAACCACCACGACATGCGCCACACGAGCCACGACGACGCCCTTTACGAGGCCCTCGTCCTCGAGCGATACGGCCGCTCCCTGCAGGAAATCCTGTGGGAGGAAACGAAGCGCCCGCTGCCCGAACTCCTCAAGGAACGCCACCGCAGCCCCGCGCTCCCGGCCCCGCCCGCCGTCCGGCGCCAGCCGCGACCGGACCCGGACGCCGCCGCGCACCTCGCCGCCCTCCTGGAGGCCGACGTCCCGCGCCGCAGGCGGGCCGCGTGACCGAGGAACAGTTCCGCCGGCACGTCCGCAAGATCGCAGCCCTCCGCGGCTGGACTCTCACGTACCACACCCACAACTCGCAGCGCAGCGACGCAGGATGGCCCGACGAGGTCTACGGACACCCCAAGGCCAAACGCATCATCTTCGCCGAGTTCAAGTCCGACACCGGACGCATACGCCCGGCGCAACGCGACTGGCTCAAACACCTCGCTGCCTGCGGCCTCGAAGTCGCACTGTGGCGGCCCAAAGACCTCGACCACATCGTGAACGTCCTCGCCCCCGACGGCCCCCGCGCCCAACTACCCGACAACTTCTGACAAAGGAAGCTGACCCCGTGCACGACCGCCCCAAGCAGCACTCCGAGATCCCTCCGATGCCCGGAGCCACGTGGTGCAACTCCTGCGACAGTTGGTTCAACCCCATCACCAACACCTGCCGCTGCAACAATCGCTGACCACCCCAGGGAACAACCGCCATGAATCACTCTGCTCGCGCGACCAACCACACGACGGCATCCTCCGCGCCCCTCGGCCCGGACCGCGAGCAGAGCGCCCCCACACCAGGAACCGGCACCGAGCTGGTCCTCGCCGAAGTCGCCCGCCTGGCCAACGAGCTGTGCGAACACCTCTCCGACAGCCAGTGGCGCACAGCAGCCCGCATCCGGGAACTCGCCGAAGCCGCCCTGCCGACCGCCGGAGACCGCTGAATGCACGCCCGCTTCGAACCCCTGCCTGTCCCAACCCGCAGCCAGGAGGCACACGACACCGCCCAGGCCCTCCGCGAACGCCCGGACGAGTGGGCGCACATCGAGACCCTCGGCAACCTGAACCGGGCCACCAACCTCGCGTACCGCATCCGGACCGGCCGACACAGCGCCTTCCGCCCAGCCGGCGTATTCGATGCCACCGCCCGCCTCGCCCACGATGGCACCGCCAGCGTCTACGCCTGCTACATCAGCACCGCTCAGCAGTAGCCTTCCGCCAGCGCCACCACCTCCGGAGCCATGGCTACAGCGACGTCATTTGGGCTCTGGCACAGATCTTGGACGGCGGTCACGGAGCGTCACTGAAGCAGGATCATCTTGCGAAGGAGTTCGAATCCGGCCCGGCCGTACAGCTGCCTTTGATCTTTTCACCCTGTTCACAGCGCCCTCGGTGCCGCCGGAGCTCCAGCGCACGGTGAGTCCGGCGGTCACGGCTTCCAAGTCGGTGGTGAGTCCGTGGGCGCAGCCGGTGATCCCGGGCAGCTGTGCGGCGCGTGCGGTGTTGATCCAGTTCGGCAGGTCTGCGCCGGTGCGTAGGGCGCGAATCTGGGCGAAGTCCCGTACGAGGTTGTGAGTTTGGACCAGCTCGGGACAGGTGCTGAGGACTGCCTTGAGCTGGGTGGTTTCGTCTTCGGTGAGGGTGTCGGGGTGGCGGGTGATCCAGCCGACGATGGCACGTACGGAGGGTGCTGTGGCCGCCGGTGCAGGGGTGTCGGGCCACTGAAGGCGGCTGCGGGCCCAGTCCCGCAGGCTGGTGTAGGGCAACCCGGTAGCCACGGCCGGCGAGTTCTTCGCGCAGTTCCTTGATGGTGATCGCGCCGTCGGTCTCGTCGATGCGCCGTTGCAGGTAGGGCTGGTGGATGTCGAGGCGGCTGGGACGGGTTCGGCGTCCGGTGACCATGTCCTGCCAGCGGGCGGCACGTGCGTACCGCTGGGCGGTGTGCCGTCCCCCAGCTCAGGTGGCGGGCGATGGCCCGCAGGCCCATACCGTCACTCAAAAGGCCGTGGACCAGGGCGTGATGGGCCCGCATCCGCTCGGCTCGGCGGCCGGGCGGCAGCACGGCGAAGGGCAGCCCGGACTCGCCGTCGGCGGCCTCACGCTCCGGCGACGGAACAGCGGCGCGCAAGCAGTCGCGGTGCGCCGCGACGCACTTCTCGACGGCCTGGCCGAGGTTCTGGAGCAAATGAAACCGGTCCGCAACTTGCAGCGCGTCGGGGGCACCGAGAGCCGCGCCTTCTAACGGTGGAGTCGGGTATTGGAACTGTCCGAATGCCACACTTCCCACCGTCGATCTGAGGCAGTCTGGCCCCCGGTTGAAGTGCGGGCCGACAACAGGAGTGCATCATGTTGTCGGGGCGGGGTGATGTGGTTGTCGCGGGTACAGGGACCTTCCCGGCAAGAGTTGATCCGACAGAGGCGTCGGGCCACGTTCATTGGCCGGCACGATGAACTCGCTGGGTTCCGGGAGAACTTCACTCGGGATCCCGGCGACGAGGCGTACCAGTTCGTCTTCCACGTGCACGGCAATGCTGGCGTGGGCAAGACATCGCTGGTCCGACGGTGGGAGGACGCGGCCCGTGAGCAGGGAGCTATAACAACCTACCTGGATGACGACGTACATAGTGCTGTGGAGGCCATGGAGGCGATCAGCCAGCAGCTCGGCCGTCAGGGCCTACCGCTGAAGGAGTTCAACAGGCTGGTGGCGACGTACAAGCAGCGCAGGCACGAGGCACTGATCGACTCCGCCGCGCAGACCTTAGGGACAGCCGGCACAGGGCAGGCACCTGCTGCTTCGACGTCCAGCACGGTCGCTGCGCGGGCAGGACTGGCGGCGCTCGGCATGGTACCGGGGGTGGGGGCATTCACCAGCGTGGTCGACCCTCAGCAGATCGCCCAAGGAGTCGACAGGCTCCGGGCCGTAGTGAGCGCACGGCTACGCGACCACGACGACGTCGAGTTGGTGCTGTCACCACTGCAGGTCCTCACTCCGGTCTTCCTGGAGGACCTGGCCGAGGTGGCACGGCGTCGGCCATGGATGATGGTCTCCTTCGATGCGTATGAACGGACCGCACCGGTACTGGATGCCTGGCTACGGGAACTACTCTTCGGCGATCGCTACGGCGAACTGGCAACCAACGTTCTGGTCGTACTGTCGGGGCAGGGGCGGCTGAACACACGTTACTGGGGCGATTGTCTGGATCTCGTAGCCGAGGTGCAGTTGGACGCCTTCACCGACCACGAGGCCCGACAGCTTCTGGCCGCGAAGGGCATTACCGACGAGGCTCTCGTCAGAGTCGTGCTACGGCTGTCCGGCCGACTGCCCGTCCTGGTCGACACCCTTGCCCAAAACCACCCCACCGGAACTGACGCGATAAACGATCCCTCCGCCACTGCTGTGGAACGCTTCTTGAAGTGGGAGAGCAGCCCTCACCACCGTGTCGCCGCCTTGTCCTGCGCTCTGCCCTTGCAGCTGAACGAGGACATCTTCCGCGCCGCCACGCCCGCTGAGGCAGCGGAGGAGTACTCCTGGCTACAGGCTTTGCCATTCGTCACGAACAACGCCGGACGCTGCCGCTACCACGAAGTCGTTCGCGGTCTGATGCTCCGGCATCAGCGCATCCAGTCCCCTGCCCAGTGGCGTGACCAGCACATCCGCCTTGCCAACCTGTTTGAGCAGTGGCGTCAGGTCCTGGAAGAGGTCCTCCCGCCCGAGAAACGCTGGGATGATGCCGCGTGGTGCGAGAACCGACTGAACGAGACCTACCACCGTCTGTGCGCACACGCCCAGCATGCGCTGCCTGATGCCCTCCTAGAAACCGTCCACGCCTGCGATCACAGCATCGAATCCCTCCACCGATGGGTCCAAATGCTGGGCCAGGCCGGCGAAGATACCGACTCGGTCAATCTCGCGCCCTGGGCTCAGCATCTGCGCACGGCAGCGGATGACGGCACTTCAGGCAGCATCGCTGCCTTGTCGCTGCTTCTCAACGCGCCGGAGCTGAGCGCCGTCGGCAAAGCCCTGGGCTATGCCATCCGCGGCCGCGAGCATCGCAAGAATGGCAATCTCGACAGTTCCCTGAACGACTACACGGCGGCGATCACGCTGAGCCCAGACTTCGCTCGCGCCTACCAGGGCCGGGGCTGGACCTACGAAGCCATGAACCGCTACCCGGAAGCCGCAGCCGATCTCAACCGCGCCATCGAACTCGACGCGAACGACAGCTCCACTCTCATCAACTGCGGCATCGCCAACCGCGTCATGAATCGCCTATCCGAATCACTGGCCACCTTCACCCGCGCCATCGAACTCGATCCGACCGACAGCGCCGCCTACGCACACCGCAGCGCGACATATCATTTCATGAACCACATGCCGGAGGCTCTCGCCGATCTCGACCGTGCGATCGAACTTGATCAGACCTCTGCCTGGCCCGTGAGGCTTCGTGCAGGGCTGTATCACGCCATGGGAAGATACGACGAAGCCCTTGCCGATTGGGCCCGTTCTGTCGCTATCGAACCCGATCCGTTCAATCGTCGCGGAGACATCGTGCAGCGCGGAGAAACGCACTCTGCCATGGGGCGCTACGAGGAAGCCTTGGCAGACTTCAGCGAGGCCATCGAGATGGATTCGAGTCCGAACTCCGGAGCCTTCTTCCGTCGGGGGATTACTTATCGCCGCCTGGCTCGCTACCCGGAGGCCATGGCCGACCTTCACAGCGCCCTCGAAACCATTGCCAGTAGCAATGCCAGCAATGGCGCCGATGGTTGGTACCATTTCGAGTTCGCGGTTCTCTGTCGCTTGATGTCGCACGACGAGGAGAGCGAGCATTGGCGTCGAGCGGTGGAGATTTTCACCGAGGAGGCGTCTCGGGGAGGCTATCACGGCGCATGGGCTCGGGGGAATCTCCTCGTGACCTTCTGTGCCATACTTGAGTGGGATAAGGCCACTGAGCAACTTGAGTCGTTTCTGGCCACCCCTCCTAATCCGATGCAGATCGCGGATGTGCTGAACGATCTGAATGATTTGCAACGGACTCTATCTATCGAAACAGTGAGAGTGGATCTGCTCCGACGCCGACTGGAAGTCTCGCTCGAAGAACAACAAAGCCCCCGGTAGACACGTTCCCGAAGTTGCCGACGTTCGGGGTCATCGAGTTGCTTTCATTCAGAGCCGAACCACGCTTCATCGAGGGGTACGTGCGTCTCCGTTCCGTGGCCATGGGGCAGCTCGTGGGCCGATCTCGGCGGCGTAGGACGCCCAGTCCGCGCCTGATGCCTGTTACCACTGGACGGCGACTTTGATGTGGACCCCGAGCATCCGGGCGAGGATCGCGGCGGGGACTTCGGCCGATAGGCGCCTATCTCGGCACCCGACGTGGACACGACCAGGGAGCCGGTCTCGTCATAGATGATCGGATCGATGCTTGGCACATACACCCGCAGTCTCATGCACTCCATCAACCGTGGCACGCGCGATGCGCAAGGTCGGCGGTTGGTCAGCCTGCCGTTGTAAAACGACCTGCCTGGTAGAAAGACTTGCTGACCACCTTGACCAGATCAAGGAGCGGTCTTTCTCAACTCCGAACATAAGCGAAGGCGGTGCGGTGTACGGCACGCGCGCGGGTTTGCCTGAGAAGGCCCTCAGGTACACCATGGAAGTCACGGATCGTTCGCGACAGTGCTAACCCGGTCCGGCCCCCAAGCCGGCCGTGGAGACGACCAGTTCCCGCCCAGCCAGCCGGAGTCCCGCATGACGTCGCGACGCACACCCCACCGCACCCCGCTGCCGCCTTCCTGGAACTGCACTGGGGCGGTGTGCACTTGGTTCTCGAGCGAGTGCCGTACCGACTCCTAGCCCTCATCAGCAGTGCTGCAGGCACAGTGAGCGGAGTCGTCTGGTTTGGCGGACGCTGACAGCCCAGCGGATCCTTCGTTGGCTGCGGCATGCTCTTCCGGCTCCACCGAGGCGCCTCCGGCGGGCCCCATTTTGTGAAGCCTGTATCGCGGCGACCTGAAATGGACCCTCGAGTGACGAGCCAGTAGGCCAAGTAGAGCTATTCCAGGCCACCTTCACAGGAGGCGATCTTCACAGATTGGGGCCGCTTCGAGACGCCTCGGTGGTCCCAATTGACGGCTCTGGCACAGATCTTGTGGAGCGATTACGGCGGGTGACCGTAATTCCCGATGCCGAAATCGTCTACTGTGCCGTGACCATCCAGCCGGTCGCTGCCCGCGATGCGCATCCGATGCCCTCACCCCTGAGCGGCAGTTGCCTAAGGGCTGTCCCGCAAAGATCTCGGCTCCGAGTACGGGGCAGCCTGAAGACCCTCAGCCAGCGGTTCGTGAGGTGTTCAGGGACTGGGCGAAGTCGGCGAGTGTGCGGAAGTCGTTCTCCCGTAGGCCGATCCGCGGGTTGACGTGGTGGAGGAGCCCGGGCCCGTGGTGGTGGGCGGTCACGTAGGTCTGATCCAGCTCGCTCTGCTCGTCGTCCACCCAGGCGAAGGGACGGCCGCCTGCGTAGTCCACCAGCGGTCTGGTCTTCCAGTGGACTCCATCAGGGCGCTCTTGTAGGAGGACGTCGCCGAAGTCGACGAAGGGAAGTTCCGGAAGGCCAACGACCGGTGCGATCCACCGGTTGGCGTCGTCCATCCATGTGGTGGCCCAGCACAGCTCGAAGCCGAGCTGGAGCAGGATTCGCCCGTGCTCTGGGTTGAGCCAGACACGTAGGGGGTGCCGGGACGAGAGGCCCCTGGCGTCCTCATGAGCGTCGTTCCGGGGGACTCTGAGTGTGGTGTAGCCGTCAGGACGCCTCTCCGGCTGGGCCGCGTAAGGGTTGAGCGGCCCGTCCACATCGAGGAACAGCAGCGGTCGGTTCACGGTTTCCCCCGGTCTTGCGCACTGTGGACTGCGCTGATCAGCGTAACTGTGGGATGGTCTCGGCATTGGGCTGGCCTGAGTGATGATCATGATGTGGCGAGTGTGATCACGGCATCGGAGCCGTCCTGGATAACCCCGTTTGCGGGGCTGAGCCCGCGCTGTTTCGGCAAGCTGCTGACCACGCTGCGGCGCGGTGGAGCCGATGGGCTCCACCGAGGCCGGCCGTGGAGCCTGCCGCTGGAGGACCGGGTGTTGCTGGTCACGGCCTACTGGCGCACCAATCTGACGTTGCGGCAGCTCGCTCTGTTGTTCGGCGTCTCGAAGTCGACGGCCGGCCGAGTCATCAACCACCTCGGCCCCCTGCTCGCGCTCCGGCCCCGCAAGCGGTTCGCCAAGGACACAGTGCTCATCGTGGACGGCACCCTGGTGCCCACCCGCGACCACACGATCGCCGAGCGGTCGAAGACATCTCATGTCGTTGGTTGGTCAAGGAGGTGCTCAGGCAGCAAGGTCCGCGGGCGGCGCGAAGGCACGATCGGGGTCGAACAGCGCGCGGTGCTGCAGACAGTGGTAGAGGCAGCCGAGCAGTTTGTTGAACAAGTTCCTGAGAGCTGCGGTATGGCGTTCTCCACCAGCTCGCCGTCGGTCATAGTGGGCTCGCGGAGCCTGCGTTCGGAGGGCCGCGAAGGCCCACATGTGCCCGGCTGAGGCCAGTCGCTGGTTCTTGACGGTCCGGGCCACGACCACGTGGCTTCGACCGGAGGCTCGCGTCACAGGTGCCGCTCCGGCGTATGCCTTCATGGCTCTGGCGTCTGCGAAGCGTTCGCGATCATCCCCGATCTCGGCGAGGACACGTGCCCCGGACAGTACAGACAGTCCGGGGAAGCTCGTGATGATGTCGGCATCCGGGTGTGCGAGGAATGCTTCCTCCGTCGCCGCCGCGAGCTGAGTGACGCTGAGGCAGGCGGCGTCGACCTGCCGGATGAGCGCCACTGCCTGGTGCCCCAGCGCCTGTTCGACCTGCGGCAGTTGCCGCAGGTATTCGGCGCGGAAGACTGTCCGAAGCCGCTCGACCTCGGCTTCGATCCCACAGCCTGGACGCTCGCCGCGCTTGAGCAGCATGCGCAGCTGGCTGCGGGTCAGCCTGGCGGCATCGGCCGGCGTGGGCGCGGCAGTCAGGATCACGCGAGCGCGTGGTGAGTCGAGTCCGGGCTTGCCGGTGCCGTGGAAGGCGGCGAGGGCGGCTGGGTAGTACTCGCGCAAGTGTGACCGGAGCCGGTTGATCATCTGCTGCCGGTCCCAGATCGCGTCCTGGTGTGCGCGGGCCAGAACAGCGATGGTTTGCCCGGCCTCGCTATCGTCGGGCAAGGGACGGTGGGCGCGTCGGTCGGTCCGCAGGATGTTGGCCAGAACCCGGGCGTCCGCTGCGTCGGACTTGGCTCGGGAGACGCTGCCGCGATCGCGATAACGGGCTGCGGCCAGTGGGTTGATCGCGTAGATCTGACGGCCTGTGGCCCGCAAGCCGGCGACGAGGAGCCCGCGCGGCGTCTCGATAGCGACAGGAATCGGATCCTCTGCGGTGTCCCCGTGCCGGGTCAGAAGCTCCATCAGCGCGTGGAAGCCGGCGCTGTCGTCGCTGATCCGTAGCTTGGCCACCTGGGTTCCGTCCTGGTCGACCAGGGCTATGTCGTGGTGCCCCTCCGCCCAGTCGATGCCGCACAAAATCTTGCTCAACCCTGTACCTCCGTACGAATCTGCGGGTCAGTCCCACGCGGAGCACGCGGCGCTCTAATAGAAGTGCTCCAGGCACGCCATCTCATGAGCCGTTCGTGTCTCCAGCGACCAACAGGGACCTCGGTCTGTTGGAGAGCTCATGGGGCTCGCGAACTGCTGAGAGGTGGCCCCTGTCGGCGGGCTGAGGACATGAAAGCCGGTGATATCCGAGCTCCTGCCGGGCGGGACCGGTCTTAGACGAGAGATCAAGGTCCCGGAACTACCGAAGGTCTCCGCCCGGCGGGGCAAGGCGCAAGGCGGAGCCAGTCTGACAACCGGGATCCAGTCCCGGAACGGCAGTAGGCTTCCGCCTCGCATGGCACCCCCTGCACTCACGTGCTCGGGGCCACCGATGACCTATTAGAACTACCGGTACTCCACCAACCACCAGGTCGTCATCGACGCCGACACCCGGCTGGTCGTCGTGGTCGGCCGGCCGCTCGCCGGGAACCGCAACGATTGCAAGGCATGGGAGGAATCCGGCGCCAAGGCCGCCGTCGGCCGCACCCTCACCATCGCCGACGGCGGCTACCCGGGCACCGGACTCGTCATCCCGCACCGCCGAGAGCGCGGCCAGACCGAACTGCCGGCCTGGAAAGAGGAACACAACAAGTCCCACAAGCAGGTCCGAGCCCGCGTCGAGCACGCCTTCGCCCGCATGAAGACCTGGAAAATCCTCCGCGACTGCCGCCTCAAAGGCGACGGCGTCCACCACGCCATGCTCGGCATCGCCCGGATGCACAACCTCGCCCTCACCGTAGCCCTTAGCGTCTGCACATCATTTCTGTCGCTGTGCCGCGAGCCGCGCGGCGAGCGCAGCGATCACACCGCTTCCCAGCAGTCCCGCGGCAGCGGCAGCGGCGCCGTGGTCGACGAAGTACTTCGCGATCCACATAAAGCCCGCGATGCCTGCTGCTGCGGTCGCCACTCCAGCCGCCCGGAACCAGACGTCGATGCGATCCATGCGGCGCCGATGTTCGTACTCCGCCTCAATCTGACGGATCATCCGCTCGGCGCTACCGGGAACGGTCTCGTTCCAGATAGCGCCTTGCTCGGCGGGCGGAAGGTCGCCCCAGCTCCGAGACGGCTCCGAGACCGGCGTCGGCTCCTGGGATGCCGGTTCACTCATTCTCGGACTCCCGCGAAGAGAGGCTGGGCGGAGGGCCGAGCCGGTTGTAGGCCAGGTGAAGCAGTTCTTGTCCACGGACATCAGCCCGTCCGGGTGAGCGGTCAGTTGATCTCTTGCTGGGCGGACAGCTCATCTCCCTGTCCGGTATGACTATTGATCCCTG
>NZ_JBIAWI010000018.1:0-248475 GCF_042895385.1 Streptomyces sp. NPDC001401
GGCTCGGGCAGCAACGGCTCGATCAGCGACCACAGTTCGTCCGACACGATCCAGGGCCGCGACTGACGTTTCCCCACGACCAGACCAACGAGCGGCCAAGCCAACAGTCACATGATCAACCGCTTCTGTTAGGACCTCTTATGTCAAACCCACCTGCACACGGACGTCAGACCGCGCTCGAGCCGCACGGTTGGAGCAGGCCAAGGTCGCCCTGCAATGGATCACCATCGAGGGACGATTGATCACATGGACCAAATGTGCCGAGAGCCACGGTGACGGGGTCAACCGGACGGTGGCGAGCAATCCTTCGGAGCCATCGCACCTGACGCTCCACCAAGAACAGCGTCGAACGAGCGTCACGAGTCACCGGTCAATCGCGCAACGTCGAGAACATCAGTCGCGCACCCCGCACTATTCCTCGACAAAGCCGCAGGTCAGCAACGTCGTGCGGCAGGCGCAGGAGCACAGCGCGCTCCACTCCATAGCGATCCGGAAACAGATCGAACGAAGTGTGATACCCGGAGTAAGTGCAGGTCAGGATCCCTTAGTCACCGGCTCAAGAATCGCCACGCACTCCAAGTGATGCGTCATCGGGAACAAGTTGAGCGGAGCCTGGATGGCGTCCCGCGCACATCAAGGGACGTGACCCATCTACCCACCGGGCCGGACGACTGCGGCCTGCTCCAGGCGTTCCCCGCACCTCAGCCGCCGGCACCTTCCCCCTGCCGGGCCGAACCGGCAGGCCCGCTCAGGCAGTTGGCCACAACCAGCCGGAGTGACCGGAAAGCCAATTTATCGAACCCCTCCCTCAGGGAAGAGAGCGCGGCAGCCACGTGAACAACCCGTGGATGTCCACGACGAGCAGGATCCACCTTGGGTCGACATCGATAAGGACGCGCTCCCTTTTTTGGCCAAGTGCACACAAAGACAGCCTCACCCATGTCACCGCCCGGCCGACCTCCTGCATGCTCGGCCCGCCCTTCTTCTCAGCTCACGGTGATAGCCGACCGAACCCTCGGCGTTCACATGGTCACGCTCGCCAACTCCTTTTTGGTCAAGGTGAGTTAAACCGTGACCTTGGCCATATGACTCGCGAGACGCGTCTGATGGGATCACATCGCATCGAACATATGTACGTTAAGGAGGGATGCAATCTTGAGCCGCAGACCCACTGTCGGCCGCCTGCGCAGACTGGTCGCAGGCGCGGCCGCCGCCTTACTCATAGGCAGCGGCACTGCCGCTGCCGCCGACTTCGCTCCCAGCTCTTCCCCTGACACCGCCCCGTCCGCGCGCCCCGCGGCCGGCCCGGAGGATGCCACCGCCGCTGGATCCCGCCCGGTCTCGGGCAAAAGCCCGTCAGCGGGACCGCAGTTCGCCAAGAGCGGCAGCATCTGGAACGTCGTCGCCCCCGAGGTGATACTGCGCAACACCGTCACCGACGCCGACGGTGACAAGGCCAACCTGACCTTCGAGGTCTGGACGACCGACGCCGACGGCAAACCGAAGACCCAGGTCAAACTGACCGACGCCAATCCCTATGGCGTCCTTGTCTCCGACTTCGTGGCCTCCGGCAAGACCGGCCAGGTCACCGTCCCCTACGGCAAACTGAAGCCGGGCGTCAGCTACACGTTCCACACCTCCGCCTACGACGGCAGCCTGTACGAGACCGACTGGTCACCGTGGGCGAACTTCAAGATCAACCCGTATGTGACCTTCCCGGCCCCGCAGACTTCGTCCACGATCGACTCGCTGGCACAGAAGAACATCGAGTTCACCCGTAGCGACCCGGGTCCGGTCGCCGGTGTCGCGGCCAAGGGGACAAGGCCCCAGGGGCTCACCCCCAAGGCGCTGCAGGCAGGCGGCAAGCAGTCGTGCTCCCGGCCGGACGCCAAGGGCCGCAAGCTGTGCATCGAGATCGCCCCGCCAACCAAACAGAGCAAACAGCGCGTTGCCGCGGCGAACGCTGTCGCCGCGGACGGGACCAACCCCAATCTGGTCTCCTGGTGCGGTCCGAGCCCTGCGGGCAAGGACTTCATGAATCGGACCGAGGCGTGCATGAAGAGCATCGGCACCGCAACGCTGACCTTCGTGGACACCGACCCGGAGCACCCCACGCTCGCCACCGCCGTCTTCGACTTCCAGCAGCAGATCAAGACGTACACGAAGAAGGGCGACAGCGGCAGCGACTTCGGCGAGTTCGACCAGCAGATCGTCGCCATGCCCGCCAGCATCCACCCCGACCTTAAAGGCGTCACCCTCAAGTGGAACGTCGGCCATAACTGCACAAGCTGCGTCCAGTCATCGACGAAGTGGGCCGACCTGAACAACACGGCGTCCACCGGCCACTGGGGTATCACCGAGAGCGGTCCGTTGAACGCCCGCTGGGGTACCGTCCAGACCACCTGGAGCGGCACCGGCAAGGAGATCATCGACCTCGGCTGGTCCGTCACCGCCAGTGTCGATGCCAGTGACCTCACCGCCTCGGCCGACTTCGGCAGCAGCGGCGTCACCACTAGGCGCGAACTCGCCCCCCGCTGTGACGACATCCTGAAGGCCGTCGCGCCCGGCTGCGTGCTGCCCTTCTTCAAGCCGACCTACACCGTCGACACCAACCTCTTCCCGGCCGCCGGCGCCTACTACTGGCTGATGCAGGAGAAGATGCCCGACCATGCCGGGTCGGTGAAGTGGGACTCCCTCCTGCACTACCTCGGCCCGGACACCACGGTGAAGAACTCCAGGGGCGAGCCCTGGTCATCGGAAGACAGCCGCGGCAAGGTCTGCCCGTCGAGCTGGACGGCGCACTCGGCCGATGCTGCCGTGGGGACGACGAGCTGCGACGAGTACGCCATGGCCTCCACCCACGAAAGGGGGGGCTTCCCCGGCCTGAACCAGGTGGGCGACGGCAAGGAGTGCGCACAGCTCTTCACCGACAAGATGGGTACCGGCACCGGCTTCGGGCTGCTCGCCGACACCCGGGCCGCGAAGAACGGCCCGACGTGGAAGGAGAAGTGCGGCCGGGCCGCCATCCCGAATACGCAGAACGAGACCGCCTTCAAGAAACTCCAGCCCACCGTGTGGCGTCTGCTGGATGACGACGGCTTCTTCGTCAGCAACCCCGGCTTCGAGCACTGCGCGAACGCCAACACCACCTGCGCCTGGCGCAAGGTCGGCTGACAGATCCTGGAACCCGGTGGGGGGAGCGGCAGTTGCCGCTCCCCCCACTGACGGGCTTCATCCGGTGTATGGCTGCCAGCCGGGCACATCGCTCACCGGCCCCCACACCAGGGCTCCGTCCGCCAGCCCCGGCTTCTCCTTCCCCGCCAAGGCCGGTGCCTCCAGGGCGTCGGCCATCTCCTCCAGGTAGACCGACAGCGACGCGAACTCCTCCCGGTGCTCCCCGTAGCGCGAGGTGTAGCTCACGACGCCGGTCCTGGCATCGAGGTACAGGACGAAGGCGCGGTCGTGCACGCCGGACGAGCAGAACGGAATCCACGGGCCCTGCCACACATCGTCATCGCCCAAGCTCATCTGGCCGACGTGGTACGTGGCAACAGCAGCCAGGTCCATCAGTGCCCAGTTACGGAACAGGAACCCCGCGCCACGCGCGTCATGGACACCTGCATGCAGGCGCCACAGTGCCTGCAGTTCCGCCGGAAGCCGGGTGCCCAGTGTGTCTTCAAGCACTGCGAGTTCCTGGCCGGACGCACCCGGGCGCAGGGCCTCGTACGAGGCAGGGGCGTGGATGCGCAGCCACGTCTCGATCCGCATCCAGGCATCCGTCACCTGGCGTCCGGCGATCTCCTCCTGCGCGGCATCGTCCCTGATGTCCCCCGCCAGCCCTGGCGGCTCCTCTTCGGCGTACTCACCGTACTTCTCGGCCGCGGTGGGGGGAGCCGTCACCTGCGCCACCGACCCGATCTGCACGACCCCCTCCGCGGCGTACGGGGGCCCGTACAAGTAATGGACGCTCAGCGTCATGCCCTCACGCGTGGCGGTGGAGGTGCGGTGGAGCTTCGTGAACGTGTCCAACTCGCCCAGCAGCGGGTCCGCTTCCAGCAACCGGGACAACTCCGTCACCGCTGCCTCGGCCGCCGGCCCAAGCTGCCTGCACTGCTCACGGGCACCGTCCGAGATCTCCACGGCCACCGTGGACTCCTCGTCGCTCACGGGTCCTCCCACATCGTCCTTCCGGGCGTGCCACCGATCCTCGCATCCTCACAGACGAAAGACCCCGCCGAAAGAATCAGCCTCCCACCCAGCTTGCGCGTGAACGCCTCGTGCACCGCGTGCCGCTCATCGTCCGTCAGCACATAGCTGTGCCCGTCGGTGTATGCCAACTCAAAGCGTGGGCGGTATTCCCCCGGTGCAGGTAGGCCCCTGAGGCTGACCGTCATGCACATCCCCAGCAGAGGCCGCTCGACCAGCGCCGTGAGCCCGTTCTCCCAATCCACGCCGAGGGCGCTCCAGCTGCTGTCCTTCTCCCACTCCAGCCAGCGCGTGACGTAGTGAGCCAGACCCTGCACTGGTGTGGCGTTTGCCATGGGCGCGCTTGCGGTCGTAGAACCGGCGCGATTCCTCGCGTGTCGGATCTCAACAACGCCGAGATGGAGAAGACGCGTTGGAGGCGACGGTTTGTATCGCTGTGGCGCCGCAGGTTGCAGCTGATCTTCCCGGAGTGGGGCACCGGGGCGACACCACCGAAGCCGGCGAGGCGGTCGGCGGTGCCGAAGAACGTCATGTCGCCGCCGGTGGCGGCCTGGAACTCCGCGCCGAGGACGACGCCCAGACCGGGCATGCTCGCTCTGCGGGGCGCTCACTCGAAGGGGACTGCCCCGAGCCCGCCTGCCCTCTTACGGGACAACTGACCACGAGTGCGTCCGCCTCGTGGGCATCCTCCACAAGCTCCCCGGCAGCTCACCGGCATGTCTCGCCCTGCCAGCGGTCACATCCTGTAACCGACAAGCGGTTCCGCCGAGCCGCCGAAATCACAGTCAACGCCAGCCGCATGACGGCTGCCCGTGGGGAGAATCTGGGGAGTACGAGCCGCTCTGGGGAGCGCCTGGGGAGAATGAGCCGCGTAACGCGGCACGATCCTGAAACACCCTGAAAGGCTCATCCGTGCAGGTCAGAGACGGTAGCGACGGCATCGCCGCAGGTCAGAGGCGCTCGGTAGACGACTTCACAAGGAACTCCCACTGCATCCCAAAGGTGGATGTCACTCTGACCCTTGTGGGCCACGATTCCCTCGGCTATAAGATCACAACGCCAGTGAAGGTCGTCGGGCGCCTGCAGCGGCACTGACTCAGGGCGCGGGCCAGCTGGGCGAAACGGAAGGCCATGGTGGGGCCCGCCGGCTGCTGGCGGGCCCCACGCCAAACCCCTTGGCGGCACCGGCTCCGGCCGGTTCCGCCGCGTCAGTCCGATACAGCCTGTTCTGGGATCGCCTGTTCTGGCCGGGGCGGTCGTGGCGGGTCGACAGTGTTCACCCGCGGGTTCGTGATCACGCGTATGGCGGCCTCGGTTGGAACAACGGAACAGCCGTTAGCGCTACTAGTGGCCGTGGCCGCAGTGGGCCCTCCCGCATGCCAGGGCCCAAACCCTCGGTATGGGGAGCAGGGCCGAGGTGCTCCCATACTGCCTCCGCGTGGCTGTCCAGGTCGAGCTGTGCCACCAGGCATGGGTGTCGCCGACAGGCTTCGGCGGCGGCAGCCGATCGGTGGATCCGGCGCTCTGCCGAGCGGTTGCGTCTCAGCCGCGTGGTCCTGCGCCGTGCAGGAGTGTGTCGATGACGAGTGTGGCCTGTGCATCCGGGTCCTGGGCGGCTGGATCCTTATCTGCGCCGGGCCTGTTGAGGGCTTCGCTGAGAAGGGCGTAGTACACCTGCCGCGTCCACTCCAGGTCCGCGTCCGGGGCGAGAAGCCCCTCGTGCTGCGCCCGGTCCAGGAGTTGGACGGTGTGGGCGTCGATCTCCTCCCAGAGTGCGGCTGCGGCGGCGGTGTGGGCCGTGGCGTGGCTGAGGGTGTACCGCCAAGTGTTCTTGACCCGCATCACGTTTGCGGTCACCCGGTACAGCGCCACGAGCGCGGGAGCAGAGTCGGGCCGGGCTTCTTCGATGGCGTCGATGAGCTGCTGCTTCGCGGAGACGGCGAGCGCCTCCAACAGCGCCTGCCGGTTCGCGAACCGGCGGTGCACCGTGATCCTTGTCAGCCCCGCCGCCTCGGCGATCTGCTCCATGGAAGCGCCGGCATCCTGGGCGAGGACTCGCTCGGCCGCCTCCAGAATCGCGCGCACACTGCGCTCGGCATCTGCCCGCAGTGCTCGGCCCATGTCTGTCTCCTTGTCTGGTGGTTCGCTACCTGGCCCCCCGTAGAGGATACGTGAACGCTACGGGTATCTCGTTAATTGATACTTCAGTGTCGCAGTTATGGATGGGCCTGACACCACAATGAAACTGATAGGTGTCTTTTAGGGACGCCGCGTCCAGCCAGGCCGCGGGAACAGAGTTCCTGCAGCGCCTCGGCCGGCACACCACCGACCCCGACGCCCCGCGAGCCTCACGACCCGCGGCGCACAGCTCACCGCGACGCCCGAGTGAGGCTTCCCCGACAGGTCCCAACAAGTTCGGCAAGCAGGTCAACGTCTTCCTCGACCACCGACGGCCTCCCTGCCGCGAGACGCTCGTCGACGCCAAGCGCGGTTTCGCCCGATCAGCAGGCTTGCCCCGCCGGAGCCGAAGCCTCCCCAGTGACGACTGCGTACGCCAGACCGTCGCCAAGGAGTCATCCACTCCTCGGGATCCAGGGGAAACGACATGCCCGTCCGCCCAGCACTCCAAGCGGCCCCTACCCAGGTACCAGCCGGGATCGGGCGCCGCATACATGACCGCCGCTCCGCTGGTCTTCCGAGCCCCCCTTCCGGAATCCAGCAGGGATCCCCCTCCGCATCCTCGGCCGCGACCCGGGCGACCCGGGCCGGCGGCTCGCGCCGCACGTCGCGCGCCGCATCCCGCCCGATCTCGCCAAGCCCCGGTTTTCCGGCACCTCCTCCAAGCCGTCAACCGACTGCGACCACCGCGACCACCGCGACTGGACCCTGTCGAGCGTTCGGGGCCCAGGAGGCCGCGGAAGCGACTCGTTGCTCGGCGGCGGACACAGGCCCCTGGGGTCCGTCGCGTCGTCCCGGCCGCCACGTCGACGGCCTGGATGTCCGCCCGGCTCCACAGTCATCCCAGCTCAGGCGTGCCGTCGACCCCACTCTCAGGCGGTCTGCTTCATCGAGTCGTCAATGCGTCGACGAGACCCTGACCCGCGACGTCGCTCCATCTCTTGACCTTCCATAGAAGATACTCTTGCGCTACACATAGAAGATTAGTTGATGCTCTCATGTTGCCACTAGAGAAGAAGCTGATACATTAATGAAACCGATTGAGGATCGCCGGAAGCGATCCCTCCACGGCATCGCACACGCGATCCCATAAGTCAGGAGTCCGAAATGACGACGACAAAACGACCGGTAGCCCTCGTGACGGGTGCGTCCTCCGGTATCGGAAAGGCAGCCGCGCTCGCGCTGGTCGCAGCGGGCTACGAGGTGGTCGGCACCAGCCGCAACACGGCGCACGTCACCCCGGTGAAGGGCGTGACCTTCCTCGACCTCGACGTGACGAGCGACGAGTCGGTGACCGCCGCGGTCGGTGAGGTGATCGACCGGTTCGGGCGGATCGACGTCCTAGTCAACAACGCGGGTATCGGCTCGGCGGGCGCCGCCGAGGAGAGCTCCGCCGCGCAGGCGCAGGGCCTGTTCGACATCAACGTCTTCGGCGTCCTCCGTATGACGAACGCCGTCCTGCCGCACATGCGCGCCCGGCGCAGCGGACGGATCATCAACATCTCGTCCATCGTCGGCTTCATGCCGCAGCCCTACATGGCGGTCTACGCCGCCTCCAAGCACGCCGTCGAGGGCTACTCGGAGTCCGTCGACCACGAACTGCGTGAGTACGGCGTGCGGTCCCTGCTCGTCGAGCCCGCCTGGACCAACACCGCGTTCGACGCGGCCAGCGTGCGGCCCGACCAGCCCCTGGACATCTACGCCAAGCAGCGGCACGTCTTCGAGGAGTACATGGCGGGAGCGGTCAAGGACGGCGACGACCCGGCCGTCGTCGCCAAGGAGATCGTCGCGGCGGCGACCGACGCCAAGCCGAAGGTGCGGTACACCGCCGGTGCCATGACCGGGCGGGTGCGCACCATGCGCCGCATCGTCCCCACCCGCATGTTCGATCAGCAGCTGCGCAAGCTCAACCGCCTGCCCGCCTGACCCGGCCCCGCCAGACCCCCACGAGACACTGCGACAGGAAAGCGAAGCCCGCCATGAGTACCTATCTGGCAGACGCGGCCGAGGACCTCACCGTGGAAGGTCCGTCCGCGACGTTCACCTACCGGCGCATCGGCCCGACCGGCGGCATCCCGCTGGTCCTGCTGAACCGGGTCCGCGGGACCCTCGACTGGTGGGACCCGGAGTTCCTGGACCATCTCGCCGCCAGCCATGACGTGATCGTGTTCGACAACGTCGGCACCGGCTACACCACCGGCACTCCGCGCGACTCGGTCGAGGGGCTGGCGGACGGCACCGTCGAGTTCATCGAGGCCCTCGGCCTGCCGCAGGTGGACCTGCTCGGCTGGACGTTGGGCGGCACTGTCGCCCAGCACATCACCCGCACCCGACCGGACCTGGTGCGCAGGCTGGTCGTGGCGGCCGCCAATCCCGGCGGCACGGTGCCCGGCGCTCCCGACCCGGACCCGAAGGTGCGGGCCACCATGACGAAGCCCGAGGTCACCGGGGACGACCTGGTGTTCCTGTTCTTCCCTGAGACGGACACCGGACGCGCCGCCGGGTACGCACACCTCGCCAGGGTGGCCACCCGGCTGGCCACCGGACGCCCCGACGTGTCCGAGGCGGCGGCCATGGGTCAGATCACCGCGATCGCGAAGGACGCGTCGATCCCCTTCGAGCAGGTGCGAGCGGACCTGGCGAGCATCAAGCAGCCCGTCCTGTACGCGACCGGTATGCGGGACGCGATGATCCCCGCTCTGGCCTCGTACACCGCCGTCCAGCACGTCACCGACGCCACCCTCGTCGCCTACAGCGACGCCGGCCACGCCTTCCTCTTCCAGCACGCCAAGGACTTCGCCGCCCAGGTGACGGCCTTCCTCGCCGGCTGAGCAACGCCGTGAAACCGTCCGACTAGGAGATTCGTCGTGGAGTTGACCAGCGTTCCGGCACGCCGGGAGGTCACCCCGCTGGAGTTGTTCTTCGACCTGGTCTACGTCTTCGCCATCGGTCAGCTGTCGCATCAGCTGCTGGCCCACCCGACGTGGACGGGCGCCGCCCAGACGCTCGTGCTCTACCTCGCCGTCTACGCGGCGTGGGCGTACACGACCTGGGCGGTCACCCTCGTCCCGGCCGAGGACCCGCGGACCCGGCGGATGCTGCTGACGGTCATGCTCCTGGGACTGTTGATGAACGCCGCGACCCCGCGCGCCTTCGGCGACGCCGGGTGGGTCTTCGTCGCCACCTTCCTGCTGATTCACATCGGCCGGACGGTATGGCTGCTCACCGTCGGCCTCGACCCTGTCAACCAGGAGCATTTCCGCCGCGTCCTGGTCTGGTTCGTCGCCCCCGCCCCCTTGTGGGTGACCGGGGCTGCAGCCGACGGCGGCGCGCGGCTGGTGTGGTGGGCGGCGGCGATCCTGGTCGAGCTGGTGGGCACCTGGGCGGCGCATCCCCTGCCCGGCCGCAGACTGGACTCCCGTGAGGTCACCTTCGCCGGGGGCCACCTGCTGGAGCGCGGACGCCTGTTCGTGATCATCGCGTTCGGTGAGACGGTCATGACCACCGGCACCGCACTCACCACCGCGCCGTACCAGCCGATGACCCTGCTGACCAGCGGCGTCGCGCTCACCGGCACGGTCGCGCTGTTCTGGCTGTTCTTCAGCCACTCCGAGCGCGTCGTACGGCACTACCAGACGACTGAGGACCCGATGCGGGCCGGACGCAGCGGCGTCATCAGCCTCATGGTCTCCGTCGCCGGGTTGATCGCCGTTGCCGTGGCCGATGAACGCGTCATCGCACATCCGACGGAGCACGCCGGCATCACCACGAACCTGCTGTTGTTCGGCGGGCCGGCCCTCTACCTCGGTGCGCAGACCTGGCACGGGGCAACCCTGTTCGACGACCTGCTCTGGTCACGGCTGCTCGCGTTGTCCGCTCTGGTCATCGGCTGCGCCGTCACGACGACGGCCCCTGCGTACCTGGCGGCCGTCATCGCTGCCGCGATCGTCGTTGCCCTGGCCATGTCCGAAGAGCGCCGTCCGGCGGGTGACGGGCGTGCGAGGCCGATCGCATCAGGCCCTCAGGTCACTGACGGGATCACCTGACCTATGGCACCCGCGGCGGGTCTGCATGTCGGCGGGGAACATCGGCGGGCCGTTCGGTGAGACCAGCGAGCCTTTCTCATTCACCCTGTTCACGCTGTTCACCCCATTCGCCGGGAGGATTTCATGGGCATGCACGCCAGTACTGTCATCGTCACCGGAGCCGGCCGGGGCGTTCGCCGGGCACTCGCGGCTGAGCCGCCAAGCCGTGGCGTGCGGGAGTGGGGGGCCCGTGCCGGGGGCGGGACGCCATGACGGAAGCCGGCGTATTGGTCTGTGACGCCCAGGAGTTGATGCGGGCCGGATTGCGCACGTTGGTGGACGGCCAGTCGGATCTCACTGTCGTCGGCGAAGCCGGGGACGGCGAGACCGCTGTGGCGCAGGCACTCACGCTGTGCCCGGACCTCGTCCTCATGGACGTACGGCTGCCGCGCCTGGACGGCATCTCGGCCACCGCGCAATTGCGCGCCGCCCTGCCCGACACGCGCGTGCTTGTCCTCACCGCCTGTGACCGGGACGAGTACGCCTACGCGGCGCTGCGTGCGGGGGCGAGCGGCTTCCTCGTCAAGGACACACCGACCGCCGAGCTGCTCGTCGCCGTCCGCGGCGTGCTGCGCGGCGACGCGGTGATCGCCCCCTCGGTGACACGGCGGCTGATCGACCGGTACGTCACGGGCGCCGTCGCTCCCCTCACCGACCAACGCCTCGACGTGCTCTCCGACCGGGAGCGTGAGGTGCTGGGCCTGGTCGCCCGCGGGCTGAACAACGCGGAGATCGCCGGGAAGCTGTTCCTCGGCGAGACCACGGTCAAGACCCACGTGGCCCGCATCCTCGCCAAACTCCGCGTCCGCGACCGGATAGAGGCCGTCGTCACGGCCTACGAGAGCGGACTGGTTCGCCCTGGCGGATGACCCCGTCGGGCGCCCGGGATGGTTTCCGACGACACAACCGATACCTAGGTTCTGGACATGTCGATCATGCGGGAGTTCCTTCGCCGCCCCCGGCTCACCGGCGTCGTCGCTCCCAGCTCCCCCACACTCGCGCAGGCCATGACCTGCGGTCCGGATCCGATCGGAAGGTCACGGGCCCCCTAGAGGTCTTCAGATCCATACGGCGGCCCGTCCGGCCCGACGAAGTCGCCGGGTCAGCAATAGCTCCACTTCCGCGCACCCCGCAGAACATCCGTACGCGGAGCGCGCGGCAGGTTCAACGCGCCGGGGAAACCTCCGGCCCGACTCAAGGAATTGGCATGTCTTCAATCAATCGGCGTACCCGTATCTCCCGGCGGACCGCGATGGCGCTGGCCGGCGTGTCGGTCGTCGCGGCTGTCGCCGCCACGGCACCGAGCATGGCCAATGCCGTGAGCGGCAGTCCCAGCGGCACACGGCACTCGGTCACTCAGACGCAGAACGCGGAGAGCGCGAGCACTGCCCCTAACCTGCGTGTCAAGGCCGCCAACGGTGTCACCTACCAGTACCGCCGCTTCGGCCACCCCAGCGCCAGCAGTGTGCCCCTGGTCTTCCTGCAGCACTTCCGCGGCACTCTCGACAGCTGGGACCCCAAGCTCATCGACACCATCGCCGCCAAACGCGAGGTCATCCTCGTGGACAACGTCGGCGTCGGCGGCTCCACCGGCACCACCGCCAGCACCGTCCAGCAAATGGCCCTGGACGCCATCGACTTCATCGACGCCCTCAAGCTGCCCCGCTACGACGTGCTCGGCTTTTCCCTCGGCGGCGAGGTCGCCCAGGAGGTCGCGCTGCGCCGCCCCTGGCAGGTCCGCCGCGTCGTCCTGGCCGCCACCGGCCCCCAGGGCGGAGTGGACCAGCGCGCATCCGACCCCAACATCCTGCAGCGGACCCTGAAGGACAACCCCGGCCCCGCCGACTACCTCTTCCTCTTCTTCAAGAACACCGCATCCAGCCAGGCAGCGGGGACCGAGTTCCTGCAGCGCCTCGGGCAGCGCACCACCGACCACGACGCCCCCTCCAGCCTCGCCACCCGCGACCGCCAGCTCACCGCGTGGTCCGAGTGGGGTATCCCCGACAAGTCCAAGTTCGTCCGCCTCCACGCCCTCTTCCAGCCCACCCTGGTCGCCGACGGCGAGAGCGACATCCTCATGCCCGCCAAGAACTCCCGCCTGCTGGCCAAGTACCTCCCCGACGCCCAGCTGCACATCTACCCGGACGCCGGCCACGGCTTCCTCTACCAGTACGCCGTCCAGTTCGGCACCGAGGTCAACACCTTCCTCGACCGCTGACAGCACCTCCGCGGCCAGACAGCCGCAGGCATCGAGAGCAGGGTGACCACCAGCCGGCGGCCGTACCCACGACGCCATCGTCCCCGGACTGCCCGCGGACCGTCATGCCGCACGAGCGGCTGCGCCGGATCCTCGGCGCAGCCGCCGGCTTACGCGCACCGCACGCTCTCGCCGGTGCACAGCAAGTCAGCGGAACCAGCCCGCGGAAGGTAGCGCCTGACGGCCGTTGAGCAGCCCGTTTTTTACACCGGCGGCATGACCCACAGCGACGCTCGTGACGGCTCACCTTCCTCTTCCCGAACGCCAACGACTGCATCCATCCAAGGGGCCAGCGCCGTCACGGCCCGACGAACGTCCACCGCAACCAGAGCCGCACGCATCCCCCTCAGCACTGGAGCACAGCATGACCCAGCACAGCATGTTCAAGATCGAGACCGTGGCGCCGAAGATCCGCAGGGTCACCTTCACAAATCCGCCGGTGAACGTCGTCGGCGCGGACACCGTCGTCCAACTCCTCGCCGTCGTCGACGAGTTGAGCAAAGACGAGAAGTTTCAGGTCGTCGTCTTCGACAGCGGCACGCCCGGATACTTCTTCAACCACGCCGATCTCGGCCAGGTGCCCGAACTCCTGGCACTGAACGCCGCGGACGGAACCCCGACGTGGGTCGAACTCGTCACCCGCCTGACCAGCGCCCCCTTCATCAGCATCGCCTCCATCCGCGGGCGTACGCGGGGCGGCGGCGACGAGATCACCCTGGCCTTCGACCTTCGCTACGCCAGCCTCGAAGAGGCGGTCTTCTGCCAGCCCGAGGTCGCGATCGGCATCGTCCCGGGCGGCGGCAGCGACCGCCTGGCCCGGCTGCTGGGACGAGACCGCGCCCTCGAAGCGGTCCTCACCAGCGAGGACTACAACGCCGAGCGCGCCGAGAAGTACGGATGGGTGACCCGGGCCGTCCCCGACGCCGAACTCGACGACCTCGTCAACACTGTCGCGGCGCGTATCGCGTCCTTCGACAAGGCATCAGTCCTGGGCGCGAAGGCGCAGATCAACCGGTCGACACTGCCGCCGGTGGCCGACCTGCGCGCGTCCTGGGCGGAGTTCGCGGAGTCCGTCAACTGGCCGGGATTCCAGGCGCGCGTGCCGCAGCTGGGCAAGGCCATCGCCGAGGTCGGTCTCGACGAGATCGAGCGGAACCTCGGCTACTACGCCGGCCTCATCAACCAGCAGGCGTAACAGCCGTCATCACCTCACCCGCCGCCGAACCTGAAGCCCGCAAGGACGTCGACACCATGGCTGACATACGGACGGCCCAGCCACGCGCGGTGGCGCAGGCCATGCGGCGCAGAGAACTTCTCACGCTAGTGGCGATGTGCCTGGGCGTGATGATGACGTTCCTGCTCATCACCGCCACCATCTCGGCGCTGCCTGCGCTCCAGGCCGATCTGCACGTCAGCCCGAGCGCGCTGATCTGGATTCCCAGCGCGTACACGCTGGTCGTGGCCAGTCTGGTGCTGTCGGCCGGCACGCTGGGCAACCTGTATGGCCGCAAGCGGATGTTCTGCGTCGGCGTGGTGGTCATGATCGCCGGAGGGCTGCTCGCCGCGAGCGCCGACACCACCGCCACGGTGATCATCGCGCAGCTGGTCTCCGGCCTCGGCGTTGCGCTGATCCTGCCCAACAGCCTGGCCATCCTCGGTGCGACCTTCACCGACCCGCACCGGCGGACCGAGGTGATCACCGCCTGGGCGGCATCGTCCGGCGTCGGCCTGGCCATCGGCCCCCTGCTCACCGGTGTCCTGCTCGACCATTCCAACTGGCACGCGGTGTTCGTGTCGACCGCCGTCCTCGGAGTGATCACGCTGCTGGTCGCGGTCCCGTTCGCCGCAGAGTCCCTGGCTCTCGGCGAACGCCTGGACGTGGCCGGTACGCTGCTGGGCACAGTGACGATCGCGGGGCTGGTGTACGCGCTCATCCAGGGAGGCCAGGACGGCTACACCGCGGCCCCGGTCGTCGCCGCGTGGATCGTGGCGACGACCGGCGCCGCGGCATTCGTCCTCGTCGAACTACGGGTCACGGAGCCGATGCTCGACGTACGGCTGTTCGCCTCGCGGTCGGTCAGCGCGGTGATGATGATCGCCGCGGTGTCGCTGTTCGGCTTCACCGGCGTGGCCGTCCTCACCGTCATGTTCTACAACAACGTCCAGCACCTGAACGCGCTGGACACCAGCTGGCGCATGCTGCCCCTGTTCGGCGTCTACGTCGTCACGGCGTTCCTCACCGGCCGGGTGATCCGCCGTACCGGTTTCAAGGCGCCACTGACGGTGGGTCTGCTGCTCGGCGCGCTCGCCGTCCTGGGCCTGACGAGGGTCGGCCAGGGCACTCCGTACAGCCAGGTCTGGCCGCTGTTCGTCCTGTTCGGTGCCGCCACTGGCCTGGCCATCGCGCCCAGTACGGCCGCCGCGCTGGTCAGCGTCGCTCCCGAACGGGCGGGTATGGCCTCCGGCGCCGTCAACACCGCCCGGCAGGTCGGCTCGGTCATGGGCACCGCGCTGCTCGGCTCGCTGTTCACCGCCCGCGTCAGCGCGGACCTGCCCCACCAGCTCGCCGCGCACGGCGTGCCCGTAGCCGCCCGAGCCCCCATCGAGGCGGCCGTCGCCTCCGGGAGCACCGGAACCCGACCGCCCTCCGCCCAAGTACGTGCGGCGGTCGAGGACGCCTTCACCTCCGGCGTGCACACCGGCCTGGCCGTCGTCGTCGCGGTGTTCTTCGCCGGCGCCGTGCTGGCCCTGACCGCCGTACACAACCGCCCCCACCAGAACGGAACGCACATGCCCGCCCCTTCGACCACCCCCACCGCCTCATGAGCGCGCCAGCCGCGCCTCAGCACCGCACCTACACCTGGCACGATCCCCAGCCGACCGCCGAGGCCGTCCAACGGCTGAGCGGCCTGGAGGTGCTGCAGGGAATCGGCGACGGAACACTGCCGACCCCTCCGGCCATGATCACGCTGGCGATCGAACCCGTCGAGGTCGGACCAGGCCGCGTCGTGTTCGAGCTGACCCCCGCCGGCTGGCACTACAACGCCCTCGGCACCGTCCACGGCGGCGTCCTCGCGACCCTCGCCGACAACGCCTTGGGCGCCAGCGTCTACACCCGCCTCCCCGCCGGAACCGGCTACACCACGCAAGGCATCAACGTCACCTTCCTGCGCCCGGTCACCATCGACACCGGCCGCATCCGCTGCGAAGGCACCGCCCTCAACGTCGGCCGACGCACCGCCTACGCGACCGCCGCCGTCACCGACCTCACCGGCAGGCTGCTCGCCCACGCCACCACCACGTGCCAGATCTTCCCGGCCGACGGCCCACCACCCGCACGTGCCCGTCAACACGACGCGCAGGACACCGCTCCGACTGCCTGACCGGCGGCAGAACCACGCCCAGGAACGGAACACCACCCCGATCCGATCACCACCCCCCTTCCCCCTCAATGCAACAGGGACTTCTCATGGACCTCTCCACCAGCACCGTCCTCGTCACCGGAGCCAACCGTGGCCTCGGCCGCGCCCTCGCCGCGGAGCTGCTCGACCGCGGCGCCACTGTCTACGCCGGTGCCCGCAACCCCGACCAGGTGAACCTGCCGGGCGTCAGGCCGATCGCGCTCGACATCACCGACCCCGCCTCAGTCGCGGCCGCCGCCAAGGCCACCGGTGACGTCACGGTCCTGATCAACAACGCCGGCATATCAACGGGCACGGACCTGCTGGCAGTTGACTTGGACAACGTCCGTCTGGAGATGGACACCCACTACTTCGGCACCCTCTCGGTGGTCCGGTCCTTCGCCCCCCAGATCGAGGCGGGCGGCGGCGGTGCCATCCTCAACATCCTCTCCGCCCTGTCCTGGTACAGCTTTCCGGGGGTCGGCGCCTACTGCGCCGCCAAGTCCGCGCAGTGGTCGCTCACCAACGCCCTGCGTGTCCAGCTCGCCGACCAGGGCATCCGGGTGGCCGGACTGCACGTCGGCTACATGGACACCGACATGGCCGTCGGGGCCACCGCTCCCAAGACCGCCCCTGCCGACGTCGCCCGCCTCGCCGCCGACGGCATCGCCGAGGGCGTCTACGAGATCGTCGTGGACGACATCAGCCGAGAGGTACAGGCCGGTCTGGCCGCAGGCGTCACCGCTCTGTACCCGCAGCTCCCCTGACCCACGGCTGTCGGGCACGCCGATGAGTGAGACCAACGCCCCCTGCACCCGAACTGCCGCCACTCGAAGAGAGTGGGCGTCCACCGAACTTCCCGAGTCATACGGCCCTCCCCCTGAGAGGCCAACGTCGGCTCCGTCCCGACGAACGTTCATCGCCACGACGACCGCCGTCGGTAGCGCCGTGATGGCGGGCGGCCTGGGCGAGGGAGCCCCTCCGTCCGGCGCCGAGGAGGCGTCCACCTCCCCAGTTCGACCCAGCGGCCATGTCTCGCTGACCGTCAACAGATCGACTTTCGGTCACCGCCGTCGAGGTGTCTTCTACAGCCACTGCGTCAGTTGTACGGGCCACTTCGCCGGGCTACTTCAGCAGCGTATGAACCCGGCGGGAGGAACCGGGGCCTGCCGGCAACAGCCGGACCTGGACGATCACCAACACAGGCTCATCGACCGGCGCACGAGGGCCGAACGGTCCATGGCCGTCGGCTGTCCGATCATCCATCCTGTCGCTACAGGAAGGACACCACGGCGCCTGCGCGGCCCGCGCCGGCATCCGCGTCACTGCGGCGGGAGCCATGCGCAGGCAGGGCCAGATCGACCGGCTGGCTGGCTGCTGTCCGCCCGGCAGACACAAGAACCTCATGCCGTTAGGAGGCGTGATGACCCGTCCTCTTCAGCCCGCCTCCCTGGCCAGGATGACCGAGCTGGTCTCGCCGGTATTGCCTGGGCAGTTGGGCCAGAGCCAGTTTCGTGGTGGTGACGTGGTCGGCTGCGGTGTTGCTGCCCGCGTTGCCCGGCCGCAGCAGGGCGGCCACCGGCTCCCCGGCCCCGGCCTGGCCGTGGTCGACGAACGCGACCAGCGGATGGTGGCCGAAGGTCTTCTTCCACGTCGCGGTCGCGTCCTGCTTGTCGGAGTGAGCCAGGACCAGCACCCCGTCGATGTCCACGACCACTTGCCCGCTCGCGTCGGGGGCATCGGCGCCGGCCAGCGTCCACACCCGATCGCGGACTTCGGCCCTGGCCCGGCGGATCGCCGTCAGCGCGCGGGGACCGGCTCCGGCCAGGGTCTCGACCATGCGCGAGACGGTCGGATCGGAGGCCACCGGCCTGAACAGATTCTTCATCTGGAGAGTGCTTCTTTCCGTGCAACTGACAGGACCCTAGACAAGTCCCATCGTCGTAGGTCAGTTCCACTCTCCACTTATTTGATCAGAGGTCGAACCGCCTCGCCCTGACAGCGTGTCACTCGGTCAGGCGTCTGGGCTCCGGCGACCAGGATGGCGGCAGCGGGATCTCCTGGTCGTGATCGATCAGCAGCGGGAAGCGGTCATGCCACCACCTGCCCTGCGTCGAGGACCGGCTGGTCAGAAGGCCCTGCGGTTTGATTGGCCCTGTCGCCGCACAGTACCGGGCATCCCATCTCTCGATCACGGGCTGACACAGCGCCCGCAGGGTGGGAGTGAGCAGAGGCAGGGCCTCGTGGAGCCAACCACGGCGGCTGAGATCGTTGTAGTACTCCCAGATCCATGTCGTGTCGAAGCCTGCCTCGACGCCAACGACGAAGTCCTGCCAGGACCTCATCGGACGGAAGAGGGTCGGGGAGGGACCGAACGAGCCTGCAAGCAGACGCTGGACGCGATCAGCGGACGCATAGTCCTCGGCACTGAGTTGAGAGACGTCCACGCTGCATAGCGTTGCAGACGTACCCCCCCCCACGTCACGGCGTTTCGTCTTGGCCGCCATCGTGCCACTTCGCACCCACCAGGTGCAGAGCAAGAAGCAACCGCCGCAGGAGAGCAGAAGCGCATCGCGCCTGGTGAGCACGAGACGCCAGCCTCCTTGTCTCAAGCGTCCTGCACCACTCGTGAAAGCGCGAGGCTAAGGAAGACATAGCCGCGGACGCCTTCCACTACTTCTGAGGCATCGGCAGTTTCGGCCTGAACCAGGGCCAGCGTCGGCGCGGAGGACGGCTGCCCGGGCCACTTCTACTAACCGCCGTTCGGAACACCCCCGCGCCGACGAGGAGCACTGGCGGTACGGCTCGAACGAGGCGCCGGACGACGGATCACCCCCGCGTCGGCGGGGAGCACCACGCCGAGTCGAACGCCGACTCCTTCGGCGCCGGATCACCCCCGCGGGTGCGGGGAGCACATCGATCTGGCGGTCCACCGTTCAGGCCAGCCGGGACCATCCCCGCGGGTGCGGGGAGCACCAGGCCGTACGGCATGTGTCGTCCTCCCTGTTGGGACCATCCCCGCGGGTGCGGGGAGCACATCGGCAGCCTCTGGTCCGGCATTCAGTCGAAGGGGCCATCCCCGCGCCCGCGGGGATGGCCCCAGGCCCGCAGCTACCCGGCCGGATACACGTCGGTGCTCCCCGCGCCCGGGGGGATGGTCCCAAGTGCCGCTGCAAGGTCGTCAAGCGCCGGAAGTGCTCCCCGTGCCCGCAGGGATGGTCCCAGGCCGGAGTTCAGGCCGAGCCGTGCGCTGGTGTGCTCCCCGCGCCCGCGGGGATGGTCCCAGCGCGTGGTTCACCATGCTCCCGGCGCCAAAGTGCTCCCCGCACCTGCGGGGTTGGTCCCTGCCAGGGCTCGCCCGCTCGGTCTCCGTCCGGGTGCTCCCCGCACGGGGGATGGTCCCTGCGCGATCGGCCCGTGCATGTTGCCCTCGGAGTGCATCCCGCGCCACGCGGGGATGGTCCCGCGCTCTCGCTCATGATCGGGCAACCTGGCGAACGTTCCCCCGCTCCGTCTGGCCTGCGGGGACAAAATCGGCTCACCCGTACCGGCCCGACATCCATCCACAGAGAGGTGCGAATGACCCTAAACTGGGAAAAGCACTCCCTGGATGATCGAGGGCAGCGTGTCGGCCAACGGTATGGCATCGAGCTCATACCCGCTCAGCGCCGCGGGTGTCGGCGAAGCGCCCGAGCGCGACGACGCGTTGGTGAGGGCCGTGGTCCATGCCGTGGAGGTCACCGGAGCACATACCGGAAGCGTGTTCCTGCTCTCCGGCGACCGTCGCTCGCTCGTCGTGGCCGCGTCCTGCGGGACACCGCCCTCCCTGCTCAGCGGGTGGCGTCGGATCCCGGTCAACAGCCGTATGCCGGTGGCGGAGGCGTGCCGCTCCGGGCGCATGGTCCACCTGGCCGGCGCGGAGGAGACGATGCGGCGCTTCCCCCAGCTCTCGATCGCCCTGCCCTACCCGTTCGGCTCTGCATCGGTCCCCGTACGGGCGGGCGAGCGGACCTTCGGCGCCATCGCCGTGGTGTGGACGCCCAGGCCGGACGGGACCGGACTGTCGAGGGCGCAGCGCGGGCAGTTGCGCTCCGCCGCCGACCGGCTGGGCACCGCCCTCGCCGGACTGCGGGCCCGCGGCACGCTCGGTGAGTACGACGAGCGGACGGCTCCGGTACTGGTCCCGCTGCCGTCCGCTCCGGCGATCCGGGTGGGCCTGTTCGACTGGAACCTCGACACCGGAGCCCTCACTGCCGACGACGAGCTGTGCGCGATCTTCGGGATTGCGCCCCGCGTGTTCGACGGCCGGGCGGCCACACTGGCGGCCTACATCGAGCCGGCGGATCTGCCCGGTTTTGGGTCCGCCGCCCGCGCCGCGGTCGAGGAGGGACACCTACTGGCGCACCGCCTACGCATCCTGGACGGCCGTGGTGGACACCGCGTCGTCGAGCTGTGGGGCCGGGTACCGGAGAGCCCCGACGACTCGGAGGCCTCTTGCCACCTGGTCGGCGCCGTGCTGGACTCCGGGAGCGGCATGGCCGCCGTGGCGGCGATCGAGCGGCTCGCGGACGGTTTCTTCGCGCTCTCTCCCGACGGACGCCTCGCCTACGCCAACCACAGCCTGGAGGATCTGCTGCGGGTCCGCCAGGACGAACTGCTCGGCCGGCGCCCCTGGGACATCCTGCCTTGGCTGGCCGATCCCGTGTACGAGGACCGCTACCGGGCCGCCGCCGTCTCCCAGCAACCGGTCTCCTTCCTGGTCCGCCGCCCGCCAAACGAGTGGCTGGTCTTCTCCCTCCACCCGGGCGCTCAGGGCATGACGGGATGGGCCTCACGAGTGCGGCAGCCCGTACCGGCCGGCACCGGACCCGGTGCACCAGTCACCGAGGAGGGGCCGCCCTTCTCCTCGGCGCCTCCGCCCGCGGCCCCCCGCGTGGGTTCCCTCTACCGGGTGCTCACGCTGGGCAGCGCCCTCACCGAGGCGGCCACCGCGGACGAGGTGTTCGATGCCGTCGCCGAACAGTTGCTGCCGGCCTTCGGCGGCCAGAAGCTGGCGATCGCCGTGGTGGAGGAACAGCGCCTGCACCTGCTCGCTCAGCGCGGCTACTCGAAACACTTTCTCGCCCGGTTCGAAGGCACCCCGCTGCACGCCCGGCTGCCCGTGACGGACGCGCTGACCTCCGGGGTCCCGCTGTTCGTCGAGTCCCGGGAGCAGCTCCGCGAGAGCTACCCCGGGCTCATGGTGGGTCACACCAACTCCTGGGCGTTCCTGCCGCTGATCGCCTCGAACCACCCGGTCGGCGCCTGCATTCTCGGCTTCGACGACATCCACCGATTCCCCGACGAGGAGCGCGGAGTCCTCACCGCGCTGGGCGGCCTGATCGGCCAGGCGCTGGAACGCGCCAGACTCTACGACGCCGAATTCGCCCTCGCCCGCGGCCTGCAGGACGCGCTGCTGCCGCACCGGCTGCCCACTCTGCCGGGGCTGCACGTCACCGGGCGTTATCTTCCAGGCACCAGGGGGATGGACATCGGCGGCGACTGGTACGACGTCATCCCCACCGGCGACGAAGTCGCACTGATCGTCGGGGACGTCGAGGGGCACAACGTCCCCGCCGCGGCCGCCATGGGCCAACTGCGCAGCGCCATGCGGGCATTCGTCGCCGCCGGCCACCGACCGAGCGACGTCGTCGCCGGCACCAACCGGCTCCACATGGACCTCGACCCGGTGCTCCTCGCCAGCTGCTGCTACGCCCAATTCCATCCCCGCTCGGGGATCGTGCGCATCGTCCGCGCGGGCCACCTCCCGCCCCTGCTGCGCCTGCCCGACGGGCACACCAAGATCCTGGATGTGCCCGGCGGCCCACTGCTCGGCATCGACGCCACGGCACGCTTTCCGGAGTCGGAGCTGCGTCTCGCTCCCGGGTCGGTCCTGGCCCTCTATACGGACGGGTTGATCGAGAGGCGCGACTCGGACATCGGCTCCGACGTCGAGCGACTCCGGGGGTCGCTGGCCCGGCTTGGCGGGGGTGGCCTGGACGATCTGGCCGACGGGCTGCTGCGGGATGCCTGCCACGTTTCCCCCGACAGGGCGGACGACATCGCGCTCCTGCTCACCGAGTACGCCCCGCCACGTTGACCAGTCCCTGCCGCCACTGTCACGTGCCCCAGATCTTCCGGTACGCCTCCCGGTATCCCGCCGGATCCCAGGTCGTGGCGCCGTGGCTGTTGTCGGCCGTGCTGATGTGGACGGGGGCCACATACCCGCTGGCCGGCCGGCCGGAGAAGGCGCGATTGAACTCGTCGACGATCTGCCAGCCCTGCAGGGACAGCGGCTCTGGCACGGTGGCCGCCTGGTACTGCTTGCTGTTGATGCGCTGGAAGGCGGAGGGGTCGCCGTCGCCGGCGCCGATGTTGAAGGGCGGGCCGGAACCCTGCTTGCCGGCCGCGCGGAACGCCGGGGCGGCATCGGCGAAGTACAGGTCGTTGATGGCGACGGAGTGGGTCCATCTCCCCTGGAAGCGGGAGAGCAGTGAGGAGATCTCCCGGGGCGTGCGGCTGCTGGCATCCGGGATCGGGATGTTCTCGTACGCCAGCAGCTTCACCCCCGCGCAGGTGGCCAGCTCCTTCCTGATCAGGTCGGACTTGTACTTGGCGAAGGGGATCGAGGCATCGGTGAAGACCACGGCCCCGGCTGTGCCGTCGGAGCTCGAGATGACCCACTGCGCACTGGCTCTGGCCACGTCCTCGACTTTGGTGGTGACGTTGGTGAAGAGCCTGGGGCGCCGGCTGGGGCCGGGGGAAGCGACCGCGTGCCAGCCGATGAGCGGGATGCCTGCCGCGTTCGCACGCGCCACCTGCTGCGAGGTCGAGCCCGGGTCGAAGCCCCCGATGACGATGCCCGAGGGTCTGACGTCCACGGCCTCGCTCATCGCCGCCTGGATGCCGGCGGGGGTGCCGCCACCGTCGATCACCCGGACGTGCCAGCCGATGACGTGCGCGGCTTTCCGCACGCTGTCCGCGGCGCCCGCGACTCCGGGATTGGTCATGGTCTGGGCGACGTAGACGATGGTCT
The DNA here is from genome assembly GCF_042895385.1 of Streptomyces sp. NPDC001401. Lineage (NCBI taxonomy): Bacteria > Bacillati > Actinomycetota > Actinomycetes > Kitasatosporales > Streptomycetaceae > Streptomyces > Streptomyces sp. NPDC001401. The sequence continues at coordinate 23,203 of NZ_JBIAWI010000018.1, forward strand.
TGCCGGCCACCGCGGTGGGACCGCTGGTCGGTCCGTTCCAGGGGATGTCGGTCCGCTCCGCCCGGCTGACGGCGGCCTGGGCCCTGGTCTGGGCCGCGGGGCAGCCGCTCGGACCCGAGGTGGAGTGCGCCGGGCCGCTCGACGAGCCGCGTTCACAGCCGGCCAGCACGAAGACCGCGACCACCAGGGCGGTGGCAGTGGACCGCGCGTTGCGGACGGTGGGGGTGTTGCGGTTGCGGTGCACGGAAGCTCCTTGCGGAGGATGCCGCCCGGGCACTTTGGCGGTGCCCGCGGCGTGGGTCATGGAGGGCTGCCCGGCGTGCCGTCGTCCTGTGTCACGGCGGGCGAATCGCGGGCGACGACCGCACCGGTGCGCAGTCGGCGACGAGCGGAGTAGCCGGCCAGTCCGACGGCGAGGAGCAGAGTGCCGCCGTAGAACAACGGGACCGTCCAGAAATCGCCGCCCATCTGGGCGATGCCGGTGAGGCCGACGGCGAGGACGGCGACGGCGACGAGGGTGCCCAGGGCGTTGGGGCGCCCGGGTTTGATGGCGGTGGAGCCGAGGAGGGCCCCGACGAACGCGGGCAGCAGGTAGTCGAGGCCGACGCTGGGATTGCCGATCTGCTGCTGGGCCGCGAGCAGCACTCCGTCGAAGCCGACGATCAGTCCCGACGCGGCGAAGGCGTAGACGGTGTACTTGCGGGTCGGGATGCCGACCAGGTCGGCGGCGCGCGGGTTCGACCCGACGACGTACAGGTACCTGCCGAGCGGCAGCCGCTCCAGAACCACCCAGAGGGCGACCGTGAGCGCGAGCACGTAAAACGCGGGAACCGGCAGGCCGAGGAACGTCGAGTCGTAGATGTCGGTGAAGGCGGCCGGGAGGCCTTGCGGGCCGGGGACGATCCGGCCGCCGCCGGTGACCCATCCGGTCACCGCGTACATGATGCTGCCAGTTCCGAGCGTGGCGATGAACGAATCGATCCGTCCGAATTCGACGACGACACCGTTGAGGACGCCCACGACACCCCCTCCGGCGATCACCGTGAGGCAGGCGAGCGGCCAGGGCCACCCGTCGGCCACGACAAGCTGCATCACCATGACATGCGCCAGGCCGAGACCGTAGCCGATGGAGAGGTCGAACGCGCCGGTCACGATGGGGACCATCGCGGCGAGTGCGAGGACGGCCGGGATCGACTGGTTGGACAGGATCGAGTCGACGGTGTCCCGGGTGGGAAAGGTACGCGGCAGGGTGAGGGAGAAGATCAGGAAGAGCAGGGCGGTGAGGGTCAGGAGGCCGTAGGCGCCGATGAGTTGCCCGCTACGGCCGTGCAGTCGGGCGAGTCGCCTCGGTGGTCCCGAGCGACGCGGCCGTGGCGGGGGCGCAGCCGGAGAGGGGGAGCCAGTCACGGATTCGCCGCGGTTCCGGAGGAGGGCAGGGCCGAAGCCGCCCGCGTGAGCTCGGTGACCGTGAGGGCCGGGCCGGTCAGCTCGGTCGTCACGGATCCGCGGACGAAGACCAGGGCGCGCCGACACACGCCCGCGACCTCCTCGAAGTCGCTGGAGATGAGGAGGACCGCGAGGCCGGCGGCGAGCGCCTCGTCGAGCAGGCGGTGGATCGCGGCTTTGGCACCGATGTCCACGCTCGCCGTCGGTTCCTCGAGGATCAGCAGGCGCAGGGCCAGCCGCAACCACCGGCCGATCATGACCTTCTGCTGGTTCCCCCCGGACAGGGTGGCGATGGCAGCCTCGCTGTCGTCGGGACGCACCGAGAACCGTTCGATCAGGGTGCCGGCCTCGGCGCGTTCGCGGCGGGGGCTGATCCAGCACAGCGCCGACATGCCTCCCGCCCGGGGGTTGGCCAGGAGGTTCTCCCGTACGGTCAGCTCGGCGAGGCAACCCTCCCGCTGTCTGTCACCGGGTACGAGGGCGACACCCCGTCCGACGGCGTCCGCGACCGTACGGGGATGGTACGGGCGACCGCCGAGAAGGGCCCGTCCGCCGAGGAGGGGCCGGGCGCCCGCAAGGGCTCGGGCGAGGCCCATGTGTCCGGCGCCCGTGAGGCCGACCAGGCCGAGGACTTCCCCCCGCCTGAGCTCCAGACTGACCGGTCCCGCGTCGGGGGTGCGCACCCCGTCCAGGGTCAGGATGGCCGGGCCGCCGGCCGGGGTGGTGGCGGGGCGGTGATCGGTCGGCCCCTCGCCGGTGATGGCGCGCACCAGGCGGGCAGGAGTGTGGCTCGCCAGCGAGCCGTGGCTGACCAGGCGTCCGTCGCGCAGCACGGCGAAGGTGTCGGCGACCTCGTACACCTCGTCCAGGCGATGGCTGACGTAGAGGATGCCGTGCCCCCGGTCGCGCAGGGTGTGCAGCACCCGGAACAGCCGGGTGCAGTCCGCGGCGGGCAGGCGGGCGGTCGGCTCGTCGAGGACGATGAGTCTCGCCCGTGCCGCCAGGGCTCGTGCGACGGCGACAAGCGAACGCTCGGCCGGGGCGAGGCGGGAGATCGGCGTGTCGGGGTCGAGATGTCCGGCGACGACCCGCAGGGCCTCGGTGCATTGTTCTCGGGTGAGCCGCCAGGAGATCAGTCCGGCGCGGCGCGGATACCCGGTGCTCAGAGCGATGTTCTCGGCTACCGTCATCCACTCCACCAGGCCGAGATCCTGATGGATGAAGGACATGTGCCGGGAAGCGGCGTGACTCCCGAGCGGGTGCCCGGCCACGGTGACCTGCCCCGAGTCGGCGTGGTGGACGCCGGCGAGCACCTTGATGAGCGTGGACTTCCCGGCTCCGTTGGGACCAAGGAGGGCGAGGACGCTGCCGGCGTGGACATCGAGGTCGACCCCGGCGAGCGCGAGGGTTCCCCCGAAGCGCTTGGCAAGTCCGCGGACACGGACCAGAGGTTCCGCCCCGAAGGGCGGGACCGCATGCGCAGAGGTGTCGTGGGCCTCGTGCACGGACCTCTCCGGGGTTGGACCTGTCGTGTTCTTCCCGCTGTGCATCAGTGACATTAGCGGCACATGTTGCACATTTTCCGACATGTGGCCGCCCGCTGTGACCCCAACGGAGCAGCGAATCGCCGGGGTCGGCGCCTCAGGCCCCCTCGAGCCCGCATTCGGCCCAGATGACCTTGCCCTGCTGGGTGTAGCGCGTGCCCCAGCTCTGCGTCAGCTGCGCGACGAGGAACAGGCCGCGGCCGCCCTCGTCGGTGCTGGCCGCTCGGCGCAGGTGCGGGGCGGTGTTGCTGGTGTCGGAGACCTCGCAGATCAGGGTGCGGTCGTGGAGCAGCCGTACCCGGATGGGCCCTGCGCCGTGGCGGATGGCGTTCGTGACCAGCTCGCTGAGCACCAGTTCAACGGCGAACGCGGCCTCGTCGAGTCCCCAGTCGGTCAGTTGCCGGGTGGCGGAGGCGCGCACCTCGCTGACCAGGGCCGGATCCGCGGGCAGGTCCCAGGTGGCGATCCGCTGGGGGTCCAGGGCGTGGGTGCGGGCGACGAGCAGGGCGATGTCGTCGCAGGGGTGGGCGGGGGCCACCGTGTCGAGTACCGCCTCGCAGGTCTCGTCGGGCGTGCCGTTCGCTTGGGCCAGCGTGGCGCTCAGCTGATCGAGGACCACGTCGACGTCGCGGTGACGGTCCTCGATGAGCCCGTCGGTGTAGAGAACCAGCTGGCTGTTCTCAGGGAGGTCGAGCTCGGCGGCTTCGAACGGCAGACCGCCGAGGCCGAGCGGCGGTCCGGCGGGCAGGTCGGGGAACCACACGGTGCCGTCGGGGCGGACCAGAGCGGGCGGGGGATGGCCGGCGCGGGCCATGGTGCACTGCTGTGTGGTCGGGTCGTAGATGGCGTAGAGACAGGTTGCGCCGATGATGCCTGCGTCCACGGCGCCGGGGTCCTCCCGGTCCAGACGTCCCACGAGTTTGTCGAGGTGGGTGAGGACCTCGTCCGGGGGGAAGTCGAGTTCGGCGAAACTGCGGGCGGCCGTGCGCAGCCGCCCCATGGTGGCGGCGGAGAGCATGCCGTGGCCGACGACGTCGCCGACGAAGAGCCCGATGCGGCTGCCGGACAGGGGTATGACGTCGTACCAGTCCCCTCCCACGTCGGATTCGGCGGGCAGGTAGCGATGGGCGACCTCGACGGCGTCCTGATCCGGCACACCGTGCGGGAGCAGGCTGCGCTGCAGGGCCAGGACCATGGCGCGTTCGCGCGTGTAGCGCCGGGCGTTGTCGATGGACAGTGCGGCACGGGCGGCCAGTTCCTGGGCCAGCGACCGGTCGTCGTCCCCGAACGGCGGCGAGTCCTGCGCGCGGTAGAAGACGGCCACACCCAGGACTGCGCCGCGGGCGACCAGGGGCACCGCGATGAGGGAGTGGACGTGGCTCAGCAGCTGTGCGGAGTGCTCAGGGTCCTGCGCGAACCAGCCCGCGGCAGCCTTCAGGTCCGGTTCCAGCACTGCCTGGCCGCTCGTCAGACACCGCGACTGCGGCATCGTCGGACCGTAGTCGACCTGCTTGCCGGCCGGGTGGAAGGGACAGTCGTCATGGATGCCGTGGACCACCGTACGGCGTAGGTCACTGCGGGGATCGGCGGGCTCCTCGCCGCGGAGCACGGCTTCCGGCAGGTCGATGGTGACGAAGTCGGCCAGTTGCGGCACCGCCGACTCGGCGAGCTCCCTGGCGGTAGTGCGCACATCCAGGGTGGTGCCTATGCGGACGCCGGCCTCGGACAACAATTCCAGGCGGCGGCGCGCGGCCAGGGCGTAGGTCCCCACGTGCGGCTCCCCCACCATCATGAGCCCTCTCGCCGGGGGCGGGGAGTCGGAGTGCTCGTCCGTCGTGCCGTCGCCGACCGTGACGCGCTCGACGCCCACGGCGACAGGGCCGTGCTCCGTGCCGGGAAGATACTCCGCCGGCGGGGTGACGTGGAGCTGCCCGGGCGCCACGTCGGGAACAGCCCCGGAGAACGTGAGGGAGGCGGCGACGGCAAGCTCGGCAGGGAGGCCCAGCGGCTCGTGGACCTGATGCGGGAAGGCGAGGGGCTCGCGCGGTGAGGGACCGGGGACAACGGCCTCGATGGCGAAGCCCTCCACTCCGGAGGCACTCGTCATCGGCCGGCTCACGAGCGTGACCCGACGGCCGTCGGACAGGGGCACGTCGACACAGGCCCGCTGCGCGCAGGCGATCAGCTCGGCGGCCTTCTCCATGAGGATCGCCCGGTCGCGGGGGCTCATCTCCACGGCCAGTTCCCGCACCCCTATGCGGTGCCGAAAACCTGCGGCGGCCTCGGCTCCGCTGTCCAGGTACGCCCGCAGCAGAGCGCGCTCACGCGAGGAACTCTGCCCCAGCAGCCGCCGCTCGATGGTCTCGGCCGCCTTGCGTATCACGGTGTCCAGCGCCGGGTCCTCGGCGCTGCGCGGATAGCCGAAGCACAGGATGCCCTCGATGCGGCCGCTGAGCGGGTCGCGGACGGGAAGCGCGCGGCAGGCACTGCCCTGGGAGCGCTCGGCGAAGTGCTCGGCACCGTAGACCCGGATGGGTTGGCGCTCGGCCAGGGCGAGACCGATGCCGTTGGTACCTGCGACCTTCTCGGCGAACACGAACCCGGGGACACTCTGGATGGCCGGGAGAACTCTGGCCAGCGACGCTTCTCCGAAACGGCGCAGGAGAACCGTCCCGCTCGCATCGGCGACGGAGATGTTCATCGCGCTGCCGGCGAACGTGGCCTGCAGCCGGTCGAGCACCGGGACGGCCGCGCGCACGATCCGTCCGTCCGGTTCGAAGTCCTCCCGGAAGGGAAGGTCGGACTGGTCCGGCGACAGCCCCAGGGTCCGGCAGCGCCGCCAGGAATGCAGGATCGACGTGCGCACGCCCGTCTCGACCGGCTCACCCTGCAGGAACCGCTCACGGAAACTGGCGGGCCCCGTGCCGCCTGGCGCACGCCCCGCCGGTATCGGATCTTCGCCGGCCCGAACCACGCTCCGCCTCACTCGCGCCTTCGACAGTCAACCCTTCCGAAATGTCTGATATAGACGAGGATACGGGTATTGGAGGCGCGAGTCACCGTTCACCAGGCCCCTCACACACGGTGACCGGACCGGATCGGCGTCACAGGACCGCGACCGGGTTGACGGGCGAGCCCGTCCCGCCCGGGACGTTCAGCGGCGCCACGACGAGCATGAAGTCGTAGCGCCCCGCCGTCGCGGTCGCGGCGGACAGCGCTTCCAGGTCGAGGTTGTCCAGCAGCGGCATCCCCATCGCGGCCACAGCCAGGGCGTGGACCGGCGAGTGCACGCCGTCCACGGGTGAGGGGCGTACGTCACTGTCGCCGTCTCCGCCGAGCAGCGCGATGCCACGCTCGGCCAGCAGCGGCAGGGCGTCCACATGAAAGCCCGCGCTGGCCGTGTCGGGGTCCCAGGCGCCGAGTTCCTCACGGCGCCGGACGTGTCCGGAGCGCAGCAGTACCGCGTCGCCATCGCCGATCGTCACATCGAGCGCCTTCTCCACAACGACGATGTCCCTCGCGTGCACCGCTCGCCCCGGCTCCAACCAGTGGATCCCGAGGACGGCGGGCAGGTCGAGGAGCACACCCCTCGTGACGAGGGGCCCGAGCGTCGACACCGCGCCGAAGCGGGCGCCTGCGGCATCGACGACCTCGTGTGCCGTGCGGCCGTCGTAGAGCTGCCCCCGATAGGCGATGTGGCACAGCGCGTCGAGATGGGTGATGCCCTTGCCGTGGTAGTCGGCGGCGATGAAGTCCTTGTGGGTGGAGGGTTCCGGCGCCTCCACGTCACCGAGGTCGGTCATGTGGTGCAGGGCAGGCTTGCGGTTGCCGGGGCCGGGCCGGGTGTTCCACGGCAGCGCCAGCGGGACGACCGTCCCGGTCCGCACGCGCGCTGCGGCCCGCCGCACATGGTCCGCGGTGACCCGGTTCCAGGCACCGCGGTCGGCCGGGGACCAGCGACCCCACGTGCGAACCGCCTCGAAGAGTGCGTCGAACTCCCGACGGGAGACGGCGGGCCCGTTGCCGACACCGGTCGGCGCGGGATTCGCGGCATCGGCGGAACTCGGACTCATCTGTACTCACCGCTCCCAGGCTGGAACGGCTCCGACGGCAGGACGTCACCGGGCGCGACACGGATCGGGCTTACGGGGTGTGCGCCCGGCTGACGCCGTGACACGGAGAAGCACCGTCCTCGTGATCGGAAAACCAGCTTCGCACATTCACGGGTGCTCTTGGAGAGGTGTGCCCGCAGGGAGGGGTTGTGCAGGTTCCGTCCGCCACCGCGCCGGGTCCCCCATCCCGGCGCACGTCCACCCCGGTGCAGGTGCGCTCGCCGTGGTGGGAGAGTAGGGCGAGTGGATCGAGTGCGGCCTCTTCACCGAGGTGCTCGACAACAATGCGCTCGTGGGCGAGTACACGGCTGCAGTCAGGAGCCCGCAAGAAACGAGAAACGCACCTTCCGCTCCGCATTATCCCTGTTCGTATCCACCAGACACACCGACTGCCAAGTCCCCAACTCCAGCCGCCCGTCGACCACCGGCAGCGTCGCATGCGGCGGTACGAACGCCGGGAGGACGTGGTCGCGGCCGTGGCCGGGGCTGCCGTGGCGGTGCTGCCAGCGGTCGTCGGCGGGGAGGAGGGTGTGGAGGGTGGCGAGGAGGTCGTCGTCGCTGCCGGAGCCCGTTTCGAGGATCGCGATTCCGGCCGTGGCATGGGGGACGAAGACGTTGAGGAGGCCGTCACGGCCGGCGGCCGCCTCCCGCAGGAAGGCCGCGCAGTCGCGGGTCAGGTCGACGACCCTCTCCGTGGAGCCGGTGGCGACGTTCAGGACTCGGGTGGTGAAGGCATCTGACATGGCCCCATCCTGACCCATACGTCGGGTTCCGCAGGTCAGCGGCGGCCCGCCGGTTGATACGAGTGGTCCACTCCGCGAGACGCCATTGACCGTGCACCGACGATCTGGCTACTTTCGCCGCATGTTGCGTTCAGCCATGCTCACCACGCGCGGTCACATCGACCTGCTGCGGGTGGCCTCCGCCGCGTGTCGCCGCGGCTGCTGACGCCTTTCCAAGTCTTCCCCCCCTCATTGCCTGCACTTCGCCGTACCCGCGCGCCCCGCGTGACGTGGCGGCCCTGAGGCGTACCCCCTCCCTCACCGGACGCTCTCCCCCCTGGAGCACCCATGAGCATCAGCCATGCCCCACCAGGCTCCTCCGAACCCGATATTTCCCCTATATCCGCATCGAAGGGTACCGACGCCGACTCCCGTGACCCGGCGCCCCTCGACCTCACCCCCATCGTCCCGACCTCCACCCGCCGCACCCGCATCCCGCGCTGGCTGCGCCGCACCGCAGGCCCCCTCCTGTTGCTCGCCCTGTGGCAACTCCTCAGCTCCACCGGCGTGTTGACGTCGGACGTACTCGCCCCGCCCGGTCGGATCGCCCGGGTCGCCGGGGACATGGTCGGTGACGGTTCGCTGGCCTCCGCCATGGGCACATCGCTGCAGCGTGTGGCGTTCGGGCTGCTGCTGGGCACCGTCATCGGGACCGGACTCGCGCTGGTCTCGGGTCTGTTCAGGATCGGTGAGGACCTGGTGGACGCGCCGGTGCAGATGCTGCGGACCGTGCCGTTCGTGGGTCTGATCCCGCTGTTCATCATCTGGTTCGGCATCGGCGAGGCCCCGAAGGTCGCCATCATCACGCTCGGCGTGACCTTCCCGCTCTACCTCAATGTGTACGCCGGAATCCGCGGTGTGGACGCCCAGTTGATCGAGGCCGGGGAATCCCTGGGCCTGTCCCGCTGGGGACTGGTGCGACATGTCGTGCTGCCGGGGGCGCTGCCCGGCGCGCTCACCGGGTTGCGCTACTCGCTCGGCATCGCCTGGCTGGCGCTGGTCTTCGCCGAGCAGGTCAACGCCGACTCCGGCATCGGCTTCCTCATGGTGCAGGCACGGGACTTCCTGCGCACCGACGTGATCGTGGTCTGCCTGATCGTCTACGCCTTCCTCGGCCTGCTGGCCGACTTCGTCGTCCGCTCCCTCGAAAGGCTGCTGCTGCAATGGCGACCGACGTTCACCGGCCGGTGACCCCGCAGACTGCGGTACGCGTCGAGGGACTGACCCGCTCCTTCGACGGCCGTGCCGTCATCGACAACCTCCAACTCGACGTGCAGCCCGGCGAGTTCGTCGCCCTGCTCGGTCGCAGCGGCTGCGGCAAGTCCACCCTGCTGCGCATCCTCGCCGGCCTCGACCGCGACATCGAGGGCACCGTCCTGGTCCCGCGCCGCAAGGCCGTCGCCTTCCAGGCCCCACGCCTCATGCCCTGGAAGAAGGTCTGGCGCAACGTCCTGCTCGGCCTGCCCGGCAAGCCCGAACGCGCCGTCGCCGACAAGGCCCTTCAGGAGGTCGGCCTCAGCCACCGCACCACCGCCTGGCCCAAGACCCTCTCGGGCGGCGAGGCCCAACGCGCCTCCCTGGCACGGGCGTTGGTCCGCGAACCCGATCTGCTGCTGCTCGACGAGCCGTTCGGCGCACTCGACGCACTCACCCGCATCAAGGCCCAGCGCCTGGTGGGCGAGTTGTGGCAGCGCCGGGGCTGCGCGGTGCTGCTGGTCACGCACGACGTCGAGGAGGCCGTCCTGCTCGCCGACCGCGTCCTGGTCATGGACGACGGCGTCATCGCGCACGAGCAGCACATCGACCTGGACCGCCCGCGCGACATCTCCGACCCCCGGTTCGCCGAGCTCCGCGCCGGCCTGCTGGAACGGCTCGGCGTCGACACCGCCGCCGAAGCCGCCTGAACTCCCCCCCCACACCACCCCCAGTTCCACAGAACGGAAACCGATCCGCCATGCGACGACGTCTCGTCCCCGCCGCGCTGCTCCTCCCCTTCGCCCTCCTGCTCACCGCCTGCGGCGGGAACTCGTCCGCGAACACGGGGACCGGCACCGACGGCAAGGGCTCCCTCACCCTCAACGTCGGTGACCAGAAGGGTGGTTCGGAGGCCATCCTGCGGGCCGCCGGGGAACTCAAGAGCCTCGACTACAAGATCAAGTGGTCGACCTTCACCTCCGGCCCGCCGCTGCTGGAGGCCGTCAACGCCAAGGCCGTCGACATCGGCGGCGTCGGCAACACCCCGCCGGTCTTCGCCGCGGGCGCGGGCTCGAAGATCACGGTCGTGGCCGCCTTCCACGGCACCTCCAAGGGCGACGCCATCCTCGTACCGAACAACTCGAAGCTGACCGACCCCGAGCAGCTCAAGGGCAAGTCGGTCGCTGTGGCGCAGGGTTCCTCCGCCAACTACCAGCTGGTCGCCTCCCTCAAGGCGGCCGGGCTGAGCCTGAGCGACGTGAAGGTCAAGTACCTCCAGCCGGCCGACGCGCTGGCCGCGTTCACCTCCGGCAAGGTCGACGCCTGGGCGGTGTGGGACCCGTACACCTCCCAGATCCTGCAGGGCAAGCAGGGCCGCGTCCTCACCACCGGCGAGGGCATCACCAACGGCCTGACCTTCCAGGTGGCGGCGCCGAGCGCGCTGCAGGACAAGAAGAAGGCCGCGGCCATCAAGGACTACCTGGACCGTCTGCGCCGGGCCACGGCCTGGGTCTACAACCACCAGGAGGAGTGGGCGAAGGTCTGGGCGAAGGACACCGGTCTGCCCTACGAGGTGGCGCTGGCCTCGGTGAAGCGCACCAACGCCACCCGGATCTCGGTCGCCGTGGACAAGCCGCTCATCGCCTCCGAGCAGCAGATCGCCGATGCCTTCACCGGGTTGAAGCTGATCCCGAAGAAGGTCGACTTCGCCGACTTCGTGGACACCCGCTACAACGGCAAGCTGCCTGCCTCGACCACGCCCGCCCGGGCGTCGCAGGGCTGAGCGGATGAGCGTCCGTCTCCACTGGTTCCTGCCCACCGGCGGCGACGGCCGCACCCTCGTCGACCGGCACGCCTATGCGCCCAATGAGGCGGGCGCGGCCCGGCAGGTGCGCGGGGTGCGTCCGCCCGACATCGACTACCTCGCCCAAATCGCCAAAGCAGCCGAGCAGTTGGGCTTTGAAGCGGTGCTGACACCGACCGGCACCTGGTGCGAGGACGCCTGGCTGACGACGGTGGCGCTGGCCCAGCACACCGAGCGGCTGAAGTTCCTGGTGGCCTTCCGGCCCGGGCTGATCTCGCCGACGCTCGCCGCGCAGATGGCGGCGACCTATCAGCGGATCACCCGCGGACGGCTGCTGCTCAACGTCGTCACCGGCGGCGACTCGGCGGAGCAGCGCCGCTTCGGCGACGGGCTCGACCACGACCAGCGGTATGTGCGTACGGACGAGTTCCTGTCGGTGGTACGAGGGGTGTGGCGCGGCCAGCCGTACGACTTCGACGGCGTTCACTACCAGGTCGAGGGCGGGCTGACCGCGCTGCCGCCCGATCCGCTGCCGCAGCTGTTCTTCGGCGGGTCCTCGGCGGCGGCCGGGCCGGTCGCGGCGCGGCATGCCGATGTGTATCTGACCTGGGGCGAGCCGCCGGCGCAGGTGAAGCAGAAGATCGGCTGGATCCGGTCGCTGGCGGAGCGGGAGGGCCGGACGGTCCGTTTCGGGATCCGTCTGCACACCATCTCGCGCGACTCGTCGGCCGAGGCGTGGGCGACGGCGCACCGGCTGCTCGACGACCTCGACGCGGACACCGTAGCGGCCGCACAGGCGGCGCTCGGGCGCAGCGAGTCGGTGGGGCAGCAACGGATGCTGGCGCTGCACGGCGGCTCCCGTGACGAGCTGGAGATCCATCCCAACCTGTGGGCCGGGGTGGGTCTGGTGCGCGGTGGCGCGGGTACGGCGCTGGTCGGCAGCCATGCCGAGGTGGCCGACCTGATCGAGGAGTACCACGCGCTGGGCGTCGAGCACTTCGTGCTCTCCGGGTATCCGCACCTGGAGGAGGCGTACTGGTTCGGCGAGGGGGTGATTCCCGAGCTGGCGGCGCGCGGGCTGCTGGACCGTGCGGCGAGCGGCGGCGGCTCGCCGATCCTCGTCGCGGGCGGGCGGTGATCCCGCACACCACGGACCGACCGCGGGAAGATCCACGGCCGCCGCGCGGTTGGTGGAAGCGTGAACAACGCGCGCGAGGTCGAGGTAGTCGTCGTGGGCGCCGGTCAGGCGGGTCTGGCTGGCGCCTATCACCTGCGGCGCACTGGTTTCGAGCCGGAGCGCGACTTCGTGGTGCTCGACCACTCCGCCGGTCCGGGCGGCGCCTGGCAGTTCCGGTGGCCGTCGCTGACGTACGGCAAGGTGCACGGCATGCATGCGCTGCCGGGCATGGAGCTGACTCACGCCGATCCCGCTCGGGCCTCGTCCGAGGTGATCGCCGAGTACTTCGCCTCGTACGAGCGCGCCTTCGACCTGCGGGTTCGGCGGCCCGTCGATGTGCGTGCCGTGCGGGAGGGTGTGGGCGGGCGGTTGCTCGTCGAGACCTCGGACGGCGGCTGGTCGACGCGGGCGCTGATCAACGCGACCGGCACCTGGGACCGGCCGTTCTGGCCGCGCTATCCCGGTCAGGAGACCTTCCGGGGGCGGCAGTTGCACACGGCGCAGTACCCCGGGCCGGAGGCGTTCGCCGGGCAGCGGGTGGTCGTGGTGGGCGGGGGTGCCTCCGGTACGCAGCATCTGCTGGAGATAGCTCCGTACGCAGCCGCCACCACGTGGGTGACCAGGCGGGCCCCGGTCTTCCGTGAGGGCCCCTTCACCGAGGACGTGGGGCGGGCGGCCGTTGCGCTCGTCGAGGAGCGGGTGCGGCAGGGGCTGCCGCCGAAGAGTGTCGTCTCGGTCACCGGGCTGCCGCTCAACGACGCGATCCGGCAGGGCATCGAGGACGGGGTTCTCGACCGCCGGCCCATGTTCGACCGGATCACGCCGGACGGGGTGGAGTGGAACGACGGGCGGCGGGTGGCGGCCGACGTCATCCTGTGGGCCACCGGTTTCCGGGCGGCCATCGACCATCTGCGGCCGCTGCGGCTGCGCGAGCCGGGCGGCGGGATCCGCGTCGAGGGCACGCGCGCGGTCGCCGATCCGCGGGTCCATCTCGTCGGTTACGGACCGTCGGCCAGCACCATCGGCGCCAACCGGGCGGGCCGGGCGGCCGTGCGGGACATCCGGCGGCTGCTCGCGGGGCGGCCGGGCGAGCCCGTCGCCGCCTGATGACCAGTGCGCGGGCTACTTCGTGGCCTGCGGTCCGGGGCTCTGCGGAGCGAGGCTCTGCGGTCCGGGGCTGTGCGGGCCGGAGCTCTGCGGACCAGGGCTGTGCGGAGCGAGGCTCTGCGGACCAGAACTCTGCGGACCAGTGCTCTGCGGGCCAGAACTCTGCGGACCGGAGCTCTGCGGACCAGGGCTCTTCTGCTGGGCGTTGAACTCGGCCACGTTGCGCTGGTGCTCCAGATAGTCGGCGGTGAAGCGGGTGTCGCCCGGCTTGACCGTCACGAAGTACAGCCAGTCGCCGGCGGGCGGGTTGATCGCGGCACGCATCGCCTCCTCGCCCGGGTTGTCGATCGGCGTCGGAGGCAGCCCCATGCGCTGGTAGGAGTTGTAGGGGCTGGCGAGCTTCGTGTCGTCGGCGCTGGTCTTCAGCGTGGCGCGGTCCAGGGCGTAATTGAGGGTGGAATCCATCTGCAGCGGCATCCCGCGCTCGAGCCGGTTGAAGACGACCCGCGCCACCTTGCCCATGTCGGCCTTCGAGGCGGCCTCGGCCTGCACGATGCTCGCGATGGTGACCGTCTGGTAGACGTTCATCGCGTTGTGCTGCGCGCCTGCCGTGACCGGGGCGCCGTTGAACTTCTTGTTGGCCGTGTTGACCATGAACGACAGCAGGGACTCGGGCGTCGTCTTCTTCGCGACGGGATAGGTCGCCGGGAAGAGGTAGCCCTCGGGGTTGCCCTGCGCGTCGTTCGGCAGGTTCAGGTGTGCTTTCGCGAGTGCCTTCTTGGTGCTGCCGGGGGGCAGGGTGAGGGCCTTGTCGACGGCCCCGTAGACCTGGCTCGCGCGCCAGCCCTCCGGGATCACCAGGGAGGCGGGCTTGGCCTCCTCCCCGCCGCTGCGCACGGTCAGCAGCGGCACCACCAGGGCGGTGCCGGCCACAACGGCTCCGGTCGCGATGAGGATGAGGACGAGTCGGCCCCGGCGCGTCAGTCGAATCGTGCCCCGTGGCGGAGTGTTCTTCTGCATGCGGGCACGGTAACGCGCATATCACCATAAACCCGACATATCTTCAGCCTGTCGGTTCCAGTCAGCCTGTCGGTTCCAGTTGGGCATCCCGGCGTACGAGGGCCGCGTACCGCCCGTCCTGCTCCAGCAGTTCCTCGTGGGTGCCCCGTTCGGCGAGGCTGCCGGAGTCGAGGACCACGATCTGGTCGGCGCCGCGGACGGTGGACAGCCGGTGCGCGATGGTGAGCGTGGTGCGGTTGGCCGACAGGGCGTCGATGGCCTCCTGGACGGCCGCTTCGGTGCGGTTGTCCAGGGCACTGGTCGCCTCGTCGAGGATCAGCACCGGCGGGTCGCGCAGGATGGTGCGGGCAATCGCCAGGCGCTGCTTCTCGCCGCCGGAGAAGCGGTGGCCGCGCTCGCCGACGACCGTGTCGTACCCGTCGGGAAGCGACGCGATGTGGTCGTGGATCTGGGCCGCCCTGGCCGCCGCGTGCAGGTCCTCGTCGGTGGCGTCCGGCTTGGCGAAGCGCAGGTTCTCGGCGACCGAGGCGTGGAAGAGGTACGTCTCCTGGGAGACGACGCCGACCGCGCGCGCGAGGGTGTCGAAGTCGAGGTCGCGGACGTCGATGCCGTCGAGGGTGACGCGGCCGCCTGTGACGTCGTACAGCCTCGGGACGAGATAGCCGAGCGTCGACTTGCCGGCGCCGGTGGGGCCGACGATCGCGAGACTGGTGCCCGCGGGGACGGTGACGTCGATGCCGTCAAGGGTGGGGCCGCTCTTCTCGTCGTAGCGGAACTCGACGTCCTCGAAGCGGACTTCGCCCTTGATCCGGTCGAGGTGGACCGGGTTCTCCCGCTCGGTGATGTCGATCGGCAGGTCGAGGTATTCGAAGATGCGCTGGAAGAGCGCGAGCGAGGTCTGGATCTGGACGCCGGTCGACAGGAGGCTGACGGCCGGGCGGAACAGGCCCTGCTGGAGCGAGACGAAGGCGACGATCGTACCGATGGAGATGTCGGGGCCACCCGACTGGAGGGCGATGCCCGCGGTCCAGTAGATGACGGCCGGCATGGCGGCCATGACGATCGTGATGACGGCCATCCGCCAGCGGCCGGACATGTTCGACCTCACCTCGAGGTCGACCAGGCCCTCGGACTCCTCGGCGAAGGACTGCGTCAGGGAGTCGGAGCGGCCCATGGTGCGGCCCAGCA
The DNA here is from genome assembly GCF_042895385.1 of Streptomyces sp. NPDC001401. Taxonomy (NCBI): domain Bacteria; kingdom Bacillati; phylum Actinomycetota; class Actinomycetes; order Kitasatosporales; family Streptomycetaceae; genus Streptomyces; species Streptomyces sp. NPDC001401. The sequence continues at coordinate 38,577 of NZ_JBIAWI010000018.1, forward strand.
GGATGCCGCTGACGGAGAGCGACTCGGTGACCGTGGCGGCCATGGCGGCCATCTGCTTCTGGCGCTGGGTGGTGATCTTCTTGCGTTCCTGGCCGACGCGGCGGCTGATCCACACGAAGACCGGGAGCAGGAGGAGCGAGACGACGGTCAGCCGCCAGTCGAGGGCGATCATCGCGACGATCGTGGCGACCACGCTGGTCAGGTTGGAGACCAGGGAGGTGGCGGTGGAGGTGACGGTGGCCTGCATGCCGCCGATGTCGTTGGCTATGCGGGACTGGACCTCGCCGGTGCGCGTGCGGGTGAAGAACGCGAGCGACATGCGCTGCAGGCGGCCGTAGACGGCGGTGCGCAGGTCGTGCATGACGCGCTGGCCGACCGTCGTGGAGATCAGGGTCTGCAGCACGCCGAAGATGCTGGTGAGGACGGCGCTGAGGATCATGCCGAGCGCGAGCAGGCTGAGCAGGCCGGTGCGGCCCTGGGGGATCGCGACGTCGAGGGTCGCCTTCAGCAGGAAGGGCGTGGCGACGGAGACCAGCGAGGAGGCGCCGACCAGCAGGCCGACGACGGCGAGACGGGCGCGGTAGGGGCGGAAGAGCTTCAGGATGCGGCGCACCTGCCGGGGTTGCTCCTTGGCATCGGCCGGCGGCGTCCAGCGGGGTTCTCGATCGGGGTGCAATGGACTCCTAGGGAGTGAGATGACGAAGACTGGCGGAGCCTAGCTCATTGTTACCTATGCTCACAATGAATTAGGTCCTGATATTGTTCCCGCATGGCCACCCCCGATTCCGACAGCCTGCTCGCCGAGCAGCTGCTGCGGTTCACTCGCCGTGTGCACCGCATCCAGAAGCGGCACATCGAGCAGTGCGGCCTGGGCATTACCCCGGCCCAGTCCCGGCTGCTGCGCACGCTGGCGCACTGGAGCTCACCGCCGCGCATGGCCGACCTCGCCGAGCGCCTCGAGGTGGTCCCCCGGGCCGTGACGACACTGGTCGACGGCCTGGAGGCGAGCGGCAAGGTGCGGCGGGTGCCGGATCCGACCAATCGCCGGGTGATCCGGATCGAGCTCACGGACGACGGACGGAAGGCGCTGAGCGAGCTCCGCGGGGCACGCCGGTCCGCCGCCTCGGAGATTCTCGCTCCGCTGACGGACGAGCAGCGCGAGGTGCTGGGCGGGTTGCTGGACACGCTGGTGGACGGGGCGCCGGAGAGGCGCTGCGGGTAGGGGGCCTTAACGGTTCGCGGGCGGCTGCGGGTGTGTGGGGGCTTATCGCGCAGTTCCCCGCGCCCCTGAAGGGGCGCGGGGAACTGCGCGATCAACCACGAACCACCCGCAGCCGCCCGCGAAACAGGCTGCCCCGAGCTACTGGGCGACAGACACCGTCGGCTCCGGCACCGAAGACTCCGACTCGTCAGCGACAGCTGAACCGTCCAGCACCTTCTTGGCCCGCTCGAGGTCCAACGCCCCCTCCCAGCGGGACACCGCGAACACCGCGACGCAGTTGCCGAGCAGGTTCGTGACGACCCGCATCGAGTCCATGATCCGGTCCACGCCGAGCAGCAGCGCCACCGCACCGGCCGGGATCGCACCCAGCGAGGAGGCGGTCGCGGACAGGGCGAGGAAGGCGGAACCGGGGATGCCCGCCATGCCCTTGCTGGTCAGCATCAGCACCAGTACGACGGTGATCTGCTGGCTCAGGCTGAGGTCGACGCCGACGGCCTGGGCGATGAACAGCGTGCCGATGGAGAGGTAGAGCGAGGCGCCGTCGAGGTTGAAGGAGTAGCCGGTGGGCAGCACCAGGCCCACGGCGTCGTCGCGGGCGCCGGCCTTGCGCAGCTTCTGCATCACACGCGGCATGACGGACTCGGTGGACGCGGTGCCGAGCGCGAGCAGCATCTCCTCGCGGATGTAGCGCAGGAACTTCCAGAGGCTGAGGCCGGTGACGATGCGCAGGGCGACGGCGAGCAGCGCGATGAACAGCGCGGCGGCGACGTAGCACAGGATGATCAGCTTGGCGTAGGTCTCGATCACTCCGAGCCCGTACTGGCCGATCAGGACGGCCATCGCGCCGAACACCGCGATCGGGGCCAGGCGCATGACGAAGCCGACGATCGCGAAGATGATCTCCTGGGCCTGCTCGATGGCGGGCAGGACCTGCGGCACCTTGGTGTGGCCGAGGTGGAGCAGCGCGGCGCCCACCAGGCAGGCCAGGATGAGCACCTGGAGCAGGGAGTTCTCGGCGAACGCGCCGATGAAACTGGTGGGCAGCGCGTTGACGACGAACTCGGTCGTCGAGGGGAGCGCGGCGCCGCCCGTCTTCGCGTCGACCGCCTTGGTGCTCAGCGTGGACGGGTCGACATGCATCCCCGAGCCGGGCTGGACAACGTTGGCGGCGACCAGGCCGATGATCAGCGCCGCGGTGCTGGCGACCTCGAACCAGATCAGGGCCTTGAGCCCGATCCGGCCGAAGGCCTTGAGGTCACCGGCCTTGGCGATGCCGACGACGACCACGCAGAACACCAGCGGCGAGATGATCGTCTTGATGAGCCGGGTGAAACCGTCGCCGAGAGGCTGCAGATCCGCGGCAAAGCCGGGCCACAGCTTCCCGACGACGATTCCGAGCACGAGCGCGCAGAGGACCTGCGCGAAGAGAGAGGTACGCAGTATGCGTGCGACGCGTCGCGGGGCGGACGGGACGGACGGCGGCACGGGCACTCCTAGAGGGGACGTCAACACACAGAAGCCGGGGAGGACTTCTGCGATACGGAAAGCGGCTTCCGTGACGATCACTCTCGGGGTGTTGTTGATCGCTGTAGCAACCTCCGTGTTGCGGACATGTAAATCACGCCCCGTGTGGCGCATCGCACACAACTGACCTCAACAGCTGTCGCGTTCCTCCGTGAGCACCCCCTGCACGGTGGTCAGGGAACGGTCGTAGCAGCCCGTCGAGCCGTACAGCCGGTATCGCTCGCTCGTCGTGCCGACCGCGTGCCGCTGGTCGCGCGGGACGCCCGTCGTGTACGTGGCGTCGCCGGTGACCGTGTCGTCCAGCCGCGACCAGCCCGTGCGCAGACCACCGCGCGACTCGACGACGGCGGCACGGTCACCGAGGGTCAGCACGGTGCGCAGGCGGGCGTCGTCGCCGATCGTGGTGGTGCCGCTCATCGTGTACGTCCGGTGGGTGAGCGTCGTACGGGCCGGTCCGCGCCCGTCAACGGTGACCGCCTCGTCGTCGCTCCACTTCGCGTCGAGGCCGTCCATGTTCTCGCCGTCGGTCCACCGGTGTGCGGAGGCGTTGGCGAGCGTGCGGCTGACCGTGGTGGTCACGCGCCCGTGCGAGGTGTCGACGTAGCCGGAGACGGTCAGCCGATGCCCGGCTTCGGTGTCCACCCGCTCCGGTGAACCGGCCGTGTATGTCGAGGAGTTGGCCAGGTCGCCTTCCTTGTGCACGGTGAGCTTCCCGGTCACGTGGGTGCTCTTGGCGTCCTGCCACACGAGCACATTGACCGGTGCGCTCCAGCCGCTCTGTCCCTCGGGCACGCCGACCACCGAGACCTCGACCTTGTGCGGGCGGCCGTCGTTGAGCAGGCCGGCGAACGGGGTCAGGTCGTATTCGATCGGCTTGACGTCGAAGGCGCGCGGTGCCGGAATGACGTACCAGAGGAAGGGGTCGGACCAGCCCCCGGTCCACACGTGCGGGAACGGCGCGGCGATTCCGGCCAGTTGGCCGTCGACCTTGATCTGCACCTCGCGGTAGGGTCCGCCGTCGGCCTGGCAGGAGTACGGCGCCTTGCCGGGCACCGCCAGGTACCAGAACTCCTCACAGCCGCCGCCCGATCCGGTGGCGTACACCTCGGCGAGGATGCGTTCGCTGTTGCGCGGAGTGGTGAGGGTGTTGCCGTCGCCGAGGGTGAGGACCTTGTCCGCGGGCGCGGCGGCGGCTCTGCCCGGGTAGAAGGTCAGCGTGACCTTGACGTCGATCACGCCGGTATAGGTGTCGTCGACGACGTTCCCGATGAGCATCTCGACGTCCTGGCTGCTGCGGAACGTGTCGCTGTAGCGCGTGACGTCCTTCTCGACGGACCACTCGATGCCGTCGGGCGAGGGCTCGGGGGTGGACGTGCGGAGGATCTCGGCCCCGCCGACGTGCAGATAGCCGAGCCGGTCGAACTGCCGCCCCTTGACCTTGCCGTCGAGGCGCAGCACCACCTTGCTCCAGCGGTCGCCGCAACCCTGCGGCGGGGTGTAGGTGCCCCGGTACGGGGTGAAGTCCCGGAACTGGGCCTCGGCGAGGGTGACTTGGCAGGACTTGCCGGCCGGTCTGTCGACGGGCGGGGCCGCGGTCACCGGGTCGTGCCAGGCGGTGCCGAACTCGGCGGGCACGTCGGCGGCCCGAGCCGGCCCCGCCCCGAGGAGGGTGCTCGCCAGGAGGGTCGCTCCGGCGAGCATGGACAGGACGATCCGTCTCTTCATGGCCGGTGTTCTACGGGGAGTTGGCGCCTCGTGGCAATGAGGCCTCCGCAAGAAGGGCTAGGCCTCCAGGTCCGCCCTGTCTCCCATCACCACCACGGGATGCCGGTCCGGGTCGAGCGTGCGCAGCAGGTACTCCATCGCCGCCCTGGACAGGCTGACGCAGGCCGACGTACCGCTGCCGTGGTCCATGTGCAGCCAGATGCTGCCGCCCTTCGCGTCGCCCTCGGGGCGGGTCGGGTCGTTGGGCGCGGTGCCCTTGACGCGGTTGTAGTCGATGGCGATGACGTAGTCGAAGTCGTGCCAGTGCGATGCGGCCCACCAGCGCGGGGCCGCGAAAGACGCATCGCGGGTGTACGGGAGCCGGGCGCCGGGGTCGGGCAGGACGCCGCCCGCGTCGGTGAGGGTGAAGACACCGACGGGGCTGCGCCGGTCGCCCTCGTGGTGGTCGGCGGTCCAGCCCTGCTTGCCGTTGTGCGCCGGCCAGCTGCGGGTCCGGTCCCAGGTCGGGCCGTGCTTCGTGTACAGCACGACCGTGGAGTCGGGCGAGTCCCTGCCGTCGCCGTAGACAGCCACGACCTGGCGGGAGTCGGCCGGGATGCGGTGCTGCAGGCGGTCGCCGATCCCGGGGATCCGGGTGCGCGCGTCCCGAGCGGCCGTCCTGCCCGCCGCTCCTGCCCCTCCGGCATCGCTGTGCCGCACACCGCCACAAGCGGCCGACGTCGCCACAAGGGTCCCCAGGGCCGCCATGGCGACCACCGTCCGATGGACACCGATCTTTCGCATCGCGCCATTCTGTACGCCGCCGCGGAAAACCGTTTGCCTCCGACCACGCTGCGACGCGAACCTGTCACGGTTTGCTGCCGCCGTGCGCGGCTCCCCCCCCCACCCCCCTGACACGAGCCACTGGGACGTCAGTCGTCATGCAGATTCAAGACCTTCCGTATCCCGATCCGGGTGTGCCGGACGCGCGCTCGGGTCCCCGATTCCTGTGGTGGCTGGGCCGAAACCAACTGGGCGGTCAGTTCAAGTCGCTGGCCTGGGGCCTGCTGCACTTCGTGTCGGTCTCCGCGCTGCCGTTCTGCGTCGGCACGGCCATCCAGGCCGTCGTCGACCGCTCGGGCACCCGACTCGCCCTCGCGGGCGCACTGTTGGCGCTGGCCGGCATCGGCACCGCGCTCGGCGACACGTTCCTGCACCGCGCCGCGGTCACCAACTGGATCACGGCGGCCGCCCGCGTCCAGCAGCTGCTCGCCCGCAAGGCCGCGGTGCTGGGCTCGGCGCTGACGCGGCGCGTCGCGGCCGGTGAGGTCGTGGCCGTCTCCACTGGCGACGTCGAGAAGATCGGCTGGTTCGTGGAGGGCGTCTCCCGGTTCACGGCGGCGGCCCTCACCGTCGTGCTGGTCTGCGTCGCCCTGCTCGTCTACCAGCCGGCGCTCGGCGTGGTCGTCGCCGCGGGTCTGCCCCTGCTGGCGATCGCGGTGCTGCCGCTGCTGCCACGGGCGACCCGACGGGCCGACTTCCAGCGCGAGAAGGCGGGGCGGGCCACCGAACTGGCCTCGGACACGGTCGCCGGACTGCGCGTGCTGCGCGGCATCGGCGGCGAGGAGCTGTTCCTCGACCGCTACCGGCGCGCCTCCCAGGAGGTCCGCCGCGCGGCCGTGCGCAGCGCCCGCATGTGGTCCCTGATCTCCGCGATCCAGGTGCTGCTGCCGGGTCTGCTGATGGTCGTGGTCGTCTGGTACGGCGTCCACCTGGCCCGCCAGGGCCGCATCACCGTCGGCGAACTGATCACCGTCTACAGCTCGGTGATGGTCCTCACCTACCCCCTGCGCCACTTCGAGGAGATCGCCATGGCGTACTCCTTCTCCCGGCCCTCCGCCAAGCGGGCGGCGCGTGTGCTGTCGCTGGAACGGGCCACGGACACCGGGGGTTCGCGCACTGCCGACCTCCCCTCCGGGGACCTGTACGACCCGGCGACCGGTCTGCTCGCGCCCGCGGGCCGGCTGACCGCCGTGGTGTGCGGCGATCCGGACGCGGCGGGTCTGCTCGCCGAACGGCTGGGCGGACACCCCGCCGAGCAGGGCGCCTCCGTCCTGCTGGGCGGCGTACCCCTCGACGAGCTGCCGCTGGCGGCGGCCCGCGAGGCCGTGCTCGTCCAGGACAAGGACCCGGTGCTGCTGTCCGGTTCGCTGCGCGAGCTGCTCGACGTGCCCGCTTCCGGCGACGTCGCCGCGCGCGACGCGCTGGCGGCCGCGCAGTGCGGGGACGTCCTGGAGGCGCTCGCGCAGGGGTCGTTGGACGCCGAGGACCCGATGGACACCCGGATCACCGAACGCGGGCGGTCGCTGTCCGGCGGGCAGCGCCAGCGGCTCGCGCTGGCCCGGTCGCTGATCACCGACCCGGAGGTGCTCGTCCTGGACGAGCCGACCTCGGCCGTCGACTCGCACACCGAGGCGCGGATCGCGGAGGGGGTGCGCGCCCTTCGCGAGGGGCGCACGACGGTGGTGTTCACCTCCTCACCGCTGCTCCTGGACCACGCGGACCGGGTCGTGCTGGTGCACGAGGGCGAGGTCGCCGCGGTCGGCGTGCACCGCGAACTGGTGCACGCCGAGCCGCGCTACCGGGCCGTGGTGACGCGGGAGACCGAGGAGGAGGCCGCCCTGAGCGGCGCCCTCGGCGAACTGACCGAACTGGAAGAGATCGAGGAGACAGCATGATCGGCGTGGCGCCACCGGCGTACGACCCGGCGGCCCCGACGACGGCGCACACCCTGCCCGTCGGCGCCCCCGCGACCGTACGCGCCTATGTGGCCGAGCTGTTCCGTCGGCACCGCCGTGCCTTCCTGGTCCTGATCGCCGTCAACACGGTGGCCGTGCTCGCCTCGATGGCGGGCCCATGGCTGCTGGGCGACCTGGTCGAGCGGGTGTCGGAGGACGCACGGGAGCTTCATCTGCCGCTCACCGTCTCGCTGTTCGTGCTCGCGCTGCTCGTCCAGGCCGTGTTCGTACGGCAGGTGCGGCTGCGCGGGGCGATGCTCGGTGAGCGGATGCTGGCCGACCTGCGCGAGGACTTCCTCGTACGGTCGGTCGGGCTGCCGCCTGGCGTCCTGGAGCGGGCGGGCACGGGCGACCTGCTGTCCCGGATCACCACCGACATCGACCGGCTCGCCAACGCCATGCGTGAGGCGGTGCCGCAGCTGGCGATCGGCGTGGTGTGGGCGGTGCTGCTGCTCGGCGGTCTCGTCGTCACGGTGCCGCCGCTGGCGCCCGCCGTCCTGGTCGCCGCGCCGCTGCTGGTGGCCGGCTGCCGCTGGTACTTCAAGCGGGCGCCGTCCGGCTACCGCTCCGAGGCCGCCGGGTACGCCGCCGTGGCCGCCGCCCTCGCCGAGACGGTCGACGCCGGGCGCACCGTGGAGGCCCACCGCCTCGGCGAGCGCCGTATCGAACTGTCCGAGCGCCGGGTCAAGGAATGGACCGCTTGGGAGAACTACACGCTCTGGCTGCGGTCGGTGCTCTTCCCGGTCATCAACCTCACCCATGTGACCGTGCTCGCGTCGGTGCTGATGATCGGCGGCGTGTTCGTCCTGCAGGGCTGGATCGGGGTGGGCCAGCTGACGACGGGTGCACTCATCGCGCAGATGCTCGTCGACCCGGTGAACCTGATCCTGCGCTGGTACGACGAGCTGCAGGTCGCCCAGGTGTCGCTGGCCCGGCTGGTCGGCGTGCGGGACATCGAGCCGGAGGCCGGTGAGGAGTCCCTGGCCCCCGATGGACGTGACGTCCACGCGGACCGGGTGCACTTCGGCTACCGCGAGGGCGTGGACGTGCTGCGCAAGGTGTCCCTTGAGGTTGCGCCCGGCACCCGGCTGGCGCTGGTCGGCCCCTCGGGGGCGGGCAAGTCCACGCTGGGCAGGCTGCTCGCCGGAATCTACGCACCCCGGGACGGCCGCGTCACCCTCGGTGGCGCCGAGCTGTCCCGGATGCCCGCCGAGCGCGTCCGCTCCCATGTGGCCCTCGTCAACCAGGAGCACCACGTCTTCGTGGGCTCCCTGCGCGACAACCTCCTGCTGGCCCGGACCGACGCCGTGGACGCCGAGCTGTGGGCGGCGCTGGGCGCGGTGGACGCCGACGGCTGGGCGCGGGCGCTCGACGACGGCCTGGACACGGAGGTCGGCTCGGGCGGACTGGCCCTCACCCCGGCGCAGGCCCAGCAGATCGCGCTGGCCCGCCTGGTGCTGGCGAACCCGCACACGCTGGTCCTGGACGAGGCGACCTCGCTGCTGGACCCGCGTGCGGCCCGCCATCTGGAGCGCTCCCTCGCCCGCGTCCTCGACGGCCGCACGGTGGTCGCCATCGCCCACCGGCTGCACACCGCCCACGACGCGGATGTGATCGCCGTCGTCGAGAACGGCCGCATCAGCGAGCTCGGCAGCCATGACGAGCTGGTCGCGGCGGACGGGGCGTATGCGGCGCTGTGGCGGTCCTGGCACGGGTGAGTGTTCCCGGCCCGGTGGGGGGCTGCCGTACGGCGGTCCCCGACCGGGTCAGTACCCGTAACCACCGCTACCACCGCTGCCGCTGCTGTTCGACGACGGGACGGCCTTCTTGATCGGCGCGCCCTTGGTGTTCAGGACGTACCAGATCTTGTCGATGCCCTGCCCCTTCAGATCGCCGGCCGCCCGGTCCTTGGCGTAGTAGTACAGCGGGTGTCCGGCGTAGGTGACCTGGGCCGTTCCCTGTCCCTTCGTGCGGCCGAGGAGGGCCGCGTCGATGCCCGCGCCCGCGCGCGGCTTGCCCTCCATGTGCGGCCACAGCCTGACGCACGCGGCGTCGCAGTTCATCGAGTTGGTGTTCTTGCCGTCCTCGGCGAACAAGTACAGCGTGCGCCCGCTGCCGTCGACGAGGATGTCGCCCACCGGCGAGTGGCTCGCCTTGATGGCCGAGGTGTCCATGGTTGCCGCCGCCGGGCTGCCGCTGTGGGCGCTGCCGCCCCCGCTCCCGCCGCCGCAGCCGGCGAGCGCCAGTGCCGCGAGTGCGAGCCCTGCCACGGTGATCCTGCTTCGCCTCATGGTCTCTCCGTCCCTTCTGACGGAGGTTGTACGGGCGAGCGATACGGGTGGATTGGGGTGAATTCCGTTTTGGGGCTAATTGCCTTCAATCCTTTCGGTGCTTCCGTACGTACACATGAACGTGGAGTTGTTCTCGCGTGCCGACCGGGTCGACGACGCCTCGCTCGTCGCCGGCTTCGCGCTGGGCGACGAGCAGGCGGCGGTCGCCTTCGTCCGCCGCTTCCAGGACGCGGTGTACGGGCTGGCGCTGTCGGTGACCCGCGATCCGGTCCTCGCCGAGGACGTGAGCCAGGAGGTGTTCGTACGGGCCTGGCGGGCCGCGGGCAACTACGACCCCCGGCGGGCCTCGGCGCTCACCTGGCTGCTGACCATCACCCGCAATGCCGCCATCGACGCCGTACGTGCGCGGCGCTCCACTCCTGTCCTGGCCGAGACCCTGGAGCGGCTCCTGGATGCGACCCTGCGGGCCGAGAACGACTCCGCCGGCACGGAGCGGCTGGCCCTGATCGCCCTGGAGAGCGAGCGCGCCCTGGCCCGGCTGCGGGCCCTGCCACTCGAGCAGGCCCGGGCGGTCGCGCTCGCCGTGCTCGGCGGCTGCACCGCCGCCGAGGTGGGCCGGCACGAGAACATTCCGCTCGGTACCGCCAAGACGCGTATCCGCACCGGCCTGCGCAGGCTGCGCGACGCACTGAAGGAGGGAAGCCGCAATGGAACGCCACCCTGACGAGGACGAACTGGCCGCCCTGGCCCTCGGCACCCTCCCCGCCGAACCGGCGCAGCTGCTGCGCCACCTCACCGCCTGCGCCACCTGCCGCACGGCGTACGACGACCTGTCGGCGGCCGTCGACGCGGTACTGCCGGCGGCGCCTGCGGTCGCGGCCCCGCCCGGCTTCGACGCCCGGGTCCTCGACCGCCTGGAACTGCGCCGTCCCTCCCCCGCCCGCCGACGCCACCGGACCCCGCTGCTGGTCGCCGCGGCAGCCGCGGCCGGACTGGGCCTGGGCACGGTCGGTACCGCACTCCTGCACCATGAGTCGGCCCCGGTCCAGGTGACCGCGAGCGACCACGGAGCCCTGCTGGTCACGGGCTCGGGGGCGAAGGTCGGCAGCGTGGAACCGAGCCGCGCCGGCGCCGAGCAGGTCATGGTCATGCAGATCACAGCCGGCCGGCCCGGCACCCACTACACCTGCCGGCTCCTCCTCAAGGACGGCTCCACCCGCGACGCCGGCCAATGGTGGATGCCGCCGTCCGGCCGAGCCACCTGGATCGCCTACGGGTCGGCCGGCGCCGTCGACCGAGTCGATCTGGTCACGGACGACGGCCACGTCTGGTCGTCGGCCGTTCTGCGCAGCTGACCTCGGCTCCGCACCGCGGCACACGGACCCGGCCCACAGGCCGTTCCCCCGGCCCGGTGTACCTCCTGGTGCCGTGCCGTTGCGCAGTCCCGAAAAGGGGTGGAAGGCTGGATATCGGCACCGGCTCGGGGAGCGCCCTGGGACCGACGGTTCCTCCCGGGCGCAGCCTGTGCTCCGCGTCACGGCGGCCCGACGCCCCACGCGGTGAGAAACGGGCCCGTCCCCACCACCTGGAGGTACCCGTGAACAGCGCCGACGGATGGGGAGACGACGTCTACCAGCCCGACGGATCCGAGATCCAGGAGGACTCCGGACTGCTCGACGCGGAGGACACCCTGGTCGACGACGGTGTCGACGACCCCCTCGACCGCGGCTGGTCCCCTCCGGACAGACCATGGGCGGTGGAGCGCGCCGATGTGACGGCGGCGGAGCGGCAGCACGGGGAGACCCTGGACCAGCGGCTCGCCGAGGAAGTGCCGGACCCGGTGGTGCCCGACGGCGACGGCCTCGGCGACTGCGACGGCACCGACGGCGAACTCCTGGACAACGAGGTCGGCGCCCTCCGCTCCGGCCGTCTCGTGGCACCGGACGAGGGCGCGCACGAGGACGAGGAGAGCGCGCTGGTCGCCAGGGACGTGGGCATCGACGGCGCGGCGGCCTCCGCCGAGGAGGCGGCCATGCACATCGTCGACGAGGACGCCCTGTCCGGCTGAACAGCCACCGACCAGCCAAGGAGCACGCATGCAGCAGGACAAGCACCCCGACTACCACCAGGTCGTCTTCCGCGACCGCGCCGCAGGCTACGCCTTCCTGACCCGGTCCACCGCGACGAGCGACCAGACCATCGAGTGGGACGACGGCCAGACCTATCCGGTCGTGGACGTGGAGATCTCCTCCGAGAGCCACCCGTTCTACACCGGCAAGGCACGCACGGTGGACACGGAGGGCCGCATCGCCCAGTTCGAGCGGCGCTACGGGGGCGGGAAGGACACCTGAAGTCCGCGCGGAAATCCATGACGCCCGGCGGTCACATCCGCCCTTCGGGATCCGTCAGTCCGACGTAAGCATCCCGAAGATTCCGGAAGGAAACGTCATGACCACGCAGCCACGTCTGTCCAACCCCGTCAAGCTCGTCCCCGAGTTCGGTCCGGTCACCGGAGCCCTGTTCAAGGCCACCGGCAACGGCTCGGTTCCGCAGACCACCATCAGCCTGGTGCAGCTGCGCGCCGGCCAGCTGGTCGGCAACACCTACCTGACCGTGATGCACAGCGGCAACCTGCGCAAGGCCGGCGAGTCCGAGGAGCGGATCACGGGTGTGGCGACCTGGCAGGACGCCCCCTATTTCACCGATGCCGAGCGGGTCGCGCTGGCACTGGTCGAGGCCGTCCTCACCCCGAACCCGCACGGTGAGCGCGTCTCGAACGACCTGTACGCCGAGGCGGCCAAGCACTATGACGAGAAGGCGCTCGCCACCCTGACGATCGCAATCGGCCAGGTCTGCTTCTTCATCCCGCTCGCCGTGATCGGCAGGCCGCTGCCGGGTGTCTCCCCCGCGCAGCAGTGGAGGGACTGACTCCAAGAGCTGCGAGGGGTTCCGAGGGATGGGGCCACGGTTGCGTGCTTGCAGGCCCGGTTCCTCAGATGAAGTTCAGTGCCGCCGCGCAGCCCACCCCGCCGAGCAGCATGAACGCCGGCATCAGCACCTTGAGCTCGACCCAGCTGCCGGCCCGGAACCGCATGGCCTTCGGCGGGCCGATCGGGTACCAGCGCTTGCGGCCCACCGGGATCGGCCACAGGATCGGGCAGCCGGAGACCGTCAGCGCGTCCCCGATGTCGTGCACTATCGCGCCCAGCACGATCGGCAGTCCCAGCCACAGGTACGCCTGGCCGGGCTGGGTGAACAGCCAGTCCGAGCCGTTGCCCGGCTTGTCCAGGACACCGGCGAGGATCCACGAGCTGGTCGCGGCCAGCAGCCACACCAGGACATCGGCGCTGGAACCCCGGGTCGCCCGCCACAGCAGGCCCTCGATGGCCAGCACCACGTGGACGAAGAGGATGGCGAGCACCGCCCAGCGGCCACCGGTGATGGCGGCGACCGACGTACCCGCACCGATCAGCACCGCCCACAGCCAGGTGTGGGTGAGCGTGCGGTGGCCGCCGGAGCGACGCGGGTCGCCCTGCTTCCTGGTCGCCTTGTAGACGGCGTAGGAGAGCTTGTCGACGATCTCGCACAGCCCGCGCGAGAGGGGGCCGAAGGCCCTGGAGATGGTGGCCGCCTTGTGGTCCAGGTCCGGGGCGAGCGCGGCTCCGGCGCAGATCAGAGCGCCGACCAGGATGACCGGCCAGGGCATCGGGTGCCCGGCCGCCGCGGCCGCCGCACCGACGCCGAGCCAGGCGGCGGCTCCCGACAGTGAGTGTGCTGGTCCCATCATGGCCGTTGCCCGCCCCATTCCTCTTGTGCCGCTGTCCAGTTGACCGGGTGCCCTGACACTCCGTCGGCGACACAGCGTACTGGTCGTGATCTTCCTGCTGACAACCGATTCCCCTATGGGGGAGGACGCCAGGCAAGATGGGTGCGTGACCCTCATCGATCAGCTGCCGCCGACCGCCGACCCCGACGCCCTCTACGAAGCCTTCGAGTCGTGGGCCCAGGAGCGGGGTCTCACGCTCTATCCCCACCAGGAGGAGGCGCTGATCGAGGTGGTCTCCGGTGCGAACGTGATCGTTTCGACACCCACCGGCTCCGGCAAGAGCATGATCGCGGCAGGTGCCCACTTCGCCGCCCTGGCCCGGGACGAGGTCACCTTCTACACCGCTCCGATCAAGGCGCTGGTCTCGGAGAAGTTCTTCGAACTGTGCAAGATCTTCGGCACCGAGAACGTCGGCATGCTCACCGGCGACGCCTCCGTCAACTCGGACGCGCCCGTCATCTGCTGCACCGCCGAGGTGCTCGCCTCGATCGCGCTGCGCGACGGCAAGGGCGCGGACGTCAGCCAGGTCGTCATGGACGAGTTCCACTTCTACGCGGAGGGGGACCGAGGCTGGGCCTGGCAGATCCCGATCCTGGAGCTGCCCCAGGCGCAGTTCGTCCTGATGTCCGCCACGCTCGGCGACGTCTCGATGTTCGAGAAGGACCTCACCCGGCGCACCGGCCGCCCCACGTCGGTGGTCCGCTCCGCGACCCGCCCGGTCCCGCTCTCCTACGAATACCGGCTCACCCCGCTCACGGAGACGCTGACCGAGTTGCTGGAGACCCGGCAGGCTCCGGTCTACATCGTGCACTTCACGCAGGCGCAGGCCGTGGAGCGGGCGCAGGCGCTGATGAGCATCAACATGTGCACCCGCGAGGAGAAGGACCAGATCGCCGAGCTGATCGGCAACTTCCGCTTCACCACCAAGTTCGGCCGCAACCTCTCCCGGTACGTGCGGCACGGCATCGGCGTCCACCACGCCGGCATGCTGCCCAAGTACCGGCGCCTGGTGGAGAAGCTCGCGCAGGCCGGCCTGCTGAAGGTGATCTGCGGTACGGACACGCTCGGCGTGGGCGTCAACGTGCCCATCCGCACGGTGCTGTTCACGGCCCTGACCAAGTACGACGGCAATCGCGTGCGCACACTGCGCGCCCGTGAGTTCCACCAGATCGCCGGCCGTGCCGGGCGGGCCGGCTTCGACACGGCGGGCTTCGTCGTCGCCCAGGCCCCCGAGCATGTCGTGGAGAACGAGAAGGCGCTCGCCAAGGCGGGCGACGACCCGAAGAAGCGCCGCAAGGTCGTCCGCAAGAAGGCGCCGGAGGGCTTCGTCGGGTGGACGGAGAACACCTTCGAGAAGCTCATCGCCTCCGATCCGGAGCCGCTGACCTCCCGCTTCCGGGTGACGCACACGATGCTGCTGTCGGTGATCGCCCGCCCGGGCAACGCCTTCGAGGCGATGCGGCATCTGCTGGAGGACAACCACGAGCCGCGCAAGCAGCAGCTGCGGCACATCCGGCGGGCGATCGCCATCTACCGTTCCCTGCTGGACGGCGGCATCGTCGAGAAGCTCGACGAACCGGACGCCACCGGCCGCATCGTCCGCCTCACCGTGGACCTGCAGCAGGACTTCGCCCTCAACCAGCCGCTGTCCACGTTCGCACTCGCCGCGTTCGAACTCCTCGACCCGGACTCGCCGTCCTACGCCCTGGACATGGTGTCCGTCGTGGAGTCGACGCTGGACGACCCGCGGCAGATCCTCGTCGCCCAGCAGAACAAGGCCAAGGGCGAGGCCGTGGCCGCGATGAAGGCGGACGGCGTCGAGTACGAGGAGCGCATGGAGCGCCTCCAGGACATCAGCTACCCCAAGCCCCTGGAGGAGCTGCTCTTCCACGCGTACAACACCTACCGCAAGAGCCACCCGTGGGTGGGCGACCATCCGCTGTCGCCGAAGTCCGTCATCCGCGACATGTACGAACGAGCCATGTCCTTCACCGAGTTGGTGTCCTTCTACGAACTGGCCCGCACCGAAGGCATCGTGCTGCGCTACCTCGCCAGCGCCTACAAGGCCCTTGACCACAACATCCCGGACGACCTCAAGTCCGAGGACCTGCAGGACCTCATCGAGTGGCTCGGCGAGATGGTCCGCCAGGTCGACTCCAGCCTGCTGGACGAGTGGGAGCAGCTCGCCAACCCAGAGGAGATGACCGCCGAGGAGGCCCAGGAGAAGGCCGACGAGGTCAAGCCGGTCACCTCCAATGCCCGCGCCTTCCGGGTCCTGGTCCGCAACGCCATGTTCCGCCGCGTCGAGCTCGCCGCCCTCGACCAGGTCGAGGAGCTGGGCGAGTTGGACGCCGACTCCGGCTGGGACGCCGACGCCTGGGGCGAGGCGATGGACAAGTACTGGGACGAGTACGACGACCTGGGCACCGGTCCCGACGCCCGCGGCCCCAAGCTGCTGCTCATCGAGGAGGAGCCGGAGCACGGCCTGTGGCGCGTTCGCCAGACCTTCGCCGACCCGAACGGCGATCATGACTGGGGCATCAGCGCGGAGGTCGACCTTGCGGCCTCCGACGCCGAGGGCCGTGCGGTCGTCCGCGTCACCGACGTCGGCCAGCTGTGAGCCAAGTCGTGAGCCAAGGAGAATCCCACGCATGACGAACCCGGCCGAGAGACTGGTCGACCTGCTCGACCTGGAGCAGATCGAGGTCAACATCTTCCGTGGCCGCAGCCCGCAGGAGTCCCTGCAGCGGGTCTTCGGCGGCCAGGTGGCGGGCCAGGCGCTGGTCGCCGCCGCCCGCACCACGGACGGCGAGCGTCCGGTGCACTCGCTGCACGCGTACTTCCTGCGCCCGGGCCGGCCGGGCGTGCCGATCGTGTACCAGGTCGAACGGGTGCGGGACGGCAGGTCGTTCACCACCCGCCGGGTCACCGCCGTGCAGCAGGGCCGCACGATCTTCAATCTCACCGCCTCCTTTCACAAGCCTGAGGAAGGACCCTTCGAGCACCAGCTGCCGCCGGCCCGCAAGGTCCCGGACCCGGAGTCACTGCCGACCGTCACCGAGGAGATCCGGGAGCACCACGGCGAGCTGCCCGAGCAGCTGGAGCGGATGGCGCGCCGTCAGCCCTTCGACATCCGCTACGTCGACCGGCTGCGCTGGACCGCGGAGGACGTGAAGGACGCCGAGCCGCGCAGCGCCGTGTGGATGCGTGCGGTCGGGCCGCTGGGCGACGACCCGGTCGTGCACACCTGCGCGCTGACCTACGCCAGCGACATGACCCTCCTGGACGCCGTCCGCATCCCGGTCCAACCCCTGTGGGGCCCGCGGAGCTTCGACATCGCGTCGCTGGACCACGCCATGTGGTTCCACCGGCCTTTCCGCGCGGACGAGTGGTTCCTCTACGACCAGGAGTCGCCGATCGCGACGGGCGGCCGGGGACTGGCCCGCGGGCGGATCTACGACGTCGAGGGCCGGCTGCTGGTGTCCGTGGTCCAGGAAGGTCTGTTCCGGGCGCTGTAGCTCACGGAGTTCTGCGGCGCAGCCAGCCCAACAGGCCGCGTGAGCGTCCCGGTTCCTCACCCACGGGCGGGCTGTGTTCCTCGGCCGTCGACGGCACCGGCGGGCTCTGTTCCACGGCCGTCGGCGGTGCGGGTCGGGCCCGTTCACCTGCTTGCGACGGCCTCGGCCGGGGAGTCGGGCGCGGCGCGGGCTGGACTGCGCGCGCATGGCTCACTGCCTGGGCGAGATCGGCCCGCAGCCAGTCGATCTCGTCCGGGTCCTGCGCCATGGCGAGGCTCTCGGCCAGGTGCGCGGCGGGCGAGCCCGGTGCGCCGTGCGCCTGCGGCCTGGGCCGGAACCGGTTCAAGTGGACGCGCTCGTAGGGATCCTGCACGATTTCCGCGACCTGAACGGCATCGAGCTGGGAGGCCACGGCCGCCGCGCACGCCCACGGATGCCTGTCGGCCCGGCGCAGCAGGAATCCGAGGTGCCGCGAGCGCCAGTTGCGGGGCCGAAGATCCAGCCCGGCCGCCAACTGCTCTCGCGGACCGGAGGGCGTACGGCCGTTCAGCAGCGGCGCGTTGTTCTCGTCGGCCGCGAACTGCCGTAGCTCTTCGGCCAGATAGAGCCAGACAACGGCCCGGTACCGGTTGAGGTAGAAGGTGACGGGCTTGACCACGCCCAGCCGGGCCAGCCGCATGAACCTGCCGAGTGTCACCTGCAGAAGCTTCGCGCCTTCCGTCGTGCCCACGGTCGCGACGCGTTTCTTCAGGGCCTCCGGAAAGCCGTCCTCGGCGCGCAGCCGGTCGATCTCGGTACGGGTGACCCGTCGGCCCCCGCCCCCTTCGTCGGGCACGGTGCGGATGTATCCGAGGTCCACGGCGAGGTCGAACTCCCCTCGCCTGAGCCCCAGTTCGCGTGCCGCCCGGCTCGGCGTGCAGGAGGTGGTGTGCGGTTGCGTGACGGTGTTGCCTGACATGGCCGGTCTCCCCCGTGGAGTACGTGGCTCGCGCCGTTCGCGCGGCCTCGGAAAAAACCGTAGCCGCTTCGGCGGATCTCGTGGCGAGCCTGTGGATAACTCCACGGGAGAGGGTAAACGTGCAGGTCAGATCTCTGTGGTCCGGGTTCGCTCGGGCTGCCGGGCCTCCACGTCGAGGTGTTCGCCCACGCGGTTGACGAGCAGGGTCATCTCGTAGGCGATCTGGCCGATGTCGGCCTCCGCACCGCTGAGCACGCACAGACAACTGCTGGTGCCGGCGGCGGTCACGAACAGCACCGCGTCGTCGAACTCGACCATCGTCTGGCGCACTCTGCCCGCGCCGAAGTGGCGTCCCGAGCCCTTGGCCAGGCTGTGCAGTCCGGACGACACGGCGGCGAGATGCTCGGCGTCCTCGCGCCGCAGCCCCGTACTCGCTCCCGTCACCAGGCCGTCGTTGGACAGGACCAGTGCGTGCCGCACATGTTCGACGCGCTCGGTCAGGTCGTCCAACAGCCAGCCAAGTCCCTGGTTCTGCGCCATGATCCGGTCTCCCCGTGTGACGACTCCCCCTGGCCGGAGGATCTCCACGCCAGCCTTCACCACGACCGCTGCGCGGGCAAGGAGGATAGGGGCATGGCGCAGAAGATGACCGACAAGGAATGGCGGGACTTCGTCTCGCACGGCACCCGCACCGGAAAGCTGGCGACCGTCCGGGCCGACGGAAGTCCGCACGTGACCCCGATCTGGTTCGTTCTCGACGGGGACGACGTGGTGTTCAACACCGCGAGCACGAGCGTGAAGGGGCGGAATGTCGTGCGTGACGGCCGGGTCGCCCTGTGCGTGGACGACGACCGGCCGCCCTTCGACTACGTGGTTCTGCAGGGCCGTGCCCGGATTTCGGAAGACCTCGACGAGCTCAGACAGTGGGCCGCCCGTATCGGGGCGCGCTACATGGGTGAGGAGCGTGCCGAGGAGTTCGGGGCCCGCAACGGCGTGCCGGGGGAACTCCTCGTCCGTGTCACGATCGACAAGGTTCTGGCGGAGAAGGCCGTCGCGAGCTGAGCGAGGCGCCCGTCCGCGGCATCCGTCAGCCGACCGAGTCGAGGAGCCGGGCGGTGTGCATCCGCCCGGCGTACTCGACGAGCCGGATCAGCACCTCCTTCCCCGAGTCGCGGTCGCGGGCGTCGCACAGCACCACCGGCGTGCCCCGGTCGAGGTCGAGGGCGCGTGAGACGTCCTGGGCCCCGTAAGTGCGGGCGCCCGTGAAGCAGTTGACGGCCACTACGAACGGGATGTGCCGGTGCTCGAAGTAGTCCACCGCGGGGAAGCAGTCCTCCAGGCGCCGGGTGTCGGCGAGGACCACGGCGCCGAGGGCCCCTTGCGACAGCTCGTCCCACAGGAACCAGAAGCGGTCCTGGCCCGGTGTGCCGAAAAGGTAGAGGGAGAGCCCGGACCTGATGGTGATGCGTCCGAAGTCCATGGCGACGGTCGTGGTGACCTTCTGGTCCACGCCGTCGGTGTCGTCCACCAACTGGCCGGCCTCGCTGAGCAGTTCCTCGGTGCGCAGCGGCCTGATCTCGCTGACCGCGCCCACCAGGGTGGTCTTGCCCACGCCGAATCCGCCAGCGACCAGAATCTTCAACGCCAGTGCGGCCGTCTCGCCGCCCTGCGCATCGGAGTGCTCGGAGACCATCGATCACTTCTCTCGGGAGTGCCGGTGTTCGCTCTTGATGTCCGGATGAGTACACGAGTCGGGGCTGTACGGGACCCGGTGCCGGTGAAGGTTCATCTACAACGCCCGCAGCCCCTCGATCACCTCGCGCAGAATCCGTTCGTCAGGAAGCTGCGCGGGCGGTACGGGACGGCTGACGGTGACGCAGCCGAGTTCCAGCAGGTCGCCGAGGAGGACCCGGACCACGCCCACGGGCAGGTCGGCTCCGGCGGCGAGTTCCGCGACCGACTGGGTCTCGGTGCGGCACAGGTCGATCAGGGCCCGATGTTCCGGCCCGAGCCCGGTGTCGTCGTCGACGCCGGGCGCGCCCTTGTCCAGGGTGACCAGCGCGATCAGGTCGAAGCGGACCCCGGTGGGGCCGGGCCTGGTGCGTCCGCCCGTCATGGCGTACGGGCGGACGAGGGGTCCGGCCTCGCTGTCGTACCACTGGCTGCCCGGCTCGAGCGGGGCGCCGGTGCTGTCCGCGTTCATGTGCGCACGCCGCCTTCACGCCTCATCGCGCGGCCGGTGGCCGCTCGGCGACGCGCGTCGGCGTGTACAGGTGCTCGCCGACACGCTTGACCAGTCGTGCCATCTCGTAGGCCACCAGGCCGATGTCGGCGGTGACGGCGGTGAGTACGGCGAGGCAGGAGCCGTCGCCCGCGGCGGCCACGAACAGGAAGCCGTCGTCCATCTCCACCATGGTCTGGCGCACACCGCCGGCGCCGAAGTGCCGCCCCGCGCCCTTGGCCAGGCTGTGGAAGCCGGAGGCCACGGCGGCGAGGTGTTCGGCGTCCTCGCGGCGCAGGTCGGTGGAGGCGCCCACGGCGAGTCCGTCGTTGGAGAGCACCACGGCGTGCCGTACTTCCCTCACGCGCAACACCAAGTCGTCCAGCAGCCAGTCGAGTTCGCCGGATCGCCGGTCGGCCCTCGTGCTCGGGTCCTGGATCATGCGCGGTCTCCTTCGCTGCTGTCGCTGCGCGATGCGGGATCCGGTCCCACACCGCGGCCGGGTTGCCTGCCGCCGCCGCGCGTCCAGCCGTCGCGGTAGGCCGCCATGCGATCCCGCACGATCTCGGGGGTGCGCCGCTCGTCGCCGGGGGAGGCCGGCGCGCGGGCGGGCTCCTCGGGGCGCTGTTCGCGCAGTTGGGGGGCGAGACTTGCCTGACGTACGCGGCGGGGCAGGTCGTCGGACTCTTCGGTGTCCTCCGCGGGACGGTGCAGACGCAAGGTGGTGACTCCGGGGGGTGGGGTGTCGGACGACGTCTCCACCGCGGCCGGTGCGTGGGCCACCAGCGCGGGCCGCTCGGCCGTTGCCGGGACGGACTCCTGGTGCGGGGCGGCGCCGGGCACGCGCGCGTATGCGCGTTCCGCCGGCCGCTGCGTGTCGGCGGCCTTGCCGGGGGAACGTTCCGCCGCGCCGCCGTGCAGCAGGGCGGTGGGCAGCAGGACGACCGCGGTGGTGCCGCCGTAGGGGGAGGTGCGCAGGTGCACCTTGATGCCGTGGCGGGCCGCGAGCCTGCTGACCACGAAGAGGCCGAGCCGGTCGCTGTCGAAGAGGTCGAGGGCCTCGGACTGTTCGATGCGGCGGTTGGCCTCGGCGAGGGTCTCCGTGCCCATGCCCAGGCCACGGTCCTCGACCTCGATGACATAGCCGTTGCCGACGGGCTCGCCGGTGATGCGCACGCGCGTGTGGGGCGGCGAGAACTGGGCCGCGTTCTCGACGATCTCGGCCAGGAGGTGCGTGAGGTCGGCGACGGCCGAGCCGATGACGGAGGCCTCGGGCAGCTGTCGCACCTCCACGCGCGCGTAGTCCTCGACTTCGGACACGGCCGCGCGCACCACGTTGGTCAGCGAGACCGGCATGCGCCAGGCCCGGCCGGGTGCCGCTCCGGAGAGGATGATCAGGCTCTCGGCGTGACGGCGCATGCGAGTGGTGAGGTGGTCGAGCCGGAAGAGGTCGCTGAGTTCGTTCGGGTCGTCGGAGCGGCGTTCCATGCTGTCGAGGAGGCTCAGTTGGCGGTGGACGAGGACCTGACTGCGACGGGCGAGGTTGACGAAGACCCCGGAGATGCCGCTGGCGAGTTCGGCGCGCTCGACGGCGGCCCGCAGGGCGGCACGGTGCACGGTGCCCAGGGCCTCGGCGACCTGTCCGGCCTCGTCCTCGGCGGGCGGTCCCGGCGGGGCCTCGGCCTGGATGTCGATCTCCTCGCCGGCGCGCAGCTTCCGCATGGCCTCGGGGAGGCCTCGGCGGGCGATCTCCAGGGCGCTGTTGCGCAGGCTGACCAGTTCAACGACGAGGCCGCGGCCGATGCGCACCGAGATGACCAGCGACGCGACCACCGCGGCCAGGCCGAGGAGCACCGCGGCGCCGGCCGGGGTGAGCAGGCCGCGGGTGAACGGGTCGGCGCGGTGCGCGACACCGCGCCCGGCACCCTGCTCGATCGTCCGCATGCCGTCCTGCACGCGCGTGTGCGCCGTGTTCCAGGTGGCGTCCGGTGCCGCGGCGATCGCCCGCCGGCCCGGGGCGGCGGCGAGCACCCGGTCCTCCGTGCTGCCCAGGGTGGCGTAGGCGCTGCCGTCGGCGAGATTGCGCCAGGCGGTGCGCTCGGGGCCGCTCAGGTCGGCGACGGCGGCCTCGGTGAGGGTGCGGCGGGTGTCGACGGCGCCGGTGAACAGCCGCAGCCGCTCGCCGCTGAGAGCACCGGCCAGGCGGGCGCCCGAGAGCACCGAGTCCTCCTGGGCCAAGGCCTCGCCCGCGCGGGAGAATTCGAGCAGCACGCGTGCGTCGGAGCCGAGGTCGGCGTCCTGGATGCCGGTGAGCGCGCCGCCCACCGCGAACGCGCCGTTGATGGTCTTGGTGTACTGCCCGTACGTCATGTCCCAGTCCGCGCGGCGGTCGAGCACGGCGGCGCGCAGGGAACGCAGCTGTTCGGTACCGGCGACGAAGGTCTTGAGCCGCTGGGCCACTCCGGAGGGCAGTTCCTCACTGTCGGCGACGGTGTTGTCGCCGCCGAGCCGCAGCTTTGCCACGGCCTGGTCGGTGCGGTCCGCGAGCCTCTTGTAGTCGCCGCTGCGCCCGGCCGACGGGGCGGTCGCACAGCGCACCGCGGCCGAGCGCTCGGCCTGCAGTGCGGCGACCGCCGTGGCGACCGGGGTGCGGATCTGGGAGTCGACGCGCTGCAACTGCCGTAGCCGGGAGACGTCCTGGGCGGTGCTGACGGTGGCGTACGCCCACAGGGCCAGCAGCGAGACGACCGGGACCATCAGCAGGCAGACGATCTTGGCGCGGACGGTGCGCGGCCGTATCCGCCAGCGGCCCCCGGGCGCCGGTGCGTCGCCCGGCACCGCGCCCTCGGGCTCGTCCGGGACCTCGTCGGCGGGCGGTCCGGCATGGGCGCGACGGCCGCGCGCGGCAGGCGGGGGCGGCGGCTCGGCGCCGGGGCTGGTGGTCCTACGGGGTGTACGCATGGCCTCCTCGCTCGGTCGGGAGTGAGTGGTTCGGGGGCGGGCCGGGCCGTCGTCAGCGGGCGACGGCGCTCTCGACCGGCCGCTGGGCCGAGGCAGATGCCTCGCGCTCCCCGGTCGTCGGCGACAGCGCAACGAAGGCCGAGGTCAAAAACAGGTAGGAGCCGAGGCCGACGGCGAGGGGGAAGATGAACTGCATCGCCGTGGCCCCGGGCAGGGCCTGGCCGGAAGGTGCGACGCGGACGCTCACCGCGAACATCGCGGTGTAGTGCATGCTGCTCACCGCGGCCCCCATGATCAGCGAGGCGATCGTGACGGCAATGGGCGACTTGATGTTGAGCCCCGCCCACAGGGCCGCCGTCGCCGCGACGACGGCGATCAGGACGGAGAGCGCGACGAGCGCCGGGTCGTAGCTGACGTGGCCGTGCAGCCGCACCGCCGCCATGCCCAGGTAGTGCATGCTCGCGACGCCGAGCCCGGTGGTGAGTCCGCCGAGGAGGAGCGCCCGGGTGCGGTCACGGCTGTAGCCGACGGCGAAGACGCCGACACAGACGACAATCATGGCGACGAGCAGGCTCACGATGGTGAGCGGCACGTCGTAGCGGATGTCGGTGCCGCTGACGCCGAAGCCGAGCATGGCCACGAAGTGCATCGTCCAGATGCCGGTGCCGATCGCGGAGGCCGCAGTGATGAGCCAGTTGCGGCGCGAGCGTCCGGTCGCTCCCAGCGCACGGACCGTGCAGCGCAGTCCCAACGCGGCGCCGATGCAGGCCATCACGTACGACAGCACGGGGGTCAGCCAGCCGAAGGTGGCGTGGTCCAGGTGTCCCATGGCCCCGGGACGCTAGTCCTGACAGGGGCGCGCAAAGGGCGCGCATTTCGAAACCTGTTGGAATATGACGCAGAGAGGTACCTGAACGATCGCGCCCCGCTCGAACATGTGCGCCGCAGCGTCATCCGTGTCGGTGAGGGATCATGCGGAACATGAGCGACGACCACACACATGTCCAGGAATTCTTCGGTGCCCGGGCCGCCGACTGGGACAGCCGGTTCCCCGACGACGGTCCCGCCTACGCCGCCGCGGTCGCCGAACTCGGGCTCCGCGAGGGCGACCGGGTGCTCGACGCGGGCTGCGGCACCGGGCGGGCCCTGACGCCGCTGCGCGCCGCCGTGGGGCCCTCAGGAGTGGTCGTCGGGGCCGATCTGACCCCGGCGATGCTCCAGGCCGCCGTACGGGCCGGAAGGGGTCGCGACGGGCAGCTGCTGCTCGCCGACGTCGCCGCACTGCCGCTGCGGTCCGAGGCGCTGGACGCCGTGTTCGCCGCCGGGCTCATCGCGCATCTGCCCCAGCCGGCCGAGAATCTGCGGGAGTTGGCCCGCGTGGTCCGCCCCGGCGGCACGCTGGCGCTGTTCCACCCCATCGGCCGGGCGGCACTGGCGGCACGCCAGGGACGCCGGATCACTCCGGACGACCTGCGCGCGGAGCCCAACCTCCGTCCGCTGCTGGCCGGTTCGGGCTGGCGGATGATCTCCTACGTCGACGAGGACGCCCGTTTCCTGGCAGTTGCCCTGCGGGAAGGCTGACGGCTCAGCGGCGGCCCGCGACCGCTGCCGCGAAGGCGTCGGGGTTGTCGAACGTGACGTTGTGCCCCCCGCCCCGGCCACGGTCACCACGCGCACACCCGCCGCCTCCAGGGCTTCCCTGCCCGCGAGTTCACCGCTCGGCTCGCCCTGCAGGTGGACGCGCTCGATCAGCAGCTGTTCGAGGATGCCGCGCATGACGGGCTCCGAGCCGCGCCGCAGGCTGATGGCCGAGCGGTGCAGGGCGCGCGGGTCGGCCAGCCGCATGGTCGCCGCCCACAGGGCGCCGACACTCTCCAGCACGCGCGCGTGGGCGCTGTCGACGAACGCGTCCTCCTCATGGGCGGCGATGCCGCTGCTGCCCGCGGTGGGCGGCGGGAAGGCGCCGAGGTTGGCCCCGGTGAGGACCAGCCGGGAGACCAGGTCGGGCCGCCGGCGAGCGAGCACGATGGCGACGGCGCCGCCCACGCTGTGCGCCACCAGCTCGGCTGCTGGTCGCGCACGCTGTACCCGGCGATCAAGCGCCCGGAGAAGGCGCGCCTCCTGGCGCGCGCCACGGAACCCAGCTCGACGACGCCGCGGCGCACGCGGCCGTGCTCCGGCGCAGGCCGGTCGGGCCGCGTCCGGGGCCGAACTCACGTGGCTGCGCGACACGATCCGCTCACTCGACGGCTGATCCGTTCACCCGGCGCACGGGACATCCACGTACGCCGGGAACCGGGCGGGTCCCCAGTTCGTTCAGCTCGTAGCCGTTGCGGTAGCCCTTGACCTCCCAGTTCTGCCGCGCGTAGTGGGGTGCGTGCCGCGGCGGAAGGAGGCGCACGACGCGTCCGCGCGCGCGGACCGCGCGGCGTACGAGTGCGCGGGTGACAGCGTTCGGGGGCGGGTAGCGGAAGGCGCTCAGGAGGTGGTCGTCGAGCAGGGCGAGGGTCGAGGTGCGCAGGAGGGGGGCGAGCGGGCGCGGGTACCAGGAGGCCATCAGCGCGAGGGTGGCGTCGGAGACCCGGCGTGCGCCCTCGTCCCAGTCGAAGTGGGCCTCTTCGTAGGCGTCGAGGCAGGCCTCGAACTCCTCGTAGGACTCGGGGACGGCCTGGATGCCCATGTGCCGGCCCAGGGTGCGGTAGTGGACGGCGGCGGCGACGGTCTCGTGGCGCGACAGCCGGCGCCAGCCGTAGGCGTCGATCCACCGCTTGGGCATCACGACGAACGTGCACAGCACGTAGCGCATGTCGTCGTTGCCGATGTCGTAGCTGCGGTGCATCTGGTTGATCCGGCGGATCGCGGTGTCGGCCTGCGGGCTGCCGAAGCCGTGCTCGACGACGGCGTCGAGCAGCAGGGTGGTGTCGTCGTAGCGCTTCTGGGTCCGCTGGGTGAGCTCCGCCGTCTCGGCGAGCAGCCGCCCGATGCTGGGTACGGCGTAGGTGCGGTACAGGGCCAATTCGAGGGCGCGGGTGAAATCCCACGGGAACTCGTAGGCAGCGCTGAGCCGGTAGATCTCGGAAGCGTCCTTGTAGGGGTCCATCCGCCGGATCTGTTCGAGCCGCTGGAAGCGCTTCACCGTAGCGTCCCCCTTCTGCCGCCGGAACTCCAACTCTACGTTGAACAGCAGAAGATGAACGATCGACCAGGGCAACCACGCAGGGGGAAGGTGGTCAGCATGTGGGGCAGGGTGCGCAAGTCCTGTGCAAGATTCCTCAACGCCGTTCGCGCGGACATCAGCAACGGCCGGGACAAACGTACACACAATCTTTTCGAGGCCGCCGCCGCGTACGTCTCGGCCTGCGCGGAGGACGACCAGGACCGGATCGAGGAGGCAGCGGGCTGGGTGTCGCCGGAGGCGCTGTCTTTCGGGGTCAACGAGCTGGCGTGCCGGGCTGTCATTGCCCTCGCGCGGGAGCGCGACGAGTCGCCGGGGACGGTGGCCCGCGCGCTTCTGGGGCTTCCGGCGGCCTGACGCGCCGGGTCAGGTGCGGTCGATTCGCCCCGTCCAGCCGGAAAACTGCAGCTCCGGGTGCGCTTGTGAGTCGTGACAAGCTGCTTCCGCTCGCACTAGGGTGCGCGCGATCGGATGAATCCATGGGGAGGCTGGGATGGCCGGGACGGACGAGGACGCCGTCGCCGCCGCGGACGATGCGCTTTATGTGCTGACGGCGGTACTTCTGACGCCGGCGAAGTTCCCGAGCGTGCTGGGTGACGACTATCCGGAGGCCTGCGCGGCGCTCGGCCTCGCGCCGCTCGCCGACGGATACGGCCTGGTGCTCGGCCAGGACGGTGACGGCGCCCGGTGGACCGTCGTGGTCGACGACGTCTCCCTGGTCGCCGTCGCGATCGCGTCCTGGGACTGCGGGATGGAGTACGACCTGTCGCCGGACGAGCGCTCGGTCGTCGCCGCGCTGCCGGGCTGGCCCCTCGCGGTCGCCGTGGCGGCTCCCGGCGTGCCCGAGCCGCACGATCCCGGCCCCGACGTCGTGGACGGTCCGCCGCTGGCGCCGCCGGACACCAGCAGGTGGGGGCCGGCCCAGCGGCGCCTGGGTGCCGACGAGATCGCACTGCAGTGGGCGGTGTGGCGGGAGCAGATCGACGACGCCTCCTTCACCGGCGCGAGCGAGCCCTCCGCGGCTGCCGAGGACGCGGAGGACGCCGCGGAGGAGGCTCAGGCCGAGACGGCCGTGCAGGACGAGCAGGGCGGCAAGGAAGAGGGGCAGCCGGGGCACGGCGGGGTCCGGCGGGTGCTCGCCGAGGCGCGCGCGTACGTGGACTCACCACCGCCTCTCGGCCGCGTCCGGTCGTCCTTCGCCCCGGGCGACGCGCGGACCCTGCGTGCCGACGGTCCGGGCTGGTCGCTCGTCGCCAGGACCGACGACATCGCGTTCGTGCTGCTCGACGCCGAGCCCGGCGAGGTACTGCCGGTCGGCCGCGGACCGGAGCTGCCGGGCCTGCTCGAGGCGCTCGACAAGATGGCCGTGCGCCCCAGCTGACTCCACGCGGACCGAGCCCCGCACGCGCTGCCGCGGCGGGGCGCGGGTCCTGTGGTCCGGGGCAACGACGGGCCACGTCGGGGTGCATGCCGGGCAGGGCGGGAAAACCAGGACCCTCAGGCGGGCGGACGAGTCCGGGGGGCGGGCCGAGCGTGAGGCTGTCGGGGCGGGGTCTGGGACGCCTCGGGGCCGCTCGTCGGCGCTGACCGTGAAGTTTGCACCCGCCTCCTTACGCCGATCTCCTTCCTCCGCACGGGACTTCACCTGCGGGCCCTGTTCTGGGCCGCCATGCGGTGGGCGTGTTCCATGTGGTTCCGGCCCATGGATGCCGTGGAGGCCGGACCGCACCATGGGGCAGCCGTCGGCGTCCGCTCCTGTGCGGGGCGCCGTTCCCTCCCGTCCTGCCCCGGAGGTCCGTCATGCGTCCGTCCCGCGGTGTTCCGCTCGCTGCCGCCGCGCTGCTGGCAGCAGCCCTCGCCCGGCCGTCTTCCGCCGCAGCCACGGCGGTCGGCGGGGATCACTGTGCCCGCCAGGAGCGGGTGCAGGTGGCGGGCGCCGCCTTCCAGCAGAGCGCCTGTCTGCCCGACCTCACCACGACCGGACTCGCCGGCACGCCGTACACCGACATGGCTGACCAGGCGGGACTGACGGCCAGGGCGACCCGCACCCCGTCCGGGGTTCCTGGGGTGCAGATCGACGGCTATTTCCCGGACTCCTCGCATTTCAACGCCACCCACGGCTGGCGGCACGACGCGCAGTTCGTGATCCGGTTGCCCGACCGCTGGAACGGCGGCCTGGTGGTCACCGGCGCACCGGGCACGCGCAGGCAGTACGCGACGGACACGGCGATCTCCGACGAGGTGATCGCCCAGGGGTACGCGTACGCGGCGACCGACAAGGGCAACAGCGGTGCCGACTTCTACCGCGACGGTTCCCGGCCCGGTGACGCGGTCGCCGAGTGGAACGCGCGGACCACTCAGCTCACCCGGGCGGCCAAGCGCGCGGTGGCCCAGCGCTACGGCCACGCCCCGCGCCGTACGTACATGACCGGTATCTCCAACGGCGGCTATCTCACCCGCTGGCAGTTGGAGAACCACCCCGAGCTGTACGACGGCGGCGTGGACTGGGAGGGCGCGCTGTGGACCGCGGACGGCCCGAGCCTGCTCACCTCGCTGCCGAAGGCGGTGGCGCGGATGCTGGGCTCGGCGGGGGACGAGGACTTGTACGCGGTGGGATTCGCGCGTGGCTCGGAGTTTCTGTGGCCGTACCACGAGAAGGCGTACTGGGGCGTGACGCAGAAGATCTACCGTGCCGAGTTCGACCCGGCGTACGACCCCGGCTGCCCCGGTGCGTCCGCCGGCAGCACCCCGGAGCAGATCCTGTCGCCGTGCCCCGCCGACGCGGTGTACGACTATGGGTCACGGCCCGCGTCCGTCCACCGCGCCGTGGCCCGCGTGGCGCTCACCGGGCGCATCGGCCGGCCGCTGATCACGCTGCACGGCGATCTGGACGCGCTGCTGCCCAAGGCCGCCGACTCGGACGTCTACGCGCGCATGGTCGCCGCGAGCGGACGGGGCCTGCTGCACCGCTACTACACGATCCAGGGCGGCACGCACGTCGACGGGTTGTACGACACCTATCCCGAACGGCTGCGGCCGATCCTGCCCTGCTACCGCGCCGCGTTCGACACCCTGGTGTCCTGGGCGGAAACGGGCGCGCAGCCGCCCGCGGACCATACCGTCGCACGGCCCGCGGACGGCGATGTGGTCGACTCCTGCGCGCTGGCCGACCGGGTCACTCCCGCGCGATAGTGCTTCAGCGGCCGAGCTCCTTGCGGGTGATGCGGCGCAGCCTGCGCCGCTGCGAGGGGTCCAGCGTGAGGTACGCGGCGGTCGGGACTCCCACGACTATCAGGACCACTGCCCAGAAGGGCAGCCAGATCCACAGGAAAAGCCCGAGCGCCACACCTCCTATGGCGATCTTCGCGTTCGTTGACATGTGCGTCGCCTCCTTCGCGGCCACTGCCGCTCTCTGTCCTGAAAACGGGCCCGCGCTCCCTGCAGTTCCGTACCGCGACCCTGAGACGACCCTGAGGTGCGACCCCGACTCGTCCCTGAGAACACTCTCCGTCATTCCGCCCTGAGCGGCTCCCCCACGTCGTGCAGGTGACGCAGGGCCTGCCGATAGGAGTCGACGAGCCCGGTCTCCGCATAGGGAATACCCAACTCCCGGCAGTGGGCGCGCACCAGGGGCTGGGCGAGCCGGAGATGAGGGCGGGGCATGCTGGGGAAAAGGTGGTGCTCGATCTGATAGTTGAGGCCGCCGAGGAACCAGTCGGTCAGGACGCCGCCGCGGATGTTGCGCGAGGTCAGGACCTGCCGGTGCAGATGGCCCCACCGCTCGCCGTTCGGGTCGGGCATCTCCATGCCCTTGTGGTTGGGGGCGAAGGCCAGTCCCAGGTGCAGGCCGAACAGCGCCTGGTGGAGGGTGGCGAACGCGAGGGCCCTGCCCGGGGACATCGAGGTGAGCAGCAGCGTCGCGTACGCGGCGAGGTGGGTCACGAGGAGCAGGCCCTCCACGGCGCGCTCCCGGGGCGTCTGCCGGCGCAGGTCCTGAAATCCGTGGATCTTCAGGGCGACGCCTTCGAGGAGGGTGAGGGGGAAGAAGAGCCAGGCCTGGTTGCGGGTCAGCCAGCGCCGGAAGCCCGACCGCTGCTTGGCCTGTGCGCCGGTGAAGACGAGGACGTCGGCGACGACGTCCGGGTCCTTGTCGATGTGGTTGGGGTTGGCGTGGTGGCGGTTGTGCTTGTCGTTCCACCAGGCGTAGCTCATGCCCAGGAGCAGATTGCCGTGGATCAGCCCGATGACACGGGCGGCCGTCTTGCCGGCGGCTATCTGGGAGTGGCCCGCGTCGTGGCCTATGAAGGCTGTGCGGGCGCCGAACACGGCAAGCAGTGGTGCCAGGAGCAGTGACCACCAGGAGTCGCCGGTCAGGATGATGCCCGTGACGAGGCCCGCCAGGGCGAGTGCGTTGGTGGCGATGCCGAGCGCGTACCAGGTGCGGCGCCGTTCCAGGAGTCCCTGGCCCCGGACCGTGCGCAGGAGGGGCGCGAACTCGCTTCCGGCGGTCGCTGCGTCGCGCGTGGCCCGCAAGGGTTCGGCAACGGCTGTGGTGGGCTCGGGCATGTCCGGTCTCCGGCTCTCTCGGGCAACGGGCTGACCTGAGGAAACGTACGAAGCGATGACCTGTTGCGACCATGGCGCCACCACCCGTGTCCGGGCGGGGGTCAGCCGGTGGCGCGCAGGGGGGTTGACAACACCCGGCAGCGAGACGGCGGGGGTGACGACCCGGCCGTGCCCGGTAGCCCGCCGATTGCTGTACCCTCGGCGACCCCGAGCCCAGTAGTCAAATTTGAGGAGTGCGGCTTCGCTGTGCAGATGATCCCCACGGCAACACCGTCCGAGATCTCCGAACTGGCCCGCTGCTGCGCCGTTTTCGTGCCCGGTGACCCGGCCCGCACCGGCCGGGTCGCCTTCTGGCGGGCCGACGGCACCGCCCCGCCGTCTCTTGCGGCCGGGTCCGCCGAGGATCTGGCCGTCGTCCTGCCCGGCGGCGACGGTGTCGAGCTGGTCGAGATTCCCGCCGTCCTGCTGCCGGTGCGGGCGGCGCTGCCGGTGCTCACGCGTGCGCGTACCGATGCGCACGCACACCAGGGGGCCGCCTTCTGGGGTGCGGCCGCTGTGCTGGCCCTGCAACTCCTCGCGCGGGGACTGCTGTTGCCCGGTCTGTCCCCCGGCGACCACGACGCCTGGCGCGTCGGCCCCCTGCCCCTGGACGACATCGACCGCATCCGCCGACTGGCCGCCGCGATGCCGCCCGAGGCGCACGCCATCCCGGTGGATGGCCCCGAGCCGCTGCGGCTGCCCACCCCGGAGGGGCTGCTGCGCGCCTTCCTGGACGCGGTGGCCGACACGCTCCCCCGCTCCCCCGCGGCCTCACTGGTGACGAGCGGGCCCGCCTATGCGGCACAGGCACCGCAGCACATGCCCGGGCAGCGCGCGTGGGCCGCCGATGTCGCCGCGGGCCACGACGCGGGCGTACGGCTCTCGCTGCGGATCGAGGTGCCCGGCCTTGCCGAGCTGACGCAGGACGACCCTGCGGTGCCGTTCCGGGCCGTGCTGCAGGTGCACAGCATCGGTGATCCGGCGCTCGTGGCGGACGCATCCGAGGTCTGGGGCAGCTCGGGAGACAGGGGCCGGGGTTTCGGCCCGCGCGCGCGGATGGACGCCCTGCTCGCGCTGCGCCGGGCGGCCCGGTCCTGGCCGCCGCTGACGCCCCTGCTCTCGGCGAGCGTGCCGGATGCCGTCGAACTCGGCGACGAGGAGGTGACCGAGTTGCTCGGAGCCGGCGCCCGGGCCCTCGCCGCGGCCGGAGTCGACGTGCACTGGCCGAAGGAACTGGCCCGCACGCTGACCGCCCGCGCGGTGACCGGCCCACCGGACGAGGAAGCGGTGGCCGACCGGGCCGCCTCGGCCGCACCGTCGTTCCTGTCCGCCGACGCGCTGCTCGCCTTCAACTGGCGGTTCGCACTGGGCGAGGAGCGCCTCACGCGCGCGGAGCTGGACCGGCTCGCCGAGGCGAACCGGCCCGTGGTGCGTCTGCGCGGCCAATGGGTCCTCGTCGACCCCCAGGAGGTGCGCCGGGCCCGCGCACAGCAGGACCGCAAGATCACACCCATTGATGCGCTGGGTGCCGCGCTGACGGGCTCGACCGAGGTCGACGGCCTCCGGGTCGAAGTGGAGCCCACGGGGTGGCTGGCGGCCCTGCGGGAGCGGCTCGCGGCCCCGGAGGCGCAGGAGCCGGTCGCGCAGCCCGCGGCTCTCGCGGCCACCCTGCGGGACTACCAGCGCCGGGGCTTGAGTTGGCTGGCCCGGATGACGTCCCTGGGCCTGGGCTGCTGTCTGGCCGACGACATGGGACTCGGCAAGACGATCACCCTGATCGCGCTGCATCTGCACCGGCAGAGCGACGCGTCGACGGCCGGTCCCACGCTCGTGGTGTGTCCGACGTCGCTGATGGGCAACTGGCAGCGCGAGATCGAGAGGTTCGCGCCCGGCACGCCCGTGCGCCGCTTCCACGGGGCGCGGCGCAGCCTGGACGCGGTGGCCGACGGGGAGTTCGTGCTCACCACGTACGGGACGATGCGCCTCGACGCGCGCCGGCTCGCCGGGATGCCGTGGGGCATGGTCGTGGCGGACGAGGCGCAGCATGTGAAGAACCCGTACTCGGCGACCGCGCGGGAGCTGCGTTCCATCGGCGCACGCGCACGCGTGGCGCTCACCGGCACCCCGGTGGAGAACAACCTGTCGGAGCTGTGGGCGATCCTGGACTGGACGACCCCGGGGCTGCTGGGCCGGCTCGGCACGTTCCGCGCGCGGTACGCGCAGGCCGTCGAGGGCGGTCGTGATCCGGCCGCCGCGGAGCGGCTCGCCCGGCTCGTACGGCCGTTCCTCCTGCGCCGCCGCAAGTCGGACCCGGGGATCGCGCCGGAGCTGCCGACGAAGACCGAGACCGACCGTGCCGTGTCCCTGACCAAGGAGCAGGCGGGCCTGTACGAGGCGGTGGTGCGCGAGACGCTCGCGGAGATCTCCGGCGCCGACAGCATGGCGCGGCGCGGGCTGATCGTGAAGCTGCTGACGGGGTTGAAGCAGATCTGCAACCACCCGGCGCAGTACCTGAAGGAGGAGCGGCCGCAGATCGCCGGTCGTTCGGGGAAGCTGGAGCTGCTGGACGAGTTGCTCGACACCATCCTCTCCGAGGGGGCGAGCGTCCTGGTCTTCACCCAGTACGTGCGCATGGCGCGCATCATCGAACGGCACTTGACGGCCCGCGGCGTCACCTCGCAGTTCCTGCACGGCGGGACACCCGTCGCCGAACGCGAGGCGATGGTGCGGCGCTTCCAGGACGGTGAAGTCCCCGTCTTCCTGCTGTCGTTGAAGGCCGCGGGCACGGGACTGAACCTGACACGGGCCGAGCACGTCGTGCACTACGACCGCTGGTGGAATCCCGCCGTCGAGGCGCAGGCCACCGACCGCGCCTACCGCATCGGCCAGAACCGGCCCGTGCAGGTGCACAGGCTGATCGCGGAGGGGACCATCGAGGACCGCATCGCCGACATGCTCGGCCGCAAGCGAGAGCTGGCCGACGCGGTGCTGGGCTCCGGGGAGGCCGCGCTCACGGAGCTGACGGACGCGCAACTGGCCGATCTGGTGGAACTGCGAGGGGGCGCCCGATGAACCGGCACGACGAGGACACGGAGCGCACATTCGCCGCGCTGCCGCCGGCACGCGGGCGGGGGTTCGCGGACACGTGGTGGGGCGAGGCCTGGCTGAAGGCCCTGGAGGACACGGCACTTGACTCGCAGCAGCTGAAGACGGGCCGCAGACTCGCCCGCGCGGGAGCCGTGGGCGCGGTGTCCGTGCGTCCGGGACGTATCACGGCCGTGGTGCAGGGCCGCGATCGTACGGCTCACCGGGCCGATGTGCTGCTGGAGGAGCTGGACGGCGAACAGTGGGGCCGTTTCCTGGACATGGCGGTGGAGCGGGCCGGACACGTCGCGGCGCTACTGGACCGCGAGATGCCGCCGCATCTCGTCGAGGACGCGGCGGCCGCGGGCGTCGAACTGCTGCCGGGCATGGGCGATCTGGAGCCGGAGTGCGACTGCGGCGCCTGGGACCACTGCGGGCACACGGCGGCCCTGTGCTACCAGGTGGCGCGGCTGCTGGACCAGGATCCCTTCGTGCTGCTGCTGATCCGCGGGCGGGGCGAACGCGCCCTGCTGGACGACCTCCAGGCCCGCAGTGCCACGCCCACGCCTGCGGAAGAGCCGGCCGAGCCCGAGGGGGTGGACGCCGCCGAGACGTACAGGACCGGCGGCATCCTGCCGCCCCTGCCCACCCCGCCGGAACTGCCCATGGCACCCGGCATACCGCCGTCCCTGGACACCGAGGCCCCGCCCGGACCGGGCGTGGACCCGGCCGCCCTGCAGTATCTGGCCGCCCGGACCGCCGCCGAGGCACATCGCCTGCTCGCCGAGGCTCTCCGTCCCGGGATCGAACAGCACGGCCCTGAACAGGAGTTGACGCTCGCGCAGGATGCGGTGCGGCTCGCCGCAGGAGCGGCTGAGAGTCCGGTGGTGGAGCGCCTTGCCGACGGTTCGGGACGGGACCGGGAGGGGCTGGCGCGCGCCACGCGCGCGTGGCGCCTCGGGGGTGCGGCCGCGCTGTGCGTGCTGGAGGAGGAGTGGACCGTCTCGGGCGAGGCTCTCGCACGCGCGCGTGCCGCCCTGGAGTCGGCCTGGGACGAGGACGAGCGGCCGTCGCTGAAGGCGAGCGGCAACCGGTGGACGGTCGTCGGCGCACCGGCACAGCTGCGCCTGGGGCGGGACGGGCGCTGGTGGCCGTATCGCAAGGAGCGGGGCCGCTGGGTGCCCGCCGGAGCCGCTTGCCGGGATCCGGCGACGGCTCTGGCCTCGGCGGAGCCTGCTCCCGGGGAGGAGCCCGCCTGAGACGCCCCGGGCGGAGCCCCGCCGGCCGGGCTCATACTGGCTGTGCGGGGCGACGGGCCCAGAACAGGGCGTGTCCGCCGTCTCCCTCGGGCACGAACTCCTCCCGTTCCACCATCAGCCCGGCCTGGGTGATCCAGGCACGGTTGGTGGCGGCGTCCGCATGACTCCACCACATCGGGGCCCCGCCGCCGAGCCAGTTGTCCTCGCTTCCGGTCCAGGCCCGGTGTCCGGTGGTGGCCAGGAACCAGCCGCCCGGACGCAGCCATCCGGCGATCCGTCGCAGCAGCGGTGGCTGCTCGGCCAGCGGGATGTGGATGAGGGCGTAGAGGCAGACGACCGCGTCGAAGGAGGCGGGTTCGAAGGCGGCGGACGTGGCGTCACCGTGGATGAACTCCGCCTGTGGCACCCGCTCCCGGGCTCTGCGGATCTGCACCCCGCTGATGTCCAGGCCGGTGACCCGGTGCCCTGCGGCCGCCAGACTCCGCGCGACCGGCACCCCGCTTCCGCATCCGACGTCCAGCACCGCGCTGCCGGCCGGGATCCGCCGGCGCAGATCGCCCAGCAGGGCCTCGTACTTGGTGTCGCCGCCGTAGGCGTCGTCGTAGCGCCGGGAGACGGCGTCGTAGCCGCGCCGGACGACGTCCTTGGGGTCTTTGATGTCCACGCTGGGAGAACGTAGCCAGCGCTCTGCGGCCTTCGCGATCGGAT
The DNA here is from genome assembly GCF_042895385.1 of Streptomyces sp. NPDC001401. Taxonomy (NCBI): domain Bacteria; kingdom Bacillati; phylum Actinomycetota; class Actinomycetes; order Kitasatosporales; family Streptomycetaceae; genus Streptomyces; species Streptomyces sp. NPDC001401. The sequence continues at coordinate 74,431 of NZ_JBIAWI010000018.1, forward strand.
TTTGCCTGTGGGTGGGGCGCCGCAACCCGACGCCCCGTGTTCACCCGAGCGTCGCGACCCGTTCGCTGCGGTGCCCAAATCTGGCCGCTGTCAACGAACTTGTCCCCCAGGAGGCCCGATGTCCCCGCACGCCACCGGCCGGCTCCGCGTCCGACGCTCCGTCGCAGTGGGCGTTCCGCTTGTCGTGATCGCAGCCCTCGTGGCGGCCGGTCCGGACGCGAGTGCGTCGGACGAGGACGCGCATGTCGTCCGTACGGCAACCCTCGGGGACATTCCGCTCGGCACCTTCAGCAACGCCCTGCTGCCCGGGACGGTGGACGACGACCGGGGCATCGACCTCGGTGGTATCGGCAGCGACATCTACCCGGCGGGACGCAAGGGCGAGTTCTGGACGGTCACCGACCGCGGACCCAACGGCCAGATCAAGGTGTCCGGCACGAAGCGCCGTACGTTCCCGGTGCCGGGCTTCGATCCGGCGATCGTGAAGATACGGGTGGTCGGCGACACCGTGCAGGTGCTGGACGCGCTTCCGGTCACCACCTCCTCCGGCAGGGCCGTCACCGGGCTGTCGAACCAGGCGGGGCGCGACGAGGCGCCGTACTCCTACGACGCCAAGTCACCGCTGTCGTACAACCCGAACGGGCTGGACACGGAGGGCATCGTGCGGGCCGCAGACGGGAGTTTCTGGCTCGTCGACGAATACGGGCCCTCCCTTGTGCACGTCTCCGCGCGCGGGAAGGTGCTCACGCGATACGTGCCCAAGGGGCTGAACCTCACTGGCACCGACTACCCGGTGGTGGAGGCGCTGCCCGCGATCCTTCTGCACCGGAAGATCAACCGCGGCTTCGAGGGTCTCGCCCAACTGCCCGGCAGCGACCTGGTGCTGGCCCTGCAGAGCCCGCTGTCCCTGCCAAACCCGGCGGCGGGTGAGGCGTCGCGCACCACGCGTCTGCTGCGCTTCTCACCGAAGAAGAAGGCCGTCACCGCCGAGTACGCCTACCGCTTCGACCCGGTGAACGTGGTGGACCCGAGCGAGGACGACACCTCCGAGCTGAAGATCTCCTCGGTGGTCGCCGTGGGCGGCAACCGGCTGCTGGTCGAGGAGCGCACCGACAAGGCCGCGCGGCTGCAGCTGGTGAAGCTGGAGCGGGACGCGAACATCCTCGGTGGTCCCTACGACGACGACACGACCTCTCCCTCGCTGGAGCAGCTCGACGACCCGGCGGCCTCCGGCGTTCCGGTGCTGGACAAGCGGCTGGTCGTCGACCTGGGCACGGTCGCCGGGGTGCCCGGGAAGGTCGAGGGCATCGCGCGCGTGGATCACGACACGCTTGCGCTCATCAACGACAACGACTTCGGCATGACGGACGGTGCGGGCGCGTTCGACGCGCAGGGGCGTCTGGTCGACAGCGGCATCGAGACGAAGGTGGTCTACGTGCGGCTGCCGCACGGCATCTGACCTCGCGTCACGGCAGTTGTATGCCGGACGGGATCAGCGATTGGATCTCGCTGGGCAGCTTCGACGGCAGCTTGCTGGGCAGCTTCGACGGCAGCTTGCTGGGCAGTTTGCTCGGCAGTGCGGTCGGGATGCCCAGCGACGGCGAGGGTTTGGAGCTCGCACTGCTCTTGGCGGGCGGCTTCTTTCCGGGCGAGTCGTCACTCCCGGAGCTGGCCATCAGCATCACGACGCCGACGGCCACCATCCCCGCTATCACGACGAGCAGGATGTAGAGCGGGTTCCGTCGGCGCCTGGGCGGCTGAGGGGGAGGCTGCCAGTCCCCGTAGGCAGGGGGTGGTCCGAACCCGCCGCCGGGTGGCGGCATGTCCCCCGGCGGCCCGGGCGGCTGAGGCGGTACCGGCGGTGTGGCCATACCGTCCACAGTCGCCTCGCACCGGGCATGCGGCGACCCCCGCACGGGAGTTGATACGACCCCATGCCCTGGACCGTACGATTCCGGGGCATTCCGCGCGGGGACCGCTCGGGCACGCACGCGTGCGCAGACGGAATCAAGCACGCATGCGCACGCGTACGCGTGCCGTTCAGCCGCGAGCCCCCAGCAGGTGGTCCATGGCCAGCTGGTCGAGGTGCTCGAAGGCCATCCCGCGCGCGGCGGTCGCCTCGACGTCGAACTCCTCGAAGGCGCTGCGGTCGGCGAGCAGGGACTGCAGGCCGTCCGCGGCGGTCGGCTGGGCGAGCTGGTCCAGGCGCGAGGCACGCAGGGCCTCCTGCACCTCCGGGTCGGCGCGGAAGGCGGCCGCGCGCTCCTTGAGGATGAGGTAGTTGCGCATGCAGCCGGCGGCCGAGGCCCACACGCCGTCGAGGTCCTCGGTCCGCGGCGGCTTGAAGTCGAAGTGGCGCGGGCCGTCGTAGCCGGCGCTCTCCAGGAGGTCGACCAGCCAGAACGCGGCGCGCAGGTCGCCGGCGCCGAAGCGCAGGTCCTGGTCGTACTTGATGCCGGACTGGCCGTTGAGGTCGATGTGGAAGAGCTTGCCCGCCCACAGGGCCTGCGCGATGCCGTGCGGGAAGTTCAGCCCGGCCATCTGCTCGTGGCCGACCTCGGGGTTGACGCCGTACAGCTCCGGGCGCTCCAGACGCTCGATGAAGGCGAGGGCGTGGCCGACGGTGGGCAGCAGGATGTCGCCGCGGGGCTCGTTCGGCTTGGGCTCGATCGCGAACTTCAGGTCGTAGCCCTGGGAGGTCACGTACTCGCCGAGGAGGTCGAAGGCCTCCTTCATGCGGTCGAGGGCGACGCGTACGTCCTTGGCGGCGCCGGACTCGGCGCCCTCGCGGCCGCCCCAGGCGACATAGATCTTGGCGCCGAGCTCGGCGGCGAGGTCGATGTTGCGGATGGTCTTGCGCAGCGCGTAGCGGCGCACCTCACGGTCGTTCGCGGTGAACGCGCCGTCCTTGAAGACGGGGTGCGTGAAGAGGTTGGTGGTGGCCATCGGCACGGTCATGCCGGTCGTGTCGAGAGCCTGACGGAAGCGCTTGATGTGCGACTCGCGCTCGGTGTCCGAGGACCCGAAGGGGATCAGGTCGTCGTCGTGGAAGGTGACGCCGTAGGCGCCCAGCTCGCTCAGGCGCTGCACCGACTCGACCGGGTCGAGGGCACGCCGCGTGGCGTCGCCGAACGGGTCCCTTCCCTGCCAGCCGACGGTCCACAGGCCGAAGGTGAACCTGTCCTCGGGGGTGGGCTGGTAGCTCATGCCGCGGCTCCTTGCTTGTTTGCGACGATTGCTTACGGCTATTTCGTCATGGCGGTTTACAAATTAGTATGCGGACGCATCCCTGGGAAGGGACAAGATGTCCCCGAAGGGGTGAGGTTCCGGTTCACCATGGCCCGGGAACCCTCAAAACAGCAGGTCAGAGCCCGCAGAGCCGCGGAAAAAAGGGAGAGCCCGATGTCAGCAGCCGAGGGTCCGCTCGTCGTCGGCGTGGACACGTCCACCCAGTCCACCAAGGCGCTCGTCGTCGACGCGGCCACCGGGCAGGTCGTCGCGAGCGGCCAGGCGCCGCACACCGTCTCCTCCGGAGCGGGCCGCGAGAGCGATCCGCGCCAGTGGTGGGACGCCCTGTGCGAGGCGCTGCACCAGTGCGGTGACGCGGCGCACGAGGCCGCCGCGGTCTCGATCGGCGGGCAGCAGCACGGCCTCGTCACCCTGGACGAGCGGGGCGAGCCGGTGCGCCCGGCGCTGCTGTGGAACGACGTGCGCTCGGCGCCGCAGGCCCGCCGCCTCGTCGAGGAACTCGGCGGCCCGAAGGCCTGGGCGGAGCGCACCGGAAGTGTGCCGGGCCCGTCCTTCACGGTCACCAAGTGGGCCTGGCTGGCCGAGAACGAGCCGGAGGCGGTCCGCGCGACCAGGGCGGTGCGCCTGCCCCACGACTACCTCACCGAGCGCCTCACCGGGCAGGGCACCACCGACCGCGGCGACGTCTCCGGTACGGGCTGGTGGGCTTCGGGGACGGAGTCCTACGACGAGGAGACCCTCGCGCACGTGGGTCTCGACCCCGCGCTGCTGCCCCGGGTGGTCCGGCCCGGCGAGGTGGCGGGCACCGTGCGCGACAGCCACGACCTGCCGTTCTCCAAGGGCACACTGGTCGCTCCGGGCACGGGTGACAACGCCGCCGCGGCGCTCGGCCTCGGGCTGCGTCCCGGCGCCCCCGTGCTCAGCCTGGGCACGTCGGGCACGGTGTACGCCGTCTCCAGGCGGCGTCCCGCCGACCCGACCGGCACGGTGGCGGGCTTCGCCGACGCGCACGGGGACTGGCTGCCGCTGGCCTGCACCCTGAACTGCACGCTCGCCGTGGACCGCGTCGCGACGCTGCTGGGCCTGGACCGCGAGGCCGTCGAACCGGCGACCGGCGTCACCCTGCTGCCCTATCTGGACGGCGAGCGCACCCCCAACCTGCCGAGCGCCTCCGGTCTGCTGCACGGCCTGCGTCACGACACCACCGCCGGCCAGCTCCTGCAGGCCGCCTACGACGGCGCCGTGCACTCGCTGCTCGGCGCGCTCGACCTGGTCCTCGACGAGGACGCGGACCGCTCGGCCCCGCTGCTGCTGATCGGCGGCGGTGCCCGGGGCACGGCCTGGCAGCAGACCGTACGCCGCCTCTCGGGCCGCCCGGTGCAGGTGCCCGAGGCCAAGGAGCTGGTCGCGCTCGGCGCCGCCGCGCAGGCCGCGGGCCTGCTGACCGGAGAGGACCCGGCCGCGGTCGCGCGGCGCTGGAACACCGCCGCTGGCCCCGTGCTGGATGCCGTTGAGCGGGACGAGGCGACACTGGCGAGGATCGCCGGGGTACTCTCCGACGCGGCCCCGCTGCTGGAGCGGAGCACGGACAGCTGAGGACGGGGGCATGACCGCACCGCTGCACGAGGCCCACCCGGCCGGCCCGGGGCGGGTGCTGCCCGACACCCAGCAGGGCATGCGCCGCCGCAATCTCGCCCGGGTGATGCACACCGTCAGCGCCGAGGGACCGCTCTCCCGCGCCGCCGTCGCCTCACGCATCGGCCTGACCCGGGCGGCGGTGTCGACCCTGGTCGATGAGCTCATACGCACCGGGCTGCTCGAGGAGCTCGGCCCCGAGCGGCCGGGACGGGTGGGCCGTCCCGGCTCGGCGCTCGCCGTCAGCGGACACGGCCCCGCCGGCATCGGAGCCGAGATCGGCGTCGACCACCTCGCGGTCTGCGCGGTCGACCTGCGCGGACAGGTACGCGCGCGTGCCGTGCGGCACCGCGGCAACCGCGGCCGCGCCCCCCAGCCGGTGATCGAGGAACTCACCGATCTGGTGCGCCGGGTGGTCGGCGAGGCGGAGCGCGAGGGGCTGTGGCCCGCGGGGCTCGCGGTGGCCGTGCCGGGCCTGGTGGCGCGCGACGCCCGCACCGTCGTACGCGCCCCGAACCTGGACTGGCACGACACCGACATCGGCGCGCTGCTGCCCACCGACATCCCGCTGATCGTCGACAACGAGGCCAACTTCGGTGCTCTCGCCGAACTCTGGCTCGGCGAGAGCACCCCGCACGACTTCCTGCACGTGTCGGCGGAGATCGGTATCGGCGCGGCGGTCGTCGTGGCCGGGGGGCTGCTGCGCGGGACGCGTGGTTTCGCGGGCGAGCTGGGGCATGTGCCGGTGCAGCCGGAGGGGCCCGCGTGCCCGTGCGGCGGGCGCGGGTGTCTGGAGCAGTACGCCGGTGAGGAGGCGGTGCTGCGGGCGGCGGGGCTGGAGCCGGGCGAGGACCGGGTCGGGCTGCTCGCGGGCCGGGCCGCCGAGGGCAACGAGGACGTACGGGGTGCGCTGCGGGACGCAGGGAAGGCGCTCGGCATCGCGCTGACCGGGGCGGTCAACCTGCTGGACCCCGAGAGCGTGGTGCTGGGCGGCGCGCTGGCCGGGCTCGCGCCCTGGCTGCTGCCGTCGCTGGAGGCCGAGTTGGACCGGCGCACCGCGGGTCCGGCCTGTCCGGTGACCGTGTCGCGGCTGGGCCCCGAGGGGCCGCTGCTGGGGGCGGCGCACTCGGTGGTGCGGGCGGTGCTGGACGACCCTGCCGCGGTGGCGGAGCGGACCTGACCCCGGCGCCGAGGCCGTTGTGCCAGACCGGCGCCCTGCACGCGCCCTAGGCTTTCGCCCGGCAACGGCACCGGCACCACCCGAGGAGCGCAACCGTGTTCGACCCCGCAACGGAGTACCCGTACCACGACAGCCACCGGCCGGACGCGGCACCCGCACCGCACCCGCTGCTCGCGCCCGTGCTCGGTCTCCTGGGCACCTGGCAGGGGCGGGGCGAGGGCGGATACCCGACGCTCGACGGGGACTTCGCGTACGGGCAGGAGGTCACCTTCAGCCACGACGGCCGCCCCTTCCTCCGCTACGAGGCCCGGGCCTGGCTGCTCGACACCGACGGCGCACCGCTGCGCCCGGCGGCCCGGGAGAGCGGCTGGTGGCGGCTTCAGCCCGAGGGCCGGGTGGAGGCGCTGATCACCCAGCCCACCGGCATCGCGGAGATCGCGGTCGGCCGGGCGGGCGGGGGCACGGTCGACCTGTCCACCCACAACGTGGCGCTCACCCCCACGGCCAAGGAGGTCTCCGCCACCCGCCGCCGCTACACCCTCACCGCCGACGACACGCTCTCCTTCGTCTTCGACCTCGCGGCGGTCGGCCAGCCGCTGCAGCACCATCTCTCGGCACAGCTGCGCCGCACGCGATAGGCCGCTTCGCAGCCGTCGGCCTCACCCGTACGGGTGGCCGGGTATTCCACATTCGCGCCGTCGTCCACCGAAGCACGGTGTGCTCTTCTGCCCAACTCGCAAGCGCCGTACCGTGATTCACGCGAGGCACTCCCGCCGGGTCGGGCGGGGCCGGGCTTGTCGGCGTGAATTGAGGGGGATTCACATGTCGGGGGATGCAGCAGCAGATCGGGCACCGGTGGGGCTCAGGCGCGATGCGATCGGGCTGCGCGAGGTGCTGTTCCAGAGCATCACGGCCATGGCGCCGGCCGCCGCGGTCGCCGCATCCATTCCGTCCGGTGCGGCCTTCGCCGGCGGGAGTCTGCCGCTCGCCGTGCTGATCGCGCTGGTGGCCTGCCTGTTCACCGCCTCCAGCGTGGCCGAGCTGGCGCGTGAACTCCCGGCCGCGGGCTCGGTGTCGACGTATGCCGCGCAGGGCCTGCACCCGGCCGTCGGCTTCCTCGTCGGCTGGGGTTATGTGTTCGTGGAGGCGCTGGTCCCGCCGCTGCTGCTTCTGCAGCTCGGCTTCACGACGGCGGGCACGCTGCACCAGGAGTGGTCCTCGTATCCGGCGGACCTGTGGTGGCCCTGGGCGCTCGCGGGTGCGGCGATCATCGCGGCCGCGGGGTACTTCGGGGTGCGCGCGTCGGCCCGCTTCGGCACGGTCCTGGGCGTCTTCGAGGTCCTTGTCTTCCTGGTGTTCGCCGTCTGGCTGATCGGCAAGGCGGGAGGGGACAACACCCTTTCGGTGTTCGGCACCTCGCACACGGCCGCGGGGTACCAAGGGGTCAGCGGGGTCTTCGCCGGGTCGGTGTACACGGTGCTGGCCTTCGCCGGGTTCGAGGCCGCGGCGCCGCTCGCCGAGGAGACACGCAACCCGCGCCGGACAATGCACCGCGCGGTGCTCGGCGCGGCGCTCGGGATCGGCCTGTTCTACGTGGTCACGACCTACGCCATGACGGTGTACTTCGGGCCGGACCGGTTCGCGAGGTTCGGGGCCTCCGGCGAGGCGTCCTGGGAGGGCGTGGCCCGGGCGTCGTTCGGCCTGTTCTGGGTGCTGGTGTTCCTGGCCGTGGTGAACTCGACGATCGCCAACGCCAACGCGTGCGCCAATGTCTCCACGCGGACGGCCTTCGCCCTGGCCCGCATCCGCGTCCTGCCCCGCTTCTTCGCCGCGCTCCACCCAAGACACCGCTCCCCCGTCGCCGGAATCGCCGTGCAGACCGTGGTGGCGGTCGGAGCCGTGCTGGGGCTCGGCTTCGGCTACGACCCGGTGACCGCCTTCCTGCTGCTCGCCACGGTGATCGTCACGGTCGTGATCGGCGTGTACATCGTCGTCAACCTCGCCTGCGCCGGCTATTTCCTGCGCCGCAGACGGGAGTTGCTCAAACCGGTACGGCATCTGCTGCTGCCGCTGCTCGGCATCGTCGCGTTCGTGCCGGCGCTGCTGACCGCGGCGGGCCTGCCCGCCTTCGACTTCGTCACCGAGCTGACCGCGCCGGTGTCCTACGCAGGACCGATCGTCGCCGTGTGGATGGCCGCAGGTGTCGTAGCGCTGCTGGTGCTGATGCGGCGGCATCCCGAGCGGATCTCCGAGACCGCCCGCGTCCACCTCGACGACCCCTCCCCCACCAGCCCTGCGCAGAACAGAGCAGCACACCCATGAGCGACCCCCGCATCCTGACCGTCCGGCCCGAGCCGGGCGAGTACGCCTGGACGTTCGGCGGCGCACCGCCCGTGGCCCGCATCGCGCCCGGCACCGTCCTCGACCTGTACACGGAGGACTGCTTCGCCGGACGGGTGCGGTCCGAGAAGGACCTGGTGTCCGAGGTGTGCGAGTTCCCCTTCCTCAATCCGCAGACCGGCCCCTTCTACGTCGAGGGCGCCCAACCGGGTGACACGGTCGCCGTGCACTTCGTGTCCGTCGAACCGGCCCGCGACTGGGCCGCATCGACCACGGTGCCGCTGTTCGGCGCGCTCACCTCCACACACACCACGGCCACACTCCAGCCGCCGCTGCCGGAGACCGTGTGGATCTGGCAGCTCGACCGCACCCGCCGCACGGCGCTGTTCCGGGCCAAGGACAGCGACATCGAGGCCGAGCTGCCCATGGACCCGATGCACGGCACCGTGGGCGTGGCCCCCGCCAACCTCGAGGTCCGTTCGGCCCTGGTGCCCGACGCGCACGGCGGCAACATGGACACACCCGAGATGCGGGCCGGCGTCACCTGCTACCTCGGGGTGAACGTGGAGGGCGCACTGCTCAGCCTCGGCGACGGGCATGCCCGGCAGGGCGAGGGCGAGACCTGCGGGGTCGCCGTCGAATGCGCGATGAACACCGTGGTCATCGTGGAACTGCTCAAGGGGCTCGCCACGCCGTGGCCGCGCATCGAGTCGGACACGCACATCATCTCGACCGGCTCGGCACGCCCGCTGGAGGACGCGTTCCGGATATCCCAGCTCGACCTGGTGCAGTGGCTGGTGCGCGACTACGGCTTCAGTGAACTGGACGCCTACCAGTTCGCGACCCAGGCGGTCGAGTCCCCGCTGGCCAATGTGTGCGACACGAACTACACGTGCGTGGCCAAGCTCCGCAAGCAGTGGCTGCCCGCGCGCGAGACTCATCGGGGTGTGCACGCGCAGCTGCGCGAGATCGCGAGGACTTTGCAGGGCTGAGCCTCCCCCACCGATCGAAAGGCACGGCTTGATGGAACGGGCAAGACCGGGCACATCCAGACGGCGCTTCCTGAAAAGCGCCGCCCTGGCCGCCGTCCCGTATGCATTGCTTCCCGACGCGCGAGCCGGGGCGCAGGACCAGGCCGTCGACTACCCGGCCGCCGAGTGGCAGCCGGCGAGCGCGTCCAACTACACGGCGTCGGACCGCCCCATGTCCTCTCCCCTCGACTGCGTGATCATCCATGTCACGCAGGAGACGTACGCCAAGACGCTCGCCATCTTCCAGAACCCGGAGAAGAAGGTGACCGCGCACTACCTGGTGCGCTCGGCGGACGGGCATGTGGCGCAGTGCGTGCGGGAGGCCGACATCGCCTGGCACGCGGGGAGCTGGCACTACAACACACGCAGCATCGGCATCGAACACGAGGGCTGGGTGGACCGCCCCGAATACTTCACCCACGCCCTCTACGAACAGTCGGCCAGGCTCACCGCGGCGATCTGCACCAAGTACGGCATCCCGAAGGACCGGGAGCACATCATCGGGCACTACGAGGTGCCCGGGACGGACCACACCGACCCCGGACCCCACTGGGACTGGAGACGCTACATAAAGCTCGTCAACACCGCCTGACCGCGGAGGGAAGGCCGTTGGGCCCGGCGGGAGGGCCGTCGTTCGGGTGACCCGGTCGAAACGGTTGTCGGCGCGCGTACCCGGAGTGACGATGTCCTCAGCCACATCACCTCTCGGGGAGGCCGAGTTGACCGATCAGTGGGTGGCCCTGGAGCCGGGGGCCGACCCTGCCGAGCACGCGCGGATGCTGCGTCGCGCGCACGAGACGTTCACCGAGGTGGGCACGGTGACGCGTCCGGTGCGTTCGGTGGTGGCCGAATCGTGGCGGAGGTCCGCGCGGGCCGGGGTGGGGCCCGACGGCACGGCGAGCGTGGAGCTGGTGGACGGTGATCTCGGCGCCTACCGGGCCGAGCATCCGCTGGCGCGGGTGATGCCGCTGTTCCGTGAGCTGATGGGGACGTTCGCCGCCGACGGGGAGCATCTGCTGGCGGTGTGCGACGTGCACGGCAGGCTGCTGTGGGTCGAGGGCCATCCGGCCACCCGGCGGGATGCCATGCGGATGAACTTCGTGCCGGGTGCCCGCTGGGCGGAGACGGCGATGGGCACCAACGCGCCGGGGACCGCGGTCGCCGTCGACCGGCCGGTGCAGGTCTTCGCAGCCGAGCACTTCATCCGGCGTGTGCAGCCCTGGACCTGCGCGGCGGCTCCGGTGCACGATCCGCGCACCGGGCGGGTGCTCGGCGCCGTGGACATCACCGGCGGTGACGGTCTCGCGCATCCGCACAGCCTGGGCTTCGTGCAGGCGGTCGCGCGCGCCGCCGAGTCCCAGCTGGCGCTGCTCGTGCCGGAGCGGCCCGCCGTCGACACGCCCGAGCTGACGGCGCTGGGCCGGGACGAGGCACAACTCCTCACCTCCGGACACAGGATCAGGCTCAGCCGCCGGCACAGCGAGATCCTCGTCCTGCTGGCCCGTCATCCGGAGGGGCTGACCGGCGACGAGCTGCTGTGCGCGCTGTACGAGGACGAGTCGGTGACACCGGTGACGCTGCGCGCCGAACTGGCCCGGCTGCGCCGGGTGCTGGGCCCAGGACTGCTGGCCTCACGGCCGTACCGGCTGACCGTGCCCGTCGAGTGCGACGTGGCCGTCGTCGAGCGGCGGCTGGAGACCGGTGCGGTCACGGCGGCCGCGACAGCGTACGCGGGGCCGCTGCTGCCCGCTTCCCAGGCCCCGGCGGTGGTGCGGCTCAGGCACCGCCTCGCTGACGGCCTGCGCACGGCGCTGATCGCCCGCCGCGACCCCGACCTGCTGGCCGACTGGGCACACGCACCATGGGGCGAGGACGACCTCGACGTGTGGCGGGCGCTGGCCGCCGTCCGGCCCACGGCGACGGTCCGAGCCCGACTGGCCGCGCTGGAAGGCGAGTTGACGGCACCGGCCGACTGGCGCAGCGCTGCAGGCCGCCGGGGAGCCATACCGTCGTAGCGTCCGCGCGGCCGGTCCCCGGTGCTCACGGCAACGTAGTTGCAACGTCGCCGTCCCTAGCCTCCCGACGGGAGCTGCCCAACGGCGGGCAGCGCTTAGAAGGAGGCAGACCAGCATGACCCGTTACGCTGCGCCCGGCACCGAGGGCGCGATCGTCTCCTACCAGGCGCGCTACGACCACTTCATCGGGGGCGAGTACATGCCGCCGGCCCGCGGGCAGTACTTCGAGAACCCGTCGCCGGTGAACGGGCAGCCGTTCACCGAGATCGCGCGCGGCACGGCGGAGGACGTGGAGCGAGCGCTGGACGCGGCGCACGCAGCCGCGCCGGCGTGGGGCCGTACGTCGGTCACCGAGCGCTCCGACATCCTGCTGAAGATCGCCGACCGGATGGCGGCCAACCTCGAGAAGCTGGCGGTGGCCGAGAGCTGGGAGAACGGCAAGCCGGTGCGCGAGACGCTGGCCGCCGACATCCCCCTCGCCATCGACCACTTCCGCTACTTCGCGGGCGCGATCCGGGCGCAGGAGGGCTCGCTGGGCGAGGTCGACGAGGACACGGTGGCGTACCACTTCCACGAGCCGCTCGGCGTGGTCGCGCAGATCATCCCGTGGAACTTCCCGATCCTGATGGCGACCTGGAAGCTGGCGCCCGCGCTGGCGGCGGGCAATGCAGTCGTGCTGAAGCCGGCCGAGCAGACCCCGGCCTCCATCCACTACTGGTTGAGCCTGGTCGCCGACCTGCTCCCGCCGGGCGTCCTCAACATCGTCAACGGTTTCGGCGTGGAGGCGGGCAAGCCGCTGGCCTCCAGCCCGCGGGTGGCGAAAGTGGCGTTCACCGGGGAGACCACGACCGGCCGGCTGATCATGCAGTACGCCTCGGAGAACATCACCCCGGTCACCCTCGAACTCGGCGGCAAGTCCCCGAACATCTTCTTCGAGGACGTCACGGCGCACGACGACGTCTTCCGCGACAAGGCCCTCGAGGGCTTCACGATGTTCGCCCTCAACCAGGGCGAGGTGTGCACCTGCCCCTCCCGGGCGCTGGTCCAGCGCGGCCACTACGCCGAGTTCATGGAGGCGGCGGTCGCCCGCACCGAGCAGATCAAGACGGGCCACCCCCTCGACACGGACACGATGATCGGCGCCCAGGCCTCCAACGACCAGCTGGAGAAGATCCTCTCCTACCTGGACATCGGCCGGCAGGAGGGCGCCAAGGTCCTCACCGGCGGCGAACGCATCGAGCACGACGGCGAGTTGAAGGGCGGCTACTACGTCCAGCCGACCATTTTCGAGGGCGACAACCGCATGCGGATCTTCCAGGAGGAGATCTTCGGACCGGTCGTCTCGGTGACCTCCTTCGACGACTTCGACGACGCCATGAAGATCGCCAACGACACCCTCTACGGCCTCGGGGCCGGCGTGTGGACCCGCGACATCAACACCGCCTACCGCGCGGGCCGTTCCATCCAGGCGGGCCGCGTCTGGACGAACTGCTACCACGCCTACCCGGCGCACGCGGCGTTCGGCGGTTACAAGGGCTCGGGCATCGGGCGCGAGACGCACAAGATGATGCTGGAGCACTATCAGCAGACGAAGAACCTGCTGGTGTCGTACTCGCCGAAGAAGCTCGGCTTCTTCTAGGCACAGAAAAAGGGGCGTCTGACCAGGTCAGATGCCTGTCAGACGCCCCTCTCGGAGCACAACTAAACTGCGAGTCGAAAAACGCCCTTACTCCCGATATCTCCCACCCCTATCCCACCTGTGACCTGCAGTTCCGGGGCATTTCCGGGCCAAGGTTCCACTAAGACTCCCTCCGGGTCTTCGGCCAGGTTCTCCCAGCGCTACATGGAGTCCTCGATCAGCCGGTTGGCATGATTCCTCGTCTCGGCAAGGAACTTGGCGTAGTAGCGGAAGAGGACTTGGATGCTCTGGCCGGCTCGGCGCGCGCACTCCGCTGGGTCGACGCCGTAGGCCAACCAGAACGAGATGCCGGCGTGGCGCAGGTCGTAAGGGCGCTTCGCCAGGTTGAGGGATTGCTCGTCAAGAGTAAGAGCGGCCTCGCGTGCTCGCCCCCACGTGATGTTGTACGCCGAGGCATCGATGTAGTTTCCCGCCGTGTTGCGGAACACACGTCCGTCGGGAGCAACTCCGAACTGTCGTATGTGTTCGCGCAACATACGGACGAGGACGGGAGGAATCGGGACTGGTCGCGTGGCCTTGGCTGCCCGGCGCTTCAAAGAGTGGATCTCGTGTACAGCGCCGTCGTCGGTCCACTCCTTACCGGCGGTCACAACGCCGTCCTTCAAGTTCAGAAGTCCCCACCCAGTCGCCGGGAGCCGGCACTGTGACTTCTGGAGGTGTATGACCTCCGCCGGGCGCATGGCGGCGTAATACATGCAGCCGAAGAAGGCGTACAGGTGAGAGCCACGGCCGGGCAGGGCCTTCACAGCAGACAGCAGGCGAGCAACCTGAGCGGGATTCGGCACGCAGTCGGGGTCGACTTCGTCATCGACTTCCGGCGCCGACCAACGTAGGCCATTGAGCGGGTTGTGCGCGAAGTAGCCGCGTTCGACTGCTTCCTCGAACACCTCGTTGACCGCTGCCCTCTTTCGCTTCACGGTCTTCGCGGCAGCTGCCGTCCCATCAAGTTTCCGGCAGAGTCCGTCGAGCCCCCGCCTCAAGACGTCCCGCTCCTCCAGTTCACTGACAGGCAGCGAGTGGCGCTCCAGCCACTTGAGTGCGACCTGCCACTCTTCTCGGGGATCGTCCTGCCACGCGTTCTTGTTGAAGGCCCACGAGTACAGGGCTCGACGTAGTACGCGAGGTTCCCGGTAGACAGCGCCTCCCTCGACGAACATGGGGGTAATCGTGGCCAGGCCTTCCGCGATCGTGCGGCGGGTGTTCCCTGGAGTCCGCCCCCACCTCTGCTCAACGTATGCCCGAGCGAGGTCATACCACGTCGTACGCTGCTTTAGAGCCCGGATCTCGGAGGCCGGCAGGCCGGACTGGGTATCGAAGGGCTCGCCGTCGCGAGCGGCGGTCATCAGCTTGGACCGTCGACTCTCCGCAAGTCCCTTGGTCCGGAAGGACTCGGAGTTCTCCCGGCCGTTGACCGTCCAGCGGACCTCGAAACTCGAGCGACGATCGGTCCGCTCGCGGGTCACGTCCGCGGGAGTGGTGTATTGACGGCCACTCGGTGATCTCGTTTTGAGGCTATGCGGTGAGTTCGGTGGGCAGGGCGGTGTCGTCGGTTTCTGACTCGATCGGGTGGAGGCGGGCCTTGGCCAGCAGGTCGAGTCCCATGTAGCGGCGGGCCTCGGTCCATTCGTCGTTCTGCTCGGCCAGGACCGCGCCGACGAGCCGGATCAGGGCGGTGCGGTCGGGGAAGATACCGACCACGTCGGTGCGACGGCGGATCTCCTTGTTCAGGCGTTCTTGCGGGTTGTTGGACCAGATCTGCCGCCAGCTCTCGCGCGGGAACGCGGTGAAGGCCAGCAGGTCGTGCTGGGCGGTGTCCAAGTGGGCTGCGGCCTTGGGGAATTTGGCCTCCAAGGCGTCCAACACGTGCCGCATCTGGGCCTGGACAGCCGTCGTGTCGGGCTGTTCGAAGATGGTCCGCAGCAGGGTGGCCACCCACGGCTGGGCCGATTTCGGAACCTGGCTCAGCAAATTTCGGGCGTAGTGCGTGCGGCATCGCTGCCACGAAGCACCCGGCAGGACCGCGCCGATGGCATCGACGAGGCCGGCGTGGGCGTCGGAGATCACCAGCTGGACTCCGGAGAGACCACGGGCGATCAGCGAGCGCAGGAAGGCGAGCCAGCCGGCACCGTCCTCGGCAGTGGCGACGTCGATGCCGAGGATCTCGCGATGCCCGTCGGCGTTGACGCCGACCGCGATGAGCGCATGAACGTTGATGATGCGGCCGCCCTCGCGGACCTTCTGGGTCAGGGCATCGACCCAGACGAACGCGTAAGGCCCTTGGTCCAGAGGCCGGTTGCGGAACGCGGCCACCTGCTCGTCCAGGTGCTTGGCCATCGCCGAGACCTGCGACTTCGACAGCTGGGTGACGCCGAGGGACTCGGCCAGCTTCTCGACCCGGTGTGTACTCACGCCGAGCAGGTAGGCGGTGGCGACCACCGAGATGAGGGCCTGTTCGGCCCTTCGGCGTCGTTCGAGGAGCCAGTGCGGGAAGTAACTCCCGGACCTGAGCTTGGGGATGGCCAGCTCAACGGTCCCGGTCCTCGTGTCCCACTCGCGCGGGCGATATCCGTTGCGGTGGTTGACGCGTTCGTCGCTGACCTGCCCGTATTCGGCGTTGCAGAGAGCATCGGCTTCGGCGGACATGAGTGCGTCGCCGAACGTCTTGACCATCGCGCGCAGCAGATCGGGACTCGCCGCAGCGAGGTTGTCTTCCGCGAGAGCGTGCAGGGGCAGACTGTCTGGTGCGGTCATCGTGCTGATCTCCTTCGAGGCTTCGACACTTCGAAGATCAGCCGGTGGCCGTTCATCTATGCGGGCACCATCCCAACGCCGGAGCAAACCCCCGGATCAGGTTGAACCCGTACACCACTTCCCTGGACGCAACCCCGCTCGCGTATCTCCCAGAATCGAACCTTGTAGCTCATCGCCATTCAGGCGTATCCCTTTCACACGCATCCCACCACGCATCCAGATCGGCGCGACGGCAGCGCAGTTCTCCATTCGGCAACTTGATCATCCGAGGAGCCAGCCCTCGGGCCCGAAGGCGATAGAACGCGGACGGGCTCATGCGGATCTCCGCAAGGACTTCGGCAAGTTTGAGTGCAGGAGGACGTGGCATCGAAGTCTTCTCGATTGAGTGGGACGGAAGCGTTGAGCACCACGGTTGACAGAACTGCACTCGCGACCCAGGCCATGGGGTGGACGGCATCCGCCATCCGCCAAGGCAGCGCGGAGCATCTGCGTCACCGCAGTCAGCGAAGCGGGGGCTGCAGACCGACAGGAAACGGCTGGCGCTAGCCGCCCGTTTCCTGTCCTTCCATCTACCTGCCGCCTCGCTTAGTCCGTTGGGCTCCCCGGCCAAGCAAAGCCGCCACGAACGACTCAATGGTCTTCAAGATCGCCGGTTTGGCTAACCGGCGATCGTCGGCTATGTTGCGCCACCGCCTGCCAAGCGCCGACTCGAAGTCACGCCCGCGGCATTACCCCATCGATACTCATACTCAGCCTGCCAAACATGCGCCTCGCAAATGGCCCAAGGGACAGCGGCGGCCTACGCCCGGCAGCCAGGGCTGAAGTTGCGAGATTGAACGGCCAGTCGAAATAGGATGAGCACCTCGCCAAATCCACCGTCAAGCCACTCGTTGGCCTGTCTACGTGAGTGTTGTACTTTGACATAGGCCCAGAACGAGTTCCAGTCCTTCGAGGATCATTCTCGTCTGCCGTGAGCGAATGAGCGAGCATGGACCTCACCGTGGAGGCACATAACTCGGCCGATCTCGGGCATCTAGGCCTAGTGCCGCATCATTCGGCACCGTTCGCCTCTTCGGGCAACGACTGGCAGTGCGCCAGACGCCAGCGTCCAGTCGTAAGGAAGGGACTGCGTCGACCAGTACTCACTTACTGTCTCTAACAAAAGTGGTGGGATCATGCGACTGTCGGCTTGATCACTCGTTGATGAGGCCATGGGGAAGCGTCAGCCGCGGCCGTGGATCGTGTCGGACGAACTGGGGTCGCTCATCGAGCCGTTGCTGCCCGACCCGCTCCCGAAGCAGGTCGAGGGCAGACCTCGAGTGCCCGACCGGCACGGCGCCGCATAACGGTCGCGGCCTGCGACACCTGCCACGACCTGATCCACGAGGCACAGGCAACCAGATCATTCACGCCGTGATCACTGGAGAGCCGAGTGATAGCGAAAGCGTCAAGCCCGGTTCGACGGGAGGCCGCGAGGAAAAGGAGCTGCCACGGCAGACACCTCGCCGCGCGGCCAACCCAACTTCCCGGCTGCAGGGCTTCCGCCACTTACGGATCCGATGGGAACGACGCGACGACATCCACGCGGCATTCCTCGAACTCGCCGTCTGCCTGATCACTCACCGCCACGTCCAGAGGCTTTGCTAGGGCCAGTAAGTATGAAGCTCGCGCCACTCGCGTTCGAGCATGGCGTGTACGACGGAGTCTCTCCACTGACCGGCCTTGTGGATGTGCTCCCGGATGATGCCTTCTTCGACCATGCCCACTGCCGCCATGGTCTTTGCCGAGGCCCCGTTGAGCGGGGAGCGGGCGCCCCAGACGCGGTGTAGTTCGAGGTCCTCGAAGGCGAAGGCGAGCAGGAGGCGTACGGTTTCGACGCCGTAGCCGACGCCCCACGAGGTGGGGCGCAGCGCGAAGCCGAGGGTGACCGCGCGCTGCTGGTGCGGGTCCATGGCGAGCCGCCCGAACCCGATCAGTTCGTTCGTGTCCCGCTCAACGACGGCCAGAGCATATTCAACGCGCGGGTCCGCCGTAGCGGAGGCGATAGCCCGGTCCACGACCTGTTCGACCTGTTCGCGTGTACGCGGCGCGAACGACAGATGCTCCGTTGCCTTGGGACTGCCGTAAATAGCAAGTACCGCGTCGATGTCCTCGATAGTGAGTTCACGAAGAGCGAGCCGTGGGCTGGAGCGCGGGACCGGGTGCATGTTCGGGACTCTAGCCTCGGGGCAGCGCTGGCCGACTCACTGGGAAGGCTTCGATCTCCCCACGGAGGTCGCGAGCAGCAGCAGCTGTACGCGTGGGACTGACCATCAACTCTTGTCGAACACGTAGCGCCGAGACGACGATGCCGTTGTTCCGGTGAGAGACGGGCAGGTCCAGCACAGGGCGAATGGCGTCTGCGGCACCTTCCCCGTCGCCGCCGGAGAGACGGATGAGCGCCAGGTCGCACTGCGATCCGGCAAGGTCTCCGAACGCCCAGTTCGGGGAACCTCGATCGCTGAATTCCCTCACGGCCTGCTCCGCTTTGGCAGCGAGCTGTGTATCACCGTGCCCGAGGAGCGCCCCGGACTCCACTACGTAGTAGAGCTGCTTCTCCGGTGCATACGTGAACAGCCCTCCAAGCCGATCCAGGTCGTCGAGGACCACGTGTTCGCGCCGGTCGGCAGCTTCCTGGTTCACAGTGCGCACCGTCTCCTCGTCGCCCAAGACCGCGGCGGCGCGGGCTTGGAGGCCGAGTAGCCACAAACCCACAGTTCCGCTCAGCCCGTCTGCGGTCGCGGCGCCCTGGCTCGCGTAGTGGTAGGCGTCTTCCGGTTTATCCGCCCAGTAGGCGATCAGCGACTTCAGCCCGTCGGTGAGCGCGATGAGTCCCGTGTGTTCGGCGCTCCGGGCGAATGAGGCGGCGAGGCGGGTCATGGTCATCGCCTGGTGCGGGGACTCCATGTCATTGAAGCCCTTGGCGACGAGGAACGAGACAACGGCGCCCTTCACATTCAGGTCACGCAGGTGGGACAGCTTCCGAACCCTGCCTCCTTCAAGGAGGCGAAACACCTGGTCTTGGGTCTCAAGGAGGTCGTCCCAAAGCTCCGACAAGGGCTCACGTGGGTACGCGGAAACCAGTCGCTCTACCTCGTCGTCGAGGAGGTCAAGGGGCCGGGCGGTGCTGCCGGACGACCACCCGCTCTACGCGGGCGACATGAGCGGCTGGGGGTACTTCGGGACCGGCACCAAGGTGGCCGAGGAGGCCGACCTGTGGATCGCGGTCGGGTTCTCCTTCTCCCAGACGGCCACCCTGTCGTGGTCCCTCGCCAAGCCGGACAAGGTCGTGCACGTCGACATCGAGCAGTCCCAGCTCGGCCGGATCTTCCAGCCGACGCTGGGCGTCGTCGCCGACGCGAAGACGTTCCTCGGCCAGCTCAACGGCGGGCTTGACGCCTCCGGACTGAAGGGCCGACGCCACGCAGGTGAGGTGCGGTCAGCCGAGATCTCAACGGCGAAGGACTCCTACGCCGAGACGCTGAAGTCCTTCGTCGGCACCGACCCGATCATGCCGGCCGCGATCGGCCAGATCCTCTCCGA
The DNA here is from genome assembly GCF_042895385.1 of Streptomyces sp. NPDC001401. Lineage (NCBI taxonomy): Bacteria > Bacillati > Actinomycetota > Actinomycetes > Kitasatosporales > Streptomycetaceae > Streptomyces > Streptomyces sp. NPDC001401. Next base: position 93,913 of record NZ_JBIAWI010000018.1, read on the forward strand.
GGAGGCCCCCGCCGGGACCATCTTCGTCAACGACGAGGGTTTCCCGGTGCCAGGGATGGTGTACCGGGAGTCGAAGTACCCGGACGGCTTCGCCGCCCCACTGGGCTTCCACTACGCGGCGCTCGGGTCGTCCCTCCCGGTGGCGATCGGCGCCAAGCTCGCCGCGCCCGACCGCCTGGTCGTCAGCATCGGCGGCGACGCCGGCTTCTACTACGACTGCGGGGAGCTCTCCGTGCTCGCCGAGCGCAATCTCAAGGTCATCAGCATCGTCCTCAACAACGGTGGCCTCTACGGCGGCCGGCGCGGCCGCGAGCACGGGGGCCCCGGCTCGATACCGTTCACGCACTGGACCGACCTTCCCGAGACCGACTACACCGCCGTCGCCAAGGGTTTGGGCGTGCCGGGTGAGCGGGTGGAGAAGGCGGACGAAATGGTACCGGCGATCCGGCGCGCGATCGCCGCGGACGGCCCGTACTTCATCGAGGTCATCACGGCCGCCAGCACGATGCACCTGCACCTGGCCGGATGGCCCGACCCCGACCCCAAGACCACCTGCAAGGGCGGCCATGGCGACCTGTTCGTCGACGGCTCGTGGCCGAGCTGACGATCGACGCCGCGTCCCGTTTCGCGATGGGCCGGAGCGATTTGGAAACGTGGCTCAACCGATCCCAAGGAGGAGATCATGGCGACTCTTGAACAGCAGAAGGAAGCGACGCCGGCGGGGGCTCGCCTGCCTGACATGGCGAGGTTCATCGATTTTCTCGAGGCCCGGAAGGCGGAGACGGAGAATCCGAAACATGCCGCGATGATCGACTTGCTGATCGAGCACTCGGTCGCCGAGGTGCGGGATCACGACATCGACCGGACGATGGCGACGCTGGTGGAAGACTGCGTCTACCACAACTACGGCGACCCCGTCGTGGTCGAGCGGCAGGGCGGACGGGTCATCGACAGCGACGCGGTGCGCGCGAACTACATCGCGAACATGGCCAACGGCGCGCTGGAGATGGACGGCCTCGAAGTCGAGGTCGAGCACTTCTTCATCAACGATGACGCCATCGCCTGGGACGGCTACACGCGTGTTCGGCTGCCCGGCGCGGTGCTCGCCGAGGAGGGCGTGCCCTTGCCGGACGGGGGAACGGTCGACGACGTTTTCGTGCAGACGTCGAGAGCTGTCATCGTCATCCCGTTCCGCGACGGGCTGATGGTCGGAGAGGACTTCTACCTCGACGGCGGCGGCACCTTGGAGAAGGCGGCTTCCGGGAGTGTCTGATCACCGGCGGATCTGATGATCAAGAGAGGTTCGTGGTGACCGAGACCGCCGTGGAGTCGGCGTCGGCGCCTTTGAGCCGCAGATCGTCAAGAGGCGGCAGCGCCGCCTGACCCTCATGACGCCCGCGACGACCGTCCGGCCCACCCCCGGAACGAACGCCGCCGCGGTCCCCGCCGACGTGTGCGACCAGCGCCGTCGGCGGGAACGCGTGTTCCACCGCCGTCTCCCGCCGACCGAACGGGTCTTCCCCGTGGCGGCCGCCGACCGGGACGTGCGCACGTGATCCGCCGGTCGGCCTTCTCCCGGTCGGGGGCCGGTCAATGGATGTGGGACCCGCCGTTGACGTCGTACGTCACGCCGGTGAGGTAGCCGGACTCGGGCCGGGCCAGGAAGGCGATGACGTCGGCGACGTCCTCGACCGCGCCAATGCGGCGTACCGGAACATCCGCGATCATTGCCGCCTTGCGCTCCTCGTCCAGTTTGCCCTGGGTGATGTCGGTGTCGATCAGGCCCGGGGCGACGGAGTTGACCGTGACTCCGGATGAGCCGAGTTCGCGGGCGAGCGCCTTGGCGAAGCCCAGCAGGGCGGCTTTGGCCGCCGAGTAGGCCACTCCCCCGAACACCCCGCCCCCGCGCTCGGCCGAGACGGACGACAGGAAGACGATGCGGCCGAACCCGCGCTCGGCCATCCCGGCAGCCACGCGGTGGGTGACCAGGAAGCTGCCGCGGACGTTGACCTCGAGGATCCGGTCCCACTCGGTGGGCGTGACGTCGAGGAAGCGGGTCGGTGACGTGATCCCCGCGTTGTTGACCAGGGCGCCGACGGGCGGGAGCGCCGCTTCGACCGCCCCGATGGCGGCGTCGACGGCGTCGGCGTCGGTGACGTTCGCGGCAAGTCCCAGGGCTTCCACCCCGTGCCGGGCGGCGACTTCCCGGGCGGTGTCCTCAGCGGCCTCCTTGTCCAGGTCGAGGACGGCGATGTGGTAGCCGACGGCAGCCAGGGCGTGCGCGGTGGCGCGTCCGATGCCGCGGCGGGAGCCGGCGCCGGTGATGACGGCGGTGCGAGGGGTGGGGTCGATGGCCATGCGGTGCTCCAGAGAGGGGGAATGGGGGTGAACGCAGATCAGAGTTCGCGGCGGACGCGTTCCTTGATCGCCGCGACGGAGAGGCCGTAGCGATCGTGGAGCGTCGGCAGCGCACCCGCGGCGAGGAACTCGTCCGGCAGCCCGATCGGGACGATGCGTGCTCTCTGCTGGGCGAAGGCCAGGCAGGAGGCCACGGACTCAGCGAGGCCTCCGACGACGCTGTGGTTCTCGAGCGTTACCACGAGGCGTCCCTTGCCGGCCTCCCGCAGCACCGTCTCGCGGTCGAACGGTTTGATCGTCGGCACGTGGAGGACGGCGGCGTCGACGCGGTCGGCCGCGAGTTCGTCGGCCGCGGTCAGGGCACGCACCGTCATCAGGCCGGTGGAGATGAACAGGACATCGCGTCCGCCGCGCAGCGCCGCCGCCTTGCCGAGTTCGAACCGGTAGTCGTACTCGTCCAGGACCGTCGGTACGGCTCCGCGCAGCAGCCGCATGTAGGTGGGGCCGGGGTGGGCGGCGAGCGCCGGGACGGCCTGTTCGATGTCGATCGAGTCCGCGGGGTCCACGATCGTCAGGCCGGGCATGCCGCGCAGGATGGCCAGGTCCTCGGTCGCCTGGTGGCTGGGTCCGTAGCCGGTGGTCAGGCCGGGCAGGGCGCCGACGACGTTGACGTTCAGCTGCGGCTCGGCGATGTCGAGGCACAGGAAGTCGTAGGCGCGGCGGGTGGCGAAGACGGAGTAGGTGGAGGCGAACGGCGTCAGGCCCACCTCGGCCAGGCCCGCGGCCGCGCCCAGCATCGCCTGTTCCGCCATGCCCATCTGGAAGAAGCGCTCGGGGTGGGCCTCGCGGAAAACGTGCATGTCGGTGTACTTGGCCAGGTCCGCGGAGAGTCCGACGATGTCGGGTCGTTCGTCGGCGAGCCGGGCCAGCGCGTGGCCGAAGGGCGCCTTGGTGGTGCGCTGTCCCTCCTCGGCGATCGAGGCGATCATCGCGGAGGTGGTGAGTTTGCGCTGCGGGGCCTGGGGCGGTGCCGGGGTGTTCATCGGGCGGTTCCTTCGTTCTGGACGGCGGTGTGGTGAGGCTCAGTCAACTGGTCGCGGGCGAGCTGCCACTCGTGCTCCTCGACCCGCATGAAATGGGCCTTCTCGCGCGTCTCCAGCATCGGTACGCCGCATCCGATCCGGGTGTCGCAGATGACCACGGCCGGGGAGCCGCGGTGCCCGCGCAGGTCGTCGAAGGCAGCGACGAGTGCCTCGATGTCGTTGCCGTCCACACGGACCGCATGCCAGCCGAACGCCTCCCATTTGGCCGTGACCGGCTCGGTGCGCAGTACGCCCTTGGTGGGGCCGTCCGCCTGCAGGGCGTTGACGTCGACGATGGCGGTGACGTTGTCCAGGCCGTGGTGGGCGCAGGCAAGTGCCGCCTCCCAGGTGGAGCCCTCGTCCAGTTCGCCGTCGGAGAGCAGGTTGTAGACGCGTGCGTCGCTGCCCTGGTGGCGCAGGCCCAGGGCCATTCCGGTGGCGACGCCCAGGCCATGGCCCAGGGAGCCGCCGGAGATCTCCATGCCAGGTGTGTAGGAGGCCATGCCCGACATGGGCAGGCGCGAGTCGTCGCTGCCGTAGGTGGCGAGTTCGCCGACGTCCAGCACGCCGGCCTCGGCGAGCGCCGCGTACAGCGCGATCGCGTAGTGGCCGATCGAGAGCAGGAACCGGTCGCGCTGCGGCCAGTCCGGCTCGGCGGGACGGTGGTTGAGGACGTCCTGGTAGACGACGGCCAGGATGTCGGCCACGCCCAGCGCCTGTCCGATGTAGCCCTGGCCCTGGGTCTCCCCCATGTCCAGCGCGTGCATACGGATGCGGTAGGCGGAGTCCTTCAGGGCGCTGACGCGCCGGGTCGACGGAACCGCTGTTCCGACTGCCTGAGGGGACATCACGTTGATCCTCGTCTCTGTCAGGGGGTAGCGGGGAGAGGGGCTTGGGCGGACGCGGTCACCGCCCGGTCGGCTGCCCGGCGTTCGTCCACGCCCCATGTCTCGCGCGTCACCAGCGCCGCCACGAGGCCCAGCAGTCCGTAGCAGCTGAAGAGGATGGCGGGCCCGGTCCAACCGGTGGCGGAGTAGAGCGCCGTAGCGATCATGGGAGTGAACCCGGAGACCACGGCGGACAGTTGGTAGGCCAGGGAGGTTCCGGCGGTACGGGTCCTGGTCGCGAACAGCTCGCAGAACCAGGCTCCTTGGACACCCGCGAGGGAGTTCTGGCAGACGGCGTAGCTGATCAGGAAGGCGAGCAGGACAAGTGCCGCGGCTTCGGTGTTGACGAACAGGAAGAGCGGGAAGCCCCAGGCGACGCTCACCGCGCAGCCCAGCAGATAGACCGGGCGGCGGCCGATCCGGTCCGACAGGTGGCCCCAGAGCGTGGTGGCGGCGATACCGAGGGCCGCGGCGGTCACCAGGGCGGTGAGGGTGGTGGTGCTCGAGACGTCGGGGGCGTCGCCGTCGTCCAGGTAGGACAGCACGAAGGTGACCGAGACGGCGTACCCGGCGGTCTCCGTGATCCGCAGGCAGAAGGCCCGCAGGACGTTGCGCCAGTCCTCTCGGATCACGTCCAGCAGCGGGTTCTTGACGACTTCGCCGGACTCTTTGAGCGCCTCGAACTGGGGTGACTCGTCGATCTTGAGCCGGATGAAGATGCCGACCGCGATCAGGACGGAGCTGAGCAGAAATGGCACGCGCCAGGCCCAGGTGTCGTTGAGGGTGTGTCGGCTGAACAGGAAGGCGAGGTTGGCGAGCAGCAGACCGACCGGGAAGCCGGCCTGGGTGATGCCCGTGTACAGCCCACGCCGCCGCCAGGGGGCGTGCTCGAAGGTCATCAGGATGGCGCCGCCCCACTCGGCGCCGAAGGCGAGCCCCTGGATCACGCGCACCACGACCAGCAGCACCGGCGCCCAGATCCCGACCATCTGGTACGTGGGCAGGCAGCCGATCAGCACGGTCGCGACGCCCATCAGCAGCAGGGAGCCGACCAGGACGGGTTTGCGGCCGACGCGGTCGCCGAGGTGACCGGCGACGATGCCGCCCAGCGGGCGTGCCGCGAAGCCGATCCCCAGCGTCGCGAAGGACAGCAGGGTGGCCGAGAGCGGATCGGAGTCCGGGAAGAACACATCACCGAAATAGAGGGCGGCCGCCGTTCCGAAGCCGATGAAGTCGTACGTCTCGATCGTCGCGCCGACCCCGCACCCGACGGCGACCCTCAGACGCTCGGGCGACCCGTGCGCCGCCTGCTGCGGCGCCGTGAACTCAGCCATGCCGATCCTCCTTGATCGTAGGCAAGCGAGCCGTCCCGGGCTCACTGTTGACTGTCGACTGTTAACAGTCGAGGGATGATGCTGGGCCCGATGAAGAGACGTGTCAACCCTCCCGGCCGGTCGAACTGCCGACTGTCAACAGACGACAGCTGGTCTACAATGATCGCTCGCAGCGTTGAAAGGGGTATCGACCGTGTCCGGTCAGGCTTTGACCAGTCTCACCCGCTCGACGACGCTCCGGGAGCGCGCGCTCGTGGCTCTGCGGACGGCCATCACCACAGGCCAGTACCGCCCCGGCGACCACCTCGGAGAAGTGGAGATCGCCGAGCACCTGTCGGTGAGCCGCGGCACGGTACGCGAAGCCCTGCGCCACCTCCAGCAGGAGGGGCTCGTCACCGCGGGCGCCCGCGGCATGCTGCGCGTGTCCCAACTGACCCCGACCGAGGTGCGGGAACTGTTCCAGGTCCGGGAAGCGCTCGAAGGCCTCGCGGTGGCGCAGATCATCGCGTCACCCCGCAGACAGGACGCGGCCGAAGCCCTGCGCAAGGCCCTGGCAAAGCTCCACGACGCCTTCGAGTCAGGAGCGGACCTGGCCGCGAAGGTCGAGGCCGATCTCGGCTTCCACCTCCTGCTGTGCGAGCTCTCCGGCAACTCGATACTCCTCAAAACCTGGCGACAGCTCGAGGGGCCGATGCGCGTGGTGATCATGAGCGCAGCCGGCGAACGCCGCGATGTGGCCATGTCCGCGACATCCCACTCCCCCATCGCCGACGCGGTCGCGCGCGGAGACGCGGCAGCGGCCCAGGAGATCCTGCACAGGCACATGACCTCGGCGATCGAACAATTGGGCATCGGGTCGGAAGCCACACCCGAGATTGCCTGACCAACGACCTGGCGGGCGCACCTCAATACGGGCGAACGACCTCTGAGCTGCGCGGGCGTGTCAAGGTGCCCGAGGCTCGCGGATGGCAGTGACTCACACACCTACGGAGAGTCGAGCAACACCATGGCGCACGAGGTCGGCACCGGCTGAGGCCGCGAGCCCCGCCACTCGCCGCCTCGGTCGGTCCGGAAGAAGTCTCCGTAGCACCTCAGGACGGCCCCGGCGCCGATTCATGTGTCAGGCCGCCGGTTGTACCAAGCCGGACTCGTAGGCGTAGGCCACCGCCTGGACGCGGGAGCGGGCCTGGATCTTGGCGAGGATGTGGCTGACGTGAGACTTGACGGTGGTCGGGGCGATGGACAGCCGGGCGGCGATCTCGGCGTTGGACCAGCCGGAGGCGACGGCGAGGAGGACGTCGCGTTCGCGTCCGGTGAAGGTGTCGGACTCGGTGTGCTGCTCAAGGGGGTCGGGGGTGCGCTGTTGGCGGACGGTGTCGATGAGTGCGCGGGTCAGGCCGGGGGTGATGACGGCGTCTCCGGCGGCGACGATGCGGATGGCGGCGGCGAGTTGGTCTGGGCTGGCGTTGTGTGGGAGGAATCCGCCGGCTCCGGCGCGCAGGGCGGCGTGAGCGTGTCCCTCGCGGCTGGTTGAGGCCAGGACCAGGACGCGGGGCGGGATCCAGTCTGCTCTGGCGGAGTCGGGGACGTCGGGGAGAAGGCGTACGGGTCGGGTGATGCGTCGGATGGCCTCGATGCCGTCCGTGTCGGGAGAAGGGGTGGCCATCAGGACAACGTCGGGACGGAGTGCGGTGCTCAGGCGGACCGCCTCGGCTCCCCTGACTGCTTCGCCGACGACGGTCAGGTCGGGCTCGGCGGTCAGGAGCATCCGGAGGCCGATTCGCTGCAGGGACTGGTCGTTGACGATGAGGACGGAGACCATGCCGGTCGTTCTCCTTGCCGGGTGTGGGGGGATGCGACGTCATCGACGAGGGTGCTTGGGGTGCCGGGCCGAGACGGCCCGCCGGGTTTGCGGGCGGGCCGTCTCGGAGGGTGGGGGTCGTCGCGGGCCCGGGCTGGGTCTTACATATGGACGACGGGCGCTGCGTCCGGGTCCTGCGTGGGTACGCCGCGGCGGTACAGGACGATGCTGATGACCAGGCCGACGGCGAAGAAGACGGCCGACCACCAGTAGGCGGTGGAGTAGCCCTCCAGGCCGGCCTGGGCCTGGACGGCCGGGTCCGCCGGGTTCCTGCCGTCGAGGTAGTCGGTGACAGCGCTGGAGAAGAGGGTGTTGAGCAGGGCGGTGCCAAGGGAACCGCCGACCTGCTGCATGGTGTTGACGGCGGCGGAGGCGACGCCGGCGTCCTCGGCACCCACGCCCGCGGTGGCCAGGCTCATGGCCGGGGCCATCACCAGCCCGAGGCCGAGACCCGCCACGACCAGCGGGGGCATGATGTCGGTGGCGTAACTGCTGTTCAGGTCGAGGGCGGTGAGCCAGACCATGCCGGCGGCGGCGAGCCCCATACCCAGCGGCACGATCGCCTTGGGGCCTATACGGGGGATCAGCACGGTGGTGGCAAGGGTTGAAGCGAGCATGAGACCAGCGACCATGGGCAGGAAGGCCAGCCCGGTCTTGATGGGCGTGTAGCCCAGGCTCTGCTGGAGGTAGTAGGTCAGGAACAGGAAGACACCGAACATGCCGGCGCCGGTGATCAGAACGGAGATGAAGGAGGCGCCGCGGTTGCGGTCGAGCAGGACCCGCAGCGGCAGCAGGGGGTGGGCGGCGCGCGTCTGCCACCAGGTGAAGACGGCGAGCAGGACGGCTCCGGCGAGGAGGAAGGCCCAGGTCTGCGGGGAGCTCCAGTCATGGCTCTCGGCATTCGAGAAGCCGTAGACCAGGCAGAACAGGCCGCCGCCCACCAGGATGGCACCGGGGATGTCGAGGGTGGCGGACTTGTCGCGGGTGGTGCGCTGCAGCAGGAGCATGCCGCCGACGAAGGCGACGGCCGCGAAGACGAGGTTGACGTACAGGGTCCAGCGCCAGTCGAGGTACTCGGTCAGCACGCCTCCCAGCAGCAGCCCGATGGCACCGCCGGCGCCTGCGATGGCGCCGTACACGCCGAAGGCCTTGGCGCGTTCCTTGGCATCGGTGAAGGTCGTGGTCAACAGGGACAGGGCCGCCGGAGCGAGCAGGGCGGCGAACACTCCCTGCGCCGCCCGCGCGGCGACGAGCACCTCGAAGCTGCCCGCGGCGCCGCCCAGGGCCGAGGCGCCGGCGAAGCCGACCAGCCCGACCAAGAAGGTCATCTTGCGGCCGAAGAGGTCGGCGATGCGTCCCCCCAGCAGAAGCAGGCTGCCGAAGGCGAGGGCGTAGGCGGTGACGACCCACTGCCGGTCGCCGTCGGAAAAGCCCAGGTCCTTCTGGGCCGAGGGCAGGGCGATGTTCACGATCGTCGCGTCCAGCACCACCATGAGCTGGGCCACACCGATGACGACGAGGATCCACCAGCGGTGGCGAGGCGGTGCCTCGGCGGACGGGAGAACAGACACGGTGGCCGCGTCCGTCGTGTCGACGGTGGTTCGGGGCATGACGAAACTCCAGAGCCGGGTGAAGGGATGGGGCGGTCGGGCCGTGCGGGGAGAGGCAGGATGCTCTTGTGGCCGAGTCGTTGTGCAGCGGCCGTGGACGGCTACTGTCCGCCGGTGAGCTCGACGTAGGTGGTGCCGGTGACCGGGCGGTGGTCGTAGGTGCCGGTGACGGCGGCGCTGCCTTCGTAGCGGGGCCCGGGGACCACCAGTTCCTGGTCGTTGGCGTAGGTCTTGACGTTCAGCTTGGCGTGCTCGCCCGGGATCGTGACCTTCCAGCGGGTGGGGTACTTCTTGCCGGTGTGCGGGCTGGTCCAGAGGGTGGAGTTGTCGGGCGTGAGGGTCGCCTCGGCGACGGTCTGGGTGCCGTCGGGCTTCAGGACGGTCGCCCAGGTGTTCTCCTTGCTGTCCTTCGTCTTCCAGAGGCTGATCTTGTCGCCGTTGGACAGGTCGAGATTCATCCAGGACCACGAGGCCTTGCCCGCGGCGATGTCGGGAAGGGGTCCCCACTGGTGGTCCAGCCAGGACTGCCCGCGGACCTTCTCGGTGCGACCGTTGAGGGTCAGCGTGCCGGAGGTGTCCATGGTGGGGAGCGCGTACTCGTAGTTCGGGTACTTCGCGTCGCCGAACATGGGGAAGTTGCCCGTGCCCATGTTGTAGAGGACGTTGCCCTGGGGGCGGAAGGTGACGTCGATAGTGCCCTCGGGGACCTTGGCGCGCAGCTTCTGTTCCTTGGTGTCGCCGGTCCAGGTGATGTTGTCGGTGTGGATGTCCACGCCCTGCTTGTCGGAAAGGCCGGTCCGGGGAGGGAGAGCGATCTCCGACTTGGTGTACCAGCCGGTGTCCTCGTCGGTGATCGACACGGTCGAGAGGGTGTGCCCCTGCTTGGCGTCGCCGGAAGTCAGGTGATTGGCCAGGAATCCGTACCGGTGGCCCCCGGCGGTCACGTGTGCGGTGACGTACCAGGACTCGTTGAGCCGGTCGGGGTTGGCGGTGAGGTCGGCGGCAGGGTCGACGGCGACCGGAAGACCGGTCTGCCTCAGCCCCTGCCCGGAGGCTGTGGTCGCGGTGGCCGAACCTCCCGCGGCGAGGGTGAGCGAGGCGACGAGCGCGGCGGCGACGGCTGCCGCACCGACAGTGGTCTTGCGCATGATGACTCCTTGGGAAGGTGTCCTGCGGACCGAAGCGTACGAAACTGTTTCGTACTCTCGTTGGTCAAGGTGACGGACAGGAGGAAGGTTGCCGTACGGGACATGACGAATGCCCGGTCGAGCCACACGACGACTCGACCATCAAAGTGGAGAAGCAATCTCCGGTTGCTAACCCACCCTAGCACGAAAACTGGAGAAGTCATCTCCACATACGGGATACAGTGGATCCATGAGCCGCAGGACCGACCCCACCCCACCACCCCCGGAGCCACACCCGAGCCCCCTGCGGGCCGACGCGGAACGCAACCGGCTGCGCATCCTCGCCGCTGCCCGGGAGGCCTTCGCCCAACGAGGGCTCGATGTCACGATCGACGACATCGCGCGTCAGGCAGGCGTCGGCGTCGGCACCGCCTACCGCCGTTTCGCCAACCGCGAGCAACTCGTCGAAGTCGTCTTCGAAGAGGCCGCGGAGCATCTCGTCGCACTGGCCGAACAGGCGCTCACCCACGAAGACCCCTGGGACGGATTCGTCCACTTCTTCCTGACCACCGCCGAGAACTTCGCCGAAGACCGCGGTCTGCGGGAGGCCCTACTGGAGGGCTTGCACGGCAAGAAGCGGGTGGCCGCCGCCCGGGACCGCCTCATCCCCCCGATCAGCGCCCTCATCGCACGCGCCCAGCAGGCCGGCCAACTCCGTGGCGACTTCGAAGCCACCGACTTCCCCCTCATGCAACTCATGCTCGGAGCCGTCACCGAGCACAGCCGAAGCGTCGCCCCCGACGTGTGGAGGCGCTACCTCGTCCTCTTCCTGGACGGCCTGCGCCAGGACCGGGACCATCCGACTCCCCTGCCGCACCGCGCACTCGACAAGGACGAGTTCGACCGAACCATGGAGTAAGGGCCGAGCGAAACCGCTCAAGGTGCTGGCGACCAAGCCAGACACAGTCCGCCGGTAACGCCGGGCAGGAGACCGCGCGTCGCCCGGGGTCACGCTCGGCTACGCCCGTCCAAGAGTGCGCCAGAAGGCGCAGTGGTGTTGGGCCGCGAAGTCCGGCATCGTCGAGACGTTGTCCGGGCGAGCTGCACGATGCCGTTGCCGCCGCCCTGGTACGCCGGCCAGTCGGGTTGGCCGTGGCCGTTGGGGACGCCCCGCCCGGCGAACGTGTCCCAGTACCGCATGATCCTGTCGGACAACGCCGTCTGCGCGGGGGTGAACCGCGAGGGCTGCTGGGCGAAGCCGTCCTGGAAGAGACAGCACCCCACGCTGTTCGCGCGGTGGACGCGGTCGCTGACGGTCGGCGGGGCCGAGATCCCCGTGCCCTCCACCGAGGATGGTCTCGACTGGGAGGGCGAGATCGTGGCCTGGGTGGGCCGACGTCTGGTGGACGCTGACCCCGCCGAGGCGCTCGATGCGGTGGTCGGCTACTCGACGTTCAACGACGTCACCGCACGGCGGGCGCAGAAACTGACCTCACAGTGGACCCTCGGGAAGAACGCCGACCACTCCGGCCCGCTGGGCCCCCTGGTGCCCGCCGGCGAGGTGGGTGACCTGCGGGACGGACTGCGGGTGCGGACCCGGGTCAACGGCACGACCGTCCAGGACGCCTCCACCAGCCAGATGATCCACCACGTGGGCGAGACGCTGGCCCACATCTCGCGCACCCTCACGCTGTGCCCCGGTGACCTGCTGGCCACCGGCACCCCGTCCGGTGTCGGCTACGCCCGCACACCACCCTGGCTGCTGCGGCCCGGCGACGCGGTGGAGGTCGAGGTCGAGCGTCTCGGAATCCTCCGCAACACGATCGTGGGTGGGGACCACCGCCGGAAACCCCCTCTCGGGGATCCGCCCGGTTGAGGACGCACGGTGTTCCCGGGGTCGTCTCCGGGCAGGAGCAGCGGGGTGCTGGGCCCGCAGGCGACAGGCCGCCCGACCGCTGAGGGCATGGCCGGTGATCAAGTTGTGGATCTCCGAACCAGGGCGTGCTCAGCTGCTCGAGCCGGGATCCGGAGTGGTGGTGAGCGCCTGCCGGACCAGCTCGTCCTCGACTTGGCGCTGCCATCGGTGGCGGCTGCCCGGTGTCGTTCCTTCGGTCGCCCGAGCGCGGGCTCACGAAATGGACACCTCATCGGCCAGATCCTCTTTGACGGCCGAACCCGAGCTCGTAGCCCCCAACGGTGACCCCTCGCAGCCGGAGAGGAAACCGACGATGAGCCGCCCCGTCGCTCCGCTCGAAACGCATGGCAGGCACGGGCCAGCGCCTGCGGCCGGTCAGCCGGACTCTCTCTGGCTGCACACGTGGTTCCTCGTCGGTTCCCTGAGCACGAGTTCAGCGCAGAATCGACCCATTATGCGGTCAAGTGATCCACTATACGGACCGAAGGGCTCACGGCTACGATCAGAACCACTCCATGGCGCCCTCACTACGATGACGGGGTCCACCACCGAAGGAGAGAGCGTGAGTGAGTCGTCGGGCACACGGCAGGGAATGCAGTCGGTGCTGCGATCCCTCGATGTCCTCGAAGCCGTCGCCCGGTCACAACCCGTCGGAATCAGCGCCCTCGCGAGGTCGCTGGGAATCCCGAAGGCGACGGTCCACAGGATCTTGCGCACTCTCGGCGAGGCCGGCTGGCTGGCCCCGCAGGGAGCACCGGGAGAACAGCGCTGGGTCCTGACCGCCCGGGCGCTCGCAGTCGGAGCGAGGGTCATGACTCAGGACGACCTCCGAGAACGAGCCCGCCCCGTCCTTGAAGACCTCGGCCGGCGAACGGACGAGAACATCCACCTTTCCGTCCCGGACGGCGAGTCGCTGGTCCTGATCGACAAGGTGCCGTCGACCCGGCCCGTTCAAACGGTCGCGCAGGTCGGCGAGCGGGTGCCCATGGTCCTTACGGCGTCGGGCTGGGCCTACCTCTCCCGCCTCCCACTTTCGGAGCGGGCCGCCCGCATCCCGCCCGTCGTCGATCTGGCCACCGGCGCACGCCTCACCCGCAAGGAGGTTCTCGCGGAGCTGGAGGCCGTCGCGGCACGAGGTTTCGCAGTCAACCCCGGGCGGTGGCGACCGGACGTCTCCGCGGTCGGTTCGGCCATCAGCGATCGCCAGGGACAACCCGTGGCCGCCCTGTCGATCTCGTTGCCCAGCTACCGACTCACCGACGATCTCCACGAACCCTACGGACAGATGGTGATGGAGGCTACCGAGCGGATCTCGGCGGAACTCGCGCGTCGCTGACGAACGCCCGACGCCTGGCAGGTGCGTTCCTGAGGCGCTTGGCCTTCCGGCCGGTGTGGCGAGAGCGCGCGCCGGGGGGCGCGACACTCAGGAAGTTGCCCGGGTGGACTCGTAGACGCCGTCGAACGGGCCCGGCTCGCGCGCCGTCGGCAGTCGAGACCGCATCCCCTCGCCCACCGGCAACGTCGTCGCTTGCGCGAGATGACAAGCATCTTTGAATTGGCTGCAAGAGGTGCGGAGTCCCCCCGGTACGACGACTCGGCCAACCGCTCTCGACGGTGGTTACCGTCTCGGGGCTGTGCGGGAATGGATCGGCTCTCCGGCTCTTCGGGCAGGCATGGTGTCACCGCGTGCCCGCCCAAACCGCCCCGGCCGCGCCGGCGTACGGGGCCGACGCGGCCGGGGCGGTCACGCGCTGGCGAGCATGACGACGTAGGCGCTCACACGCCGCCCGTGTTGAGCAGCTCGATCAAGGCGTCGGCCGCGGGAGCCGAGGAGGCCGGGTTCTGCCCGGTGATCAGCAGACCGTCCTTGAGGACGTAGGGCTGCCAGTCGCCGGTCTTGGAGTAGACACCTCCGAGCTTGGTGAGTTCGTCCTCGACCAGGAAGGGGACGATGTCGGTGAGCTGGGCGGCCTCTTCCTCGGAGTTGGCGAATCCGGTGACCTTCTTACCCGAGACCAGGGGGGTGCCGTCCTCGTTGACGACGTGGCGCAGGACCCCGGGTGCGTGGCACACCAGCCCCACCGGCTTGCCCGAGCGCAGGGTCGACTCGATCAGCCGGGCGGAGACGATGTCCTCGGCCAGGTCCCACAGCGGCCCGTGCCCGCCGGAGTAGAAGACCGCGTCGAAGTCGCCGGCCGAGACCGAGTCGAGGCGCGCGGTATTCGCCAGTGCCTTGGTCGCCTCGGGGTCGGCCTCGAAGCGCCGGGTGTCGTCGGTCTGGGAGCCGGGCTCGTTGCTCTTGGGGTCCAGCGGCGGCTGTCCGCCCTTCGGCGAGGCGAGGGTGATCTCCCAGCCGGCCTCCTTGAAGCGGTAGTACGGCGCCGCCAGTTCCTCCAGCCAGAAACCGGTCTTAAGGCCGGTGTCACCCAACTCGTCGTGCGAGGTGAGGACGATGAGGACCTTCATGACACACTCCTTTGATTGATTGGACCAGTCAAATATTCAGATGAAGCGGATCTCCTGGTCGATCGGCCAGGAGGCACGGGCCTTCTACAAGTGCAGCAGCCTGCGGGTCACCGCTGCGGCGGCGGCGAGCGGCGCCAGGCTGCGATGGATCTTGCACATGACGCTGGCGCCGAGCCACATGTCGTACAGGGCCTGCGCGACGTCGCGGGCCTCGCCGTCGACCGAGAGGAGCCGTCCTCCAGGCCACTGGTGACGTCGCGAACATGTCGACGTCCGTCATGGGCGGGACGGTCACGATTCCTCCTCGAACTGAGCGGCGACGCGGCAGACCTGGCCTGATGTCATTTCACGCGTTTCCTGGCGACGTTTCCGACGAGTTCACCGCTCGCCGGGGTCCGCTATTTGCACCAGGTTCTTCGCCTCCCGAAGGCGGTATATCAGATCGACAAGACTTATGTGCCACGGCCAAGGGGACATGCTCATGACTCGAAGGGGGCGGAACGACAGGGCAGTTGGTCAGCAGCGCGGGCATGATCGCCAGGTCGATGTAACGCGTCGCGTAGTCCATGTCGAGGAAGGCGCCATCGGTCAGCGGCCGGGCCATCAGCATGACGAACAGCAACTGCGGCAGGAACTCGACGGCGGCCGGCCGGGCGGTCAGTTCGCCGCGCTGGACGGCCCGTTCCACGAATCCGTCCAGCGCGGCGGACTCGGGTTCGACCAGCGACGTGCGCATGGCCGACGCGAGTTCCGGATCGATGAGCACGGCGTGGGCGAGCGCCGCCAACAACTCGGTGTCCCGCTGCACATCCGCCACCAGTTGGTCGCACAGGGCCAGCAGGTCACCGCGTAACGTGCCGGTGTCGATCGCGCCTATGTCCACCCGCCGCGTGGCGTACAGCGCCGCCACGATCATCTGCGGTTTGCCGCGCCAGATGCGGTACAGCGTGGCCTTGCTGCAGCGGGCCCGGACCGCCACCGCCTCCATGGTCATGGCCTCGTAGCCGACCTCGCGCATCACGTCGAGAGCGGTGGTGAGCAGTTCGACCCACCGCTCGGCCGTCATTCGCTTGCGGCGGATCGGCTGGTCCGGCATACGAGGGCCTCACCGATTGCTCGTGGCGGAACCGACCCGGTCCGTGACGAAGGTCTCGACGAGATCGACGAATTGCTCTGGTGTGGTGTTCTGCAGGTCGTGCCGGTCACCGG
Source organism: Streptomyces sp. NPDC001401 (assembly GCF_042895385.1). Lineage (NCBI taxonomy): Bacteria > Bacillati > Actinomycetota > Actinomycetes > Kitasatosporales > Streptomycetaceae > Streptomyces > Streptomyces sp. NPDC001401. Next base: position 109,762 of record NZ_JBIAWI010000018.1, read on the forward strand.
GAATCAGCCGGAACTCCCCTTCGGGCAGGACGGTGCGGAAGGTCTCCTCCTGGGACGGCTTCAGGATCTCGTCGTCGGTGCCGAGCAGCCCCAGTACCGGGATCCCCCGCTCACGCACGACGGCGATCGCCTCGGTCGCGTCCATGTCCGGGGGAGTCAGCTGGATCATCCGCATCCGGTTCGCCATCTGGCGCGCGACGTACCCGGGGGTGGCCCACGGCTTGTCGGGGTGGATCGTAGGAACGCCTGCCGACAGAGGGCGCTGGTCCTCCGCTCGGCTCGGCGCCATGGACGCTTCGAGGATGATGCCCTGCACCCTGTCCGAGATCCTCGCGGCCATGTGCAGCGCGTTGGCGCCGCCCATGGAGGTTGCCAGCACGACGAACGGCCCGTCGACGAGGTGGGCGACCGCCTCGGCCAGCAACGCACCGACCTCGCTCTGGGACATCGGCCGGGACACGTCCGTCTGGTCGCCCCAGCCCGGGGGGTTGATCTCCACGACTCGGTACCGCTCGGCCAGACGGTCCTTGGCGGTGGACATCTCCAGGCCGGCGGAACCGGGCAGCGACACGATGGTGCCCAGGGGGGCCGCGGGGGCGGCTTCTGCATAGTGAAGGGTGAATCCGTCGACCGGCAGTGTCGCCAGGGCAAAGGCGGCTCCGGGCCGCGGGACGGGTGGCACCGCGGCGGAAGGGGCAGGGAGTTCGGTCCGGGTCAGCGCGGCGGCCAGGGCGTCGATGAGTGCGGGGAGGTCCTCGGCGGTCGCCGCTGTGCCGAAGAGGTAGAAGTCCGGGCGGCTGAGGTAGGCGACCAGGCCGTTCTCGTCCAGGAAGGACCGGTAGGTGCCGTCGACATCCTCGACCTGGTCCGGACCGAGGGCGACGACATGAACGCCCAGCCGCTCCAGCAGGCCGGTGTGGGCCGATGTGAGCAACTCCGCGACCGGAATCCGGCTGACCAACTGGAAGCCGAAGCCGACGAGATCGTCGAGCAGCCCCCTGCGCTCACCGATACGGACGCGCCCCTGCGGGCTCAGTGAGCCGGCCAGTGCAACCGGGCCGCCCTCGGCCGTGCTCTGCAGGAATCCGGTCGTCAGCGTCGGCATGGGCAGGAGTGGCACCTCGCCGGAGCGGAGGAAGGCGTCGCGGGCGGTGGCCTTGTCCGGGTCGGTCTCCGCGGTCAGGGTCCACGTCATCAGCGAACCCTGGATGAGGGGGGCAACGTGGGCGAGCCGCTCCGGGCCGTAGCTGTCGAGAACCGAGTCGGGTGCCCGGCCGTCGAGCACGAGGTCGAGACGCCACGCGAGGTTGATGGCCTCCCGCATCGCGCTGCACGATCCCTGCCCCATACCGGGGGTCATGAGATGGGCGGCGTCACCGCCGATGAAGACGTTGCCCGCCCGCATCCGGTCGGCGATCTCGGAGCGGAACCGGTAGGCGACCTGCCGCGTGACGCGTACCGACTGCGCTCCGATACCGGTCTTGTCCTGCAGGAAGCCCAGTGCGTGCTCGTGGGTGCGCACCTCGGCGGGGTCGTCGGGCAGCAGCCTCATGTCGATGCGGCATCGCCGGTCGCCGTTCGGGCCCCAGTAGTAGGTGCGGGGGGCTTCCAGATGGATCTCGGTCGGCGGGGTGGCGACCTCGGGATCGATGATGTCGTAGTCGGTCAGCATCCACTCGTCGTCATGGCATTGGAGCACGTCCATGTTGATGCCGACCGCCTGCCGGACAAAACTCGATCCCCCGTCCATGCCGATGGCGTAGCGGGCGTTCACGCGGATCTGCTCACCGTCCGCGTCCTTGACGGCGGTCACACAGACCCGGTTACCGAGGTCCTCCACACCGGTGGCGGGCGCCCCCCAGTGGACCTGCACCGTCGGGCAGACGTCCACGCGGGCGTGCATGGCGGCTTCGATGTTGGGCTGATGGAGGCTGAGGTGGAGGGGGTGGCCGCACACCGTCCTGTTCCAGTCGGCCACGAGAGCCGGCTTGCCGTCGGCACCGTAGATGCTGCCCGTTGCCTGGGGCACGGAGTCCTTGAGCGCTTCGGCGGGGTCGGTGGCGTGTTGCAGGACGCGGGCGATCTCGCCGTCGAGCGTGCTCATCCGGGGCAGGTTGTAGGGGGCCGGGAACTTCTCCAGCACGGCCACCTTGTGGCCTCGTTGGCCCAGGAGGGAAGCCAGCACGGCACCTCCCGGCCCGTACCCGACGACGGCGACATCGACATTGATGTCCATAGCGGCTCCTGCTGCGGCATGGGCGGTCAGGGGTTCCCTGCGGCCCGGGGGGTCGTGGGGTGCGGCTCAGTACACGCCGACGCCTGCGGTGTCCGGCTGGGTGCGGGCGGCAGGCGGTCGGCGAGGGTTCAGGTGGGAGCCGTTCTCCTCAGGTACGGGGCTTCCACAGCAGACGGCCGTAGTCGTTGCCGTTGGGCAGCCGCAGGACGGTGTGGATGTGGAAGCGGGCGGGGACCGGATTGGTCAGGAACATGCCGGCGTGGTGGTCGAACTCGACGAGCACCACCGGACTCTGCACCCGGTAGTAGAACGGCTGCTCGTCGTCGATGCCGCCGATCCAGGTCAGGTACGTCTCCGGGAGGTGCGCACGCACCTCGCGCATGCGGGCCGCCCGTGGGCCTTCGGGCAGCAGGTCGCTGTACTGCTCGATGACGGTTAGCAGCAACTGCTGCTGCTCGGCGTCCAGTTCGGTGGCCGGGATGCCCTCCACCGGGATCACACGGTTGTCCTGGAACGCGCCCGCGAGGAACCGCTCCTCCACCGGGTGCACCCGTCCTTCCGGCATCCGTGGATCGCGCACCTCCGGGTAGCTGCGAGCCAGGGAGAGCTGCCGCGGAGTAAGGCTGTTGACGAATGAAAGTCCGACCCGTTCACGGTCACCCAGCGGCCGGACGCCGGCCTCGGGGCCGACGTCGGTGCTGTCCGGCTCGGCACCGAGGAAGACCGGGCCGATCACCATCCGCTCCCCGGCCACCAGGGCGTTGACGCACACGTGGTGCCCGTACAGGTGCCAGCCCCACGGCTGGTCCGGGGATGGTTCGCCGAAGACGGCGAACTGGTAGCTGCCGGGATTCATGACCCTGGTCATGCCGGTGAGCTCACCGAGGAAGCCGTTGAGCCGCATCAGATGGCGCACCACGGTGTAGCCGTCCTCGCTCAAGGTCGCCCTTACCAGTCCCAGCAGCGCGTCCGCGGTCCGGTCAGGCACCTCCTCCAGGCGAAGGCCGTTGTCGTACAGCAGCACCTCGGGGTTGCTCCAGGTCCGCCACTGCGGGGTGTCCAGCGGATAGGTCAGCTGCTGCCACTGCTCCCGCGTGGTGTGGCGGCGGATCTCCTCGACCGCGCGGAGCATCGCCTCGGTGGGCGGGCGTTCGGGGGCGGGGACCGCCCCGAGTTCGTAGACGCCGTGGCGGACGCGGCCATCGGTGGTGATGCCGAGGTACGGATCGCCCGCGCTCTCGCGCCACTGGCGCGCCACCTCGGCGAGGACCGGAATGCTCAGCCTGGCGTCGGCGTACGTCCGAGCCGTGTGCTCGTGCAGACCGGCGACGCGCGGGTCGTCGGGAGCGGGAACGTAACGGCGGAACCGCGTGGCGTGCCGCACGTCGGTCTCAGGCGGTTTCGGCATGCTGACTCCTTCCTGCGATGCCCAGGTCGGCGAGGAGGACGCGTACGCCTCGCAGGAAGGCCGGGCCGTGCTCGGCGAACTCCGTCGTCGCTGTCATTGCGCCCTTCATTTCGCGTCGGTCCACAATATGGACCAATGAACCGCACTAAGGACCTCGGGCAAACTTAGGCCCGGCATTCCAGGAGCGTCAAGCAGGCGAGAAGGACGCCCCTGATGCCTGCGAGCCCGGGGTCTCGAACCAGATCGTGACCCACACGGCCTGCTGGGCGTAGGCCCTGGTCCGGCCGGCCGGCCGGCTCGTGATCGCCGGGAGTTTCGGGATCACGCCCGGCTCGCGGCGCCACGCTTCAGAAATCGAGCACGGTGGTGAATTCGTGGGAGCGGTCCGCCAACGCCGGAGCCGCCGGGCCGACCGCATACTTCGTGAAGTGCGGGTAGGCGCCGTGCGCCTTGAGCGCGTCCTCGTCGTCGTAGATCTCGAAGAACCTGAAGACCGTGGGCTGCTCAGGGTCCTGGTGAACGACGTATGCCCGGCATCCGGGTTCGGCGCGAGTGGCCGCGCCCAGTTTGGCCAGGGCATCGCGGACGACACCCTCCTTGCCAGGGTGGGCCGTCCAGGTGGCAGAGATGGCGATGGCCTTGGGACGTACTCCTCAGGGTTTCTTGTACAGGGGTGCGATGACGGCGACGCCGGTCGGGCCACCGGTGGTCGGAGTGTCGAGGTGGTGGTCGCGATGCCGGGGACGGCCGGGACAGGAGGCCACCGACGAGCGCGGTCGCCCGCTCCGCCCAGGATGTGCTCCCGAAGACGTCACCGCCGGGACGCGTGAGGGTGCGGTGGCGTCGCGCCGGCCAAGGAACCCTGCGTCTCGCGCCGGGTCGGCGAGGGTCCGCCGTGTGTTGCACGAGGCGGGCGATCCCGCCGTCCAGTGCGCTCATACGGGCAGCCGGTAGGGCGCGGGGCACCTCTCGAAGATCGCCGCACAGTAACCGGTCTGGCCCCGCCAAAAAGGCAACACCTCCCCGCCCGAACCCGACCACCGCGAGGTCAGCATCCGCATGTATCCGCGCTCCCGACCTTCGCGGGGCGGCCAGCGGATGCGTGGCCGGCGGCCGCCCCTGAGAAGCCACTCGGCGGCGTCGGAACGCACGGAGGCGTTCAAGAAGAACTATCCCCACCACGCCGTGGATCCCTAGTAGGTCCCCTGATCCAACATGCGGTCCACATTCAGCCGCCGGCCGCCCTTCATGGACGGCTCCGGCAGCACCGGCCTGCCCCAGCCCTCTGGATGACCCAAGCGGAAGCCGCTCTCGGCGGGACGCGCTGCTCGTCGACACCGGGCGCGCCCAGGAGTGCGAGGGCGCCGGATTCTGCCTGGCGGTGAGCCCGCGGTGTCGTAGTGCCCGGACTTTCGAGTCCCACGGGCGACCTTCCCGCCTGCTTGACGCTCCTGGAATGCCGGGCCTAAGTTTTGCCATAGGTCCTTATTACGGTCCACTGGTCCACATTATGGACCGAAAGTTGAAATGAAGGGCGCCATGACATCGACAACGGAGTCCGCCGAGCCCGGCCCGGCCTTCCTGCGAGGCGTACGCGTCCTGGATGTGACCGGGGCCCTGGCCGGCCCCTACTGCACGACCATCCTGTCCGACCTCGGCGCGGACGTCCTCAAGATCGAACCGGTCAGAGGTGACGGCATGCGCGCCCGGCGGATGGGTCCGGAGCGCAGGTCGATCCCCTTCGACCTGACCCACCGCGACAAGCAGAGCCTGGCGGTCGACATGAAGTCCCCCGCCGGCGCCGAGATCGTGCGCTCCCTGGCACGACGCAGCGACGTCCTGGTGGAGAACTTCCGGGTGGGCGCCATGGCCCGGCTCGGCCTGGGCTACGAGGACCTGCGGCCACAGTGCCCCGACCTCGTCTACTGCTCCATCTCCGGCTTCGGGCAGTTCGGCCCGATGCGCGACGCGAAGGGCATCGACCTGATCGCACAGGCCTACAGCGGGCTCATGTCCGTGACCGGGTCGGTCGACGGGCAACTGGCCAAGGCAGGCTTCCCCATATCCGACGTGGGCACCGGCATGTGGGGAGCGATCGGCGTCCTGGCCGCCCTGCTGCGCGCACGCGCCGGTGGCGGCGGCACGTACATCGACGTCGCGCTCGCGGACTCGGTGGCCGCATGGTCGCTGTGGGAGGTCGCCGACTACGTGGCGACAGGCGTGGAACCGGCCCCGCTGGGCACGGCACACCGACTGGCCGCCCCCTACGAGGCGTTCACCTGCCAGGACGGTGCCACCCTCGTGCTCGGTGCGGTTGACCGGGCGTGGGAGGCACTCTGCGCCGTCCTGGAGCTCGATCTGCGCGACGATCCACGCTTCGCCACGGAGTACGAACGCTTCCAGCACCGGGCGCCCCTCGCGGAGATCATCCAGGCACGTTTCGCCACGGCTCCCCGGGATCACTGGATGGGCGCGCTGCGAGCGGCAGGGGTCCCCTGCGGTCCGGTCAACGGCATCAGCGACATCCTCACCGACGAGCAGTTCGCCGCGCGCGGCCTGTTCGTGCACGACGAGGAGCGCTTCGCGGAGCCGACGATCGTGAACACTCCCATCGTCGCCGACGGGGCGCCGCGCGCCCGGGGCCGCGCACCCGAACTGGGCGCGGACACGATCGCGGTCCTGGCCGAACTGGGATACGACGACGACCGGATCGCCGCCCTGGTCGAGGACGGCGTCGTCGGCGTGCACGATGCCGGCGACGCCGCGACCGGCGACGCTCACGCGAGGACGGAGGCGGCCACCCGGGCCGCCCTCGGCGCCGAGGCGCGGAAATGAACCAGGAGGGCACTTTCATGATGACTGCGGCACACACGTCACCGGTGGACTGGACGGACGGTCTCGGCCTTGCCCGGGTCCTGCACGGCAGCGGACCCGTGGTCGCGCTGCGGCGGGACGGGGCGGCCAAGGCACGCCTGGCCCTGGTGGACAAAGACGTCTTCGACGACCTGCCCGCGCTGCTCGAAGCGGCCGGGGGCGACCTGGCCGCCATCGAGGCCGGCGCCGTGATCGACGCGCCGGATCATCAGCTTCTGAGCCCGGTAGGACGTCCCGGCAAGGTCATCTGCATCGGCCAGAACTACCTCGCGCACGTGCACGAGGGCGGCCGTGAGACGGGACCGGCTCACCCCGATCTCTTTCCGAAATGGCACACCTCACTGGCGGCGCCCTTCGCCGACGTGGCACTGCCACCGGAATCGGATCAGATCGACTACGAGAGCGAGCTCGCCGTGGTCATCGGCACCCGTGGACGACGCATCGCGCCCGAAGACGCGGAGAGCATCATCTTCGGGTACACCGCGGCCAACGACGTCTCGGTCCGCGACTTCCAGTTCCACACGACGCAGCGGGTCGCCGGCAAGGCATGGGACGGTCTCACCCCTCTCGGCCCGGTTGTCGTGCCCGCCGCACAACTCGGCGGCGTCCAGCCCGACCTCGCCATCACGGGCACGCTCGACGGGGAGGTGCTCCAGGACGACCGCACCTCCTCGCTCCTGTTCGGTGTACCGAAGCTGCTGGCCTACATCACCACTGTGATGACCCTGGAGCCGGGTGACCTGATCCTCACGGGCACCCCCTCCGGGGTGGGCTTCGTGCGCGAGCCGAAGGTCCTGCTGCGCGAAGGCTCGGAGTTCGAAGTGCGCATCGAGGGGATCGGCGCGCTGCGCAACCGCTTCGTGGCAGAGAAGGCCGAATGACCGGGGTCACCACCTCACCACGCATTCGCACAGAGGTCCGGAACGCGGTCGGCACCGTGGAGATCAGCAACCCGTCCCGGCGCAACGCGTTGTCCGTGGCGATGATGACCGAACTCGCCACCGCGCTACGGAAGATGGACGAGGACCAGGCGGTACGCGTGGTCGTCCTCCGCGGCGCCGGCGAACAGGCCTTCGTATCCGGCGCGGACATCAGCGAATTCCCCGGCCGGCAGGACGATGTGGCACGGCAGGCGGCGGACGACGCGGCCACGACCCTGTTCACGCAGCTGTCGGCGCTCTCCGTGCCCGTCGTCGCCCGCATCCACGGCTACTGCCTGGGCGCGGGCATGGCCCTCGCCCTGGGCGCGGACCTCCGCTACGCGGACACCCGCAGTGTCCTGGCCATACCGGCCGCCCGCCTGGGCGTCGGCTACCCCTTGGCGCAGACCGCCGCGCTCGTCCAGACCGTGGGGCCGTCGGTCGCGAGCGACCTGCTGTTCACCGGACGCCGCCTCCCGGCCGCCGAGGCCCAGGCCGTGGGCCTGGTGGACCAGGTCGTCGAACCCGACGAACTCGGAAAGGTCGTCGACGAACTCGCGGCGACCATCGCGGCGAACGCCCCCCTTTCCGTCCGCGCAGCGAAGGCGTCCGTACAAGCCGTCCGCCGCCTGAGCGAGGGCGACGAAGCGGCAGGCGGCGTCGCGCTGGGCCGCGCGATCGAGGCCGTCGCCCGCTGCCGCACCTCCGACGACCTCCGCGAAGGCGCCCTCGCCTTCCTGGAGAAGCGACCCGCGCGCTTCACCGGCCGCTGAGACCCAATGCACGATCGACGACAGGAGCACCCCGGCATGGGGACATCACTGAAGGGCCGGACCATCGTGATGTCCGGCGGCAGCCGTGGCATCGGGCTCGCCATACTCACCGCCGCGGCCCGCGAGGGCGCCAACGCGGTGTTCCTGGCCAAGACCGACACGCCGGATCCGAGGTTGCCGGGCACCGTGCACACGGCGGTCGCCGCGATCGAGGCCGCTGGCGGATCCACCGTCGCGGTGGTCGGCGATGTCCGCGAGGAGGCCGACGTCGAGCGCGCGGTCGCCACCGCGGTGGACCGGTTCGGGGGCGTCGACATCTGCGTCAACAACGCCAGTGCCCTCGATGTGCGGGGCACCGAGGAACTACCCGTCAAGCGCTTCGACCTCATGCAGTCGATCAACAACAGGGGAACCTTCCTGCTGACCCGGGCCTGCCTGCCGTACCTGAAACAGTCCGACCACGCCCACATCCTGACCCTGTCACCACCCCTCAACCTCGCCCCGCGCTGGCTCGGCGCCCACCCCGCCTACACCCTGTCGAAGTACGGAATGTCGCTGCTCACGCTCGGCTGGGCGGCCGAGTTCGCGAAGGATGGCATCGCCGCGAACTGCCTGTGGCCGCAGACCATGATCGCTACCGCCGCCGTGGCCAACGTCCTCGGCGGCGAGACCCTCGCCTCCAGGTCGCGCAGCCCCGAGATCATGGCGGACGCGGCCCTCGCCGTGCTCAACCGCCCGCCGCACGAACAAACCGGCAAGACCCTCACCGACGCCGACGTCCTGACCGAAGCCGGTCACACGGATCTCACCAGGTACGGCGGGGGTCCGGAACCGGAGCTCGACCTCTTCGTGGATCCGCCGCAGGCCGGATGACCGTTCGAGTGTGAGGGCGGAACCGGGGAACCGGACCACGCGCCCGGCAGGATGCCGACGGACGTCGCGCCACGCGTACACAACGATCCACGTCTGCGCCGGGTTCGTCCATGTACCGCTTTGGACACACCGGAGCAGGCCCTGTTCAGCAGCACGGGCTGCCGCGCCATGGAGCAAGGACGCTGCCCGCGACGCCCGTGCCGGTCGGCGTTCGAGGACGTGCCGATGGTGATCATCGGCTGGTCATCGCGCACCGGAACTGGGCGCCGGCGCAGATCGTCCTGGCTGGCCGCGAGCGACGACGGACGCCGCCCGGGGATCGGCGAAGAGCGGAGGGGGAAGGTGAGCACGGCGAATCGGCCCTACCCGCGAGGTCGAGGGTCGAGACGCTCTCTTCGTGCCGTGTGGGAGGCAGACCTGCGGCGGGTGGACAGCGGCAGCGTCCGGCGACAGGGGGCTCGGGGTCTCGCGTGTACTCGTGGAAAGAGGTGCCGTCGTCGCCGACGGGACCGAATGCGTGACGCTCCCCCATCTCCACGCCGTGGCCGTTGAGCCGGCTCCATCCGTAAGCCAAGCCGATCGCCTCGCTGGGCGGCTGGAGTTCGCGGTGTTGCCGCCAGTCCGTGTGGCGATCTCGGCGCTCATGTCCTCCATGTCCAGGTCGCGGGGCATACGCCGCGGACCACGGCCGCGCGGGCGCTGGTGGAGCGCCTGCGCGGCCGTGGTCTTCATTGCGGTGCCGGGAGTCTTACGCGGGGCGGGCAGGAAGGGTTCGCCCGTCGTCGTTCAGCGGCCGGTGACCTCGATGTAGGTGTCCCCGGTGACCGGGCGGTGGCCGTAGGTGCCGGTGATGCCGGCGCTGCCTTCGAGGCGGCCCTGCACCAGTTCCTGGTTGTCGGCGTAGACCTTGACGTTCAGGTTGGCGTGCTCGCCCGGGATGGTGACCTTCCAGCGGGTGGGGTACTTCTTGCCGGAGTCCGGGCTGGTCCAGAGGGTGGACTCGTCAGGCGTGACGGTTGCCTCGGCGACGGTCTGGGTGCCGTCGGGCTTCTGCACGGTCACCCAGGTGTTCTCCTTGTTGCCCTGCGTCTTCCAGAGGCTGATCTTGTCGCCGTTGGACAGGTTGATGTTCATCCAGGTCCACGAGGCCTTGACCGTGGTGAAGTTGGGAAGGGGCCCCCACTGGCGGTCCAGCCAGGCCTCTCCGCGGACCTTCTCGGTGCGCCCGTTGAGCGTCAGCGTCCCGGAGGTGTCCGTGCTGGGGAAGGCGTACTCGTAGTTCGGGTACGTCGTGTCGCCGAACATGGGGAAGTATCCCGTCCCCGCGTTGTAGAGGACATTGCCCTGGGGCTTGAGCGTGACGTCGATGGTCCCCTCGGGGACCTTGGCGTGCAGCTTCTGCTCCTTGGTGTCGCCGGTCCAGGTGATGTTGTCGGTGTGGATGTTCAGGCCCGGCTTGTTGTCGGACAGGCCCGTCCAGGCAGGCAGAGCGACATTCGACTTGGTGTACCAGCCGGTGTCCTCGTTGGTGATCGACACAGCCGAGACGGCACGCCCCTGCTTGGCGTCACCGACGTTCAGATAGTGGGCCAGGAGTCCGTAGCGGTGGCCGCCGGCGATCACGTGCGCGGTCACGTACCAGGACTCGTTCTGCCTGTCAGGGGTGGGAGCGAGGTCGGCGGCGGGGTCGACGGCGACCGGAAGATTGGTCTGCCTCAGCCCCTGCCCGAAGGTGGTGCTGTGCGCCGAGGCCGGGCCGGCGGCGGTGGTCGCGGTCGCCGATCCTCCCGAGGCGAGGGCGAGTGAGGCGACGAGCGCGGCGGCGACGGCGGTCGCGCCGACGGTGGTCTTGCGCATGATGACTCCTTGTCAGGATGTCCTGTATGGGATGTAGGCAGCAAATAAATGAACGAAACTGTTTCGTACTATCGCTGGATGCGATGAGAAACCGAACCGTTCGATGGAAGGGAGTTGGTCCTGCTGCTGAGACTGGGTCCCTTGGCACAATCCGGCGGCTGCGCGGAAAGAACCATGGCCTGCTCGGCTTCGGGCGGTAACCGCCGTGCGGTTCCTGGCGGTTACGCGGTGGCGTCGGCCTGCGGAGTGAACGCGGGGGCGACCGCCTGCGGGGTCAACTCCACCGGGTAGGCCTGCTCGACGCGGTCACGCCGGGTGTACATGTCCCAGTAGTGCCCGGCGAGTTCGTCCGGGTGGACGACGGGGACCTCCACGCCGGCGTTCGGAAGCTCGATGTCACCCTTGGCGGTTGCCTCGGCCGCCTCGCTGCCGGTGATCAGGGCGGCGATGGTGAGGGTGCCGGCGTAGACACCGGTGCCGGCGAGTTCGCCGTTGAGCGAGTACACATAGTTGCGGGCGGCAGCGGTTACCGGGGCCGAGCCGCTGATGTAGGGCATCGGCTGCACGGCCGAGTAGCCCGTGGTCATCAGAAGGGCACCGTCGCCGCGGTCGGTCATCTCCGGCAGTACGGCGCGGAACACCTCCACCGGGGTCAGGAGGAGCACCCGGGAGATCCTTTCCAGCGTGGCCGCGTCCAGTTGGGCGGCCGGGGTGACGACCTGGTCGGCGCCGATCGGCCCGTACTCGACGACATCGATCCGGCCGAAGCGGCTGCGGATGGCCTCCAGCAGGGCGGGCACCCGCGCGGGGTCGGACAGGTCGGCAGGGAAGGCGGCGGCCTCGACGCCCTCGGCGGTGAGTTGTGCGACGAGGGCGTCGAGCCGCTCCTTGCGACGGGCCACCAGAGCGACGCGGAACCCTTCCCGGCCGAAGCGGCGGGCGACAGACAGGCCCAGGCCGGTACCGGCACCGAAGACAGCGATCACTTTGGACATGGGACTTCACTCCTTAGTGTGAGTTGCGCCTAGGGACCCTGCCGGGCTCCGTCACTAGAAACGCTAGGCGTCTGGGAACCGTGAATCTTGGTACCCAGGGGAGCAATGATGCGGACGGGGTGGTACCGCGGTACCACCTGGAGTCCCATTCGGCCCGTGTCTCGCCGGCGGCGGGCTGGAACGCACACTTGGAGACTGCCTCTGCTGCCTCGGCACCCGTACCGACAACCAGGTACTGGTGGTCCTCGCGGGAACCGACTCGCTGCGCCCACCTGCCGCCGATCGCTTGCCCGGCGCCACTCACCAATTCGCGGCGCGCCATGGCATCGCGGACCGGTGGGCGTCGAGGAGAAGGGCCTGCGCGTACGGCGGCGGACCATGCGCCGGTGGTCGGCGGCGCCTTACTCGGGTGGGTTGCGAGGATGACGGCCTGGATGCGGTCGCGGGCTTCCAGTTTGGCCAGGACGGGGCCGGCGTATGTCTTCACGGTGGAATCCGACAGCACCAGGCGTTCGGCGATCTCGCCGTTGGTCCAGCCTCGGCCAGCGGGGTGCGGCTGGATGGAATCCCGTACGACCAACTGCGTGGCCCATCGAGACCGCCCGGCGGCGTGGCCTGCGCGTACCGAACGACCTGAGCATCGTCGGCTTCGACAACCGATGACGGCCGGGTGCCCGGCGTAGCGCAGGGGTGCACATGCCTGTCCCTCAAAGGGTGTGGCAACTCAACGGCTGGTTGCGGTTGTTGAGGTGTGCGTTGTTGGTCGAGGGCGAGGGCCCACGCAGTGGCCGCGCGCGGTCACCGAGTCGAAGAGCCGCGGCCTCGACGACGTGCTATCGCTGGTCTGTGACGGGCCAAAGCTCCTCGTTCCAATTACGCCGCCCGTCGCTGGGACAAGAGGGCCAGAGCCCTGAAGCCCGTCCGCACCGCATCCAGCGAGGCCCCGACGGGCAAGGGCCGTGCGCCCCTCCGCGGCTCGGTGCAGGAGGTGGCCGAGACAGTCCCCTCCGTCGGTGTCCTCGAAGCCGGAGCGGCCGGAGAAAACCAGGAAGTCGCGGACACGACGACGGGAGAAGCCACAGGTCACCAGGCCCAGCCGCGCCACTCCACGTTCGCGCAGGGGATCGCTCAGCAGCGGAGGCATTTTGAGATGTCAGAACTCGCATGACAAGAGGACGACCGGACCAGTTGACATAGCAGAACATTCACCTGATATTTCAAGGGCACTCACGGCGTTTCAATGATGAGCGTTCGGAGGACCCCTTGAGCTCGTCCACTCCCGCCCCCGCCGGTGCGGGCTCCTTCCGCAGTGCCGGATGGACTCCGCGGCTTGTCCTGTCCCTGATCTCCCTGCTCTGTCTCGTCGAGTCGTCGGCGTTCGCCAACATAGCCACCACCACCGCGGTCCCGCGGATCATCGGACACTTCAACACCACCCAGGGCGGCTGGCTGGTGACGGTCACTTCGCTGGCCGGAGCCGCCTCCTCCCCACTGTTCGGCAAGCTGGCCGACGTGCACGGCAAGCGCCGGGTGATCCTGAGTACGCTGGTCCTGGGCGGTCTGGGCGAGCTCATCGCAGCTGCCGCTCCCTCGTTCGGGGTGATGATCGTCGGCCACGTTCTGATCGGCGCGCTCACCGCCCTGCTGTTCCTGTGCTACTCGCTGATCCGGGATGTCTATCCGAAGAAGCTCGTTCCCTTCGCGGCGAGCGTGTCGGTGACGGGCCTCGGGCTGCTGCTGATCGGTGCGCCGTTCCTGATCGGCGCGCTGATCGATCACTACGGGTTCCGTTCGGTATACGTGTTCAACCTCGCGTGGCTGGTCGTGATGGGGGCGGTCCTCGTGCTCACCACGCCGGAGACGAAGGTGCGGCAGCCCGCCCGCATGGATCTACTCGGTGTGCTGCTGCTGTCCGGCGGTGTCACGTTGATCCTCCTGCCGGTGAGCAAGGGCGCGGAGTGGGGGTGGGGCTCGGCCCGGGTCATCGGTCTGCTGATCGGCGGGGTGGTCGTGCTCGGGGCATATGTTTTTGCCGCGCTTCGGACCCGGGAACCAGTGCTGGACCTGCGGGTTCTGTCCCGCCGGACCGTCCTGTTCGGGGTGCTGGGCGGCGGTATGGGCAACGGTCTCGCTCCAGTGATCTCGACCCTGCTGGCGTTGCTGGCGATGACGCCGCGGCAACTGGGCGGCACCTACGGCCTGGGCTACTCGGCCAGCAAGTACGCCTTTGTGACGGCGCCGTTCGCTTTCGCCAGTGTGGTGGCCGGCGTCGTGGTCGGTCTGGTGGTTTGGCGGGTCGGCCCCCGGCTGCTGATGTATCTGGGCCTCGCTCTGTTCTCCGTCGGCGCACTGGTGCTGATGTCCGCGCACGACACGGTCGGGAAGCTCCTCGCCGCGTGTGCGATCGCGGGTCTGGGGAGCGGTCTGGCGGTCGGCGCCATGCCGAACCTGGTGATGGCAGGCACATCGGTGTCGGAGCAGGGTTCGATGTCGTCGGCCGGCGGGCTAAGCGCGGGCCTCGTCGGCGCCATCATGTCCACCTCGGTGTTCGCCATCATGACACCCACCGCGAAATCCCCGGCGCCAGGTGTGCTCATCTACGGTGACTCCGGTATCACGACCGCCTTGTTGACCGTCGCCGCTGTCGCCTTCGCTTCCCTGCTCATCGGTGTGATCTTCCTTCGCCCCCGCGACGGAGGTGTGGCAGAGAAGCAGGTGGTGGCACCAGTCGAGGATGCCGCGCTACCCGCGTAAGGCAACCGGCTCGGCCGTGCCGGTCATGTGACCGGCACGGCCGAGCCGGTTGCGCCCCGTCCGCAGAGGCGAGCACCCGGTGCGTCGGAACCGGCGGCTCGCTCTCCAGTCGGCCACTCGCCCAGAGCGAGCGTGGCCAGACCGGGCTGGAGGGCCGACTCGGGCAGGCTGAGAGCGGATGAACTCGGCGGGCGGTGGGCTGCCACCGCGATACGGACCAGTGTCTGTGTACCGGCCGTGCCTGGCTGTGAGTCAGCCGTGTACCGGGGTGATCTCGCTGGCGACGACGGACGGCCAGCGGGTCAGGATTCTCAGGACGCGCGCGTGCAGGTCGCCGATGCAGTCACGAGCGCGGGCGGCGGCGGCATCGCCGTCGCGGTGTTCGACGCACTTGACCAGCTCCGCGTCGATCGAGGAACCGGGCATCGAGGTGGCCTCGGCGGTGATGAGTGCCAGGACCCGGGTGATGTCGTTCTGCAGCCGTTCGTGGATCCTGATCAGGTAGTCGTTGTCGGTCGCCGCAGCAAGGCAGGCGAAGCCCGAGGCGGCCGCTTCGACCCGCCGCATGGGCTGCTCGTCGGCTTCGTCGCTGCCGCGTACCGCCGTGGAGAACGCGGCGACGATCTGCCGACGCTGTTCGGCAGTGGCGTCCTGCACGCCGAGCCGGACGGTCTCGGGCCCTAGGATCCGCCAGAGCGTGAACAGATCGTCCACGGACTTCAGGGTGAGCGGGGTGACCTGGTAGCCCTTGCGGGGCAACGTCCGGACGAGGCCCTCGTGGCTGAGGCGGGTGAGCGCGTCGCGGATCGGGGAGATGCCGAAGCCGGTCGTCTCGGCGAGCGAGCGTTCGGTGAGGCGCTGGCCCGGGGCGAACCGGCAGGACACGATGTCGGCCCGTAGCTGTCGGTAGGCGGCGTCGCCAAGGGACAGGGGTTCGGACGAGGGCACTGACACGTTGGCCGCTCCCGCGATCGAGGAACTCGGTGATATACCAGCAAGCCGATGATACCGCTCACCGATCGAACACCGGGCGGGTCCTGTGCAGATGCGGCATCCGACGACGTGGTGGTGCGGCGCGGGGTGGCGTTCGGCGCCGCAGTGGAAGCACTACGCAATCGCCGGCCTTTGTCCGGTCACTCAGCAAGCGCAGCACCGACGCGCGGGCTACGCGGCGGCATGGCGGGTCGGTCGCGTGCCCTCGAGCGCGTCGCGACCGTCGATCACCGAGTCCCATGACACGCCTGCGGCGAGGAGTACGTCGACGCACTCGGCCGAGATGAGGACCCAGGTCAGGACACGCCACATCTCGAATGAGAGCAATCGGTAGACCTCGATGAGCAGGTCGTTGACCGACTTCGGGGTGAGCGGGGTGATCCGGTACGGGTTCGGGTCGCGTATTCGGTGCATCGGGTCACGCCGACGTGACCCGAAGCGCGATGCCATGAAGGCGTTTCTGAAGTGTCACAAATACCTTTGTGAAGTGTCAGTGCAGTCACGGGGTGTGTGATGTGAACCGGCGCAGTTCACGGCGCGCCAAGGACATCTTGTGGACCTCGTCCGGCCCGTCGGCGATACGCAGCATGCGGGCCTGGGCGTAGAGCTCGGCCAGGGGAAAGTCCTGGCTCACGCCACCGCCGCCATGAGCCTGGATCGCATGGTCGATGACCCAGGTGGCCATCCGCGGTGCGGCCACCTTGATACCTGCGATCTCGACAGCCGCACCGCGGTTGCCCACGGTGTCCATCAGCCATGCCGTCTTCAGCACCAACAGGCGGGTGGTCTCGATGCGTATGCGTGCTTCCGCCACCCAGTCCTGCAGGACACCCTGCTCGGCGAGTGGCTTGCCGAAGGGGGTGCGCTGGTGGGCCCGGGTGCACATCAGGTCAAAGGCGCGTTCGGCCATGCCGATCAGGCGCATGGCGTGGTGGATCCTGCCGGGGCCGAGGCGGGCCTGGGCGATCGCGAAACCGCCGTGCAGTTCGCCTAGGAGGTTCTCCCGGGGGACCCGGACGTCGTCGTAGACGATTTCGGCGTGACCGCCGTGACCGCTGTCGGAGTATCCGAACACACTGGTGGATCGCAGGACGTTCACGCCGGGGGTGTCGAGCGGGACCACGACCATGCTGTGGGTGCGGTGGTGTTCTCCGCCCGGGTTCGAGCGGCCCATCACGATGGCCACCTTGCAGGCGGGGCTCATCGCGCCGCTGGACCACCACTTGCGGCCGTTGATCCGGAAGCCTTCTGCGTCCTCGGTGATGCGGGTGTCGATGTTGTTCGCGTCGGAGCTGGCGACCAGGGGCTCCGTCATCGAGTAGACGGAGCGGATCTCACCGGCGAGCAAGGGCTCGAGCCACCGCTTCTGAACCGACGGCGTGGCGAAGTGCGCGAGGATCTCCATGTTGCCGGTGTCGGGCGCGGAGCAGTTCAACGCTTCCGGCATGATCCACGGACTTCGGCCGGTGATCTCGGCGACATGCGCGTATTCGAGGTTGGTCAGGCCGGCGCCCCGATCTCCGGGAAGGAAGAGGTGCCACAGGCCACGGTCGAGGGCGGCCTTCTTGAGCTCCGCCATGACCGGCGGGGTCTCCCACGGCCCGATCTCGGTCTTCTGCTGCGCGTAGACCGGTTCCGCGGGGATGACGAACTCGTCCAGGAACCGGGTGGCTCGTAGCTTGAGATCCCGGATCTTCTCGGTCTCCGTGAAATCCATGGCTGTTCCGTCGTGTCCTTTCGAGCGTGCCCGTATCGGATGAGCTCTTCGGGCGTCACCGTCGCGCCCGGCTACGGGGCGGTCTCGCCGCGGGAGGCGCCGGAGACTCCCTCCCCCGCCACCTCCCGGATCGCCGGGTGTGTCTGCAGCGGATCCTCGACTTCTCTCCGTTCGCCGCCGCTGCCGACGTGGTCGTGCCAATGAGGTCCTCGCCGTCGGTGTGCCATCGTCACGTGGCAGGTGGCTGGGCGCCTGTCCCCCGTGAGGGGCCCACATCGGCCGGGTCGTGCACCGGGAACTCCCTGCCCTAGACGGGTCCTTGGAGACGGTGCGGAGTCCCTGTCGCGCGTCGGACGAGTTCGGCTCCGTAGTCGTTGCCGTTCGGTGTTCGGACGACAGTATGGGTGTGGAACTTCTCGGGCTCTGTGTTCGCCAGGAACACGCCCGCGTGGTGGTCGAACTCCGCGAGGATGACCGGGCTCTGTACGCGGTAGTAGAACGCGTCCTCGTCACCGCGTCCGCCGATCCAACAGAAGTAGGTCTCGTCGAGATGGCGGCGGACGTCCGCCATCCGTGCCTTCCTGGGCCCGTCGGGCTGGTAGTCGAGGAAAAGAGCCACCAGATCGATGAGCGCATCCCGCTGAGCCGGATCGAGGGCCGCGCCGGGGACCCCTTCGTAGGGAATGACCCGGTTGTCCTGGAAGGCGCCGGCCAGGTGGAGTTCGTCGGCGGGGTGCAGGCGCCCGGCAGGCAGGTCCGGGTCCCGCTTCTGGTGGAACAGCACCGCCCGCTCGGCCTGGCCGGGCGTCAGGTTCCTGACGAAAGCGAGTCCTGCGCATTCCTGTTCGTCGAAGAGTGACAGTCCGTCGTGCTCACCGCTGTCAACGAGGTTCGGCTCGGCACCGAAGAAGACCGGCGTGAGCACCTGCCGGCCACCGACCAGCAGGCAGTTGACGGCCAGGTGGTGCCCCCAGAGGTTCCAGCCCCACGGCTCGGTCACGGACGGGGTACCGAAGATGTTGATGTTGTAGCTGTGCTCGTTGAGGATCCGGGGCAGATCGACGAGTTCGCCCAGGAACCCGTTGATCCTCATCGTGTCCCGGACCTTCCGGTAACCCGCTGGGCTCAGACACGCCGCGACAAGCCGGAACACCTGATCGCGAACCTTCTCGTCGACCTCCTCCGGCCGGATGCCGAAGCGGTTGAGACAGAACTCGGGGTTCAACCAGGCCCGCCACACCCGGCTGTCGAGGGGATGCCGGATGCGGGTTTGTTCATCGGTGCTGAGCAGGCCCAGGAGCACGAGGGCGGCGTCGACCGCCGCTCCGTTGTCCGCGCCCTCGTCCCCTTCGGCTTCGAAGAGGTCGAGCACGGGTCGGCCGTCCGTGGTGAGCCCATGGAATTCCGTGTTCTCGAACAGTGCCGTCCATGCCGAGACGACCTCGTCGGCCACCGGGTTCTGCCGCACGGCGTTGACGTAGGTGTACGGATCGCACGATCGGAACGTGCTCAGGCGCGGATGGTCGAGCGGGAAGAGGTGGTCGCGGAAGTCACTGGACATGTCGCCTCCGAAAGTGGGGTGCGAGACAGCACCGGCTCGCGGATCAGGGGCACCCGGCTCACCCTCTTGGCGGCCCCGGAATTCAGATATCCAACCCTGCCACAGGTCCTGTCCGCGGTCCACTGGTCCGCATTGCAGACCGATGCGAATGAAGGGCGCACCGACAGCGACAAAGAAGCCCGCCCCGGCCCGGCGCATGATCACCGGCAGGTCATCGGCCCTCGTAGAGGTCGCCGTTGCCGGTGCCGTCGCGGAGGAACGAGGCGACCGTGTCGCAGGTCGTCAGTGGCGAAGAGGACACCGGAGCACGTCGGTACGGCGTCGTCCGCGGGCCGCACACCGTGGCGGACCGCCGCGTCGCGATCAGTCGCTCGGCCGCCGCGCGACACTGACGGTCTCCGCGAAATGGGCGCAGGTGGGGCCTCCGCAGAGCAGCGCGCGTGCTCCCGTGCAGCTTCGGCGAAGCCTCCATCGAGAGCCCGATGAACCGTGCCTGGGCGATGCGCAGCCGCCGCCACAGCGACACGACCTGGCGCAGCACCCCGCACCTGGGCTTTCCGCGATCGCGGCGAACACCGCGAGACCACCGTCGCTGTCGTACTCGATGCGGACCGGTGATGTCATCGCAGTCCCCTCAGAACCATGTGTCATCGGCATCCAGCGTCGTCGTGTCCAGGCGCGCGAGGATGTCGAACTGCCCTGCGGTACGGGGCAGTTCGTAGCGGTAGAAGTAACGGCAGGCCTGCTGCTTGCCCTGCCGGAGGGCATCGTCGGCGTCGCCGGTGGCGAGGAACTGCTCCAGCCAGATCCAGGCCACGACGACATGCCCGGCGGCCTCCAGGTACAGCGACGCGTTGGCCAGGCGAACGTCGGCGGGGACGTGGGCGGTGTGAATCGTCCGGGTCACCTCGACAAGCCGGGCGAGGGCACGATCGAGAGCGGCTCCGAGATCACGTGCTTCTCCGCCAACCGCACAGGCCCGCTCGATCGTGGCCCGGACGAGCGCTTCGAGCGCGGCAAGGCCGGCCCCGTCGTCCATGACGACCTTGCGGCCCAGCAGGTCCAGGGCCTGTATTCCATGGGTTCCCTCGTGGATGGGGTTGAGCCGGTTGTCCCGGTAGTGCTGCTCCACGTCGTACTCGCGGGTGTAGCCGTAGCCGCCATGGATCTGGATCGCCAGGTCGTTCGCGTGCAGGCACCACTGGGAAGGCCAGCTCTTCGCGATCGGCGTGAGGACCTCCAGCAGCAGGCGGGCACGCGCCCGCTCCGTCTCGTCGGCCGCGCTGCGCTCCTCGTCGAGGAGTCTGCCGCAGTACAGGACGAGTCCCAGCGCCCCTTCCACGTAGGACTTCTGCGCCAGCAGCATCCGCCGCACGTCGGCGTGCTCGATCAGGGGCACGGGCGGTGCGGTGGGGTCCTTCGCCCCCGCCGGACGTCCCTGGGTGCGCGTCCGGGCGTAGGCGAGGGACTTCAGATAGCCGGTGTATCCCAACGCCGTCGCCCCTGCTCCGACGCCGGTCCGCGCCTCGTTCATCATGTGGAACATGGCGACCAGCCCCTGGTGCGGCGCGCCGACCAGGTGGCCGACGGCGCCCGGCTCGCCGCCGGGCCGGTACCTGCCCTCACCGAAGTTCAGCAGCGTGTTCGTCGTGCCGCGGTATCCCATCTTGTGGTTCAGCCCGGCGAGGGCCACGTCGTTGCGCTCGCCGCGCGAGCCGTCCGCTTTCACCAGGTACTTGGGTACGACGAGGAGGGAGAGGCCCTTCACCCCGGGTGGACCGCCCGGGATCCGCGCCAGGACCAGGTGGACGATGTTCTCACCCAGCTCGTGGTCTCCACCGGAGATCCACATCTTGTTGCCGAAGATCCGGAAGGTGCCGTCGTCGCGGGGCTCGGCGCGGCAGGTGAGGTCGGCGAGCGAGGATCCCGCGTGCGGCTCGGACAGACACATGGTGCCGTGATAACGGCCCTCGATCATGGGTCGGACGTAGGTGGCGACCTGCTCGTCGGTGCCGTGGGCGAGCAGCAGGTTGGCGTTGGCGACCGTCAGCATGGCGTACGCCCACGTGCTGATGTTCGCCGCCTGGAACCAGAGGAAGCAGACGGTCTGGACCACCTGCGGGAGTTGCAGGCCCCCGACGCGAGCGTCCATGCCGCCGCTGAGGAGTCCGGCGTCCGCGACTGTGTCGAGGGCGGTCTTGATGTCGGGCGGTACCACCGCCCGACCGTCGACGATCTGCGGTTCCTGCTGGTCGTTCAGTCTGTTGTGCGGAGCGAAGCGTTCTTCGGCGATCTCCGCACAGAGGTCCAGCACTGCGTCGAACGTCTCCCGCGTGTGGTCGGCGTACCGTTCGCGCCTGGCGAGTGTTTCGACGTCGAGCCAGTCGTAGAGCATGAACTCCAGATCACGGCGGGACAGCAGGAGTGAACGGGGGGCAGAGGATGGGGCTGTCATGGAGCGCTCCCGAGGACAGGGCTGATGACAACGGAACCGCGCCGCATGTGAGCCGCCGTCATCGAAGACAGGGGTGGTAGCTGACCGCGGTCCGCGCCTGGAGGCGGAGGCGTTGGTGTTCGGGCCGGTTCAGTGGCATCGCTTCGGGGTGACGGTTCTGGCTCGTTGCCGGACGCGTACCGCACCTGACGGCTGGCGGCTTGCGCGTCGTGGCAGGTGCAGCAGCGCCTCACCGGCGCGGCCAAGGAACGGGAGGGCGAGTTGCCCCGCCAGGTTGCAGGAGCGCTGGACCACGGTGTCGCTGCCGAGTCCGCAGGGCAGCGGATGACCGTGCGCCGCGTGGCCGGCCGGTAAGACCCGGCCCATACGGCACCGCTCGGCCACCACGTGGCCGACCTGCCCCTGCCCGAGGTGCTTGACAGCGGACTCGACGTTCGTGGGGAAAGAACGGCGGGCATGGGGATCGTGCGGGTTCGTACGGACGGCCTCGCTCGCTTGCGGCGGTTGCATCATCGCCATCCTTCGATCGCTCCCAGTCGAGCACCGCCAACCGAGACATAAGGCGGTCCGCGATGCGGACCGGTGGACCATAATGGACGGGGCAGGACGCTAACCCCCATCCCGTAGATGGTCAAGAGCGAAGCGGCGCAGGGGCCTGCCTGGTAAGCCGACCCACGGCGGTTCCAGTCGCTCTGTCGCAGACCGAGTGCGTTGCTCGGCTCGGCGGTCCCGGCCCAGGGAGACCTGCCGCCGTGTGCGTGGCAGCGCGCGGAGTGCGTACCGGCCGAACTGCAACACATCCGGGAGGTGCGCCGCACCTGCCAGGATCACACGGCGCATACGATCATGAACGGCCGTGCGAGAGTCGGTGTCCGCTCACCCACAGGGCGGTGTTGACGGCGTGACAGGTCGGGCGGTTCCACACGCGGGGAACCTGCCTGTCAGCAGGCGACGCTCGCGGGACACCGAAGGCAACCCATACGACGACGTCTCGGGCCGTCAGTCCATGCGGATGATTCCCCGGCCCAGTGCGGCGGTGACAGCGGCGGTCCGGTCGCCGACGTCGAGCTTGGCGTAGATGTGCAGCAGATGGGTCTTGACCGTGGCCTCGGACAGGCGCAGGGCGCGGGCGATCTGCTTGTTGCTCTGCCCGCGGGCAACGGCGGACAGGACTTCGAGTTCCCTGCCGGACAGGCCGGCGCCCCGGTCGCCTCGCATGTGGGCAAGAACCTTGGCGGCCACCGTGGGCGACAGTGCTGCCCCACCCCGGGCAGCGGTACGGACGGCCTCACACAGTTCGTGTCGTCCCGTGTCCTTGAGCAGGTAGCCGACCGCGCCGGCGTCGACGGCGGCAGTGATGTCGGCGTCCGTGTCATAGGTGGTCAGAACGAGTACCCGCACCTCGGGGTGGGTGGCACGGATGGCCGCGGTCGCGGCGGTGCCCTCCATGCCGGGCATCTGCAGGTCCATCAGCACGACGTCGGGTGCGAGCGCGGCGGTTTGCTGCAGTGCCTCGGCGCCGGTGCCGGCCTGGCCGACGACCGTGAGGTCGGGCTGGGTGGAGAGCATGGCGGCAAGCCCGTCGCGCACCACGGGGTGGTCGTCGGCGAGGAGGACCCGGATGGTGGGACCGGTCGAAGTCCTCATGACGCCGGTGCCATCCGCTCGGTGCCGGACACGGCTGAGGGTTCGGGGGACGGAGGCTCGGTCGGGAGCGGCACCGTGACGGCGACGGTCGTACCCTCGCCGGGGGCGCTTTCCACCGCGAACGTGCCGTGCAGGGCGGCGATGCGCTCCCGCATGGTGGTCAGGCCGACACCCGCATGCCGGGAAGCAGGCGCGAAACCCGTGCCGTCGTCCTGGACGTCGATCGCCAGGACATCGCCGAGGTACGAGAGCGTGACCGCCACGCTCACGGCGCGGGCGTGCCGCCGGGCGTTGGTCAGTGCCTCCTGCACGACACGCAGCAACTCGCCCTCGGTACTGGGCGGCAGGGCGACCGGTCGGCCGGTCACGACCGAGTAGGCCTCGGTGCCGGTCTCCTCCGCCAGCCGGGCGGTGAGCTCGCGCACGGCGTCCGCCAGGTGCGTGCGGTCCAGCGGCGCCGGGCGAAGGGCGTGCACGAGGCGGCGGCTCTCGGCGAGGTTGTCCCGGGCCGTCCGCATGGCCTGCTCGACGCGACGGGCCGCAGGGGAGTCGACCGGCAGTTCGTCGCGTGCGGCGTCCAGCAGCATGGCGATGGACGCGAACCCCTGGGTCAGCGTGTCGTGGACCTCCCGGGCCAGGCGCTGGCGTTCGGCCAGCGTGCCCGCCTGGCGTTCCGCTGCCGCTCGTTCGGCCTGGGTGGCGGTGAGCTCGTCCAGGATCCGCTGCCGCTTGTGACTCTCATGGTCGAGGGTGGCGACGTAGCAGGTGATGGTGACCCCCACCGCGGTGCCGAGCACGCAGCCCGTGAGCGCCCGCACGTCGACGGAGCCGTCCGCGGTGAGGCTCTGCAACGACCATGCGGCGCCCAGTACCAGCACCCCGCCTGCCGACCACCAGGCCCGCCGCAGCCAGTACGGGCTCAGCACCGCCACGGCGACCGGGAGGAACGCGGAGTCCACCACGGCCATGAACGCCCACCCGATCAGGGCCCCGACAAGGTAGGGCAGCGGCGGGCGGTCGGCGCCGCCGCGCAACGCGATCCAGTAGACGTACCAAAGGGCGAGTCCCACCGCCGGGCCGATCCGCGACAGCGCCGCGCCGGTCGTCATGTCCGCCCCGGCCAGCGCACCCGGCAAGCACAGGGCGAGCACGGTGGCGAAGAAGGCGTGCTGCCCCATGGCCTTCCACCGCTCCCACTCCCACGCCTGATGCAGTGCCATGCCCCTCAGAGTAGGCGCAGCCGCGTAGCGGGTGGATCAGCCGGCCGGTGGGGGTGGGTCCACCGATCGGTCGACGAAAGGCGCGACGATCGGTCGATGTGCGGGAAGGGCGCGGGCGGCGACGATCGGCCCCGCGGCCGACGGCCTGCTGCTCTCCCGCCCCTCGTGAGGAACCACCAGTGCCCCTGGCCTTCATCCCCAGCGCCGCCATCGGCGAGGTCCACCTGGGTCCGCTGCCGCTGCGCGGCTACTCGCTGATGCTGATCCTCGGCATCACCGCGGCGGTGTGGCTGGGCGGCCGTCGCTGGGCCGCACACGGCGGAGAGAAGTCCGTCGTGACGGACGTCGCTCTGTGGGCGATCCCGTTCGGCGTTGTCGGCGCCCGCATCTACCACGTGATCACGTCCGGCGAGCCGTACTTCGGCACGGACGGCGATCCCGTCAAAGCCCTGTTCATCTGGGACGGAGGCATCGGTATCTGGGGCGCCATCGCCGGCGGTGCAGTCGGAGCCTGGATCGGCTGCCGCCGCAAGGGCCTTGCCCTTTCCGCGTTCGCCGACGCCGTCGCTCCCGGCATCGCCCTGGGCCAGGCCATCGGCCGCTGGGGCA
The DNA here is from genome assembly GCF_042895385.1 of Streptomyces sp. NPDC001401. NCBI lineage: Bacteria > Bacillati > Actinomycetota > Actinomycetes > Kitasatosporales > Streptomycetaceae > Streptomyces > Streptomyces sp. NPDC001401. The sequence continues at coordinate 134,654 of NZ_JBIAWI010000018.1, forward strand.
ACTGGTTCAACCAGGAGCTCTACGGCCGGGCGACCACCCTCCCCTGGGCGCTGGAGATCAACCCCGCACACCGGCCCGCGGCCTCCCCGAACCTGGCCACGTATCACCCGGCGTTCCTGTACGAGTCGTTGTGGTGTCTCGGCGTGGTCGCCCTGGTCCTGTGGGCGGACCACCGTTTCCGTCTCGACCGAGGCCGGGCGTTCGCGCTGTACGCCGCCGCGTACACCGTCGGCCGCTTCTGGATCGAGTACCTGCGGGTGGACGAGGCCCACCACATCCTCGGCCTGCGCCTGAACGACTGGACCGCTCTGCTGGTCCTCACCGTTGCCGTCGGCTACCTCGTGGCTACGACACGGCGCGCGGCCGCCAGGCATGACGGCATCGACATCGACCGTCCCCTTCAGCTCGTGAACGCCAGCAGCAGCCGCGAGAACTGACCACGATCCCTCTCACGACCAGGAGTTGCCATGCCCCGTGTCTCTGAGACGCTCCCCTCACGTCGGGGTCCGCTCCTGGTGGCGGGAGGCGTGTTCGTCGCCATCCTGCTGTCCTCTGCGGCGAACGCGTTGATCGCCGTGCCGGCGCGCGCTGGGAGCACCGGATGACTTCAACCCGCTCAAGCCCTCGTCGTACGTCTTTCTGACCGCCCTGGGAGTGCTGGCGGGATCCGCCGGATGGGCCCTCGTCCGCAGACTCTCCCGCGATCCCGAACGGCTGCTCCGCCGGCTCGTCCCCTCGGTTGTCGTGTTGTCCTTCGTTCCGGACCTCTTCGAGTTCGACGAGGGCAAGGTGACCGGTGTGGTGGCGCTGCTCCTTATGCACGTCGCGGTCGCGGCGATCGCGGTGCCGACGTACCGCAGAGTCATGCCACTGAGCTCGGTGCGCTGACCACGCGCCAGTCCCGCCTCCACCCGAAAGCGTCAGAACTCCCCTCCCTCGTCGCCCGGTCGCCCCTTATCTCACCTGGAGCCCGTCATGCCCGCCCTGCTGGATCCCGTCCTCGACCTGCTGACACTGCGCGGAACCGTCACGGCCACCGAACCGATCACCGCCCGTATGCGTCGGCTCCGCATCGAGGGCGACACACTCGCCGGGCTGACGGTGCGGCCCGGACAGCAGGTGCGGGTGCTGGTGGGCAGTGGGCTGACCCGGCGTACGTATTCGGTGTGGCGCTACGAACCCGCCGGTGCCGTCGAGTTGTGCGTGCTGGACCATCCGGGCGCAGGGCCCGGCGCCCGGTGGGGGCGGACCGCCGAGGTGGGGGACCAGGTTCGGCTGAGCAGGCCGGAGGGCTCCTTCGTGCTGCGCCCCGACGCCACGCACCATTTCTTCGCCGGGGACGAGACCGCAGCTGTCGCCTTCGGCGCGATGCTGGCGTCGCTTCCCGCGGGCGCGCGGGTCTCGGGCTGCGTGGAGACGGAGTCGCCGGCGGACCAGCTGCCGCTTGTCCACGGTGACCGCCTCGACTGGCTGGTCAGGGGCGATACACCGCTGCCGGCCTCGGTACGGCGACTCGCTCCCCCGCCCGGCGGCATCGCGTATGTCGCCGGGGAGGCACGGACCGTGCAAGCGGTGAAGCAGGTGCTCGTGCGGGAGGCAGGCTGGGACCGGCGGTCGGTCCTCACCAAGCCGTTCTGGGCGCCGGGCAAGCGCGGACTCGAGTAATGACGGGGTCCTACGCCGAGCCTTCAAGGTCTACGGACAAGAGGCGCCCCTTGGGGAAATGCACGACTCCGCGGTCGTGAGCGACTCGCGGACCAAGTCGGAGGACAGGTCGTCCGGGCCGATGGAGCGGGTCGCGCACAGCTTGCCGCCGCCCACCTGAACGCGGTGGTGGATGATCTGGCGGGCGCCCAGCCGGGCCGCGGGAGCAGCCATGGCCGGGGGAGGTTCTCGGCGCGGGAGGTCACTGTCCGCCGCGCCACACGGAACCACCTCCCCTCGGGTCGATGTGCAGGGGCACGACGATCCTGGTGCGGTGGTAGACGGTCGTGATCGGGCCGACTCCTGGTTCGTCCTGCACGGCGGGAGAGTCGGTGGCGCCGCCGCTGCGGCGGCGCCGTGGGCGGTTGACCTTTTGCCGTGGCCGGTGGCGAACGCGCTTCGCGCGCGTGCCGGGACCCCTGACTCCGAGAGCACACGAGAGGTTGCTCCATGACGAGCGTGTCAGCGAGCGCCTGACCTCGAACCGCCTTCACAGCCGCGGATGTCGCGGTCAGTACGCGCAGGGCGGTGCCGACCAGTACCAGCACGACACTCGGTAGCGACCGGACAAGGGCCGCGGGGCCGGTACGGAGGTTCCGGGCCGGGTGGTACTGCGGTACCACCGCATCCGCGTCATTGCTGCCCTGGGTATCACGATGCGCGGTTCCCGGACTTCTAGCGTTTCTGGTGACGAAGCCCGGTAGGGGCCCATAGCCAGATGCGAGGTAGCGACCATGATCGAAGCGCAGCAACTGACGAAACGGTACGGCGAGAAGACGGCGGTCGACCGTCTGGACTTCGTCGTCATGCCCGGCACCGTCACCGGGTTCCTCGGCCCGAACGGTGCCGGCAAGTCCACCACGATGCGCATGATCGTAGGACTGGACGCGCCCTCCGGCGGCAGTGTGACGGTCAACGGCAAGCGTTACGACCGGCACTCGGCGCCGTTGCAGGAGATCGGCGCGCTGTTGGAGGCCAGGTCGATCCACCCGGGCCGGTCGGCGTTCGACCACCTGATGGTGCAGGCCCACACCCACGGGATTCCGCGCCGCCGGGTGGAGGAGGTCATCGAGCTGACCGGGCTGCAGGCGGTGGCGAAGAAGCGTGCCGGTGCCTTCTCCCTCGGCATGGGCCAGCGCCTGGGCATCGCCGCGGCGCTGCTGGGTGATCCGGCCACCGTCATGCTGGACGAGCCGGTCAACGGGCTGGACCCCGACGGTGTGCTGTGGATTCGTAACCTGCTCACCCAGCTCGCCGAAGAGGGCCGTACCGTTTTCGTCTCCTCGCACCTCATGAGCGAGATGGCGTTGGTCGCCGATCACCTGATCATCGTCGGACGCGGACGTCTGCTGGCCGACACCACCGTGCGGGAGTTGGTGCGCAAGCACGGCGGGGACGCCGTGACGGTGGCCTGCGACCGGCCGGCCCGTCTGCGGGAGGTCCTCTCCGGACCCGGTGTGGAGATCACCGGCGAGGTCGGCTCCGAGCACCTCAACGTCACCGGCCTGTCCGCGCGTGCCATCGGTCTGAAGGCCGCCGAGCACAACATCCCCCTGTTCGAGCTCAGCTCCAGGACCGTCTCCCTGGAGCAGGCGTTCATGGAACTGACCCACGACGCCGTCGAGTACCACGGCGCCTCCACGATCGAAACCCCTGGGAGGGCGGCATGACCACGATGACCGAGACCCGCAGCGCGACCGCGTCCTCGCCCGAGGCAACCCAGCAGGCACGTCCCCGATACAAGGTCACCGGGTTTCGGGTGCTGCGCTCGGAGTGGGCCAAACTGTGGACCCTTCGCTCCACCTGGATCACCCTGGCCCTTGGCCTGGCGTTCCTGATCGCGTTCGGTGTCATCTCCGCCTGGCAGTACCAGTCCGGCGGCAACTCCGACGGCAACGGCCCGGACCTGGCCGACGCCACCGCGCTCAGCCTCACCCTGTTCGGTGTCTTCCTCGCGCAGATGGCCTTCGGGATTCTGGGAGTGCTGGTCACCGCCGGCGAGTACTCCACCGGCATGATCCGCTCCACGCTCGCCGCCGTCCCGCGCCGACTGCCGGTGCTGTGGTCTAAATCGGCGGTGTTCGGCCTGGTCACGTTCGCCCTCGCCACCATCGGCGCCTTCGCCACCTTTCCGATCGCGAACCAGCTGGTGTCCGGCACTGCGGCGGAACTGGCGCTGTCCGACTCCGGCGTCGTCCGCGGCCTGCTGGGCGCCGGTGTGTACCTGGGCCTGATCGCCGTGATCGGCACCGCGCTGGGCGCCCTGCTCCGCTCCGTCGCGGGCGGCATCGCCACCCTGGTCGGCATACTGATGCTGGTGCCCAACCTGACCTCGCTGCTGCCCGACTCCTGGCAGGACGACGTCAGCAAGTACCTGCCCAGCAACGCGGGTGAGTCGATGTACTCGCTGACCCACGACGCGGCGAGCCTCTCGCCCACCGCCGGGCTCCTGGTCCTGCTCGGCTGGACCGCTCTGGCGCTGGCGGGCGCCGCGTACCGTCTGGTGCGCACCGATGCCTGACGCAACCCTTCCGCCCGGGCGGTGCGTACCGGCCTGGTCGGTACGCACCGCCCGGGCGCTGTGAGCCACGATGGACAGGGGATACCCATGAGCAGCGACAACATCACCCCGCCGGGGACGGCCTTCCACCCGTCCCCGGCAGGAGTCGAGGCCATGTGGGATCACCCGCTGGTCCGGCGGGCGTCCTGTGTCGGGCAGCGCCTGAGGCGGATCGACCGGAGCCGTCCGTGGTTGGTGGACGCCGGTGTGGTCCTCGCCCTGATCGCCTTGCTGTGTCTGCCCGACCTGCTGTCCCCCAGCCGCCCGCTGGAATTCGACGTCGACTTCACCCGCCTGTCCTGGCCGGGGATGATCGCGCTGCAGGCGGGCCTGCTGCTGCCCCTGCTGTGGCGGCGCAGAAAGCCGGCCACCACGTTCGCCGTGGTCGCCGCGGTGTTCCTCGTCCAGTGCGCCTTGGGGGTCTGGCTGCGCGCCGGCATGGCCGTGCTGGTCGCCGTCTACCACCTCGCGCTGCGCGGGCGGCCGCGCCATCTGCCCGTCGCCTGCGCCGTGCTGGCCCTCGCCCTGGGCCTGATCGCCCTGCGCCTGCCGGGCGACGTGTCGATCGTGGACGGGCTGTTCTTCCTGTTCACGACCGTCGTCGCCGCGGTCGCGCTGGGTCTCGTCGTCCGGGTGCGGCGTGCCCAGCTGGCGGCCCTGCACGACCGCGCGGCCCGCCTGGAGATCGAACGTGACCAGCGCAGCCAACTGGCCACCGCCGCCGAACGCACCCGGGTCGCCCGTGAGATGCACGACATCGTCGGCCACAACCTCTCCGTCATCATCACTCTCGCGGACGGCGGCGCACGGGCGGCCGACCTGACCCCCGAACGCGGCAAACAGGCTCTGCTCATGATCGGAGACACCGGGCGCCAGGCACTGGGTGAACTGCGCCGCGTGCTCGGCGTTCTGCGCGACCCTCACGCCAACGCCGACCCCGCGCAGCTCAGCCCGCAGCCCCGCCTCGCGGACATCAACGCCCTGTGCACCCGTATCCGCGCCGCCGGCCCGCAGGTCGTCTACCGGACCAGCGGCGAGTTGGACAGCCTCGACCGTGGTGTCCAGCTGACCGTCTACCGTATCGTCCAGGAAGCACTCACCAACGCGCTCAAACACGCAGGCCGTGACACGCGCATCGACCTGACGGTGACCGCCGGGGACAGGGAACTGCGCATCGACGTCCACAACACCGGCCCGGACCCGACGGCCGCCGGGCCACAACCACCCCGCGACCAGGGACAAGGCCTCACCGGTATGAGAGAACGCGCCGCCCTGTACAACGGAACCGTCACCGCGGGGCCCGCTTCCGGCGGAGGCTGGGCGGTGCGGACCGTCCTCGACCTCACCCCGATCACCGGTCTCCCCCAGCCGTCCCACGTCGGCGGTGCGCAGTGACCACCGTGCTCATCGTGGACGACCAGCCGCTGCAGCGCTTCGGCTTCCGCATGCTCCTGGAGAGCTCCCCCGGCACCGAGGTCGTCGGCGAGGCGGAACACGGCGCCGAGGCCGTCCGCATGGCCGCCGAACTCCGCCCCGACGTCATCCTCATGGACGTCCGGATGCCCGGCATGGACGGTATCGAGGCCACCCGCCGCATCATCGCCGCCGGCGAACGCTCCCGGGTCCTCGTCCTGACCACCTTCGACCTCGACGAGTACGCCCACGCCGCCCTGCGCGCGGGCGCCAGCGGCTTCCTCCTCAAGGACGCCCAACCCGATGAACTCCTGGCCGGGATCCGCGCCGTCGCGGGCGGCGACGCCGTCATCGCCCCGGCCCTCACCCGCCGCCTGCTGGACACCTACGCCCATCACCTGCCCCAGACCTCACCCGGCCGCACCCCGGACGACGACCCCCGAATCCGCTCACTGACCGAACGCGAGCGCGAGATCTTCACCGCCATCGGCCAGGGCTGGACCAACGGCGAGATCGCCGAACGCCTGGTGCTGTCGGAGTCCAGCGTGAAGACATACGTCGGCCGCGTCCTGGCCAAACTGGAAGCACGCGATCGCGTCCAGGTCGTCATCCTCGCCTACGACCTGGGACTTACCCACCCGAACCCACCCGAGCGAGAGACCGGGGAACTGTGACGTCCAACGCCTGACCCAGCCGAGAACGCCGGCGCCAGGTGGACGCCGTCCCACCCCCGTTCAACGCCCGGGAGGACGCGCTGCGCAGCTCCCCGACCCCGGCAGGCGTCGATCGGACGGGACCCGGACCGGTACGGACGTTTCCCTTCCTGTAGTACCGCGGTACCACCGCGTCCGCGTGATTGCTCCCCTGGGTACCAAGCTTCGCCGTCCCCGGACTCCTAGCGTTTCTGCTTACGAAGCCCGGTGGGGGCCCCGGAGATGCGGTAGTGACCATGATCGAAGCACGCCAATCCACGCAGCGGTACCGCGAGAAGACGGCGGCTGACCACCCGCGATTCTTCGGTCAGTCGACGCCGAGGTTTCGGAACGCCTGGTACGGCGACGCCGTCGTCGCCGAGAGCCACCTGCCAACCCCGCAGCCTCCCGCACGGCGCAGGGGGCGTCGCAGCCGGGCAGCGCATCGGCCTCTTCCCTTCGTCGGCGCCCGCCGACTCACCCACCCCTGAACGTGGAGCCCACATTGTCCACTCTCGCACGATGGTGCTACAGACACCGGATCATCGTCGTCGTGCTCTGGCTCGGCCTGCTCATCGGACTCGCCGCCGTGTCGCAGGGCGCCGGCAGCAATTACAGCAACAGCTTCTCCCTGCCGAACACCGAGTCCACCCGTGCCCTCGACCTGCTGAAGTCGTCCTTCCCGGCGCAGGCAGGTGACACCGACACGGTGGTGTGGCAGGTCGACTCCGGTTCCGTGCGCGACAGCGCGACGAAGGAGCGGATGACCGGCACCCTGGACAAGATCCGCAAGCTGCCCGAGGTGAGCGGTGTCACCAGCCCCTACAGCGCGCAGGGCGCGGCCCAGATCAGCAAGGACGGCCGCACCGCCTACGCCCAGGTGAACTTCGCCAAGGTCCAGCAGGAACTCGACAAGTCCGACATCCAGCGGGTGATCGACACCGCCGAGGCGGCGCGGACCCAGGGCCTGAAGGTCGAACTGGGCGGCCAGGCGATCAAGAGCACCGAGCAGACACCACCGGCCACCAGTGAACTCGTCGGCGTGGCGGCTGCCGCCGTGGTGCTCTTCCTTGCCTTCGGCTCGCTGTTCGCCATGCTCCTGCCGATCCTGACCGCGGTCGCCGGCGTCGGCACCGCCATCCTCACCACCGGTCTGCTCAGCCATGCGGTGACCATCGGTGAGATCGCCCCGACCCTGTCCGCCCTCATCGGCCTCGGCGTGGGTATCGACTACGCCCTGTTCATCGTCACCCGGCACCGCAAGGGCCTGCAGTCCGGGCTCGACGTCCAGGAGTCCCTGGCCAGGGCTGTGAACACGTCGGGGCGTGCCGTCCTGTTCGCCGGCGGCACCGTCTGCATCGCCCTGCTCGGCATGTTCGTCCTGCAGACCAAGTTCCTGAACGGTATCGCCATCGCCTCGGCGCTGACGGTGGCGTTGACCGTGCTGGCCGCAGTGACCCTGCTGCCGGCCCTGCTGGCGCTGCTGGGCAAGCGGGTGCTCGGCCGGCGGGCACGGCGCCGGCTGGCCGCGGGCGAGCCGCTGCCCGAGAACGCCATGTCCGGCCCGTGGGCCCGCTGGGCCGCCGTGGTGGAACGGCGCCCCCGCGCACTGTCCCTGATCGCACTGGCCGTGATGCTCGTCCTGACCATTCCCGTGCTCTCCCTGCGCCTGGGATCGTCCGACTCAGGCAACGACCCTGCGTCCAACACCACCCGCAAGGCCTACGACATGCTGGCCGACGGATTCGGCCCCGGCTTCAACGGGCCGCTGCAACTGGTCGCCCAGGCCCCCACGGCCGCGGACAAGGCCGCCCTGACGAAACTATCCGCCCAGCTGGAGGACGTCCACGGGGTCGCGAGCGTCGTCGCGGCGCCCATCCGGCCCGGTTCCACGGTGGGCATCGTCCAGGTCTTCCCCACCACCTCGCCCCAGGCCAAGGAGACCTCCGACCTGATCGATCACCTGCGTGACGATGTGGTCCCCGCAGCCGAGAAGGGCACGACCCTCAAGGTCTACGTCGGTGGATCGACCGCGATATTCGACGACTTCGCAAGTGTGCTCTCCGGCAAACTGCCGTTGTTCATCGCGGTGATCGTGGTCCTCGGCGGGCTGCTGCTCCTGCTCGCCTTCCGCAGCCTGCTGATCCCGGTCACCGCGGCGGTGATGAACCTGCTGGCCGCCGGAGCCTCCTTCGGTGTCCTGGTCGCGGTGTTCCAGTGGGGCTGGGGCTCCGACTCCCTGGGGCTGGGCAGGGCCGGCCCGGTGGAGGCCTTCCTTCCCGTGATGATGATCTCCATCCTGTTCGGTCTGTCCATGGACTACCAGGTGTTCCTGGTCAGCCGGATGCACGAGGAATGGGTGCACACCAAGGACAACGCCCGAGCGGTGCGGGTCGGCCAGGTGGAGACCGCGCGGGTCATCACCGCCGCCGCCGCCATCATGGTCTGCGTCTTCATCGCGTTCGTCTTCGGTGGCCAGCGTACGATCGCCGAGTTCGGCATCGGTCTGGCGACCGCGGTCGCCTTGGACGCGTTCATCCTGCGCACCATCCTGGTCCCGGCCGCCATGCACCTGTTCGGCAACGCCAACTGGTGGCTGCCCTCCTGGCTGGACCGCAGGCTGCCCCACCTCTCCGTCGACCCGCCGGACGAACCCCTCCCGGCCCCTGCGGCGGACAGCGCGACTCCCGAACCCGAACCGTCCGCCAGTTCCTGACAACCGTCCTGCGGGGCGAGACGGAACAGGCATCCGTGTGGGGCGTCCACAGAGGCCATGAGCCAGGACGCCCCACCAGAATTCGCCTACGGAACACCCCGTACGCCCCGCACAGCCTGGTGACTGCCGCCGACTGTGATGACGAGCGGTCGCGACATCTCCCGCCTCGTCGGGGGGGCGCTCCGGCGTCGAAGCCATCGCGAGAGAACTGCGCGCACGCTCACCGACCGAGCCTGCTGCGGAGTGCCGCAGATGCTCAGGGAATCCCTGGTCAACGCGAGGCCGCAGCGTCCTCGGCGGCGGCTCGGGCCCGGTGTGCCCGGATCTCCTCGTGGTGGTCGGCGGCCCAGCCGAACAGCTGCTTGACGATCTCGTGCAGGCCGCGGCTGAGGGGGGTGAGCGCGTACTCCACGCGCGGTGGCACCTCCGCATAGGCGGTACGTGTCACCAGCCCGTCCTGCTGGAGCTGACGCAGGGTGAGACTGAGCATGCGCTGCGAGATGCCCGGAACGTTTCGCTGCAGGTCGGTGTAGCGCAGGGGGCCGTCCTCCAGGCCGACGATGATCAGCAGGCTCCATTTGTCGCCGACGCGATCCAGCACCTGGCGGATGAATTCCATGTGCTCGGCGGGGACCGTGCAGGACCCGCGGCCTGCGACGGCGCCTGATCCGACTGTGTCCTCCATGGCGCACATTCCTCTCCGGCACGCACATCGATGTGCGTTTTGTACGGCCAACGATACTGACCCATCATGGCGTTACGCACAGACAGTCGGAACTGGCGTTCGCCGTGCGGGCAGAGATCCGAGCCGAGGCGCCCCACCCGGGCACCATGGCCGTCGGCCTTACCGATCTCCGCCCGTGGTTTCCGCGCCCGTCCCCGATGCGCCTGGTCGCACCGAGTCCACGGCCCCTGCCGATCGACACCGAAACGGCATGGGGTGTCTGCCCTCTCCACCAAGGTGACACCATGACCGACCTGCTCGTTCTCGGCGGCAGTGGCCGCACCGGACGCCATGTGCTCACTCAGGCTGTCGCACGCGGCCACCGTGTCCGCGCGCTGGTGCGCCAGCCCGACGCGGTCCAGGCCCCGCACGGCGTCGAGCTGATCCAGGGCACGCCGTCGAACATCGACGACCTCCGCAAGGCCGCCCAGGGCAGCGAGGCGGTGATCACCGCGCTCAACAACTCCCGTGCCTCCGACAACCCCTGGGCCAAGCCCGTCAGCCCGCCCATGTTCATGACCGACGCCACCTGCAACACCCTCACGGTGATGAGCGAGCAGAACCTCCGCCGCATCGTCGTCACCTCCACGCAGAACTCCGGGGACGGCCGGGCCGCTCTCAACCCGGTCTTCAAGGCCCTCGTCAAGCTCTCCAACCTCAAGGCCAGCTTCGACGACCACGACGGTGTGGACGAGGTGGTACGCGCCTCCGACACCGACTGGACCCTCGTCCGGGCCGTCCTCCTCGCCGACGGGCCCGTCGTCACTCCGGTGCGGGCCGCCGAGGCCGGGACCGAGAAGCCGGGCACGCGGCTCAACCGCGCCGACCTCGCCGGCTTCCTCCTGGACACCGTCGAGCAGGGCACATGGATCCACAAGGCGCCGCTCGTCTGGAACATGCGGGGCTGAACACCCCGCCGTCCACCGACCCCGGCACCTCCACGAACTCGATCGGACCGAGCCGGCTGACCTGTTCGTGGATGCGGTGGTGGAAATCCTCTCGTCAATTTCCGCCCGAAGCTGCCCAGTTGCCCGTTCGGGGGCTGTCAGGTGGGCGGTGCTCGGGCTCTGGGTGGCAAGCATCCGGAGTCGTGATCGGGAATCGAACCCGGGAGACACCATGCGAAACGGTGGGGCGCTGACGCGCCGAGTGGTCGGCGGTTTCAACACGGGGGTGGTGAAACTCCGTTCCTCACGGCGGTGGGGACGGTTCGTCTCTCGCCATCTCACGGTCGTGACGTACACGGGGCGCCGGTCGGGACGATCGTTCAGCACGACGGTGGCCTACCGGCGCAGCGCAGAGGTCATCACAATCACCGTCGCCTTCCCGGACGCCAAGAACTGGTGGCGCAACTTCACGGGGGACGGTGGCCCGATGTCGCTCGAGCTGGACGGGGCGAACCGAGAAGGCCATGCCGTCGCCGGACGAGACGCCAAGGGGCGCGTCCTCGTCACCGTACGGCTGAACGACTGAGTGCCGTAGCAAGGCACAACGACCGGTTCGGAGCGCCCTGTCGGGTCGCGCCGGCATCACTCAAGTGCCGGTTGCCCCACTTCCAACAAGTCGTCGCGCTGGTGGCTGACTGCCGGCGCTTACCCCCTTGAGGTCCTCGTGAATGTGCTGCTGTGGGTTTTCCAGTCCTACCTTGCCGCCTCATTTGTCGCATTCGGAGCCATGAAGATCGTGCGCGACAGAGCGGAGCTCGCCCGAACCGCCTTCGGCTGGGTCGAAGAGTTCTCCGACAACTCCGTGAAGGTCATTGGGCTGCTTGACGTGCTGGTAGGCCTCGGTCTGATCCTCCCGGGTGTCACCGGTATCGCGCCGGAACTGGTTCCCTGGGCCGCTCTCGGCGGTGTCGCATTGGCCGGAGGCGGGTCCGTAGTCCACCTCCGTCGCTCCGAAACCGCCAAGGCTGCCGTGAACCTCCACTTCATCGCCTTGCTGATCGCGGTCGCGTGGGGTCGATTCGGGCCGTACCAGCTTTGAACCACGGTGACGTCGAGACGCCGATCCCGCTTCGGCGCTGGAACAGGGCTTCCTCGCGGGGCACAGTCGATCCTCGGGCAGCAGGTCCGCCGGGTACGGGTCTCCGCACCGACCCGTACCCGGCGTGTTTCGGCGATGCCGCTGACTCTTCTCCGAGAGGACACGACACGTGCGCCGGCTCGAGAACCGGGGACGGACGAGGCTACGGGCCGGCTACGTCAGCGTCCGTCGACATCTCAGGGAGACCCTCGACTCGGCCCGCCCCGGGGCCCGAGTACGAAGAGCCGATTCTGGATGTGGCCGACGGCGCGTCCCAAGGCGTCCGCCACGTCCCGCACCCGGGCCGTCGGCATGCGACTGACCGGTGCCGCGACACCGACGCTGCCGATCGGTTGTCCGAACAGGTCGAGGATGGGCATGCCCACCCCGGCGACGCCGGGCGTGATCTGGTCCTCGATGTGGGAGAAGCCCTGGCGTCGCGTCTGGGCGATGAGCTCGTCGAGAGTCTGCGGGGTGATGCCCCAGTCGAGCTCGACCGGTCCCAGGACGTCGCTCAGCACGTCGTCGCGTTCCGGTTGCTCGATGGCCGCAAGAATGGCCAGACCGGCAGCGCCCACACCGAGCGGACGGCGGCTGCCGATGCGCAGGGTGACGACCTGAATGGGCGCCGGGCCGCTTTCCACTTCGAGACAGACCGCCTCCGACCCGCTGCGCATCATGAGGAAGACGGTGTCGCCCAGTTCGGTCGCGAGTGAGATCAGGGCGGGCCGGCTGCGGCCCCGGATGTCGAACTGCTGGGCGGCGGCGACGCCGAGTTCGAAGGCAAGCGGCCCGAGCGAGTAAGCACCGTCGGGGGCGTCCTGATGCACCAGATGAGCTTCCCGGAGCTGACTCAGGACCCGGTGCGCGGACGAATGAGGCAGGCCGCACCGCGCCGCGATCTGAGTCAGAGCGAGACCGCCGGGGCCGGCGCTCGCCAGAGCCTTCAGTACGACGACTCCACGCTTGAGCGAGCCCACGGCTCCTGTCGGCGGCATAGTCCGGATAGTGGATCCCGTGGACATCCGAAGTCAAGGATCGCCGACAACTCCGGCTGTCAGCCGCTAAAGGCAAAAGAATTTCCATTCCGATAAACGGAATCGGCTCCTGACAGTGGTGCGGCCTGACTCTTCAATGGGCCCATAGCCGACCGACTGGGAAGGACCGCACAGTGAAGCTGGGCAGTTTGGTTGAAGGAGGCCGTGACGGCACTCTCGTCGTCCTCGATCGCACACTGACCCGTGCCGTACCGGCGACCGGGATCGCCTCGACGCTCCAGGCCGCGCTCGAGAACTGGACCGAGGTGGAGGAGCCGCTGCGGAAGCTGAGCGAGGCTCTAGACGGGGACGGCGTCACCGGCGCCCTGCGCGTCGCCGACCTCGAGATGGCAAGTCCGCTTCCCAGGAGCCACCAGTTCCTCGACGGCTCCGGCTACCTCGACCACATGCGCAAAGCGCGGGCCGCTCGAGGGGCGGAAATGCCGCCGAACTGGGAGACGGAGCCCCTGATGTACCAGGGCCTGTCCGACCGTTTCCTCAAGGCCCGGGACGAGATGGTGATCCCCGAGGAGGAGCTCGGTCTCGACTACGAGGCCGAGATCGCGGTCGTGCTCGACGACGTCCCGATGGGCACCACCGTCGAGGAGGCGGCGGCCCACATCAAGCTGTTCGTCCTGCTCAACGACTACACGCTGCGGACCCTGACGCAGAGCGAGCTTCCCAAGGGCTTCGGGTTCCTCCAGGCGAAGCCGACCAACGGGTTCGCCGTCGCGGCGGTGACCCCCGACGAGCTCGGCGGCAAGTGGGACGGTGAGCGCGTCCACCTGCGGGTGCGGACCAGCCGCAACGGATCGATCGTCGGCGAACCCGACTCGGGCACCGGCATGTACTTCACGTACCCGCAGTTCATCGCTCACGCCGCTCGTACGCGCGACCTCGCCGCGGGCACCATCCTCGGCGCGGGCGCGGTCTCCAACGAAGGCGCCGAGAGCGGGCACGGATGTCTCGCCGAGGTGCGCATCTGGGAGACCGCGACCTACGGCGCCGTACGCACCCCCTGGCTCCTTCATGGCGACGTGCTCGAAATGGAGGCCTTCTCCGACGGAGAGTCGGTCTTCGGCCCGCTCGAGCACCGCATCACGGCGCTGAACAAGACGGGCGAGCCCGCGGGCGAGCGGCGATGAAGCGGTACGACGCGGTGATCGCGGGCATGGGCCCGACCGGGGTCACTCTCGCCAACCTCCTCGCGCGCAGAGGGTGGAGGGTCCTGATCGCGGACCCCGCGCACGAGGTCTACCCACTGCCCCGGGCAATCACCGCCGATCACGAGGTGATGAGAACCTTCCAGGCCATCGGCGTCGCCGATGAGGTCGCCCAGGAGTGCATCCCTCACCCGGGATCGGACTACCTCGGTGTCGACGGTGAGCTCATCAAGACGTTCTACCCGGCTCCGCCTCCGAACCCGCTCGGTTGGGAAGCCAACTTCCTCTTCTACCAGCCGCGGCTCGAAGCCCGGTTGAGGCGGGAGCTGGAGCGCTACCCGAACGTCGAACAACGACCGGGGACCTCGCTGGTCGACGCGGCCGAGAACGCGGACTCCGTCGTGGTCGTCCTGGATCGCGACGGAGAGACGGAACAGGTCGAGGCGGAGTTCCTGGTCGGCTGCGACGGCGCGAGGAGCCGGACCCGCTCACTCGTCCAACCCACGATCACCGATCTCGACTTCGACGAGTGGTGGGTGATCGTCGACACCAACCTCGTCGCCGACACCGACCTTCCCTCCAGGGCCACGCAGTACTGCCAGCCCTCCCGGCCGGGCACCTTCATCATCGGACCGGGCTCGCTCCGGCGCTGGGAGATCAAGGTGCTTCCGTCGGAAGACCCCCAGGACTTCAAGGACCAGGCCGTGCTGAGAAGGGTCCTGTCCCACTTCGTCGATGTCGACGCGCTCGAGATCGCGCGGGTCGCTGTCTACAGGTTCCACGCCCTGGTCGTCGACAACTGGCGGCGCGGACGCATCCTGCTCGCCGGCGACGCGGCTCATCAGATGCCGCCCTTCCTCGGGCAGGGCATGTGCGCCGGTATCCGGGACGCGGCCGGGCTCGCCTGGAAACTCGACGCCGTCGCCAAGCGCGGCTGGCCCGAACAGGTGCTGGACACCTACGAGGCCGAAATGCGTCCGCACGTGGCTGAGGTCGTCGGGCTCGCGAAGTCGTTCGGCGAAATCATCGGCGAACTCGATCCGGACCGCGCGAGGGCTCGGGACACCCGGCTCCGTGAGGCACGACGACTGCGTCCGGACCCCACACGGCAGCAGGTCATCCCGCCGTTGTCGGCAGGGCTGATCGCGTCGCCGCCGAACGTGGCGGCCGGCACCCAGTTCCCCCAGCCGTGGGTGAGGGACGCGAGCGGTGACCGGGTCCGCCTCGACGAGGTACTGGGCGACTGGTTCGCCGTAGTGAGCATCGAGAACGACAACGCCTCCCGGGCCGGCGCAGGCGACGACTCCGGGCGGTTCTTCGAGAGCGCGTGCCGAGCACTCGGTGCCCGACACGTGGCCGTCAGGAGATCGACCGGTGGCGAGAACGGCCGTACGGCGACCAGGGCGGGGGACGCCGAGGTGGCGGACGTGGTCGACCTCGACGGCACCCTCGTGGACTGGGCCTCCCGGCTGGGGATCTCCTGGGCGGTGGTCCGGCCGGACCGTTACGTCTATGGCACGGCCACCTCTCAAGGCGCGGCCCTCGGGCTGGTGGAGGAGCTGTGCCTGCGGGGAGAGGTTCTCGCGTCCGAGCCGGTCGTCGAACGGCACTGAGCGCTCCGCTGGAAGAACGGTGCCAAATCCACGGGCCAGTGGGGGCTGGTCGCTCCCCCACTCTCGGCTTCGCTCGAGCGGGGGGACCCCCATCGCGGCGGAGCCGTATATCGATACAGCCCCGCGCCCCTTATGGGGCGCGGTACCGCGCCGGACTTCGCCAGAACCGCTGAGATGTCTCCCCCTTCGCCCAAGCCGATCCTCAACTCCCCCGTCCCTCCCGCTCTGCCGACGAACCGGCCGTGAAAGGAACCGACATGGCTGTCATTCACCCCACCGCCACCGAGGCGCTGCGCGATCTGCTGTCCGACGGGATGACCCTGGCCGTAGGCGGGTTCGGCCTGAGCGGCATACCTGACGACCTGATCGCGGCGGTCCGGGCGTCGGGCGTCCGGGATCTCACCGTCATCTCCAACAACATGGGGGTGGACGGGATCGGCCTCGGCGTGCTCATCGAGGGCGGTCAGGTCCGCAAGGTCATCGCCTCCTACGTGGGTGAGAACAAGCTCTTCGCCCAGCAGTACCTCGACGGGGTGCTCGAGGTGGAGTTCAACCCCCAGGGCACCCTGGCCGAACGGCTCCGTGCGGGCGGCGCCGGGATCCCCGCCTTCTACACCCGCACGGGAGTCGGCACCGAGGTCGCGGCAGGCAAGAAGACCGAGGTCTTCGACGGAGTCGAGTACGTGCTCGAACGGGGCCTGGTCGCCGACCTCGCGCTGGTGCGCGCCCACCGCGCGGACACCGCCGGCAACCTCGTCTACCGCTACACCGCCCGCAACTTCAACCCGGTCGTCGCGACGGTCGGCCGGGTCACCGTGGCCGAGGTCGACGAGGTCGTCGACGAGGGCGGGATCCATCCCGACCACGTGGTCACGCCGAGCATCTACGTGCAGCGCGTCGTACGGACGTCGAGCCGGGCCAAGCACATCGAGCAGCGCACTACGCGGCAGCGCACCGAGACGCCCGCGTGAGCGCATACCGCGCAAGCCGTAGAAGGAGAGCCGCGTGCGAAGAAGAGGAGCTGTCATGACATGGTCCCGCGACGAGATGGCCGCCATCGCCGCTTCCGAACTGAGAGACGGTGCCTACGTCAACCTCGGCATCGGCATCCCCACCCTGGTCGCCAACCACCTCCCCGAGGGCGTGAAGGTCACCCTCCAGAGTGAGAACGGCCTCCTGGGCATGGGCCCGTTCCCCTACGAGGGGGACGAGGACGCCGACTTGATCAACGCGGGCAAGCAGACGGTCACCGTGCTGCCCGGCGGCAGCATCTTCGACTCGGCCGCCTCCTTCGCGATGATCCGCGGCGGGCACGTCGACCTGACGATCCTGGGAGCCATGCAGGTCTCCGGCTCCGGAGACCTCGCCAACTGGAGCATTCCGGGATCCGTCGTCAAGGGCATGGGCGGAGCGATGGATCTGGTCGCCGGGGCCCGCCGCGTGATTGCCCTGACGACCCACCTCGCCAAGGACGGATCCTCCAAGATCGTCCGCGAGTGCACCCTCCCGCTGACCGGTGTCGGCGTCGTGGACCGTGTCATCACCGACCTCGCCGTCTTCGACGTCGTCGAGGGCGGCCTGGTGCTGGCCCGGACCGCCCCGGGGGTGACGGTCGACGAGCTCCGTGCCACCACCGAGGCCGAGTTCACCGTCGGCTCCGCGTACGAGGCGGCTGCCTGATGACTCTCGCCCAGACCTTCGGAACCGACATCGTCATCTCCGGTTGGGGGCACACGCGCTTCGGCTCACTGCGCGACCAGTCCCTCGAAGACCTCGTCGTCACCGCCGCCCGCGACGCGATCGCCGCCGCGGGGATCGACGCCGGGGACGTCGACGAGATCTGGTTCGGCCAGTTCAACTCGGGCCTGTGGCCACTGGCCTTCGCCTCGTCCCTGGCTCTCCAGATCTCCGACAACCTGTTCGGCGTACCGGCCACCCGCGTCGAGAACGCCTGCGCATCAGGCTCGGCGGCCGTCCACGGCGGTGTCAGGTCCCTCCTCGCAGGCACCGCCCGGACCGTCCTGGTGATCGGCGCCGAGAAGATGTCCCACGCCCCGGCGGAGCAGGTCGGCGCCGCCCTGCTCGGGGCCGACTACGAGCTTGCCGGCCAGGAGTCCCGCACGGGATTCTCCGGGCTGTTCGCGAAGGTCGCCGAGGCCTATCAGCAGCGTTACGGCGCCTTGGACGACGTACTCGGACAGATCGCCGCGAAGAACCACCACAACGGCCTGGCCAATCCGTGGGCCCACCTCCACAAGGAGCTCACCCCCGAGTTCTGCGCCACGACGTCACCCAAGAACCCTGTCGTCGCCGGTCCCTTGAGGCGCACCGACTGCTCGCCGGTCTCCGACGGCGCGGCTGCCCTCGTCCTCACGACCGCGCCGAGCGGCGGCGCGGCCCACAGCCCGGTCCGGCTGATCGGCTTCGGCCAGGCGAACGACTTCCTGCCCGCCGGCAAACGCGACCCGGTCGAGTTCGCCGGCAGCGCCGCCGCCTGGAACCGCGCGAAAGGCATGGCCGGCGTGGAACTCGGTGACCTCGACCTGATCGAGCTGCACGACTGCTTCACCATCGCCGAGTTGGTGATGTACGAGGTGCTCGGGATCGCACCTCGGGGGAAGGGGCGCGTCGCGCTCGACGAGGGCACCGTCTTCCGGGGCGGCAGCCTGCCGGTGAACCTCTCCGGCGGGTTGAAGAGCAAGGGCCACCCGGTCGGCGCCACCGGCGTCTCCCAGCACGTGATGGCCGCGATGCAACTCTCCGGCACCGCCGGTGACATGCAGCTGCCGGGAGCGCGTCGCGCCGCCGTGCACAACATGGGCGGACTCGCGGTGGCCAACTACGTCAGCGTCCTGGAAGCGACCTGAGCCCGTCCCAGGCCCCGAACACCTAACGGAGGTACTCATGACCACAGTTGACAGGTCACTCACCGACATCACCGCACCGGCTTCCGCCCGCGACCTCGCGTATCTCTCGGGTTTCGGCAACCAGCACATCACCGAAGCCGTCCCGGGGGCCCTCCCGCAGGGCCGCAACAGCCCGCAGAAGGCACCGCTGGGCCTCTACGCCGAGCAGCTGAGCGGCACCTCGTTCACGGCACCGCGCCAGGACAACGTGCGTACGTGGGTCTACCGCATCCGACCGTCCGCGAAGCACTCCCCGTTCCGGCAGGTCGATGCCGGCGGCCTGACGGCGAGCCCGATCGCGAACGCCGCCCCCGCACCCAACCGCCTGCGGTGGGACCCTTACGAATTCCCCGCCGAGCCGAGGACGTTCGTCGAGTCGCTGTTCACCATCGGCGGCAACGGCGATGTTCGCGCGCAGTCGGGTGTCGCCATCCACATGTACGCCGCAGCCAGGTCTATGGAGCGCGAGTACTTCGTCAACAGCGACGGTGAGATGCTGATCGTCCCGCAGCAGGGCGGTCTGCGCGTCGCCACGGAACTCGGCATCCTCGCGGTCTCTCCCGGCGAGATCCTCGTCCTCCCCCGCGGCCTCCGCTTCAAGGTGGAGCTGCCCGACGGTGTGGCTCGCGGGTACGTCCTGGAGAACTACGGCCAGATCTTCAGGCTGCCCGAACTCGGCCCGATCGGTGCCAACGGCCTGGCCAATCACCGGGACTTCCTGTACCCGACGGCGGCCTTCGAGGACCGGGACGAGGAGGTACAGGTCTTCAACAAGTACCTCGGCAACCTGTGGGTCTCCGACTACGGCCACTCCCCCCTCGACGTCGTCGGATGGCACGGCAGCCTTGCGCCCTACAAGTACGACCTGAGCAACTTCATGGTGATCGGCACGATCTCGTTCGACCATCCGGACCCGTCGATCTACACCGTGCTGACCTCGCCCAGCGGAATCCCCGGGACGGCGAACGCCGACTTCGCGATCTTCCCGGACCGCTGGCTCGTCGCCGAGAACACCTTCCGTCCACCGTGGTTCCACCGCAACGTCATGAGCGAGTTCGTGGGGCTCGTGCACGGCACCTACGACGCAAAGGCCGAGGGCTTCCTCCCCGGCGGCGCCAGCCTGCACAACTGCTTCGCCTCGCACGGCCCCGACCGTGAGACCTACGAGACCGCCAGCACGGCGGAGCTCAAGCCGCGCAAGATCGACAACGGTCTCACGTTCCTGTTCGAGACCCGACTGCCCGTCATCCCGACCGCCGCCGCCCTGGCGCTGCCGACGCTCCAGGAGGACTACGACGCGGTCTGGGACGGCCTCCAGCGTCACTTCCAGGGTTGACACCGCCGTACGACACATCTTCCGGCCCGCATCCCATGGCGGGCCGGAAGCACGTGTGAAGCCACCAGCTCGGGATGGGCAGTCAGCGTCGCCGGCTGCCCGGCATCGTCAGTGACTCTCGCGCCACGTGTCGAACTCCTGCTTCCAGCGACCAGTAGGAGGGAACAGCCCCTCGACGGGATTCCCTTCCGCGATCCGCTGCGCCACCCAGGCGTCCTGTTTCTCCTGGTCGGCCGCGGCGTCGGCCACCTCTACAACGAGGTGTGCGGGGATGACGACGACACCATCGTCGTCTCCGACCACGATGTCCCCGGGCTGGACCGCCACTCCCCCGCACGTGATCGTGGTGTCCATCTCCCAGGGGACATGACGGTGGCCGAGGACCGCGGGGTGAACCGACTGGGTGAAGGTGGGAAGGCCGATGCCGGCGACGGCGGCCGAGTCCCGAACGCCCCCGTCGCTGACGATCCCGGCAGCCCCGAGCACCTTGGCGCGCAGGGCGAGAACATCGCCGAACGTCCCCGTGGAAGGATCCTGGCGCGCCTCGATCACCAGCACGTCGCCGGCCTGGAGATCGTCGAAGGCTTGTTTCTGGGCGTTGTAACCGGATCCGTACTCATCGGAGAGGTCGGGCCGGTAGGCGACGAAGCGGAGCGTTCGCGCAGGGCCGACGAGCTTGCTGCCCGGCAAGCGGGAGTGAACGCCGTCGATGGACATGTCCGGGTAGCCCCGCCGGCGCAGTTCCCCGCTGATGGTGGCAACGGCGGTGTGCATCAACTTGTCCCGCACTTCGGCGTCCAACATGGCTCGGGTGCCCTTCGCGACTCGGTTTCCCCCGTTCACGACGTGCCTCCTCCCGTGTAGGCGGACATCAACCGCTCACTGCCCCGCGCCAGCAGGTCGACGTCGGCGCCGACGAGGATGAAGTCGGCGCCCGCTTCGATGTACCGCTGGGCGAGGGCCGGGGCGAACGCGTTCACGCCGACCTTGCTTCCCGCACGCCTCGCCGCCGTGATGCAGGTGGTGACTGCGTGTATGACATCCGGGTGATCCTGCTGGCCCAACAACCCCATGGATGCCGCCAGATCGGACGGGCCGACGAAGATGCCGTCGATGCCGGGTGTGGCGGCGATCTCCGCGACGTTCTTCACCGCGGTGTCGGACTCGACCTGCACGTACAGCGAGACCGTTTCCCGGGCCTGTCCCAGGTAGTTCGGCACCCGGTTCCAGCGCGACCCGCGGGCCAGCGCACTGGCGACGCCCCGGATCCCCTCCGGTGGATAGGTGACGGCTCGTGCCACTTCCCTGGCTTGCGTACCGTCGTCGATCATCGGAATCAGCAGGTTCTGGACGCCGAGGTCGAGATACTGCTTGATCGTGACCGGGTCGGCACTGGGGGGCCGTACCACCGAGGTGACCGGGTAGGCGCGGGCGGCTTGCAGCTGGCCCAGCAGCGTCATGAGGTCGCTGGGACTGTGCTCGGTGTCGATGAGCAGCCAGTCGAGGCCGCTGCCGGCGCAGATCTCGGTGACAAGGGGGCTGCCGCTGCACACCCACATGCCGATCAGTGTCCGGTCCGCCTCGGCGAGCACCGAAGCGAAGGGCGGGTCTAGACGATGCGGCATGTGACCGCCCCCAGGTCTCCGTAGTCGGCATGGATCGTGTCACCGCGCTCGACCCACAGGGGACGGGTGAAGGATCCCGAGAGCACGATGTGGCCGGCGCTGAGCGTGGTGCCGTGATGGAACAGCTTGTTCGCCAGCCACGCGACTCCGTTGGCAGGGTTGCCCAGCACGCCGGCGGCGAGGCCGGTCTCCTCGATGGTCTGGTTGCGGTAGAGGAGTGCGCCGACGCGCCGCAGGTCGATGTCGCCGACGGGTACGGGACCACCACCGATCACCATGGCTCCCATGGCCGCGTTGTCGCTGATCGTGTCGACAATGGTTCGTCCGGCGAGCTCGATGTGCGAGTTGAGGATCTCGATCGCCGGTACGACGTACTGGGTTGCGGCAAGAACGTCGAAGACCGTGCAGCGCGGTCCTGTGAGGGGCCGACTCAGCACGAAGGCCAGCTCGACTTCGATTCGCACGTTGGAGAAAGCGTCGTGCGGGATGTCGGCACCGCTCTCCAGCACCATGTCGTCGAAGATGACGCCGTAATCGGGCTCGGTGATGCCGGTCGCCTCCTGCATCGCCCGGGACGTCAGGCCGATCTTGTGTCCGACGATGGTGTGACCTTCCTCTTCACGCCGCCGCGACCACAGTCCCTGCACGGCGTAGGCGTCCTCAATCGTCATTCCCGGGTTGCGGGCCGCCAGCAGTGGCACCACCGTGCGGCTGTGACCCGCTTTGGCCAACTCGTCGGCGATCTCCTCGATGCGCGCATGTTCGAGCATGTACCCTCCCAGCCAATCGCGAGGTAACATCATATACGATTAACGATATGAAACCATGCATGACAGCGGGACGGTCCGGCGCGGACCGGGTGCACCGGCCCACCCTCGGTGGCTGTGACGACGAAAGGACGCTCTGGTGATCAACCCACTCCACGATCGACCTTCGAAGATGGTGGCCGTCCACCTCAACTACCGAAGTCGCGCTGATCAGCGCGGCAGGACGCCCGCGTTCCCGTCGTACTTCCTCAAGGCGCCCTCAACCCTGGCGCCCTCCGATTCCGTGCTCGGCGTGCCCGCCGACTGTGAACTCCTCGCCTTCGAGGGAGAGATCGCCCTCGTCATCGGAGCCGAAGCGCACCGCGTCAGCCGTGAGACCGCGTGGCGACACGTCGGCGGGGTGACGGCGGCGAACGACTTCGGCCTGTACGACCTGCGCTATGCCGACCCCGGGTCGAACGTCCACTCCAAGGGCCTCGACGGATGCACCCCGATCGGGCCGGCAGTCCTGGACGCTGCACAGCTCGACCCTTCGAGCCTGCACCTGCAGACCTACCTGAACGGTCGGCTGGAGCAGGACGCGCGAGTCGCGGACGACATGCTCTTCGACTTCGGCTACGTGATCGCGGATCTGTCACGGTTCATGACGCTCCAGCCGGGTGACGTGATCCTGACCGGCACACCAGCCGGCTCCTCCGCCGCACAGCCCGGGGATGTGGTCGAGGTCGAAGTGTCCGCCACACACGTGAACGGACTTCGCACGTCGACCGGCCGCCTGTGCACGTCGATCGCCAAGGACGACTACCGCGTCGGATCGCTGCTGCCGGCTCCACAGGCCGACGCGGCCGCGAAGGCTGCGGCGTACGGGCACCCCGCCCCTCAGGCCACGGGCCCCACCCCGCGCGGGTAGCCGTCCCCGACTGCAGGACCGACACCATGTCAACCCCGAGAAGCCAAGGAGTCGCCCAGGTGACTGCGCCGTACGAGGCCCCCGACACCATTAAACGGATGCTGTTCGCCACGTGGGCGCTCTTGAACTCACTTACGCCCGAGCAGCGCGCCATCGCTTCCTATCCCATGTCCGATCCCCGGCGCCTCGACTGGGACTTCATCCCGAAGCCCGACCGCACCGGAATCGCGATGTCGGCGCTGCACGGGCACCAACGAACCCTGGCCCAGCACCTGCTGGCTTCGGGCCTGAGCACACGGGGCTACAGCCAGGCGCTGCAGATCATGGCCATGGAGAACATGCTGCGTGAGAAGGAGGTCCATGAGCGCGGCCTCGGCGTCATTGCGGGCGACTTCCGCGATCCCGACAACTACTCCTTCTCGTTCTTCGGCCGCCCAGGCTTCGAGGACACCTGGGGCTGGAGAGTCCTCGGCCATCACCTCTCCTTGAGCTACACGATCATCGGTCAGCGCTATCTGACGGTCACGCCGTGCAACATGGGTGCGCAGCCGGTTCCTTCGGGTGTCTTCCACCCGCTCAGGGACGACGAGGAACTCGCCTTCGAACTGCTGCACGGCATGTCGGACGCCCACCGCAAGGCGACGGTGATCCACGACGTGGCGCCCGCCGACTACGTCACCCGACAGGTGCCACGCATCGGCCGCGTCGAGCTGCCCGACCACGTCGACCTGGGCATCCCGAGCTACCGCATCTCGGACGCGGACCGAGAGGCGCTGAAGTTCGAGGCCGACCGGCCGCGCGGGGTGGCCGCATGCGACCTGGACAGCCGCGGGGCCACGCTGGTCAAGGACCTCATCCGGACCTACGTCGGCCGCATCCCCGACGAACTGGCCGACACCTATCTGCGCATGCTCGACGCCACGAACGACGACAAGATCTTCTTCTGTTGGGCAGGCGGGACGGAGCACGGAACGTCGCACTACTACCGGATCCAGACCGACACGTTGCTCATCGAGTTCGACAACGCGATCGACAGCGGCAACCACATCCACTCGGTCTGGCGGGACTACCGCAACGACCTGGGACACACATTGCTGATCGACCACTACGAACAGTCGAAGAACAGCGATCACCATCTGTCCCGCCGGACTCGGTCCACCGTGCCCGCAGAGGGATGACATGCTGAGGAACGCCGGTCCCCCGCCTGCCAGCCGGCTGTGCCCCGTGTACGTTCCAGACCAGACCCACCGGCGAGGATGAACCGATGCCTTCCCCCGATGCACAAACGACCCGCCTGTCGAAGTCACAGCTGGTCTATCGCGCACTTCGCGAGCGCATCATGGACGGCACCTACAGCCCGGGGTACCGCCTGGTCCTCGAACAACTGGCTCGTGAGTTCTCGGTCAGCGCCGTCCCGGTACGCGAGGCGGTACGGCTCCTGGAAGCCGAGGGCCACGTCACCTTCGAGCGGAACGTCGGCGCCCGGGTCGCGATCGATGAGACGAAGTACGAGACGGCGGCGGAAGCGCTGGCGGTGGTCGACGGTGCCGCAGTCGGGCTCAGCGGTCCGCTCCTGACCGAGGACGACCTCGAGGCGGCCCGCGAGGTGAACGAAAAGATGCGCCGGAGCCGCGAATCCTTCGACCCGGTCGGCTTCGCCAGGCTGAACGGCGAGTTCCACGCCATCCTGCGCAGCAGGTGCCCGAACACCGACCTGCTGAACATGGTCGACAAGCAGCTGCAACTCCTCGACCGGATCAGAAGGTCCCCCTTCGACTTCGTACCGGCACGCTCGCTCCAATCGGTCGAGGAGCACGAGGAGTTGCTGTCGCTCATCGAACGGGGTGCGGAACCGGACAAGGTCGAGCGCTACGCGCGGCAACACAGGCTGAACACCTTGCAGGCGTTCATCGAGCAGCGCAGGCAAAGCGCCGAGTGAGCGCACGCCCTACGCGCGGGCTGCGAGTGCCAGGAGACGCCGTGCGCGTTCCAGGACCGGCCTGTCGACCATCTGGCCGCCGACGGTGGTGACGGAGTCACCGGCCTGGAGTACGGCGCGGGCCCAGTGCAGTTCGTCCGCGGTGGGGGCGAATCCGTCGGTCACGTACGAGAGTTGGTACGGGTGGACGCACAGCTTGCCGGTGAAGCCCAGGCGTCGGGCGTGGGCGATGTCGGAGCCGAGGGCTTCCCCGTCCCGTACGGCGGTGGTGACGCCGTCGATCGGCGGGCTGATGCCGGCGGCGGCCGAGGCGAGGACCAGCCTGGAGCGGGCGTAGGCCAGTGCCGTGTGGTCGTCGTGGGCGACGCCGAGCTGGGCGGCGAGGTCGACGTTGCCGAAGGCCGCCCGGACGACACCGGGGGTGGCGCACACCTCACGGGCCCGCTCGACGCCGAGGGCCGTCTCGACGAGCGCCACGAGAGAGCACCGTCCGGCCGTACGGGCGGCAAGTTCCGCCAGCACCGTCGGATCCTCGGCCTTGGGCACCATGACCGGGCAGCCGTGGTCGGCGGCCACGGCGAGGTCGCGCTCGGACCAGGGGGTGCCAGGTGCGTTGATCCGTACGACCGCCGGGTTGCCGAGGGCGAGCCAGGCGGTGGCGTTGTCCCGGGCGCGGTCCTTGTCCTCGGGGGCGACGGCGTCCTCCAGGTCGATGATGACCAGGTCGGCGCCGGAGGAGGCCGCCTTGTCGAAGCGGTCGGGCCGGTGCCCTGGGACGAACAGCAGGCTGGTCGCGGTGGCGATCCGGTCGTGGGGTGCGGTCATGCGAAGGTCACCTCGGCGGTGGCGTGCCGGTCCTCCCGGTGGGTGGCGACGTGCAGTTCGGTGCGGCCGTCCGCGGGGGTGCCGCAGGCGATGAGGTGTTCGCCGGCGAACACCGGCCGCCGGAGCCGGTAGGACAGTGAGCGCACGGGCCGGTCGGGGGCATGGCGCCGGGGCAGTTCGAGCATGAGCAGGGCGAGCAGGGGGCCGTGGACGACGACTCCGGGGTAACCCTCCTCGTCCCGGCAGTACGGGGCGTCGTAGTGGATGCGGTGGGCGTTCGCGGTCAGGGCGCTGAACCGGAACAGCAGGGCGGGATCCGGGCGCAGCTGAAGCTGCCAAGGGCTGTCGGAGTGGGGGAAGGCGGATGGGTCGAGGGCGGCCGGGTGCTGTCCCGCCGTGCGCCCGGACCGGTAGACGATGTCCTGTTCCTCCACCAGGCAGACGCGGCCGTGCTGGCGGAACTCACGGCGTTCGGTGACGAAGAGCATCTCTGCGGTGCGGCCCTGCTTGGCGGTCACCGAGGCGAGGCTGCTGACGCGCTCGGCCGGCTCGCCCAGGCACAGTGGCCGGGTGATCTCGCAGCGGCCTCCCGCCCACATGCGCTGCCGCTGCGGGACGGGCGGCAGGAAGTGGCCGTCGAGGGGGTGTCCGTCGGCGCCGAGATCCCGCCCGGCGGGCCAGCTGAGGAAGTACAGCCAGTGCCACAGCGGGGGGAGCAGATCCCCGGCCTTCGCGACCGGGCCGGGCAGGTCCAGGACCGCCGAGAGGGCGGCTACCGGCCCGGTGGCGAGGGGGTCCTCGTCGGTGACCGGCCCGGGAGTCCAGGACTCCACGTATGCGTCGAGTGGGGGCGGAGTGGGCTGCATCGTCCTGCTGTCCTACGGTCCTTGTGTCCTTGTGTCCTTGTGTCCTTGTGTCCTTGTGTCCTTGTGTCCTTGTGTCCTTGTGTCCCGCTGTCTTTGTCGGCCGCCACGGGTTCTCTCAGCGCAGGACGAAGGGGTTGCCGGTGGGGGCGCCGGTGTTGATCCAGACGGTCTTGTCCTCCAGGTAGGAGGTGAGGGCGGCGATGCCGTTCTCGCGGCCGAGGCCGGAGTCCTTGAAGCCGCCGAAGGGAGCCAGGTAGCTGACCGCGCGGTAGGTGTTGACCCAGACGGTGCCGGAGCGGATGCGGTCGGCCATGCGGAAGGCGCGGCCGATGTCGCTGGTCCACACGCCGGCGCCGAGGCCGTAGCGGCTGTCGTTGGCGATCTCCACTGCTTCGTCCTCGTCCTTGAAGGGGATGACGGACAGGACGGGGCCGAAGATCTCTTCCTGGGCGATGCGCATGCCGTTGCTCACGCCGGTGAAGACGGTGGGTTCGACGAACCAGCCGCCACGGTCGGCGGCCTTGCCCCCGAGGACGAGTCGGGCGCCCTCCTGCCGGGCGATGTCGATGTAGTCGAGGACCTTGGCGTACTGGGTGGGGGGTGGTGATGGGGCCGACCTGGGTGGCCTCGTCCATGGGATCGCCCATGCGTGCGGTACGCGCCAACTCCACGAGCCTGTCCACGACTTCGTCGTGCACATTCTCCTGCACCAGCAGCCGGGAGCCGGCGATGCAGGTCTGCCCGGTGGCGGCGAAGATGCCGGAGACGGCGCCGTTGACCGCGGCATCGAGGTCGGCGTCGGCGAAGACGACGTTGGGGGACTTGCCGCCGAGTTCGAGGCTGACGTGCTTGAAGTCGCGGGCGGCGGCCTCGTTGATACGACGGCCCGTGGCGTCCGAGCCGGTGAAGCTGATCTTGCGGACCAGTGGGTGCTCGACGAGTGCCGTGCCGACGTCGTGGCCGAAACCGGTGACGACGTTGAACACGCCGGGCGGCAGCCCCGCATCGTGGAAGAGCCGGGCCAGTTCGAGAGTGGAGGCGGAGGTGAACTCCGACGGTTTCACCACCACCGTGCAGCCCGCGGCGAGGGCCGGAGCGATCTTCCAGGCCAAGAGCAGGAGCGGGGAGTTCCAGGGCGTGATGACGGCGACGACCCCGACCGGCTCCTTTTTCGTGAAGGCGAAGTAGCCCTTCTTGTCCAGCGGCGGGACGGTGCCCTCGACCTTGTCGGCGAGCCCGCCGTAGTAGTGGAACCACTGTGGGATGTAGGCGACTTGCCCGTGCATCTCCGTGAACAGCTTGCCGTTGTCACGGACTTCAAGTTCGGCCAGGTGCCGGGCGTTCGCGGCGATGGCGTCGCCGAGCCGGCGCAGCAGGGCGCCGCGGGCGCTGGCGGTCAGTTCGGCCCAGGGGCCGGTGTGCAGGGCGTGTTGTGCGGCGCGGACCGCGTCGTCGACGTCCTGGGGCGTGGCCTTGGCGATCTCGGCCCACGGGGTGCCCAGGTAAGGGTTGTCGGTGGGGAACCATTCACCGCCGGCCGCCTCGCGGTTCTCTCCGTCGACGAACAACTCGTAGCGCTGCATGGATGGGGGATCCCGTCGGCTAGAGGTCGACTCACGTCCTCAGCATCGTGGGTGCTGATGGGCATGGTTGGAAAATAGAAAGACGTGATGCCTGTATGCGCCGCGCGCATGCCGAGCGGTTGCGACCTCGTGACCCGCGCCGGGGAGGACATGCGTGGACGTGGCCGCGGGCAATTCACTCGCCCGCGGCAGCAGCGTCGTCTCCCTGGACCTGGGCCGAGGGCCATCTGCCCTGAGCCACCGCGGAGTTGATCTGGCGGACCAGCTCCCGTGCGACGACCTCCACGGCGGGCGGGGTGCGCCCGAACCGCGGCGTGCCGAGGACGACGGAGCGCCACACGTCGGGCTCGCTCAGCGGCGCGGCGCTCAGCGCGCCCCGCGCGACGTCCTCGGCGATGCCCACCCCGGGCAGAACGGTCCAGCCGTGCCCCGCCTGGACGAGCTGCTTCTGCACCCGCATGGAGTTGGTCTGCACGGCGACGTCTATGGCGGCCCCGGACCGCACGGCGGCCGCGTCGATCAGCCGGCGTAGGGCGTGCCCCGAGGTGGGCATGACGAGCCGGTGCTTCGCCGCTTCCAAGAACGGCACGGGATGGTCGGCCCGGAGACGTTCCGACGAGGGAGCGACCGCCCACAACCGCTCCCGCACCAGCGGACGCGCACTGAGGGAGGGCGTGCTGTCCAGGTTGTAGAGCAGGGTCAGGTCCAGGTCACCGTCGTCGAGCCACTGCTGCAGATGCCCGGAGTAGGCCGTCATCAGGCGGAGTTCGACGCCGGGGTGGTCACGGGCGACCGCGGTCACGAGCGGTTCGGCCAGCAGGTCGCTGGTGCTCTCCAGCAGCCCGACGGTGACGATGCCGGTCACCACGCCCGGGGTCGGCTGCACCTCGGCGCGGGCCCGCTCCAGCTCGTTCAGGGCACGCTCGGCCCGTTCGACCATGATCGCCCCGGCCTCGGTGGGCCGCATGCCCGTCCTGGTCCGTTCGAAGAGGGGGATGCCCAGTTCCTGCTCCAGGGTGCGGATCTGCCGGGTGACCGCGGGCTGCACCAGGTGCAGCAGCTCCGCGGCGCGCGTGACGCTGCCCACCTCGGCGACCGTGGCGATCGCCTTGAGCTGCTTGATGTCCAAGGCGTTGTTCCTTCCGGTGCCATCCGAAGGCCGCATGGGCGTATGACGCATTGCTATTTCACCTACGCCGTCATGAGTGTTCATGATGGCACTACGGCACGGGGTCCACACCCTCCTGGAGGTCACCTCATGACCGAGCTCCCGGCGGCACCGCCGCTCTCCGGCATCACCGTCGTCAGCGTCGAACAGGCGGTGGCCGCTCCCTTCGCCACCCGTCAGCTGGCCGATCTCGGCGCACGGGTGATCAAGGTGGAGCGGCCCGGCGGGGGTGACTTCGCCCGTCGGTACGACACCACGGTGCACGGCGAGTCCAGCTACTTCGTGTGGCTCAACCGCTCCAAGGAGTCGGTGACGCTGGACCTGAAGACGGACGCCGGCCGCGCGATCCTGGAGCAACTGCTCGCCGACGCCGATGTGTTCGTGCAGAACCTGGCCCCGGGCGCGGCCGCCAGGATGGGCCTGGGCGCCGAGGCCCTCGCCGAGCGCTTCCCCTCCCTCATCCCGTGCTCGATCTCCGGCTACGGCTCCACCGGCCCGTGGGCCGACCGCAAGGCGTACGACCTGTTGGTGCAGTGCCAGACCGGTCTGGTCTCCCTCACCGGCAACGAGCACGGTTCGGCGCGGGTCGGTGTGTCGATCGCCGACATCGCGGCCGGTATGTACGCCTACTCGGGCATCCTCACCGCCCTGTTCACCCGGGCCACCACCGGTGTCGCCCGGGCCGTGGAGGTCTCACTGTTCGAGGCGCTGGCCGAGTGGATGAGTCAACCCGCCTACTACACCCGGTACGGCGGCACGCAACCCCCACGCCTGGGCACCCAGCACGCCACCATCGCCCCCTACGGCGCCTACACCGCCGCCGACGGCAGGGCCGTGCTGTTCTCCGTCCAGAACGAGCGCGAATGGGCCGCCCTGTGCGAACGCTTCCTGGGCCGACCGGGGCTCGTCACGGATCCGCGTTTCGCCACGGGCTCGGCCCGGGTGGCCCACCGAGAGCAGTTGAACGCGATCGTGGCCGGGCGTTTCGGCGAACTGGACAGCGACGAGGTGACGAAGCTGCTGGACGCGGCGGGCATCGCCAACGCCGGCGTCAACGACTTGACCGACTTCCTGGCACACCCGGTGCTCAGCGGCAGGGACCGCTGGCGGGACGTACGGATCCCCGGCGGAGCCGCGGTGTCCGCGCTGCTGCCGCCGGCGGACCTGGCCGGAACGACCGCGCGCATGGACGCCGTACCCGCCGCCGGGCAGCACACCGACACCATCCTGGCCGACCTGGGATACGGCCCGGCCGACATCGAGAGCCTGAAGGCCGAGGGCGTCATCTGAACCGCCCTTCGTCACCCGTCACTTCAGCAAGGAGCACCGCCGCATGGGCACCCTGGACCTCCTGTCCGAGGACGAACAGCTCGTCGTCCGTACCGTGCACGACTTCGTCGACAAGGAAGTGAAGCCCGTCGTCCGGGAATTGGAGCACGCCAACACCTACCCCGAGGCCCTCATCGAGCAGATGAAGACCCTCGGGATCTTCGGCCTCGCCGTACCCGAGGAGTACGGCGGCACCCCGGTCTCCACCCCCTGTTACGTCCTGATCACCGAAGAGCTGGCCCGTGGCTGGATGAGCCTGGCCGGCGCGATGGGCGGCCACACCGTGGTCGCCAAGCTGCTGCTGCACTTCGGCACCGAGGAGCAGAAGCGCCGGTACTTGCCGAGGATGGCCACCGGCGAGATCCGCGCGACCATGGCCCTGACCGAACCGGGCGGCGGCTCGGACCTGCAGGCCCTGCGCACCGTCGCCCGCAAGGACGGCGACGGCGGATACGTGGTCGACGGGACGAAGACCTGGATCACCAACTCGCGGCGCTCCGGACTCATCGCGCTGCTGTGCAAGACCGACCCGGACGCCACTCCGGCGCACAGGGGCATCTCGATCCTGCTCGTGGAGCACGGCCCGGGCCTGACCGTCTCGCGCGATCTGCCCAAGCTCGGCTACAAGGGCGTGGAGAGCTGCGAGCTGTCCTTCGAGGACTACCGGGCGCCGGCCAACGCGCTGCTCGGTGGCGTGGAGGGCAAGGGCTTCGCGCAGATGATGAAGGGCCTGGAGACTGGACGCCTCCAGGTAGCCTCCCGCGCGCTCGGGGTCGGCCGTGCGGCGCTGGAGGACGCCCTCGCCTACGCCCAGGAACGCGAGTCGTTCGGCAAGCCGATCTGGAAGCACCAGTCCATCGGCAACTACCTGGCCGACATGGCGACTTCACTGACTGCGGCCCGGCAACTCACCCTGTACGCGGCACGGGAGGCGGACGAGGGCCGCCGTGTGGACATGGAGGCCGGCATGGCCAAGCTCTTCGCCTCCGAGACCGCGATGCAGATCGCGCTCAACGCCATCCGCATCCACGGCGGTTACGGCTACTCCACCGAGTTCGACGTCGAACGGTACTTCCGCGACGCCCCGTTGATGATCGTCGGCGAGGGGACGAACGAGATCCAGCGCAATGTCATCGCGAGCCAGCTCGTCAAGCGCGGAGGGCTGGACGGCTGAGGCAGCAGGTCTTCAAGGGAACAGACCTGTGATCCGACGCGGCAGCCCGCCAGATGCTTGACACTTTAGAACTCAATTGAAATATTTGCGTAAGGTCATTTAAACATGTCTCAATGGGGCCTACGAGGCCTCTGAGGCCGTCTACTCCACGGAACCCGTCGTCTGGAAGGACGGCCGGCTCCGAGGATTCACGAGCAGGATCACCCAGCTTCCATGTGATCGAAAGTTGGCCCCGAATGACATCCGCATCCGCAAAGTACGGTTCCGCCTTCGCCGAAGGCGTCGCCCAAGCCGACGGCCACCCCATCCGTTACTTCCGCGCCGGCACCGGCGACACCCTCGTCGTCATCCACAGCGCCGCCGGCTTCCGCTTCTCCCCCATGCTGGACCGCCTCGCCGAGCAGTACGACGTCATCCTCTTCGCACTGCCCGGATGGGGCGACGAGCCCGACGACGGCCGGGACCGAACACTCACGGAACTGGCCGACACCGTCTACCAGGCGACCCAGGACCTCGGACTGAAGAGCTTCCACCTGCTCGGAAGCACGCTCGGCGGCGATGTTGCCCTGAACGTCGCCCTCGATCACCCGGAACGGGTGGCCTCACTGGTCCTCGAGGCACCCGGCACCTTCCGCGAAGGTCTCGACCCTTCGGCGCAGGCGGACGTCACGCCCGAGGAAGCCCTGCGCAAGGTTCGCGTCCACCCCGAGCGGGCGCCGGTCTTCGTACCGCCTCACCCCGACTCCCAGGCTCGGATGTTCGCGTTGATCTCCAGGCTCGAGGGAGCGAACCCCGACTACTCGAAGCAGGTCGCGGAACGTCTGCCTGGAAGCTCCGTTCGCACGCTTGTGGCTTTCGGCGACCAGGACGGCTTCATCCCGCCCCAGAACGGCCGCACTTTCGCCCGTCTCATGCCCGACTGCCGCTTCGTCCTCCTTCACGATGCCGCACACGACCTGCAGGGCGACCGCGCCGAGGATCTGGCCGCCCTCGTCGCGGACTTCCTCGCTCACGGACCGGACTTCCAGCTTCCTCCGGACGCCACCCTCGTCACGCCGTGAGTCAAGCCATAGCGCCATGAAATGGGCGGTTGATTCGGGGTCCCGAACCAACCGCCCATTTCAGTGCACGGCCCCGGGCGATGCAGTGGCACCGCCCCGGACACGCGACGCACCGTAACGCGCGATCAGGAAAGGCGACCCCCGCACGTCGAGTGCGGAACGTCGCCAGTCCTGTCACTGATCAGGCCGCCACTTCATGCACGGCGCGGTCACAGACCAGGAGGTACGACAAGTGCCGTTCCCATCCACTGCAGCTCCGGCGGCGCGCCGACGAGTTCATGACCGATGTCCGCCAGCTGACTGCGGCTGATCACCGCGTGCTGACAACCGGAGATGGCGTCGCGGATGATGCGCTGAAGAATTCCGGCGCGCAGTGCGGTGCCTCCGCCCTTGTTGAACGCCCACAGGGCGAGATCCCGACAGATGTCGTGCATGTGCACGCTGGCGCCGGCAAGCAGACTGGTCTGCCGACGGCTGAGGGGCTCCCCACGTGCCGCCGAGGCGTCCACCTCGGCGAAGACTTCGGCCCCGAATGCGCGAGCGGAGCGGTAGGCCAGTTCGAAGTCCGCGTACTCGGTGCGGAAGACCGGGTTGTCCGCGAGCCGGGGCGCTCCGGGCTTGGGGTCACGGCTCGCGAAGGCGGCGATCTCATCGAGGAGGCGACGGGCGGTGCCGGACGCCCACGTCTGGCGCCCGAGATGAACCACTGCCAGCAAGCCGGCGGCGGTGTCGGGAAACAGCGGGACCGCGTGGTGATCCGGAACGAAGTAGTCGGTCACGGTGAAGTCGACGGAGCCGGTGCCGCGGAGCCCGATCGTGTCCCAGTTGCCCCGGAGGGTGACCTCCGAGGCCGGTACGAGGAACATGAAGGGCGGGCCGGGGACGGGCTGGTCACCATCGAAGACCAGGGAGTTGCACAGCACATAATCCGCGTTCGGAAGCCCGCTGCAGTACGAGTAGGACGCGGTGAGCCGGTAGCCGCCCTCGACCCGGACGGCGCGCCCGCTGGGGTAGGCGGTTGCGGAGAAGTTCGGCACCCCGTCGGCGAAGAGTGTTTTCTCGACGGCTCTGTCGAAGAACGCCGACATGAAGCCGACGCCCGCGAAGATTCCTCCTGTCCAGCTGATCGACCCGTCGATGTAGGCGAAGCGTTCGAGGACCTGAGCCGAGTCGCCGGGAGTCACCGCCAGGCCGCCCAGGTCCTTGCTGACGTACATCAAGCCGAGGCCGCTGTCTCGCAGCAACTCCATCGTGCGATCCGTGAGCTTGCCCGCGTCGTCACAGGCCGGGCCTTCGGCCTGCAGGTCGTCGGCAATCGCGTCCAGGGCGGCGAGCAGCCGGTCGCGGCCGGCGGCGGAATCGGTGTCGGCCACATCGGCCAGGCCAGTAGTGGTGGTCATGGGAACCTCGATCAGGGAGAACGGTACTGTCAGGACGAGGGCCGCGAGAACGGTCCTCCTGTGTTCGGCTCGGCCGAACCCTTCCGTCGTGCGATCTGCAACACGTGCCCGGCCGGTGTCCCGGGGGGCGAATTCCCGGCCGGGCAGGAGATCCGCCAGGCCGTCAAGGGTGCGGAGGACCAAGCGTTACGAGGGCAGCAGCACCAACCGCCCCCGCACCCCGCCCTCCGCGAACCGGGCGTGCGCCTTGGCCGCGTCGTCCAGGGCGTAGGTCCCAGCCACCCGAGGGGTCAGCGCCCCCTCGTCCGCGAGCCGGACCAGTTCGGCCAGGCTCGCCCCGTCGGCGTTCACCTCGACACCACTGATCCGCACGCCACGCTCCGCCGGCGGCAGCAGGTGCGGCAGGAGGCCGACGAAGGCGCCGCCCTCCCGAACCCAAGCGAGGGCCTTTTCACCGAGGATCGCCGCGTCGAGGACCGCGTCGAAGCTCTTCCGCACTCCGCTCGTGACGTGCACCGCCCCCAGCGACCGTACGAACTCCTCGTCGCCTTCCCGCGCCTGTCCCGTCACCACGAGCCCGCGGCGGACGGCGAGCTGCACGGCGTACGCGCCGACCGCGCCCGCGGCGCCGGTCACCAGGACCGACTGTCCCTCCGTCAACTCCAGGAGGTCCAGGGCCTGGAGCGCGGTCAGCGTGTTCAGCGGCAGAGTCGCGGCGTGCGCCGAGTCCACCGTCGTGGGCGCCTTGGCGACGGCGTCCGCGGGTACGACGACGTATTCGGCATGGGTCCCCAGCGGCTTGACCAGGCCGAAGAGGAGCGCCACGACGTTGTCTCCGACCTTCCAGTCACTCTGCTCGCCGACCGCGTCGATCGTCCCGGCGACGTCCCAACCGAGCCCTATCTGCTGTCCCTCTCCCCCGTAGACCCCGGACCGCGCCGCGACGTCGCACGGATTCAGCGCGGCCGCGGCCACCTTGATCCGCACTTCCCCCGCCGCAGGCTCGGGCACCTCGGTGTCCACGATCTCCACGACCTCGGGTCCGCCGAAGCTGTTCACAACTGCAGCACGCATGGCATGTCTCCTGAACTCATTGATCACTTGTCTGAATCGGCGGTGTCGGTGGGGTGCTGCCAGGCCCGGAGTTCGGGCATGACGTGTTCGGCGAACAGGTCCATGGAGTGGCGCACCGCGGCCGTGTCCATGAACACCTGGCGGAAGGACAGGGCGAGGTTCGTGTTACGTGCCGACCGGACCCGCCGGAGCAGCGACTCGGCCACCTGGTCGGGTGTGCCGACGTGGTACGGGATCGGTGAGTCGGCGGCCCAGTCGCGCAGTTGGGCGGGTTCGGGCACGTCGAGTCTGCCGCCGGTGAACTCGAGCCCGACCCATTCGTGGCCGGCGAGGAACGTGAGCCAGTGGTGGACTCCGCGGGCGGCCTCGGCCCACGCCCGGTCCTCGTCGTCGGCGACATGCACCATGGACAGGAGCCCTGACCCGTGGTCGGCGGGGTTGTGACCATGGGCGCGCAGCTCGCTGTCGAACAGGTCGATGAGCTGCGGACCGAATGCGGAGGCGCCGGCGACGTTCAGTCCTCGGCGCGCGACACGCTTCACTCCGACGGGACCACTGGCGGCGACCCAGACCGGCAGCCTCTCCTGCAGCGGTTTGGTGGTCATCCGCACGCCGGGGAACCTGAAGTACTTGCCCTCATGGCTGAACTCGTCCTCGGTGAAACACTTGAGGATGACGTCCAGCCCCTCGTAGAGCCGCCCGAAGCGTTCGGCGGCGTCGACGTCGTAGGAGCGGAACTCCTCGTAGAACGACCCTGCGCCCACGGTGAGTTCGAATCGGCCCCCGGAGAGGATGTCGAGCACGGCGGCGTCCTCGGCCACCCGGAGCGGATGGTGGTAGGGCAGCACGGTCACATGCGTGCCGATACGGATCCTGCTGGTCCGTTGCGCCACCGCAGCCAGTACCGGGAACAGTCCGGGCGTCGCCTGGTCCCAGGCGAAGTGGTGTTCGCCGGCCCAGGCGTGGGTGAATCCGAGCTGCTCGGCGTGGACGACGTCGTCGATGTGGTCCTGGTAGACCCGCGGCAGGCTGCGCTGCTCCTCGGGGTGACGACGGATGTTGAACAGGAAACCGACGTCCATGGCGGTTCTCCTTCTGGTACGCGTCGCTCCGTCACGTGGTCCGGTGCTGGTGTGCGTAGTGCTGACGCAGCAGGTCCTTGCCGTAGTCGCCGCCGTTGGGGGTGCGCACGATGGTGTGCACGTGGTACGGCTCCGGTTCGTCGTTGTCGAGGAAGATGCCGGCGTGATTGTCGTACTCGATCAGCACGACCGGACTGTGCACCCGGTAGTAGAAGGGCGCACCGGCATCCCACGTCCCGATCCACCCCAGGTGGGTGTCGTCGAGGAAGCGCTCGATCTGGTTGCGGCGGTGCGCGCGAGGCTCTCGGGGCAGGTTCTCCAGGTAGGGGTCGGTGAGGGACAGCAGCAGCTCTCGCTGGCCCGGCGTCAGCCGGTCGCCCTCCAGCCCTACGTAGGGGAGCACCCGGTTGTCCCGGCCCGCTGCCGCGCGGTGGCGGCCGTCGACGATGCCGGACAGTTCGGGGGGAAGGTCCGCGGACAGCACCGAGCCGTACAGCAGGGCCCGGTCGCGCTGCGCCGCGCTCAGGGACTCCATGAACTCCCAGGCGCGCTCACGATGGTCGGAGAACACGGCCTCACCGCCGAACTCCACACCGAGGAAGGTCGGTGTGAGCACCAACTGGCCGCCGATGAAGACCGCGTGCAGATCGATGTGGTGTCCTGCCAGCTGCCAGCCCCACGGCTGCTGGAGCGACGGCTCGCCGAACACGGTGAACCGGTAGCAGTACTCGGTGAGTGTGTCCGGGTACTTGCCGACGAACTCGCCCAGTTCGGCGTTCAGACGCATCGCCTCGCGCAGCAGCTCGTAGCCCTCGGGGCTGACCGTTGCTTCGATCACCGACAGCGCCGCGTCACGCGCGGGGCCGGTCAACTCC
Organism: Streptomyces sp. NPDC001401; assembly: GCF_042895385.1. Taxonomy (NCBI): domain Bacteria; kingdom Bacillati; phylum Actinomycetota; class Actinomycetes; order Kitasatosporales; family Streptomycetaceae; genus Streptomyces; species Streptomyces sp. NPDC001401. Next base: position 172,221 of record NZ_JBIAWI010000018.1, read on the forward strand.
TGCAACAGCAGGCCGTGTTCGGGGAACGTCAGAAACGCGTTGGACCACAGCCGCCATTCGGTGGCGTCGATCGGCAGCGAGCCGAGCGCCTGTTGCTCCGCCGTGAGCAGGCCCAGATACCCCAGCGCCTTCTGCACCGCCTGCTCGGTCGGTGCACCCTCGTCGGCCAGGGTGAAGAGGTCGGTCAGGGGCTTCCCGTCGGTCGTGATCCCCACGAAGGGATCGCCCGCAGTCTCACCCACCGGCGGCAGCTCCGCGCCCGCGACGAGCTTCATGATCGCAGCCACACCGGCGTCGTCGGAGAAGTCGACCGCGCCCCGCTTGAGCGCCAGGCGCTCCGGGCGCGGCCGGTACCCACCATGCAGAGAAGTCATGACCGCCCCGCTCCGATCTGCTCGAAGACGGACTGCGGGCCGGTGGCATCGTGGCCGTTGGCGCTGAAGTCGACACCGCTGTCCCAGGGCTTCACCGGCTCCGGCGCGGGTGAGAGAACCGAGATGTGCTTCTCTGTCACCGTGCCCGCGTTGTACTGCCGGTGCGGCACGCCGGCGGGCAGCACCACCAGCGTGCGGGGGCCGACGACATGCTTCTCCAGAGCGACCTCGACGGTCAGCTCCCCCTCCAGCACCAGGTAGTACTGGTCGAAGGCGTGGATGTGGGTGCCCGGCCCGGCTCCGCCGGGAGCGACTTCCATGTAGTTGACGACGGAGTGCCGTGTGCCGGTCGCGGGGCCGGCCAGAGTGACCATCTTGAGACCCGGCATGGCCTCGTCCAGGGCGTCGGGATCGACGCGCCGCGTGTAACCGGGGTGGTCGGTGCGGTGGGATGCCGGTACGTCGTCGGGAGAGTCCACCATGTACGCCAGCTGGGCCATCGGCGCGGGAGCGGGGATCAGCATCTCGAAGTGGGTCTCGGCACCCGGCCCGTCGTTCCAGTTGCGGTGTGCCAGGCCCGCCGGGATGAACACGAGGGTGCCGGCACTGATGTGCTGGACCTCGTGCCCCAGTTGGACGTTCATGGTGCCCTCGACCAGGTAGTACAGCTGGTCGACGTGGTGGTAATGCAGACCGGGGCCACAACCGCCTTCCTCGATGTGGCTGTTGATCAGGATCGCGCTCTCCAGATGGGAGAGGAACTGCGCGCGGTAGCCGGGGAACCCCGTGTCGATGGCCTGGTCCGGGTCGAAGGGGCGGACGTACTGCATGCGGGTCCGCGGTGTGATGGGCGACATCGGCCTACTCCTGCGTCTTGGTGTGGGTGTCGTGGTGTGCGCGGCTCAGCGGGAGAAGGCGGCCACGACGTCCTGGGTGGTGACGTTCTCGCCCAGCAGCGTGAAGGTGTCCAGGGCGGCCTGGTGCGTCTCGTCGTTGGCCGCCGAGCACGCGTCGGAGACGATGAGGGTGCGGTAGCCGTGGTTGACCGCCTCGCGGGCGGTGCCCTGGACGGAGTGGTCGGTGGCGACCCCGGAGAAGGCGACGGTGTCGATGCCCTTCCCGCGCAGGATCCCGTTGAGGTCGGTGCCGTGGAAGCCGGTGAGGCGGGTGTGGGTGATGACCAACTCGCCTGGCTCGGGGCTGAGTTCCTCGATGAGATCAGCGCCGCGCGTTCCGTCGACGAGGGCCTTGCGCTCTTCCACCAGGGCCAGCAGAGGGCAGTTGATGATCAGATCGCTGTAGCCGGGCCGGAAGGCTGTCCGAACGTGGATCACGGGGGATCCCGCGGCTCGGGCCGCCCGGGTGAGCAGCTGGTTCTTGGCGATGACGCCGTGCCGCTGCGCGCCCTCGGCGAAGAACGGTCCGAAAGCACCCTCGGGTTTCACGATGTCGTACTGCCAGTGGATGTTGATCACGGCGGTACGGGCTGGATCGAACTCTGTCATGGTGTCCTCCGACCGGCAGGCCCGCGGGCGTCCGGTTGACCGCTGGGCTGCCATATTTCAGATCGCAACACGACAGTCCACAACTGTCAATAGAAATGTTTATTTTCAAGTCAGACATGTCTATGTTACGTTCACATTGGCTCCACAAGGGCGTCGCCGGACGGTTCGCGCGCGCCCCGGTATCTGATCCACCTGGCCGGGATCGGCCAACTGAACCTGATTCTCAGCGCGTTGCGACTCCGCTCGAATCGGTCCGCCGCAGCTTCGAGCTGTCAGCCGCCCGGGGATCTGCCCGCCGTGCGTGCCTGCAGCGGCGACATGGTCCCCGCCTGACCGGAAAAGGACTGCAAAATGGCATGGACATCACTACCGGCCTCACCGAGCGGCTCTGCCGGGAGTGGGGCGACCCTGGAAGCCGCCCGTTTCCGCGACGTCCTCTCCGCGGTGCCCACCAGCGTGGTCGTGGTGACCGCCCTGGACCGCGGCGAGCCGGTCGGGCTGGCCGTCGGCACCTTCCTCTCGGTGTCGATGAATCCACCACTGGTCGGGTTTCTGCCCGCGGCGACGTCGAGCAGCTTCCCCCGCATACGACAGGCCGGCGCCTTCTGCGCGAACGTGCTGACCGTGAACCAGCAGCACGTTTCCCAGGCGTTCGCCACCAGTGGCGCCGACAAGTTCGCCGGCCTGTCCTGGCGTCCGGCACCGGTGACCGGCTCGCCGGTGCTGGAGGGAGTGGCGGCGTGGATCGACTGCCGGATCACGACCCTGCACGAGGCCGGGGACCACTTCATCGTCATCGGTGAGGTCGCCGACCTCGATGCCGCGCCGGAGGAGACACCGCTGGTGTTCCACCGTCGCCGCTACACGGGCGCCGCCGGGCCGACCGCGGCCTGACGGCCGTGCGTCTCGCCGGATGTTCGCGGGGCGCAGGTCGTGACTGACAGCACGACGCGGCTCACACACCGCGAGGAAGACCGCAGACGTTCGTCCGTATCACCGACGACCCCGACTGGCCCGTCTCAACGTAGGACCCCGACAACTTGGGGCAGTTGCACGTCGAAGGCGTCGGCCTCGACACGGCGCGGATGCGCGCCGGAATCCGAATCCATGAGGAGAAGCACCGTTGACTTCCTCCCCCGCCTAACGGCGGGGGATTCCAGCGGTCGCCCGCTGGGGTTCCTGCTTCACCGACGACCGCCCCGTCCGGGAGGACTCCCGTTGAGGTCTTACACCGTCTCCACAAGCAGACGCCGCCAGCCCGGCGGCCAGGATGTTGCGTGCCGCGTTCACGTCGCGGTCATGCACCGCGCCGCAGTCGCACGTCCACTCGCGGACGTTCAGCGGCAGCTTCCCGCGGACCGTTCCGCAGGCCCCGCACAGCTTGGAGCTGGGAAACCACCGGTCGACCACGACGAGTTCACGCCCGTACCAGGCGCACTTGTACTCCAGCATCATGCGCAGGTCCGTCCAGGCCGCATCGGAGATGGCGCGCGCGAGGCGGCCGTTCATCAGCAGGTTGCGGACGGTGAGGTCCTCGATCACGACCGTTTGGTTCTCACGGACGAGCCGAGTCGACAGCTTGTGCAGGAAATCGCGGCGCCGGTCGGCGATCCGCGCGTGGACCTTGGCAACCCTGCGGCGGGCCTTGGCCCGGTTCGCCGAGCCCTTCGCCTTCCGCGACAGCTCACGCTGCGCCCTGGCGAGGCGGGCACGGTCGTGGCGCTCGTGGCGGGGGTTGGCGATCTTCTCTCCGGTGGACAGTGTCACGAGGGAGGTGATCCCGGCGTCCAGACCGACCGCCGCGTGGGTGGCGGGGGCCTCGGTGATGATGTCCTCGCACAGCATCGAGACGAACCAGCGCCCGGCGCTGTCACGGGACACGGTCACCGTCGTCGGCTCCGCACCCTGCGGGAGGGGGCGGGACCAACGGATGTCCAGCGGCTCGGCCATCTTCGCGAGGGTCAGCCGCCCCGCGCGCCATGTGAAGGCGCTGCGGGTGTACTCGGCCGACGCACGGGACTTCTTCCGGCTCTTGTACCGGGGGTACTTCGCCCGCTTGGCGAAGAAGTTGCCGAAGGCCGTCTGAAGATGCCTCAGCGCCTGCTGGAGCGGGACGGAGGACACCTCCGTCAGGAAGGCGAGTTCCCCGGCCTTCTTCCACTCCGTCAACGCGGCGGACGACTGCACGTAGGAGATCCGGCGCTGCTCGCCGTACCACGCCCGCGTGCGCTCCTCCAGGGCCTTGTTGTAGACGAGGCGGACACAGCCGAACGTGCGCGACAGCTCAGCCGCCTGCTCGTCCGTGGGGCAGAAGCGGTACTTGAACGCCCGCTTGACCTGCTGCGTCACACCTCACACTCTATCAGCTTCCGTGTGAGCGGCGGCAATCGGCCGGTGGCCGAAGACGCCGAACCGCCCTGGAGGCGATTCGGCTTTCCCTGCCCTGCTCCGCAGGGGCTTCGTTTCTCCCCCGCAAGCGGGAGGTGCCCCCACCCCGGCCTGAAGGCCGGGGCATCCACGAAGGGAACCCGATGAAGCTGCTCACGTACCGCATCGGCGACAAGGTGTCGTTCGGCGTCCTCACGGCCGACGGCATCATCGACGGCGCCGAGACACTCGGCGGAGAGGCCGCCTCGATCCGAGAGCTCCTGGAACGCGGTCTCACGGGCCGGCTGGAGCGGCTCAGCGCGGGCCGCGAGGCCACCCACTCGCTGGCCGAGATCGAGCACCTCCCGCCGGTCCCGGACCCGGCGAAGATCCTTTGTGTAGGCGTCAACTACATCGACCACCGCGAGGAGACGGGGCACGTCGACAAGCCCGAGCACCCAACCATCTTCAGCCGGTTCGCCGACACACAGGTCGGTCACGAACAGCCCGTCGTCCATCCGCCCAACACAAGGCAGTTGGACTACGAGGGAGAGGTCGCGATCGTCATCGGCAGTCATGTGTCGGTGATCGAGACGGACGCCGACGCACGGGCGGCGATCGCGGGACTGTCGTGCTACAACGACCTGAGCGCACGGGACTGGCAGCTGCACAACAGCCAGTGGCTGCCCGGCAAGAACTTCCGCGGCCTCGGTTCGTTCGGTCCATACCTGGTCACGCTGGACGAGTTCGACGACCTCGGATCGGTACGGCTCACCACCCGGGTAAACGGCGAGCTACGGCAGGACGCCACACTGGACCAGCTCGTCTTCGATTTCACGGCGATTCTGGGGTACGTCACCGGGTTCACCTCTCTGGCTCCCGGCGACGTGATCGCCACCGGAACGCCCGGCGGTGTCGGACTGGCCGCGAAGCCGCCGCGGTTCCTCGCCCCCGGCGACGTGACCGAGATCGAGGTGTCGGGTGTCGGGGTCCTCCGGAACGAAGTCGTGGCAGCGCCAGGAGACTCGCGGTGAACCGGCGTCCCTGGCTGAACACGTACCCCGGTGATCTTCCGAGGCGGATCACCCCCGAGTCCGAGTCGATGCTCGAACTGTTCGCGATCACCGTCTCCAAGTTCCCCGACAGAACCGCGATCGCCTATTTCGACGGTGCCGTGTCCTTCCGAGACCTCGACCAGCGCTCGGACGCCCTGGCGATCGCCCTGGCGGAGGGCGGCTTCGCCGCCGGCGACCGGCTCGCGCTCTACACCCAGAACAACCCGGCGTTCGTGGTCGGCCTCCTCGCAGCCTGGAAGGCCGGTGGTATCGCGGTTCTCGTCAACCCCATGAACAAGGCGCGCGAACTCTCCCGTCTACTCAGGGACTCGGGCGCGACGGCCCTGCTGTGCCTCGACGATCTGTACGTATCGGTTGCGCGTGAGGTGCTCGCCGGCGGGCAGACCGAGGTGCGGCAGGTCTTCGTGGCATCCGCACGCGACGACCAGAAACGCGACGACGAGCGCGTCATCCCCGCCGCGGAACAACCAGCGGTCTCCGGGGCCCTCCGGCTGACGGACGTGTTCGCCCGACACGGTGACCGCAGGCCGGCACCAGTCAGTGTGAACGCCGAGAAGCCAGCGGTCCTGACCTACACCTCCGGCACGACCGGAGTCCCGAAGGGGGCGATCAACACTCACGGCAACCTGGCCTTCAACACCCGCACCTATCGCGAATGGATGAAGCTGAGCCAGGACGACGTCGTCCTCGGTATCGCACCGCTGTTTCACATCACCGGCCTCGTCGGGCACGTCTGCGTCTCGTTGGTGGTCGGCTCGAAACTCGTGCTCGCTCACCGTTTCGACGGCAGGGTCGTCCTGGACGCGATCCGCGAGCACCGGCCGACGTTCGCCGTCGGCGCCATCACCGCCTTCAACCATCTCTCCGGACTGGCCGGGGCGACGAAGGACGACTTCGCGTCGCTGCGGGCGGTCTACTCCGGCGGCGCACCGATCGCACCTCAGCTGCGCGACAAGATCCTGGCCCGCAGCGGGATGGACATCCACAACTGCTACGGGATGACCGAGACCGCCTCACCGACACACGCCGTGCCGCTGGGTGTGGCGGCGCCCGTCGATCCCGGCACGGGCGCACTGTCGGTCGGCGTTCCCGTCTTCAACACGTCCGTGCGCGTCATCGACGACAACGGCACGCCTCTGCTGCCGGGAGAGAGCGGCGAACTCGTCGTCTCCGGTCCGCAGGTCACCCCCGGCTACTGGAACAAGCCGGCGGAGACGGCGGAGAAGCTCGTCGACGGCGAGCTCCACACCGGTGACATAGGCCTGATGGACGAAGACGGCTGGTTCTACCTGGTCGGCCGGAAGAGCGACATGATCATCGCTTCCGGCTACAAGGTGTGGCCCCGAGAGGTGGAGGACGTCCTCCTCGGCCACCCCGCCGTCCGTGAGGCCGCGGTGATCGGCGTCGCCCACGAATACCGCGGCCAGACGGTCAAGGCGTTCGTGTCCCTCCAGCCTGGCCGGACGACCAGTCCGGACGCCCTCATCGCGTTCTGCAAGGAGCGGTTGGCGGCGTACAAGTACCCCCGTGTCGTCGAGATCGTCGACGAACTGCCCAGGAGCCCGGCCGGCAAGATCCTGCGGCGCGAGCTGCGGTGAGGACCGAGAAGGAATGAGCAGATCATGAACGACGCCGTCATCGTCGCTGCCGTGCGCACCCCCGTGGGGAAGCGCGGCGGTGCGCTGTCGTCCATCCACCCGGCCGACCTTTCCGCCCATGTACTCGACGCTCTCGCCGAACGCACGGGAATCCACCCGGCGCTCGTCGACGACGTCGTGTGGGGATGTGTCAGCCAGGTCGGGGAGCAGACCTTCGACATCGCCCGCACCGCGGTTCTGTCAGCGGGTTGGCCCGAGTCCGTTCCAGGGACCACGGTCGACCGACAGTGCGGCTCCTCGCAGCAGGCCGTGCACTTCGGGGCCGCAGGACTCATATCCGGCTACTACAACGTGGTCGTCGTCGGCGGCGTGGAGAGCATGTCGCGGATCCCCATGGGGTCCGCGGCGGCGACCGGCAATCCGTTGGGCGAGCGCTATGTCAAGCGGTACGGCCCGGAGTTCCCCAACCAGGGGATCGGCGCCGAGATGATCGCCGACGCGTGGGGGCTGTCACGCACCCAGCTCGACGAGTTCGCGCTGACCTCGCACGAGCGTGCGGCCACCGCCTCGGACGCCGGACTGTTCACCACGGAGATCGAACCCATCGTGGCGGCCGACAAGATCGTCACGACGGACGAGGGCATACGACGTGGCGGGACTCTCGACAAGCTGAGCACGCTCCGCCCGGCCTTCCGCGAGGATGGCCGCGTCACCGCCGCCAACTCCTCGCAGATCTCGGACGGTGCGGCCGCGTTGCTGATGATGACGAGCGAGGCGGCGGCCGCTCTGGGTCTGAAACCTCTCGCCCGTATCCACACGGCGGTCGTCACCGGTTCCGCGCCGATGCCGATGCTGACCGGCCCGATCCCGGCGACGCACAAGGTGCTGGCCAAGTCCGGAGTCGGCCTCGACGAGATCGGCGTTTTCGAGGTCAACGAAGCCTTCGCGTCGGTGGTGCTCGCATGGGCGGCGGAGTTCGACGTGGACATGGCCCGTGTCAACCCTCGCGGCGGCGCCATCGCACTCGGCCACCCCCTGGGTGGCTCGGGGGCCCGCCTGATGACCACCATGCTCCACCACATGCGCGCCGAGAACATCCGGTACGGCCTGCAGACGATGTGCGAGGGCGGCGGACAGGCCAACGCGACGCTTCTCGAACTTCTCTGACCCCATGAACCGCATGAACTGCATGAAGCCCCCCTTCCCAGGAGAGAACTCGCGATGAACCTGTCCTTCGACTTCACCGGCCAGTCCGTGATCGTGACCGGCGGTGCGCGCGGTATCGGTCTCGAACTCGGCCGGTTCTTCGCGAACTCCGGTGCCGACGTCTTCCTCATCGACTACGACGGCGAGGAGGTCCGCAAGGCCGCGGCCGAGGTCGGAGCACGAGCCATCCCCGGTGACGTCAGCAGCACCGAGGACATCGACCGGGCCGTCGAGCAGGTCACCGCCGAGACCGGCCGAATCGACGTCGTCGTCAACAATGCCGGCATCCTGCGCGACAAGGTCCTGTGGAAGCTCACGGACGACGACTGGGAGAGCGTCCTGGCCATCCACGCCGGCGGCACCTTCCGACTGACCCGCGCCTGTGTTCCGCACTTCCGCGCCCGGGGCTACGGCCGCGTCGTCAACGTCACGTCCTACACAGGCCTGCACGGCAACACCGGTCAGGCAAACTACGCCACCGCCAAGGCGGGGATCATCGGATTCACCAAGACCGCGGCCAAGGAACTGGCCCGGTTCGGGATCACCGTCAACGCGATCTCCCCCAACGCAGAGACCCGGATGGTCGCCTCCATCCCGGAGGACAAGAAGGCCGAACTGGCGGCGGGCATCCCGCTGGGCAGGTTCGGCAACGCTTCCGAGATGTGTGCCGCGGTGGGCTTCCTCGCCTCCCAGGAAGCGGGATACATCACCGGCGTCGTACTGCCTGTCGACGGCGGGATCTCGATCTGATCAGGAGGCGCGTTCGATGTTCAGGGGAACCGACCGGATGGACTGCGCGCCCTGAAGAATCCGGTTGATCTCCGTCGCGCCGACGTGGATCACTTTGAGGACCGCCTCCCGTGCACGTTTCTCATCGCGGGCCGCCATGGCGTCCAAAAGGACGTTGCGCCAGCGGACATAAGCGGGGTCCAGGAAATTGTCATCATGCAGCAGTCCGAAACTGAGAACTCGTTCCATATGCGTCGCCAAGGGCAGCACCATTTCCGTCATTACCGGATTGCCGCAAATCTGAACGAGGTAACGGACCGGGGCTGCCTTCAAATCAGGCTTGACTTCGGTCGCGGGACGTCCCGGCGCCGACTTGATCACCTTTTTACCCAACGTGGCGATCTGCTCGTCGGTGGCGTTGCGGATGATCAACACAACCAGCGACGGGGCGGTCAGCTCGAAAGCCTCGACGATGTCGTGGACTCTCTGCAACGTCATCGGCGTGACCTGCCAACCCTTGCGCTTCACCGGGCGGACGAACCCGTCCGCCTCCAAACGCTGCAGCGCCTGCATCGTCGGAGTCCGGCCCAGGCCGAGCGACTCCGAGAGCTCGGCAGCCTTGATCCATGCCCCCGGCGCCAGTTCGCAGCTCACGATGGCCTCGCGGAGCGTCTCATAGGCCTTGTCGCTCATCGGCCGTGCCTTGCTCTGCTTGCCGTCCCCCATCATCGTCATAGCTGTACTATAAACGAAGACCCGTGTGCACCGGACGGCCCCGCAGCCGACTTTTCGGTACTCTAATTCGTTTGAACTATTCGGCTTGTTTCCCGCCGACCACACTCTGATCTCGCTCCGCGTTTCTACGTGGCACTACCGGTATCTTCCGGCACGTGGCGACGATATGGCACGATCGGCCTGCGACGACCGCATTACCGGACTCGCCGCCGCCCACACCGCGGGCGCGGAGACGGCGACGCACCTGCCAATTCCTCTGCCGCGTGCACGCATTCACCACCCGCGGCCTTGCGGCAGGAACTTGGCCGGATCTCTGTATCGCGGGCCAGGAACACCGGGCAGTCTCCGGACCAGAGTGGCCTCGTCGGCCGCGAAGGAACGCGAGAAGTGGGCCGGCGGCCACTGACCAGGCACCGGCCGCCCACACACTCGGCCTTGATGCCCGGTGTGATGCCGACATCTTCGCGTGCGGGTCTGCGCCCCGCCGTAGCGCTTCGACACGAAGAGCTTGAACAGTTCGGCGCCCTCAATCGCCTTGATGTTCCACGCGGTCAGCCGAGTCCGTCTGCCCCCACCTGGACGGCGGACTCGTCCAGCAGGGAGCTGCTCACCGGCTGCGGCCGCCCGTCGAGGTCGAGGACCGGGGTCGCCTCCTTGTACCAGGACTCGATCACCGCGTTGCCCCAGAAGTCGCGGCGGCGGTCGTCGTGGACGTTCCAGCGGTACGTCTCGTGGTCCGGGTCGCCGGTGTAGTAGTCGGAGGTGTAAATCTCCACCCGGTGGCCGTCGGGATCGCGCAGGTAGACGTAGAAAGCGTTGGAGACACCGTGCCGGCCGGGCCCGCGCTCGATGTGCTTCTCCTCGTGCAGCGCGCCGAAGATGTCGGCGGTGCGCAGCACCTGGTGGGACTCGTGGGTGGCCACCCCGAGATGGTGCAGACGGGGGCCCGCCCCACCGGTAAAAGCCACGTCATGGACGGTCTGCTTGCGGTACATCCAGGCGGCGTACAGCTCGTGCTCGTCACCCTCGATGGTCTCCGAGCAGCCGAAGCCGAGTGACTTGTAGTGGGCGTATGCCGCAGGGATGTCGGGGGTGCAGATGTTGAAGTGGTCGAGGCGTGCGATCTGGGCGCCGCGGTGGAGGTCGTAACGCTGGATGAGGCGCTCACCACGCTCGATCTCGTGGAAGAACTCGACCGGGAAGCCAAGCGGGTCGACGACGCGTACGGCGTCGCCGACGCCGACCGTGCCCTCGCCCTTCTTCAACCGCTTGACGGGGCGGCCGAGTTCGGCGAAGAACCTCTCCGCCTTGTCGACGTCCTCAGGGGTGCGGACGCGGTACGAGATGTGGTCGAGAGCCGCGATCTCACCCTTGCGCAGCACGAGCGAGTGATGGGTGAGCTCATCCGTCCCGCGCAGGTAGAGGGAGTCGGCATCCTCGTACTGGACGTGGAATCCGAGCATGTCCACCCAGAACCAGCGGGCCCTGGCCAGGTCGGTGACGGCCAGTTGGGCGTAGGCGGAGCGGACGACATCGGGTGCCGGGGTGCTCATGAGGCGGCTCCGAATCGAGGGGTGTGGACGTCACCGAGCGCGACGTGGACGATCTTGGACTCGGTGTAGAAGTCGATGCTGTGGGCGCCCCCCTCGCGGCCCACGCCGGAGGCCTTGACTCCCCCGAAGGGGGTGCGCAGGTCGCGGACGTTGTGCGAGTTGATCCAGACCATGCCGGACTCGACGGCGTGCGCGATGCGGTGGCCGCGCTTGAGGTCCGAGGTCCAGATGTACGCGGCCAGGCCGAACCGGGTGGCGTTGGCCAGCTCGATCGCCTCGGCCTCGTCATCGAAGGGGGCGACGGCCACGACGGGGCCGAAGATCTCCTCCTGGAAGATACGGGCGTCACGGGACACGTCGGCGAACACGGTCGGCTGGAGGTAGTTGCCCTCGGTCAGGTGGTCCGGGCGGACGCCGCCCGCCACCAGCCGGGCCTCCTTCCGGCCGATCTCGACGTAGTTCAGGACGCGCTCGTAGTGCTCCGTGTGAACCAGTGCCCCCACCTCGGTGGCGGGATCGGAGGGCAAGCCCACCTTGACCCGCTCGGCCCGCTCGGCGAGGCGGCGGGTGAACTCCTCGTACAGCGGGCGCTCGACGAGCACCCGGGAACCCGCCGTGCAGCGCTCGCCGTTGAGCGAGAACACGCCGAACACCACGGAGTCCAGGGCCGCTTCGATGTCGGCGTCGGCGAAGACGACGACCGGGGACTTGCCGCCCAGCTCCATCGACGTGGTCTTGAGGTGCTCGGCCGAGGAACGGATGATGTGGCGGCCCGTGTCGGTCGAGCCCGTGAAGGAGATCAGGGGCACGTCCGGGTGGTCGACGAGGGCCTGCCCGGCCTCCTCACCGATGCCGTGGACGATGTTCACGACTCCGGCCGGCACCCCCGCCTCGGCGAATATCTCCGGCCAGAGCGAAGCCGACAGGGGCGTCCACTCGGCGGGCTTGAGGACGAGCGTGCAGCCGGAGGCGAGGGCCGGCGCGAGCTTCCAGCTCTCCAGCATGAACGGGGTGTTCCACGGGGTGATCAGGCCGGCGACCCCGACCGGGGTGCGGACGACGTAGCTGAACTGCTCCTCGCCCTGCCGGAATGCCTCCTCGCCGAGTGCGACGATGACGTCGGCGAAGTAGCGGAAGTTCTCCGCGGCGCGCCGGGCCTGGCCCTTGGCCTGGGTGATCGGCAGACCCGAGTCGTACGACTCGAACCGGGCGAGGCGGTCGTGGCGGGCCTCGACGGCGTCGGCGACGCGGTACAGGACGCGGGCGCGCTCGCGGTTGGAGATGGACGACCAGACGGGGAAGGCGGCCCGCGCCGCCTCGACGGCCCGCTGGACGTCGTCCTGCGCACCCCGTGCGGCCTGGGTGTAGACGGTGTTGGACACCGGGTCGGTGACGTCGAAGGTGCGGCCGTCGGCCGCGTCGACGAGTTCGCCACCGATCCAGTGCCGGATGGTCGAGGGCAGGCCCTCGGGGGCGGTGCTCACTTGTCGGCTCCGTTCTGCTGCGTTGCGAGCTGCTGCGTCAGGTCCCCGCCCTCGGCGAGGAGGGCGCGGATACGGGTCAGGCCCGGGGCGGTGGGCGTGATGAGCGGCGGCCGTACGTGAGGCGAGGCGATCCGTCCCTGCTGGGCGAGAACCCACTTCGCGGGAGCCGGGTTGGTCTCCACGAACAGCAGGTCCACCAGCGGGTGCAGGCGGTAGTGCAGGTCCCGTGCGCCGTCGAAGTCCCCCGCCTCCCACAGCTCGTACATCCTGGCCACCGCGCCCGGCGCCAGGTTGGCCACGGCGCTGACGAAGCCGGCGCCGCCGAGGGCGAGCAGCGGCAGGCACAGAAGCTCGATGCCGGACCACACCAGCAGCGAGCGGCCGCAGGCGTGCAGGACGCGGGAGAAGTGCTCGAAGTCCTTGGTGGTCTCCTTGACTCCGACGAAGTTGTCGAAGTCGGTGAACAGCCGCTTCACCGTCTCCGGGGCGATGTCGACCGCGGTGCGCGAGGGCACGTTGTACGCGACGATCGGCAGGTCCGGGAACTCCCGGGCCACCCTCGCGTACCACTCGTAGAGGGCCTCCTGCGTGGGCCGCGCGTAGTACGGCGTGATGACCAGGGCCGCGTCGGCGCCCAACTCCTGGGCTGCGGCGGTGAGTTCCAGGGTCTCGTTCAGCTTGTGGGAGCCGGTTCCGGGCAGGAAGGGCACCCGGTCGCCGATCTCCTCGACGGCCGTACGCATCGCGGCGATCCGCTCGGCGACGGTCTGCGCGCTGGGCTCGCCGGTGGAGCCGCCGAGCGAGATGCCGTGCGAACCGGACTCCAGCTGGAAGCGGATCAGGTTGCGCAGGCTGTCGTGGTCGACGGCGCCCTCGTCGGTGAACGGGGTGACGACCGGGGCGATGGATCCGCGGATGGCGGACGGGTCACTGCGGAACTTCATGCGGGTTCTCCTTGCGAGGCTTGCGAGGGGGCCTGGCTGTGGCGCCACTGCTCGAACGGTTCGCGCCAGTCGGGACCGAGGGGATACAGCCCGTCGACGCTGTGCCCGGCACGCACCTGCTCGGTGATGAAGCGCTCCCGCAGCTCCTGCTCCCTGCAGTCGGCGATCAGCTCCTCGGCCAGCTCGGGTGGTACGACCACGACACCGTCCGTGTCACCGACGATCAGGTCGCCCGGCTGCACCAGGGCGCCGCCGCAGGCGATGGGCACGCCGGTGTCCCACGGGACGTGGCGGCGGCCCAGGACGGAGGGATGCTCCCCGCCGTGGTAGACGGGCAGGCCGAGCTCGGTGACCGCGGCGCTGTCGCGCAGGCCGCCGTCGGTGACGACCCCGGCCGCACCGCGCATCTGGGCACGCAGCGCGAGGATGTCGCCGAGGGTCCCGGCGGAGGTGTCGCGGCGGGCGTCCATGACCAGCACATGGCCCGGCTGCAGCTCCTCGATCGCCCGCTTCTGGGCGTTCATGCCGTTGCCGTACCTCTTGAAGAGGTCCTCGCGCAGCGGCAGGTAGCGCAGGGTGTGCGCGACGCCGACCATGGTCCGGTCCGGCAGCGTGGGGCGGACGCCGTCGATGGACATGTGCGGCAGGCCACGGGCACGGAGCTGTGCGCTGAGGGTGGCGACGGCGACCGAGCGCAGTCCCTCCTCGACCCGCTTGTCCAGCAGGGGCTCGGGAGTGTACGCCGTCCCGTACGCGGCCTCGCGCTCCGCCGGATCGGCCTTGGGCATCGCCCCGTACGGCTCCAGGGCGGGCCCGGCGGCGACGGGATTGCGCAGGCGTCCGGTGGACAGCCCGTTGCCGGACACCTCGACCTCGACCACATCACCGGGGGCGACCACGGAGGCGCCTGCCGGCGTGCCGGTGAGGATGACGTCCCCCGGCTCCAGGGTGACCTGCCGCGACAGGTCCGCGATCAGCTCGCCGAACGGGAACAGCAGGGTGTCCGTGGTGTCGTCCTGGACCAGTCCGCCATTGACCCAGGTCCGCAACCGGAGGGCGGCCGGGTCGAGTTGGCGTGCGTCCAGCAGTCGCGGCCCGATGGGGGTGAAGCCGTCTCCGCCCTTGGAGCGGAGGTTGGAGCCGCGGTCGGCGTAGCGCAGGTCGTACACGCCGGCGTCGTTGGCGGCGGTCACCCATCGCACGTACTGCCAGCCGTCCTCCGGCCTCACCCGCTGCGCGCGCGAGCCGATGACGAGGGCGATCTCACCTTCGAAGCCGAGGAGTTCGCATCCCTCGGGGCGGACGAGCGCCTCCTTGCTGCCCGCCAACGACGAGGGTGGCTTGAGGAAGTAGGACGGATGGGCGGGGATCCGGCCGCGCTCCTTGGCGCGGCTGGGGTAGTTGAGATGCAGAGCGATGATCTTCGACGGGGGGTTTCCGAGCGGGTGCGTCATGTCGTCCGTCCGGAATCAGGCGCGGTCGAGGAAGGCCTGGACCCTGGCCTTGTACGGCTCACGGTCGTAGCTCTTCACGTACGCGCCGGCCATGCGGACCGGGTCGCCGAAGAAGTAGTACTCGTACAGCGCCTGGCGGCTGGAGAACGCGGAGATGCAGGTGTCCCACACCAGGCGGAAGAGCTTGACGCGCTCGGGGCCGGTCAGGGTGGCCGACTGCAGGTACGCCTCGATGTCGGCGGCGGCGGGGCCGGTGATGTCGAGTTCGGTCGGGGTGGCCATCAGGCCGGAGGCGCCGAGCTTGCGCAGGATCTGCGGGAAGCGCTGGTACAGCTTGGGGTAGAGGTTGCGTGCGGCGTTGAGCGGGGCGAAGGCCGGGGTGAGGACTCCGTACTCGTTGACCTCGGCGTCCGCCTCGGCCGCGCGCAGGAAGGCCCGCAGCATCTCCAGGGTGGCGATGATCTCGGCGATGTCCTCCTGGACGTGCTGGAACTGCTCGATGCCGATGGCCTCGGTGAGCAGCGACACCAGGCCGAGGACGTACTCGGTCTTGGCGGTGGTGCGGGTGACGACCTGGTGGGTCATGTGGACCACGGAGGAGGTCTGCGAGTAGAAGCCGTTGCACAGCTCGGCGTCGCCGAGGGCGAAGCAGCGCTCGTACGGCACGTGCACGTTGTCGAACACGACCACGCAGTCGGACTCCTCGAAGCGGGAGGCGAGGGGGTGGTCGTGGCGCGGACGGTCGTGGTCGAGGGGCTCGCGGGCGATGTAGCGCAAGCCGGGGGTGTCGTTGGGGATGGCGAAGGCGTACGAGTACGGCTTGTCCTCGGGGGTGCCGCGCAGCACGGTCGAGGGGAAGACGAGCATCTCGTCGGCGAATGGAGCGATGGTGGCGAGCATGCGAGCGCCGTGGATCACGACCCCGTTGTCGTCCTCCTTCACGATCCGCGCGGCCAGCTTGCCGCCTGCCTGCTGGGTACCGGCCACGGACCGGTTGACCTGCGGCGGGATCAGCGTGTGCGTGCACAGCAGGTCCTCTTCGCGGACCTTTTCGTAGTAGCGGCGGATGTTCTCGCCAAAGGCGGGGTTGGCCTGTGCGAACCAGTCGGCGGCCGAGGCGAGCGCCATCAGGGAGCTGTTCATGTAGTCGCCGGTGCGGCCGAGCATGCCGTTGCTGTGGTCGGCCCACACCTTGAACGCCTTGCGGCGCTTGACCAGGTCGTCCGGGGTCTTCGGGGTGAGGAAGGACGTACCGACCGGCTCGCCGGACGTGGGCGAGGTGTAGGTGAGGACGTCCTTGTGCTCGTCCGAGTGCTGGAGGTCGAACAATTCGGCGTAGGTCTGGACGACGTTGCGGAAGGCGGGGTGGTCCTGGATGCCGCCGGTGACGGTCTCGCCCTGGATGTGGACGGTGGGGCGGGAAGCGGCGAGGCGCTCCAGGTATTCCTTGCCGGTGCGTGCGGCCATGGTGGTTCTCCTGGGGTGGTGATCAGCGGGGTCGGGTTCAGAAGAGGTGTTCGATGCCGTCGGTGGACTCGGCCGCGGTGCCGAAGCGGCTCCAGGCGTAGGTGAGGGCGTCGCCGTCGCGGTGGCCGAGGTCGGTGACGCGGCCGACGACGAGGGTGTGGTCGCCGCCGTCGTACGCATGCCAGGGCTCGCACTCCACCCATGCCAGGGGGTTCGTGAGGCGGGGTACCCGGGCTCCGGTCGCCCAGCGGGGCTCGGCGGCGGCCTGTGCCCCGGCGAACAGCCGGGCCAGCGGCTCCTGTTCGGCACCGAGGATGTTGACGCAGAAGGAACTGTCGATCAGCAAGTCGTGGCAGCGGGCGCGTCGGGCGACGCTGACGAGCACCAGCGCGGGATCGGCGGAGACGGACGTGAAGGAGTTCATGGTCGCGCCGCGGGGACCGTCCTCGCCCGCGTACGTCACGACGGTGACGCCGGTGGCGAACCGGGACATGCAGGCGCGCAGGGCGCCAGGGCTGGGAGGGGCGAGGGCTTGGGACATGAGGAGGACTCCTTGAGTCGATCGCCGGCTGTGCACTCCCCAGAAGCCGGGGAGGGGACGGCGCTGGTCTGGCAGGCCGGGGATGAAGCGTGCGAGATCCTGACCAAAGCATGTAATCAAAGCTTTGATTATTTGGACGCTACCTGCCTCGGCCGCTCTTGGGAACCCCCGGAAGTGCACGAGGTGGAGGTGAACGTCGTCGATCAGGCGGCGGCTCAGCCGCGCCGGAGGCCGGGCGGGCGTCCGGCCTACACTCCTGGTGTGAGCCACGAGCAGCCGGACAACGAGGACCTGCATTTCTGGTCGTTCATCGATCATGCGGTCAACCGCGCGAGCCGTGAGCTCCCGGGCGTCGATCCGCTGGCGATGCGGCTGGTGCTCACCCTCCACCGGGCCGCGAACATGCTGGTCTACGACCTGGAATCAACCGTCCACCGGCCTCGGGGATGGTCGTGGCCCGGCTTCCGCGTGCTGTTCGCGATCTGGCTGTCGAGCCCCGTCGAGGCGAAGAAGGTCGCGGAGCTGTCCGGCATGAGTCGCGCGGCCGTGTCGGCGCTGGTGAACACGCTGGAGCGGGACGGTCTCGTCACCAAGGAACGCGCCCCGCACGACGGACGCGCGGTCAACCTCAGCCTCACCGAGAGCGGTCTGCACGCGATCACCACGGCGTTCCGGGCGCACAACGAACGCGAACAGGAGTGGGCGGGCTCTCTCAGCGCGGACGAACAGCAAACGCTCATCGCCCTGTTGGAGAAGCTCACCGCGCACTCACTGCGATTCGAGGTCAGGCAACGGACGTGACGGCGGCTACCTCACGTGGTTTCGCTGCGTGCCGAGTCCGGTGATCTCGCTCTCCATCACATCGCCCGCGCGCAGGAACCGGCCGTAGTGCGAGCCGTTGCCCTGCGGAGAGCCGGTGATGATCATGTCGCCCGGCTGCAGCGTCACCCGGTGCGAGATGTACGAGATGAGGGCGGCCACCCCGAAGATCATGTCGTTGGTGTTGCCCTTCTGCATGACCTTGCCGTTGAGCCGGAGCGTGATGTCCAGCTCCTGCGGGTCGGGCACGAACCGCGCCGGCACGAGGTAGGGGCCCGTGGGGTAGAACGTGGGCTGGTTCTTCGCCCGCATCCAGTCGGTCCCCATCATCGGGATGTCCGGTCGCGGCACCAGGCTGCGCGTCGTCAGGTCGTTGCAGATGGTGTACCCGGCGACGTGGTCCAGTGCCTCGTCACGGCTCACCTCGCGGGCCTCGCGCCCGATGACCACGCCCAGTTCCAGTTCCCAGTCGTGGTTCTCCCCGAGGGAGGGCAGGACGACGTCGTCGTACGGGCCGCTGATCGCGGACGGGACGCCCACCCACACGTACGGCTCACCGTGCGCGGCACGTTCGTCCATCTCCCGGGCGGCCTGCTCGCGCAGTTCCTCCTCGGTGGCATCCGCCGTCCCCAGGCGGTGCGCCACGGTGATCTGGATGACGTGCTCGCGGTAGTTGGCCCCGGCGCCGAAGATCTGGCCCGGAGGCTGGACCGGGGCGAGCACCGTGAGCTTGCCCGCCGGTCGCCCGTCGCCCGCGGGTGCGTCGGCCAGGGACTGGAGCGCTTCCAGCGACGCATCCCAGTCGGCCAGCAGGTCCGATGTGGTCGTGGCCGCGGGCAGGACGGTCCGGGTGTCGTACACCCGGTCGTCCACGACGATGCCGGGGAACGGACCGGACTGTCCGTCGGTGAACGTTCCCAGTGAGAAGGGGGTCTGGCTCATGGTTTCCTCATGCTTTCCGGCGGGTGTGGGCGAACTCCGCGTATTCCTGGAGCAGCGCGCTGTCGTCCACCGCGCCCAGGTCCACGACGTCGCGCAGGGAAGCTCCCTGCAGCAGGCGCTTGACCGGCACCTCTATCTTCTTTCCCGTGCGGGTGTGCGGGATCGCACGCATGGGCACGACCTCGTCGGGCACGTGCCGCGGTGACAGCTCCTCGCGGAGTACCTGGTTGATGCGCCGCGCCACCGCTTCGGGGTCGGCGTCGTCCTGGAGGGCGACGAACAGCGGCATGTAGTAGGCGTCCTCGCCGAGTTCGGCGCCCACGACGAGGGCTTCGCGCACCTCGGGCAGCGCCTCGACGACCCGGTAGATGTCCGCCGGCCCCATGCGCACGCCCTGCCGGTTCAGGGTGGAGTCCGAGCGGCCGTGGATCACACTGCTGCCGTCGGGCTCGAACTCGATGAAGTCCCCGTGCCGCCAGGCTCCGGCGTACACGGAGAAGTAGCTCTCCCGATAGCGCCGGCCGTCGGGGTCGTTCCAGAAGCGGAGCGGCATCGAGGGCATCGGCTGGGTGATGACCAGCTCGCCCCGCTCGCCGACCACCGGCTTGCCGTCCTCGTCCCAGGCTTCGACACAGACGCCCAGGGCCGGTGCCTGGATGCGCCCCACGCGGACGGGCACCGTGGGGGCGCCGCCGACGAAGATCGAGCACACGTCGGTGCCGCCGCTCATGGAGGTCAACCACACGTCGCCGAGCCGGTCGTAGACCCAACGGAAACCGTCGGAGGACAGCGGTGATCCGGTCACCTGCACCGTCCGCAGTGCCCCGGCCTCAGGGGCGAGACCGGCCTTGAGGCAGGCGTGCAGGTATCCGGCACTGACGCCGAGCGTGTCGACGTCGTGTTCGTCGACGACACGGAAGACGCGCCCCAGGTCGGGGCGGACCGGGCTCCCGTCCAGCAGCACGATCGTGGCGCCGACCGCGAGCCCGGAGACCAGCATGTTCCACACCACCCAGCTGGTGCTGGCGACGTTGAGGAAGCGGTCGCCGGCCCGTAGGTCCGAGTGCAGCCGCAGGACCTTGAGGTGTTCCAGGAGGACACCTCCATGGCCGTGCACGATGCCCTTGGGTGCCCCGGTGGTACCGGAGGAGAACAGCACCCACAGCGGGTGGTCGAAGGGCAGCTCGTCGAACTCCGGCTCGCCTCCTCCAGCCGTGACCGTGCCCCAGAGCGACACGGAGCGGTCCGCCGTCGGCAGGCTCCCGGGGCGGAGGTGATCGACCCAGAGCACGTGCTCCACCGACGGCAGCCGGTCGATCACGGTACGCATCTCGTCAGTGCGCTCGTGCGTCCGCCCGCCGTAGTGGTAGCCGTCCGTGAGCATCAGGACCTTGGGCTCCAGCTGGGCGAACCGCGAGAGCACCCCGTCCGCGCCGAACTCCGGGGAGCACACCGACCACACGGCCCCCACCGCGGCACAGGCGAGGAGCCCAACGACCGCCTCCGCGCGGTTGGGCAGGACGGCGGCCACGCGGTCGCCGCGGGCCACGCCCATCCGGCGCAGCGCGGCGGAGAGGGCGGCGACCTGGCCGCGCAGTTCGGCTCGCGAGAGCTTGTGGGACATGCCGTCGTCGTCCACGACGACGAGCGCCTCGCCCGGGCAGCGGCGCAGCACATGCTCGGCGTAGTTCACGGTACGGCCGGGAAACCACGTGCCTCCGGGCATCTCCCGGGGGGCCACCGGGCCGGTCGGGGTACCACCGAGTCGTACGCCCTCGAACTCGGCGACGGACTCCCAGAAGCGGCCCAGGTGCTGCGTGGACCAGCGCCAGAGATCGAGGTAGTCGTCGCCGCCGTCGTAGTCCTTCAGCCCACGGCGGTAGCGGGCCAGTTCGCTGCCTTCCTGCCGGGCAGGGCTCGGCATCCACAGGATGTCGTGCGCGGTGCTCATGAGACGGCGGTGTCGACGGGCAGGGCGCCGATGAGGACGAAGGCCACGCGACACGTCGTGTCACTGCGGTTGGACCAGGAGTGGCTCGTGCCTCGCTGGATGATCACGTCACCGGCCCGGGCGAGAGTCTCTCTCTCGTCCGTCAGCAGCCATATCTCGCCCTCGAGGACGAGGGCGTAGTCCAGGCTGTCGGTGCAGTGGAACCAGAAGTGGCGGTCGCCGGCGGCGGGGGGCGCGGCGGCGCGGGCGTGTTCGCCGTCGATGTCGTCGAAGAGGGAGTCGGCGGCACCGTCGGTGTAGGCGCTGTCGGGCGGGAAACTCGCGATCCGGAAGACCGTTCCGCCGAGCTTGGGGTACATCGGCACCTGGGTGTCGGCGGAGGCCGTGTCCTGATTGCCGTCGTTGCTGACGTCGCCCGGTTCGGTCTGCCAGGGGACGATCGCGCCGAACCCCTGGACGGTGTCGGACACGAAGACGTTGGGGGCCGGACCGTCGCTGATGACGGTGGAGCGGCCGTCTGCCGTGTGCCCCGTGACGATGCGCCGTACCGGCTTGATGGCGTGCGGGGTGGTCATCTGTCTTGGTCCCGTCGTCAGTTCGCTGGCGTACCGAAGGGGTACGGGCGGGGCTCGGGCCACCAGGGGGCCTTGTCCGGCTCGGCGCTCAGGCGGTTGCGCAGGACACCGACACCTTCCAGTTCGAGTTCGACGACGTCTCCGGGCGACAGCCGCCGGTCGAGCTCCAGGCCGGAACCGTTGGGCAGGGTGCCGGAGCCGATGAGGTCGCCGGGCTGAAGCCGGTCGCTGATGGAGACGTAGGCGAGCAGTTCTTCCGGCGTGTAGATCATTCCCTCGGCACTGGTCTCGCTCCAGAGCTCGCCGTTGACGCGGACCACACCCTTGAGTCCGTCGACGGACGGCAGCTCGTCGACGGTCGTGATCCAGGGACCGATGCCGTACGCGTAGTCCTTGCACTTCTGCGGGCCCATGCCCATGCCCATCTCGGGTCCCTGGATGTCACGGGCGCTGAAGTCGTTGAAGATCGTGACGCCGAACAGGTGGGCGCGGGCGTCGTCGGGGGTCAGGTTGCGGCCCGCGGCCGCCACGATGAGGCCCATCTCCAGTTCGTAGTCGACGAATTCGGAGTAGGCCGGGTAGGGGATCTCCTCGTCGTGGCCGTAGACCACTCCGGTGGATCCCTTGAAGTAGCCGGGTGTCTTGAACAGTTGGGGGTTGGGCAGTCCGCCGCCCACCTTCTCCGAGAATCCCTTCATGTGCGCGGGGAAGGTCAGGCCGTCACGGATGACCGGCGGGTCGACGGCCGCCACCCAGGACAGCCCCTCGACCGGCAGCGAGGCGTCGTCGGCGGCCCGGTCAACGGCCCAGTGGGCGGCGTCGAGGAACGCCGGCCCGGCGGCGATGGCGGCGGCCATGCTCGACGGGAAGTGGGCCGCGGCCAGTCGGCGGGCCGCGTCCGACGTCGCGCGCTGCGCCTGCCTGCCCAGGGCGTAGGCCCTGGCCAGGTCGATGACCCTGCCCTCGTCGGGCCGTACGGCGACGAGCCTGATCTGCTCGCCGTCGGGGGAAGGTGTTGAGATCCGACCCAGCTTCATGTGTCCAGCTCCTCTATCTATTCGAAACGTTTCGTATCGTATGGCGGATGAATTGCCTTGTCGATCCCCTACTGGCATTGGGAGATGAGGCCGTGCGTGGGGTAGTTTCAGTGTGTGGCTGTACGAAGCGAATCGAGTCGTCGAGCGATTCTCGACGCGACCTTGGACCTCCTTGTCCGCGACGGCAGGCGCGCCATCACGGTGCAGAAACTGACCATGGAGGCGATCGCCAAGCGGGCCAAGGTCAGCAAGGCGACGATCTACCGGTGGTGGCCGAACAAGGCCGCGGTCGTCATCGACGCCTTCATGGAGAACCACCTGGCGCACACCCGCATCCCCGACGGGGTGCCGGTGCGCGAGGCCCTTCTGACCCACCTCAAGTCACTGATCTCCCGCTACTCCGGCCCTCAGGGCAAGCTGGTCGCCCAGATCATCGCCGAGGGGCAGTACGACCCCGAGACGATGGCCAACTTCCGCGCGCGGTTCTGGCACGAACGCGCCGCGGCCGTCGAGAAGCTGATGCGCAGGGGAATCGACGAGGGCGTCTTCCGGTCCGACCTCGATCCGGCGGCGGCAGCCCAGATGTTCTACGCCCCGGTCTACTTCCACCTCCTCTTCGGCGGCAGCCCGCTCGACGACGCGCTCGCGGAACAGCTCGTGGACATGGGGATCCGCGGCCTGGCAGCGCATCCGCCGGCGGACGAAGAGTCCTGAGCCCCTCAGCCCGGCGGCGTCCCGAGCACATCTCGGCACCTCGGGCCCGGGGGTCACACCGGCGGTGCGACGAACAGCCCCCGGTCCGGGTCGTTGAACATCTCCCTGGACACGAAGTCGTTCATCGGGTTGGAAGTCCCCCACACGTCCGAGGTCTCCGGGTCCTCGGTGCTGTACAGGTGAGGGTGCCAGGTGTCCTCGTCCAGGGTCTCCAGCTCCGTGGTGTACTCCATGGTGTTGCCGTTGGGGTCGTGGAAGTACGTGAAGGTGTTGTCCCCGGCGCGATGCCGGCCGGGACCCCAGACCTTGTGGATCCCGTCGCGCATCAGGCGGCCGCTGCCGCGCATGTACTCCTCCAGACCGCGCATCTCGAAGGACGCGTGGTGCAGCGAGACATGGGGACAGCGCGCGATCGCCATGCTGTGGTGCTGGGGGTTGCAGCGCAGGAACCACATGATCCCGCCGAGCTGCGGGTGCACGTTGGTGTCCGAGAGCCGGAAGTCCAGGTACTTCTCGTAGAAAGCCATCATGCGCTCGGGCTCCGGGGAGTTGAGCACGACGTGGGACAGCCGCACCGGGATGTCCTCGCGCTCCTCGATCCTGCGGTGGGTGCGGGCGGCCACCTCGGTGGAGATCTCGATGGTCCGCCCCTCCACGTCGAAGAACCGGAAGCCGTAACCGCCGCCGGGCGTCTGGAGCGTGTCCGGCTCGCTGACCAGCTGCACGCCGTCGGTGGCGAGGCGGGTGGCGAGGCCGTCCACCGCGGCGCGGTCTGCGGCCCCGAAGGAGACCAGATCGAGGCGCTTGTCCTGGGAGCGGCGGACCCGGACGACGTACTGCTCGGGCGAGCCCTCGGCGGCGAAATACGTGACGTCACCGTCGGAACCGACCTTGGTCAGCCCCCACTGCTGCTCGTAGAAGGCGACTTGCTTGTCATAGTCCTGAACGGCGATGTCGACGTGCCGGAGGTGGGTGATGGGCTGGACGGGCATGGTGAACTCCTGTGGGGGAAACAGTCTCTGCACGCGGACCGGTCAGTGCTGCGCGGTGGTCTCTTGCTGTGGCGGGCTCATCTCGCGCGGGGGTTCCAGGGCGCCCGCCAGGGGCAGGAGCCGGAGCAGCGCTTCGAGCTGTTCGGGGGTGTGTGCCGTCCCGAGCACATAGCGGTCGGGACGGACCAGGACGGCGGGGGCCTCGACCGACGTGAGCAGTTGGCCGACGTGCCGGCGGGAGGTCAGTACGGCGACCTCGGGCTCCTCCTCCAGCGCCTTGCGTACGGATTCGGGCAGCCCGGCCTGCAGTTCGGGGGTGGCAGCGAGCAGGAACCGGCGTCCCACGAGGTCGTCGAGACGTGTCCCGTCGGGCAGCATCGGCTGCATCGAGAGACGTCCGCCCTGCGGATCGGCGGGGCCCGTGTGCACACCCGGGCCCAGGGCCGGTGCCGGCGGGTAGCTGTCGGCCGGGTTGGCGCGGATGTGCGCGTCCCTCCGGGCAGCCATCACGGGGTCGGTGGTCTGGACGAGTCCCGCCATCGTCGCCGCCTGCTGGACCCAGTACCGCGCGTGGTCCTTGCGTTCGGACTCGTAGGTGTCGAGCAGGGACTCGGGGGCCCTGCCGCGTGAGACGAGCCGGATCTTCCACACCAGGTTGGCCACGTCCCGCAGGCCGGCGCACAGTCCCTGGCCGAACAGCGGAGGTGCCAGGTGAGCGGCGTCACCCGCGAGGAACACATTGCCGACCCGCCAGGACGTGGCCAGCCGTGCGCGGAAGGTGTAGATGACACTGCGGTCGGGCTCGAAGTTCTGCGGCGTGAGAACACCTCGGCTCAACCGGGCGATGCCCGCCGGTGTGACGATCTCCTCCGGGTCGTCTCCGGGGAGGACTTTGAACTCCATGCGCACCCGGTCACCGGGCAGCCTGATCCAGAGCGCGGGACGGGTGTGCCGGCCGAGGAAGACCATGTCCCCCTCGATTCCCGCCGTCCCCCGCAGGTGTCCGTCGACGACGAGCCACGGGTCGTCGGTGCCGAGGTTCTCGCCGGCTATCCCGAGCGTGCGCCTGACGGTCGACGTGGCGCCGTCACAGGCGATGACCCATCGCGCGGTGAGTGTCCGGGTCGTCCCCTCCGGCGTACGGACGGTGCAGCGGACCGAGTCGTCACTTTGCTGGATGTCCAGCAGCGCGGTGCCGAGCCGGAGTTCCACGTCGGCGAGCCGCGCCACTTCGGCGCGCAGCAGCCCGTCGACCTCGGGCTGATGGAACAGGACCTCCGAGTGCCATGCCTGCGGCCCCATCTGCCCCGTGGCATGGGACACCAGAGTCTCGCCGGCCTCGTTCTCCATACGGTAGTCGCACATCGGTTTGACCCGGGCGGACAGTTCCTCTCCCAGGCCCATCGCCTGGAAGGAACGCACGGTCTCACCGTCGAAGTGCACGGCCCGCGCCTGTCGCCACAGCTCGGGCTCGCGCTCGATCCCCACGGCCCGCACACCGGCATGGCCCAGCAACGCAAGGGCCATCACCCCGACGGGTCCACCACCGACAACGATGACTTCACAGTCCTGTGACACCTGAACTCCATTAGCGGCTCTGGTACTTGGATGTACCGTTTGATCTCTGCACTCCCGCGCGTCCGCCGGACGACTGTGCGCTCGGCGTCAGCGGCGTGACGACAGGGCTAGAGGCCCGGCGCGTGTCCCGGCACGGCCGGTCCGTCCACCGCGTCGGTGTCCGCGCCCGTCGGACGGACGCGGTGTTCCTCGTGGCCGGCTCGTCCGGACAAACTGCCCGGGACCGGATCGGTCCCCGCCGACGGCTTCCCGTCCGCCGCCACGATCCGCACCCCCCGCCCGCTGAACTCGGCGATGACGTCGTCACCCCGCCGCACCGTGACCTCACAGAGCACCGAGCGGCCCTGCCAGGAGCGGGTCACCGCTTCGGCGACCAGGTCGTCACCGAGGCGCCCGGGACGCCGGAAGGCGATGTCCGCGCTCGCCGTGACGACTGGCGGACCGAAGCTGTTGACCGCACAGGCGAAGGTGGTGTCGGCCAGCGCGAACACGAGTCCTCCGTGCACGACCGCGTGACCGTTGACCATGTCCGGCCGGACCCGCATCCGTGCGCGCGCTCGCCCTTCGGTGGCCGAATCGACCTGTATTCCGAGGAGTTCGCGGGTACGGTCCTCGCTGAGCATGTGGCGCACGCTCTTCGCCACCTGGCCGTCCGTGACGCGCCCCGCGTCATCGCGATGGCCGTCGGGCGTGAACAGGTCGGGCGTCATGGACGCAACTCCAGACCGAGCGGGCTGCCGTCGTACATGTCATCGGCACCAGGCGCCCGGTCGGGCATCATGCCGAGCTTGTCACGCATCGTCAGGATGCACTCCAGACCGGCACGGGCAGGAGCAAGCGAGGCGGGACGCGTGCGCAGGGCGGCCCGCGCCGAGGCCGGTCCGTACCCGCCTCTCGTCAGCACGTCCACGATCTGTACGTCCTCAGTGGCGTGCAGCCACTTCCGCGCCCTGTCAAGGGCCGTGAGGTAGCGCGCGAGGTTGTCCCGTCCCGCCTGCCGCGCCGTGGGACCGGCCACGACGGCCTGCCCGGGGAAGTCCGGCACCTCGTCCTCGACCGCGAGCAGCGAGACGAACCCCTCCTGTCGCGCCAGCTCGTCCAGCGGCGGCCCCAGCCACGTGGCAGCGATCGACCGTGAGCGCAGGGCCTCGAAGCGCTCGCGCACTCCGCCCACCGGCTCGAACTCGTATGCGTCGGGCGGCAGGCCATGCTGACCGAGAAGATGACGCAGTACGACGGCGAAGCCGTTGTCGGGCGCGTCCACGCCCAGCACGGCACCCCGCAGGTCTGCCAGCCCCCTCACCGAGGGCTGGGCGACCAGCCGGAGCGGTGTCGTCGACTCGATCTCGGCGACGACCCGGAGGTCGCCTCCGCGGGAGTTCCAGACGACCAGGTTGTCGATGGCCGTGACGCCCACATCGACGTCGTCGGTCAGCAGTCGGTCACGCTGGTCCGTCGACGACTCGATCAGCACCGTCTCGACCTCAAGGCCGGTGTGAGCGAAGAAACCAAGCTCGTCGGCAACGACACATACGGGCGGCGGAACGAACACCGCCTGTCGAAAGCACACCGTCATTGGAGTGCTCCTCTCTGCACGAGGTGTCCACACACTAGGTCAATCGAAACGGAACGTCTAGGATCGCTACCGGATATTTTTTGTTGACCGCAGTACGCCGCGACACAATCACACGGCAGCCGACACAACCGCCCTTGACCTGGCGAAATGATGTCTCCGACGCGCACCCCCACCCCACGGCGCGCGCGTCGGAACCCCTCGCGCAGCCTGGACTGCCCTGCACCACATGCGAAACGGTCCGTTTAGCATTCCTTCAGTGGAGAGCCGCCGCCGAGTCGGCCCGCCCCCACGCACCCACCCGCACATCCTGAGAGGTGCATGACATGCCTGAAGCCGTCGTAGTCGCTACCGCCCGCACGCCCATCGGGCGCGCTGTGAAGGGTTCCCTGAAGGATGTGCGCCCCGACGATCTCGCGGTGACGGCGGTCCGCGCGGCCCTCGACCAGCTGCCCGAACTGGACCCGGCACGGATCGACGACCTTCATCTCGGCTGCGCCGAGCCGAGCGGCGAGCACGGTGCCAACATCGCCCGGCGGGTGGCCGTGCAGCTGGGGCTGGACGAGGTGCCCGGCACCACGGTCAACCGTTTCTGCTCGTCCTCGTTGCAGACCGCCCGGATGGCCTTCCACGCCATCAAGGCGGGAGAAGGTCACGCCTTCGTCAGCGCGGGCGTGGAATGCGTCTCGCGCTACCGGAGCTTCGGACCCACCGGAGCGGATGCCGACGACGTGGCGAACCCGGCATTCGAGCAGGCCATGGCCCGCACCGCGGAGGACGCGCGGACCAACCGCCCGTGGACCGATCCCCGCTCCGACGGTCTGCTGCCCGACGTCTACATAGGCATGGGCCAGACCGCGGAGAACGTGGCGCTCCTCCGCAAGATCAGCCGTCGGGAGCAGGATCACTACGCCCTGCGCAGCCAGCAGCTGTACGCCAAGGCCGCCGAGTCCGGGTTCCACGCCCGGGAGATCACTCCCGTCCGGCTGCCCGACGGCACGGTGATCGCGACCGACGACAGCCCACGCCCCGGCACGACGCACGAGGCCCTCGCAGGTCTCGCACCTGCCTTCCGGCCGGGCGGCACGGTCACCGCCGGAAACTCCTGCCCGCTGAACGACGGAGCCGCCGCCGTGGTCGTCATGAGCGACGTCAGGGCGCGAGAGCTCGGCGTCACTCCGCTGGCCAGGATCGTGGCCACCGGCGTGTCCGGCCTGTCCCCCGAGATCATGGGCCTGGGGCCGGTCGAGGCCACCCGACGGGCTCTCGCGCACGCCGGTCTGTCGGTCGGGGACATCGACCTGTTCGAGATGAACGAGGCGTTCGCCGTTCAGGTCATCGCCTCTCAGCGCGAACTCCGCATCCCGCTGGACAGGCTCAACGTGCACGGTGGGGCCATCGCGCTGGGTCATCCGTTCGGAGCGACCGGAGCGCGCATCATGACCACGTTGATCAACGGGCTGCGTACGCGCGACGCGCAGTGGGGCGTGGAGACGATGTGCGTCGGAGGCGGGCAGGGCATGGCCATGGTGTTGGAACGCCTCAGCTGAATACCCCGTCGCCTGCCTGGGGTCGCCTGTTGCCTGTCAGCCGGACGGCCTCAGGCGGACGCCGACAGAGACCGGCGCAGCTCGGTGCACCCGCCCGAGACGAACCGCTCCTGCCACCCGACCGCTACGCCGAGCCAGAGGGCCCGAGATCTGCAGGAAGGATCTGTACCGCCCGGACGACGTCCGCGCGGAGGTCGTCGAGGCTGTAGTCGGGGCCGAGGACCATGCGCCGCAGCTGGGCCATGCCGACGCTCCAGCCGGCCAGGGCGAGAGTGAAGAACACACGGGTACGCGCGTCGCCGCCCTGCCCGCCGGACTCGGCGGCATCGATCTTGTCCTGGTAGTGGCGGGTGCGGGCCTCTTCCGCGGGGACAGGCTGGTCGCCGATCTCCAGGGCCTCCCACATGACCAGTCGCAGGGCCTCCGGGTGGGCGCGGTGGTAGTCGAAGAGGCGCTCGGCATAGCCGGGCAGGTCGTCGCTCGGCGGGACGGCCTGGGCGAGGTCGGCCAGCACGCGTTCGAGAACGACGGCGAAGAGCTTGTTCTTGTCGCCGAAGTAGTCATAGATCGCACGCTTGTTGGCCTTGGCCTCGGCCGCGATACGGTCCACCCGGGCACCGGCGACCCCATGCGCGGCGAACTCGGCGGTCGCCGCCGCGAGGATGCGTTCTTTGGTCGCCGTGGAGTCGTAGGCCATGCATCCCATGCTAACGAACTGGTTCGTTTGACCGATCGAAGTCAGCATGCCACCCTCGAAACCGAACCATCCAGTTCGTTCGGTTGGAGATGAGCGATGTCCCGCAAGCTGCCCTTGCTGATGGCGCTGGCCTGTGGTGTCGGTGTAGCGAACGTCTACTTCCCCCAGGCCCTCACCCCGCTCATCGCCGACGGGCTGGGGGTCGCCCCGGCCACCGCGGCGATCGTGGCCACGGTGACGCAGCTCGGCTACGCCACCGGGATCTTCCTGCTGGTGCCCCTCGGCGACCGCCTCCCTCGCCGTCCGCTGATCACCGGGCTGCTCGCGACGACCGGCCTCGCCCTCCTGGTCGCCGGCCTCGCCCCGGCCACCGGTCTGCTCCTCGCGGCCGGCGCCGTGGTGGGTATCGCCACCGTGGTGCCGCAACTCCTGCTGCCCATGGCGGCGGGTCTGGTCGAGCCCGATCGGCGCGGCAGCGTGATCGGCACGCTTCAGGCCGGCCTCATCGGCGGCATCCTGCTGGCCCGCACCTTCGGCGGGGTACTGGGCGAGCACCTGGGCTGGCGTGCTCCATACCTCGTCGCCGCCGTCCTGACAGGGCTGCTCGCCGTCGTCCTCGGCCTCGCCCTGCCCAACGACGTCCCGGTCGTGCACGATCGCTATCCGACCCTGCTCACCGACACTCTGCGGATGCTGCGCACCGAGAAGGAGCTGCGGCGCTCCGTGCTCTTCCAGATCACCGTCTTCGGCGGGTTCAGCGCCGCCTGGACGGCGCTGGCCCTCCTGGTGACCGGCTCCCGGTATGGCATGGGCACCCAGGCGGTGGGCCTGCTGGCCCTGATCGGTGCGGGCAGCATGTTCTGCGCGCCCGCCGCCGGACGCTGGGTGGACCGGCTCGGTGCCGACCGGGTGAACCTGTGGTGCATCCTGGCCGCGCTCGCCGCGGCGGGGGTACTCACCGCCGGCTCACTGGGCGGAGCGGTGGGGCTCGTGGCCCTGGCCGCCGGACTGCTCCTGCTGGACGTGGCGGTGCAGTGCGGCCAGGTCGCCAACCAGGCCCGCATCTTCGCCCTGCGGCCAGAGGCTCGCAGCCGTCTGAACACCGGCTACATGACCTGCACGTTCCTCGGGGGCAGTGCCGGATCGTGGCTCGGCACCCGCGCCTACGTCCAGCTTGGCTGGGGTGCCGTCTGCACCCTCATCGCGCTTGCCTCACTCCTCTCCCTCGCCGCGTACCTGGTCGGCCGTCGCGGTCGGCGCGACGACCGGGACACCCAGCCCCAACGGATCGGCGCGGCGCGGTGAACACCCTCACTGCCGACCCACACCTCTCAGCGCGACTCGCACGGAAGGGAACTCGGCACGGTGCGGCGGCCCGCGGGGTCAGGTCACCCGGCGTTGAAGCGGTAAGACCCCGCCCGGGCCCGGTAGACCTTGTAGGGCGCGCCGCCTGAGGTGTCGTCCCGCACGAAGGCGACGCCCCGTGGCGCGGTGACGGGCCGGTCCTGGGTGGGGACCCAGATCTCGGCCTCGGTGTTGTACGGGACGGTGACCGCGAGGTCGATCCTGCTGTCCGGGCGGCGGTGCCACGACGAGGACACTCGGCCGCGCACGGTGTCGATCGAGGCGCTGACGTGGTCGAGGGTCGCGGGCGCCAGGTCGGTGTCCTCGGTGTTCTTCGGGACGCGGCTGTTGACCTCGGCCGAGGGGATGTACGGGCGAATCCGCAGCGATTCGTAGGCAGTTGAGGTCGGCCTGATGCCGGCCAGGCTCTGGTAGAACCAGGTGGCCACGTTGGAGCGGTAGTGGTGGTCGACCGAGAGGCGGTCGGTCCACTGCTCCCACAGGGACGTGGCGCCCTTGGCGATCTGATAGACGTAGCCGGGCACGCCGGTCCGGGTGACGGCCTTCAGCGCGATGTCCGTGTAGCCGTACTCGCTGAGGATGTTGAACTCGTAGCGCGAGCCGTACATGTCGTTCTGGATGTGCTGGTCCGCCGCCACGATGCGGTCGGCGAGCAGCTTGGCGAGCGCCTTCTTGTTCTCCGCGAGCGTCTTCGTGCCGGGCAGGTGGCGGGGGTCGTCGGGGCTCAGGTCCGAGCCGGGGACCAGGTCGAAGGCGATCGCCATGGCGTTCTCGCTGGAGATGCTGCCCTGAGTGAAACAGCCCTTGGACGCGTCCCAGTAGTTCGCGATGAACGCCTTGCGGAGCGTGTGCGCCAATTCCGCGTAGTGGGCGGCGCGTTCGGTGCGGCCGAAGCTGCGGCCCACCTCGTCCATGTAGTCGCAGAAGTGGATGTAGAACGCGAGGCTGATGACGGCGTTGCTGCCGGGGCTCTCCGCGCCGGAGTAGGCGCCCAGGGAGGCCTCGAACTTGTAGTCGTTCTCGGGGGTGAACAGGGTCTCGTAGTACGTCAGGAGTGTGTCCTGGTGGTCGTACAGCTCGGCGAACAGGCTGCTGTTGCCGTAGTACGTGTACAGCTCCCTCGGGATGACGAAGAACGCCGAGTCCCAGGCCGGGACCGCCTTCCACGCGGCGTTCCAGCCGGGGGTGTGGTCGTAGCCGTAGCCGCCCTTGGCGACGGGGACGAACATGGGCAGTTGGCCCGTGGAGATCTGGGTGTCGGGGAAGTGGCGCAGATAGTTGGTGAGGACCGCATTGACGTCCCAGGTGAGGGACTGCGACTCGGAGCTGGCCATGGCGTCGCCGGTCCAGCCGTTCTTCTCGCGGGACGGGGTGTCGGTGGGCTTCTGGACGAGGTTGTTGCGCTCGGCCCACTCCAGGTTGCGCTGAAGGCGGTTGAGCAGCGCGTTGTCGGTGGTGAAGGTGCCGGTGCGGACGAAGCCGCTGCGGGCCACGCCGACGGTCATGACGTCCGCGTCCTGTTCCACGTCCGGGGCCCGTCCGAGGACCGTCTCCAGGTTCATCACCTCCAGGTAGCGGAAGCCGAAGTGGCTGAACTGCTGTTCCCAGGTCTGCGTCGACCGTCTGCCGAGGGTGTAGTAGTGCGTCTGGAGGTTGGCGTCATGCTGGAAGTTCTCCTCCTCGACCGACAGCGGGGAGGCGGCCGTGCCGTCACCGGCGGCGATCCGGTTGCCGCCGCGGATGCGGAGGGTCAGGCCCTCGTTGTCGGGGCGTATGCCGGTGAGTTGCAGACGGACCAGGCCGGTGAGGATCTGGCCGTAGTCCAGGACCCAGGTCCCCGAGCCGGGGGCCGTCTCGGTGATCGAGACCGGGCGCAGCGTCTGGTCGACCAGCACCGGCTCCGCCTCGTGGGCCCGCAGGACGGCGGGCTTGAAGCCGTCGGGGATCGTCGTGGCGGGCAGCCGGCCGTGGTACTTGGGCGAGGGGCCGGAGCAACTGCCCGGCGGAATCAACACGGTGGCCGGGCGCCAATCGCGGCCGATGCGGTAGCCGACCGAGCGCCACTCCCCCAGCTCCTCCGCGCGCCGGGCGTCGTACTTCTCTCCCGAGTACACGGAGTCGAATGTCGTGGGCCCGTCCGCGGCGAGCCAGTCCTCGTCCGTGACGAGTGTGGTGCGCGAGCCGTCAGTGTGCGTCACGACGAGCTTCGCCCGTACGCGCGGCTGTCCGGCGTACGGCGCGAGCTGCCAGTACCACTCCTGCGGCGTGGTCACGCCGTACCAGCCGCGCCCGAGTTCGGCGGCCACGACATTCTCCCGGCCGGCGTGCAGCAGCTCGGTCACGTCGAAGGTGTCGTAGAGGACCGTGCGGTCGTAGGTGCTCTGGTCGGTGAGCAGCCGGGGCACATTGGTGCGGCCCCCGTTCGCCCGCTTGCCGTCGGCGGTGATCGGGGCGCCGTTGACGGTGAACGTGACGTTGCCGGCCGCGCTCAGGTGCAGACGGGCCTTGGCTATGCGGCGGCCCTTGGGGAGGGCGAACGCGCGCCGCAGGACAGGTGCCGGGTTGGCGATGGGCAGCACGCTGTTCTTGGACGGGATGAAGGGGTTCTTCGGGGGGAAGGTGAGGCCGGCGAGCGTGCCGATGCCGTTCTCGAACGGGTTCGCGCCCGTGGCGAGATCAACGGAGAAGTCCCGCGCGCCGGTGCCGGTCACCTTTGCACTGCGGACGGTGGCGGAGGTGCCCCCGGCGAAGCCGAAGCTGCCGTGACGGCGGATCTGATCGCCGGTGAGTGTGCGGCTGTCGACCTCGACGCCGTTGACGGTGGTGGTCACGGTGAGACCGCCCACGGTGACCACCACCGTGTGGTCGCGGGTGGCCCAGGTGTCCTTGGTCAGGCCGGCGGAGGTGGGGACGGTGACCGTGCCGACCGGGACACTGCGGGTGCCTGCGGTGGTGGGGTTGGTCTCGCTCTGCGGGTCGTAGAAGTCGACGCCCCGGTTCGGATCGGAAGTGCCGTCGTCCACCCAGGTGTTACCGGCGTAGTGGCTGGTCTTCATGACCAGCTGCATGTCATCGCCGTTCTGGCGGATGGTCCAGTTGAGGCCCTCACCCCAGGTCTTGCCGACGGGTTCGGCACGCAGCAGCAGGCCCAGCCCGCTTGCGGCGTCGGGACCGCCGCGGAAGAGGACGGTCGCGGTCAGGTCCTTCCAGTCGTGGTCCTGCGCCTCGCGCCCGCCGATCCACCGCGCGCCCGACCAGTCCTTCTCGCCCTTCAGCAGGCCGCTCTCCCATGTCGCCGGCTCGCTCCAGGGCCCCGGGGCTCCTTCCTCGTCCCAGGTCCGCACCTGCCAGAAGTACGCCTGTTGCGAGCGCAGCGGGCCGCCCCCGTACGGGACTTCGACGCTGATGGAGTCCGCCACCTTGCCGCTGCCCCAGACGTCCGCCTTGCCCGGTCCGGTGCCTACCTGGATCTCGTACGCCGCCTGCCTGGCCACCGGAGGCACCCAGCTGAAGGTCGGCGCGGTCTCCATACCCAGGGGCCGAGTACGGGAGTTGACCTGCAGCCTCGCCGGTGCGGCACCGTGTCCGCCGTACGCCCGGGCCTTCGGCGCGGCGGCGAGCGAGAGCGAGGCCCCGGCTGCAGCGGCCGTCATGATGCCTAGCATGTGTCGGCGGCTCAACGCACTTCTGTTCTCCTCGGCCACGGCTCGGATTCCTTTCGTAAGCGCATCGCGCTGGAACGGGGCGTCCCTCCCCCAAAGAGATTGAAACGATTCAATCCCTTCCAAGTGGAAAGCTTACGAACAACCTCGGGTGGAACACAATGGTCTGAGTCGACGACTCATCCAGCCATGCCGCCACCTGCCAGGTCATCGAAAGATGACAACCTCGCGAGTGAGCAGGAA
The DNA here is from genome assembly GCF_042895385.1 of Streptomyces sp. NPDC001401. NCBI lineage: Bacteria > Bacillati > Actinomycetota > Actinomycetes > Kitasatosporales > Streptomycetaceae > Streptomyces > Streptomyces sp. NPDC001401. The sequence goes on from NZ_JBIAWI010000018.1 coordinate 206,952, forward strand.
GAACGACAGCGAAGGCAGCAAGAGCGCCCCGTGCTTCTCCGCGCGGCCGGCCAACACCTCCTGCCAGGTATGGAAGCCGGTCAGGGCGTCTGCCTCGTCGAACCACAGGGCGCGGTAGGCGTCGTACGCGGGCTGCTTCGACACAATTCCGAAGTGCGCGGCCATGCCGTCCCCGGGCAGGACCGCGTTCCGCCCGTGGCCGCGCAGGCACCGGGCGAGCCCGGACGAGTTGGCGAGTACGTCCCCGTACGTGCGTCGCAGGCCCTCGTAGAAGGCCTCCGCGGCGAGCCCGTCGGACCGGGGCACCTCGGCCTCGCTCTCCTGACGAGCAGGCTCAGCGCGGCCGGCTGGTCGCTGAAGTTGACCGCGTCGGGCCCGACGACGGCGCGCGTGTACGGCTCCGCGAGGGTCCGCCCCATCGACTCGAGGTCGTCGAAGTACAGCTCGGACACAGAGTCGCGGGGCCGCGTCACTCGGTAGCCCACGTCCCCGGGCTCGCGGTAGGCGCCGTCGAGGACGTGGTTCTGCACGTACTTGAGCACGGTCAGCTTGTCGGCGAGGGCATCTCGCCGTGCGACTTCTCGACGTACTCGGCCTACTTGATGTGCGTCACATCGGGACGTCGCCGGACGGCGGCCACCAACTTGATCATTACAGTCTGCTGACGTGACGACGTGTGGCAAGTACTTGTGAGATCCCGAAGGCGCGTCTGGTACCGGTCAGGGTGCGAGGGATCCCTTGAGGGCCTCCGTGAGCAGGGAGCAGAGTCCTTCCGAGGTGACCGGTCGGGGATGCTGTAGGGCTGGCCCTGTGCCTGGGCGATGATCTCGTCGACAATTCACGATTGACGTGAGCATGGGCTCATGTTTCTCGCGGACGGCTCACTCCGGCCTGGTAGCCCACGCCGTCTCGACAGCGTCGGCAAGGGCCTCCCCCTGGGTGAAGCCGTAGTACGCGGCGAACTGCAGCACGATCCGCGACGAGTTGAGTTATCGTCAGCTCGTTTGTTCGATGGGCGGATTGGGTCGGACATCGGCGGTCGGAGGAGCGGCTGCCAGACGTTGCCGCTCCGCACGCCGTTTCCGCTGCTCGACCGGGTCCGCGACCGGCGCGGCGAGCAACAGGCGCTGTGTGTAGGGGTGTTCGGGGGTGGAGGTGACGCGGCCGGCCGGGCCGGTCTCGACGATGTCGCCGCCGCGCACCACGCTCACGCAGTGGCTCACGTGCCGGATGACCGCAAGGTCGTGGGAGACGAAGAGATACGCGACACCGGTGCGCCGCTGGATGTCGACGAAGAGGTCCAGCACGCGGGCCTGCGTGGACAGGTCGAGTGCGGAGACCGGCTCGTCACAGACGATCAGCTTCGGCCCCGGGGCCAGGGCCCGGGCGATCGCGACGCGTTGCCGTTGGCCGCCGCTGAACTCGCGCGGCAGCCGCGCGAAGGCGTCCGCCGGCAGCCCCACCTGATCCAGCAGCTCGTGCACGCGCGCTCGGGCACTGCGTGGCGTCGCGCCCTGCACCACGAGGGGTTCGCTGAGGATGTCGCCGATGGTCAGGGACGGGTTGAGCGAGGAGTAGGGGTCCTGGAAGACGACCTGGATGTAGCGCGCGAGGGCCCGGCGCTCCTTCGCCGTGCAGTGGGTGATGTCCTGGCCGAGAAAGCCGATGCGCCCGCCGGTGGGCTGCACCAGACCGAGTACCGCCCGGCCGATGGTCGTCTTGCCGGACCCGGACTCGCCGACGACCCCGAGCGTCTCGCCCTCCTCCACCGCCAGGGACACCCCGTGCAGCACCTCGTGCGGGCGGGCGCGGAACCCCCGTCCGGGGTAGGCCACGCGCAGGTCGCTGACCTCGAGCAGGGCCTTCGTCATCGCGCCTCCGTCTCGAGTGTGTTCGTCCCGAGAGGCTCCGTGGTCGGCCGGTCCGTGCGCAGGGTGTGCTCGTCGAGGAGGGAATCCAGCAGCATCCGGGTGTAGGCGTGCCGTGGTGTACGGAAGATGTCGAGCGCGTCGCCGGTCTCGACGATCCGGCCCTGCCGCATGACGGCGACACGGTCGCAGATGTCGGCGACCACGCCGAAGTTGTGGGTCACCAGGAGCACCGCCATGTTCAGTTCCTTCTGCAGGTCGCGCAGCAGGTCGAGGATCTCCGCCTGCACGGTGACGTCGAGCGCGGTCGTGGGCTCGTCGGCGATGAGCAGCGCCGGGCGGCTGGCGACCGCGCCGGCGATGAGCGCGCGCTGGGCCATGCCGCCGGAGATCTGGTGCGGGTAGGAGGCGAAGGTGCGCTGCGGGTCCGGGATGCCGACCCGGTCCAGCAGGTCGAGGACGCGCTCGCGCGCCTGACGCCTTGGCATCGGGGAGGCCGCGCGCAGGCCCTCGACGAGCTGTGCCCCCACGGTGAAGTTGGGGTCGAGGTTGGACATGGGCTCCTGCGGCACGTAGGCGATCGACGTCCCGCGCACGCCGCGCAGTTGGCCTTCGCTCAGGCCGAGGAGTTCGCGTCCGTCGAAGCGGATCGAGCCACGCGTGACGACCGCCTCCGACGGCAGCACTCCGAGCGCGGCGAAGACGGTCTGGGTCTTGCCGGATCCCGACTCGCCGACGAGACCGAGGGTCTGCCCCGCCGCCAGGCCGAGAGTGACGCCGCTGACGACCTCCTTCAGCTCGCCCGACGGTGTCGGGTACGCGATGGCGAGGTCCTCGACGACGAGCAGCCCCGAAAGGTCCGCCGAGGCGGCGGTCGGCGCGGGCGCCGGCCGCCGCTCAGGGGCGGCGATCCGGGCTGGTTCGGGCCGACCGCCCTCCAGGGCGTCCCGCAGCGAGTTGCCGAGCAGTACCAGCGAGGCGGTGATGATCCCGAGCAGCAGGCTCGGCCAGAGGAACTGCAGGGGTTCCTCGTAGAGGTTGGTGAAGCCCTCGGAGATCATCGCGCCGAAACTGGGGACCGAGCTGGAGCCGACGCCGAGGAAGGCGAGGCCCGACTGGACGGCGATGGAGGAACCGGCGAGGAACGCGGTGGCGATGACGACCGGTCCCCGTACCACTGAGAGCACATGTCGCCGTAGGATCCGCCGATCGGGCAGGCCCGAGACCCGGGCGGCGTCGACGTACAGTTCGTTCTTCACCCCGAGGACGAGGTTGCGTACGAGGCGGTAGATCCCGGGCGAGAGCAGTACGCCGAAGATCAGCATCGTCGCGCGGTAGTCGCCGCCGGTCACCGGCAGCAGAACGATCAGCAGGAGCAGCCCCGGGAAGGTCATGACGAGGCTGAAGACCCATTCGGTGACGCCCCGGACCCGGCGGCCGAAGTAGCCGCCGACGAGCCCGAAGGTGACGCCGATGGCCAGGGCGATGCTCGCGCCGATGAGGGCGGAGACCACGCTGGTGTTGATGGAGGCCAGCAGCCGGGCGAGAATGTCGCGGCCGCTCTTGTCGCCGCCCAGCAGGTAACCGTGGGTTCCGACAGGGGCGTTGACCGCGTCGAGCGAGGCCTGGTTGGAGCCGTGCTCGGTGAGCAGTGGGGAGAGCAGGCCGAGGAGGATCACGATCAGCAGGAGGCTCGCGCCGAGGACGGCCTGCGGATCCCTTGCGAGGTTGCGCAGCGCAGACCTGCGACCGGGCACGGCGGGACGGCGTTCGGTGGTCAACTCAGGATCCTCGCCTTCGGGTTGAGCCAGCCGCCCACGAGATCGACGACGAGGTTGACGCCCACGACGAGCAGCACACCGAACAGGCTGATGCCCATGATGATCGGGATGTCGCCCTGCAGGGAGGCGTTCAAGGCGTACTGGCCGAAGCCCGGCAGCGCGAAGACCTGCTCGATGATGAGGGCGCCGCCGAGCATCTGGATGAACTCCAGCGACAGCACGGTGAGCGCCGGACCGGCCGCACCCCGCAGGGCGTGGCGCAGCACGATCGACCGGGCCGGTATCCCGCGTGTGCGCAGAGTGCGGACGTGGTCCTTGCGCAGTTCGCCGATCATCGCGCCCCGGATCTGGGAGGTCAGGCTGGCGACGCCGCTCATCATCAGGGCGGCCACCGGGATGGCGATCGTCGAGAGCCAGCGGGCCGGGTTCTCCGACAGCGGGGTGTAGCCGGTGGCCGGGAGCCAGTGCAGCTTGATGGCCAGGACGTAGACGAGGGCGATCGCTGTCAGCAGGTTCGGCACGAGATAGCCGGCCATCGCCACGCCCTGGGCGATCCGGTCGACGGCGCCGCCGCGGGTGGCGGCCAGGACGCCGAGCACCACGCTGATCACCACGGTCACGAGCAGGGCCGCGATCACGATCGACAGCGTGACTCCGAGGCGGGCCGCGATGGCCGACCGGACGGGCTCGCTGGTGAAATACGACAGGCCGAGGTCGCCGCGGACCGCGTGGGACAGCCAGTCCAGGTACTGGGTCAACAGCGGTCGATCGATGCCGAGTTGGGCCTTCTGGGCGTGGACGCGCGCGGATGTCGCACCACTGCCGACGATGCTGCTGGCGACGTCGTCGAAGGAGGTGCTCAGCAGCAGGAACGTGATCATGGTCACCAGGACGGCGAGCACCAGGCCCGCTCCGAGGCGACGCAACACGTAGAGGATCATGATGCGGCTCTTTCGCGACCCTAGTCGGTGGTGCCGAACTGGCGGACGGTGGCGAGCGTCGAGGAGCCGTCGCCGAGGTAGGTGATCCCCTTCTTGGTCGCCCAGTCGCTGCCGATGTAGAACACCGGGCCGTACCAGGCGTTCTCGACGCCGAACTTGTCGATCTCCTGATAGACGTCCGCCGCCTTGGCGGGGTCCAGTTCCCGGTTCGCCCGGTCCAGCAACTTGGTCAGTTCGGGGTCCGTGGAGTTGAACACGTTGCGGTAGCCGGTGGGGCTGTAGAAGTTGCGCGCCTCGACCGGGGTGGTGTTCAGCCCGTCGACGATCAGGAACATCGGGTACTTCCTGGAGGCGAGCGCGGAGACGCTCTGCTGAGGTGGCACCGGCTGCCACTTCACCTTGATCCCGATGTCGGCGAGCGCCTGGGTGAACGTCGGCTCGAAGGGCTTGGTGAAGACGAGACTCGGCATGGTCACGGAAAAGCCGTTCGGGTAACCGGCCTCGCCCAGCAACTTCTTGGCGGCCGCGGGATCGTAGGCGTACGTCCCGTCCAGCGCGGAGTCGTGGCCCGGCCCCTTGGGGTTGAAGATCTGCTCGGTCGCCTGCCCCGAGCCCCTCAGCAGCTGCTTCACCATCTTCGCGCGGTCGAAGGCCATGTTGATCGCCTTGCGGACGCGCACGTCACCCAGCGGTTTGAGCACGCTCCCCGCACGGTCGGCCAGCACCAGGGTCGCCACCGCCGTCGCCTGGACGTGCTTGGTCTCGAAGCCCGCCGACCTGAAGGAACCGACCTGCGTGACATCGACGGTGCCGGCGTTTGTCTCACCGGCCTTCAGCGCGTTGGCGGACGCCGTCTGGTCGGAGATCACACGGATCTTGATCTCCGCGAACGGGTATGCCTCCTTGTTCCAGTAGCCGTCGCGCCGCTTGAGCACGTACACCGAGCCGTTGACCGTCGCGGCCCTGTCGAGGGTGTAGGGACCCGAGCCGACCGGGTTCAGCGCGGCGCTCTTGGACGTCATCGTCTCCGGGTCGCCGATAACTCCCGCGGCCGTCGACAGCGACGTCAGGAGTGAACCGTCCGGCCGCTTCAGCCTGATGACGACGGTGTCGGCGTCGGTCGCCTCGACGGAGGCGACCGAGGCGAGCACGCCTTGGTTCGGTCCGGGCGTCGACCGGATCCACTCCAGCGTCGCCTTCACGGCGGCCGCGTCGACCGGTGTGCCGGAGCTGAACTTCATGCCGGTGCGCAGTTTCAGCGTCAACGTCCGTGCGTCGCTGGAGTATTGCCAGCTCTGCGCGGCGCCGGGCTGCAGCTTGCCGCTGTTGTCCTGGATCAGCAGCGTGTCGTAGACCGAGTCCCAGACGTACATCTGCTGGCCTTCGAGGAGTTGGGTCGGGTCGAACGAGTTGGGCGTGCCGAAGATCGAGAGCGCGAGCGTCTTCCCCGAGGACGAGGAAGCTCCTGTCGACTCGCTGTCGCACGCTGACGATGCGAGCAGCACAGCTGCGACGCCCACGGCGGCCAGGGCTCGGGAGTGCGATCGCGGGTGCGGGTGTCGTATGCGCATGGGGTGGATTCCTTCGTCCGGGAACCGACGTCTGACGAGGCCTGCGCCATCGCCCGATGGCCAAGGGTGGAGCTGAAGTGGTGTGCGCCGTACGGCTGTTGGGGTCGCGCGTCTACCGGTCCGGCGGTGCGTCGGCGCCGTTGTCCATGGGCGCGTCCGCCTCCTCTGGCGGCTCTGGAGGCGCGATCACGCCAACCCTTACCATGTGGTTGGTTTTCGGTCGGACGCTAGGCCTGTGCGGCGGGCACGGGAAGAGTACGATCGACCTTCGTAACCAGAGCGTTATCTTTTGACCGCCCCACGACCGGAGCGGAGCGAATGCGCGAATCCCAACCGTATGGTAAGTTTTAATGGCTTAACTGCTGCGCAGGACCGTCCCGGACCGGCTTCGTCGAGGAGAGTGAGCGCACCGTGGGCCAGGCCAAAGCGCGTGGGCCGTACGCCAAGACACCGGCCCGCAAGGCGGAGATCGTACGGGCGGCACGCGACAGCTTCGCCGAGAACGGCTACGCCAAAGCCTCCCTGCGCGACATCGCGGAGCGAGCCGGCATCACCCATGCCGGCCTCCTGCACCACTTCCGCAACAAGGACGAACTCCTCGCCGAGGTGCTCGCCGAACGCGACGCGGAGGAATGGCAGCAGGGCCTGGAAGAGGTGGAGAGCCTGGATCAGCTCGTCCCCTACCTCGGTGAGCTCATCCGCCATCACCAGAAAGCGCCCGAGCTGATGCGCCTGTGGATCGAGCTCGCCGCCGCGGCCTCACGGCAGGACCATCCCGCACACGCCTACTTCGTCGAACGCTACGAGCGCGGGCGCACCCAGTTCGCCGAGGGATTCCACGACGAGGCCGCCCGCAGCAGGCTGCGCGAAGGGGTCAGTCCCGAGAGCGCGGCGGTACTCTTCCACGCCGTACTCAACGGGCTCCAGTTGCAGTGGGTACTCGACCAGGACCTCGACATCGTCGGGCCCGTCACCGACTTCGTACGCCTGCTCTTCGACCACGACCGCACCGACGAGTGAGCGTACTGTCGCCCAACTCGGCGCCGCGGCGCCCGTGAGACACCGACCGGTCAGTGGGGATTGCCGAGCAACGCGCGCCGCACACTGAGCAGGCGCTTCCGTACGACCTCGTGGGCTGCCCACGGGTCGCGCTGACGGACAGGGGGACGATCCGCTCGTGCTCCTCGCAGGAGCAGCGGTGCCGTTCCGAATTCACCGTGCGCCGCTTCGACCCGCCGCCCCACACGGGCTGACGGCGGGCCTCGACGAGCAGTGAACCGACGCTGACCAGAGCGGCGTTGTGCGCCCCTACGGCGAAGCCGTGGCGCAGCGCGATGGCCCAGCGCTCAAACTCGTCCGAACCGGAGGCCTCCGCACCGCGCCGCTGACCGCGATCCATCACCGCGAGATCGACACCGGCCGCCGACGCGACGGCCGACGGCGTCAACTCGGGCTCCAGCACCAGCCGGGAGGCCATGATCCCCTCCGGGCACCGTGGCCGACTCCGATGGCCGCCGCCAGGTCCACCATGCGCCGACAGGCGGTCCCCGGGCTTACCCACTGCTGAAGTGCTGTGCGGGAGTGGGGGTTGTGAGCGCGGAACCCGTCAGGGGGCCCGGCCGACACCCCTGTTTTGGTTCGCCGGAAAGACCAGCTCGGGAACACGCGGATGGACCCGACGACGCCGAGGCCTGTTCCCGCAGCCGCTGCGACTGAGGGCCGTTGAGCACGGCCTGATGGAGAAGCACCGCGTCTTCGGGGTCGACGTCGTGGTGCTGGACGAAGTCGGCGTGCGCGAACTCGCCCATGCCTGCCACTCCTCGCCGTCCCGCTCAGCGCGCACCACGGAGAGGAAGCCGTCTTGTTGCCGCAGCGGCGCAGCAGGCTCACATGGGCTGCCGCCTTGGCATACGGGCCGCCGGCTCCTGCTCTGTTCACAGTGCGCTCGCTTTCTCGCTGACCGAGACGCCACCACATAACGTTCTGATCACGAAGCCGAACGGCATCCTTCCCGCTCTTGCGATCCCGGTCTACCGTCCCGACGAAAACCAACCACACGGTAAGGGTTGGTGTGGGGCCGCGCACTGGCGAACTGACGAAGCTCGCGGCCCACCCGGCTCATCCCCCGCGAAGGAACCCACCCATGAGCACTCACCGCCCACCCCCTCGACCGTGCTCGCGCCCCGGCCGCGGCTCATCGTCTGCGACGGACCCTTCTTCGCACTCGCCCCGGCCACACAGGCACACGTACGCGACTCGTTCGTCGCCCTCCGGCAACGGGCCGCCGTCGCCCGGCACGTCAGCCACCGCGTGAGCGTCCGATTCCAGCTCGACGTCCGCGGAACCGGCCCGGCACGAGAACTGCCTTCGAGCCTGAACGCCCCTCCGCACTGACGCCGTTGCCCACCGCGCCCGAACGGCCAGTCCATGGCGCAAGCGCCGTCAGGCCCGTACCACCGACACTCAGGAAAGCAGTCGATGATGACCGAATTCCCTCCCGGGTTCCTCTGGGGAGCCTCCACCGCGCCGCACCAGATCGAGGGCAACAACCTCAACAGCGACTTCTGGGCGAGCGAGGGACGCATGCCGGGCATGGAGCGCAGTGGTGACGCCTGCGACAGCTACCACCGGTACCGCGAGGACATGCGACTGCTCGCGGACGCCGGACTCAACGCCTATCGCTTCGGTATCGAATGGGCACGGATCGAGCCGGTCCCCGGGATGATCTCGCGGGCCGAACTCGCCCACTACCGGCGGATGATCGACACGGCCTTCGAGCTCGGCCTGACACCGGTCGTGACCCTGCACCACTTCACCAGCCCGCTCTGGTTCGCCCAGGAGGGCGGCTGGCTCGGTGACCGCGCCGTGGAGCGGTTCCGGGCCTACGCCGAAGCGGTCATCCCGATCCTCGACGGCGTCGAGTGGGTCGTCACCATGAACGAGCCGAACATGCTGGCCATCATGATCGGCATGGCCCAGGCCATGCAGAACCAGCAGGCGGCCGGGGAGTGGCAGAGCCCCACCCTCGACAACGAGGGCCCCCGACCGCCGCTGCCGGCCCCCGATGTGAAGATCGGCGAACGGCTGGTCGAGGCGCACCACGCCGTCCGGGACCTTCTGCGCGAGCGCACCGGAGCCAAGGTCGGCTGGACGGTCGCCAACCGCGCCTTCGTCTCCCGCCCGGGGGCCGAGGAGAAGAAGCGGGAGTTGGAGTACATCTGGGAGGACCTCTACCTGGAGGGGGCGCGCGACGACGACTTCGTCGGTGTGCAGTCGTACTCCAGCCAGTGGGTCGGCCCGGACGGCATCGAGCCCCACCCGCAGCACCCGGACAACACGCTCGTCGGAACCGCCTACCGGCCCGACGCCCTGAGCATCGCCGTGCGGCACACCGCCGAGGTCACCGGCGGCATGCCGATCCTGGTCACCGAGAACGGCATCGCCACCCGTGACGACGCCCGCCGGATCGCCTACACCGGCGAGGCCCTGAAGCACCTCGAAGCGGCGATCGCCGACGGCGACGGCGTCGATGTACGCGGCTACCTGCACTGGAGCCTCCTCGACAACTACGAGTGGGGCCACTGGGAGCCGACGTTCGGCCTGGTCGAGGTAGACCGCGAGACCTTCGAGCGCCGCCCCAAGCCCAGCCTCGCCTGGCTGGGCGAGACCGCCCGCCGCGCGGGCAACTGACCGCACCGCCACCGGAAGGACACATCGTGCAGGTATCCGTACCCGACGTCTCGTCCCGCTCCCTGGCCGAACTGGTCTCGCTGTCCGGGCGGCGTGCCGTCGTGACCGGCGCGGGCCGCGGACTGGGCCGGGCCATCGCCGAGCGCCTGGCCGAAGCAGGCGCGGACGTGCTGGTCGCCGACATCGAGGACGAACTCGCCGGCGCTGCCGCCAAGGACCTCAACGCCCTCGGTTCGGGCCGCGCGTTGGCCGCCCATCTCGACGTCACCGACGGCAACAGTGTCGTAGCGGCCGCCGACCTCGCGGTCCGGGAGCTCGGCGGGCTCGACATCTGGGTCAACAACGCCGGTATCTTTCCCAGCGTTCCCGCGCTGGAGATGTCCGAGAAGACCTGGAACGAGGTGTTCGCCGTGAACACGCGCGGTGTCTTCCTCGGTTCCCGGGAGGCCGCGCGCCGGATGAGCGCGGCCGGGAGGGGCGGCGTCATCGTCAACGTCGTCTCCACGGCAGGGTTTCGGGGGACGGCCCCCGGGCTCGCCGCGTACGTCGGCTCCAAGCACGCGGCGCGCGGCATCACCCGGCAACTCGCCCTGGAGTTCGCCCCGTTCGGTATCCGGGTCCTGGGCGTCGCACCGACGTACGTGCCGACCGAGGGGAACATGGCGGCAGCCGTCGCTGCCGGGGTCCCGATGGACTCCGAGGCGATCATGTCCGTGATGCAGCCGAGCCTGCTCGGCCGGCTCGGCGTACCCGACGACATCGCCCGGGTGGTGCTGTTCTGCGCGAGCGACCTCTCGGCCTTCATGACCGGGAGCACGCTCCTCGCCGACGCCGGTGAAACGGCCTGATCCGCCACGCCCCTCCCCTCCCCCGTCCTCCTCGGGCCCCTGCCCCACAACGACGCGTAGGATCCCCATGCTCTCGCCCCGTACGACCCCCACCCGCGACCTCGTCAGCCTTGACGGCCTGTGGCGGTTCGCCCTCGACACCCGCGCCGGCTCCACTCCGTGGACGTCACGGCTCACCTCGCCCCTTGAAGCCCCCGTCCCCGCCAGCTACAACGACCTGTTCGTGGACGCGGAGATCCGTGACCACGTCGGCGTCGCCTGGTACCAGCGCGATGTGCGGGTGCCGCGCGGCTGGGCGGACGAGCGGGTGGGCCTGCACTTTGGCTCCGTCACCCACGCCGCGCAGGTCTACGTGGACGACCGGCTGGTGGCCGAACACACCGGTGGCTACACCCCGTTCGAGGCGGACCTGACCGGGATCGTCCGCCCCGGCGGCGAGTTCAGGCTGACGGTCGGCGTCGACAACCGGCTGACGAACGAGACGATCCCGCCGGGCACCGTTACCACCGGCCCGGACGGCCGCGAACGCCAGTCCTATCTGCACGACTTCTACAACTACGCGGGCATCGCGCGCCCGGTCCGCCTGTGCAGCACGCCGCTGACCTACGTCGAGGATGTCACGGTCGTCACCGGACGGGACGGCGCCGCCGGCATCGTCGAGTATCGCGTGGAGACCGCCGGCCAGGCCGCCGACGCGACAGCCGTCCGGGTGCGCGCGCTCGACGAGGCGGGCCGGACGGTGGCACAGGCACACGGACCCGAGGGCGTCCTCCGAATCGAGGACGTCACCCTCTGGCAGCCCGGCGCCGCCTACCTGTACGACCTGGTGGTGGAGCTGGTCGCCGAGGGCGGGGCCGGTGCGGAAGAACTCGTCGACAGCTACACCCAGCCCTTCGGCGTCCGCACCGTGGAGGTGCGGGGCACCGAGTTCCTCATCAACGGCGAACCGTTCTACTTCACCGGTTTCGGCAAGCACGAGGACACCGCCGTGCGAGGCAAGGGCCACGACGACGCCTACCTCGTGCACGACTTCCAGCTCCTTCGGTGGACCGGCGCCAACTCCTTCCGCACCTCGCACTACCCGTACGCGGAGGAGGTGCTCGACTTCGCCGACCGGCACGGCATCGTCGTCATCGACGAGACCGCCGCCGTCGGCCTCAACCTGGGCGTCATGGGCGGCCTCACCGGACAGGCCCCGACACCGACGTTCGCCCCGGAGAACTTCGGCGGGGCAACCCGCGACGTCCACGCCGAGCACCTGCGGGAGCTGATCGAGCGGGACAAGAACCACCCGAGCGTGGTGATGTGGTGTCTCGCCAACGAGCCGGCCTCCAACGAGGACGGTGCGCGCGAGTACTTCGAGCCGCTGGTCGAACTGGCCCGCAAGCTCGACCCGACCCGTCCCCTCACCTACGCCGCGGTCATGTTCGCCACGCCGCAGAACGACCGGATCGGCGACCTGTTCGACGTACTGAGCATCAACCGCTACTACGGCTGGTACCTCTTCACCGGCGACCTCGCCACCGCCGAGCGGGCCCTGGAGCAGGACCTCCGCGGCTGGGCCGCGCGCTTCGGCAAGCCGGTCATGATGTCCGAGTACGGCGCCGACACCCAGCCCGGCCTGCACTCCATCTGGGACACCCCGTGGAGCGAGGAGTACCAGAGTGACTTCCTCGCCACGTACCACCGCGTGTTCGACCGCATCCCCGAGTTCGTCGGCGAACACGTCTGGAACTTCGCCGACTTCCAGACCTCCGCCGGCATCCACCGCGTCGACGGCAACAAGAAGGGCGTCTTCACCCGCGACCGCAAGCCGAAGACGGCCGCGTTCGCTCTTCGTCGGCGCTGGCACGGCCTCGGCGGGCGCAAGCCCGGTCAGGCCGCGGACGACTGACGCTTCTCCCCGCACCTCCTGATCGGCCGCGAGCCTCCGAGCCGGGTTGTTGAAACGTTCCATCGGCATCTCGCCCAAGCAACTGAGAAGGGCCGCACCCCATGCCCACCACCCCTCCCTCTACCCCTCCCACGCTCACCGCCCACAGCACCATCGACGCATGGCTGACCCACCCCTAAGGCGCACCGCTCATCAAGGGGCTGCTGGACCGGGCCGGGGTTCCCCAGGAGATGCTCGCCCCCGTCCGCACGCTCCCACTCCAGCAGCTTGTCGCCGTCAGCCAAGGGCACCTGCCCCAGTCGGTCGTCGACGAACTGGTGCTGCAGGCCAACGACGGCGTCATGCCCGCCGAGGAGAGCGACCCGGGCCCGTGGACCGAGCGCATCACGCACGGACGGTTCGACGGCAGGACAGTCATCGTCACCGGCGCGGCCTCCGGCATCGGCCGGGCGACCACCTCGCGCATCGCGCGGGAAGGCGGACACGTGATCGCGGTGGACGTCTCGGCCAGGCGCCTCGAAGACTTCGCTCAGTCCCTCCCCGACGGCGCGATCGCCGCCGCCGTCGGCGACATCACCGTGCAGGACGACATCGACCGGATCGTCGACGCGGCCGACGGCCGCATCGACGCCCTCGCGAACGTGGCCGGAGTGAACGACGACTTCTCGCCGGTCCATGAGACCTCCGACGAGATCTGGGACCGCGTCATCGGCATCAACCTCACCGGCGGCTTCAAACTGTCCCGCGCGGTCCTGCCGGTCATGATGGCCGAAGGCACGGGCTCGATCGTCAACGTCGCCTCGGAAGCGTCGCTGCGCGGCAACTCCTCCGGCACCGCGTACACCGTCTCCAAACACGGTGTCATCGGCCTGACCCGGTCCGCCGCCTTCATGTACGGCCCGCACGGCATCCGAGTCAACGCGGTCACGCCCGGCGGCGTGGCGACCGGCATCCCGCTGCCCGCGCCGTTGTCGCAGACGGGTTCGGCCCGTCTCGCCCCCTTCCAGCAGGCGATTCCGAGCCTGGCCACCGCCGAGCAACTGGCGGCCTCCATCACCTTTCTCCTCAGCGACGACGGCATCAACATCAACGGCGCCGTCCTACCGTCCGACGGGGGCTGGTCGGTCCAGTAATGCCCGAACGCAGTTGCAGTCGATCGGCAAGCGGGCCTGGTGACGCGCTGCTCCCTACGCAGCCCCACCCGTTCCTCCACGAACCCCTGTGCCGTCCCCCACCAACTGCCGCGCCACCTGACACTCATGAGACGAAGGAGTCCTCATGCCTCAGAACGATCGCGACATCCGCGTGGCCGGGCTCCCGCCGACCGAGGCAGCGAGGAGTGATGGTGAGGAGCCGACAGGGTCGGAAACGAGCGGCGGTGTGGCGCCGGCCGAGAAGTCCGCCCCCGAGATCGAGGCCCCGCCGCTGGAGAGGATCGGCGCCGCCTACCTCACCTGGATGATGATCGCCAACTTCGGGGCCTCGCTGGCACTGATGGTCCCGCTGTCCTACTCACTGGCCGTGCGGATCTCCGACCTCGCCCCCGGACACGAGGAGCTGCTCGGATACGCCACCGGGGCCGCCCAGCTCGTCTACCTGATCCTCAGCCCTCTGATCGGCTTCTGGAGCGACCGGACGCGCTCCCGTCTCGGCCGCCGGACACCGTTCATGATCGCCGGGACGGTCCTCGGAGTCGTCGCGCTCTTCGGGATCGCCGCCGCACCCAGCGTCTTCCTGGTGGGCCTGGCGTGGGTCGTCGGCATGGTCGGCTGGTCCACGGCCGGGCAGGCCATCCAGAACGTCCAGGCCGATCGCGTGCCCGAAGAGCAACGCGGCCGCGTCTCGGCACTGACCAGCGTCACGAGCCAGGTCGCACCGGTTGTCGGCATCGGCGTCGCGTACGCGGTGGCTTCCAGCACCCTCCTGGTGTTCCTGGTCCCGGGCGTTCTCGGTGCCGCCTTGCTGCTGCTGTCCCCCGTCTTCAAGCCGGAAGGGGACTCCCGTGAACTCGTCCACACCAGCGAGGTGACCCTCAAGGGCCTGGTCTCCAGCTACGGGTTCAATCCTCGGAAGTACCCCGACTTCGGTTGGAACTGGCTCGGCCGCTTCGTCTTCTTCATGGGTCTGTACTTCAACACCACCTTCGGCACCTTCTTCTACGCCCAGCGGCTCGACCTGCCCGTCAAGGAGGTCGCCGGCGTCGTGGCGACGATCGGGACCGTCGGCGTGCTGGCGGCGGCGGGCGGCGCCATCGGAGGCGGCTTCCTCTCCGACAAGCTCGGCCGGCGCAAGCTGTTCACCCTGATCGGCTCCGCCGTCTTCGTCGCCGGGGCCGTCACCGAGGCGTTCGCCCACTCGATGCCCCAACTCGTCGTCGGCGCCGCACAGATGCAGCTCGCCATCGCGGTGTTCGCCGCCGTCGACCAGGCGATCGTCTTCGCCGTCCTCCCTGACCGGGCCCAGGCCGGCCGCTACCTCGCGGTCGTCGCCTTCGCGCAGAAGATCCCCAGCGCCATCGCCCCGCTGATCGCCCCGCTCATCATCACCATCGGCGTCACGAACGGCGGCGACAAGAACTACACACAGCTCTACCTGATCGGCGCGGTCCTCGCCCTGGTCGGCGGCCTGATCATCAAATTCAGGGTCAAGTCGGTCCGGTAGCGGGACGCGTCGGCACGGGACGACAGCCTGCGCCAGTCGACCACACCGCCGCAGGCCCTCGCCCTACGCGCGAGGGGACAACGCCGTGGGAAACAACAGGGCTCATCGAACTTCCGAGAAAGCGGAGCATGAAGAACGCACCCTATGACCTGCGCATCGATTACGGCGGTGACCAGTTCACCGTGTCGGGCCCAACACCCCGCCTGTCGTGGAAGCCACCGTCAGACGCCGCACACCTCGCGGGATACGAACTGGAATGCGCCGTCGACGGCGAGGCGCAGCCCGTGGTGCAGATCGCGCCCGGCCTGTACCGGTTCCTCCCCTGGCCCTGGGCGGCGCTGCGCAGCGGCCGGCAGGTGGCCTGGCGGGTCAGGGCCGGGTATGCCGAGGGCCCGTCGCCGTGGTCGGAGTGGAGCACCTTCGAGGTCGGCCTCCTCGACGAGGACTGGCAGGCGCGCTGGATAACACCGGCCGAATCCGTCGATCCCGGCTACGGCAAGCGCCCGGCCCACATTCTGACGACGTGGTTCGAGGCGCGGGCCGGGGTGCGCTCGGCGCGACTGTACGCGACGGCGCTCGGCGTGTACGAGGCATACGTGAACGGCGAGCGGGTCGGCACCGCCGAACTGTCGCCCGGGTCCACCTCCTACGACCGCACGCTCCACGCCCAGGCATCGGACGTCACGGCCGCCGTCGAGGCGGGCGACAACCTGCTCGAGATCGTCCTCTCCGACGGCTGGTACCGGGGCCAGTTCGGCGCGTTCCGTCTGCCGGCCGGCTGGGGGACGGTGCTCGGCGCACGCGCCGAACTGCACATCGTGTACGAGGACGGTTCGCGCCAGGTCGTGCGCAGCGACGAGACCTGGACGAGCACCCGGTCGGCCATCACCCGAGCCGACCTGATGGACGGGCAGACCACCGACTTCCGCATCGAGCCGGGCGCCGCACGACCGGTCCTCGTCGACCAGGTGGAGGCCCCCGCGATCGACTGGTCACCCGCGCCTCCCGTACGCGTCGTCGCATCCCGCCCGCCGCGATCCGTCGCACAGCTGGATGACGGGCTCTGGATCGCCGACTTCGGTCAGAACGCCTCCGGCTGGATCAGCCTGGACGACCTCGGCCCGGCCGGCACCCGCACCGTCATCGACTACGGCGAACACGTCGGCGTCGACGGCGACCTGACGACCGCCCACCTGGACTCCTCCCGTCCCGGCGAGGAGCCGATCCTCTTCCCGCAGCGCGACGAGGCCGTCGCCGCGGGCCGAGGCGAGACGTTCGAGCCACGCCACACCGTGCACGGTTTCCGGTACGCGCGCATCCGCCGCGACGGCGCCGCGCTCGACCGCGCGAGCATCACGATGTGCGTCGTCCACACCGACCTGCGCCGCACCGGCACCTTCGCGTGCAGCGACGACGACCTCAACCGCCTGCACGAGATCGCCGACTGGAGCTTCCGCGGCAACGCCGTCGACGTGCCCACGGACTGCCCGACCCGCGAACGACTCGCCTGGACCGGCGACTACCAGGTCTTCGCCCCGACCGCCACACGCCTGTACGACGTCCACGGCTTCAGCCGCAAATGGCTCCGCTCGGTCCGCGACGACCAGCTGCCCGACGGCCGGATCGCCAACTTCTCGCCCGACGGCCGCCGCATCAAGCACCACCTCGACGACCAGTTCGCCAAGATGACCGGTTCGGCGGGCTGGGGCGACGCGATCGTCGCCGTCCCCTGGGAGCTGTACCGGTCCTACGGCGACCGTGAGGTCCTCGCCGAGAACTGGGAGGCGATGGTCCGCTGGGTCGAATGGGCGCTGCAGACCGCCCGCACCGCCCGCCACCCGTCCCGGATCGAGCGCTCGGCCGAGCCACTGCCGCACGAGCGGTACCTCTGGGACGGTTCCTTCCACTGGGGCGAGTGGACCGAGCCGAAGGAGAAGGCGGCCGACGGCACCCGCATCGACCCGGTCCAGACCGACCCGATCGCCTGGTTCATGGCCGACAAGGGCGAGGTCGGCACGGCCTTCCTGTACCGCTCGACGTCCACCGGCCGACGTCGCAAGGGTGCTGGGCCGCACCGAGGACGCAGCCCGCTACTCCGAGACCGCCGAGCGCGTCCGCGACGCCTGGCGCACCGAGTTCCTCACCCCCGACGGACACACCACCGCCGACACCCAGGCCGCATACGTACGCGCGCTCTCCTTCGCTGCTCTTCCGGCGCACCGCACCGTCCTGGCGGTACATGCTCGACCGCGGCGCGACGACCATCTGGGAGGACTGGGAGGGCATCGACGAGAACGGAGACGCCCACGACTCCCTGAACCATTACAGCAAGGGCGCCGTGATCCGCTTCCTGCACACCCACACGCTCGGGCTGCGACAGACACCGGGGTCGGTCGCCTGGGAGTCCTTCGAGGTCGCGCCCGTCCCCCACCCGTCACTGACGTGGGCCCGGGGCACGCACGAGTCCCCACAGGGCACGATCACCGTCGAGTGGCGGACGACCGGCGACGAGCTGACCATCACCGTCGACGTGCCGCCGGCCACCACCGCACGGGTCGTCTTCCCCGACGGCACGACCGAGACCGCCACGGCAGGCACCTTCCGTGCCACCCGCCGTATGCCGAAAAGGCGTTGAGAGGTCGTTTACCCCCGATGTTTCATCCCTTAATTGGTTTTTTATCCCGTGTTGTCGGGGGCAAGGTCTCGTAGTCGCGCGCCAGGCGGCGGTGGAACATCAGCGAGGTCCGCTCAACTGTCCAGCGCTTGGGCAGCGGAGTGAATCCCTTGGTCCCGGCGGTTCGTTGGACCATTTCCATGTCGATGCCGAGAGTGGCTGCGTGCTCAACAAGGTGCTGGCCGGATGAACGCGCTCTGGAACCGCGATGCGCCGTGCCGCCGGCCACTGCGGCGACCGTGACGACGCCGCCGAGTTGCCGCCGCTGCTCGGCGTGGGCCGTTCTGTCGAGCGGGCGGGACCGGTCCGCCGCAGCAGGCCGGTCGCTCCGGCAACCGTGTCCCCTCTCAGTCGAGGGGACCGACATCGTGTTCGGCATCTGTGCGGACAGATTGCGCGGCCGGCGTGGGCTGGTGCCCGCCGGGCTGTTCGCCTTCCCACAGGGGGTGATGGCGCCTGGCCCAGGAGCGGGACACCAGGCCGGTGCGCAGGCCGGTGCGCGCTTCGGGATCCTGGGACGCCATCCAGATATGACCGCAGACCAGGGCACCGATGAGCAGGGCCAGCCAGTCGTGGACGAACGTCGCTCCCGTGCGCAGGAACAGCGGGGTGAGACGCGGGAACCACATGATGAGGCCGGTGCCGATCATCACCAGCACGGCTCCGGAGATCACTGCCGCGTACAGCTTCTGACCCGCGTTGAACTTCCCCGACCGGTGAGGACGCCGGCGCAGCGTCGCCCGCAGCCAGCCGCGGTCGTGCGGGCCGAACCGGTTGAGGCGGACGAGGTCGGCGCGGAAGGCCCGGGAAACCAGCCCGGCCAGCAGCGGGACGGGCATGGTGACCCCCGCCCACTCGTGCACGGTCACCAGCAGGCTTCGCCGGCCGATGAGCTCCGCCAGTGCGGGCAGATAGAGGAAGGCGGCGGTGACCAGGGCGGTGCCCATCAGCGCGGCCGTGGTGCGGTGGATCCAGCGCTCGGCGGCGGTGAAGCGCCGTATCAGCTCGGACGGTTCAGCCGGTCGAGTCATCGTCGCGTCCGTTCGACCTGCCGACCCACGCGTCGATGTCGTAGCCGCGCGGCTCCCAGTAGCCGGGTATGACCCGGTCGGTGACCGTGATCCCGGCGAGCCACTTGGCCGACTTGTAGAAGTACATCGGCGCGGCATACAGCCGTACGGGACCGCCGTGCGCGGCGGCGACCGGCCTGTCCTGCATCTCGTAGGCGACGAGCATGTCGGGGCGCCGCGCCTGCTCCAGGGTGAGGCTTTCGGTGTACACCCCGTCGAAGCAGGTGAAGTGCACGGCTCTGGCCTCCGGTTTCACCCCGGCCGTCGCCAGCAGGTGGGACAGCCGTACCCCGGCGAAAGGCGTCTGCGGCACCCGCCAGCCGGTGACGCACTGGACGTCCCGGACCAGGCGGGTGCGCGGCATGGCCTTCAAGTGCTCCAGTGTGTACGTCGTCGGGCGGTCGACGAGGCCGTTCACCGTGAGCCGGTAGTCGGCGGAAGAGCGACGCGGGATGCTGTCGGCCACGGAGTAGAAGCGGAAACCCCCGCCGCCCGGTAGCAGCCCGGTCAGACCGGTGGGGTCCTTGCTGCTCACGGTGGCCAGCAGGCCGTCCATCACGTCCTGAAGACGCCCGCCGGCTGGCACCGCTATGGCGCCGAGTCCGAGGATGCCGAGGATGACCCGTCGCCCGACCGGCCTGCCCTCGCGGTCCGCGTTCTCGGTCAAGCCCTCTCTCCCGCCCGCAGCTTCCTGACTCCGCCGACGAGCAGGATCGCGCCGACGACGGCCACGAACACCCCGATCACCAGCCACTGTGCCTGCCCCGACATGCCGCTGCCGCCGACCGCCCCGGATCCCTGCAAGCTCCACACCACGCCGAAGAAGAGCAGCAGAACCCCGACGACCAACCGTATCCAGATCTTCATACCGTGCTCCCAGGAAGCTGTCGAAGACTCACGCGGGTCAGTACGCCGGGCCCGACTCCGCCGGCGCCGGGCCGGTGTGTCCGGCGCGTGGGCCGTGCGGACGTTGATCATCCGCTCGGAGTCACGCTATACCCGAAGACAGAGCTCAATAAGTACAACGCTCAACTTCATGCGCCAAACTCACCGGTAGCAACGGTCTGCCCTCATGGATGTGCCCAGCGACGCGATCGCGGCCATGCGTAGCGGCCGCGCGCAGTCCGCCCGCGTCGAGCACCACGGCCCGTTGGGCGAGCGCCTGCCCACCGTTGGTTCGCCCTGCTCAGCCCGGGTCAGCCCTCGGACCAAAACGGTTCAGCACATCAGGTCCGCCTTGGCGATGCGGCCGTGGACGCCCTTGACGATGTCCACCACCTGGGAGACGTGGAAGTCGGCGGCCGCGCTGAGGTAGGCCAGGCCGACGGGGCCGGGCACGGCGAACCGGTCTGTGAGGAGGGTGAGTGCGTCGCGTACGGCGTTGCGCAGGGCCTCGTCGAGGTCACGGTCGAGGCCCAGCACGATGTGCTCGCACGGCGTTTCCGCGAAGGGTGCGCGCAGCCGGGCGGCCAGAGAGCGGGTGGCCGGGTCCGTGTGGACGGTGAGGCGGAGGGTGGCGCGCAGGGGGGCCTCGAAGGCGGTGAGGGCGACTTCGCCGTCGCCCTGGGAGAAGTGCGGGTCGCCGACGTAGAAGAGGGCCTCGGGGACCTGGACGGGGAGGAAGAGCCGGGCGCCGGTGCCGAGGTGGCGGACATCGATGTTCCCGCCGTGCGGGCCGGGCGGGACGGAGTGGACGGGGGATTCGGTGGCCGGGGCGACGCCCATGATGCCGAGGAAGGGGCGGAGGGGGAAGCCGAGTTGGCGGCCGTCACCGACCGGGAGCCGGCCCCGGCCGTCGTCTGAGACGGTCGCGACCAGGCTCACCGGCTCGCCCGGGGGTGTCTGCGGGTATTCGCCGGGCAGGGCCCCCTTGCCGTGCCGGTTGCTGATCACCCCGTAGGAAGCGCGGCGGAGCAGGGTCAGGACCTCGACCTCCAGCACGTCGCCGGGCCGTGCGCCGTGCAGTGCCACGGGTCCGGTGACGACGTGCGGGCCGTGCGTCTGCGGCAGGTGTTCGCGTGCGGAGGCGGCCAGTTCGACGGCGTCGTGCAGCAGGCCGTTCGCAGCGATGCCGGCCGCCCCGAAGAAGGCGGCCGGGTCGCGGCCCTGGTCTTCGAGGATGCCCTCGTGGCTGATGGTGTCGAAGGTGACGGTCTCGCCCGAGCGGACGGTCAGCACCGGTTTCGCGGTGGCGTTGGGCAGCAGACCCCAGTGCACGCGGGCCGGGTCGGCGGGGAGGTAGTGGTCGCCGTCCAGGGGGCCGAGTCCGGGTTGGAGGAGGTTCACTTCAGGGCCTCCAGCAGGGCCTCGGAGCCGAGGGTGAACCCGAAGCACTGGCGGACGTTGTAGAGGGTGGCGTCCATGCAGTACGCGGGCGAGGTGGTGGCCACCGCGTCCTCCACCATGACGACGTCGTAGCCGAGGTTCGCGGCGTCCATGAGGGTGGCCAGGACGCACTGGTCGGCGTTGACGCCGGCGAACAGCAGGGTGTCGACCCGCAGGTTGCGCAGCACGCTGTCCAGCTCGGTGTCCTGGAAGCCGCTCATCCGGTACTTGGCGACGTGGAGGTCGCCGTCAGCGGTCTCCAGCTCGGCGACGATCCCGGCCGAGGGGCTGCCCCGCTCCAGTACCCGGCCGCCCGGGAGCGGGGCGCCGATGCCGCCGCCGGTGCCGTCCGGGTCGTAGACGTGCACAACGCCGGGCGGGAGGTTGGCCCGGTCGGGGCGGTTGCCCCAGTTGAGCCAGATGACGGGGACGCCGGCGGCGCGCAGCGGGGGCAGCAGGCCAGCGATGACGGGGATGGGGGCACGCGCGGGGGTTACGTCCACGCCGATGGAGGCGAGCCAGCCGTCGGGCGAGCAGAAGTCGTTCTGCATGTCGACGACGATCAGCGCGGTCGCGGCGAGGTCGGCGGTCACGGTCTGCGGGAGTGCCTCGACGGTGACCGGGTGCGGGTCGCGGTGGGGGCGGGCCAGAACGACGGTTTTGCCGTTCGCCCGCCAGGCGTTGCGGGGGTTGGGCCCGATCAGGCCGTGGGCCTCAGGCATGCGCGGGGTTCCTCGAATCGGTGATGAAGTCCAGCAGGGCTCGGTCGGTGCCGCGGGCGCCCAGCGCGCACAGGCCCACGGGCAGCGAGCGCACCCGCAGCAGCGGGGCGCCGACCGCCGGGAGCCCGGCCAGGGAGGCGAGGCAGGTCAGGCGGAGGGTGGCGGCACGGACGGCCTCCACCTCCTCGGGCGGCGCGTCGGCGAGCGGGGCGGGACCACTCGTGGCGGGCAGCAACAGGGCGGTCCCGGGCGGAAGTACGGCGTCCAGCGCCTTCCGCCCGTCGGACAGAACCTGTTCCGCCTGCGCCCGCTCGGCCGCGCTCACCCGGCGTCCGTTCTCGAAGCGCGCCGCGACGTCCGGGGCGAGCACGCCCGGGTGACGGGTGATCCACGCGCCATGCTGCTCCCAGGCTTCAGCGGACTGGACGGTGCGGAAGGCGGCGAACCACTCCTGAAGGTGTTCGGCGGCTCCGGTGCGGGCATGCGCCAGGGGCAGCGCCGTACGCAGGGTCAGTGCACGGCAGGCGGCCTCGAAGGAGGCGCGGACCTCGGGTTCGGCGAGCGACACCAGTTCCTCGTCCACGATGCAATCGGTGATCGGTACGGTGGTGTCGCCCGGCGTCAGCAGCGCCTCGGCCGCCGTCCGCAGCAGGACGGGGTCGCGGGCCAGGAGCCCGGCGGTGTCGAAGGAGGGCGCCAGCGCCAGCAGGCCGCCGTTGGGGGTGGCGCCGTGGGTGGGCCGCCAGCCGTACAGGCCGCAGTAGGAGGCGGGCACGCGGATCGAGCCTGCGGTGTCGGTGGCCAGCCCCAGGTCCGCCCAGCCGCGGGCCACGGCTGCGGCCGGGCCGCTGCTGGAGCCGCCGGTGATCCGGCCGGGTGCGGCTGGGTTGGCAGGGGTGCCGTAGTGCGGGTTGGTGCCGGCGAGGCTGAAGGCGAGTTCGTCGGTCTGGGCGATGCCGGTGAGTTCGGCGCCGGCGTCGAGCAACTGCCGTACGGCGTCCGCATGTTGGGGCTCCGTGCGGGCCTCGGCCAGCCACGCCGGGTTGCCCGCGCCCACCCGCTGTCCCGCGACGGCGAACAGGTCCTTCACGGCGGTGCGGACCTGCGCCAGCGGGCCCTGTCCGGTGGAGGCCACCAGGGGCCCGGCCACCCGCCACACCGCCGGGTCGGGGCGGTCGTCCGCCACAGTTGCAGGCGCGGCTACGGCACTCACGTGCGCGGCGGCGATCCGCCACCCGGCGTCGGTGTGCTGCCACACCTGCGTCTGGAGCCCGCGCGTGCCGTCCTGCCGCCGTGTCTCGGCAGTCACGACCGCGACCCCCGCCGCCGGACGGACCACGTGCACCCGCTCGACCACCCGAGCGGGAGCCCCGCCCCTCCCCCGACGGAAGTCGGCGATGGCGGTGTGGCCCACCAGGACGTTGTCGCCCTCGGCGCGCAGGGTGTCGGGCGCGTCGAGGAACCAGTGGTCCAGCCCGGTCAAGTCGTTGGCGGCGAGCGCCTGTTCGTAGGCCCAGAAGGCGGCGAGGAGATCCATGCTCACGGCGTTCCCGCTCGCAGGACGGCCAGATCCTGCTCGTCCAGGGCGGTGACCGGTCCACGCTCGATGAGATCCGCGAAGCCCTCGTCGGGGGCCATCACGGTGAGGGTGTAGAGGCGTTCGGTGGCGGACGTGTTCACGATGCGGTGCTTGGAGCCGACGGGCAGGACCAGGACGTCGCCGGGGGCGAGGTCGCGCTCGTGCTCGTCGCTGGCGGCACGTCCGTGGCCGGCGAGGACGACGAACGTCTCGACGGACTCGGGGTGCCAGTTCAGGGGCTGGGCGCCGCCCGGTTCCCAGACCTCGAAGACGACCGTGGTGGGCGAGCCGTCCCGGGGTCCGGTGAGCACGGCGAGCTTGACGGTGTCGCCGGCGGTGATGTGATGCGCGGTGATGTCACGCAGCGGGGTGTGCAGCGGGGCGTCGGTCATGGCGGGATCCCTGGAAAGTCAAGAGCGGTCTAGGAGGTCAAGGGACGGTCGGGCAGGAAGCGCGCGCATTCGCGCAACGCGGCGGCGGCCGCGGAGACGGAGGCGTCGACGAGCTTGCGGCCGAGTTCGGGCGTGGCTCCCGTGGGATCGCCGATGAGACCGTTGCCGGTGGCGAAGTCGTCGCTGGTCCAGCCGAAGGAGACCGGCTTGCCGAAGCCGATGTGCTCGTACGAGGTGAGGTGTTCGGGGACGCTGCGGCGCGCCTGTGTCATGTCCACCAGGTCCGGATGGAGGTGGAGCATGGCGGCGGTTTCCTTGAGTCCACCGTGCACGCCCATGCCGAACTCCGCGGCCGGGGACGTGCCGCCCTGGTCGGCGGGGAGGGAGGCGTGCAGGAGGAAGGTGCGCAGGCCGTGGCGGGTGCGCAGTTCGCGCAGGGCGACGCCGAGCAGGGCGCTGTTGCCGCCGTGCGCGTTGAGGAAGGCCAGCCGCCGGATGGGCCCTGCGGCCAGGGAGCGGCCGAGGTCGTCGAGGACGGACAGCAGGGTGTGGGCGCTGAGCCACAGCGTGCCCGCGGACCAGGCGTGTTCGTCGGACTTGGTGTAGGCGAGGCCCGGCAGCAGCGTGATGTCGCAGCTCTCCCCCGCGAGCCGGGCAGCTCCCTCGGCGACGGCTTCGGCCATGTAGTAGTCGGTGGCGACGGGCAGATGGGGCCCGTGCTGCTCGATCGCGCCGACCGGCAGCACGGCGACGGTGTCCTCGCCGAACCGCTCGATCTCCGGGCCGCTGAGGTCGATGAACCGGGTGAAGGTCACGGCGTCTCCTGCGAAGTGGCGGGAATCTTGCCGGGGTTGAGCAGGCCGAGCGGGTCGGCGGTGCGGGCCGTCTCCCGTACGAGGTCGAGGCGGCGGTCGACGTACCAGTTGTGCGGGCTGTGCACGCGGACGCCCAGGGCTTCCAGGGCGGCTGTGCCGGCGTACACGGTCTGTTCGTCCTGGTAGCGGGCCATGAGCATGCCGACCGTGCCGGAGCGCATGCCCTCCAGGTGGAGCAGGGTGTCCGGGAAGACCTTCCGGATCTCGGTGGTGTCGCCGAGCAGGACGTCGCCGCCGATCTCCAGGTGGAACCAGCCGTCCTCGGCCTTCATCAGGTGGTAGGTGGGGTGGTTGAACGACATGGAGCTGATCAGCGCGGGGCCGTCCGGTGCGGGCCGGATGTCGAGGACACTGCCGCCGTGCGACCGGACGATCGCCCGTGCCTGGTCGACCGCCTCCTCCTCGATGATCGCGCGCACACTCAGGGCCGTGGGGTCCAGCGCCGGGTCGGGCCGGTAGACCCCCACGAGGCCGGCCTCGTCCAGTGAGGCCAGGCGCGGTGCCGGTTCGAGGCGTACGAGCGCCGACAGCGCGGCGGTGGCGGACGCCCAGTCGGCGAAGGCCGCGAACAGGCCCGTCCAGGTGCGGGCCCGCTGGAGCCGTACGGTCGCGGTGGCGATGATCCCGGTGGTGCCGTAGGCGTGGATGTAGGGCAGTGCCTCCGCGTCCCGGACGGTGAAGGGCTCGGCGTCCGCCGTGCAGGGCACGACCGTCAACTCCTGCACGAAACCGTCGCTGTTGGTCTTGTGCACGAGGGACCCGGTGCCGCCGCTTCCGCCGGAGAGGAAGCCGCCGACCGTGGTGCCGAAGGTGGACGGGAACATCCACAGCTCCTGGCCGAGGGTGCGGGCGTGGCCTTCGAGGTCGGACATCTTCGCCCCGGCCTCGGCGCGGATCCAGCCGTCGCCGGCATCGAGGATCCGGCCGCAGCCGGTGAGGTCGAGGACTGCGCCGTCGTACAGGGGGATCGCCTGGCCGTAGTTGCCGGTGCCCTTGCCGCGCGGGGTGAGGGGGATGCGGTGGCGGTGGGCCAGGGCCAGGATGCCCGGGATCTGCTCGTGGGAGGTGGGGCGCAGGACGACCTCGGCGTGTCCGGCGGGAAGTCGCGTGGACAGGATGGGCGACATGTGCGCCCAGTCGCAGGAGGCCTTCTCCCGTGCTACCGGGTCGCGGATCACCCCGTCGGTGCCGAGGAGTTCGGTGGCCTCGGCGCAGAACTCCTCGATCCCGGGCGTGGGCCGGCGTTCCGTCATGCCCGGAGCCCGTCCGTCGTCGACGAGTTCGGTGAGTGCGGTCAGGTTTCCGGTGCTCATCACTTCAGTCCGATCGAGGGGTCGATGAACTCGTCGGTCGCCAGGTCCTGCGCGGTCAGTCCCGCCTTGACCTTGGCGCCGCTCTGCTCGACGAGGGGGGTGAAGGTCTTCAGGGCGGAGGCGACGCGCTTCGTGTCGAAGCTCCCGACGCTTCCGTCGGCCTCGTTGCCGAGGATGCCGAGCTTGACCATCTGCTTCGCGGCGAAGGTGCCGGTGCCCTCGGAGTAGACCCAGCCGGTGTTGTACTGCTGCACCAGGTCGGCGATGAGCTTGACCGTCTCCGACGGCTTGGCCGCGTAGTCGGCGGCCGACTGCTGCAGGACGGGAACGAGCTTCTTCAGGCAGGGGCTGAGCGACTTCAGCTCGCCACTGCGCACCGAGAGGGCTTCCGGATAGACGTTGTAGCCGACGTCCGCGAGCAGCTGGTACTTGATCGGCTTCTTCCAGGCCGACACCTCGTGCTGGTAGATGTACGGCTCGGCGGTGGCGAAGCCCTGCTGGGCGATGCCGGGGTTGGACACGAAGCGGGCGGGCGCGCCGTCGTAACTGCCGTCCAGCTGGCTCTTCTTGATGAGGCCCTTGTCGACCAGCATGGTGGCGTAGGTGCTGCCGTCCACGTAGACGACCTTCGCGTTCGACTTTCCGATGTCCGCGATCGTCTTCCAGTCGGGGTGGGTGGCGGGGTCCCACATCAGGACCTGCGGGCTCTTCTTCATCAGTGCCGCGACGGCCGTGACCGGCTGCTTGGCGGACGCCGTGATCGCCACGTCGGTGGTGACCGTGCCGAGGGTGATGCTCTTGTCGACGTACATCTGCGAGGGGACGGTCTGGTAGCCGATGGCGGAGCCGCCGGCCCGGATCTGGATGTCGACGCCGGTGTCCTTTCCGCCGATGACCAGCGGTCCGGTGATGCGCTTCTTGTTGGTGTCGACGGTGTAGCCGGGGCCGACGAGGTTGTAGAGGGGGCCGTGTTCGGCCTCGGGCTCCCAGTCGACCTGGACGACGACCGTCTTGGGGCAGACGCCGGCCAGGTTCTGCGCGGCGGGAGCCGCCTGGAGCTTGCCGGCGGAGCCGGTGGAGGCCGTGGAGCCACCGCCGCAGGCGGTGACCGATACCAGGGCGATTGCGGAGGAAACGCCCGCGATGGCGGCGCGTCTGGCGGAAGAGGGCATGACTGAACTCCCTGAGGGACGGGTGAGGAGGAGGGAGAGGCGGGAGCGGGCTACGGCCGGTCGGCCGAGGCGTGCCAGGAGCCCACGGCGAGCCGGGCTACGAGGGTGAAAGCGGCGAAGACCGCGACGCCGAAGAGCGAGGCGAGGATGATCGCGGCGAACAGGTCCTCGGACTGCAACCGGGAGCGGTAGACGTCGAGCAGGGTCCCGATGCCGGGTTCGCCCTGCTTGAAGAACATGTCACCGACGATCGCGCCGATCACGGACAGGCCGGAGGAGGTGCGCAGACCGGTGAAGACCGAGGGGAGGGCGGCGGGCAGTTCGAGCTTGCGCAGCCGGGCGCAGCGGCTCGCCCGCTGGAGGGTGAACAGGTCGTGGTGGGCGCGGTCGACCGACTGGATGCCGAACAAGGTGTTGGCGATCATCGGGAAGAGGGCGATCAGGACACAGACGACCACCCGGCTGGTGAAGCCGAAGCCGAACCAGAGGCCGATCAGCGGCACGATCGCGAGGATCGGCACGGTCTGCAGAACGACCGCGTACGGGTACAGGGAGCGCTCCAGCCAGCGGGCCCTGCTCATCAGCACCGCCGCCGTCACCCCCAGCGCGGAGGCGATGAGCAGCCCGACGAGCGCGACCTGCGCCGTGAGCCACAGGGCCTGGAGCATCGGCTGCAGATGGGTCCAGTCGAGGAAGGACACGGTCAGCACCTGCTGCGGGGGCGGGACGAGGAAGCGCCGGGCGGGGCTGAGCAGCAGATAGCTCACGGCGAACCAGACGCCGATGGCCGCGCCGAGCGACCCGAGCGGCGCGAGCAGGGCGGCGGGCCGGATCCGGCGCCGAGGTCCACCCGCACGGGGCTCGGCCTTCACGGGGCCCGTTGCCGGCACGGCCTCTTCTATCAGGGCGGTGATGTCGGCGCTCATTGGAGACCTCCTCGCAGCGCTGCCGAGACCTCGCCGGCGATCCGGCCGAACTCGGGGTCGTAGCGCAGCTCGGCCGGGCGGGGATGGGGGAAGGGGACGTCGAAGGAGGCGGTGATCCGCCCGGGGCGCGCCGACATCACGACGACCCGGCCGGCCAGGAAGACGGCCTCGGTCACCGAGTGGGTGATGAACAGGGCGGCGAAGCCGGTCTCGGCGTAGATGCGCTGGAGTTCCTCCTGCATGCGCAGGCGGGTCATCTCGTCGAGGGCGCCGAACGGTTCGTCGAGGAGGAACAGCGAGGGCCGGGCCATGAGGGCGCGGGCCAGGGACACGCGCATCCGCATGCCTCCGGACAACTGCCCCGGCAACTGCTTCTCGAAGCCCTCCAGGCCCACCAGCCGAAGGGCGTCCAGCGCCCGCTCGCGCCGTTCGGTCTTCGGGGTCCCGGTGAGTTCGGCGTGGAGCTCGACATTGGCGAGGACGGTGCGCCAGGGCAGCAGGGTCGGGTCCTGGAACACATAGCCGACCGAGTCGGTGGGGGCCTGGACCGTGCCGCCGGAAGCGGTGTCCAGGCCGGAGGCGAGGCGGAGCAGGGTGGACTTGCCGCAGCCCGAGGGGCCGACGACGGCAACGAACTCACCTGGGGCGATGGAGAGTTCGAGGCCGGTCAGGGCGGTGGTTCCGTTGGCGAAGTGTTTGTCGACGCTCTCGAATCGCAGCGTCGCGTCGAGCGTCTCTTCGGCGATGGTCGGCACATCAGCTCCCTTCAGCGCCACAGTGCGGAATGTTGATAGCATGAACATCGATTGTTTCCGGCCAGTGTCATGGCCGTATCCATTCGTCAGGACCGGGCGGTGACCGGCCTCAGTAGATTTCGCGGACCACCGACGTACGGCTGACCAGCCGCCCGCCGGCGAAGACGAGCCGCTCGGGACAGGACGCGCCGAGAGCCTCCGACACGGTCTGCGCGCGCACTGCCAGAAGATCGGCGACTGCGCCCTCACGCGGTCCCGCCGCGGGCAGGCCGAGGACGGTGCGGGCGCCCGCGGTGACCGCGTGCAGCGCCTCGTCCGGGACGAGATGGCCGGCCGTGACCAGCAGGGACGCGGTCTCCAGAGGATCCGCCCGGCCCACGGGGTTGAACGGGTCCCTGATGTTGTCACCACCGGCCGCGACCCTCACGCCCGCGTCCAGCAGCGCGCGTACGGCGGTGAGCCCGCGCGGGGTGGACGACGGCCGGTCGCGGCCCTGGAGGTAGAGGTTCGTGAGCGGGAGGGCGACCACGCCGATTCCGGCAGCCGCGACCTCCTTGGCCGTACGAGCCGCCTCGTCCGGCTCCACCGCGCCCAGGCTGACGCAGTGACTCGCTGTGACGCCCGGCACGAAGCCACGCTCCCGCACGGCACGGGCGAGCAGGCGCAGGTCCCCCGCGCCCGGGTCGAGGGTCTCGTCCGCGTGCAGGTCGACCCCCACATGGTGCTCGGCGGCGATGCGCAGGGTGCGTTCCACGGACGCGGCCGGGTCGGCGGACAGGTGGGGGCAGCCGCCCAGAAGGTCCGCGCCGAGGTCGAGCGCCTGGTGCAGCAGCTCGTCCGGGGCGTCGATGTGCAGGACGGCGATCTGGAGCCGTACCCGCCCCCGGAGCTGTCTGCGCAGCCGGAGCAGGGCGCGCAGGCCGCGCAGGGGATCACCGGTGCCGTAGCTGCCGTCGTCCGTCAGGAGGTCCACGTGGGTCCTGACGGCCGTCACACCGTTCGCACACATCTCGTCGACGGCCCGCCCGGCGCGCTGGAACACGTCCTCCTCGGTGACCCGCTCGGCGTACGCGCGCCAGGCGGTGACGGCCGAGGGCAGGTCTCCGGGCAGGGCGCCCGCCAGGTCCCAGGTCAGGGCCTTGTCCAGGTGGGCGTGCGGTTCCGCGGGGGCCGGCAGGAGCAGATGCCCGGTCAGGTCGAGTTCCTCGGGGCCGGGGGGAAGCAGGCCGGGTGGGGCGACCCGGACGACGAGACCACTGTCCGGGTCGAGCAGGAGGTCACGGACGTCTCCGTCGGGCAGCCGTGCACCGCGTAGCAGTAGAGGTGGCATGTCAGCCGTCCGTTCCGTGCGGCGCGGTGAGCACCGCGAAACCGTCGAAGTCATGACGGCGTACAGGGACGCCGAACATGTCGGTGGAGGCGTATGGGCGGGTTCGACCGTCCCGTACGGCCGCGAACGCCTCGGCGACCTGGCCCACGAAGTCCGCCGACTCCCGGTGCCGCAGGTTGTGGCCGAGCAGCGCGGTGGTGACGGGCAACTCCGCGAGGCGGCGTGTCGAGTCGGCGAAGGCGGCCACGTCGGCGCCCGGCACATGGGCGAAGAAGGTACCGCTGATCAGCGTGTCCCCGGCCAGCAGCAGCCCGGTCTCCGGCTCCCACAGGCAGATGCCGTCCGGGGAGTGCCCCGGGGTGTGCAGCACCTCCAGGCGGCGCCCGCCCAGATCGACGACGTCTCCTTCGTGCAGCAGCCGGGTGGGGCGTACGGCCTCGATGCGCCAGTCGGCCAGGTCGGGGACCGGCCGCACCTCGACGCGGGAGTCCGTCAGGAAGAAACCGCCGGCGTCCAGGGCGTGGAACTCCTCGTACCGCTTGCGCAGGTCGTGCGCGAGGTGCGCGTACGCCTCCAGCCACTCGTACGGGGCCGGAGCCGTGTGCAGCGCGGCTCCGTCGGCGTGTACGGCGATGTCCTCGGCGCGAGCGGCCAGGGAGGCGTTGCCGCCGCGGTGGTCGAAGTGATGGTGCGAGTTGACGACCAGCAGCGGCAGCCCGGTCAGCCG
Source organism: Streptomyces sp. NPDC001401 (assembly GCF_042895385.1). Taxonomy (NCBI): domain Bacteria; kingdom Bacillati; phylum Actinomycetota; class Actinomycetes; order Kitasatosporales; family Streptomycetaceae; genus Streptomyces; species Streptomyces sp. NPDC001401. Next base: position 238,066 of record NZ_JBIAWI010000018.1, read on the forward strand.
CCGCACCTGCTCGCCGATGTCGGCGATGCCCATTCCCGTGTCGTAGAGCAGGGCCGTCTCGTCGCCGAGCAGGAGGTAGCTGTTGACGTGGCCGGGCTCGCCGATCACGAAGGCACCCGGGCCGGTCTCGGCGACCTGGAACCAGTCGGGGCCGCTCACGCGGCACCGAGCGCGTGGTAGCGGCGGTCGTGGTGCACGAGCGCGGTCGGTCCGCCGGTTCCGGTCACCACGTCCTCGACGGCCGCGACGATCAGGTGGTGGTCCCCGGCCGGGAGGTCGCGTATGACGCGGCACAGCACCGTGTACGAGCTGTGCGCGAGCAGCAGCGGCAGCCCGCCGCGCTCCTCGGCCGACCACTCGAGGTCCGCGAACCGGTCGGCGGTACGGTCCGCGAAGCGCCGGGAGACATGCTCGCCGCCGGAGTGCAGGATGTTCAACGCGAACCTGCGAGCACCGAGCAGCGCGGGCAGCGAACGGCCGCGGCGGCCGACCCCGATGGCCAGCAGTTGCGGTTCGCGGCTCAGACTCATCACTGCGGTGCTGGTGAAACCGACCGGGCGCCCCTCGGAGGTCAGAGCGGTGACGACACAGACGCCCCCGGCCAGGGCGGCCATCGCGTCGAGGAAGGCGGAGTCCGGCGGGCAGGCGACAAAACGGTCGGAGGTGGCCGCGGCCATGGGGGCTCCCTTGGGACTGGGCGGGACGAGGAGGCACGTACGACCCGTGCGACTCGATGGACTCGACGACACCTAGAATGTTCGTGTCATCAACATTGAGCGTAGGGCCTCGGTGTTTCACTGGCGTAAAACCTCTCCCTGGCCGCCTTTGGGACCTCAACGGCCCGCCGACCTCGCCCCTTAGGATTCCTGCCATGCCGGCCCAACCCGCCCACAGCACGTCCCCCGCCGCCGGGGACACGGACGCGCCGCTGCGCGCCGAACTCGGCAGCGCGATCCGCAAGTTGCGCAAGGAACGAGGCCTGACCCTCGTCCAACTGGCCGAGCGCGCCGCGCTCTCCCACCCGTTCCTCAGCCAGCTGGAGCGGGGGCTGACCCGCCCGAGCATGTCGTCCCTGCACCGCATCGCCCGCGCCCTCGGCACCACCCAGCAGGCACTCATGACCGTGGCGGCGGTGCCGCATCCCGGCACATCGGCCGACTCCGTCCACTTGGTGCGCTCGGGCGAGGGCCTGCCCGTGGCCAACCGCGGCGGCGGAACGGCGCGCATGCTCGGGGCCCCCGCCTACTCCGTCCACCCCGTGGAGTACACCGGGGTCGGAGAGCGGTTCGACGAATACTTCGATCACCCCGGTGACGAGTTCGTCTACGTCGTGGCAGGCGAGATCGAGATCGACCTGCAGACCGCGGACGGCCCCCGTCTCCACGTGCTCGGGCCGGGAGACAGCATCTACTACCGAGGAGGGACTCCCCACCGTTGGCGCGCCGTCGGTGACGGTTCACGGGTACGGCTCCTCACCGTCCAGAACGCGACGGGCGAAGCCGACCGCCATCCCTGAGCAGACATGGCCGGACGCGTTCACAGGTGTCGGACCGCAGGGCATCCGGCTGAGGGAAGCGGACGCCCCGCGTCGTCTCGGTTCGGCTCGCCTCAGTGGTGCGTGGAGGATTCCGTGCGCAGGAACTCCGCGAGGCTGCGGGTAGCCGTGTTGTGGTCCGTCGCGGCGAACAGCGGGTCCAGGTGGTTCATGCCGTTGTCCGACTCGTAGACGCCGTACGGCACCCTGGAGCCGACCGCGACCTTGCGGGCGCCCTCCAGGACCGTGCCCTTGGAGTAGCTGGTCGCGAAGGCGTAGAGCGGTACGTCGATGCCGGCGCCGTGGTACAGCCGCAGGTCCAGGGAGCGGGTGAGATCGGTGTCGGCGTAGACGTCGGTGACGTCGAGGTCCACGGAGAGCCGGGCGGGCCAGTACCACTCCCAGACACCGGGCACCGGACCGGCGTACGCCTCGGCGACGCGCGAGATGGGCGTGATCCCGTCATCGACCCACCCCCGTACGCCATCGTCGTCCGCGCTCTCGGTGAAGTGCCCGGAGTGGACGGTGATGTCGTTGGGCCAGCCGAACCCGGCGTCGACGAGCAGGCCGAGCAGGGCCGCGTTGCTCACCGGGAACGAGGGCCGGAGCGCGGCCGGCAGTCGGGGCTGGAGCACGGAACGGCCGCCCGGGTCCTGGTGGGCGTACCATCCGGCGAGCTGGTACCAGATCTGGGTGCTCTCGGCCCGGCTGCCCAGCCCGACCCCGCTCAGGGTCATGTCGAACACGGCCCCGCCCTCGATCGCCGCGAGCCGCTGCCGGACCTCCTCCGGCGAGTCCTGCACGGGCGTACCGGTCCCGTCGAACGCCCCGAGCACCCCGCCGTCGATCGCGGCGAGCCCGGCCAGGTCCCGGAACCCGGGGCGCCCCGCGAAGTCCCAGGCGGCGTACGCCAGTGCGGTGGTCGCACCCCAGGAGTGCCCGCCGAGCACCACGCGCCGGGTGCCGCCGGCCCGGGCGGCCAGCACGACCGCGCGGAGGTCGCGGAGGGTGAGGTAGAGCCCCCACCCGGCGGCGAAGGCGGAGGCCGCCGGGTCCTGGGATCGATAGTGACCGTCGAGGTAGTAGGCGGCAGGGTCGGAGCCGCCGAACCCGGCCCGATCCGCCAGGTTCTCTTCCCGACGGTCGATCGCCCACACCTGCACCCCGGGCACGGACGCGACCAGATCCCTCGCCATCAGCCGGAAGTCGTTGGCGGCCCCGAACATCCCCGGCACCAGCACCAGCACGGTGGCCGCGTCCCGGGGGCCGAACCTGAGCACGTGCACACGGTCGGTGGGGGCGGGGCCGCCACCGGGGGCGACGGGTATCGCGGTGTACGACTCGGGGGTTGCCGCTCGGCCGGTGCGGGCCGGCTCGTCGGCGGACGCCGCCCGCGCAGTCCCGGTGGTGCCCGCGGCCAGGGCAAGACCGCTCAACACGGTCGAGCTCATCAGGGTCCTGCGGGACGGATTCCCTCGCGTCGGACGGTTCGTCATCTTCGAGTCTCTCCTTTGGCGTTGGGGGGTGTGAGACACCGTTGATCCCCAACCTCTCCCGAGTCCCGTGCGGGTCTGGCGCCGGGGTACCGCCGTGACGTGGCGCGTCGGCCCAGCCGTACGAAGGAGGGAGTGGCCAACCGACCCGCCGCAAACCTGCTGTCCCGTCACTTCCGGTCGGCGACCAGCGACCAGACCTCCACATCGTGTCGGACGCCGTCCAGGGACAGAGCCGAGCGCAGCACCCCCTCGCGCTCCATGCCGAGTCGTTTCGCCACCGCGAGGCTGCGTGTGTTCCCGGTTGCCGCCGACCACTCGATGCGGGACATGCCCCGGGCGTCGAACGCCCACTCGATCATCAGGCGGGTGGCCTGGGTCACCAAACCGCGGCCGCGCGCCTCCGGCGCGAGCCATGCTCCCAACGAGCAGTTTCCGGTCCGTGCGTCGAACGTGGCGAACCCCGCTCCTCCCACGAGCAGGCCGTCGAGCCAGATGCCGTAGACCCGCCTGCCGTCCCGGGCCTGGTCGTCGGCGTAACCCTGCAGCCATTGCGCGGCCTTGGCCGGTTCGTCGATATCCGTCGCCCAGGGCATCCAGGGGGCGAGATGGGAGCCGGAGCGTACGACGAATTCGTAGAACTCCTCTGCCCGCCAGGGTTCGAGGACGCGGAGCTCAGCCCCTTCGGCGACGGAGTGACTGAGCATGGCGCTTCCGATCGACGGAGGGAGGTGGGATGCGGTGGACGAGTGAAGTCCCATGGCCATCAAGGAGGTTGCGGCCTCGTGAGCGACTTGTGCGACTACGGTACTCAAAGCTTCAAGCTCTTGTCTCGTCGCACAGCCGGATCATAAGGTTCCGGGTGTCCGCGATGTCCGGCGCCGATCGCCGCCCTCCCCACATCCGGCACTGCGTGACAGGCGTGAACATTGAGCGTCACTACCTTCGTCCTCAGACGGATGAGCGGTGGGCTGCTGGTCCTGCTGGTCCTCAGCTTCCTGGTCTTCGCCCTGCTGGCCGCGAGCCCGGGGTCACCGATCCAGACCCTGCTCGGCACCCGGCCGGCGACGCCGGAGCTGGTGCACGAACTGCGTGGCCGGTACCACCTCGACGACCCCTTCGCTCTGCAGTACCTGCACTGGTTCTCCGACGCCGTCCGCCTCGACTTCGGCCGGTCGATTTCCGTCCAGTCGGGTACACCGGTCGCGGACATGATCTACGGTCGGCTGGCGCTCAGCGCTGAACTGGCGGTCTACTGCCTGCTGCTCGTCCTGCTGCTGGGCGTCCCCCTGGGTGTGATCGCGGGCATCCGCCACGGCCGGACGGCCGACCGGATCATCTCGCTGCTGGCCACCGCCGGTTTCGGCGCTCCGGTCTATGCCCTGTCCATCGTCCTGCTCTACGTCTTCGGCGTCGCCCTGGACTGGTTCCCGGTGTACGGGGCGGGGGACGGGTTCGCCGACCGGGTGACGCATCTGACGCTGCCCGCCGTGGCGTTGGCGACCGTCCTGTCGGCCGTCGTCGTCCGGCAGGCCAGGGCAGCCACCCTGACGGTGTTACGGCAGGACTACATCACCTTCGCCCGGCTCCGCGGCCTCGGCCCGCGCCGCGTGCTGATCGGCTACGTGCTGCGCAACTGCGCGCCCCCGGTGCTCACCAGCGCCGGGATGCTCCTCATCGCACCGCTCAGCGCCGGGATCTTCATCGAGCAGGTGTTCTCCCTGCCCGGAGCGGGCTCGCTCCTGCTGTCGGCGGTGACCTCCGAGGACGTACCGGTCGTCCAGGCGCTCGCGCTGTTGATCGGCGCCCTGGTGGTCCTGGTCAACCTGCTCGTCGACCTGCTCGGGTTCCTTCTCGACCCGCGGGTCCGCCTGCACACGGCCGGGGAGGGCTGATGCCGAACCCCCCGGACCCGGTCCCTGCTCCGGGCACCGCCGACGCGCGGGAGGTGTCGAGGCGCTTCCGTGCTCCCGCGCTGGTGGCGCTGGCCGCGTCAGGCGTCGCCGTCGTCGTGCTGCTGGTGGTGGCGGGCGACTGGGTGGCGCCGTACGACCCAGGGCACCAGGATCTGATGCGCGGTGCGGCCGGTCCGGGCGACGGGCACTGGCTCGGCACGGACGACTTGGGACGTGATGTCCTTTCTCAGGTGGTCACCGGCGCGCGCACCGCGGTGGTCGGCCCGCTGTGCGTGGCGGTGGGTGCGCTGCTGCTGGGCGTTCCCCTAGGCGTGGCGGCCGGGTACCGCGGCGGTCTCCTCGACGCCGTGACGAACCGGTTCGCCGACCTGATCTACACCCTTCCCGCGTTGCTGCTGGTCGTCGTGGTGGTCGGGATGGCGGGTGACGGCTACTGGTTCGCCGTCGCGGTCGTCACCTTGCTGTCCCTCCCGGCGCAGGTCCGCCTCTGCCGCAACACGACCCTCGTACAGGCCCGTCTGCCCTACGTCGAAGCCGCCCGGACCCTGGGGCTTCCTGCCTGGCGTGTCATGTTCCGGCACATCCTGCCGAACATCCTGCCCACCGTCGTCGCGACCGCGCTTCTCGACTTCGTCGGAGCGCTGATCAGCCTGTCCGGCCTCTCCTATCTGGGGCTCGGGGTGCCGCCGGGCACGCCCGACTGGGGCGAACTGCTGCGCCAGGGCCAGAGCCTGCTCGCCGTCAACCCGTATCTGTCTCTCGCACCCGGCCTCATGATCGCCATCGCCGCGACCGGTGCCACGCTCCTGGGGGACTGGGTGTACGACCGCAGCACCGCCGGAACGGACCGACGATGACGAACGACGGACAGCCCCGCCGGGTGCGTGCGGACCGGGAGGCCGGTGGTGTCCTGTTGTCCGTACGCCACCTGCACGTGTACGCGCACCCGGACCGCTCCCAGGGCCTACGGACCCTGGTCCGCGACATCGGCTTCGACCTCGCACCCGGCGAGACCCTCGGTGTCGTCGGCGAGTCCGGCAGTGGCAAGACGCTGACCGCCCGCGCCGTCATGGGCGTACTCGCCCACGGACTGCGGGCCGAGGGCGAGGTCCTGTTCGACGGGATCGAGCTGCTGGGCAAACGGGAGCGGGAGCTGCGTCCCTTGCGCGGCAGCCGGGTGGCCATGGTGCTGCAGGACCCGTTCACCGCGCTGAATCCGCTGCAGACCGTCGGGGCGCATCTGCGGGAATCGCTGTCCCCGCAGACGCGTCGCGACCGGGCGGGAGCCGCCACGGAGGTCTCGCGCCGCCTGCGCGAGGTGGGGCTGGACCCGGAGGCGGTCACAGGCCGCTACCCGTTCCAGCTCTCCGGCGGCATGCGGCAACGCGTCGCGATCGCGGCGGCGTTGGCGCGGGATCCGGAACTGCTCGTCGCGGACGAGCCGACGACGGCCCTGGACGCCACGACCCAGGCAGAGGTTCTCGCGCTGCTGCGACGACTGCAGGCCGACCGTGGCATGGCTCTCGTGCTCATCACCCACGACCTGCGCGTCGCGTTCTCCGTCTGCGACCGGGTGCTGGTCATGTACGCCGGCTCCGTGCTGGAGGACGCCCCGGCCGCCGCGCTCGCCGACACGCCGCGACACCCCTACAGCCTCGGCCTGATGCTGGCCGAACCTCCCGTCTCCCAATTCGTGGACCGCCTGGTCTCCCTGCCCGGCCAAGTACCGGCCGCCGACAGCGTCGCCGAGACCTGCGCCTTCGCCGACCGGTGCGAGTGGCGGCGCCCTCCTTGTACGGCAACGCGCCCGGAGTTGACTCCCCGGTCGGCACAGCGGCGATCCGCGTGCGTACGGATCGCCGAGATCGACGACGAGCTCCGCGTCCGCCTGAGCGGCCCCGCCACCCCGGGTACGCCTCCCCCCGCCCCCGGCGGCGACCCGCTCCTTGTCGTCGAGGGCGTCACCAAGACGTACGGAAGGACGTCGTGGCTCGTCCGGCCGCGAAGGACGACGACGGGCACCTCGGCCCTGCGCGAGGTCTCGTTCTCGCTCCGCGAGGGCGAATCGCTGGGCGTCGTTGGCGAGAGCGGCTCCGGCAAGACCACTCTCGCCCGCTGCGTCCTGGGCCTCACCACGCCCACCAGGGGCACGATCCGGCTCGGCGACATCGATCTCGGCGACTACCGCAGGCTGAGCCGGAACGACCACCGCAAGGTGCGGCGACTGGTGCAGATGGTCTTCCAGGACCCGTACTCCTCCCTCAATCCACGGCTCACCATCGGTGCGACCCTGCGTGAGGCGGTCGCAGCGGGCGCCGATCCCGAGCAGCGGCCGGCGGAGCTGCTGGAGCGCGTGGGCCTGCCGGCCTCGTACGCGCGAAAGCACCCGGGCGCGCTGTCCGGCGGCGAGCGGCAGCGGGTCGCCATCGCCCGCGCGCTGGCGGTCCGCCCCAGGCTGCTGGTCTGCGACGAGCCCGTCGCGGCGCTCGACGTGTCGGTACAGGCCCAGATCCTTCAACTGCTGCGCGAGGTGCGCGCCGAGTACGGCACGACCCTGATCCTCATCACCCACGACCTGTCGGTCGTACGCCAGATGACCGACCGCGCCCTCGTGCTGCGCGGCGGCGAGATCGTCGAGAGCGGCGAGACCGCGGCCCTCCTCGATTCCCCCCGCCACCCCCACACCCAGCGCCTTCTCGCCTCGACTCCGGGCGAGAGCTGAGCCCTGCTCAGACACGCCCCCCGCACAGAACGGAAGCAGGAAACAGGATGCCCCCCACCGTGCCCGGCCGACCCGTCAGGCCTCTCTCGCGGCGGACGATGCTGTCCGCCGCGATCCTCACCGCCCTCACCACCGTCGCCGCCACCGCCTGCACCAGTGACAACGACACCGCGACCACGGGGACGAAGAGAACGACCGGCAAACCCATAGCCGTGGTCAACTGGGCGCTGCCCAACGCGCCCGCGTCGCTCGACTACGCCAAGAGCTACGACAACAACTCGACCGGCGCCGTCATGTCACTCGTCACGGAGCCCCTGGAACGCGTCTCCAGCACCGGTGAGTTCACCCCGGACCTCGCGGCCTCGGTGGCCCAGCCGAACACCACCACCCTCGTCTACCGGCTCCGATCGGGGGTGAAGTTCTCGAACGGCAGGGAAATGACGGCACAGGACGTCGCCTGGAGCATCGAGCACTTCACCGCCGAAACGGCACAGACCGCCGCCCTCGGCCAGAAGGTGGGCAGCGTCAGTGTGACGGGCCCGCTGGAAGTGACCGTGAAGCTCAAGGCCCCCGTCCCGACGGCACGTGCCGGCATCGCCCTCGCGACGCTCGTCGAAGACGCCGATTTCGCCAAGGCGCATGCCAAGACCCTGGGCAACGTCGGCACCGCCCCGATCGGCACGGGCCCCTACAAGGTCGCCTCGCAGACAGCGGAGAAGACCACCCTGGTCCGCAACCCGCAGTACACCCGGACCAGGGCGGCCGCGGACAAGGTCGTCTTCTCCGTCATCCCCGACGACACGGCCCGCCAACTCGCCCTGCGCTCCGGCTCGGTGGACGGCGGCCCCGTCACCAACCGCAAGAGCGTCGCCCAGTGGAAGGCCATACCGGACGCGACGGTCTACGCCTCCCCGTCCCTGTCCCAGGACTTCCTCGCCATGGACGTCACCCGCGCACCCTTCGACGACGTGCACGTCCGCAGGGCCGTCGCCCACTCGATCGACATCGCGGGCATCATGAAGGCCGGCTTCGACGCGTACGCCCGGCCGATGACGGGGCTGGTCCCGGCCGGGGAACTGGCCGGCGTGGCCGGCTCGCAGGGGTCGGCGGAAGCCTTCCTGTCCGGTCTGCCCCAGTACGAGCTCAGCGAGGCCAAGGCCAAGGCCGAACTGGCCAAGTCCGCTCACCCGCAGGGCTTCTCGACGACCATCGAGTATGTCAAGGACTACCCCTGGCAGGAACTCACCGTCCTGAACATCCAGCGGAACATGCAGCCACTCGGCGTGAAGATCACGCCCAAGCCCGTCACCGCCAACGAGTGGTACGCCAAGTTCTACCAGCATGAACTGACGGGCATCACCCTTCCCTTCGGCTTCGGGGCGAGCTACCCGGACCCCGCCCCCCTGCTGGGCAAACTCGTCGGCGAGGCCAACATCGGCCCTCAGAAGATCAACATCGCCAACTGGAGCACCCCCGAGGTCGACAAGGCCCAGCAGGTTGTCACCATCGCGGGCCCTCGCGCCCCCCGCTGGACTGCAGCCAAGACGATCCTCACCGAGGTCGCCGACCAGGTCCCCTACATCCCGCTCTTCACCGAGGACGAGGTCTACGCCCTCGGCAAGGGCCTCGCGTTCGACAAGTCGGGCATCACGTCCTTCGACCTGTCCAACGGCAGCTGGATCTTCTCGCTGAAGCCAACCGCCTGACCCGGCGTCCCGGCCCATCCGATGCGAAGGCCCGGGCTGCCGACCCGGGCCTTCGCCACGCATCCCCGGAGGTGGCGCCGTGTCACGTGTTCGGCAGCCAGGGCGCGAGCGCTGCGTCGACCAGACCGACCACCAGGTCCTGTTCAAGGTGCGCGCCGTGCAGGAAGCGCTCGAAGAGCAGCGGTCCGATGATGCGGGCGATGAGATCCCTGGCGTGCTCCTGGGCGCCGGGGCGGAGTTCATGTGAACGAGAACGCCGTCACCCTGCGTTTCGCCGATCGTGCGACCGCCTACCAGGCGCTCAGTGACCTGAAGTACCTGAGCCCCGCCACGACGGAGGTCCGAGCCGCCGTGCTGATCGAGCGCCTCGAGGACGGCGCGGTGCGTGTCCCGGAGGGATTGGACACCGAGGAGGGACGCACACGGCGGTCGGCGGACTGGTCGGCTCGCTGGTCGGCATCCTCGGCGGACCTCTAGGCGTCCTGATGGGCGTGGGCGTCGGCGCGCTGATCGGCGGAGGCTACGACTACAAGCGGGCCGAGGAGGCCACCACTGCCGTCGGCGCCTTCGTCCAGCACGTCCCGCCCGGCGGCACGGCCCTCCTGGTCGAGGTCAGGGAGAGTGACACCCAGGCCCTGGACCTGCTGGCCATGCGCTACGACGCCGTCCTCGAGCGCCGCTCGACCGACTCCGTACGAGTCGAACTGAAGGCCATGGAGGAGGCCGCCGAGCGGATCCGCAAGGCAGAGGCGAAGGCCAGGCGCGCACACAAGCGCACCGAGATCGCGCAGAAGCTCGGCCGGCGCCCCGGCGGACGCAAGGAGGACGACCCGGCGCCGAAGGAGACGCTCGCCGTGTGACCGGTGCGAGCGCCACGGACGCGGGGCACGGACCGCACCGCGGTGCCAACTCCCCTGTGCCCCGCTGGTCGGGGCGGGCCGATACCCCCCGTTATGTTCTTCGCGGTCCTGCAAGAGGGCCGCTGGCCTCCGGGCTCGGCATGGCTGGTCCCCCCTGTCGAACCGATGACCTGGGGGGT
>NZ_JBIAWI010000019.1:0-245635 GCF_042895385.1 Streptomyces sp. NPDC001401
CGCCCGCCGCACAGCTTCGTCATCTCGCACGCCACGATCAACGACCGAGCGGACTGCACGGCCGGACGTGTTTCACGTGAAACACAGCCGTGGGGGGGGGGGGGGCCCCGCCCCCCCCCCCCCCCCCCCCCCCCCCCCCCCCGCCGCCGTTTGGGTGCGTGTCTGCAGGCCGTATGTGGCTGGTCGCGCCCACGCGGCGGAGCCGCATATCGACATCGCCCCGCGCCCCTTGGGGGGCTGCTGGACCCCTTGGTCAGTCGGTGGCCGGTACCTGGGTGCTGAGTAGTAGCGGCAGACGGGTCGTGCGGGGCTTTGCCGGGATCTCGGCCACGGCTCGCGGGAGTGCCTGGTCCACGCCGTGGACCACGGACAGGTGGCGGTCCGCCCTGCCGAACGCCGTGTAGACCCACGGCCGGCTGAGGGACTGCGCCGCGTCCCCGGGCAGCACCACGACCACCGCGGGCCACCGGCTGCCCACCGCCTGGTGCGCGGTCAGCGCCCACCCGTGCCGCACGGACTGCTCCACCCGCTCCTTCGGTACGACGACGGGGGTGCCCGAGCACGACAGGTGCAGCCCGTCGGCGTCGGCCGTAACGACCTGGCCCGGTGCCGTACGGCCCGGTGCGGGGGAGTAGGCGATCCGGTCGCCGGGGTCGAAGCCGCCGAAGCGGCCGGGGCCCGGGTTGAGGCGATCCTTCAGCGCCACGTTGAGCGCGCGGGTGCCGGCCGCGCCTCCGTGGCCCGGGGTGATCACCACGGTCTGCTCGGGCGGTACACCGATCGCCCGTGGCACCGAGTCGGCGACGAGCTGCACGGTCCGGTGGACCGCCTCGCCCGCGTCCCGCACCGGGACGATCACGACCTCCTTGCCGGGGGCCTCGACCTGGTTGAGCTCACCGATGCCGATGCCGGAGACCAGCTCGCCCAGGGGGCCGAGGTCCGGCCGCCGCGAGGCGATCCGGGGGCAGACCCGCGCCGCCAGCAGATCGGCGAACACCCGCCCGGGCCCGGCCGACCACAGCACCCCCGGGTCACCGGCCAGCACCAGCCGGGCACCGTCGGGCAACGACTCGACGAGCAGGGCCCCCGTCTCGACGTCCAGTTGGGGCGCGTCGAGCACGACGAGAACGTCCAGGTCCAGGGCCCCGTCCGCGTCCCGTCCGGGTCCCTCGGCACCGGAGAGGAGCCCGGCGACGGTGACGACGCACGGGGCATCCGGCTCGGCGCCGGCCTGCGCGGGACTGTCCGGTGCAGCGGGGCTTCCCGGCGCACGGCTGTCCGGCGTGGTGGCGCTTGCCGCGGTGTCGCCCGGTACGGACCCGCTCGGGCGCCCCGCCCCCGCCCACAACGCTGCGAAGCGGTCTCGGCCCGTGGGGCTGTGGGTGGCGGCCCAGGCCCGCAGGCCGAGGGCGGCTGCCGCACGCAGCAGTGCCGCCGGTTCGGCCAGGGACGCCTCGCCGCCGGTGTGCAGCACCAGGCCGTGGCCCGCGGCCGCGCGGACGAGTTCGGCGGTGGAGTCCTGCGCGGAGGCGGCGGCGCGCTCCCAGGCCTCGGCCGAACCGTCCTCCTTCGGCACCGAGTTGATCAGGCGGGCCAGTCCGTCGGCGAGGCTCTCCTCCGCGAGCGCGTACCGCTCCAGGCCGACCAGGATCCGGACCGGGCGCTCGGCCGGCTCCTCGCCTTCCTCGGCCGCCTCCGGCGCAGGCGCGGTCGGGTCGAGGGCGTCCTGGAAGACCAGGGCCTCGCCCTCCGCGACGGCGCTCTGCACGGCCGTGTCGGCGTCGGGCACGCCCCGCTGGGCCAGCGCAGCGGTGAGCGCGGGCAGCTCCAGGGCGGTGTGCCCGGCCAGCGCCGCCTGCTCCAGCAGCCATCCCGTCAGCGCCCGGCCCCGCCGCTCGTCGTCCGGAGCGCACTCCGCTCCGAGCAGCGCCCGCGCGAAGCCGTCGGCCTGCTCGGGCCGCACCCCGCCCACGCGCAACAGCAGCCAGGGGTCGGCCCGGAGAATCTCGTCCGCACCGTCGCCGAGTGCCGCGGCGACCTGCGGTGCGAGCCCGTCCGGTGCGCCGCCATCGGTCAGCACGCGGCGTACCGCGTCGACGGCCTCCGGCGCGGGAGCGGCGGGTGCGGCCGCGGGCGCCGGCTGCGGATGCCGTACCGGCTCGGGGGCGGGGCGGCGAGGAGCGGGCGCGGACTCGCTGAACGCGGTGGCCACGGGCTTCTCGCCGCTCTCCACGGCACGGACGGCGGCCAGCAGATCGGCGGCCCTCCCGCTGAGTTTCGCGCCGCTCTCGATGGGCGCCGCCTTCTCGGCCTTGCGCCGCTCGATCCGCTCCCGCTCCAGCCGCTGAGCGGCCAACTCGGCCTCGGCTTCGGACAGTTGGGAAGCGGATTCGTCTTCACCGCCCGCAGCGGCGGCCGTGGCAGACACGCCCGCGTCGTCGCCGCTTCGGCCCCCGGCCGTCCGGTCCGCCGACCCGGCGTCGCCGCCTCCTGCTGCCAGGGCCGCTCCGGCGCCGGTGTCGCTCTGCGCCGCCTCACCGGTCCCGCCCGCCGTCTGCCCGGCGCCGGCCTCCGCTTCGGCAGGCTCGACCGGGACGTCCGGCTCGCCGCTCTGCCCCGCGGCGCCCGGCATACCCGGCTCGGCGTTCTCTGCGTCCTCGGTGGCCTCGGGCTCCGTGCTCACAGCGTGCTCCAGTCGTGATCGGGATAGCGGTGCACGGGCGCCGACACGTCGTCGAGCGCCCGGCAGATCTCGTCAGGAAGACTAAGGGTCTCCACTGACAATGCCGCCGTGAGCTGGGACGAGTTGCGTGCGCCGACGATGGGCGCGGCCACGCCGGGCCGGTCACGGATCCACGCCAGGGCGATCTGGAGGGGTGTCACCGCGAGGCCGTCCGCCGCGGTCTGCACGGCGTCCACGATGCGGCTCGCCGTGTCGTCGAGGTACGGCGCGACGAAGGGCGCCAGATGCTCCGAGGCGCCGCGTGAGTCGGGCGGCATGGCCTCGCCCCGGTATTTGCCCGTCAGGACCCCGCGGCCCAGCGGTGAGGACGGCAGCAGGCCGATGCCCAGGTCCAGCGCGGCCGGCAGCACCTCGCGCTCGACGCCGCGCTGCAGCAGCGAGTACTCCATCTGCGTACTCGCCAGCCGGGTCCGCATCCCGGGAGCCGTCAGCTGCCATGTCGCGGCCTTGGCGAGCTGCCAGCCGCAGAAGTTGGAGACTCCCGCATAGCGGGCACGGCCGCTGCTGACCGCCAGGTCGAGGGCCTGGAGGGTCTCCTCGAGCGGGGTGTACGGGTCGAAGGCGTGGATGTGCCAGACGTCGACGTAGTCCGTGCCGAGGCGGGCCAGCGAGGCGTCCAGCGCGGAGAGCAGATGTCCGCGCGAGCCGTCGACCCGGCGGTCCGGGTCCGGCACGCTGCCGGCCTTCGTCGAGATCACCAGGTCCCGGCGCGGGACCAGGCCTTCTATGAGGCGTCCGAGCAGGTACTCGGCCTCTCCGTCGCCGTACACGTCCGCGGTGTCGACAAGGCTCCCGCCCGCTTCCCAGAACGTTTTCAAGAGGTCCGCGGCGTCGTGCTCGTCGGTGTCCCTGCCCCAGGTGAGTGTGCCGAGTCCGATGCGGGACACACGAAGGCCGGTACGGCCGAGATACCTCTGCTCCATGAACGCCGAGATTACTGGCCTGAACCTTCGGTGTGGGGGCCTGTGGACAACCAGTTTCCACGCGCTAGGGTCTGCCGAACAGGGACGTTACTGATCGGTAAGGGGCAGGCGCATGCAGCTCGGGATCAACCTCGGCTACTGGGGTGCCGGAATGGACGCGGACAACCTGGAGGTGGCGAAGGAGGCCGACCGGCTCGGGTACGCCGTGTGCTGGGCCGCCGAGGCCTACGGGTCGGACGCGGCCACCGTGCTCAGCTGGGTCGCCGCCCAGACCGAGCGGATCGACGTCGGCTCGGCCATCTTCCAGATCCCGGCCCGCCAGCCCGCGATGACCGCGATGACCGCCGCCACCCTCGACTCGCTCTCCGGCGGCCGCTTCCGCCTCGGTCTCGGCGTCTCCGGCCCGCAGGTCTCCGAGGGCTGGTACGGCGTCAAGTTCGACAAGCCGCTGGCACGCACGCGTGAGTACGTCGAGATCGTGCGCAAGGCCATGACGCGCGAGCGGCTGTCGTACGAGGGCGAGCACTGGACGCTGCCGCTGCCCGGCGGCCCGGGCAAGCCGCTCAAGCTGACCGTGCACCCCGAGCGCGAGCACATCCCGCTGTACATCGCCGCCATCGGCCCCAAGAACCTCGAGCAGACCGGTGAGATCGCCGACGGCGCCCTGCTGATCTTCCCCTCGGCCGAGCACCTCGAGGAAACCACGATCAAGTACCTGCGCGCCGGGCGCGAGAAGGCCGGCAAGACCCTCGACGGCTTCGACGTCTGCCCGACGCTCCCGCTCTCCGTGGGCGAGGACAAGGACGTGGCCACACTCGCCGACGCCTTCCGGCCCTACACCGCGCTGTACGTCGGCGGCATGGGCAGCGCCAAGCAGAACTTCTACAACCAGCTCGCCCGGCGCATGGGGTTCGAGGCGGCGGCCGCCGAGGTCCAGGAGAAGTACCTGTCCGGCGACAAGCAGGGCGCCGCGGCCGCGATCCCGCACGACCTGATCGACAAGACGGCGCTGCTCGGTTCCGTGGACCGCATCGCGGACCGGATGAAGGAGTACGCGGAGGCCGGTGTCACCACCCTGAGCCTCAACCCGGCCGGCTTCACGCTCGACGAGCGGATCGCCTCCCTCCGCGCCGGCACCGAGGCCCTGGAGCGCGCCGGACTGGCGTAACAAACGCGGCGGGCCGGGAGAGATTTTCTGCGGCCGTGGTGGGGGCTCGGGGGTCTTCCCCGCCACGGCCGTCACGGGGAACAACGCGCCCGGGCGCCCGCGGTTACGCCTCCGACCTGACCCCTTGGGTCCTCCTTTTGGCGGAGTTGTCCGACACAGCTGTTGCAGCACCTCTGGCACCGCATTTGACTCGTTCTTTGCGGAATCCCGCGGAATCCGGCCGGGACCGGCAGAACAGAGACCGGCAGAGAGGTGCCCACGATGCTTTCGGCCAAGAGTCTTTTCCAGGAGATCCTCGACGACGACGAGTCGTTCGCCCTGTTCTGCTCCATCGCGGCCAGCGGGGAGTCCCAGGGCGGCTGGGAGAACGGGCGGATCGCCGTGCTCGTCCCGGGCAGCGAACGCGCTCTCGCCCCCAAGATCACCCGGCACGGCGCCGACGAGGACAAGCACGGGCGGATCTTCAATGCCCTGATGAGGAAGCGCGGCCTTGAACCCGTGCCCGTGCCGCCCGAGACCGACTACACGATGCTCCTGGAGAAGCACGGCATCGGCCTCGCCCACGAGAAGCTCAGGAGCGACGAACCGCTCACCGTGCAGGACATCGTCACCTACCTGTCCCACAGCCGGGTCACCGAGCAGCGCGCCTCCGAGCAGATGGAACTGTTGCGCAGGCACTTCGCCGACCATCCCGAACTCGGCCGCGCGGTGCGGATGATCTCCGACGACGAGGACAACCACCTGGCCTACTGCCACGAGGAGTTGCTGCGCTTCGCGCACGCCGGGCACGGCCGGGCCATCCAGCGCACGCTGCGGGAGTGCGCGCTCGCGGAGATCCGCATCTACCGGGACGTCAGCCTCGCCGTCATGGACCACATGGGGCGCATCCTGGGCTGGCCGAGGGCCAGGTCGGCGGTGCTCGCCGCCGGTATTCACGCCGTCTACGCATACGAGCGGTTCGTGGGCTGGCGGCGGATGGTGAGCCTGAAGATGCCGGAGCGGCGCGACGCACTGGGCGGATCCGCCACGACGGCACCCGAGTTCGCCTGAGCCGGGCAGGGCCTACAGCCAGCCGCGGCGCTTGAAGAGGCGGTACAGCAGCACCTCCAGCGCGGCCATCGCCAGGATCACCGCCGGGTACGACGCATGCCAGTGCAGCTCGGGCATGTGGTCGAAGTTCATGCCGTAGATTCCCGCGATCATCGTGGGCACCGCCGCCATGGCCGCCCACGCGGAGATCTTCCGCATGTCGTCGTTCTGCCGCACGCTCATCTGCGCGAGATGCGCCGCGAGCACGTCCGAGACCAGCCGGTCCAGGCCCTCCACCGACTCGTTCACGCGCGTGAGGTGGTCGCTGACGTCGCGGAAGAAGGGCTGTGCCTTCTCGTGTACGAAGGGCACGCGAACGCCGAAGAGACTGCCGCCCGCCAGCCGGGCGAGCGGCTGCGCCAGCGGGCCCGTGGCCCTGCGGAACTCCAGGATCTGCCGCTTGAAGGCGTAGATGCGGGACGCCGTGTGGCGCGAGCCCCCGTGGGTCGGCGAGAACACCTCCGCCTCCAGCTCCTCCAGGTCGGTGCCCAGCTCGCCCGCCACCTCCACGTAGTGGTCGACCACCGCGTCGGCGATCGAGTACAGCACCGCGGTGGGCCCGTGCCGGAGCATTTCGGGCTCCTCCTCCAGCCGGTGCCGCACGGCCGCCAGCGGGGCCTCCTCGCCGTGGCGCACGGTCACCACGAACGAGTCGCCGATGAAGACCATGACCTCGCCGGAGGTGACGATGTCGCTCTTCGCCTCGTACCCGACCGGCTTGAGGACCATGAACAGCGAGTCGTCGTACACCTCCAGCTTGGGCCGCTGATGTGCGTTCAGGGCGTCCTCGACGGCCAGCGGGTGCAGTCCGAACTCCTCCGAGACCCGGTCGAACTCCTTCTCCGTCGGCTCGTACAGGCCGATCCACACGAAGGCGTCACCCCCGCGACGGCACTGCGCCAGGGCGTGCGAGAAGTCCGCGGGCCCCTCCGTCCGGTGCCCGTCACGGTAGATGGCGCAGTCGACGATCACGGAGCGTATTCTCCCGCCGTCCGCCCCCGGACGCACCCCGTCGTGCGCCTACCCTTGGCCGCATGCCCACGCTGATCCTGGTCCGGCACGGACGTTCCACCGCCAACACCGAGGGGGTGCTCGCCGGCTGGACGCCCGGTGTCGCCCTCGACGAGCGCGGGGCCGCGCAGGCCGCCGCACTGCCCGGGCGGCTCGCCGGGCTGCCGATCTCCGAGGTCGTCACCAGCCCTCTGCAGCGCTGCCAGGAGACGCTCCAGCCGCTGCTGCAGGCGCGGCCCGGGCTGACCGCGCACACCGACGAGCGGATCGGGGAGGCCCACTACGGCGACTGGTCCGGCCGCAAGCTGGCCGAGCTCAAGGACGAGCCGCTGATGGAGGTCGTGCAGGCACACCCGTCGGCCGCCGCGTTCCCCGGCGGCGAATCGATGCGCGCGATGCAGACCCGCGCCGCCGAGGCCGTACGAGAATGGAACGCGCGCGTGGAGCGCGACCACGGCGCCGACGCCGTCTACCTCATGTGCTCGCACGGCGACATCATCAAGTCGCTCGTCGCGGACGCACTCGGACTTCATCTCGACCTTTTCCAGAGGATTTCCGTTGAACCGTGTTCCATCACCGCGATCCGTTACACACGTCTGAGGCCGTTTCTCGTACGGCTCGGTGACACCGGTGATTTCGCGTCACTGGCGCCGCGCGAGGAACCCCCGGCCGACGACGCCACGGTCGGGGGCGGTGCGGGCGCACCGTGATCGTCGGGCGCAGTAGGGTGAAGCGGTCGCAATAGCGCCGCACCCGTCCGCACCAGCAGTCCGTGCGGTCATCCGGTCCGATGTCGATCCACGATTTCCAGGAGACAGGACGTGTCCCGTCAGGTGTTCCTCTACGACCCCCCGGACCGCTTCGTGGCCGGTA
Source organism: Streptomyces sp. NPDC001401 (assembly GCF_042895385.1). Lineage (NCBI taxonomy): Bacteria > Bacillati > Actinomycetota > Actinomycetes > Kitasatosporales > Streptomycetaceae > Streptomyces > Streptomyces sp. NPDC001401. Next base: position 7,808 of record NZ_JBIAWI010000019.1, read on the forward strand.
CGGTCGGTATGCCCGGACGCCGTACGTTCTTCCTCCAGGCCACCGCGGGCCCCCGCGTGACCAGTGTGGCCCTGGAGAAGACTCAGGTCGCCGCCCTTGCCGAGCGCATGGACGAACTGCTCGACGAGGTCGTACGGCGCAGTGGCGGCAGCGCCGCCGTCCCGGCTGTGGCCGCCACCGAGATCTCCGACAACGATCCGCTGGACACCCCTGTCGAGGAGGAGTTCCGGGTCGGCACCATGGCCCTTGCCTGGGACGGCGAGGAACAGCGCATGATCGTCGAGGCGCAGGCCCTCGTGGAGCTCGACGCCGACTCCGACGAGGACCTCGCCGAGGCGGAGGAGCGCCTGCTCCAGGACGAGGAGAACGGGCCCCCGATGCTGCGGGTCCGGCTGACCGGCGCGCAGGCGCGGGCCTTCGCCAAGCGCGCCCTCGACGTCGTCAACGCCGGGCGGCCGCCGTGCCCGCTGTGCAGCCTCCCGCTCGACCCGGAAGGACACGTATGTCCGCGCCAGAACGGATACCGCCGCGGGGCGTGACGACCGACGAGCCGCTCGCCGACCTGCTCACGCACGGCGAGCTCACCGTGCGCGGCCGTATCCGCGAGGCGTCCAACGCGGCGCTGTACTGCACGATCTCCCACGAGGGCCGGGAAGCGGCCTGCATCTACAAGCCCGTCGCAGGCGAGCGGCCCCTGTGGGACTTCCCCGACGGCAACCTCGCCCGGCGTGAGGTGGCCGCCTACGAGGTCTCCGAGGCGACCGGCTGGGGCCTCGTCCCGCCCACCGTGCTGCGGGAGGGACCGTACGGCGAGGGCATGGTCCAGCTGTGGATCGAGGTGAGTCCCGAGGCCGAGCTGCTCGCCCTGGTCGACGGTGAGGAGCCGGAGCCGGGCTGGAAGGCGATCGCCTTCGCCGAGGTCGGCGACGGGAAGACGGCGCTGCTGGTGCATGCCGACGACGAGCGGCTGCGCCGGCTCGCCGTGCTCGACGCCGTGATCAACAACGCCGACCGCAAGGGCGGCCACCTGCTGCCGTCGGCCGGCGGCCGGCTGTACGCGATCGACCACGGAGTGACCTTCAACACCGAGAACAAACTCAGAACGCTGCTGTGGGGGTGGGCGGGGGAGCCGCTGGACCCGGAGGCGGTCGACGTCCTCAAGGCCCTCCAGGAAGCCCTCAGCGACCAAGGAGCGCTGGCCACGCGGCTGGCGGGGCTGATCACAGGCGCCGAACTCGACGCCACGCGCGCGCGTGTCGCCGTACTCCTGGAGTCCGGCAGGCACCCGGAGCCGAGCGGCGAGTGGCCTGCCATTCCCTGGCCGCCTGTCTAGCAGCAGATGGGCCGGTATCGCGCAAGGGCGCCTTACCGGCCATCCGGCCCGGTCCGGTTCGTATACGGAACTTCCGTCCGGTTAGGCTCATGACATGCATGCCTGGCCCGCTTCCGAGGTCCCCGCCCTGCCTGGTCAGGGCCGCGACCTGAGGATCCACGACACCGCGACCGGTGGTCTGGTCTCCCTCGACCCCGGTCCTGTCGCCCGTATCTACGTCTGCGGCATCACGCCGTACGACGCGACCCACATGGGTCACGCGGCGACCTACAACGCGTTCGACCTCGTTCAGCGCGTGTGGCTCGACACCAAGCGGCAGGTTCAGTACGTCCAGAACGTCACCGACGTGGACGACCCGCTGCTGGAGCGGGCGCACCGTGACGGCATCGACTGGGTCGCCCTCGCCGAGCAGGAGACCGCCCTCTTCCGCGAGGACATGACCGCCCTGCGGATGCTGCCGCCGCAGCACTACATAGGCGCCGTCGAGGCGATACCCGGGATCGTGCCGCTCGTCGAGCGGCTGCGGGACGCGGGCGCCGCCTACGAGCTCGAGGGCGACGTCTACTTCTCCGTCGAGTCCGACCCCAACTTCGGCAAGGTGTCCGGCCTGGACGCGGCCGCGATGCGGCTGCTGTCCGCCGAGCGCGGCGGCGACCCGGACCGTCCGGGCAAGAAGAACCCGCTCGACCCGATGCTGTGGATGGCCGCCCGCGAGGGCGAACCCAGCTGGGACGGCGGCTCGCTCGGCCGTGGCCGGCCCGGCTGGCACATCGAGTGCGTCGCCATCGCCCTCGACCACCTCGGCATGGGCTTCGACGTCCAGGGCGGCGGCTCCGACCTCGCCTTCCCGCATCACGAGATGGGCGCCTCGCACGCCCAGGTGCTGACCGGCGAGTTCCCCATGGCCAAGGCGTACGTGCACGCCGGCATGGTCGCCCTGGACGGCGAGAAGATGTCCAAGTCCAAGGGCAACCTGGTCTTCGTGTCCAAGCTGAGGCGCGACGGGGTGGACCCGGCCGCGATCCGGCTGGCGCTGCTCGCCCACCACTACCGGTCCGACTGGGAGTGGACCGACCAGGTCCTCGAGGACGCCGTGGCCCGCCTCGGGCGCTGGCGCGCCGCCGTGTCCCGGCCCGACGGGCCGCCCGCCGAGGCGCTCGTCGAAGAGCTCCGCGAGGCCCTCGCCAGCGACCTGGACGCCCCGGCCGCGCTCGCCGCGGTCGACCGCTGGGCCGTCCTCCAGCAGGAACAGGGCGGTGCGGACATCGGGGCCCCCGGCGTCGTATCGCGTGCTGTGGACGCTCTGTTGGGCGTGGCTCTCTAACCACGGCAGGCACGGAAAGGGGCGCTTCCTCCCCGTGGAGGAAGCGCCCCTCGTGTTACCTGGCGCCGGTCAGATCCTGCGGACCTGGATGCTGCGCAGGACCGTCGGAGAGCCCGAGTCCCAGATGCCGACCACCTGGTGGCCGAATGCGAAGGCCTCCTGGACCTGGTCGTGGGTCTGGGCGTTCGGGTTGAAGAGGATCCTGAACTGTCCGCCGATGCGCAGCGCGATCAGGCTGGGCTGCCCCGGCAATGGCTGGACGACGTCGATGTAGCCGTCCGCGATGCCGGCCAGCGGCCCCCCTGCCTGGAGCTGCTGCTGCTGGGCGTGCTGCATGGCGGCCTGCGAGATCTGGTGGAGCTGCTGCTGCACCTGCTGCTCGACCTGCTGTTGCTGTTGCTGCGGCTGGCCGTAGCCCTGCTGCTGACCGAGCTGCTGGAGCAGCTGCTGGAAGGGCTGCTGCTGGCCGAGCTGCTGGAGCTGCTCCAGCGAGCCCATGCCCATACCCACGGGCTGCTGCTGACCGAACGGCTGCTGCTGGCCGCCGTAGCCCTGCTGCTGCCCGAACGGCTGCTGCTGGTACTGCTGGTAGGGGGATGTGCTCGGGAACTGCTGGCCTTGCTGTTGTCCCAGGTGGCTCATCTGCGGGGTGGTGCTCATGCGGGTGTCACCTTCCCTTGATGGTTGGGATTTGTCAGCCCGTGACGACCAGGCCGACGATTTCGTCGTCCGAGAACCACACTCGGACGTCGGGCCGTCCCCCCGCGAAGGCGGAGTGCACCGCCTGGCGGACTTCCGGGGACGGGTGGTTCAGGTTCCGCCAGGCGCCGGCCACGAACAGCCTGAGCCTGGGCGGAAGTTCACGGGGGTACGGCAGCAGCTCGTCCCAGTACCGTTCGGCCTGGCCCGAGCCGACTGCCTGCGGCAGCAGATGGGTGACCGCCGCCTTGATGTCGGGCCGGTTGCCGATCCGCTGGGAAGCGGGCCGGCCCGGTGCGTCCTGCTGCGGGGAACCCGTGGCCCGCAGCACCGCGCGTGCACTCTCCGGGGACATCGGCTGCTGGGCGGCCGCCTTGAGCATCCCTTGCAGCGCGGCCAGCGCGCCGACCACCACCGGGGAGGCGGAGGAGGTCCCGGAGAACGTGTCCGTGTACCAGGCGATCTCCTCGGGTCCGCCCTGCAGATCGCCGGGCTTGTCCCAGAAGCCGCCGGTGGTCGTGACCTCGCGTCCCCAGCCCTGGGCGTCCAGCCGGGCGCCGTAGTTGGAGAACGAGAGCCTCGACCGGTCCGGGCCGTGGTCGCGGCCGTGCGTGCCGGGCGGTGGTGCGCCCGCGCCGACCAGGACGGCACCGGAGGACTGGTTGGAGGGGTTGAACGGGTTGCGCCACCACTCGGGGAATTCGTCGGGGCGGCGCTCGTAGACCGCGTCGTCCAGCGACTCGCCGCCGTTGCCGGCCGCCTCGACCACGAGCACGCCCTTGGCGGTGGCGTACCGGATGGCCGCGTAGTCGTCCGGCCACCACTCGATCGCGACATAGCCGCGCTGGTCGTCGCGCTCGGCGTACTCGAACCGCGGTCCGGGGCGGTGCAGTTCGATCAGTACGACGTCGCCGGGGCCGAGCCGGTCGGCCGCCGCGTGGATTGCGGCCGCCGTGCCGATGCCCTGGAAGGACGCGGCCGCGGTCACCGCCTCGGGCACGATGCCGTTGACACCGTACTCGTTGCGGTCGCCGCCGATCACGCCGATCACGGCGGTGCCGTGGTTGCGCCAGGCGAGGTCGGTCAACGGGGTGCCGACCACCACGCCGGCCAGCTTGGCGGCCAGGTCCTCATGGCCCAACTGCCAGGCGCCCTCGACGTCGATGACCGTCACCCCCTGACCCGACCCACCAGGGCGCTGCCATGCCCAGTGGGCGTCTATCCCCTCGGGGGAGGGGCGCAGATAGCCCTGCCGGCTGCTGAAGTCGGGCGTGACGGGCGCGCCTTCCTTCAGCCGGCCGCTCTCCTCCGCCAACGACGCCGGTACGGCACCGGGCTTGATGTACGCCGTCTCGACGCCCGGCAGCGCGGCCATCCGCGAGCGCAGCTCCTCGGCGCGGCTCTCGCCGCCGCGCACCCGGTAGAACATCGCGAGGTCGGGCACGTTGCCGTCGCCCGGGGCGGCGGACTGCTGCAGTCGTTCCTCGCTGCCGAACAGCGGCTGCAGGGCCAGCTGTTCATCGCTGAGGAACATGTTGAGAGCGGATACGTCGGCTCCCGCTGCCGAGCGGACGCCGTCGGCCTGGGCGCGCAGCCTGGCCTCGGGACGGGCGACGACGATCAGCTCCCGCTCGGCTCCTCGATAGGTGAATCCCGCTCCGTCGGGCCCCGGCCCGGACGTTCCCGGCCCCTGCGCCGGCTGTCCCTGGTCGCTCATCGGTACCGCTCCCTTCGGTCCGTGCGGGTGCGCCATCGGTGCACAACCAACCACGATCTCGGCGAGGCGTCCACCCCGTCTTCACCAACTCGGTTTGAAAACAAGTTGAATTGGGTAGCGTGTGCAATCCGTCCTGAAACAGATGTCACGTAGCAAACCGGCCAAAGGCTGCGGAGGCGGCTGTCATGTGATGGGGTGACAGCGTCTGTTGACCGGTCGGCCGGCTCGCCCGGCCCCTTGGCGGAAGGACGCACAGTGGCATCCCCAGCACGTTCCTTCGCACGTCGAAGACTCCTCACCACCACGGCCGCTCTCACGGGAGCGGCCTTTCTGGGCGGCACCGCCCACGCGGCCGAAACCCGCAAGGCCGCGTGGCCCGCCGGGTTCCCGCTCCCGAACGGCTTCCAGCCCGAGGGCATCACCATCGGCTCGAGCCCGTTCGCCTACTTCGGTTCCCTGGCCGACGGGGACATCTACCGCGCCGCCCTCTCCACCGGCCGCGGCTCCGTGATCAGCAAGGGCCTGGGCGCCGGACACCCCACCGTGGGCCTGAAGATCGACCGCCACGGCAGGCTGTTCCTCAGCGGCGGCGCCAGTGGCGAACTGCGCACCGTCGACGCCCGCTCGGGCGCGATCGAGAAGGTGTACGCCGTCGGCGGCACCTTCGTGAACGACGTGATCCTCACTCCGGACGCCGCCTGGTTCACGGAGACGTACAAGGCCGTGCTCTACAAGCTCGTCCTCGGCCGGCACGGCGCACCGGTCGGCGTCGAGACCGTGGCGCTGAGCGGCGACTGGGTGCAGGGCGACGGCTTCACCGCCAACGGCATCGAGCGCACCCCCGACGGCAGCGCCCTCCTCGTGGTCAACGTCGTCGCGAACGGCGGCGACCTGATGCGGGTGGACCCGCGCACCGGAGCGGCCCGCGCCGTCGACCTCGGCACGTCGAAACTCCCCAACGGCGACGGCCTGTTGCTGCTCGGCAGGACCCTCTACGCCGTCCAGCAGGCGCAGAACGCGATCGACGTGTTCCGGCTGAACGCGGCCGGCACCAAGGGCACCGCGATCGCCCGCATCACCGACCCGCGCTTCCGCATCCCGACCACGGCCGCGGCCTGGGGCAACCGCATCTACCTGCCGAACGCGCGCTTCGACGTGGAACAGCCGACGCCCGACACGGATTACGACGCGGTGGCCGTGCACCAGGTGTGAACGCGTGGACGCAAGGAGGGCGGTGCGCTCCGTGCGCACCGCCCTCACCCGGTCATTCCTCCGACGACTCCTCGTCGTCCGGATCCGGCTTCGGTGGCTTCGGCGGCTTCGTACGACCGCTGGGGTTGTCCCGCAGATACGACGTGCTGTCGCTGCCGTCCGCGGTCGCGTGTCCGCCGCTCGACGGGCCTCCACCGTCCCGGCGCCGCAGATACCGCTCGAACTCGCGGGCGATCGCCTCGCCGGACGCCTCCGGCAGCTCCGCGGTGTCCCGGGCCTCCTCCAGCGTCTGGACGTACTCCGCGACCTCGCTGTCCTCGGCGGCCAGCTGGTCCACGCCCACCTGCCAGGCGCGCGCGTCCTCGGGCAGTTCGCCCAGCGGGATGCGCACGTCGATCAGGTCCTCCAGACGGTTGAGCAGGGCCAGCGTCGCCTTCGGGTTCGGCGGCTGCGACACGTAGTGCGGCACGGCCGCCCACAGGGAGACGGCCGGCACACCCGCGTGCGTACAGGCCTCCTGCAGGACACCGACGATGCCCGTCGGGCCCTCGTACTTGGTCTCCTCCAGGTCCATGCGCTGCGCCAGGTCCGAGTCGGACGTGGTGCCGCTGATCGGGACCGGCCGGGTGTGCGGGGTGTCGCCCAGCAGGGCGCCCAGCACGACCACCAGCTCCACACCCAGCTCGTGCGCGAAGCCCAGCAGCTCGTTGCAGAACGAGCGCCACCGCATCGACGGTTCGATGCCTCGGACGAGTACCAGGTCGCGCGGCTTCTCGCCGCCGACCCGGACCACGGACAACCTTGTCGTCGGCCACGTGATCTTGCGCACGCCACCGTCCATCCACACCGTGGGGCGGTTCACCTGGAAGTCGTAGTAGTCCTCGGCGTCCAGCGCCGCGAACACCTCGCCCTTCCACTCCCTGTCCAGATGTGCGACCGCGGTGGAGGCGGCGTCGCCGGCATCGTTCCAGCCCTCGAACGCGGCCACCATGACCGGGTCGATCAGCTCGGGAACCCCCTCGAGCTCGATCACCCAGGCCTCCTTCCGACGTGCCCTCCGCTTGACCACCCAACCTTACGGCGTTCCGCGGGGGCGCCCGCAGCCCCCTTGCACGGGGGAGTGAACGGATCACTGCCCCGTCCGGTGCCCTCGAACACCCATGATCGCCACCGCGGCCGCCCTCGCGCGCGAAGCCGCTCAGAGCGAGGAGCGAAGCCACTGCTCCACACTCGCGATGTGCACCGTCGCCCAGGACCGTGCCGCCTCCGCGTCCCGGTCGCGCAGGGCGGCCAGGATCGCGCGGTGCTCGTGCAGGGTGCGGCTGACCGCGTCCTCCTGGGTGAGACCGCGCCAGATGCGGGCCCGGGTGGTCGGCCCCGACAGGCCGTCCAGCAGCGAGCAGAGCACCGAGTTTCCGGAGCTCTGCACGATGCCCCGGTGGAAGTCGAGGTCACAGGCGACCAGCTCCTCCACCGACGGCGCCTGGCCGAGCTTGTCCAACTGGGCCGAGAGCGCGTCCAGTTGCTGCTCGCTGATCCTGGAGGCGGCCATCGCCGTGGCGGCCGGCTCCAGGATGCGGCGCACCGCCAGGAACTCCAGCACCGTGTCGTCGCGGTGGAAGTCGACGACGAAGCTCAGCGCCTCCAGCAGCAGCTGCGGATCGAGGCTGGTCACATACGTGCCGTCACCCTGCCGCACGTCCAGGATCCGGATCAGCGACAGGGCGCGCACGGCCTCCCGCAAAGAGTTGCGGGACAGTCCCAGCTCCGCGGCCAGTTCGCTCTCCTTGGGCAGCCGGTCGCCGGGGCGCAGCGCGCCGGAGACGATCATTCCCTTGATCTTCTCGATCGCCTCGTCGGTGACTGCCATGGCCGGCCTCCCTGTCGTTCAGACCTGTCGTTCAGACATCCGATGTCTCAGGCCATTATGGGGGTTCAGTGGGCTGAACTGGGCGCCGAATGCTCAGCTCAGGGCGAGAATCTCCAGGTCGGCGAGGACGGCGGCCTCGTCGACGGTCCTCACGTCACGGTCCCGCATCAGCACCCGCCCGTCCACGACGGTGTCCCGTACGTCCGCCGAGTGCGCCGCGTAGGCGAGCGTCGACCAGGGGTCGTGCAGCGGCCGCAGATGCGGGGCGCCCAGGTCGAGCACGATCAGGTCGGCCCGCTTGCCCGCCTCCAGGGAACCCAGCTGGTCGGCGAGCCCCAGCGCCCGTGCACCCTCGATCGTCGCCATGCGCACGGCCTGCTCGGCGCCGACCGCCGTGGGGTCGCCGCCCGCCTTGTGCACCAGCGCCGCCTGCCGCACCGCCCCCAGCACGTCCAGCGTGTTGGAGCTGACGGCCCCGTCCGTGCCGAGCCCGACGGTCACCCCGGCGCTCAGCAGCCGAGGCACCGGCGCGATCCCGCAGCCCAGCTTCAGGTTCGACACCGGGCAGTGCGCGACGGACGTGCCGGTGCGGGCCAGCGCGGCGATCTCGGGTCCGGTGAGGTCGACGGCGTGCGCGAGCAGCACGTCGGGGCCCAGGACGCCGAGGGAGTCGAGCAGCTCGACCGGCCGCTTGCCGTACCGCACCTCGACGGTGGCGACCTCGGTGGCGTTCTCTGCGGCGTGAAGGTGCAGCAGCGCCCCGAACTCCCGTGCCAGGGCGGCGATTTCAGTCAGCTGATCGGGGGAGAGGGTGTAGGTGGAGTGGGCGAACACCACGGGACGGTGGCCGGGGCGGGCCGCGCCGCGCGCCTCCAGATCCTGCCGTGCCCATCGCATCCGGTCCTCGTAGGACATGCCGTCGGGCGGCTCCGGCACGTCCATGAAGGTGGGGCCGCTGTGCAGCCGCCAGCCCGCCTCGCGGGCCGCCTGCTCGGCAGCCTCGTGGAACCAGTACATGTCGAGCGCGGAGGTGACTCCCGCCCGTACGCTCTCGGCGACCGCCAGCCGCACCGCCGCCGCCACGTTCTTCGGCGTCAGCAGCTCGGCCTCCCACTTCAGCACCCGCTCCAGGAAGCCCTGCAGGGTGACGTCGTCGGCGCGGCCGCGCAGCAGGGTCATCGCGAGATGGGTGTGGGTGTTGACGAGGCCGGGCAGGACGAGACAGCCCTGCGCGTCAACAGACTCCCGAGCTGTGAACCGCGTACACAGCTCTTCGGCGGGTCCCACGGCGACGATCTCGCCCTCGTCGACGGCAACTGCCCCGTCCCGTACGACGGTTCCGGCCTCGTCGACGGTCAGAACGTCACCGCCGTGCACCAACAGGTCGATGGTCACGCCGGACCCCCCTCCGCCAGCAGCCGCAGCGCCTCCAGCGACACCACCGCGCCCCGCTCGACGCCCGCCGCGACGACCTCCCGATGCGGGTCGTACCCACCGGTGGCCGCCTCGTCGACGAGTTCGTCGGCGTTCGCCCCGTCGACGACGAGCACGCCTCCCGCGACCAGCCCGCGCAGCGAGGCCGTCACCAGCAGCGCGGACAGCTCCATCTCGATGGCGGCGAGCCCGGCACCGTCGTAGGAGAAGAGGGGAATGAGCCCCGGCTGGAAGGCGGCCCGCGTCCACACGATCCCCCGGTGGTGCGGGGCGCCCGCCTCGCGCGCCGCGCGCTGCAGCGCGAGGACCGCCTCGGGGGAGGAGACCGCCGGGTACTCCGGCGGCAGCAGCTGCTGCGTGACCCCGTCGTCGCGTACGGCCGCCTCCGCGATGACCAGGTCGCCGTCGCCGATGCCCGGCTTCATCGCGCCCGCCGTGCCGAACCGCAGGAACACCCGCACGCCCGCGTCGGCGAGCTCCTGGAACAGCAGGATCGCGCCCGGCCCGCCCACCCCGTGCGAGGCGACGGTGACCGGCAGGTCCTTCCAACTCCCGCTGAACACACGGTATTCGCGGTGGTACGACACCTCCTCGACGCCGTCCAGCAGTGCGGCGACGGCGGCCGCGCGCGCCGGGTCGCCGACGACGACCGCGTGCGCCGGAAGGCCCGTGCGCGGTATGCGGGTGATGGGCAGCAGGTCCTGCGTCATGAAGCGACTCCGGAGGAGGGACGGGTGCGGCGACGGCGGGCCGTCGTGAGGAAGAGGGCGCCGAGCGTGACGACGTACGGCGCGGCGTCGGTCGCCTGCTGCGGCAGGCCAAGGCCCTGAAGCCGGAAACCGGCCGCCTCGGCGAGGCCGAAGAGCAGCGCGGCCAGCAGCACGCCGACGGGCGCGGCACGCCCGAGCATCACCGCCACCACCGCGATCCAGCCGCGGCCCGCGGTCATGTTCTCGGAGAACAACGTGACGTTCCCGAGGGCGAGTTGAGCGCCGGCGAGACCGCACAGCACGCCCGAGACCAGCACGGCCGCGTACTTGTACTTGGCAGGGCTCACCCCGAGCGTCGCCGCCGCGTCCGGTGCCTCGCCCACCCCGCGCAGCCTGAGCCCCCACACGTGCCGCGACAGCATGACGGCAGCCACTGCCACCGCCGCCCACGCCAGATACGCGAGCGGCGTGAAACCACCGACCAGCGGCAGCCCCGCAAGTGACGGATCGTCAAAAGTGCCCTGCACGCCGAAGACCGTACGCAGGAGGAAGCTGGTCAGGCCGACTGCCAGGAGATTCATGGCGATTCCCAGCACCACCGCGTCTCCGCGCAGGGTCACGGCCCCTACGGCCAGGATCAGCGAGTACGCGGCGGAGGCAAGGGCCGCCGCCAGCACGCCCAGCCACGGGCTGCCGGTGAACCAGCTCGTCGCGACCGACGTGAAGCAGCCCATCAGCATCATGCCTTCGAGGCCGATGTTGAACACACCCGCCCGCTCGCACAGGGCACCGCCCAGCGCGGCCAGCAGGATCGGGGTCAGCGCGCGCAGCGCCGACATCAGGAGATCGGAGTCGAAGAACATCACACCGCCTCCTCACGACGGTCGAAGCGACGGCTGAACCACCGGGTGGGAAAGCGCAGCCGGGCCGCCAGGAACACGATCACCACGGCCTGCAGCACCTGCGTCAGCTCGCGCGGCACCTCGGTCGTCCGCTCCATCGCGAGCCCGCCGACCTGGAGGACCGCGAAGAAGAACGACGCCACGACCGTGCCGAAGGGGGCCGCGGTCGCCAGCAGTGCGGCCGTGAGCCCCGTCCAGGTGTAGCCGGGGGCGGTCAGCGAGCCGTCGACGAAGCGGTACGGGAAGCTCAACACTCCGATGGCGCCCACGAGTCCGGCAAGGGAGCCCGAGACCGACATCAACTTCAGCGTCAGGCCACGGCGTTCCACGCCCGCGTACGCGGAGAAGCGCGCGTTGAGGCCGGTCATGCGGATCTCGTAGCCGAAGGCCGTACGCCGGTCGGTGAACCAGTACGCGGCTGCCGCGAGCACGACGAGGACGAGGCCCACGGTCACGGTGGAGTCGCCGAAGGCAGGCAGCGCCACCCCGTCCGGCAGCGCGCGGGTCTGCGGGAGGCTGGAGCCCGGCTCCTTGAGCGGGTAGCGCGCCAGATAGGAGGCGAGCGACACCGCCGGGTAGCTCAGCAGGAGGCTGCTGACCAGCAGCGGAACGCCGAGATGGTTCTCGCAGAGGGCGGCCAGGACGGCGTATGCGGCGCCCGCCGCCATCCCCGCGAGCAGGGCGAGGACGACGGTGAGGGGCGCGGGCAGCGGGGAACTGAGGCCGGTCACGGCCGCGGTGATCCCGCCGAGCACCATCTGCCCGTCACCGCCCAGGTTGATCAGCCCGGCGCGCAACGGGATCGCCAGCGCGAGCGCCATGCCGAGGACGCTGGTGCCGGTGGTGAGCGTGGAGCCGATGCCGTCGCCGCCGAGCGAGCCGGTGAGGACCGCGTCGTAGGCCGCGATCGGGTCCGCGCCCGTGCCGATGAGGAAGAGGGCGCCGATGAGGACGCCGGCGAGTACGGAGAAGGTGATGGGGGAGCGGAGAGCTCCCGATATTCGCTGGTTCATGTCAGTCGCCGGCCTCCGGGGAGGTGGTGGTATGTGACATGTCACTGGTCGAGGTGGGTGCGGTGGTATGTGACATGCCACTGGTCGAAGCGGGCTCAGCGATATGTGACATACCACCGTCCCCTGCCGGCACACCCGCCATGGCCAGCCCCAGCATCCGCTCGTCCGCCTCGTCCTTGCCGTACGACGCCGTGATCCGGCCCTCGTACATCACCAGCACCCGGTCCGCGAGCCCCCGGATCTCGCTCAGCTCGGCCGAGACGAGAAGGACCGCGTGACCGGCGTCGCGGTGGGCGATCAGCTGGTCGTGAATGTTCTGGATCGCGCCGATGTCGACACCGCGGGTGGGCTGTTCGACGAGCAGCAGCGGTGCGCCGTGGGCGAGTTCGCGGCCGATCAGCAGCTTCTGGAGATTGCCGCCGGACAGGGCGGTGGCGGGCACGTCGGGCGTGGCCGCCTTGATGCCGAACCGCTCGACGAGCCGCTCGGCGTGGGCGCGGACGGCCGCCGGCGGGAGCAGGCCGCGGGACGACAGGGTCGTACGGTGGTGGCCCATCGCAAGGTTGTCCGCGACGGACGCCGCAGGTGCCGTGCCGACCGCGTGGCGGTCCTCGGGCACGTATGCCAGCCCCCGCGCCCGGCGTTCGGTGGCCGAGGCGTGCGTGATGTCCTGCCCGGCGAGCGTGACCCGGCCCGCCGTGACGGGCCGCAGCCCGGCCAGCGCCTCGACCAGTTCGCTCTGCCCGTTCCCGGCGACACCCGCTATACCGACGATCTCCCCGGCGCGGACGGCGAGTTCGACCCCGTGCACGGCGTCGGTCGTCAGACCGGAGACGTCGAGGACGGCCTCGCCCGGCGTGCCCGGCGCGTGCATGCGGTCCAACTCGACCGCGCGGCCGGTCATCGCCGCCGCGATCTCGGCGGCCGAGGTCTCGGCGGTGACCAGCCGGGCCGCGACCCGGCCGTCCCGCAGCACGGTCACCCGGTCGCTGCCCTCCAGCACCTCGCGCAGCTTGTGCGTGACGAGGATGACCGAACGGCCTTGCGCAGCAAGGGACTTCAGCACCGCGAACAGGGCGTCCGCCTCGGCCGGAGTGAGAACGGCGGTCGGCTCGTCGAGGATGAGCGTACGGGCGCCGCGATGCAGCAGCTTGAGGATCTCCACGCGCTGCCGCAGCCCCACCGGCAGCTCGCCGACCCGGGCGTCCGGATCGACGGCGAGGCCGTGCTCCGCCGCGAGTTCGCGCACCCGGCGGCGTGCTGCCGCCCGGTCCACCAGGCCGAAGCGGCGCGGCTCGGCGGCGTACACGACGTTCTCGGCGACCGTCAGCGAGTCGAACAGCTTGAAGCTCTGGTGGACCATGCCGAGCCCGGCCGCCATGGCGGCGGAGGGGCTGCCGAAGCCGGAATTGATTGCCCGCCCGTCGATACGGATCGTCCCGGCATCCGGGCGCTCCATGCCGTACAGGATCGACATCAGCGTGGACTTGCCGGCCCCGTTCTCGCCCATCAGGGCGTGGATCTCGCCGCGGCGCACGGTCAGGTCGACCGCGTCGTTGGCGAGCGTGCCGGGGAACCGCTTGGTGATTCCCCGGAGTTCGACCGCGATGTCCCGGTCAGCCTGCGGCGGGGTCATCGACCTTCAGCTTCCCGCCGACGATCTGGTCGCGCAGCGCCTCGACCTTCTTCAGCACGTCCTTGTGGTCGGCGATCACGCACTTCGAGGAGGCGACACCGGACTCCAGGCCGGTCAGGCTGATGCCGCCCTCCTTCAGGCCGTACGAGACGGTCGTGCCCGCCTTGCCGCCGAGGACCTGCTCGATGCCCTTCTCCACGGCGACATCCGTGCGCTTGATCACATTGTCGACGACCGTGCCGGGCGCCGAGGGGCACTGGTTGACGTCGACGCCGTACGCGAACGCGCCCTTGGCCTTGGCGGCCTCGAACACGCCGTAGTTGCCGGCCGCGGCCGCCGCCATGATCTGGTCGTAGCCCTTGGACAGCAGCGAGTTCGCCTGCTCCTTGGCGCGCGCCGAATCGTCGAACGGGGACTGGCCCCCGACGAACCGCGTGGAGGCCTGCGACTTGGCGGCGACCTTCTTGGCACCGGCCGCGAACGGGTCGCTGTAGCGCCGGAACTGGGGCGTGTCGAGCACGTCGACCGCGCCGACCTTGCCGGACTTGCTGAGCAGGCCCGCCTCGGCGCCCGCAAGGTAGACGCCCTCGTGCTCCCGGAACACCGCGCAACTCACGTTCTTGAAGGTCTTCGTGGTGCACGCGTCGATCATCAGGAACTGCTGCTCGGGGTGCGCCTTCGCCTGCTGCGCCACCAGGTCGGCGAACTCGAAACCGACCAGCACGATGACGTCCGGCTTCGCCTCCACGGCGGCCTGCACGTTCTGCTGCTGCGAGGCGGTGTCCGTCGACTCGTAGACCTTCTGCGACCCGTCGTGCTGCTTCGCCGCGGCCTTGACGCCGGTGACGGCGAGCTTGAGGAACTCGTTCTGCCCGACGGCGTCGGGAGTGACCAGCGTGAAGGACTTGCCGCTGCCGCCGCTCGCGCTGGCGGAGGCGTCGTTCTTCGCGGCGGCGTTGCACGCCGTGGCCGCGGTGACCAGGAGCGCGGTGGCGGCGGCGACTTGGAGGGTACGGCGGGATCTGCGGGGCATCGGGGACCTTCCGGGGGTGCGGCGAAGAGTGCTCGAGGGTGAGCGGCGCTCGACGCGAGCGGTGCTCGACGGTGAGCGGTGAGGGTGAGGGCGGGCGACGAGGCAGGGCTGAGAGGGGGAGGCTCAGCGGATCCGAGGCGACTCGGGACTCAGAGTCGACAGCCGTCGCCGGCGCACCGGCCGAAGTCCAGGAAGCGGCGCTTGGTGAGCAGCACTCGTCCTCCCTCGTCTCGACTGGTGGGCTGCGGGTGGGTGGACTGTACACCGGACATTCGGACACCCGCTCGGCCGTCTCGAACTGTGGTTCTTCAAGGTCATGTACCGTGACGAGACCCCCAGGAACTGCAGGAGTGTCCGCCATGTCCCAGGAATTGCGCGCCGTCCACTGGACCGGAACAGGCCTCGCGCTGATCGACCAGACCCTGCTCCCGCACCGCACCGAAACGATGGATGTCCGCGATGTGGACACCCTGGTCGACGCGATCCAGCGCCTCGTGGTGCGCGGCGCGCCCGCGATCGGGGCGGCGGGAGCGTACGGCGTCGCGCTCGCGCTGCTGCAGGGGGAGCGGGAGGGCTGGTCCGAGGCCGAGACGCGCGCGGCAGTCGCCCGTGTCCGCGAGGCCCGGCCCACCGCCGTCAACCTCATGGTGTGCGTGGACCGGGTCATGACCCGCTTCGGCGAGGGTCTCGAAGCGGTGCTGGAGGAGGCCGCCGCGGTCCAGCGCGAAGACGTCCAGGCCAACCGGGCCATGGGCGCGTACGGCGCAGACTGGCTGCTCGAACGGGTCGGCGTGGAGCGGCCGTTGCGCATCCTCACGCACTGCAACACGGGCGCCCTTGCGACGGCCGGCTGGGGCACGGCACTCGGCGTCGTCCGCGAACTGCACGCGCGCGGCCGCCTCGAGGTCGTGTACGCCGACGAGACGCGCCCCCTGCTCCAGGGATCCCGCCTGACCGCCTGGGAGTTGGTCCAGGAGGGCATCCCGCACTACGTCCAGGCCGACGGCGCCGCCGCCGGCACCATCCTGCGCGGCGAGGTCGACGCGGCGATCGTCGGCGCCGACCGCATCGCGGCGAACGGCGACACCGCGAACAAGGTCGGCACCGTGGGCGTGGCTCTGGCCTGTGCGGATGCGGGCATCCCGTTCCTGGTGGCGGCGCCCACGACGACGGTCGACCTCGCGACCAAGACCGGCGACGACATCCACATCGAACTCCGCGGCGAGGCCGAGGTGTTGGAGTGGGGCGGGGTGCGCGTGGCCCCCGCAAAGTCGCGCGGCCACAACCCGGCGTTCGACGTGACGCCCGGGCGGTTGGTGACCGGATTGGTCACCGAGCGCGGCGTGCTGGAAGTGGCATCCGGTCAACTGCCCGCCGACCACCTGAAGTAGAAAGAACCCGCCGACCACCTGAAGCAGAAAGAAAAAAGAAGGGGTCCCCGAACTCGGGGAGCCCTTCTTTGTGTGCCGTGTGTCAGCGCTCTGTGAGTTCCAACTCCAGCAGCCACTCGACCACTTCGGTGTGATGGCGGGCCTGCCGTGGATCGTCCCCCCACACGTACAGCCCGTGCCCGGCGACCACCACGGCCGGCATCCGTGGATTCCGCGCCGCCTCCAGCCGGTCCCCGAGCACCTTCATGTCCTGGCTGTTGACGATGACGGGCAGCGTCACCTCGACGTCGTGCGCCGGCTGCCCGACCCCCTTCAGCATCTCCAGGTCCTTGAAGACGACCCCGCCCGGCTCGCGCTTGCCCATCGCCACCGAGGCGACGGTGTGCACGTGCACCACCGCACCCGCACCGGTCAGCGCGGCCACACGCGCGTGCAGCTCGGCCTCGGCTGAAGGCTTCCCGCCCTGTACGGCCGCCCCCTGGCCGTCCACCAACACCACGTCCGCGGGCGTCAGTTCGCCCTTGTCGTGTCCGCTCGCGGTGACCGCGAGGCGCAGCGGCTCGCGCGAGAGAACCACGGACAGGTTCCCGGAGGTGCCACGCATCCAGCCGAAGGATGCGAAACGGGCGGACTCGGCGGCGAGCACCGCCCCCGCCTCCTCCAGGTCGAGTGCGCTGATGCCGTCGGTCATGTGGTGCTCCTGGAAGTGCTGATGCTGATCTCGTCGAAGGTCCCCGCCTGCGCGTGGTCCCCGACACCCTGCTCGAAGTACGGCTCCCCGGGCCGCCGGATCCCGACCGCATGCCAGCCGGCCGAGCGGGCCGCGTCCAGTTCGCCCGGCCGGTCGGAGAGGAAGAGGAGACGGTCCGGCGCGATGCCGGTCGCCGCGGCGATACGGCCGTACGACTCGGGTTCCTGCTTGGGCCCCGCGTTCTCGGTGTCGTACAACCCCGAGACCAGCGGCAGCAGATCGCCCTCGGGGCTGGAGGCGAACCACGCCCGCTGCGCGGCCACCGACCCGGACGAGTAGACGTACAGCCGTAGGCCCGCCGCGTGCCACGCGCGCAGCGCCGGTACGACGTCGTCGTAGAAGTGCGAGACGAGGTCCCCGCGCGCGAAGCCCTCGGACCAGATGACGCCCTGGAGGGTCTTCAGCGGGGTTGCCTTGCGGTCTTCGTCGAGCCAGGCGTTCAGCGCCTTCTCGATGCGGACGTCGTCGGCGGCGGGCTCGCCGAGCTCCTCCCGCACCTGCGCGACCGCCCGCGCCACCTCGGGATCGTCGGCCCGCTCCGAGAGCAGGGCGCCGAAGCGGGAGCGCGAGTACGGGTACAGCACGTCGACGACGAAACCCGTGGCGCTCGTGGTGCCCTCGATGTCGAGTACCACGGCGTCCACGTCGTAGTGCAATGTCACACTGCACCCTTGTCCGCCGCATACCCGGCCGCGATCGTGTCGTAGTCCGGGAACCGCGAAGCAATGGTGGACCCGGTGAAGTTCCCGATCCAGCCGTCCTCCTCGTGGAAGAACCGGATCGCGGTGAACGACGGCTTCGTGCCCATGTCGAACCAGTGCGTGGTGCCGCGCGGCACGCCCAGCAGGTCGCCCTTCTCGCAGAAGACCGCGTGCACCTCGCCGTTCACGTGCAGGTAGAAGATGCCGGAGCCGGAGACGAAGAAGCGGACCTCGTCATCGTCGTCGTGGGTGTGCTCCTGCAGGAACTTCTCGCGGGCCGCCTTGGCCTTCGCGGGGAACTCCGGGTCGTCGCTGGGGTGCAGGCCGAGCACGTCGACGGTGGTGAAGCCCTCCTCGGCGTTCAGCTTGTCGATCTCCGGGCCGTAGGCGGCGAAGACGGTCTCGCTGTCCGCGTCGAAGGGGACGTCCTCGCGGACCGGCCACTGCTCGTAGCGCACGCCGAGCGGCTTGAGCGCCTCGGCGATCTCGGCGGGGTCCGCGGTGCGGCGCACGAGGGTCTCCGGACCGGACTCGGACCAGGTCGTCAGCAGGGTCATGGCAGCAACTCCAGGAGTCTGGAAGGGAAGTCCGGATACCGAGACAAGCACCGGACGGGCGGGGAGGAAAGGAGGACTTCGGCGAACAGGGATTCAGCCGCGACACAGCGCGCCGGGACAGCGGCGCATGCAGGGCATGAGCAGCGCGGTCGCGCGAGGGGTCGTCATCAGGGCCTCACTGTGCCGGGTCGGGTGCCGGTCAGGCGATGGTAACTCCCGAGGACACGGCGATCAGGTGTGACGTAGTCGTTGTCTCAACAATTGAGAAAGCGCATTCATCCCTTTGACGCATGGCTGAAATCGTTCTCATGATCTGTGCATGAAGATGCTGCTGCTCGTGCGGCGGCTGTACGTGGACCTGCTCCGGTCGACCACGGCCAGCTGTCGCTGACCCTCCCCGGAGCCCCGCCGCGCCCTGCCCGGGCGTGCGTTCGCCACCTCTCTGCGTGTTGGCGCATTCCATGCCCTGCTCCGGTTCAAGCACCGCTTCGTCCCCTCTGCGCCACCCCTTGCACCTGGAGCCCCCTCATGTCCCGTACCCGCCTCCCCCTTGCCGCGCTCTCGCTGGCCTCCGCCTCCGCGCTCCTGCTCGCGGGCTGCTCGCAGTCCACGGACGCCTCGAAGAACACCGGCGACACCGCGGCCTCGGCCTCCGCCGCCACCGGCAAGAAGCCCGCCCCCTTCAGCAAGGGCACGGTCAAGGTGGCACTGGTCCGACAGAGCGGCGCAGGCGACTACTTCGAGCAGTGGGGCAACGGCGCCAAGGCGCAGGCCAAGGCCCTCGGCATCGACCTGACCACGTACGACGCCCAGGCCGACAACGCCAAGCAGGCCACCGACCTGTCCTCGGCCATCAACTCCGGCGCGCAGGCGATCATCATCGACCACGGCTTCCCGGCGACCATCCAGCCGGAGATCGACAAGGCCGTGAAGAAGGGGATCAAGGTCGTCGTCTACGACGTCGAGACCAAGACCAAGGGTGTCGTCTCCACCGAGCAGGACGACGCGAGCATGGCCCAGGCCGTCCTCGACGTGATGGCCAAGTCGGTCGGCAAGAACGCCAAGGTCGGTTATGTGAACGTGGCGGGCTACGCGGCCCTCGACAAGCGCAACACCGTCTGGAAGTCGACGGTCGACGCCCAGGGCTGGAAGCAGCAGTTCAAGGTCGGCAAGGTCACCGACTCCACGGCAACCGACAACGTTCCCCTGGTCTCCGCCGCCCTCACCCAGCACTCCGACGTGACCGGCATCTTCGCCCCCTACGACGAGTTGGCGAAGGGCACGGTCCTCGCCGTGCAGAACAAGAAGCTGCAGGGCAAGGTGAAGGTGTTCGGCGCCGACGTCTCCAACGCCGACATCCAGAACATGACCGCGGCGAACAGCCCCTGGGTCGCCACGGCGGGCACCGACCCGTCCGCGGTCGGCGCCGCCGTCGTCCGTACGGCCGCCCTGGAGCTGGCCGGACAGCTGAACAAGGGCACGGTCTCCTTCCCGGCCGTCGCCATCACCCAGGACTTCCTGCGCAAGAACAAGATCGAGAACATGGACCAGCTGCGCACGGCCCTGCCCGCGCTGAACCTGTCCAAAATCAGCACCGCGGACTGGATTCCCAATGTCGCCCACTGACACGGGACTTGACGGGCGCCCCGGCGGCGAGTCCGTGGTGCCCGCGGTCAGCCTGACCGACGTCAGCATGGCCTTCGGCGGCAAGACGGTGCTCGCCTCCGTCTCCCTCGACATCGCACCGGGCAGCGTGGTCGCGCTGCTCGGTGCGAACGGTGCCGGCAAGTCCACGCTGATCAAGATCCTGTCCGGTGTGCACACGGACCATGGCGGGGAGGTGCGGGTCGCAGGGGAGCCCGCAGCTCTCCAATCACCCCTTGCGGCCCGTCAGTTGGGCATCCAGACGGTGCACCAGCGCATCGGCGAAGGCATCGTGCCCGGCCTCACGGTCGCCGAGAACCTGGTCTTCGAGGAGCTGGCGCAGAAGCGGGGCAACCCATTCCTCAACAGCGGCAAGGTCCTGGCCCGCGCCCGCGGGATCCAGGCGGGCCTCGGCCTCGACTGGAGCGACGCGCTGTTGAAGAAGGAGGTGAGCGAACTCGGCATCTCCGACCGCCAGTTGCTCATCCTCGCCCGCGCCCTGGCCACCCACCCCCGCCTGCTGATCCTCGACGAGCCTACCTCCGCGCTCTCCGCCGCCGAGGCAGAGCGGCTGTTCGCGCTCGTCGAGAAGATGCGGGACGACGGCATCGCGGTGTTGTACGTCTCCCACCGCCTCGGCGAGATCGACGCGCTGGCCGACCGCCTGGTCGTACTCCGAGACGGCCGTCTCACCGAGGACCAGGCCAGGCCCTTCGACTGGGACGCCGCCCTGCGCGCGATGCTCGCCCAGGCGGAGGAGGCGACGACGGCTCGCCCGGTGCGGGAAGGGACCGAGGGAGAGGTCGTGCTGTCCCTCCGAGGAGTACGACTCTTCGAGGGGCGCGCACCCCTCGACCTCGACCTGCGCACCGGCGAAGTCACCGGCGTCGTAGGTCTGTTGGGCGCGGGCAAGACCGAGCTGGCCCGCGGCCTGTTCGGCGCCGAACCCTTCACCGCTGGCACGGTAGAACTCGACGGCAAGCCGTACGAGCCGCGGCGCCCGGCCGACGCCATCCGCGGCGGCATCCACCTCGTCCCCGAGGACCGGCACGCCGACGCGCTCGTCCCCGGCTGGTCGCTGGCGCAGAACATCTCGCTGCCGTTCCTGAAGTCGCTGTCCCGGCTCGGGCTCGTGAACTCGGCGAAGGAGGACGCGCTGGGCCGCGACATCATCGACGCCCTCGGTGTCGTCACCCGCGACGAGCACAGCACCGTGGAGGAACTCTCAGGCGGCAACCAGCAGAAGGTCGTCGTCGGCCGCTGGCTCGCCGAGACACCCTGTGTCCTCATCCTGGACGAGCCGTTCCGAGGCGTGGACATCGGCGCTCGCCGCGACATCGGCCGCCGGGCCCGCGCCCTGGCCGCCGAGGGCTCCGCCGTCCTTGTCCTGTCCGCCGACGTGGACGAGATCCTCGAGATCGCCGACCGGGTCGTCGTACTCGCCGCCGGTGAGATCCACCTCGACGCATACGGCGAGGACGCGGAGCGCGACCGCGTCATCCAGACCATCTCGGCGTCGGTGTGACACCCGCCGCTGTCGCCGCCGAAGGAAGCAACCACCCATGACCACCAGCCAGAGCACCGAGGTCCCCGTCAAGGCGGCGATCCCGCCCGCGACCTCCACCGCCGTGCGCGTCCAGAACGCCGTGATCAAGTACGGCTTCATCTTCGTCACGGTCGCGCTCTTCCTGTACTTCGCCCTCAGCGAGGGCTCCTTCCGCGAGTCGGCGACGCTCCTGGACACGTTGAGATACGTCTCCGTGGCCGCGATCCTCGGCCTCGGTGTCACCCTCACCATGGCCGTCGGCGGAATGGACATGTCCGTCGGCGCGGTCGCGGGCCTGGGTGTCTCGGTCGCAGCCCAGACGATGGTGGTCCACAACCAGATCGGCACGGTCGCCATCATCGCGGTACTCGCGGCAGGCGCCCTCGCGGGCCTGCTCAACGCACTTCTCATCGTCGTGCTCAAAATCCCCGACATGCTGGCCACCCTCGGCACCATGTTCGTGATCCAGGGCAGCAAACTCATCCTGGTCGACGGCCAGTCCATCACCCCCGGCATGACGATGTCCGACGGCTCGACCGCGCCCGGCAGGTTCACCGCGGGCTTCCTGAAGATCGATCGGGGGTCGGTCCTCGGCATCCCCATCTCCGTCCTGATCTTCGGCGGCCTGACGATCGCCGCGTGGGTCTTCCTCGCCCGCACCCGCTGGGGCCGGATCCTGTACGCCATCGGAGCCAACCCCGAAGCCTCCCGACTGGCCGGCATCCGCGTCGGCGCCTACCGAGCGCTGGCCTACGTCATCTCCGGCGTCCTCGCCTCCGTCGGCGGCCTGATCCTGGCGTCCCGCATCGGCCAGGGCGACGTCTCCGCCGGCACCTCGCAGCTGCTGGAGGCGGTCGCGGTGGCGCTGGTCGGCACGTCCGTCCTCGGCAGGGGCCGTCCGAACGTCTGGGGCACGGCCCTGGGCGCGGTCCTCATCGGCATCATCACCACCGGCCTGACGATCAAGGGCCTGCCGTACTACACGCAGGACGTCGTCGAGGGCGCGGTACTGATCCTCGCCCTCGTCTTCAGCTTCACGTTGTCCAAGCGCCGTACCGCATAAGGAAGTTCGAGGAGTTTTCTGCGATGGGCTACCGCATCCTGGAGACCGACGACATCCCCGGCTACCTGCACGAGCGGGGCCACTGGGAGGACGTGAGCGACATCCGCGTCCGCGAGGTCTCCGACGGCAACATGAACCGGGTCTTCCTGGCCTCCTCCGCCGACGGCACCCGCAGCGTCGCCGTCAAGCAGGCGCTGCCCTGGGTCCGTGTCGCCGGCCCCTCCTGGCCGATGAACCCGGACCGCGCCGACGCCGAGGCCCGCGCCTACGAGCAGGTCGCCAAGGTCGCCCCCGACAAGATCCCGGCGATCCACGGCTACGACCCCGAGAACTACGCCCTCGTCATGGAGGACATGTCCGACCTGGAGGTCCTGCGCACGCTCCTCAACGAGGGCGCAGCGTACGGCCCGCACACATCGGCGCGGATCGGCGAGTTCGTCGCCCAGTTCTCCTTCGCCACCAGCGACTTCGGCATGGAGTCGGCGGATCGCAAGGCCCTGATCGCGGCATCGGTCAGCCCCGAGCTCTGCAAGATCACCGAGGACGTGGTCCTCTCCGAGCCGTACATCGAGCACGAACACAACCACTGGCACGAGGGGTTGGACGACCTGGCGGCGGAGTTCCGCGCCGACGCCCGGCTGCGCACGGAGGTCGCAGACCTCCGCCACACCTTCATGACCAGCGCCCAGGCCCTCCTCCACGGCGACCTGCACACCGGCAGCATCATGGTCGGCACCCGCGAAGGCGCCCCCGTCGTCCAGGTCTTCGACCCCGAGTTCTCCTTCGTCGGCCCGATCGGCTTCGACCTCGGCCTGTACTGGGCGAACGCGCTGGTGTCGGAGGAGCGGGCCCGGGCGCTGGGCGGGTTGAGCGACCACGGTGACCAACTCCGCCTCTCCTGGGAGGCGTTCGAGACCGAATTCCGCCGCCTGTGGCCGACCCGGGTCGACACGTTCTTCGACGACGCCTACCTGGACCGCTTCCTGCGCCGCGTCTGGACCGAGTCCCTCGGCTACGCCGGCACGGAAATCATCCGCCGCATCATCGGCTTCGCCCACCTGACCGACCTGACGACCCTGCCCGACCCGGTACCGGCGTCGCGGCGGGCACTGCTGCTGGGACGTGAACTGATCGTGCGGCGCGAGGAGTTGGCCACGCCCGCGCACATCCGGGCGCTCGTCTGACGGTCAGGACATCCTGGTGGGGCAGATGGCGATGGTGCTGACCCTGCCGTTGCCCCACAAGGTGGTGTTCATCATCATGCGGCCGTCCAGGGCCATCACGGTGAACTCGGGTACGAAACGTCTCCCCATGTAGAACCTCATCCACGGCGGCAACGGACCGTCGTCACCACCGCCCAGGTTCCACTCGTTGAGGAGCCGCACCTGCGCCCAGGCCCACTCCCGGTTCACATCCTCGGGGTCGGCGTAGTCGACTCCGAGCAGGAACTCACGGTCGTCGTCGAGGAGTCCGTACTCGTTCGCCATCCGGAACCAGCTCTCCTTGACCAGGGTCGGCAAGTCCGGGTCGTCGATGTCGACCGGTGGCGAGTCGAACCGCCCATGTTCGGGCAGTGCACTCGCGGGACCGTACATCGGCGGCAAGGGGTAGGGAGGTACCTCGTCCTCGCCCAGACGCCGTAGGAAGAGGAATCCGCCCGGCGCGAGTTGGGCGGCCATCTCGGCGTCCGTGATCGTCACACCGGCACCATAGGCACAGCCGGGGTCGGGCGCCGCTGAATATCGCGCGCACGCGAAAAGGGGCGGCTCCGTCGGCATGGAGTCGCCCCTCTTCGCGGATCCGGCCCCCTAGGGGAGAGGAGCCGTTCCCGGTCGTGCCGGCCCTGGTCAGGGAATGGGCCGGCGCGAGGTCTGCTTCGTTTCCGAGCAGGTCACTTCTTGTCGAGCAGGTCCTGGACCTTGGCGCGGACTTCGTCCGTGGCCAGACCCCGGATCGTCAGCGTCGTACGACGGCGCAGCACGTCGTCCGCCGTCTCGGCCCACTCGTTGTCCCGGGCGTAGACGACCTGCGCCCAGATCTCCGGCGCGTCGGGGTGGACGCGCTCGCCCAGCTCCGGGTTGTCGTTCGCCAGGCGCGCGATGTCGAAGGCCAGCGAACCGTAATGCGTGGCAAGGTGCTTG
This sequence comes from Streptomyces sp. NPDC001401, assembly GCF_042895385.1. Classification (NCBI taxonomy): domain Bacteria; kingdom Bacillati; phylum Actinomycetota; class Actinomycetes; order Kitasatosporales; family Streptomycetaceae; genus Streptomyces; species Streptomyces sp. NPDC001401. Next base: position 32,485 of record NZ_JBIAWI010000019.1, read on the forward strand.
GCCGTGTCCGCCGCCATGCGAGGTCCCGGCGCCGGGTTGTCGACCAACAGACGGTGGGCAACGGCCCGGGGGTTGGCAACTCCCGGCAGCGGCAGCTTCTTCGGCAGCGAGGAGATGGGCTCGAAGTCGTCGCCCAGCGGAGCGCCCGGCAGCGCCTCCAGCTTCTGCATCACCGTACGGCCGATGTGCCGGAAGGTCGTCCACTTGCCGCCCGCGACGGACAGCATCCCGCCCTTGCCCTCGGTCACCACGGTCTCGCGCTTGGCCTTCGCCGTGTCACCGGGGCCGCCCGGCAGCACCCGCAGACCCGCGAAGGAGTACGTGATCAGGTCACGGCTCAGCTGCTGGTCCCGGACCGAGAACGCGGCCTCGTCCAGGATCTGGGCTATGTCCTTCTCGGTGACCGCGACGTCCGCCGGGTCGCCCTCGAACTCCTCGTCGGTCGTACCGAGAAGGAGCATGTCCTCCCAGGGCAGGGCGAACGTGATGCGGTACTTGTCGATCGGGGTCGCCAGCGCGGCCTTCCAGGGGGAGGTCCGCTTCAGGACCAGATGCGCGCCCTTCGACAGCCGGATCGACGGAGCGGCATTCGCGTCCTCCATACGGCGCAGGTGGTCGACCCAGGGGCCGGTCGCGTTGAGCACCAGACGGGCGTTGACGCCGAACTCGTCACCGGTCGTACGGTCCTTGAGGTCCGCACCGGTCACGCGGCCCTTGGTGAACCGCAGGCCGGTCACCTCGGCGTGGTTGAGGACGACGGCACCCGCCTCGACGGCCGCGCGGACCGTCATCAGCGCCATGCGCGCGTCGTTCATCTGGTCGTCGCCGTAGACGGCGACGGCCTTCAGGTTCTCGGTGCGCAGCTCGGGCACGTCCTGCGCCGCCTTGGCGGGGGACAGGAGGTGGCCGACGCCGTCACCGAACGCGGAGAGCGCGGAGTAGGCGAAGACGCCCGCCCCGAGCTTCGCAGCGCCGTGCGGCCCGCCCTTGTACACGGGGAGGTAGAACGTGAGCGGGTTCGCCAGGTGGGGGGCCACCTGGCGAGAGACCGCACGGCGCTCGAAGTGGTTCTCCGCCACCAGCTTCACCGCGCCGGTCTGCAGGTAGCGCAGACCGCCGTGGAGCAGCTTGGAGGAGGCGGAAGAGGTGGCGCCGGCGAAGTCGCCGGCGTCGACCAGCGCCACCCTGAGGCCGGACTGCGCGGCGTGCCAGGCGGTGGAGATGCCCAGGATGCCGCCGCCGATCACGAGGAGGTCGTACGACGCCTTGGCGAGCTGCTCCCGGGTCTCGGCGCGGCTCGGGTTGGAGCCGGAGGCCGGGCGCGTACCGAGGGCAGGCACGGACTGCAGGGTGGTCTGACTGGTCATTTCGGGTTCTTACTCCTCATCAGAGCTTTCGAGGGCCTTGAAGGAGTCCTCGTCAGCTCTCTTCGTCCTCGAGCCAGCCCATCGTCCGCTCGACGGCCTTGAGCCAGCTCTTGTACTCACGGTCGCGGGTGTCCGCGTCCATGCGGGGGGTCCACTCGGCGGCCCGGCGCCAGTTGGCACGCAGGTCGTCGGTGCTGGTCCAGAAGCCGACGGCGAGACCGGCGGCGTAGGCGGCGCCGAGGCAGGTGGTCTCGGCGACCATCGGGCGCACCACGGGGGCGTCCAGGAAGTCCGAGAGGGTCTGCATCAGCAGGTTGTTGGAGGTCATGCCGCCGTCGACCTTGAGGGCCGCGAGCTCGACGCCCGAGTCCTTGGTCATGGCGTCCGTGATCTCACGGGTCTGCCAGGCGGTGGCCTCCAGGACGGCGCGCGCGAGGTGCGCCTTGGTGACGTACCGGGTCAGACCGGCGATCACACCGCGGGCGTCGGAGCGCCAGTACGGGGCGAACAGACCGGAGAAGGCCGGCACGAAGTAGGCGCCGCCGTTGTCCTCGACCGAGAGCGCGAGCGTCTCGATCTCGGCGGCGGTGGAGATCAGGCCCATCTGGTCGCGCATCCACTGCACCAGCGAGCCGGTGACGGCGATCGAGCCCTCGAGGGCGTAGACCGGCTTGTCGTCGCCGATGCGGTAGCCGACGGTGGTCAGCAGGCCGCTGTACGAGTTGATGATCTTCTCGCCGGTGTTCAGCAGCATGAAGGTGCCGGTGCCGTACGTCGACTTGGCCTCGCCCTCCGCGAAACAGGTCTGGCCGAACAGGGCCGCCTGCTGGTCGCCGAGCGCGGAGGCGACCGGGATGCCGCCGAGCAGGTCGCCCAGCTTGCCGCCCTTGATCTCGCCGTAGACCTCGGCGGAGGAGCGGATCTCCGGCAGCATCGCCAGCGGGACGCCGATGGACTCGGCGATCTTCTCGTCCCACTCCAGCGTGTGCAGGTTCATCAGCATGGTGCGGGAGGCGTTGGTGACGTCGGTGTAGTGCTTGCCGCCGTCGACACCACCGGTCAGGTTCCAGATGACCCAGGTGTCCATGGTGCCGAAGAGGATGTCGCCCGCCTCGGCGCGCTCGCGCAGGCCCTCGACGTTGTCGAGCAGCCAGCGGGCCTTGGGGCCGGCGAAGTAGGAGGCCAGCGGAAGGCCGGTCTCGCGGCGGAAGCGGTCCTGGCCGACGTTGCGGCCGAGCTCCTTGCACAGGGCGTCGGTGCGGGTGTCCTGCCAGACGATGGCGTTGTGGACGGGCTCACCGGTGTTCTTGTCCCAGAGCAGCGTGGTCTCGCGCTGGTTGGTGATGCCGATGGCCTTGATGTCGTCACGGGTGATGCCGGCCTTCTGGATGGCTCCGGCGACGACTTCCTGGACGTTGGTCCAGATCTCGTTGGCGTTGTGCTCGACCCAGCCCGGCTTCGGGAAGATCTGCTCGTGCTCCTTCTGGTCGACGGAGACGATACGTCCGTCGCGGTCGAAGACGATGCAGCGGGAAGAGGTGGTGCCCTGGTCGATCGCGGCGATGAACGGGCCGGCGGTGTGGGCGTCGGTCACTGTGTGCTCCTGAAGTTCCTTGGAGGGAGGGCTGTCTGTACGGCGCGGTGCTGTTTAAGTGCGGTGAAGGCTGGTGCTCTTAAGCAAAAGCGACGTTGTAGATGCCTGCAGCGAGCGCGGCGCCGATCAGGGGACCGACGACCGGGACCCAGGCGTACCCCCAGTCGGAACCGCCCTTGTTGGGCAGGGGCAGGAGGGCGTGCACGACACGCGGACCGAGGTCACGGGCCGGGTTGATCGCGTAACCGGTCGGACCGCCGAGGGACAGACCGATGGAGACGACGACGAGCGAGGTGATCAGGGCGCCCAGGACGCCCAGGCCCTTGCCACTGTCGTTGAGGCCCTGCGTGAGGACCGCGAGCACCAGCACGATGGTGCCGATGACCTCCGTGGCGACGTTCTGCCAGGCGACCCGGACCTCGGGGCCGGTGGAGAAGATGCCCAGGACCGGGCCGGCGCCCTTCTCCTGCGCCTCGACGGCCTTGGCGGCCGTGGCCTGCGCACCCGGACCGCCGACGATCTCCTTGTCGGTGAGGTGCGCGTGGAACTGGCCGTAGTAGGCGACCCAGACCAGAGCCGCACCGATCATGGCGCCGAGCAGCTGCCCGCCCCAGTAGATCGGGACGTCGCTCCAGTCGATGCCGTTCTTCTTGAGCGCGAGTGCGAGCGTCACGGCCGGGTTCAGGTGGGCGCCGGAGAGCGGCGCCGAGGTGTAGACCGCCGTGAGTACCGCGAAGCCCCACCCGAAGGTGATGGCCAGCCAGCCGGCGTTACGGGCCTTGGAGGCCTTCAGCGTCACGGCGGCGCAGACGCCGCCGCCGAGCAGGATGAGTATGGCGGTACCGATGGTCTCGCCGATGAAGATGTCGGAGCTGGACACCCGCGACTCCTTTGTCCTTCGTCCAGGGGACCGAACCCCGGGTCCCTCCGGGAGTTCGAGCTGCCCTCGGGGGTGAGAGCGATGCCGGCCCTTGGCGTTGTCACACTCTAGCGCGTATTGCCGGTAGGTGTTCGACAATGCCGACCGATGGACGGGAGTCTTGCTCCGGCGTCAGGTGTGCGTCAAGGGCTGTGTTGGCGAAAATGCGATCGTTACCGATTGCCGCGAGCTGTCGATCTTGCAGGTCAGATGCGTACGGCCCGGTAACAAGCGCAGTGCGTACCGACCGGGCGGTCGGTGCGGCGGTGTCCGGGTGCGACGGAGGCCGGAACGTCGTCCGACGTCCCGGCCTCCTCCTGCGTCCCGCTGTGCTTGTCAGAACCGCCCGGCGCCCAGATCCCGCGACACCGCACGGGCGCAGTCCCGCACCGCGGCGATCAGCTCCGGGCGCAGCTCGCCGTCCCGGCACAGCCGCTCCACCGCGCCGGTGATGCCCACCGCGCCCACCGGCATCCGCCGCCGGTCGTGGATGGGTGCGGCCACGGACGCGACGCCCTCCCAGGTCTCCTCGACGTCGGCCGCGTAGCCACGCGCGCGTGACATGTCGAGGATGTGCTCGAAGTCCTCCAGCTCGCACACGGTCCGGTCGGTGAAGGGCTTGCGGTCCGCCTCGATCGCCTCGCTGTGCGCCACCGGGTCGTACGCCGACAGGACCTTGCCCAGGGCCGTGGAGTGCAGGGGCTGCATGGCCCCTATCTCCAGCACCTGCCTGCTGTCGTCGGGCCGGAAGACGTGGTGCACGATCAGGACGCCCTGCTGGTGCAGGACGCCGAGATACACGCTCTCCCCGCTGGAGCGGGCCAGGTCGTCCGTCCACACCAGGGCGCGCGCCCGCAGCTCGTGCACGTCGAGATAGGTGGTGCCCAGGCGCAGCAGTTCGGCGCCCAGCTGATAGCGCCCGGAGGCGTCGTCCTGCTCGACGAAGCCCTCCTGCTGGAGGGTGCGCAGAATCCCGTGGGCGGTGCCCTTGGCGAGGCCCAGTGACGAGGCGATGTCCGAGAGGCCGAGCCGTCGCTCGCCGCCCGCGAGCAGCCGCAGCATCGCGGCCGCCCGTTCGAGCGACTGGATGTTCCGTGCCATCGCCGTGCTGCCTCCGTCCCCTTCGACCGTCGACGTGCGACGCCGCTGCCGCTGTTCGGCAATGTCGAACACTACCGGTCGATGACGACCTCCCGCTAATGGTCGGTCCGCATCCGTCGGGTTGTGTTGTGTCACTCGTATCCCGCGAGTGGCCTGCCCGTCATCCACGTCCGCCCCGTGGACGCCCCTGACCATCCCCGGCCGACCCCGGTTACCCTGGCGAGGTGCGCCCATCGCGGAGAGTTCCGCGGACCGCGCAAAGCCGACAGCCGTCGCACCCTAAGGGAGCCCCTTCATGGCCTCGTTGCCACTGACCCCTTCCGCCGACAGCCGGACCCGTGTGTCCGCGCTCCGCGAGGCGCTAGCCACCCGGGTGGTGGTCGCCGACGGAGCCATGGGCACCATGCTCCAGGCGCAGGACCCCACCCTGGAAGACTTCCAGCAGCTGGAGGGCTGCAACGAGGTCCTCAACGTGACCCGCCCCGACATCGTCCGCTCGGTGCACTCCGAGTACTTCGACGCGGGCGTGGACTGCGTGGAGACCAACACCTTCGGCGCGAACCTCACCGCCCTGGGCGAGTACGACATCCCCGAGCGCGTCGCCGAGCTGTCCGAGGCCGGTGCCCGCATCGCCCGCGAGACGGCGGACGAGTTCGCCGCACGCGACGGCCGGCAGCGCTGGGTACTGGGTTCGATGGGACCCGGCACCAAGCTGCCCACCCTCGGCCACACCACCTTCCACGCCATCCGCGACGCCTACCAGCAGAACGCCGAGGGCCTGCTCGCCGGCGGCGCGGACGCGCTGCTCGTCGAGACCACGCAGGACCTGCTGCAGACCAAGGCTTCCGTCCTGGCCGCCCGCCGGGCGATGGACACGGCCGGGTACCAGGTCCCGCTGATCGTGTCGGTGACTGTGGAGACGACCGGCACCATGCTGCTCGGCTCGGAGATCGGTGCCGCGCTCACCGCGCTGGAGCCGCTGGGCATCGACATGATCGGTCTGAACTGCGCGACCGGCCCGGCCGAGATGAGCGAGCACCTGCGCTACCTGGCCCGCCACTCCCGCATCCAGCTGTCCTGCATGCCCAACGCGGGCCTCCCGGTCCTGGGCAAGGACGGCGCCCACTACCCGCTCACGGCGCCGGAGCTCGCCGACGCCCAGGAGACCTTCGTACGCGAATACGGCCTCTCCCTCATCGGCGGCTGCTGCGGCACCACCCCCGAGCACCTGCGCCAGGTCGTCGAGCGGGTCAGCGGCCTCGCGCCGACCGAGCGCCACCCGCAGCCCGAGCCGGGCGCGGCCTCCCTCTACCAGACCGTGCCGTTCCGCCAGGACACCTCGTACCTGGCCATCGGTGAGCGCACCAACGCCAACGGCTCGAAGAAGTTCCGCGAGGCCATGCTGGCCGCCCGCTGGGACGACTGTGTGGAGATGGCCCGCGACCAGATCCGCGAGGGCGCCCACATGCTGGACCTGTGTGTGGACTACGTCGGCCGCGACGGCGTCGCCGACATGGAGGAGCTGGCCGGCCGCTTCGCCACCGCCTCCACCCTGCCGATCGTTCTCGACTCCACCGAAGTCGACGTCATCCAGGCGGGGTTGGAGAAGCTCGGCGGCCGCGCGGTCATCAACTCCGTCAACTACGAGGACGGCGACGGCCCCGAGTCCCGCTTCGCGAAGGTCACCAAGCTCGCGCAGGAGCACGGCGCCGCACTGATCGCGCTGACCATCGACGAGGAGGGCCAGGCCCGCACCCCCGAGAAGAAGGTCGAGATCGCCGAGCGGCTCATCGACGACCTGACCGGCAACTGGGGCATCCACGAGTCGGACATCCTCATCGACACCCTGACCTTCACCATCTGCACCGGCCAGGAGGAGTCGCGGGGGGACGGCATCGCCACCATCGAGGCGATCCGCGAACTCAAGCGCCGCCACCCGGACGTACAGACCACGCTGGGCCTGTCCAACATCTCCTTCGGCCTCAACCCGGCCGCCCGCATCCTGCTCAACTCCGTCTTCCTGGACGAGTGCGTCAAGGCGGGCCTGGACTCGGCGATCGTGCACGCGTCGAAGATCCTGCCGATCGCCCGGTTCAGCGAGGAAGAGGTCCAGACGGCCCTCGACCTGATCCACGACCGCCGCACCGAGGGCTACGACCCCCTCCAGAAGCTGATGGCCCTGTTCGAGGGCGCCACCGCCAAGTCCCTGAAGGCGGGCAAGGCCGAGGAGCTGGCCGCCCTGCCGCTGGAGGAGCGCCTCAAGCGCCGCATCATCGACGGCGAGCGCAACGGCCTGGAGGCCGACCTCGACGCGGCCCTCCAGGACCGCCCGGCCCTCGACATCGTCAACGAGACGCTCCTGGACGGCATGAAGGTCGTCGGCGAGCTCTTCGGCTCCGGCCAGATGCAGCTGCCGTTCGTGCTGCAGTCCGCGGAGGTCATGAAGGCCGCGGTCGCCCACCTCGAACCGCACATGGAGAAGTCCGACGCCGAGGGCAAGGGCACCATCGTGCTGGCGACCGTGCGCGGCGACGTGCACGACATCGGCAAGAACCTCGTCGACATCATCCTGTCCAACAACGGCTACAACGTCGTCAACCTCGGCATCAAGCAGCCGGTCTCCGCGATCCTGGAAGCCGCCGAGGAGCACCGCGCCGACGTCATCGGCATGTCCGGCCTCCTGGTCAAGTCCACGGTGATCATGAAGGAGAACCTGGAGGAGCTCAACCAGCGCGGCCTGGCGGCCGACTTCCCGGTCATCCTCGGCGGCGCCGCCCTCACCCGCGCCTACGTCGAGCAGGACCTGCACGAGCTGTACGAGGGCGAGGTCCGCTACGCCCGCGACGCCTTCGAGGGCCTGCGCCTGATGGACGCGCTGATCGGCGTCAAGCGGGGCGTACCCGGGGTGAAGCTGCCGGAACTCAAGCAGCGCCGGGTCCGCGCGGCGGCCGCAGTCGCGGTCGAGGAACGCCCCGAGGAGGGCCACGTCCGCTCCGACGTCGCCACCGACAACCGCATCCCCACCCCGCCCTTCTGGGACACCCGCGTCATCAAGGGCATCCAGCTCAAGGAGTACGCGAGCTGGCTGGACGAGGGCGCCCTGTTCAAGGGCCAGTGGGGCCTCAAGCAGGCCCGCACCGGCGAGGGACCGACGTACGAGGAACTCGTCGACACCGACGGCCGGCCGCGGCTGCGGGGTCTGCTGGACAAGCTGCAGACCGACAACCTCCTCGAGGCGGCCGTCGTCTACGGCTACTTCCCGTGCGTCTCCAAGGACGACGACCTGATCATCCTGGACGAGCACGGCAACGAGCGCACCCGCTTCACCTTCCCGCGCCAGCGCCGCGGCCGCCGGCTGTGCCTCGCGGACTTCTTCCGCCCGCAGGAGGCGGGGGAGACCGACGTCGTCGGCCTGCAGGTCGTCACCGTCGGCTCGCGGATCGGCGAGGAGACGGCCCGCATGTTCGAGGCGAACGCCTACCGCGACTACCTCGAACTGCACGGCCTGTCCGTCCAGCTGGCCGAGGCGCTCGCCGAGTACTGGCACGCGCGCGTGCGTTCCGAGCTGGGCTTCGCCGGCGAGGACCCCAGCGAGATGGAGGACATGTTCGCCCTGAAGTACCGGGGCGCCCGCTTCTCCCTCGGCTACGGCGCCTGCCCGAACCTGGAGGACCGCGCCAAGATCGCCGACCTGCTCCAGCCGGAGCGCATCGGCGTCCACCTCTCCGAGGAGTTCCAGCTGCACCCGGAGCAGTCCACGGACGCGATCGTGATCCACCACCCCGAGGCGAAGTACTTCAACGCCCGCTGACCAGACCCACCCGAGGGCACATCGGCGCACGTCAGGGCATCCCCCGGCGGTATCCACGGTGTGCCCCGGACCACGCCGAATAAACGAGGCGTTTCGGTCGCGACAGCCGTACACTGGTCGGTCCACTGCAGGCCGGTTCCCCGCGCGGGAACCGGCCTGATCGCCCCTCAAGGAGGTGCGCCCGGATGACCAGTACGGTCCCCGCGCTCGGAACCCGTACGGCCGAAGGCTCAGCCCTGCAGGCCGTGCTCCTCGACATGGACGGAACCCTCGTGGACACCGAGGGCTTCTGGTGGGACGTCGAGGTCGAGGTCTTCGCCGGCCTCGGCCACACCCTCGACGACACCTGGCGCCATGTCGTGGTCGGCGGTCCCATGACCCGCAGCGCGGGGTTCCTGATCGAGGCCACCGGCGCCGACATCGCCCTCGCCGAGCTCACGGTGCTGCTCAACGAGGGCTTCGAGGACCGCATCGACCGCGCCCTGCCGCTGATGCCGGGCGCCGCCAGGCTGCTCGCCGAGCTCTCCGAGTTCGAGATCCCCACCGCCCTGGTCTCGGCCTCCCACCGGCGCATCATCGACCGCGTGCTCAGCTCGCTCGGCCCCCAGCACTTCGCCCTGTCGGTGGCCGGCGACGAGGTGCCCCGCACCAAGCCGCACCCCGACCCCTACCTGGCCGCGGCCGCCGGACTCGGCGTGGATCCCACCAGATGCGCGGTCGTCGAGGACACCGCGACCGGCGTCGCGTCGGCCGAGGCCGCGGGCTGTCACGTGGTTGCGGTGCCCTCCGTCGCCCCCATCGCCCCCGCCGTCCGGCGCACCGTCGTCACCTCCCTGGAAGACGTCGACCTGGCATTTCTGCGCGGACTGATCACCCTCTGATCGTCCTCTGATCGCCACTTGATGACGGAAATGCGCTGAGCGTTCACCCAGCGTGCAGCGCCGATAGGACATGAATTCCCAGTGCTGGTGTACGAGGGAATTCGAAGTGCGGTGGATGGCCGAATTCCGGTGCCGATCCCCGCCATTGGGGATGTGAGGTTCCCCACTCATCCGGAGCTCGACAGGTCGTACGACGTGTGCTCTTCACCCCTTTTCGGGGTGCGAGGACGTGCCCTTGTGTCCCGATTGGTGGAACGCTGCACGAATCCTTCCCCTGTCGGGTTTTCGGTCTGTCCGCAACCGGTTTCGCTGCGTGATGGGGGCTCAACTCCGGTGACTGCGAACCGCCGTGCAGGTGCGGACTAATCTCGTCGCGAGAACCAACGCCTCTACCCCCGTGATCCGCCGCGACACCCCTGCATGCCGGATACACGGACTAGCACAGCTCTGGAGAAACACGAGCATGAACCGCAAGACTTTGGTGCTGCCGGCCGTGGTCGGCCTGCTCGCGCCCGTGCTCGCCGCCTGTGGGGGCTCCGACAGCAGCGGCAGCGGTGGGGACGCGATCGCCGTCGGCACCACGGACCGGTTCACCGCCACGAAGGACGCACCGGCGCCGCTCGATCCGGCGTACGCGTACGACGTGGGCACCTGGAACATCCTGCGCCAGACCGTGCAGACCCTGATGATCCAGCCGAAGGGCGAGGGCGACCCGGTGCCCGAGGCCGCGCAGAGCTGCGGCTTCACCGACTCGGGCAACGAGCGCTACGCCTGCACGCTGCGCGACGGCCTGAAGTTCGCCAACGGCGACAAGATCACCGCGGCCGATGTGAAGTACTCCATCGACCGCGCCCGCGCCATCAAGGCCGACTCCGGCGTCTCCGCCCTGCTGAACACCGTCGACACCGTCGAGACGCAGGGTGACAACCAGGTCATCTTCCACCTCAAGACCGCGGACGCCACCTTCCCGTACAAGCTGTCGACTCCGGTCGCGGGCATCATCAACCCCGACGACTACGAGAAGAACAAGCTGCGCGACGGCTTCGACGTGGACGGCTCCGGCCCGTACACCCTCTCGGCCGACGTCAAGAACGACGAGATCGTCAAGGCCACGTTCACCAAGAACCCCAACTACAAGGGGACGCTGACGGTGAACAACTCCAAGGTCGACATGATCTCCTACGCGGACGCCGACGCGATGGGCAAGGCGCTCGACCAGGGTGACATCGACGTCATGACCCGCACGATGTCGCCGGAGCAGATCCAGAAGCTGTCCGCCGGCACGGACAGCAACGAGGACCTGGTCGAGATGGCGGGTCTGGAGATCCGCTACCTCGCCTTCAACACCAATGCGTCGACCGTGAAGACCAAGGCCGTCCGCCAGGCGATGGCCCAGCTGATCAACCGCGGCGAGATCGTCTCCAAGGTGTACGGCACCCAGGCCGAGCCGCTCTACTCGCTGGTCCCGGCGAGCATCACCGGCCACTCGAACTCGTTCTTCAACAAGTACGGCGACCCGAGCACCACCAAGGCCAAGGCCCTGTTGACCGCCGCGAACATCACCACGCCGGTCAAGCTGACGGTGCACTACACGACCGACCACTACGGCTCGGCCACCAAGAAGGAATTCGAGATCCTTCAGAAGCAGCTGAACGACAGCGGCCTGTTCGACGTCACCATCCAGGGCTCGCCCTGGTCGAAGTTCGTCCCGGCCGAGCGCAAGGGCCAGTACGACGTGTGGGGCATGGGCTGGTTCCCGGACTTCCCGGACGCCGACAACTACCTCGCGCCGTTCCTCGACAAGGACAACTTCCTCAAGTCGCCGTACCGCAACAGCAAGATCATCAACACGCTGATCCCGGCGTCCCGCCGTGAGGCCGACCGCATCGCCGCCTCCTCCAACCTGACGGAAATCCAGGACATCGTCGCCGACGACGTCCCGATCCTGCCGCTGTGGCAGGGCAAGCAGTACGTCGCCGCCCGCGGCGACGTGACGGGGACCGCGTACGCGCTCAACTCCTCCTCGACCCTTCAACTGTGGGAGCTCGGCCGTGGCGTGAGCGGCTGATCTCTCTCGTGCCCGGGGCCCAGGGACGGTGGCTCCGGGGTCCCGAACCCGACGAGAAGGCACATGCAGTGAACATGCGTAACCAGTGGCCAGTCCTGCCCGTAGTGGCGGGGCTGGCCTCCGGGCTTTTGACCGGCTGCGGAACGAGCAGTGGAGACTCCGGAGGGAGCGGGGCGTCCATTGTCATGGGAATGTCGGACGACGTCCTGGCCACCGACCCCGCCTCCGGCTACGACCCGGGCTCCTGGCTGTTGTTCAACAACGTCTTCCAGTCGCTGCTCAGCTTCCCCGACGGAGGCACGGAGCCCGAGCCGGAGGCAGCCAAGTCATGCGTCTTCACCGACGCGACGACCAAGGTCTACCAGTGCACGCTGAAGGACGGCCTCAAGTTCAGCAACGGTGACTCGCTCACCTCCGAGGACGTCAAGTTCTCCTTCGACCGCATGCTCAAGATCAACGACGCTGCCGGTCCGGCGATCATGTTCCCCATGCTGGACAAGGTCGAGGCGCCCGACGCCAAGACCGTCCGCTTCCGGCTGAAGGTGCCCGACGCCACCTTCCCCAGCAAGATCGCCTCCGGTGCGGGCTCCATCGTCGACCACACCCAGTACGACGCGAACGGACTGCGCAAGGACGGCAAGGCGGTCGGCTCCGGCCCCTACAAGCTGGACTCGTTCGGCGACGACCAGGCCGTCTTCTCGGTCAATGAGAACTACAAGGGCACCGCGAAGGTGAAGAACTCCGGCGTGACGCTGAAGTTCTTCCACGGCGACTCGTCCGCCCTGAAGAAGTCACTGCTCGACAACAAGATCGACATCGCCTACCGAGGCCTCAGCGCGGGCGACATCGCCGACATCCAGAACGCCGACAACAGCTCCAAGGCCGAGGTCGTCGAGGGCAGCAGCGCCGAGGTCCAGCACCTGGTCTTCAACATGAAGGACCCGGTCGCCGGAAAGCTCGGCGTGCGCAAGGCCATCGCCTACCTGCTCGACCGCGACGCCCTCATCAAGAACGTCTACCAGGGCACCGCCACCCCGCTGTACTCGATCATCCCGGCGGGCATCGCAGGCCACAACACGGCCTTCTTCGACACCTACGGCGCCAGCCCCTCACCGGCCAAGGCCGCCGCCGCCCTGAAGGCCGAGGGCATCACCGGCAAGGTCAAGCTGACCCTCTGGTCCACCCCGTCGCGCTACGGCCCGGCAACCGACCAGGAGCTGAAGGCGATCGCGGAGCAGCTCAACGCCAGCGGTCTCTTCGACGCCGACGTGAAGTCCGTCGCCTTCGACCAGTACGAGAAGGACATCGCCAAGGGCAAGTACGGCGTGTACGTGAAGGGCTGGGTGCCCGACTACCCGGACGCCGACAACTTCACGGCCCCCTTCTTCGGCCGCGGCAACGTGCTGAGCAACAACTACAGCAACAGCACGATCACCGGCACGCTCATCCCGCGCACCGCCGCCGAGAGCGACCGCGCCGCGACCGACAACGACTACGGCAGGCTGCAGGACATCGTCGCCGACCAGCTGCCCGTCCTCCCGGTCTGGCAGGCCAAGCAGTACGCGGTCACCCGCGAGAACGTCTACGGCCTCGAGTACTGCCTCGACGCCTCGACGGTCTTCCGCTTCTGGGAACTCAGCAAGGACTGAGCCGTACATTGCATCGGGCGCTGCTTCCTCCTAGGAGGAAGCAGCGCCCGATGCGTATGTAAAACGACTTACTGCGCGCCGGGACGCACCAGCCCGCTCTCGTACGCATACACCGCGGCCTGCACCCGGTCACGCAGCCCCAGCTTGGTCAGCACATGTCCCACGTGCGTCTTGACGGTGGTCTCGCTGACGAACAGATCTGCGGCGATCTCCGCGTTGGACAGCCCACGGGCCACCAGCTTCAGTACCTCCACCTCGCGATCGGTGAGCGTGTGCAGCGTGTCCGGCACCGGCTCGTCCCCGGAGGGCAGATGCGTGGCGTACTTGTCGAGCAGCCGCCGGGTGATGCTCGGCGCCAGCATGGCCTCGCCGCCGGCCACCACCCGGATCGCCTGCACCAGCTCATTGGCAGGCGCGTCCTTCAGCAGGAAGCCACTGGCACCCGCCCGCAGCGCCTCCACCACGTACTCGTCGAGGTCGAACGTGGTCAGCACCAGCACCTTCGCCGGGCCGTCCCGCCCGGGCCCGGTGATCTGCCGGGTCGCCTCCACCCCGTCCATCCGCGGCATGCGGATGTCCATCAGAACCACATCGGGCTGCAGCGCCCGCACCTGATCGAGAGCCTGGAGGCCGTCTCCGGCCTCGCCGACGACCGCGATGTCCTGCTCGGCCTCCAGAATCATCCGGAACCCGGTACGCAGCAGCGGCTGGTCGTCGACCAGTAGGACGCGGATGGCCACGTAAGTCTCCTTCGCTAGTCCGGCCCCATTCTGCCCTGACCGACATCAACCGACTCGGCCGCCCTCACCGGCAGTGGATAGGGCGGGGGAGTACCGCCGAATTCCGGGCAGTGCGCCTGGTGGTCGCACCAGCCGCAGAGCTTGGTGGGGCGCGGGCGCCAGTCCCCCGACTCCGTCGCCTGCCGGATCGCCTCCCACAGCGCGAGCAGCTTGCGCTCGACGCGCTCCAGGTCGGCGAGGACGGGGTCGTAGGTCAAAACGTCCCCGCTGCCGAGATACACGAGCTGCAGCCGCCTCGGCACGACGTTCTTCAAACGCCACACCACCAGGGCGTAGAACTTCATCTGGAACAGTGCGCCTTCGGCGTACTCGGGCCGGGGCGCCTTGCCCGTCTTGTAGTCGACGATCCGCACCTCGCCCGTGGGCGCCACATCGACCCGGTCGATGATCCCGCGCAGCATCAGCCCCGAGTCCAGCTCGGCCTGCACGAACAGCTCCCGCTCGGCCGGCTCGAGCCGGGTCGGATCCTCGAGAGTGAACCAGCGCTCGACGAGCTGCTCCGCCTCGCCGAGCCAGCGCGCCAGCCGCTCGCCCTCCGGATCGTCCTCGAACAGCTCCACCACCTCCGGCCGGGTCTCCCGCAGCCGGTCCCACTGCCCCGGGATCAGGGACTTGGCGCGCGGCGCGGTCCGCTCCGCGGCCGGGGCGTCGAAGAGCCGCTCCAGCACCGCATGCACCAGCGTGCCCCGGGTCGCCGCCTCGCTCGGCTTCTCGGGCAGCCGGTCGATGACGCGGAACCGGTAGAGCAGCGGGCACTGCATGAAGTCACTGGCGCGCGAGGGCGACAGACTGGCGGGGGCTATGGCGACGCGCGGGACCGTGCCCGCCGTGCCGACAACCGGCGCCGCTGCCGCCGGTTCCACCGCCACCGGCGCATCCGCCTGCGCCGTATCGCCGCTGGGGGCCTGAGCCCCGCCCTCCGCGCTCGTCTCCATGCCCCAGACCTTACGGCCCGCCACTGACAGTGACCCATCCGCGGCCGTGACAGCTGCGACGCCTGGGGAAATACAGGGGGTGCCGGGGCGGAACGCGTTGCGACGGCCGCATACCATCGACCCCAGACCCTTCCGCCCGGCAGGCGCGGAAGACGCTTCGAACGAGGGGACATCGTGGACGAGAGCGGCGGGAGCGGGCAGCCGCGGTCCGGCACCGACGAGCCGGCCGACCACCACGCAGGGTCTACGGCCCCGGACGCCCCTACACCCACCCCGGCCGACGAACAGCCCCCGACGGATGCCAGGAAGAACCCGGCACCGGACAACGGCACAGACGCTCCGACCTCCGGCGAGCGCGAAACCGAGCCCACCGCAAGCGACGCATCCGCCCCGGAAACGAGCCCCGCGGACAGCCCCGCAGCGAAAAGCCCGGCAGACGACCGCACCTTCGCCCACTCCGGCACCGCCAAGACCCGCCCGCCCAAACGCCCCCGGGAACCCGGCGGCCTCCTCATGGGCCGCCCCTTCGGCGTGCCCGTGTACGTCGCCCCCAGCTGGTTCCTCGTCGCCGCCCTGATCACCTGGGTCTTCGGCGGCCAGCTCGACCGCGTCCTGCCCGAACTCGGCGCCGCCCGCTACCTCGTCTCCCTCTTCTTCGCAGTCGCCTTCTACGCCTCCGTCCTCGTCCACGAACTGGCCCACACCGTCGCGGCCCTCCGCTTCAAGCTCCCCGTGCGCCGCATCCAGCTCCAGTTCTTCGGCGGCGTCTCCGAGATCGAGAAAGAGGCCGAGACCCCCGGCCGAGAATTCGTGCTGGCCTTTGTCGGCCCACTCCTCTCCCTCGTCCTCGCCGGCCTCTTCTACGTCGCCCTGCAGCCCGTCGAGCCCGGCACCGTCCCCGGCGTCCTGCTCGCCGGCCTGATGATCTCCAACCTCATCGTGGCCGCCTTCAACCTCCTGCCCGGCCTGCCCCTCGACGGCGGCCGCATGCTCCGCGCCGTCGTCTGGAAGATCACCGGCCGCCCGATGAGCGGCACCATCGCCGCCGCCTGGGTCGGCCGCGCCCTCGCCGTCTCCGTCCTCATCGGCCTCCCGCTGCTCACCCAGTCCGGAGCCCTCGGCACCACCGCCGAGGACAGCGTCGGCATGGACACCGTCACCGACGCCCTGCTCGCCGCGATCCTCGCCGCCATCATCTGGACCGGCGCCGGCAACAGCCTGCGCATGGCCCGGCTGCGCGAACACCTCCCCGAGCTGCGCGCCCGCAACCTCACCCGCCGTGCCGTCCCCGTCGAGACAGACACCCCCCTCTCCGAGGCACTGCGCCGCGCCAACGCCGCCGGCGCCCGCGCCCTCGTGGTCGTCGACCCCGACGGCAACCCCCTCTCCCTCGTCCGCGAGGCCGCCATCGTCGGCGTACCGGAACACCGCCGCCCCTGGGTCGCCGTCAGCGGCCTCGCCCAGGACCTCACGGACGGCATGCGCATCTCCGTGGAACTGGCGGGAGAGGACCTCCTCGACGTCCTGCGCGCCACCCCCGCAACCGAATACCTGGTGGTCGAGGAGACCGGCGAGATCTACGGCGTCCTGTCCGCCGCCGACGTCGAGCGCGCCTTCGTGAAGGCCATGGCCAGACCGTCCTAGTGGTCGGCGACCCCGCCAAACCCCGGTAGTCTGTTCACATGTCCGAACCGACCGGTGCCGCCCGCAGGCGCGGGCCCTTCAAGGTCGGGGACCAGGTTCAGCTGACCGACCCCAAGGGCCGCCACTACACGTTCACGCTCGAGGCCGGGAAGAACTTCCACACCCACAAGGGTTCCTTCCCGCACGACGAACTGATCGGTGCTCCCGAGGGCAGCGTTGTCCGCACCACCGGGAACGTCGCCTACCTCGCGCTGCGCCCCCTGCTCCCCGACTACGTCCTGTCCATGCCCCGCGGGGCAGCCGTTGTGTACCCGAAGGACGCGGGGCAGATCCTCGCCTTCGCCGACATCTTCCCCGGCGCACGCGTCGTCGAGGCCGGCGTCGGCTCCGGCTCGCTCAGCAGCTTCCTGCTGCGCGCCATCGGCGACCAGGGCATGCTGCACAGCTACGAGCGCCGCGAGGACTTCGCCGAGATCGCCCAGCAGAACGTCGAGCGCTACTTCGGCGGCCCGCACCCCGCCTGGCAGCTCACCGTCGGCGACCTCCAGGACAACCTGAGCGACACCGACGTCGACCGCGTCATCCTCGACATGCTCGCCCCCTGGGAGTGCCTGGAGGCCGTCTCCAAGGCGCTCGTCCCCGGCGGCATCCTCTGCTGCTACGTCGCCACCACCACCCAGCTCGCCAGGACCGTCGAGTCCATCCGCGAGATCGGCTCCTTCAACGAGCCGACCGCCTGGGAGACGATGATCCGCAACTGGCACATCGAGGGCCTCGCCGTCCGCCCCGACCACCGCATGATCGGCCACACCGGCTTCCTCCTCACCGCCCGCCGCCTCGCCGACGGCGTCGAGCCCCCCATGCGCCGCCGCCGCCCCGCCAAGGGCGCCTACGGCGAGGACTACGCCGGCCCCAACGCCGACGGAGGCACCGGCCGCTAGGGCGGTCCGTGCCGCACCCAACGAATGGGCGCTGCGGCCGAGTTCCCGGACACCATCCGCAACTCGGCCGCAGCGCCCTTCTGTTGACACCACGCCACAAACCGAACAAACCCGGCACGACCCATTCGAGGAACCGAACACCCCGCCGTTCCCCCGCACTGTGACGTGTGGCACGATGCAGGCCACCCCCACCGGCACAGCCCTCACAGGAGACACTCCTAGTGCAGCAATCCGCCGTCCCGGAACTGGCACACACGCACACCCGCCCGATCCACTGGGTCGCCACCGCCACAGCCGTCTCAGGCGTCATGGCCCTCTCCTCGCTCCTGCAGCCCAACTCGGCCACAGCAGCCCAGACGGCCGGCCCCCGGACGAAGACCGCCCACACGGCGACCGCGCCCAGCACCACGGGAGTCGACTTCCCCATCACCTGCGGCCCGGTGAAGGCAGTCGTACAGAAGAAGGCCACCGGAGACCTCGACGGCGACGGAAACCCCGAAACCGTGGCCGTGGTCCACTGCGACGCGCCCATGGGCACCCCGCCCGACGGCGTCTACGTCCTCACACACGCGACCGGCAGCAACAAACCCCGCGTGGTGGCCACCCTGCTCGACCCCAAGACCGGCGACACCGTCAGTGACTTCGCCGTACGCGACGGAGCCGTCCTCGCCACACTCCTCGGCTACTCGACGAACAACGTCCCCCGCTGCTGCCCCGACGTCACCGACAGCGCGAAGTGGCAGTGGAAGAACGGCGCGTTCATGCGCTCGACACCCGCCGGAGCACACAGCGTCTGAGCCGCGCAATAAAGCGTGTGAGATATCAGACAGCAGTAACAGGCAGTACCCGCCCGGTCACTCGGCGTCCGGCCCGTAGACCTCGACCCTGTCCGAAACCCGCCGCACATGGATGCACTCGCCCGGACACTCCTTCGCCGAGTCCACCACATCCGTGAGAAGCGGCAGCGGAACGGGCGTTGCAGCGCCCCTGGCCTGCAACAGCTCCTCGTCCGAGCCCTTCACATAGGCCAGCCCGTCGATGTCCAGCTCGAACACCTCGGGCGCGTACTGGGCGCAGATCCCGTCGCCGGTACACAGGTCCTGGTCGATCCAGACCTCCAGCGCCTCGCCGCCGACCGCGGCCTCCTGCTGCACGCTCATGTCTCCTGCCGTAGAGATGCCGAGCCGAACCGGGAATCCGGCCAGCTCTGACGGGTGTTGAACACTTCGACCCTACCTGTGGCGGCTTCCCAATCATGTTCGGTGGGTATTCCCCTGGCGTGAGGGAGAGCGCAAGGGTGAAGATCGGACACACCTCGACAGTCTTTGTGATCTAGGGGTTTCAATCGACACCCACCCAGGTAGGGTCTGGAAGCGTCCAGCTCCCCTTGGAGGAGGTGAGGACCGTGGCAGCCCACGACGACGACATGAACCGCGGCATCCGCCCGGGACGAGGGTCCGACGACCCGGCCGGGCAGATTGCCTACCTTGAGCAGGAGATCGCCGTCCTGCGACGCAAGCTCGCCGACTCTCCGCGACACACGAGGATTCTCGAAGAGCGGATCGTCGAGCTGCAGACCAACCTGGCCGGCGTGTCCGCCCAGAACGAGCGACTCGCCAACACGCTCCGTGAGGCCCGCGACCAGATCGTGGCCCTCAAGGAGGAAGTCGACCGGCTCGCACAGCCACCGGCCGGCTTCGGAGTCTTCCTCACGGCGAACGAGGACGGCACCGCCGACATCTTCACCGGCGGCCGCAAGCTCCGCGTGAACGTCAGCCCCAGCGTCGACCTCGAAGAGCTCCGGCGCGGCCAGGAAGTAATGCTCAACGAAGCGCTCAACGTGGTCGAGGCCATGGAGTACGAGCGCGTCGGCGACATCGTCACCCTCAAGGAAATCCTCGAGGACGGCGAACGAGCCCTGGTGCTCGGGCACACCGACGAGGAGCGGGTGGTACGGCTCGCCGAGCCACTGCTGGACGTCAACATCCGCCCCGGCGACGCCCTGCTGCTCGAACCCCGATCCGGCTATGTCTACGAGATCGTTCCCAAGAGCGAGGTCGAGGAACTCGTCCTCGAAGAGGTCCCCGACATCGGCTACGAGCAGATCGGCGGCCTCGGGGGCCAGATCGAGGCGATCCGCGACGCGGTCGAGCTGCCGTACCTCTACCCCGACCTTTTCAAGGAGCACGAACTGCGGCCGCCCAAGGGCGTCCTGCTCTACGGACCCCCCGGATGCGGAAAGACGCTCATCGCCAAGGCCGTCGCCAACTCGCTGGCCAAGAAGGTCGCCGAGGTCACCGGCCAGGCCGCCGGCAAGAGCTTCTTCCTCAACATCAAGGGCCCCGAGCTCCTGAACAAGTACGTCGGCGAGACCGAGCGGCAGATCCGCCTCGTCTTCCAGCGTGCCCGTGAGAAGGCCAGCGAGGGCACACCCGTCATCGTCTTCTTCGACGAGATGGAATCCCTCTTCCGCACCCGTGGCTCCGGTGTCAGCTCGGACGTGGAGAACACCATCGTCCCCCAGCTGCTCGCCGAGATCGACGGTGTCGAAGGCCTGCAGAACGTGGTCGTGATCGGCGCCTCCAACCGCGAGGACATGATCGACCCCGCCATCCTGCGCCCCGGCCGCCTGGATGTGAAGATCAAGATCGAGCGTCCCGACGCCGAAGCCGCCAAGGACATCTTCGGCAAGTACCTCACCGAACGCCTCCCGCTCCACGCCGACGACCTCGGCGAGCACGGCGGCAGCAAGACGACCACCGTCGAAAGCATGATCCAGACGGCCGTCGAGCACATGTACGCAGAATCCGAGGAGAACCGCTTCCTGGAGGTCACCTACGCCAACGGTGACAAGGAAGTCCTCTACTTCAAGGACTTCAACTCCGGCGCCATGATCGAGAACATCGTCGGCCGCGCCAAGAAGATGGCGATCAAGGACTTCCTCGACCACAACTCCAAGGGCCTCCGAGTCTCCCACCTCCTCCAGGCATGCGTGGACGAGTTCAAGGAGAACGAAGACCTGCCCAACACCACCAACCCGGACGACTGGGCCCGAATCTCCGGAAAGAAGGGCGAACGGATCGTCTACATCCGCACCCTCATCACCGGAAAGCAGGGCGCCGACACCGGACGCTCCATCGACACGGTGGCGAACACCGGTCAGTACCTGTAAAAGACAGGGCGGCTGCGGGTGCCCTCACCGGGTACCCGCAGCCCACTGTTTTTCAGGCCAAGACCGCAACAAGAGGCGCGCAAGGCAATGACGCAAATGATCTCCCCACCAGCGCAAAGCCGTTCTAGGCTCTTCGGTACCGCCGAGTCGCGCAGTGCGGGGACGGGCACCGCACACGCACCGGAGCGCCAGCGGTACTTGAGCAGCGTCCCCGACCGAGGGCGCCGCCGGGCAAGGAGGGCCGCATGACCGTACGGCGAGTAATGGGCATCGAGACGGAGTACGGCATCTCCGTCCCCGGCCACCCCAACGCCAATGCCATGCTCACCTCGTCCCAGATCGTCAACGCCTACGCGGCGGCGATGCACCGGGCCCGCCGGGCCCGCTGGGACTTCGAGGAGGAGAACCCGCTGCGGGACGCGCGAGGCTTCGACCTCGCCCGCGAGGCCGCCGACGCCAGCCAGCTCACCGACGAGGACATCGGCCTCGCCAACGTCATCCTCACCAACGGCGCACGACTCTACGTCGACCACGCACACCCGGAATACAGCGCTCCGGAGGTCACCAATCCGCGCGACGCCGTCCTCTGGGACAAGGCCGGCGAGCGCATCATGGCGGAGGCCGCCGAGCGGGCGGCCGCGCTCCCGGGCGCCCAGCCGATCCACCTCTACAAGAACAACACCGACAACAAGGGCGCCTCCTACGGCACGCACGAGAACTACCTGATGAAGCGGGAAACCCCCTTCTCCGACATCGTGCGCCACCTCACGCCCTTCTTCGTCTCCCGCCAGGTCGTCACCGGAGCAGGCCGCGTCGGCATCGGCCAGGACGGACACGAACACGGCTTCCAGCTCAGCCAGCGCGCCGACTACTTCGAGGTCGAGGTAGGCCTCGAGACAACCCTCAAGCGCCCGATCATCAACACCCGCGACGAGCCGCACGCCGACGCCGAGAAGTACCGCCGCCTGCACGTGATCATCGGCGACGCGAACCTCTCGGAGATCTCGACGTACCTCAAGCTGGGCACGACGGCGCTCGTCCTGTCCATGATCGAAGACGGCTTCATCGCCGTCGACCTGGCCGTGGACCAGCCCGTCCGCACCCTCCACCAGGTCTCCCACGACCCGACACTCAAGCGCCTGGTCACCCTCCGCAGCGGCCGCACACTCACCGCGGTCCAGCTCCAGATGGAGTACTTCGAACTCTCCCGCAAGTACGTCGAGGAGCGGTTCGGGGCGGATGCCGACGAGCAGACCAAGGACGTCCTGGCCCGCTGGGAAGACACCCTCAACCGCCTGGAGAACGACCCCATGAGCCTGGCCGGCGAGCTGGACTGGGTCGCCAAAAAGGAGCTCATGGAGGGCTACCGACGCCGCGACGGCCTCGACTGGGACGCCGCGAAGCTCCACCTCCTCGACCTCCAGTACGCCGACGTACGCCCCGAGAAGGGCCTCTACAACCGCCTCGCGGCCCGCGGCCGTATGAAGCGCCTGCTGGACGAGAACGAGGTCGAGCGGGCCCGTACAAAGCCCCCGGAGGACACTCGCGCCTATTTCCGCGGACGCTGCCTGGAGCAGTACGCGGACGACGTCGCGGCAGCCTCCTGGGACTCCGTGATCTTCGACCTCCCGGGCCGGGACTCGCTCCAGCGTGTCCCAACCCTGGAACCGCTTCGCGGAACGCGAAATCACGTCAAGGAACTCCTGGACCGCTGCCGCACGGCGGAAGACCTGGTCAGGGTGCTGTCCGGCGGCTGAGCGGGCCCACGTACCCGGGTCGCCGGGCAGGGTGGAATTTCTGGCGGCAGGGAATCATCGAGGTGGCCGCCGTACGTTGTAGGAACTGCGGGGCCGATGTCAGACCCTGCTTGTAGGGTCTGATCAAGAACGTCGAACCGAGCGGGGTGAGGGTTTATGGCGACCAAGGACACCGGCGGCGGACAGCAGAAGGCGACGCGCTCCACGGAGGAGGTCGAGGAGGCGCCCGAGGCGCAGGCATCCGAAGACCTCAAGGAGCGCCAGGAGAAGCTGAGCGACGACGTGGACTCCGTCCTGGACGAGATCGATGACGTCCTGGAGGAGAACGCAGAGGATTTCGTTCGGTCATTCGTTCAGAAAGGCGGCGAGTAACCTTCGATTCGAAGGTTACGGGGGGCGTCGAACTTGGCAAGCGAAGAGGGCGTGAAGCGTTGCGTGCGGTGCGGTGAGATCAAGCCGCACGCGGCCTTCGCTCGCAGGCGGTCCAACCTGGATGGCTTGCAGCGGCACTGTCGGGACTGTGCATCGGACTATCACCGGACGCGTCAGCAGAGCTTGGGGCGGAAGGTGCGACCCAAGGTAGAGGTGCCAGAGGGGCACAAGCTCTGCCTGAAGTGCGGTGAGGTCAAGCCGTGGAGCGAGTGGCACCGCAATGCAACGGCCTCGGATGGGTTGTCGACGCGCTGCAAGGCGTGTCGGGCCGCCGAGGGCCGCGCGGGCCATCTGAAGCGCCAGTACGGCATGACGGAAGCCGAGCGTGAGGAGATGGTTGCGGCTCAGATGGGTCTCTGTGTGATCTGTCTGAAGGCCCCAGCCATTCATGTGGATCACTGCCACAAGACGGGTAGGGTCCGAGGCGTACTGTGCTTCAACTGCAATTCGGCCATCGGCAAGTTGGGAGATGACCCCGACGCTGTCCGTCGGGCCGCCGCTTACTTGGAAGGAATCGCGTGGAAGCCAACACTCGTAGCACCGGGCGTCTACCAGCTGCCTTCCTGACGCCTGGGTCGTCGTCCTTCATGGACTTTCTGTCCGAGCACCAGCCGGAGATGCTTCCGGGCAACCGGCAGCTGCTCCCGACGCAGGGTGTGATCGAGGCGCCGCACGGCACCACGATCGTGGCCGTGACGTTCCCGGGTGGTGTCGTGCTCGCCGGTGACCGTCGCGCCACCATGGGCAACGTCATCGCCCAGCGCGATATCGAGAAGGTCTTCCCGGCCGACGAGTACTCGGCGGTGGGCATCGCCGGTGCGGCCGGCCTGGCCGTGGAGATGGTCAAGCTGTTCCAGCTCGAGCTGGAGCACTTCGAGAAGGTCGAGGGGGCGCAGCTCTCGCTGGAGGGCAAGGCGAACCGGCTGTCGACCATGATCCGTTCCAACCTGGGCATGGCCATGCAGGGGCTGGCCGTGGTTCCCCTTTTCGCGGGGTATGACGTGGACCGCGAGAGGGGCCGTATCTTCTCCTACGACGTGACGGGCGGCCGCTCCGAGGAGCACAACTTCGCTGCCACCGGTTCCGGCTCGATCTTCGCGCGCGGTGCCATGAAGAAGCTCTTCCATGACGCGCTGACCGAGGACGAGGCCACGACCCTCGTGGTCCAGGCCCTCTACGACGCGGCAGACGACGACTCGGCGACCGGTGGTCCCGATGTCGCCCGCCGGATCTACCCGATCGTCACCGTGATCACCGAGGACGGATTCCGCCGGCTCACCGACGACGAGTCCTCCGAGATCGCCCGCTCGATCCTGGAGCGGCGTCTGGAGCAGCCCGACGGTCCGCGGGCTGCGCTGCTCTAGCCGACGGCCTGTCTTATCAAGGTGATCCAGTGACTTCGACAGAAAGGGACGGATAACCGGTGTCGACGCCGTTCTATGTCTCACCCCAGCAGGCCATGGCCGACCGGGCGGAGTACGCCCGCAAGGGCATCGCCCGTGGCCGCAGCCTGGTCGTGCTGCAGTATGCCGACGGCATCGTGTTCGTCGGCGAGAACCCGTCCCGTGCGCTGCACAAGTTCAGCGAGATCTATGACCGGATCGGCTTTGCGGCCGCCGGTAAGTACAACGAGTACGAGAACCTCCGGATCGGCGGTGTGCGGTATGCCGATCTTCGTGGTTACACCTATGACCGTGACGACGTGACCGCTCGTGGTCTCGCCAACGTCTATGCCCAGACGCTGGGCACGATCTTCTCCAGTGCGGCCGAGAAGCCGTACGAGGTGGAGCTGGTCGTTGCGGAGGTCGGTGAGACGCCCGAGGGTGACCAGATCTATCGGCTGCCGCACGACGGGTCGATCGTGGACGAGCATGGCTCGGTCGCGGTCGGTGGCAACGCCGAGCAGATCAGCACCTATCTCGATCAGCAGCACCGTGAGGGCATGTCTCTCGCCGAGGGGCTGAAGCTGGCCGTCCAGGCTCTGTCCCGTGACACGAATGGCACGCAGCGGGAGATTCCCGCCGAGCGTCTGGAGGTCGCGGTGCTGGACCGTACGCGTCCGCAGGCGCGGAAGTTCAAGCGGATCGTGGGCCGCCAGCTGTCCCGGCTTCTGGAGGCTGATGGAGCGGCCACGGAGGCCGAGAGCAGCTCGGAGGAGGGCTCGGACGAGGAGTAGTCCGCCTCACCCCGCTCCTTGGGTGCCCCGGTCGTCGATGCGGCCGGGGCACAGGGCGTTCAGGGGGCGCCTGGCGGCGCTGTGGAGCCCCGTACGACCAAGTCGACGGGGATGTCGCCCGCGTCCGGGGTGCGGCCTTCCAGGACGGCCAGCAGGGCTCGCATGCCGTGTTCGCCGAAGAGTTCGGCGTCGAGGCGTACGGTCGTGAGTTCGGGGTCGAGGGCGGTGGCGAGGGCGAGGTCGTCGAGGCCGGTGACGGAGATGTCGTCGGGGATGCGCAGGCCCAGGCGGCGGGCTGCTTTGTAGGCGCCGGCCGCGAGTTTGTCGTCGTCGCAGACCAGGGCCGTGGGTCGGGGGCCCGGCGCGGACAGGGCTGCCTCGGCGGCGGCCAGTGCGCCCTCGATGGAGATCGGTGCCCGGGTCGTCCGTACCGACGTGCCCGGGACGGCGCCGACCCGGGCGGTCAGTTCACGCGCGCGTGCCTCGAAGGTCCAGGACGCCACGTCTGCCGCCAGGTGCAGGAAGCGCCGGTGGCCCAGGCCCAGCAGGTGGTCGGCGACCTGACGGACGCCGTCCGCGATGTCCAGGTTCACCGTCGCCGCGCCCAGGCTGCCCCCGGGGTCGCTGTCGAGCATCACCAGGGGCAGCTGGTCGCCGCGGATGGCGGTGAGGGCGTCGGCGGCCATGGAGGAGGCGATGACGCCGTCCAGGGCGGCTTGGGCGGAGGCGAAGGGGTCTCGGGCGGGGCCGATGCCTTCGGGGGAGGGGTAGAGGACCACGCCGAAGCCGTGGTCGGCGGCGACGCGGGCTGCGCCTGTGTAGACGCCTGCGAAGAACTCCGTCGTCAGTGCCGGGACCACGAGGAGCACGGTCCGGGTGCGGCCGAGGCGGAGGTTGCGGGCGGCGAGGTTGGGCCGGTAGCCGAGGTCGCGGGCGGCTTCGCGTACGCGTTCGGCGGTGGCCTCGGAGACCCGGCCGCGCCATTTGTCGCCGAGTACCAGGGAGACGGCGGCCTGGGAGACGCCGGCGGCCTGGGCGACGTCACGGCTGGTGGGGCGGGTGCTGCCTGGTGCCACCGTGGGCCTGCTCCTTCGTCTGGACTCGTGAACAGCGCACATGGTACGTATGAGAGCGGACGTTATACGTAAAACTTCCGGCGACGGTCCGGGTGAGGGGGAGCGGACATGGCTGCGGGATACGTGGAGATCCTCAGGACCAGGCACGCCGGGCGTCTGCTCGCCGGCACGCTCGTGGGCCGGCTGCCGTGTGCCGTCGCCGCGATCGCGATTGTGCTGTTCGTGCGGGCTGAGGGCGGCACGTACAGCCTGGCCGGCGGGCTTGCCGCGGTGTACGGGGTGGCCAATGCCGTGGGGCAGCCGCTGCTGGGGCGGCTTGTGGACCTGTACGGGCAGCCGCGTGTCCAGCTGCCTGCGGCGCTCGGCTCCGCGCTCGCCATGTCCGCCTTCGCCTTCGCCGGCATCGATCCGCTGGCGCTCGCGTACGCGTGCGTGGCGCTCTCGGGGCTCTTCACGCCGCCCCTGGAGGGCGGTCTGCGCGCGCTGTGGTCCTCGGTGCTGCGCAGCGAGGGTCAGGTGCAGACGGCGTATGCGATGGATGCCGTCGCCCAGGAAGTCATGTTCACCGTCGGCCCGTTGCTGGTGACCCTGTGCGTGTCGCTGTGGTCGGCGCAGGCGGCGCTGGTGCTCGTCAACGTCATCGGTGTGCTGGGTGCCCTGTCGGTGGTGGTGTCGCCGCCCTCGCGCGCGTGGCGTTCGGCGCCGCGCGAGGCGCACTGGCTGGGTGCGCTGCGCTCGCCCGGACTGCTCGTCCTGCTCGGTGCGTTCCTGGCCGTGGGGATTGCGCTCGGCTCCATCGCGGTCGCGGCTGTGGCCTACGCCGACGGCCACGGCGGGGATGCGGTGTACGGCTGGCTGATGGCGGCCGTCGGCCTCGGCGCGCTCGTGGGGGGTACGGCGTACGGGGCGCGGCAGTGGAGCGGTGCGCCGGAGCGGCGACTGCGGGTGCTGGTGGCATTTCTGGCGGTGTGTTACCTGCCGCTCACGCTGACGCCGGGTCCGGTGGCGATGACGGCGCTCACGGCCGTCGCCGGGCTCTTCCTTGCGCCGTGTCTCGCCTGTGCGTTCGTCCTCGTCGACCGGCACGCGCCGCGTGGCACGGTCACCGAGGCGTTCTCCTGGATTGTGACGACGTTCACGGTGGGTTCCTCGGTGGGAACGGGCCTGGCGGGCCCGGTCGTCGAGTGGGGCGGGGCGGTGTGGGGCTTCGCCGTGCCGGGTGCCGCGGGGGCCGTGTCGTTGCTGGTTCTGCTGGCCACCGGGCGGGTCCTTGCAGCTCCCGCAGGGCGTGCGGTGGTTGCGGCTTCATCGGAAAATGATCCAAACCGTGCCGTCGAACCCCGTTTCAGGTCAGGGGATCGGGCGTAATGTTCAGTCATGGACCGCCGCATTTTCGGGCTGGAGAACGAGTACGGCGTCACGTGTACGTTCAGGGGACAGCGCCGCCTGTCTCCCGACGAGGTGGCGCGGTACCTCTTCCGCCGTGTCGTGTCATGGGGCCGCAGCAGCAATGTCTTTCTGCGAAACGGCGCCCGCCTCTATCTCGACGTGGGCTCACATCCGGAATACGCGACACCCGAGTGTGACAACGTGACCGAACTGGTCACCCACGACAAAGCGGGCGAGCGCATTCTCGAAGGACTCCTGGTGGACGCCGAACGACGCCTGCACGAGGAGGGAATCGCGGGCGACGTCTACCTCTTCAAGAACAACACCGACTCGGCGGGCAACTCCTACGGCTGTCACGAGAACTATCTCGTCGCACGCCATGGGGAGTTCTCCCGGCTCGCGGACATCCTCATTCCGTTCCTCGTCACGAGGCAGCTTCTGTGCGGCGCCGGCAAGGTGCTGCAGACGCCGCGGGGCGCGGTGTACTGCGTCAGTCAGCGGGCCGAGCACATCTGGGAGGGCGTCTCCTCGGCGACGACCCGCTCGAGGCCCATCATCAACACCCGCGACGAACCGCATGCGGACGCCGAGCGCTATCGCCGCCTGCATGTCATCGTGGGCGACTCGAACATGTCCGAGACGACCATGCTGCTCAAGGTCGGAGCGACCGATCTGGTGCTGCGCATGATCGAGGCGGGCACGGTGATGCGGGATCTGACCCTGGAGAACCCGATCCGGGCGATCCGTGAGGTCAGCCACGACATCACGGGCCGGCGCAAGGTGCGCCTGGCCAGCGGCCGCGAGGCCTCCGCCCTTGAGGTGCAGCGCGAGTACTACGAGAAAGCCGTGGACTTCTGCGAGCGTCGCGGCATCCGTACCGGCACCGTCGAACAGGTCCTGGAGCTGTGGGGCCGCACGCTGGACTCGATCGAGGCCGAGGACCTCGACCGGATCGGCACCGAGATCGACTGGGTGATGAAGTACAAGCTCATCGAGCGGTACCGGGCCAAGCACAACATGACCATGTCGCATCCGAGGGTCGCGCAGATAGACCTCGCCTACCACGACATTCACCGCCGTCGTGGGCTGTACTACCTGCTCGAGAGGAAGGGTCAAGCAGCACGGATCTGCAACGACTTGAAGATCTTCGAGGGCAAGTCCGTTCCCCCGCAGACCACTCGGGCCCGGCTGCGCGGTGACTTCATTCGCAGGGCCCAGGAACAGCGCCGGGACTTCACGGTCGACTGGGTCCATCTGAAGCTCAACGACCAGGCGCAGCGCACGGTGTTGTGCAAGGACCCGTTCCGTTCGGTGGACGACCGGGTGGAGAAGCTGATCGCAGGAATGTGAGCAATGTGAACAACGCGTTCCGGTGATAGGCCGGAACGCAACACGGGCGCCGTACGTTTCCCGTACGGCGCCCTTCTCACGCCGTAGAGTTGCGCGCACGCCATCCACAAGATCGACCGATACGAGGCTTTTACCGTGCGCCGACGCTCCCTTCTCACCGCCGTACCCGCAGGACTGGTCACGCTCGCCGCATGCGGCTCGGACAAGTCCGACTCGAGCAAGGCCGAAGCGAGTCCGTCGCCCTCCGCATCGGCCACGTCCGCCGCGCCGCCGCCGAAGATCGTCGAGGGGCCGCTGCCGGCGATCACGGCGGGCACGAAGTTCGGTGAGAAGCCGACCGTCGCCAAGGGCACCGGCGACCCCTCGAAGAACCTCGCGGTCAAGACGCTGATTGCGGGCGGAGGCAAGACGGTCGCGGAGAACGACTATGTCCAGGCCCACTACCTGGGCCAGATCTGGAACACGGCGAAGGTCTTCGACAACTCCTACGACCGCAAGACGCCTCTGATCATCCAGCTCGCCCAGGGCAGCATCATTGACGGCTGGCGGTACGGGCTGACGGGCAAGAAGACCGGCAGCCGCGTTCAGATGGCGGTTCCGCCCACGTGGGCGTACGGCACCTCGGGGAACTCGCAGGCGGGCATCAAGGGTACCGACACGCTGGTGTTCGTGGTGGATGTGCAGGCCACGTTCAACGCGAAGAGCTCCGCCAAGGGGACGGAGGTGGCGCAGAAGGACGCCGCGCTGCCCAAGGTCGGCACCAACACCGACGGTGCGGCGCCGTCCATCGACATCCCCAAGAAGGCCGCGCCCACCAAGCTGGTGGCGACGTACATCATCGAGGGCGACGGCGCTGTGGTCGGAGCGCAGGACAGCGTGCTTGTGCAGTACAAGGGCGTGTTCTGGGACTCGGGCAAGGTGTTCGACTCGACGTACGACCGCAAGGCGCTGCAGTCGTTCGGGATCCAGCAGGTCGTGAAGGGCTGGGGGCAGGGCCTGACCGGCAAGAAGGTCGGCAGCCGGGTCCTCATTGTCATCCCGCCGAAGCTGGGCTACGGCGACAAGCCGCCGGCCAACAGCGGCATCAAGAAGGACTCGGTGATGGTCTTCTCGGTCGACATCCTGGCCAAGATGTAACTGCCCGGTGATGTAAGACTGTGCGTGTTGCCTTTCCGCAGACAAGCAGGAGCTAGAGACGTGAGCATCGAGAAGCCCGAGATCGACTTCCCGGGCGGCGAGCCCCCGGCGGACCTCGAGATCAAGGACATCTGGGAGGGCGACGGCGCTGTTGCGCAGGCGGGCCAGACCGTCACCGTCCACTACGTGGGCGTTGCCTTCAGCACCGGTGAGGAGTTCGACGCCAGCTGGAACCGCGGGACGCCGTTCCGCTTCCCGCTCGGTGGCGGCCGTGTCATCAAGGGCTGGGACCAGGGCGTGCAGGGCATGAAGGTCGGCGGCCGCCGCCAGCTGACCATCCCTGCCCACCTCGCCTACGGCAACCAGAGCCCGACGCCGGCGATCAAGCCGGGCGAGACCCTGATCTTCGTGGTCGACCTCGTCGCCGTCTGATCGTCGGTTCCGACCGGACCCGATCACCTGGGGCCCATGCCTGTCCGGGCATGGGCCCTCGGCTTTTGCCGCGCCACCTGGGGGCGGTACGGTCAACGTCGTCAAGCACCATAGGGAGGCGAAGGGCGTCGATGGCCATTGCCAAGGCCGAGCGGCTGATGAACCTGGCGCTGTGTCTGCTCGGGACGCGGCGGCCGCTCAGCAAGCGCGAGCTGCGTGAGTCCATCGAGGCGTATCTGGAAGCCAACTCGGACGACTCCTTCAGCCGGATGTTCGAGCGCGACAAGGACGATCTGCGCGAACTCGGCCTGGTCATCGAGACCGTTGAGAACCTCGACGGCGAGATGGGCTACCTCGCCCGCCGCGACAGCAACCGCCTCCCGCCCATCACCCTCGACGCCGAGGAGGCCGCCGCGCTGGGGCTCGCCGCCAAGGTGTGGCAGCAGGCCCGGCTGGCGGGCGCGGCCAGCGGCGCCCTGCAGAAGCTGCGCGCGGCCGGGCTGCCGGAGGACGTCGACCCGTACGAGGTCCACGGCGCCCTGGAGCCGCGTATCCCCGTGCACGAGGTCGCGTTCGAGCCGCTGATGCTGGCCTGCCGGGACCGCCGCCCGGTCGTCTTCGACTACCGCAAGGCCACCGCAGCCCACCCCGAGCCCCGGCATGTGGAGCCGTGGGCGCTGGAGTGCTGGCGCGGCCACTGGTACCTGGCCGGCTGGGACCGTGACCGCGGTGCCGAACGGGTCTTCCGGCTGTCGCGGATCACCGGCAAGGTGCGCAGCCGCAGCGGGCCGTTCACCGCCGAGGTGCCGGATGTGGTCACCGTCCGGGAGACCGTGGCGGGCTGGGCGGGGGAGACCGCCGACCGCTCCGCGCTGATCCGGCTGCGTTCCGGGTCGGGGTACCCCCTGCGGGCGAGGGCCACCGCGGTGCGGGAACTCGGCGACGGCTGGGACGAGTTGGAGATTCCGTACGGGCACGGGCTGGATGCCTGGCTGGTGGAGTTCGGGCCGGACGTGGTGGTGCTGGAGCCGGCCGAGCTGCGCGCGGACGTGGTGGACCGGCTGCGTGCCGTGGCCAAGGGCTGAGGGGGAGCGAGCAGGTGGCAGGCAAACCGGTCAGGCCCGTGAACGCCATCGACCAGACCCGGCGGATGCTCTCCCTGGTGACGTATCTCAAGGAGCGCCCCGGAGCCCGGGTCGAGGACGTCGCGCGCGCCTTCGGCATCACCGAGGACGAGCTGGTCTCCGACCTGGACGTGCTGCCCATGTGCGGCACCAGCTTCCGTGGCGGCGACCTGCTCGACATCGATACCGACGGCGAGCGCATCTGGTGGCACAACCCCGCTGCCCTCGGCGAAGAAACAGCGGAGCCGCTGCGGCTGGCCGCCGACGAGGCGACCGCGCTGCTGGTGGCCGCCCGCGCGGTGTCCACGCTGCCCGGGCTGCGGGAGAGCGACCGGCAGGCGCTGCTGAGGGCCAACGCCAAGCTGGAGGCCGCGGCCGGCGAGGCGGCCGGCGCCAGCTCCCGGCTGTCGGTGACCTTCGAGTCCGAGGGCGGCGTCTTCGCCGACGTCGACCGTGCGATCTCCGAGCGGCGCCGCCTGTGGATCCGCTACTACTCGCCCGCACGCGACGAGCTCACCGAGCGCGAGATCGACCCCATCCGGCTGGTCAGCGTCGGGCACACGTACGTGGAGGCCTGGTGCCGCCGCTCCGAGGCGCGCCGCACCTTCCGGCTCGACCGGGTCGCCGAGATCAGGATCCTGGACGAGCCGTCCGCGCCGCCCGAGATCGAGCTCAGGGACCTGTCGGAGGCGCTGGTGCAGCCCGCCGCGGAGGACCCCGAGGTCGTCGTTGAGGTCGGCCCCGGCGGCCGCTGGGTCGCCGAGTACTACCCGCACGACAGTGCGGATGAGCTTCCGGACGGCGGGCTGCGTATCACCCTGCGGACCCCTGACCCGACGTCCCTGCGGCGGCTGGCGCTGCGGCTCGGCCGTGACGGCCGGATCGTCTCGCCGCCCGAGCTGGCCGACAGCGCCCGCCGGGCGGCCCGTGAGGCGCTGGCGGCGTACGACGGGGTCGAGGCGCAGGGGGCGCACGGAGGGCATGCGGTTCACGACGGGTAGTCCGACAGGCGGGAGTGCGCTGGAGGGGGCGCCGGCCCAGGGGCCCCGGAGGCGAACGACCTAGGGAAGAGGAGCAGGGGCTTTGAGCGAGTCGTCGGTGTCTGGCGCGGGGGGCATGTCGGTGGCGGCCGCCTTCGCCGGGATGAGAAGCGTGTCCCGGGTGACGTTCAGGGCGGGCTGCCCGGACTGCCGCGGCAGCTTCGAGCTCGCCGCCGCAGCCCTGCGCCTCGCGATCGGCGCCACGAGCCGCACCACCTTCTACTCCTTCACCTGCCCCGACTGCGGCGCCTCGGTCCGCAAGCCGGCAGGAGAGCGGATTGTCGAGCTGCTGACCGGCGGCGGGGTCCGGACCTTGCGGCTGCACTCCGCGGTCTAGTGGCGCTGCGGCAGGCCCTGTTTCCGTTTGTTCTTGCGGTGGCCGACGTGGTCCTGGGGGCTGTCATTACAGCGTGCGGGAGGCCGGCAGCTACCGCCCCGTGATCTCTTGCGGGGGGTTGTCGGGGCGCGGACCGTCTAGGCTCGGCGTCATGTTCTGGCCGATGTTCGCGGTAGCCGTGGGTTTTCTGGGTCTCGCCGTCCTCGGAGTGTTCGCTGTGCGTGTGTTCGTCGAGGCGCAGCGCCTCGGCAGGCAGGTCACGGACTCCGCGCGCCGTATCAACAGAGCCGCCGAGGACCTCGAGCGGGCGGCCGTGAGTACGGCCCGCGCTGTGGACTCCCTCTGAGCGCCGCTGTGCAAGGCGTGTGAGTCCTGCGCTTCAGGCGGTTTGGGTCACTTCGACCTGTCACCGGGACCGCCCTGGCGGGTACGCTGCTGGTCGCGGCCCGGAGAACGAGGCCCGGACCGCGGACCGGGAGTACGCACGGGGATTGCCTCACGTTTACCCCTGAGCGTTACGATCGCTGGCAGCACGGTCGATCGGACACTTGTCCGACCGGTCGGACAGCATCCCACCCCCAAGCCGCCTCGGTGAGAAGGTAAAACTTATGTTCGGAAGGCTCGGCGCCCCCGAGATCATTCTCATCCTCATCGTCGTCGTTCTGCTTTTCGGCGCGAAGAAGCTTCCCGACATGGCGCGCTCGCTCGGCAAGTCCGCTCGCATCCTCAAGAGCGAGGCCAAGGCGATGAAGGAAGAGGGCAGCAGCACGGCCACTCCGGCCGGCCCGCCCAACACCGACGAGCAGCCCCCGGCTCAGCGCACCATCCAGGCCTCGCCCGGCGACGTGACGAGCTCGCGCCCGGTCAGCGAGCCGACGGACACCACCAAGCGCTGACGCAGGGCCGGAGACTTCCGGCCTGCCGCACGAGATGAGGACGTGGGTTGCTCAAGTCTGCCCGCAAGAAGGAGAAGGATCCCGAGGGGCGGATGCCGCTCGTGGATCACCTTCGTGAGCTCCGCAACCGGCTCGCGAAGGGCATGCTGGCCATCACGGTCGTATCCGTGGTGGCTGCCTTTTACAGCCAGGAGCTGATGAACTTCCTCATAGACCCTGTGCCGCGGTGCACGACGGGTCTGGGCGAGTCCACCGGAGGCACCTGCGCTGTCATCGCGTACACCGACTTGCTGTCCCCCTTCACCACCACGGTGAAGGTGTGCTTCATGGCGGGCGCCGTCCTCTCCAGCCCGGTCTGGCTCTACCAGCTCTGGGCGTTCGTGGCACCGGGCCTGCACAAGCACGAGCGGAAGTACACGTACTGGTTCGTGTCGGCCGCCGTTCCGCTCTTCCTGGGCGGTGCCTGGCTCGCCTACACGATCCTGCCCATCAGCATGCGGGTGCTCCTGGGGATCACGCCCCAGGGCTCGGCGAACATCCTGCCGATGGACAAGGTCCTGGACTTCATCGTCCGGATGATCCTGATCTTCGGCGGCGCCTTCGAGCTGCCCCTGGTGCTGGTCATGCTCAACTTCGCGGGCATGGTGACCGGCCGCAGGATGGTCAGCTGGTGGCGTGGCGTCGTCATGGGCGTCTTCGTCTTCGGAGCGGTGGCGACTCCCACCACCGACCCCTTCGGCATGATCGCGCTGGCCGGGCCCATCGTGGTCCTGTACTTCATCGCCGTCGGCGTCGCCATGCTGAACGACCGGCGCCGGCAGCGTGCCAATCCGGACGCCGAGCTGGACGACGACGAGGCGTCGGACCTCGACCTGACGCCGGAACCCGTCGGCGAAGTCGAGCGCGTGTCGGCGAGGCCGGCCGTGCCCGAGCAGGCCAACGGGAGCGTCAACGGCTACGACGACGTCACCTGAGCACCACCACGAGGCGGGCGGCATGAGCGAGGGCCGGACGGAAGACCCGTCCGGCCCTTGTGCTGTGCCCGGCGAGGGGCCCGGAACGGATAATGATCGTCCTGTTGTCAGTGCGGCCCGGTACGCTCGAAAGCACGATGACAGAGGACCTCTCCCCGGCTGAGCGGTACGCGGCTGCCCGCAGGCGCGCTGCCGAGCAGGCCACCGCGCTCGCCCCCTTCCGCGAGATGTACGACTTCGGCCTCGACCCGTTCCAGATAGAGGCCTGCCAGGCACTCGAAGCGGGCAAGGGCGTGCTGGTCGCCGCGCCCACCGGCTCCGGCAAGACGATCGTGGGCGAGTTCGCCGTCCACCTCGCCCTGACACAGGGCAAGAAGTGCTTCTACACGACACCCATCAAGGCGCTGTCGAACCAGAAGTACGCCGACCTGTGCCGTCGTTACGGCGACGGCATGGTCGGGCTGCTCACCGGCGACAACAGCATCAACCCCGACGCCCCGGTGGTCGTGATGACCACCGAGGTGCTGCGGAACATGCTGTACGCGGGCTCGCAGACCCTCCTCGGCCTC
This sequence comes from Streptomyces sp. NPDC001401, assembly GCF_042895385.1. Classification (NCBI taxonomy): domain Bacteria; kingdom Bacillati; phylum Actinomycetota; class Actinomycetes; order Kitasatosporales; family Streptomycetaceae; genus Streptomyces; species Streptomyces sp. NPDC001401. Next base: position 68,056 of record NZ_JBIAWI010000019.1, read on the forward strand.
GGCTACGTGGTCATGGACGAGGTGCACTACCTCTCCGACCGCTTCCGCGGTGCCGTATGGGAAGAGGTGATCATCCACCTGCCCGAGTCGGTCACCCTCGTCTCGCTGTCGGCGACGGTCTCCAACGCCGAGGAGTTCGGCGACTGGCTCGACACGGTCCGCGGCGACACCGAGGTGATCGTCTCCGAGCACCGGCCCGTGCCGCTGTTCCAGCACGTGCTCGCCGGGCGGCGGATGTACGACCTGTTCGAGGAGGGCGAGGGCAACAAGAAGGCCGTCAACCCCGACCTCACACGCCTGGCCCGCATGGAGGCACAGCGGCCGTCGTACCAGGACCGCAGACGCGGCCGGGCGATGCGCGAGGCCGACCGGGAGCGGGAGCGCAGACAGCGGTCGCGGGTGTGGACCCCAGGGCGCCCCGAGGTCATCGAGCGGCTCGACGCCGAGGGCCTGCTGCCCGCCATCACCTTCATCTTCAGCCGCGCCGCCTGCGAGGCCGCCGTACAGCAGTGTCTGTACGCCGGGCTTCGGCTCAACGACGACGAGGCGCGCGGCAAGGTGCGTGCCCTCGTCGAGGAGCGCACCGCCGCCATCCCGACCGAGGACCTGCACGTCCTCGGGTACTACGAGTGGCTGGAGGGCCTGGAGCGCGGTATCGCGGCCCACCACGCGGGCATGCTGCCGACGTTCAAGGAGGTCGTCGAGGAGCTGTTCGTCCGCGGTCTGGTGAAGGCTGTCTTCGCGACCGAGACACTGGCGCTCGGCATCAACATGCCCGCGCGTTCGGTGGTGCTGGAGAAGCTCGTCAAGTGGAACGGCGAGCAGCACGCGGACATCACCCCGGGTGAGTACACGCAGTTGACGGGGCGTGCGGGGCGGCGCGGTATCGACGTCGAGGGTCATGCCGTCGTGCTGTGGCAGCGCGGGATCAGCCCCGAGCATCTGGCCGGACTGGCCGGTACGCGTACGTATCCGCTGCGCTCCAGCTTCAAGCCGTCGTACAACATGGCGGTCAACCTGGTCGAGCAGTTCGGGCGGCACCGCTCGCGCGAGCTCCTCGAGACCTCCTTCGCGCAGTTCCAGGCCGACAAGTCGGTCGTCGGGATCTCCCGGCAGGTGCAGCGCAACGAGGAGGGGCTCGAGGGCTACAAGGCCTCCATGACCTGCCACTTGGGCGACTTCGAGGAGTACGCGCGGCTGCGCCGCGAGCTCAAGGACCGGGAGACCGAGCTGGCCCGGCAGGGTGCGGCCGAGCGGCGTGCCGAGGCCGCCGTCGCGCTGGAGAGGCTCAAGCCGGGTGACGTCATCCATGTGCCGACAGGCAAGTACGCCGGTCTGGCGCTGGTGCTGGATCCCGGGCTGCCGGCCGGGCGTTCCAACGGCCACCGGGGCTTCGAGCACCACGACGGGCCGCGTCCGCTGGTCCTGACCGCGGAGCGGCAGGTCAAGCGGCTGGCGTCGATGGACTTCCCGGTGCCGGTCGAGGCGCTGGAGCGGATGCGGATTCCGAAGTCCTTCAACCCGCGGTCGCCGCAGTCGCGTCGGGACCTCGCGTCCGCGTTGCGTACCAAGGCCGGGCACATTCCGCCGGAGCGAGCCCGGAAGAAGCGTTCCCAGGCGGCCGACGACCGTGAGATCGCGCGCCTGCGGACCGCTATTCGTGCGCACTCCTGTCATGGGTGCAACGAGCGTGAGGACCACGCGCGTTGGGCGGAGCGGTATCACCGGCTGCTGCGGGACACATCGCAGCTGGAGCGTCGTATCGAGGGCCGGACGAACACGATCGCGCGGACGTTTGACCGGATCGTGGCGCTGCTGACCGAGCTGGACTACCTGCGGGGTGACGAGGTCACCGAGCACGGCAAGCGGCTGGCGCGGCTGTACGGCGAGCTCGACCTGCTGGCCAGTGAGTGCCTGCGGGCCGGTGTCTGGGACGGGCTCGGCCCTGCCGAACTGGCCGCCTGCGTCTCGGCGTTGGTGTACGAGGCACGGGTGGGTGACGACGCCATGGCGCCGAAGCTGCCCTCCGGCAAGGCGAAGGCCGCGCTCGGCGAGATGGTGCGGATCTGGGGGCGGCTGGACGCCCTGGAGGAGGACTTCCGGATCACCCAGACCGAGGGCGTGGGACAGCGGGAACCGGACCTCGGGTTCGCCTGGGCCGCATACATGTGGGCCGACGGCAAGGGGCTCGACGAGGTGCTGCGGGAGGCCGAGATGCCGGCCGGGGACTTCGTGCGGTGGTGCAAGCAGGTCATCGACGTGCTCGGGCAGATCTCGGCTGCGGCACCCGTGTCCGGCGGGCAGAGTTCGACGGTCGCGAAGAACGCGCGCAAGGCGGTCGATCTGCTGCTGCGGGGTGTGGTGGCCTACTCGTCGGTGGGGTGATTGTCGTCGGGCGGGCGCGCGTGCGGATCAGGCGATGGAGTCGCGTATTGATGCAGCCCCGCGTCCCTGATGCCTGCGGCGCAGCTGCGGCTTTGGTGGGGTGCGGGTAGCGCCTGCGGGTGTGTTGTGGGGCGGGGCCGCGCCGGGGGGTGTCCGTCCTCGGTCGGGCGGTGCTGTCCGGTGGGGCTGTGCTCGGGGGTGGACGCCCGCCGCTGCGGGCGGACACCCCCCGACACGTCCCCTTCCCGCCGTACGCGGCTTGCGGGTCCGAACGCCTAGCGGCTGAGATACGCCCGCCAGCCGCCGTACGACGTGATGTCCTCGGCGTTCGTCAGGGCGGACGGTTCGCACAGGAAGCCGGGGACGTGGGTGCCGTCCGTCAGTTCCACGCTGCCCAGGGTCATTGGGCGGGGGAGTGCTGCAAGCAGGCGGCCCAGGCCCTGTGCGGGGAGGGTCCAGACCTCCGTTTCGATGGCCGCGCCGCCCTCGCCGACGTGGACGAGGCCCGGCTTGGGCGGCGTCGTCCGCAGGGCGTGCAGTCGGTAGGCGGGGGCGGTCGTGGTTGCGCGGTCCAGCCGGGCGCCCAGGGCCAGGAGTTGGGGGTTGAGGGGCTGGCCCGTCAGGTGCGCGCCCACCACAGCCACCTGTGTGTCCGGCTCGAGCAGTGCGGCGATCCGGGCCAGTCGTTCGTCCGTGAACGCCGGGCCGATCAGCATCACGCCGAAGGGGAGGGCGTTGACCTCGCCGGCCGGGACGGCGACCGCCGCCAGGTCGAAGAGGTTGGTGGAGTTGGTGAAGCGGCCCAGGCGGGCGTTGGCGCCCAGCGGGTCGGCGGCCACCTCGGCGAGCGTCGGGTGGCCGGGGGTGGTGGGGAGCAGCAGGGCGTCCGCGTCGGCCAGTTCCGCGAGGGCGCGGGCACGCAGGGCGGACAGGCGGTCGGTGTCGGCGTAGAGCTGGTGGGCCGGGATGTCGCGGGCGCGGGTGATGATGCCGGCGACGGTGGGGTCCAGGCCCTGGGCGCCGTCCGCGATCGCCTTGTCGACAAAGGTGCCTACTGCTGTGTAGCGCTCGGCGACGAACGCGCCCTCGTAGAGCATCGCGGCGGCCTCGGTGAAGGGGGCCAGGTCGAGGGTGCGGATGTCGGCCCCGGCTGCTTCGAGCTGCCGTACCGCCGCCTCGTACGCCTGAGCCCAGCCCTCGTCCAGTTCGCCGAGTTGTTCCCGCGGCGGGATCGCGATGCGCCACGGGCCGGGGGCGCGCTGGGGGAGCGGCGGGAGTTCGCGGTCCGGCGGGGAGGCCATGAAGGACAGCGCCTGCTCGGCCTCCGGGAGCGTGCGGGCGAACACCGTCACGCAGTCGATGGAGGCGCAGGCCGGGACCACGCCTGTTGTCGGGACCAGGCCTCGGGTCGGCTTGAGGCCGACGATGCCGTTGAAAGCGGCCGGGACCCGGCCCGAGCCCGCGGTGTCCGTGCCCAGGGCGAGGTCGACGATGCCCAGGGCCACGGCGACGGCCGAGCCGGAGCTGGAGCCGCCGCTGATGCGGGAAGGGTCATGGGCGTTGCGCACGGCGCCATGGGGCGAACGCGTGCCCACCAGGCCCGTCGCGAACTGGTCCAGGTTCGTCGTGCCCAGCACGATCGCGCCGGCCGCGCGCAGGCGGGCGACGACCGGTGCGTCCGTCTCGGGCTCGTAGGCGTAGGCCGGGCAGCCCGCGGTGGTGGGCAGGCTCGCCACGTCGACATTGCCCTTCGCGGCGAACAGGCGCCCGGCAAGGGGGAGTTGCTCACCTGCTGCCACGCGGGCGTCGATCGCCCGGGCCTCCGCCTCGACCTCCGTCTGCGGGCGCAGGTCGATCCAGATCTCGGGACGGTCCACCGCCTCGATGCGGGCGTAGGCGGCACGGACACGGGTCAGAGTGGACATCTCTTGCTCCTCGGTGTGGTTCAGCGCGCTGCGGGGGCCAGGACGAGAAGTGCCGTCCCCGCCTCAACCTGGTCGCCCGGCCTGGCCAGGATCTCCGCCACCACGCCGTCCATCGGCGCGTGCACCCTGGACTCCATCTTCATCGCCTCCAGGGCGAGCAGAGGCTGCCCCGTGGTCACCTCGTCGCCCGGCTCGACGTTCAACTGCCAGACGGACGCGGCGAATTCGGCCTCGACCAGGCGGCCGCCCGCCGGGACGGTCACCTCGGCCGCGGGAGCCGCCGGTGCGGACGCCGCCTCGGCCCGGGCGAACTCGCCCGCGGCCTCCCACGCGTCCCGCTCCGCGGCGAACGCTGTCTGCTGCCGAGCCCTGAACCCACCGATCGACTCGGCGTTCTCGTCCAGGAAGGCCTGGTACTCGGCGAGCGAGAAGGTGCCTTCCTCGATGCGCGGCAGGAAGCGGCCGGAGGTGATGTCGGCGCGCAGGTCGAGGAGTTCGTCCGCGTCCACCGGGTACCACTTGATGCGGTCGAAGAAGCGCAGCAGCCAGGGCGAGCCCGGCTCGAACGCGCCGCGCTGCTGCCACCCCGACCACACCTGCGTCGTACGGCCCACGAACTGGTAGCCGCCCGGGCCCTCCATCCCGTAGATGCACAGGTACGCCCCGCCGATGCCGACCGAGTTCTCGGCGGTCCAGGTGCGCGCCGGGTTGTACTTCGTGGTCACCAGGCGGTGGCGGGGGTCGAGGGGAGTGGCCACCGGGGCGCCCAGGTACACGTCGCCCAGGCCGAGTACGAGGTACTCCGCGTCGAAGACCGTGTCGTACACGTCGTTCACCGACTCCAGGCCGTTGACCCGGCGGATGAACTCGATGTTCCACGGGCACCAGGGGGCGTCGTCGCGGACGCCCGCCATGTAGCGGGCGATCGCCTCGCGGGTCGCCGGGTCGTCCCAGGAGAGGGGGAGGTGGACGGTGCGGGAGGGGACGACGAGTTCGTCCGTGGGCGGGAGGGTCGCCGTGATCTCCCGTACGGCGGCGAGCAGTTGAGGTTGCGGCAGGCGCCTCGGGTCGGCCCGGATCTGCAGGGAGCGGATGCCCGGAGTGAGGTCCGTGATGCCGTCGGGGCCCTCCTCGGTCACCGCCTCCATCAGTGCGTGGACGCGCATGCGCAGCGCCAGGTCGAGCTGCATGGGCCCGAATTCGACCAGCAGGTTGTCGTCGCCGCTGCGGCGGTAGGTGATGTCGCCGTCCCGGGCCAGTACGCCGCCGTCCACGATGTCCGCGCGGGGCGAGCCGTCGACGCCGACCGGTGCGAAGCGCACCGTGTCGCCCGGGCGCAGCTGGCCCAGCTTCCACCGTTCGCCGCTCAGGACCGTCGCCGGGCAGACGAATCCGCCGAGCGAGGGGCCGTCCGGGCCGAGCAGTACCGGCATGTCGCCGGTGTAGTCGACGGCGCCGACGGAGTACGGGGTGTCGTGGATGTTGGAGGGGTGCAGGCCCGCCTCGCCGCCGTCCGTGCGCGCCCAGCGGGGCTTGGGGCCGACCAGCCGTACGCCCGTGCGGGCCGAGTTGAAGTGGACCTTCCAGTCGGCGGCGTAGAAGTCGCGGATGTCCTCCTCGGTGAAGAACTCCGGTGCGGCGTGCGGGCCTTCGACCGCGGCGACGTGCCATACGGCGGTGAAGGACGGGCGGTCCTCGACAGGCACCGGGGCCCCGTCGGCGACCGCACCGCCGTGCAGCACGTCGCCGGTGCGCAGCGCGCGGCCGCCGTGCCCGCCGAACCGGCCCAGCGTGAAGGTGCTCGCGCTGCCCAGGAAGGCCGGAACGTCCAGGCCGCCGGCGAAGAGCACATAGGTGCGCAGGCCGTGCCGTGCCGGTGCGCCGATCTCCAGTACGGCACCCGCGGGCACCGTCACCGGCTCCCACTGCGCGACCGGCGTGCCGTCGACGGTGACCTCGGCCGGAGCCCCCGTCACGCACACGGTCGTGGGGTGCGTGAACCTCAACTCCGGTCCCTGCAGGGTGCATTCGAGGCCGGGAGCGCCCTCCTGGTTGCCGAGCGCCCGGTTGCCGAGCCGGAAGGACAGGTCGTCCATGGGGCCGCACGGCGGCACGCCGACCTGCCAGTAGCCGGTGCGGCCCGGCCAGTCCTGCACGGTGGTGAGGGTGCCGCCGGAGAGGACCTCGACACGCGGCGTCGGGTCGGTCACGGAGGCCAGTGTCGCCGTGGAGTGACCGGCGGCCCGCAAGTCCGGGTCGGCGAGCGCCGCGCGCACCAGGCCCAGGTTGGTCTCGATGCCGTCGACGCGGGTGCGGGCCAGCGCCTCCTCGAGCCTTTGGAGCGCGTGGGCGCGGTCGGGGCCGTACGCGATGACCTTGGCGAGCATAGGGTCGTACGACGTCGTCACCTCGGTGCCGGTCTCCACCCAGCCGTCGACGCGGACGCCCGGCGGGAACTCGACCCGCGTCAACAGGCCCGCGCTGGGCCGGTGTTCACGCGAGGGGTCCTCGGCGTAGAGGCGGGCCTCGACCGCGTGGCCGCGGGGTGCGCCCGGATCGCGTACGACGTCGGACTCGCCGCGGGCCAGGCGCAGCATCCAGGCGACGAGGTCGACGCCGTAGATCTCCTCCGTGACCGGATGCTCCACCTGGAGACGGGTGTTGACCTCGAGGAAGTACGCCTCCTCGCGGGCTGCGTCGTAGACGAACTCGACGGTTCCGGCGGAGCGGTAGGCGACGGAGGCGCACAAGTCGCGGGCGCTCGCGGCGAGTTGCTCGCGCACGCGGTCCGGGAGTCCCGGCGCCGGGGCCTCCTCCAGGACCTTCTGGTTGCGGCGCTGGAGGGAGCAGTCGCGGTCGCCGAAGGTGACGACCCTGCCCTCGCCGTCGCCGAAGACCTGCACCTCGACATGGCGGGCATGCTCGACGAGCCGCTCCAGGAAGACACCGGCGGAGGAGAAGGACGCGGAGGCGACGCGCTGCACCCGCTCCCAGGCGTCGGTCAGTTCATCGGCGCAGCGACATGCCGACATACCGATACCGCCGCCACCGCCGGTCGCCTTGAGCATGACCGGGTAGCCGATCACGGCGGCCTGCGCGAGGGCCTCGTCCACCGAGGCCAGCAACCCCGTCCCCGGTGCCAGCGGCACCCCCGCCGCCTCGGCCGCCGCCCGCGCCGTGTGCTTGGCGCCGAACAGCTCCAGCTGCCCGGGCGTCGGGCCGACGAACACGATCCCGGCGTCCTCGCAGCGGCGCGCGAAGGCCGCGTCCTCGGACAGGAAGCCGTAGCCCGGGTGGATCGCGCCCGCGCCGGTGTCCTTGGCCGCCTTCAGCACAAGGTCGGCGTCGAGATACGACTCCTTCGCGGGCGCCGGGCCGAGCCGCACCGCCTCGTCGGCGAGCCGGACGTGGGGCGCGGAGCGGTCCGGGTCGGAGTACACGGCGACCGTGCGCAGGCCGAGTTCGCGGGCGGTGCGGATGATCCGGACCGCGATCTCGCCCCGGTTGGCGACCAGCAGCGTGTCGAAGCTCATCCGGCAACCTCGATGGTCATCTCCACCGCCGTCGGCTCGAAGCCGTTGCAAGGGTTGTTGATCTGAGGGCAGTTGGAGACGAGCACGAGCACGTCGCGCTCGGCGCGCAGGGTCAGCTTCAGGCCCGGCGCCGAGAGGCCGTCGACGATGCCGAGGGTGCCGTCCTTCTCGACGGGCACGTTCATGTACCAGTTGATGTTGGAGACGAGGTCGCGCTTGCCCAGGCCGTGCCTGGCGCCCTCCGCCAGGAAGTTGTCCACGCACGCGTGCTGGGACCAGGTGTGGTGGCCGTAGCGGAGGGTGTTCGACTCCTTGGAGCAGGCGCCGCCGACCGTGTCGTGGCGGCCCACCTTGTCGTCGACGACCGTCATCAGCGGGGTGTGCTCGTTGGACATCAGTACGCTGCCCGTGGTCAGGAAGATGTTGCCCTGGGCGTGGATGGTGTCGGGGGCGCTGTAGCGGACCGAAGTGTCGTGGGCGTCGTAGACGAGGAAGTCGACGGCCTGGTTGCCGTGCAGGTCGGTGATGGTCAGCGTCTCGCCCGTGCGGACGACGGACGACCAGGCGGCGCGTGCCGGAACGACGGTCTTGGTCATGTGAGCCCCCTCGCGGCAAGGAATTCGGCGGTGTTCAGGAAGGCGCGGCGGCCCTCGGGCGTGGCCTCCCACAGCGGGTCGCCCGGTGAGGTCGGCGCGGCGCGCCAGGCGAGGACCTCCAGCGGGGTGCTGACGTAGTCGGGGCGCGGGTCGGCCGGGTGCGGCACATTCGCGATCAGTACGGTGAGGTCCTGTTCGGCGCGGAGCGTGACGCTGCCGCCGGGGCCGGTGGAGCCGGTGAAGTCCAGGCCGCCGTCCTCGCGCACCTCGACGCCCTGGAAGAAAGACAGCGACGGCGGCAGGTCGCGCGGCTGAAGGCCGTTCTTCGCGGCCGCCAGCTTGAACAGCTCGCGGCCCGCGGGGGAGGCGGACTGCGGGGCGCCGTCGCCGTACCGCTGCGAGTTGCGTACGAGGGTGGAGGTACCGCACAGCGCGTCGTGCCGACCGGAGGTGTCGGCGACGACACTCGCGAGGACGCGGCCCTGGTCGGACAGGAGCAGCCGGCCCTCGGCGAGGTAGGCGTTCCACTGGACCTTCACGGTGTCGGCCACGTTCAGCCGCTCCCAGGGCCGGTCGGCCACGTACAGCAGCAGGTGCGCGCAGGCATCGCCCTGCAGGTCGGTCAGGCGCAGCTCCGTGCCGCGGGCCAGCACCCGGTGGGTGTAGTTGCCGCCCGCCACCGTCTCGGCCCAGACCAGGTGGCCCGCCTCGCAGGGCGGGTTCGGCCAGGCGGCCGACGGCACGACGGGCATGGCCTCGGCGTGTGTGCCCTCCTGTGCGCGTGCGTGGTCGCGGGCTCCGTGTGTGGTCGCTGTCGCCATCGCGGGACCTCCGGCTCCGGTGTGGGGTCTCTTCCCGGGTTATTTCTGTCGCCCGACAGAAATTAGGAGGCGGGCGGGTCGCGGGCATTGCCCGCGCGTTGCCGCTGGGTTACCGAGCCCTCACGAAGGCCGCCCGGAGCTCGTCAGGAGATCGTCCTGCCTGGCCGTGTGCGAGGATCGAACGCATGGGAACGCCGGGTGGAGGAGGCGGCCGCCGGGTCGGCAGGCCGCGGGCCGCACAGCGGCCGGACAGCGGTCTGCAGCCCCGTGACGAACTGCTCGCGGCCGCCGCGGAGTTGTTCACCACCCGTGGCTACGCGGCCACCACCACCCGTGCGGTCGCTGAGCGTGCGGGTATGCGGCAGGCCTCCATGTACCACTACGTCTCCGGCAAGGAGGAGCTCCTCGCCGAGCTGCTGGAGTCCACGGTCACGCCCTCGCTGACCTACGCCCGACAGCTCCTGGCCGACGACGCGACTCCGCCCGAGGACCGGCTGTGGGAGCTGTGCCGGACGGACGTGGAGCTGCTGTGCGGCGGCCCGCACAACCTCGGCGGGCTCTATCTGCTGCCCGAGGTGCGCGCCGAGCGGTTCGCCGGCTTCCATGCCGTGCGCGCCGAACTCAAGGACGCCTACCGGCAGTTGCTGGCCGGCACGGCCGCCGGGAGCGTGCTCGCCAAGAGCGAGCTCGATCTCCGTACGGACCTGTTGTTCGGTCTGATCGAGGGCGTGATCCTCGTGCACCGCTCCGACCCCGAGCGCCCGGTGTCGGTGTTCGCCGAGGCCACGGCGGACGCGGCCCTGCGGATCGCCGGCGTCTGAACGAGCACCAGGCAAGCTGGTCTTCACCCGTCACGGTGAGTGATTTTCGTACGCCCGTACGCAGTGACGCACCGTGTTCGAACAGAGGCTGAGTGTGCAAATGGAGCCGAGAGTACCCCTTGGGTCGGGCCCATTTCAGGTGCTTGCTGAATATGACACGGCGATGATCCGGTCGGACTAAGCTCGCCCGCAGCGCACCGAGTTGAGGTGTATTCGTGCGCTTGTTCCCAAAAATACCGAAGATCCAGCGCAGTCCCATGCGTACCCCACTTGCAAGCTCCCCAGACACCCAGCCGATCCTTTTCAGAGGGCCTACATGGTGAGTGTTCAATCCCCTCCCGGGCGCCGTGAACTTCCTTACGCGCGCGTTCTGTTGCTGCCCGCCATATTGATGGCCGCAGCGACCGGAGCAGCCGTCGCCCTGGTGACCGTGCCGGCCCGCGTGGCCGTCGTCTGGTGCGGTGCCATCGCCACGCTTCTGGTGGTCGCGACGACGGCCGAAGCGGTACGCCGCGGCCGCACCCTGCGGGCCCTGCGCGAGGAGAGCGCCCGTCACCGTGCGTACATGGAACGGCGCATCGCCGGACACGACCAGGAGATGCACCGCCTCGCGCACGAGATCGTGCCGACCACCATCCACTACCTGCGCGGGGGGAATTCGCCCAGAGAGGTGATCCGCCAACTCGGCGACATCGACCCCGCCTACCGCGAACTGCCCAAGGCCCAGGTGGCGTTGGTCAAGCGGATGCTCGACATCATCGACACCGAGGAAGCCCTGCGGGACTCCTCGCAGCGCTCCTTCGTCAACATCGCCCGCCGCGTCCAGGCGATCGTGCACCAACAGGCCAAGGAACTCCGGGAGATGGAGGAGGACCACGGCCGCAACCCCGAGGTCTTCGACGACCTGCTGCGCATCGACCACGGCACCGCGCTGATCGGCCGCCTCGCCGACTCCATCGCGGTGCTCGGCGGCGGCCGCCCCGGACGCCAGTGGCCGCAGCCCGTTCCGCTGTACAGCGTGCTGCGCGGCGCCATGTCCCGGATCCTGGAGTACCGGCGCATCTCGCTGGACAACATCGCCAAGGTCAACATCAGCGGCATCTCCGTCGAGCCGGTCATCCACGCCTGCGCCGAACTCCTCGACAACGCCACGCGCTACTCGCCGCCGCAGACCAAGGTGCACGTCATCGCGACCGAGGTGCAGACCGGCATCGCCATCGAGATCGAAGACGCCGGCGTCAGCCTCAGCGAGGAGGCCCGCGCCAAGGCCGAGTCCATGCTGGAGCGCGCCAAGGCCGGCGTCGACCTCCAGGAACTCGGCGATTCCCCCCGACTGGGCCTGGCCGTCGTGGGCCGCCTGTGCAAGGCGTACGACATGCAGATCTCGCTGCGCTCCTCCGCATACGGCGGTGTCCGCGCCGTCCTCGTGGTGCCGCGCGCGATGATGACCAGCGACTTCGCTCCCGGCCTCGCCCACGGCATCGGCGCCACCGCGGCGCCCAAACTCGAACTCGGTGCGCTCGAAGGTCCCAAGCGCGCACCGAAGCGGCGGCGTCCCACCAGCCCGCGCATCCCGGCCGGCGTGTCCATGGAGGACGAGGTCCCCGAGGTCACCGAGTGGACCGCGGGCGGCCTGCCGCAGCGGCGCAGCCGGGTCAAGATCCCGCTCAGCCAGCGGCTCGCCGAACAGGCCGCCGCCGAAGAGGCGGAGCGGGAGGCCCGGGCGACCCGGCCCGCCTGGGCGACGCCCGTGCCGGAACCGGAGCCGGAGACGAAGGAACCCGAACCCGGGCTGTGGGTCGAGGCGTTCTGGGAGGGCCTCAAGGGCGACCCGGACCCGACCGCATTCACGCAGCCGACCACCGAGCCGGCCCATATCGAGGCCGACGACGAGAGGGACCACAAGTGATCCAGCAGCGAGCCAACTTCGACTGGATGCTCAAGGATCTCGCCGACGGAGTACCGGGCATCGAGATGATCGTGGTGCTCTCCGCCGACGGTCTGCGCATCGCTCGCTACGGGGGTGATCCGGACGCCGCCGACCGCGTCGCCGCGGCCTGCGCGGGACTCCAGAGCCTGGCGGGCGCCGTCGCCCACGAGATCCCGGGCAGCGACGGCCGGATGAAGCTGGTCATCATCGAGATCAACGGCGGCTACTTCTATCTGATGGCCGCCGGAGCCAACGCCTACCTCGCGGTGCTCTCCGACGTGGTCGCCGAACCCGGCCTGATGAGCAACCGCATGCGTGATCTCGTCGTACGCATCGGGGCCCATCTCACCAGTCCGCCCCGGCGCAACGGGCAGACCGTATGACTCCTCCGCAACGCCGGCGGCGACATCCCGGTCAGGAAACCGCGACACCTCCCCCGACACCCCTCTTCAAAGAAGGCAAAGGCAAAGAGGGAGACGAGAAGGCCCCGGAGCGGCTCTACGTCGTCGCCGGGCCTGACGGGGAGCGCGCCGACATCGACCTGGTCACGTTAATCGTGGCGCGCGCCGACCCGCCGCCTTCCGCCCCTCCGGAGCAGACGGCGATGCTCCGGCTCTGCACGGCCCCCCTGTCGGTGGCCGAGCTCTCGGCCTATCTGAGCCTGCCGTTCAGCGTGGTGACCGTACTGCTGACCGACATGCTGACGGCAGAACTGGTGCAGGCGCGCGCCCCGATCGTGCGGCAGGCGCTACCCGACCGTTCCCTCCTCGAAGCGGTGATGCATGGACTTCAAAGGCTCTGACACCATCCCCGGACCACGAACAGAGGATCATCTGCCGCACACGGCCCAGGCCGCGGTGAAGATCGTGATCGTGGGCGGCTTCGGAGTCGGCAAGACGACGATGGTCGGCTCGGTCAGCGAGATCAGGCCGCTGACCACCGAGGAGACCATGACGCAGGCCGGCGTCGGGGTCGACGACAACTACGGCTCCGAGACCAAGACGGCCACCACCGTGGCCATGGACTTCGGCCGCATCAGCATCACCGACCAGCTGGTGCTGTACCTCTTCGGCACGCCCGGTCAGGAACGCTTCTGGTTCCTGTGGAACGGCCTGTTCGAGGGCGCGCTGGGCGCGGTCGTGCTGATCGACACCCGCCGGCTCGAGGTCAGCTTCGACGTCATAGGGCGGCTGGAGGAGCGCGGCGTGCCCTTCGTGGTCGCCGTCAACTCCTTCCCGGACGCGCCTCGTTACCCCATCTCCGATCTGCGCACCGCGCTCGACCTGGCCGAGGAGATCCCGATCATCGACTGCGACGCGCGCCGCCGGGCCTCCAGCCGGGACGTCCTGATGACGCTGCTGCGCTTCCTGCATTCCCTGGCGAGGGCGAAGGCCCCCACCTGACACCCGCACGGATCGAGCCGAGCCGTACGCAGCCCCGTCCCGTCCCCGAGCCGTACGGCCCGCCCGTCCCCGTCCCGCGCACGACCTCCCCCACGTTCCCGGCCTCGCTCGAACCGCCCGGACCCGGGGGACCCCATCACCTCCTGTACACCGGATTCACTTCAGCTTCGGAGCGAGCATCGTGACGCCTGAACCCCTCTCCCCGACCGGTACGGACGAGTCCATGGCCGGCCCGCCCCCCGGCTGCCCCGCGCACGGCATCGGCGCCGGCGGGCTGCGACGGCTCTACGGCCCCGAGGCCGAGGACCTCGGAGCCGTGTACGAGAAGCTGCGCGCCGAGCACGGCAGCGTGGCTCCCGCGCTGCTGCACGAGGACGTGCCGATGTGGGTGGTGCTCGGCCACAGCGAGAACCTGCACATGGTGAGCACTCCCTCGCAGTACAGCCGGGACACCCGGTTGTGGACCGCCCTGCAGGACGGCACGATCAAGCCGGATCACCCGCTCATGCCGCACATCGCCTGGCAGCCCATCTGCTGCCACGCCGAGGGCGACGAGCATCTGCGGTTGCGCGGCGCGGTCACCGGCGCCATGTCGACCATCGACCACCGGGGCATCCGCCGCCATATCAACCGCGCGACCCAGCACCTCGTCAACAAGTTCTGCAAGGAGGGCAGGGCCGACCTGGTCAGTCAGTTCGCCGAGCACCTGCCGATGGCGGTGATGTGCGAGATCCTCGGCATGCCCGACGAGTACAACGACCGGATCGTGCAGGCCGCCCGGGACATGCTCAAGGGCACCGAGACCGCCATCGCCAGCAACCAATACATCATGGACACCCTGATGCGGCTCACCGTCCGCCGCCGTGCCGAACCCGAGGACGACTTCACCAGCCATCTGATCAACCACCCGGCAGGGCTCACCGACGAGGAGGTCAGCCAGCACCTGCGCGTCGTCCTGATCGTCGCGTTCGAGTCCACCGCCAACCTCCTCGCCAACGTACTGCGAGTGGTGCTCACCGACCCCGGGTTCCGTGCCCAGCTCAACGGCGGCCAGATGACGGTGCCCCAGGCGGTCGAGCAGTCCCTGTGGGACGAGCCGCCGTTCAGCACCATCCTGGGCTACTTCGCCACGCAGGAGACCGAGCTGGGCGGTCAGCGCATCCGCAAGGGCGACGGCCTCCTGCTGGGCATCGCGCCGGGCAACGTCGACCCGCGAGTACGCCCCGACCCGTCGGCCAACATGATGGGCAACCGTTCCCACCTCGCCTTCAGCGGCGGCCCGCACGAGTGCCCGGGCCAGGACATCGGCCGCGCCATCGCCGACGTCGGCGTCGACGCGCTGCTGACCCGCCTCCCGGACGTTCAACTCGCCTGCGAGGAGAACGAGCTGCGCTGGCGGGCGTCCATCTCGAACCGGCACCTGGTGGAACTGCCGGTCCGCTTCGAGCCGAAGCCCCAGCAGGAGGTCAAGGCGCTGCCCGGCCCCGCCCTCGTCCCGCCGCAGCGCACCGACTGGCAGATCGGCACCACGCAGCCCGAGCCGGCCGCCGCTGCCCCGGAGCCGCAGCCGGCCGCACCCACCCAGCCGGCTACGGCGCCCCAGCCGGCCGCGCCGGCACCGGAGGAACCGGCCCGCCGAAAGGGCGCCTGGCGCCGCTTCCGGCTGTGGTGGCGCGGCTACTGACCGGCCCGGTCGCTGAACTCCAGTGCCCGCGCCAGTAGTTGGAGCGGGCACTGGAAGTCACCGGCCGGCGCATCCGTGCTCAGTCGTCGCGGAAGCTCAGCCACTCCATCTCCCCGGTGTATCGGGGAGAGCTGCGGCACCAGTAGTAGGAGGACGCGCAGCTGGATCGCAGGTCGTCGACGAAGGCGTAGGTGTTCGCCCGGTCCGTCAGCGAGACGCCGCGGGCCTCCAGTGCGGCCGACAGCCGGGCCTCAGCCGTGAGGAAGTCGGCGAGGTGGTCACCCAGCATGGACACCACCGCATCGACCGCCTCCGAACGCGAGCAGCCACGCTCACGCTCGACGACGAGCACCATATTGTGAGGCTCTCCCTGAGCCGCCTCTTTCTCGAACGAGAAGAGGTCATCGACCAGGTTGAGACACCACACATTCGCGTCGTAGAGGGTTTGGAATACCGGGTCGGCATATACCTCCGGCGTCAGCTCGAAACCCCGCAGGCGCTCGGTCATATCGAGTATGGGGGGCATGTATCCGGATCGGTACCGGATACTTCGGTACTCCTCGATCGTGGGGAAGTGGCCCTCCGACATGTTCACAACCTCCGTCAGGAGGGCGTCGAACACTTTCGTCCAGTTGTCCGCCGCGCGCCGGCAGTACCGGGCTGACATCCCCTTGCACTGGCGGGCCCACACATCGGCGAAGAAGTCGACCCGGCTGTCGCCATTGCCGCCGGCACCCTCCACGACGCCGGTGAACGTCTTGATCAGCTTCTCTGCGTCCTGTTTGTTGAGGCCGTCGAAGGCATCGTCGACCAGGAACAGCCAGGCGAAGAAGTCCAGCCCCAAGTCCAGGTCATCGCCATGTGCCTCGGGCCACCACCCTCCGACGATGTCGGGGCACCGTTGCGCCAGGTAGACCTTCTCCGGCAGGCCGAAGCTCCACAGCCGCTGCACATGTCCTGGGAGAGCCTTTTCCAGCCGGGGGTTTGTCCGCAGGGCGAACGGTACGTCGAGCTCAAGAGTCGGCATAGCGATGTCCTCATCACGAAGAGTGGCTGACGATCTTGTTGGCGAGCATCTCCCTCGAACACGGGGCGTGGGAAGCGCGGAACTGGACAGGCCATCCATGGGATGGCGTCACGGCACGTTTATCCGTCGGCACTGCGCGACTGAGTCCACGTAGCCGTCGAAGGGCAGCCGGTGAAAGTGGGTTTCGCGGGTAATGCAGAGCCCTTCCAAGCCGGCATGTCCGGGGTTACTGCCTCGACCGCAACGCGACTTGGTGCCATGACCCGAGCCTCCGCAAGAACATCCCACTTCTCGCTGTAATCCCAAGCGTGCGCGCGACCCAGGTCCCCGTGAAGGAGCGTAGAAGGAGCGTACGACGGCACACGAGGGGCGCACTTGGTTGAAATGTTGTCATGTGTGGACTCGATCCGAAAGAGTTGGTGCCGATTCGTTCATAGCTGTGCAAGTCAACTGGTGGGCCACGCGCGGCAGTTGTGACGGTCGAGGCACGGCTACGCAGCGGCCCAGTCGCCGTAGGAGCTCCAGGCCTCGAGGGTTCGCGCACTGCGGAACCGGTGCTCCGCCCCCGTGACGGGATCGGTGAACTCCAGTGCCCGGGCCAGCAGTTGGAGGGGCCGCCGGAAGTCACCGGTCGGCACGGGGCTGGTCACCACGGGGTAGAGCGGATCGCCGAGGATGGGCACCCCCAGCGCGTTCATGTGGACGCGCAGCTGATGGGTCTGCCCGGTGCTCGGGGTCAGCCGGTACCGGCCGAGGCCGTGCGTGTTGTGCTCGATCAGCTCGACGCGGCTGACGGCGTTCGGCTCGCCCGCCACCTCGTAGGCCGCCGGCACGCCCCGCTCCTTCACGATCCGGCTCCGCACGGTCCGGGGCAGGGCGAGCCCGGGATCGTAAGGAGCCAGCGCCTCGTACTCCTTCCCCACGCGCCGGTCACGGAACAGCGACTGGTACGTCCCCCGCTCCTCGGGCCGCACCGTGAACAGCACCAGCCCGGCGGTGAGCCGGTCCAGGCGGTGGGCTGCGCCCAGCGTGGGGATGCCCAGTTCCCGGCGCAGACGGGCGAGCACGGTCTGCGTGACATGGCTGCCGCGCGGGGTGGTGGCGAGGAAGTGCGGCTTGTCGACGAGGACGATGTGCTCGTCGCGGTGCACGACCTCCAGCGGGAACGGCACCGGCACCTCGTCGGGCAGCTCCCGGTGGAACCACACGAACATGCCGGGTTCGTACGCCGCGTCGGGCGCCACGGCCCGCCCGTCGGCCCCGACGATCTTCCCCGCGTCGAACATCCCGTCCACGACACCGGCCCCCGCGCCGGACAGCCGCTGCACCAGGTGCTCGCGGACGGTGGCCCACGGGCCCCCGAAGGGCAGCCGCACCCGCACCGGATCCACCCCCTGCCGCTGTGGCAGGGGAGAGGGCGGGATCCGTGGCTTGCGTCGCATCACGATCAAGCGTACGGCGCCGGGAAAACCCGTTGGACCGGCCGCGCCCCGGGGGCAGGATGCGGATCATGCCCTACACCACGAGCCCCGTCCTGCCCGCCGGAGCCCTTGCCCGGACCCCGCAGCCCGTGCTCCCCACCGGCGACGGGCTGGTCCTGCGCCCCTGGCGGACCGAGGACGCGCCGGCCGTCCACCAGGCCTTCCAGGACCCGCTCATGCACCAGTGGCACCTCATGGCCAGCGGCTCGCAGGCGGAGGCCGCCGGCTGGATCGAGGGGTGGCTGAAGCAGTGGGAGGCGGAACGCATCGCCCAGTGGGCCGTGGTCGACGCGGACGGCGACCGGCTGCTGGGGCGGGTGGCGCTGCGCGACATCGTGCTCGTCGACGGCCTGGCCAAGGTCGCGTACTGGACGACGGCGGCGGCCCGTGGCCGGGGCGTCGCCGCCCGCGCGACGGCCGCCCTGACCCGCTGGGCCTTCGAGGAGATCGGTTTCCACCGCCTCGAACTCCTGCACGCCACCGCCAACGAGGCCTCCTGCCGTGTCGCCGCCAAGACCGGCTTCGCTCTGGAGGGCATCAAGCGCAGCGCCTTCCTCCACCCGGACGGCTGGCACGACATGCACCTCCACGCGCGCGTGCGGGGCGCCTGACCTATACGGCCGCCTCGGGCACAGCCGCGGTCGTACGGCTCCGATACGCCCGCCAGCCCACGCCGAGCACCACCGTCGCGCCCAGGAACAGCACCGTGAACCACTGGAAGTACCAGTGCCCGCCCGTCGGGTCGTACACCGCCGCCCTCGGCCAGGCCAGGTTGACCGTCATGAGGAGGCCGTAGAGGAGGGCTAGGGCGTTGACCGGGATGCCCCAGCGGCCCAGGGAGAAGAGCTTGCCGCCCGTCTCGTCCGTGCCCTCGGGGGTGAACTCGCCGCGCAGGCGGCGGATCAGGAGCGGGCCCGTGACCATCGCGTACGCCAGGTACAGCATCACGATGCAGGTGGTGCCGATGGCCAGGAACGCGTCCGGGGAGGCGAAGTTGAGCAGCAGGAGGGCCGCGGCGAGGACGCCGACGACGAGAGCGGGGGCGCTCGGCATGCCCGTGCGCGGGTTCACGCGGGCGAGACGCCGGGCGAAGGGGAGCTGGCCGTCGCGGGCCATGGAGAACAGCATCCGGCAGGCCGCGGTCTGGATGGCGAGGGTGGCCACCGCGATCGCCACCACCACGTCGGCGAGCAGGGCCTTGCCGACCCCGTCGCCCAGGCGGCTGGTCAGGACGTAGCTCAGACCGTCGACGCCCAGGTGACCGTCGGTCAGGCTGGGCGCGGCGAGCAGGCCGCCGAGGATGACCAGGCCGCCGAGCAGGCCCGCGGCGCCGAGCGCGGTGAGGATCGTGCGGGGCGCCGTACGCCGAGGATTGTGTGTCTCCTCGCTCATCTCGCCCGCGCTGTCGAAGCCGATCATCACGTACGCCGCCGTGAAGGAACCCACGGCAAGTGCCCCGAACAGACCGGAACTTGCGGCTCCCGTGGTGTGGAAGGTGATGCCGGGGGAGCGCTCGGAGTGGGTGAGCAGCAGCACGATGATGAGGACCGCGCCGATGATCTCGGCCGTCACGCCGACCCGGTTGATCACGGACAGCACGCGGTTGTCCACGATATTCACGAGTGTGGTGAGGACCAGGAGGATCACCCCGAGGACGGCCGCGTTGGCCGCGCCGTCCTGCGACGTCACCGTCGGGTCGGTGCCCACCAGTTGGAAGCCCGACCAGATCGCCGGCAGCACCATCTGGAGTGCCAGCGCGGCCGCCGCGACCACCACGATCTGCCCGATCACCATGATCCAGCCGGCGAACCAGCCGAAGGTGAGGTTCGAGAGCCTCGAGGACCACTGGTAGATGGCGCCCGAGATCGGATACCGGGCGGCCAGCTCCGCGAAGCACGCGGCGACCAGAAGTTGCCCGACCAGCACCGCCGGCCAGGCCCAGAAGAAGACGGGGCCGCCGAACGCGTACCCGAAGGCGAAGAACTGGAAGACGGTGGTCAGGACGGAGATGAAGGAGAACCCGGCCGCGAAGGACGCATACCGGCCCAGGCTGCGGTGCAGTTCCTGGCGGTAGCCGAACTCCGCGAGGGAGCCGTCGTCGGGGGAGTGCGGCGGGTCGGGGCGTACGTCGGAGGGGGTGGTTGTCGTCACGGCGGCACCTGCCTTCGGCGCGGGGAGCGGAGAGTGGCGCGGAGTTCCTGTCAGGCGACAGAAATTAGGGACGGGCTGTTTCGTGCGCGTCACGCCGCCATGTCCACGGCGGGCCCAAGTCCTCACGCCCTTGCTATGCACACCGAAACGCGATACATCGTGTGTATTGACGGCTGGCCGTGGATCGCGATATGTTCGGCCACGGATATTCGTAAGCGAGGTGATCGTCATGGCGATGAAGCGCCGCAAGCTCAGCAATCCGCTGGCTCTTGCCGTGATGGTCACGCTCTGGCAGAAGCCGATGCATCCGTACGAGATCGCCCAGACCCTGCGCAGGCAGGGCAAGGACGTCAGCACGAAGATCAAGTACGGCTCGCTCTACACGGTCGTGCAGAACCTTCAGAAGCACGGCTTCGTCGAGGTCGCCGACGTCGAGCGGCAGGGCAACCGGCCCGAGCGCACGGTCTACGGGCTCACCGAGGCGGGGCGGGAGGAGATGGCCGACTGGCTGTCCGATCTGCTGGCCGTCCCGGCCAAGGAGTTCCCGATCTTCGAGACCGCGCTGTCGCTGCTCGGGGCCCTGCCTCCCGACGACGTGGTGCGGCTGCTCGCGGAGCGGCTGCAGAACCTCGAGGTGGAGGTGGCGAGCGGGCGCGCGGCGCTGGAGAAGCTCTACGAGACGCTCCCGCGGCTCTTCCTCGTCGAGGTCGAGTACCAGTTGCACATGGTCGAGGCGCAGGCGGACTGGGTCCGCGGTTTCCTGGAGGAGATCGAGAAGGGCTCGCTGCCGGGCGTCGACGGGTGGCGCCACTTCCACGAAACGGGGGAGCTGCCACCGGAGTTCACATAACGAGAAACGACCCCGACCGAGCTGTTGCAGCAGCTCTGCCGGGGTCTCGAACCCCGAACTGAATCCGCCGTGAAGCGGCTCCAGGCGATCGAGGTGCGGCACACCCAGGATAGCCCGGCGCTCTTCATGCGGACGGATCAGTTGTCATCCGCTCATTCAGGAGAGCAGTCGTGAGTGCTACCCGTGCGCCCGCAGTGGAGGCGCGCCAGCTGATCAAGACCTACGCCGGTGAGGTCACCGCCCTGTGCGGCATGGACGTCACCGTCGAACCGGGCACCGTCTTCGGGCTCCTCGGACCCAACGGCGCCGGCAAGTCCACCACCGTCAAGATCCTCACCACCCTGGCCAAGCCCGACTCGGGCACCGCCGCAGTCGCCGGGCACGATGTGCTGCGCCACCCGGACCGGGTGCGTCGCGCGATCGGCGTGGTCGCCCAGAGCTCCGGCGCCGACCCGGTCGCCACCGGCCGCGAGAACCTCCAACTCCAGGGCAGGCTCTACGGGTTGAAGGGCGCCGCGCTCAACACGCGCGTTGCCGAACTGCTCGACCGCTTCAGCCTCGCCGACGCCGCCGGGCGCCAGGTCAAGGGCTACTCCGGCGGTATGCGACGCCGCCTCGACGTGGCCCTCGGCCTGGTGCACCGGCCCGAGGTGCTCTTCCTCGACGAGCCCACCACCGGCCTGGACCCCGAAGCCCGCACGGCGATGTGGGACGAGATCGACCGGCTGGCGGGGGAGGAGGGCCTGACGATCCTGCTCACCACGCACTACCTCGAGGAGGCCGACCGGCTCGCCGAGCGCATCGCCATCGTCGACCGCGGCCGGGTCGTCGTCGAAGGCACCCCGGACTCCCTCAAGGGCGAACTGCGCGGCGACGCCGTCCACTTGGAGCTGCGGGAGGCGGTCGGCGAGGCCGGCCGTACGCTCCTCAAGGGCGCCCTCGGCTCACTGCCCGGCATGCACGAGGTGCTGGTGGACGGGCGCCGCGTCAGCGTCCGCGCCGACGACGGAGCAGCCGCCGTACCCGCATTGCTCGGGGCCCTGGAGCGCGCCGGAGTCGGTGTGGCCGCCGCGACCGTCGCCCGGCCCTCCCTCGACGACGTCTACCTCCGTTACGCCGGCCGCCGTTACTCCGAGGCCGACGCCGAAGCCACCGAGAACCTCGTCCTCGCCGGAGGTGCGCGATGAGCACGGCCGTCTCCCAGACCTGGTACATGACGCAGCGTCAACTCATGGTGTTCACACGGCAGCCCGCGTACGCGATCATCACGCTGATCCAGCCGGTGATCTGGCTGTTCCTGTTCGGCAACCTCTTCAAGAAGGTCGTCGAGCTGGGCGGCTTCGGGACGACCACATACCTCGACTACCTGGTGCCGGGCGTCGTCGTGATGAGCGCGCTCAGCTCCAACATGTGGGCCGGGATGGGCACCTTGGAGGAGATCCAGCGGGGCACGCTCAACCGCTTCCTGACCACACCGGTCAGCCGGGCCGCGCTGATGAACGGCAACGTCGTCAACAACGGTCTGGTCACCGCCTTCCAGTCGGTCGTCATCGTGCTGCTCGCGCTGGCGGGCGGCGCCGACTACCCGGGCGGCATCGGCGGCATCGCGATCCTGGTCCTCGCCTCCGTGCTGCTCGGCACGGTCTTCGGGGCGCTGTCCAACGCACTGGGCATGCTGGTGCAGGAGCGGGAGTCGATCATCGGCATCAACACCTTCCTGCTTCTGCCGCTGACGTTCCTGTCGAGCGCCTTCATGGCGCCGTCCCAGATGCCCTCCTGGATGCGGCACATCGCCGACTTCAACCCGCTCAACTGGGCGATGGTCGCGGGCCGTTCGGCACTGTCCGAGCACCCCGACTGGGGTGACGTGCTCAGCCGCGGCGGGGCGCTGCTGGCGCTCGCGGTGGCGGCGGTGTGGCTGTCGATCCGGACGTTCCGGTCGTACCAGCGGTCGGTGTGAGCACACTGAAGGGGCGGCACCTCACTGAGGTGCCGCCCCTTCAGGACCTTCACGCGGCCGGCGCCGCGCCCTCCTGCTCCGCCTCGATACGCGCGTTCCACTCCCGCTTGGAGGCCTGCCAGCCGTCCTCGTTGTGGCCGAGCCGCCAGTAACCGGAGATCGACAGATCCTCACGCGGGATCTCCAGGTCGCAGCGCAGGAGTTGGCGCAGCTGCTTCACGAAGTGCGCCTCGCCGTGCACGAACGCGTGCGGGCGGCCCTCCGGGAACTCCAGCGCCTGTACGGCCTCCACCAGCAGCTCGCCCACGGGCCGGTCCCCGCGGTGCAGCCAGACGACCTCCACGTCGGAGTCGATCTTCTGCTCCTCCTCGGGTCCGGAGACCTCCACGAAGGCGTGCGCCGTGGCACCGTCGGGCAGCGACTCCAGGGAGCGGGCGATCGCCGGCAGGGCGCTCTCGTCGCCGACGAGCAGATGCCAGTCGGCGCTCGTGTCGGGGGCGTAGGCGCCGCCAGGGCCCATGAAGTGCACGGTCTCGCCCGGCTGGACGCGCGCCGCCCACGGGCCGGCCAGGCCCTCGTCGCCGTGGATCACGAAGTCCAACGACAGCTCGCGCTGCTGCGGGTCCCAGGCCCGCACGGTGTACGTCCTGGTCACCGGCCACTGTTCGCGCGGGAACTCCTCGCGGATGCGCTCCACGTCGAAGGGCTCGGGATAGGTCACACCCTCGGCCGGGGGGAACAGCAGCTTCACGTAGTGGTCGGTGCAGGTGTCGGCCGAGAACCCGGCCAGACCCTCGCCGCCGAGGACCACGCGCTGCATGTGCGGGGTCAGCCGTTCGGTGCGGACGACCTGCGCGGACTGGGCCTTCCGCGGCTTCCGTGCCGGACGTTCTGCCATGGCGGCCTCCCTGTTCCCAAGCTTAGGTTTACCTAAGTTAGCATCTTCCCCCAGTTAACACCTCTCCCATGAAGACTTGATGAGCGTGCGTCGGCGGAATCGTCACGTCCCCAGCGTCGCCAGCAGCCGCTGCAGCGACCCGCCCAGTCCCCAGCGGACCGCCAGCTCGTCCAGCGCCGCCGGGTCGCGCGGGGCGTGCGGCAGGGTCGTGTCCACGTCCGGCAGCGGGACGTCGTCCGCGACCTTGACGACCTTCGGGGCGACGGCGACGTACGGCCGCGACTCGTCCAGCCGCTTGCGCTGCGACGGTGTGAGCTTCGCCTTCGGGTCCTCGACCGCGGCCATGATCCCGGCCAGGTCGCCGAACTCGGCAAGCAGCTTCGCGGCCGTCTTCTCGCCGATGCCCGGCACGCCCGGCAGCCCGTCGCTCGGGTCGCCGCGCAGCAGCGCCAGATCCGCGTACCCCTTGCCGTCCACCCCGTACTTCTCGCGCAGCCACGCCTCGTCGGTGAGCTGCAGCGTGCCCACGCCCTTGAGCGGGTAGAGCACGCGCACCCCGCGCGCGTCGTCGACCAGCTGGTACAGGTCGCGGTCGCCGGTGACGATGTCGACCGGGCCCTTCGCCCGCGCCGTGAACGTGCCGATCACGTCGTCCGCCTCGTACGGCTCGACGCCCACGCGCGCGATGCCGAGCGCGTCGAGGACGGCCTCGATGACGGGCACCTGCGGGGAGAGCGTGTCCGGCACCTCCTCCTCGTCCGGCCCCGCCTCGTGCTCCTCGGCGACGCGGTGCGCCTTGTAGGAGGGGATGAGGTCGACCCGCCACTGGGGGCGCCAGTCGGCGTCCATGCACGCCACCAGATGGTCGGGGCGATGGTCCTTGACCAGGCGGTCGATGAATTCGAGGAGCCCGCGCACGGCGTTCACCGGAGTGCCGTCCGGGGCCTTCACGGACTCCGGCACGCCGAAGTAGGCGCGGAAATAGAGCGAAGCGGTGTCGAGGAGCATCAGTCGTCCGGTCACGCTTCGCATCATGCCGTACGCCACTGACAGTCACCCGGAGGCGAGCAGCCACCGCCATCGCGGGCGCTCCGTGACAAGGGTGGCGGCGGCCAGGAGGGAGACGAGGACGGCTGCCCACACGGGCCAGATCCACCAGGCCGAGACCACGGCCGCACCGAGCTGGAGCAGCACGAGCAGGATCGTGACCGCGCCCGGAACCGGCACGATCACGTTCGCCTTGTCGCCCGGCGTGGAGAAGACGGTCGGCAGGCCGATCAGCACCACCAGCGACAACACGGCAGGCAGCCAGGAGTACGACCACAGCGCCCAGGGCGTCGCGATCCAGGCCACCAGCTCCGTCGCGAAGCGCAGCGCCGAGGCGCGTCTGTCGTCCGGTCGTTCCACAGCCGTTCCCCCAACGCCGATGTGAAGCACCGACGGCGATCCTACGCACTGGTTGTGAACTGAACCACTCCCGCGTTTGCCCTGGTCGGCCGGGGGCAGGCGCGGCCTCGTTCCCTGACCCCCCACAAGACGAGAGGCACGCGTGTCAGCCAGACTTGAGGCCGCACAGCTCTACAAGGTGTTCGGCAGACGACCGGACGACGCAGTCGAGCGGCTGAGGCAGGGAGCCGACCGGGAGGAGCTGCGCGCCGACGGCACCACAGCCGCCGTGATCGACGCCTCCTTCACCGTGGAACCGGGCCAGATCTTCGTCGTCATGGGCCTGTCCGGCTCCGGCAAGTCCACGCTGCTGCGCATGCTCAACGGCCTGCTGGAGCCGACCGCCGGCCACGTCCGCTTCGACGGCCAGGACCTGACCGCGCTCGGCGACCGCGAACTGCGTGCGGTCCGCGCGAGGAAGATCAGCATGGTCTTCCAGCACTTCGCGCTGTTCCCGCACCGCAGCGTCCTGGAGAACGCCGCCTACGGCCTGGCCGTGCAGGGCGTGCCCCGCGCCGAGCGCGAGCAGCGCGCCGGCGAGGCGCTGGCCCTGTGCGGACTGGCCGGCTGGGAGAAGTCCTGGCCCGACGAGCTCTCCGGCGGCATGCAGCAACGTGTCGGCCTCGCCCGCGCCCTCGCCACCGACGCCGACCTGCTGCTGATGGACGAGTCGTTCAGCGCTCTGGACCCGCTGATCCGCCGCGACATGCAGGACCAGCTGCTCCAGCTGCAGCAGACCCTGAAGAAGACCATCGTCTTCATCACCCACGACCTCAACGAGGCCATGCGCCTGGGCGACCGCATCGCCGTCATGCGCGACGGCCGCATCGTCCAGACCGGCACGGCCGAGGACATCCTGCTGCGGCCCGCGAACGACTACGTCGCCTCCTTCATCCAGGACGTCGACCGCTCCCGCGTGCTGACCGCGTCCGCCGTCATGGACACGGACGTACGGGGTGACGAGGCCGACTGCGGCTGCGAGAGCGGCTGCGAGACCGCGACGCCCGACACGCCGTTCACCGAACTCTGTGCGATCAGCGCCCGGTTGACCCACCCGGTGGCCGTCCTCGACGCGCAACGAGAACTCGTCGGAGTGGTCCCGACCAGGCGCCTGGTCGCCTTCCTCGGCAACGAGGAGGCCGCCCATGCCTAGGATTCCGCTCGGCGACTGGGTCAACAGCACCGTCGACTGGCTGCTGGGCCACATGTCCTGGCTCTTCGACTTCCTCAAGACCGTCTTCTCGGGCACCTACGACGGCATCAGCACCGTCCTCCAGGCCCCCGAACCCCTGCTGCTCGCGGGCATCTTCGCCGTGCTCGCCTTCTGGCTGCGCGGCACCCTCGCCGGTGTCCTCACCTTCGTGGGATTCGCCTTCATCGACTCCCTCGAACTCTGGGACGACGCGATGGTGACCCTGTCGCTCGTCCTCGTCGCCACGATCATCGCGCTGGTGATCTCGGTGCCGGTGGGCATCTGGGCCGCCCGCTCCGACCGCGTCAGCGGGCTGGTCCGGCCGGTCCTGGACTTCATGCAGACGCTGCCCGCGATGATCTACCTCATCCCGGCGATCCTGTTCTTCGGCACCGGCCCCGCCCCGGGCATCGTCGCCACCCTGATCTTCGCGCTCGCCCCCGGCGTGCGCATGACGGAGCTGGGCATCCGCCAGGTCGACAAGGAACTGGTCGAGGCCGCCGAGGCGTTCGGCACCTCGCCCCGCGACACTCTCCTGCGCGTCCAGCTGCCGCTCGCACTGCCGACCGTCATGGCCGGCGTGAACCAGGTCATCATGCTCGGCCTGTCCATGGCGGCGATCGCGGGCATGGTCGGCACCGGCGGCCTCGGCGGCGACGTCATCGAGGCCATCGGCCAGCTCAACGTCGGCCTCGGCACCGAGGCCGGTGTCGCCATCGTGATCCTCGCGATCTACCTCGACCGCATGACCGGCGCCCTGGGCACCCACGTCTCCCCGCTGGGCCGCCGCGCCGCCGCCAAGGCCCGCGCCGCCCAGGGCCTGAAGATCCGGTCGTACCGGCCCCGCCCGCAGGTCGCCGTGATCGGCGTCGTGATCCTCGGCCTCGTCGCGGGCGGCATGGGCATCTTCGGCGGCAACAGCGACTCGACCCCGGTCGCCGACAGCAAGAACGTCGGCCAGGGCAAGAAGATCAGCATCGGCTACATCCCCTGGGACGAGGGCGTCGCCTCCACCTATCTGTGGAAGGAGATCCTCGAACAGCGCGGCTACCAGGTGGATGCCAAGCAGCTCGACGCCGGCCCGCTCTACACCGCCCTCGCCCAGGGCACCGTCGACTTCCAGACCGACGCCTGGCTGCCGACCACCCACGAGCAGTACTGGAAGAAGTACGGCAGCAAGCTCGACGACCTCGGCGCCTGGTACGGCAAGACCTCTCTGGAGCTGAGCGTCCCCTCGTACATGAAGGGCATCGACTCCCTGGACGACCTCAAGGGCAAGGCGAACACCTTCGGCGGGAAGATCACCGGCATCGAGTCCAGCGCCGGCGAGATGGCCCTGCTCAAGAGCAAGGTCCTCAAGGACTACGGCCTCGACCAGGAGTACAAGGTCGTCGACAGCTCCACGCCGGCGATGCTGGCCGAGCTCAAGCGGGCGTACGGCAAGAAGGAACCGGTCGTCGTCACGCTCTGGTCGCCGCACTGGGCGTACAACGACTACAAGCTGAAGAAGCTCAAGGATCCCAAGGGCGCCTGGGGCGAGGGCGACGGCGTGCACACGGTCGCCCGAAAGGGCTTCGCGGGCGACAACCCCGTCGTCGGCAAGTGGCTGAAGAACTTCCGGATGAGCGAGAAGCAGCTCACCAGCCTCGAAGCCGAGATCAACACGGCGGGCAAGGGCAAGCAGCAGGACGCCGTGCGCGCCTGGCTGAAGAAGAACCCCGGTGTCGTCGACAAGCTGGCCCCGGTGCAGCACACCACGGCCGCCGCCGAGGCCGAGCGGCCCGTGAACGTCGCCTGGTTCCCCTGGGACGAGGACATCGCCGTCACCTACCTCTGGAAGAACGTCCTGGAGCGGCGCGGCTACCGGCTCAACCTGAAGCAGATGGACGTCGGCCCGGTCTACACCGGCCTCGCCTCCGGCGACCTCGACCTCAACTTCGACGCCTGGCTGCCGTACGCGCAGAAGAACTACTGGGACAAGAGCAAGGACAGCCTCAAGGACCTCGGCACCTGGTACCGGCCGACCTCGCTGGAGATCGCGGTGCCGTCGTACGTGAAGGACGTCAAGTCCCTCGAGGACCTCAAGGGCAAGGCGTCCACCTTCGGCGGAAGGATCATCGGGATCGAGCCGGGCACCGGCGAGATGAACCTGCTCAAGACGAAGGTCCTGCCCGGCTACGGCCTCGACAAGGAGTACAAGGTCGTCGACGGCTCCACGCCGGCGATGCTGGCCGAGCTCAAGCGCGCCTACGCCAAGAAGGAGCCCGTCGCGGTGGTGCTGTGGTCGCCGCACTGGGCCTACAGCCGGTACGACCTGACCAAGCTGAAGGACGACAAGAAGCTCTTCGGCGCGGGCAACACGATCCGCACCATTTCCAGCGAGAAGTTCCCCGGGCAGTACCCGCAGCTCACCAAGTGGATCAAGAACTTCAGGATGAGCGAGGACGAGCTCGGCAGCTTGGAGGCCGAGATCAACAAGCGCGGCCAGGGCCACGAGGAGGAGGCCGTCGCCGCCTGGCTCAAGGAGCACCCGGACGTGGCCGGCCGGATGACACCTCAGTAGCGGGAGCACGCGCGCGTGGGCGGTCCGTTTCGCGACGGGCCGCCCACGCGCGCGTGAAGGGCGTACGAAAAGGATCCGGCCAACCACATAGCGCTACGCCATCGCCCAAGCCTCACCGCCCTCCCGGCCGGAAGTGCCGACCGCACATGCACCGTGCCGTACACCCTGGCCGGCCGCGCCGAAGGCACCCCGGACACCACCCCGGTGCATGGTGACACCATCGAACTGACCAGCCGTTACCGGCCGGACCGCGACACGGAACGCCAACTGGGCGTCGGCCCGCGGACGTCGGGAGCCGGCGGACGTACGCATGCGATCCCGGCATCGGACGGGCCGCCCGGAGGGCGATCCGCACGCCCGGAGACGGCCGCACCCGCGCCGAACCCCCATGGCCCGCGGCACCGGCCCCGACGGCCCTGCGGCCCCGCTGGTCAGCGGCTTCGTCCCGAAGGAGGAATCCGCGCCCGCAAAGTCCGGAGAGCTCATCCACGGGCCAGAGTTGGCGAATTGACCGCACGCAGTGTTTACGGGGATGTGACGGGCGCATGAAACGGTTTGCCGAACCTGCGTAAGGTGCAGAGAACTCATCAGAAGTACCGCACCCGGACACCGGTGCACGGAATGCGGAACCACGCCATACGGACCACGAGCTGGGGAGGGAGCCGGAGCGATGGGCGACCACAAAGACGACCACAAGGATCAGCCCCTGCGAGTGGGCGCGGCCGTGCGGCGACGCCGCCGGGCGCTGCAGCTCACCCTCGCCGTCGTGGCCGAGCGCAGCGGCCTGTCGGTTCCGTTCCTGAGCCAGGTCGAGAACGACAGGGCGCGGCCCAGCAGAACGTCCCTCGAAAAGGTCGCCGACGCCCTGCGCACAACCGCAGTGGAACTCCTCGCCGCCGCGGACCCGGCGTGCAGCGTCGACGTCGTGCGCGCCGAGCCCGAGCCGGCGGCGGAACCGCGGGTGCGTTCCCTGGTGCGGGGTCACCACCAGATGCACGCCTCGGAGTTCACCGGGGACCATGACGCGGGCCGCGAATTCCAGTACCGCAACGACCAGTTGATGTACGTCGCCGACGGCGCGGTGGAGATCGAGGCGGAGGGCCGCGCCTACCGGCTCGGCCGCGGCGACACCCTGTACCTGACGGGCGGCGTACGCCACCGGTGGCGGGCGACCGTGTCGGACACACGCGTGGTCGTCGTCGCGGTGGCCGAGCACGTCGAGGCGGTCCAGAACCGGTCGAGGTAGTGCCGGTGCGCGTCGTCTCCCTCGTCCCGTCGCTGACGGAGGCGATCGCGGTCTCGGTGCCCGGCGCCCTGGTCGGCGCGACGGACTGGTGCAGCCACCCCGCGGACCTGGACGTCCCCCGCATCGGCGGCACGAAGAATCCCAAGCTCGACCGCATCCTCGCGCTCGCCCCCGACCTGGTGGTGGCCAATGAGGAGGAGAACCGCGGGCCCGACCTGGCGGCGCTGCGCGCGGCGGGCGTCGAGGTCCTGGTGACGGTGGTATGTGACATACCACAGGCGCTCGCGGAGCTGGCCCGCGTGCTGGAGGCCTGCGGGGCGAAGTCCCGCCCCCGCTGGCTCGACGAGGCGGAGACGGTCTGGGCGGCCCTGCCGCCGCCGGAGCACCGTACGACGGCCGTGGTCCCGATCTGGCGGCGGCCCTGGATGGTGCTGGGCCGGGACACCTTCGCGGGCGACGTACTGTCCCGCCTGGGCGTGGACCACCTGTACGCGACCCACGCCGAGCGCTATCCCCGGATTCCCCTGGACGAACTGCGGGCGGCCGCCCCTGACCTCGTCGTACTGCCGGACGAGCCGTACCGCTTCACGGCCGACGACGGTCCGGAGGCCTTCCCAGGGCTGAAGTGCGCCCTCGTCAGCGGGCGCCATGTGACATGGTACGGACCGTCGTTGGCAGAGGCCCCCCGGGTACTGGGCGAGGCGCTGCGAGCAGCGCTCCGCTGACCAGACCGCGCGCCGTGTGGAGGGCGGCGGTGCCCCAGGCGGCGACGAGCAGGACGTACAGCCCGACCGCGAGCCAGTCGTATACGACGAGCCCGGTGTGCCGGGCGAGCGCCTCGGCACCCGTGACACACGTCCCCACCGGGAAGGTGAACGCCCACCACGTCATCGCGAAGCCCATGCCCTGCCGCCGTGCCCGCACCACATGGGCGGTGGCGAACACGAGCCAGAGCAGCGCGAAGCCCATGACGGGCACGCCGTACAGGACGGCGAGGACGCCGAATCCCTCGCTGTACGGCGCCGGTACGACCCCCGGTGCCACGTCCGCGAACTTGCCGACGGCGGTGGTGGACTGCCCGAGCGGCCCGAGCACCAGGAACAGGGTCGGGGTCAGGACGAGCGGCAGCGGCCCACCGGCGATCAGCCGACCGAAGATCACCGGCAGCATCAGCAGGGTCGCGAGGAGACTGAGCCCGAACATCGCGAAACAGGCGAGCAGGAGCGTCTCCCGGGGCTGCCCGGCCGGCAGGTGCGGCACCAGGAGCGGCCCGAGCGCCGCGGACACCATGGGGGCTACGACGGGCAGCAGCCACACGGGCGTGGCCTGCCCCGGCTCGACCTTGTGCCGTACGGCCATGAGGTACGGGACGGCGACGGCGGCCGCGAGCCCCACCACCGTCCCGGCAATGAACAGCACGGTGTCGAGAACGAGCGCCATGTCCAGCCCGATCCAGTCCCGGCCGACGGTGACGGCGCCGCCGCCGACGGCCAGCAGGGCCATGGCGAGACAGCCGTAGAACGGTGCCGTCGCCGGGTCGAGGAGGTGGGCGCGGGCCTGGTCGCGGTGGTGCGTCCAGTGCAGCGCGCGGGCGGCGAGCAGGGCGAGGAGCAGGCCGAGGGAGAGCGCCCACACGGCCGCGCAGACGGTGCGCAGGCCGGGGATGCCGAGCGGGAGTGCCGACCCGGCGGTGGCGACGACGGCTGTGCCCATGACGGCGGCGTACCAATTGGGTCCGAGGTGACGGACGGCCGTGGCGCGCGGGGGGCGTGCGGTGGCACGCGGAAGGGGCTGGGCTGCGGTGACCATGTCCCCACCGTCTCGCTGCCGGTCCCTTGCGACCAGGGAGCATCTCTCTATGAGGGCATAAGCTTGGGTTATGAGCAACAGGGAGGAGCAGCCGGCTCCCGCCGTCTCGCTGGGGCACCGCGTGCCGGATCTCGGGGCGCTGGAGCTGCTGCTGGCGGTGGCACGGCTGGGCAGTCTGGGCGGGGCGGCGCGGGAGGTGGGGATCACGCAGCCGGCGGCGAGCAGCCGGATCAGGTCCATGGAACGGCAGTTGGGTGTGGCCCTCGTCGACCGTTCACCGCGCGGCTCCCGCCTCACGGACGCCGGTGCGCTGGTCACGGACTGGGCGCGGCGGATCGTGGAGGCGGCGGAGGCCTTCGACGCGGGGGCGCAGGCGCTGCGGGACCGGCGTGACTCCCGGCTGCGGGTGGCGGCGAGCATGACGATCGCCGAATACCTGCTCCCCGGCTGGCTGTTGGCGCTGCGCGCCCAGCGCCCCGACACGGCGGTGTCCCTGCTTGCGGGCAACTCGGCGGCGGTCGCTGAGCGGCTGCTGTCCGGCGAGGCGGACCTGGGCTTCGTCGAGGGCGTCAGTGTTCCGCCCGGCCTGGACTCGGCGGTCATCGCCCACGACCGGCTGATCGTGGTGACGGCACCGGGGCACGCGTGGGCCCGCCGCCGGCGTCCGCTGGAGGCCTCGGAGCTGGCGGCCACGCCCCTGATCCTCCGCGAGAAGGGTTCAGGAACCCGGCAGGTCCTGGACGCGGCGCTGGGCGGTCTGGCGCGGCCCCTGATCGAGTTGTCGTCGACGACCGCGGTGAAGGCGGCGGTGGTGAGCGGGGCGGGGCCCGCGGTGCTGAGCGAACTGGCGGTGGGGGAGGAGTTGGCGATGCGGCGGCTGGTGCGGGTGCCGGTCGACGGCGTCGCGCTGGCCAGGGATCTGCGGGCGGTGTGGCCGACGGGGCATCGGCCGGTGGGGCCGGCGAGGGAGCTGCTGTCGCTGACGCGGGGCTAGGAACCTGGATTCGGCTCAGCCCGATTCAGCCCGTCCGGCGCTTGAGGACGAGGCCGTTCAGGCCGATCGGGGGTCCAGGGGGCGGAGCCCCCTGGCGGGGCGGATCACCTGGGCGTCGCCGCCTTCACCAGCGCCCGCATCACCCGCAGATCGTCCCCCATCTCCGGATGCCACTGCACGCCCAGCACCCAGCCGTCGACGGAAGGCAGTTCCACCGCCTCCACCGTCCCGTCCGCGGCGTGCGCCGACGGGATCAGGCCGGTGCCCAGGCGGTCGACGGCCTGGTGGTGATACGTCGGTACGAGCGTCTCCTCCGGGACGGCGGCGGCGTACCGCGTGCCGGGTACCGGCTTGACCGGGTGGTGGCCGAAGACGCCGACGACGTCCGCGTGGCCGTCGATGTGCTGGACGAGGGTGCCGCCCAGGGCGACGTTCAGGAGCTGCATGCCCCGGCAGATGCCCAGCAGGGGGACTCGGGCGGCCAGGGCCGCATCGATCAACGCCAGTTCCCAGGCGTCCCGGGCGCGGGCCGGCGGGCCGGTCCGCGGGTGGGGCTCGGCGCCGTAGTGGACCGGCTCGATGTCCGGTCCGCCCGCGATCACCAGGCCGTCGAGGCGCGCGACGGCCGCCGTGGCATGCTCCGGCGTGTCCGGCGGCAGCATCACGGCCAGCCCGCCCGCCCGCTGCAGGAGCCGCGGATAGCCGGCCGGCAGCAACGCGGCCTCCAGCTCCCACACGCCCCAGCGCGCCCCGGCCTCCAGATAGGTACTGATGCCGATCAGCGGCCCGTCCGCCATGCGTCCTCCCGGTCCGGCAAAGGATTGGATTCATACCTTTGTTGAGAGGTGCCCTCGAAGGCAAGGCCTCCGAGGCCGCGGCCCCTCATGCCAGGAACCCCCTGAGCAGCGCCGCCGTCCCCGCGCAGTGCTCCCGCATCATCTCCCGTGCCCCGTCCGCGTCCCCGTCGAGGACCGCTTCCACCAGTGCGACGTGCTGCCGCTGCGAGTGCTCCAGGTTGCGGACGAGCAGCGGGATGCAGTCGAGCAGGTCGTTCACGGTCGCCCGGACCGCCGCGTACTGCGCGGTCAGCGTCGGCGATCCGCACAGTTCGGCGAGGGTGAGGTGGAGCAGGGTGTCCAGGCGGCGGTAGTCGGCGAGCGGAGCGTCGCCCGTGCGGGCCAGCGCCTCGCGCAGCCGGTCCGCCTGCTCCTCGCCCAGGCCGTGTGTCGCGCACAGCCCCGCCGCCCCGACCTCCAGGACCTCCCGGAAACGCAGGACGTCCTCGATGTCGACCTCGGTGATCCGGCGGCGCAGCTCGTCCTCGCCGCCCGCGTCCGCGCGGGGCAGGACGAACGTTCCGCCGTAGCGCCCGCGCCGGGACTCCACCAGACCCTGGTCCTGCAGCACCTTGAGCACCTCCCGAAGCGTCACCCGGCTGATCCCGAGCCGCTCCGCCAGCTCCCGCTCGGCCGGCAGCCGGTCGCCCCCCGGCACCAGGCCCAGCCGTACGACCTGCAGGATCTGCTCCAGTGCCTCCTCGAAGCCGTTGCCCGCCCGCACCGGCCGCAGTACCGGCGTCAACCGGTCCTCCAGGCTGCCGTCCGGATCCAGTGACATCCCGCCGCACCCCCTTCCCAAGCAATGGTTCTCCGCAATACCTTATGGCTTCCGGCCCGGCCGAAAAAAGCGCAGAAGCCGAAGGAGCTTTCCCGTGGCAGACCGCACACCCCCGCTCAGCGTCGAGGAACTGCACGCCCTCGTCGCGAGCGGTGAGATCGACACTGTCGTCCTCGCCTTCCCCGACATGCAAGGGCGGCTCCAGGGCAAGCGGTTCGCCGCACGTTTCTTCCTCGACGAGGTCCTCCACCACGGCACCGAGGGCTGCAACTACCTCCTTGCCGTCGACACCGAGATGAACACCGTCGACGGATACGCCATGTCCTCCTGGGAGCGCGGCTACGGCGACTTCGCCATGCACCCCGACCTGCGCACCCTGCGCCGCGTGCCCTGGAACGCCGGTACGGCCATGCTGATCGCCGACCTCGCCTGGAACGACGGATCGCCCGTGGTCGCCGCCCCGCGGCAGATCCTGCGCCGCCAGCTGGAGCGCCTCGCCGAGCACGGCTTCACCGCCCAGGTGGGCACCGAGCTGGAGTTCATCGTCTTCAAGGACACCTACGAGCAGGCCTGGGACGCCAATTACCGAGGGCTGACACCGGCGAACCAGTACAACATCGACTACTCGGTCCTCGGGACCGGGCGCATCGAGCCCCTGCTCCGCCGTATCCGCAACGAAATGGCGGGCGCCGGCCTCACCGTCGAGTCCGCCAAGGGCGAGTGCAACCCCGGCCAGCACGAGATCGCCTTCCGCTACGACGACGCCCTCGTCACCTGCGACCAGCACGCGATCTACAAGACCGGCACCAAGGAGATCGCCGCCCAGGAGGGCGTGTCGATCACCTTCATGGCCAAGTACAACGAGCGCGAGGGCAACTCCTGCCACATCCACCTCTCCCTCGCGGACGCGGCCGGCAACAACGCCATGGCGGGCTCCTCCGACGACCCCGGCGGCATGTCGGACGTCATGCGGTACTTCCTCGCCGGACAGCTCGCCGCCCTGCGGGACTTCTCGCTCCTGTACGCCCCCAACATCAACTCCTACAAGCGGTTCCAGCCGGGCTCCTTCGCTCCGACCGCCGTCGCCTGGGGCTACGACAACCGCACCTGCGCGCTGCGAGTCGTCGGGCACGGGCGCTCCCTGCGCTTCGAGAACCGGCTGCCCGGCGGTGACGTCAACCCGCACCTCGCTGTCGCCGGGCTGGTCGCGGCCGGACTGTACGGCATCGAGCAGAAACTGGAGCTGCCCGAGCCCTGTGCGGGGAACGCGTACACCGCCGAGTACGAGCATGTCCCGACCACCCTGCGCGAGGCCGCCGAGCTCTGGGAGAACAGCCCGATCGCCAAGGCCGCCTTCGGCGACGAGGTCGTCGCGCACTACCGCAACATGGCGCGCGTCGAGCTCGAGGCCTTCGACGCCGCGGTCACCGACTGGGAGCTGCGCCGCTCCTTCGAACGCATGTGAGGCCCCTGTTGTCTGCCGAGCACGAACTCGTAGTACTGAACCCCGCCACCGAGGAGGTCGTCGCCACCGTCCCCGCCGCCGACGCGGCCGATGTGGACCGAGCCGTCGCCCGCGCGTCGGCTGCCCAGCGGACCTGGGCGGCCGCCGCCCCCGCCGACCGGGCCCGCCTGCTGCGCCGCTTCGCCGACGTGGTCGACGCCCACGTCGAGGAACTGGCCCAGCTGGAGGTCCGCGAGGCCGGCCACGTCCTGGGCAACGCCCGCTGGGAGGCCGGCAACGCCCGCGACCTGCTGCTGTACTCCGCGGGCGGCGCCGAACGCCTCCTCGGCAAGCAGATCCCGGTGCCGGGCGGCTGGGACGTCACCTTCCAGGAACCGCTCGGCGTGGTCGGCGTGATCGCCCCCTGGAACTTCCCGATGCCCATCGCCGCCTGGGGCTCCTTCCCGGCCCTCGCCGCGGGCAACGCGGTCGTCCTCAAGCCCGCCGAGACCACTCCGCTGACGGCCCTGCGGCTGGCCGAACTCGCCCTGGAGGCGGGCCTGCCGGAGCACCTCTTCCAGGTCCTCCCGGGGTATGGCCACATCGCCGGACGCGCCCTCGTCGACCATCCCGACGTGGCGAAGATCGTGTTCACGGGCTCCACCCGCACCGGCCGCGAGGTCATGGAGCGCTGCGCCCGCCTGGTCAAGCCCGTCACCCTCGAACTCGGCGGCAAGAGCCCCAATATCGTCTTCGCCGACGCCGACCTCAAGACCGCCGTCGACCCCTTCTCCTTCCTGGACAACTCCGGCCAGGACTGCTGCGCCCGCACCCGGATCCTGGTCCAGGAGCAGGTGTACGACGAGGTCCGTGAGCTGCTCGCCGACACGCTGGCCGGCGTGGTGGTGGGCGACCCGGCCGACGAGAAGACCCAGATGGGCCCGCTGATCAGCCGTCAACAGCTGGACCGGGTACGGTCGTTCGTGCCGGACGAGGCCCCGGCCCTGCGCGGCAGCGCACCCGACGGGCCCGGCTTCTGGTTCCCGCCGACCGTCCTCACCGGCGAGCGGCACGACTCCGCCGCGGCCCGCGAGGAGATCTTCGGCCCCGTCGCCGTCCTCCTCCCCTTCACCGACGAGGCCGACGCGATCCGCCTCGCCAACGACACCCCGTACGGACTGGCCGGCTCCCTGTGGACCCGCGACCTGGGCCGTGCCCTGCGCGTCTCGCGGGCCGTCCGGGCCGGCAACCTGTCCGTCAACTCCCACTCCAGCGTCCGCTACTGGACCCCCTTCGGCGGCTACAAGCAGTCCGGCCTGGGCCGCGAGCTGGGCCCGGACGCCCTGACCGCCTTCACCGAAACCAAGAACGTCTTCATCAGCACGGAGGCCTGAGCCGCTCATGACCGAAGAAACCATCTGCCGTCGACTCGTCGGCCGCACGGCCGTCATCACCGGAGCCGGCAGCGGCATCGGCCTCGCCACCGCGCGCCGGCTCGCCTCCGAGGGCGCGCACGTCGTCTGCGGCGACGTCGACGAGGCCCGCGGCAAGGCGGCCGCCGACGAGGTCGGCGGAACCTTCGTGAAGGTCGACGTCACCGACGCCGAGCAGGTCGAGGCCCTCTTCAAGACGGCCTACGACACCTACGGCAGCGTCGACATCGCCTTCAACAACGCGGGCATCTCCCCGCCCGACGACGACTCCATCCTGGAGACCGGCCTGGAGGCCTGGAAGCGCGTCCAGGAGGTCAACCTCACCTCCGTCTACCTGTGCTGCAAGGCCGCCATCCCCTACATGCGGCAGCAGGGCAAGGGCTCCATCATCAACACGGCGTCGTTCGTGGCGAGGATGGGCGCGGCCACGAGTCAGATCTCGTACACCGCCTCCAAGGGCGGCGTGCTCGCCATGTCCCGCGAGCTGGGCGTGCAGTTCGCCCGCGAGGGCATCCGTGTGAATGCCCTCTGCCCGGGCCCGGTCAACACCCCGCTCCTGCAGGAGCTGTTCGCGAAGGACCCGGAGCGGGCCGCCCGCCGTCTGGTCCACATCCCGGTCGGCCGGTTCGCCGAGGCCGAGGAGATCGCCGCCGCCGTGGCCTTCCTGGCCAGCGACGACTCCTCCTTCGTCAACGCCACCGACTTCCTGGTGGACGGCGGAATCGCGGGCGCGTACGTCACGCCCCTGTAGGGACGAAACGGTACGGTCCACGCGTATGCGACCCCTTCTCGCGTGGACCCTGGCCGCGGCCGCCGCCCTGGCGGCCGCGCCCACCGCCCACCCCGTCACCTCGCACTCGAACTGCCCGCGCCTGTCCGGCACTTGGTACGGCGACAACCGCGCCCGCCTCCAGCGGGTGATCGACGAGCGCGGCACCTGCTCAGGAGCCGCCGGCCACCCGGTCGCCGTCTTCGACTGGGACAACACGGTCACCAAGAACGACGTCACCGACGCCACCCTCTCCTGGTCCCTCAGGCATGACGGACTCCTGCGCCCCGCCCGCTGGAAGAACACCAGCCCCTGGCTCACGGACGCCGCCGACCGCGCCCTGACCGAGGCCTGCGGCACCGGCACCCCCGAACCCCTGCGCACCTCGACGAACCCCCGCTGCACGGACGAGATCCTCGACATCCGCGAGAACGCCACCACCACGAGCGGCGCCCCCGCCTTCGCAGGCACCTGGAACCACCGCCGCACCGTCCCGCAGTACGCCTGGGTACCCCAGCTCTTCGCCGGCCGCACCCCGGCCGAGCTCTCCTCCTACGCCCGCAGGGCCCGCACCGAAGCCCTGGCAGCCCCCATCGGCGCCACCCGCACCCTCGGCACCCGCACCGTCCCCGCCTACGTCCGCTACTACGACCAGCAGCGCGACCTCATCCGCACCCTCCAACGGGCCGGATTCGACGTCTACATCGTCTCCGCGGGCTCCGAACCGATCACCGAGGTCTGGTCCCGGGCCGTCGGCATCGACCCCGCCCACACCATCGCCATCCGCTCGCTCCTGGACCGCCGCGGCCGCATCACACCCCGGAACCAGGGCTGCGGCAACGTACCCGCGACCCGCGGCACGGCGATCCCTTACATCGACGGCAAACGCTGCTGGATCAACCAGGAGATCTACGGTATCCGGGGCGCCGCCGCCTGGCAGCGGCAGCCGTGGCCGCGGCGCCCGGCCCTCGCGGCCGGGGACGCCGACACCGACGTCACCTTCGTCGGCGACGCGACCGGCGCGCACCTCGTCCTCAACCGCAACAAGACCGAGCTGATGTGCCGGGCCTACGACGACGCGGACGGCCGCTGGCTGATCAACCCGATGTTCATCGCGCCCCTGCCGCGCAGGCCCGACCCGTACCCGTGCTCGACCAGGGCCCACAACGCGTCCGACGGCTCCAAGGACCCCCTCCTGCGGGACGACGGTTTCGTGGTCCCGGACCAGCCGGACACCGTGTACTGACCGACCGCGTACCGGCTACAGGAAGGTGTGGCCTTCCCCGCGGTACGTCGGGACGGCCGCCGTCACCGCATCCCCCTCGATCAGATGCAGCACGTCGAAGCGCTCGCACAGCTCACCGGCCTTGGCGTGCCGGAACCACACCTTGTCGCCGATCAGCAGATCGTCGGCGGGGGAGCCGAGCAGCGGCGTCTGCACCTCGCCCGGCCCCTCCTGGGGGTCGTAGCGCAGCCCCTGAGGCAGGTGGGGGACGGGCAGCCGGTCGCTTCCGGGCGCACCGGAGGCGGGGTATCCGCCGCCGAGGACCGTGACGACCCCGACCCCCGGCCGCCGTACGACGGGCTGGGCGAACAGCGCGGCCGGACGGCCGCTGAAGGATGTGTAGTTGTCGAACAGCCGCGGTACGTACAGCCCGGACCCGGCGCCGATCTCGGTGACGGCGTCCTCGGCGGCGGTGTGCTGCACACTGCCGGTGCCACCGCCGTTGACGAACTCCAGATCCGGTACGACGGCCCGCACCGCGCGCACCACTTCGCCGCGCCGCTCGGCGAGCTCCCGGCGGGCGGTGGCCTGCATGAGCCGTACGGCACGCGACCGCAGCGGCCGCCCGGCGACGGAGTCACCGACGCCCGCGATGTGCCCCTCGTACGCCATGATCCCCACGACCTTGAACCCCGGCCGCCGTGCCACCACCCGGGCCATGTCGGCGACCTGGGCGGGGGAGTGCAGCGGCGACCGACGCGCCCCGACCCGCACGCGCCCCCCGAACAGCTTCAGCGAGGTGTCCAACTCCAGGCAGACCCGGATGACTTCACGCCCGCCGTCGCGGGCCTCGTCGATGAACCTGAGCTGCGCGGGGTCGTCGATCATGACCGTCACGGCGGCGGCGAGTTTGGGGTCGGCGGCCAGTTCGGCGAACGCGGCGCGGTCCGCGGACGGATAGGCGAGCAGGATGTCGTCGAATCCGCCGCGCGCCAGCCACAGGGACTCGGCGAGGGTGAAGGACATGATGCCCGCGAACCCGTCCTTCGCGAGGACCCGCTCCAGCAGGGCCCGGCAGCGGACGGACTTGCTGGCGACCCGGATCGGCTTGCCTCCCGCCCGGCGAACGAGATCGTCCGCGTTGGCGTCGAAGGCGTCCAGGTCCACGATGGCGAGGGGGGCGTCGAGATGGGCGGTGGCCCGGTCGTAGCGGACTCGGTCGGCGGCGCGCGCAGTCATGAACGAAGCCTGCCAGACAGGATTACCGCAGGGTAGGGGGACGTTCCGGGCAGATGCCCCGTGCTCGTGGACTGGTTCCCGTATCGACAGGGGCAGCCCGTAGAGTGACGCGCACGTACGGCGGAACGGCGGCCGTTGCACATGCATCCGGATGCCGATCCGCCCGTACGGGTATGCGTGCCCGGGACGGACTGGCCCGGCGTCGACCGGTTGAGCGCAAGGACGACGGCCCGCGTACAGGTAGACGGCCCGGGCGCGGAGGAAACGGGGGGTGCATGAGCACGGAAGCGCAGCACGCCTCCATTCCGCCGCGCCCACCCCAGCCCCCGACGGTCGGCCCGCTGCCCTCGGAGAGCCGGGCCGGCACCGGACCGGCAGCTCAGCCGGACGCCGCGACGCCCTCCGGCCGTACGCCGGACACGCAGGCGTCCGGCGGCGTCTGGTCCCCATGGCGAGGCTCCGAACCCTTCGAGGCTTTCGGCCACCGCACGCCCGCCATGGGTTCGAACGCCGAAGCCGGGCCTGAATCACCTGCCGAGAACGAACCTGCTCCGGCGGCACAGTCCCGTCCCGGGACCGGCTCCGGCGCGCTGCCGCCGTCCCGGGGTGGCGGTGCGCGGGGTGAGGGCTGGTCGTCCTGGGACGGCGGGGACGCCGAGGGAGGCTGGTCGTCCGGGCGTCAGCCGCAGCCCGGTGCGGTCTCGTCATCCGGGCGCGGACCCGGATCCGACGCGGACTCGGCGCGTCGCCCCGGCAGCGACTCCTCCGCGGGCTCTGCGGCGGCCAACTCTTCGCAGCCGCAGCCGCATTCCCCGAGCCCGAGCGTGCCTTTCGCCCGGGACGCCGGTCCGCAGACCCCGCCCCCGCCGCAGGCCACGGCCCGCTTCCCGGACACCCCTCCGGCGGCCGGCCGCGAGGAGGAGCGGGGCAGCGGCGGTACGACCCCACCGGGCACCGCCGTACCACCGCGCCCGAGCCACCGCCCCGCACCATCCCTCGGCCGCACGAACGCCCCCGCGGAAACCGCTCAGGAAACCACCACGCGCCTGCGCCCGATCCCCCCGGCCGAGACACCTGCCCGCCCGACCACCGTGCCGGGCACGGGCCGGACATCCGCACCGGCCGATCCCAGGGTCCGCCCCGTCCCGCAGCCCCCGAACGCCCCCGCCGGTTCGGCCGGGCGGCCGGTGCCGTCGGCTCCGGCATCCGCGGATCCGCCGCGGCGCCCCGAGTCGGCTGCTGGGCCCATGCCTCCTGCGCGTGCGGCTTCCGGCTCCGGCCCGGCCGTCCCGCCCACTCCGGACGCCTCCGCGGGTAAGGCCACGCCGGCCTCGGCTCCCGCCGAACCGCCGCGGCGCCCGGACGCGACCGCCGGGCCCATGCCGCCCGCCCGCCCGGTCACTCCCCCCATGCCCTCCACCCGCCCGAGCTCCCCCCAGGTGTCGCAGTCGCCGCCCATGCCGCCCACGCCGGGCAGCCGGGTGGAAACCGCGGGTGCGGGGCCCGACCCGGCGCTCTCCTGGAGTGCTCCGACGGTGCCCGGAGGGACCCAGGGGACCCGGCGGCCCGTCGTGTCGTTCGGGGAGCCCGAGGGGTACGACGAGCGGGTCCGGCCGCGGCCGCTCGGGGACCGGGTGCGGTCGCGTACCGCCGCCGTCGCCGCCTGTGTCGTGCTCGGGCTCGGGCTCATCGGCGGGGCCATGACCGGGAGTTGGCTGGTCGGGGGTTCCGGGGACGAAGGCGGGCAGGACACGTTCGCCGAGGCCGGAAGTCTGTGGCACAGCGTGCCCGTGGACCAGTTGTTCCCGCGGACCGTGCAGGGGACGGGTGCCGGCCCCGGTGGCGCCGACCGGACCTGGACCCGCATCGCCGTCGCACCGGACAGCGGATGCAAGGACGCCTTCGATCCGCTGCTGAAGAAGGCCCTCGCGCCGGTCGGCTGCCAGCGGCTGCTCCGCGCCACCTACACCGACGCCACCCAGAGCTTCGTCACCACCGTCGGCCTCCTCTTCACCGAGGCGGACACCGCATCCATGGAGTCCCTCGCCAAGCGATTCCAGAGCCAGGGCCTCGGCACCCGCACCGACCTGATGCCCCGCCCCTACGCCGCGAAGAACACCGCCGCCGCTCACTTCGGCACCAAGCAGCGCGCCTCCTGGACCGTCTCCGTCCTCACCGACGCCCCCGTCGTCGTCTACGCCGTCTCCGGCTGGGCCGACGGCCGCACCGTCGACACCCCGCTCTCCGCCGAGCAGGCCATACAGTCCGGCGCCACCTCGGCCCCCGCCCAGGCAGGCCTCGGCAACGAGGCCCAGGGCCTCGCCGACCGCATCGAACGGGCCCTGCGCAAAGACGTCACCTCGCCCACGGAGAACCCCTCGTGAAGAACGGGAGCGGAGCAGACCGCCGTATCGGAGCAGAACGTCGTTTCGGAGCGAGGCACCGGGTCGGAGCGCTGAGCGTCCTCCTTGCCGCCTCCCTCGCCCTCGTCCCGCCCACCGTCGCCCACGCCGACGGCATCCGCGCCCAGCAGTGGGCCCTCGACGCCATGCACACCCAGCAGGCCTGGCAGACCACCAAG
Source organism: Streptomyces sp. NPDC001401 (assembly GCF_042895385.1). Taxonomy (NCBI): domain Bacteria; kingdom Bacillati; phylum Actinomycetota; class Actinomycetes; order Kitasatosporales; family Streptomycetaceae; genus Streptomyces; species Streptomyces sp. NPDC001401. The sequence continues at coordinate 111,079 of NZ_JBIAWI010000019.1, forward strand.
GGCAAGGGCATCACCGTCGCCGTCCTCGACACCGGCGTGGAGGCCGACCACCCCGACCTCGCCGGCAACGTCCTGCCCGCCAAGGACATGATCGGATTCGGGGCCAGGCAGGGGCAGCGGGCCTGGGCCCGGCACGGCACCGCCATGGCCGGCATCATCGCCGGGCACGGACACGGCGCGGGCGATTCCGACGGCGTCATGGGCATCGCCCCCGAGGCGAAGATCCTCCCGGTCCGCGTGATCCTCGAGGACGGCGACTCGGCCCGCGGCAAGGCCCGCTCCACCCGCGGCAACGCCCTCGCCGAAGGCATCCGCTGGGCCGCCGACCACGGCGCCGACATCATCAACCTCTCCCTCGGCGACGACTCCGCCTCCGCCCACCCCGAACCCGCCGAGGACGAGGCCATCCAGTACGCCTTGAAGAAGAACGTCGCCGTCGTCGCCTCCGCAGGCAACGGCGGCGACAAGGGCGACCACGTCTCCTACCCGGCCGCCTACCCGGGCGTCATCGCCGCGACCGCCGTCGACCGCTTCGGCACCCGCGCCTCGTTCTCCACCCGCCGCTGGTACGCCACCGTCAGCGCTCCCGGCGACAAGATCGTCATCGCCGACCCCGACCACAAGTACTACGAGGGCTGGGGCACCAGCGCGGCCTCGGCGTTCGTCTCGGGCGCGGTGGCGCTCATCAAGGCCGCCCACCCCGGGCTGACTCCCGCCCAGATCAAGCAGCTCCTCGAGAACACCGCCCGCAACGCCCCCACCGGCGGCCGCGACGACTCCCGCGGCTTCGGCATGATCGACCCGGCCGCCGCCATCAAGGCCGCCGGCCGCCTCAAACCCAAGGGCCTGCAGGCGGCGTCGTATCGCGACAAGTACTTCGGTTCCGGCCCGGACGCCGCCAAGTCCGAAGGCGGCACCAGCAGTTGGGCGGCCCCGCTCGCGGGCAGCCTCGGCGGCGTACTGCTCGTCGCGGCCGTCGTCCTGTGGCGCGGCCGCCGCCCACGCTTCGACGGCTTCTGAGCCGTCGGCCTGCTATTCCGAGACCGAGGCGGAGGGCGAAGCAGAAGCAGCAGCGGACGACGCCGAGGTGTCCCCGGCCAGCGCCGAGACCGCCGCCTTCGCCGCCGACTCGACCAGCGAAATCCCCTTCGCCTGCGTCGAGTTGCCCTTGGACAGTGCGGCCACCAGGTAGTCGCGGCCGTCGACCGTCACCCGCCCGATGCTGTTGATGTCCCACAGGCCGGTGGTGCTGCGCGCCAGCCAGCCGTTCTTCAGCGCCCATTTGGAGCCGTCGGCCGCGGCCGACACGCCCCAGTGCTGGTCGGCCTCTATCCGCCCCATCAGCCCCTGCAGATACGTCTGCGAGGCCTCGCTCAGCGCCGAGTCGTCCCCGAACACCTGCTGCAGCAGCGCGAGTTGATCGGCGGCCGTGGTCTGGGTCAGCCCCCACAGCATGTCGTCGCCGCCCTCGGTGTCCGTGAGTCCCAGCCGCTTGTTGGCGGCGTCGAGCCCGTCCGCCTTGCCGATGGTCCGCCACAGCGCGGACGCGGCGGTGTTGTCGCTGTTCTCGATCATCGTGGTGGCGTACGACTTCTCGCTCGCCGTGAGGTGCCGGCCCGCGTCCTGCGCCTGCAGCAGCAGCGTCGCCAGGATGTCGACCTTGACGATGCTCGCGGTGTCGAAGGCACCGTCTCCGTACGAAGCGCTCTCGCCCGAATCCAGGTCCAGCACCGCCACCGACACCTGCGTGCCGTTCTCGACGGACACCGACTTCACGGCCTCGGCCAGCAGCGCGCCGTAGTCCACCGTCGGCTGTGCAACAGGTTCCACCGCATCCTCCCCGTCCGCCGTGGCCGAGGTGGAGGCCGACGCCGTCGCCGACGACGATACGGGGCTCGCACCGGAGTGCGCCCGAGCCTTCACATACACCGTCCCGGCGGCCGTGACGCCGACGACGGCCACGCTCGCGAGGGCGATCTGGAGCAGGGTGCGCGTCCTGGACGGACGCGCGCGGCGGCTGCGGCGGGCTCTGAAGGACTCCATGCCCGCGATGCTCGGGGCGCCGACTGTGCGCGCCGTTAGACGAAGGTTAGATGTGTGTCAGGGAAATCTGAGAAAGCCGTGAACCTTGTGAACAAGCGGTTTCCGGGGCCGCACAAGCCCAGCAGCATCCCCCCGATATCCGCCCGATAGGGTCGGTGACCGTGGCGAACAAGAACATTCCCGACTCCGGCTTCTCCGACGACGACGGCACAGCCGACCCCCGGCTGAGCGCCGCGCTCACCGCCTGGGCCGAGGACCGCACCGCCGTGGGCCCCGTCCTGGAGGCGCTCAAGGGCGCCCGGCTGCTCGTCCCGGTGGTGGCCGTCCTCGGCGAGGTCGAGGAGGACGAGAACGGGCTGCGCCGCGAGAAGACCAGCGACATGGCCGTCCCGACCCTCAAGGCCGGATCCCGCACCGCCCTGCCGGCCTTCACCTCCACCGACTCGCTGGCCCGCTGGGACCCGGCGGCCCGCCCCGTCGCCGTACCCCTGCACCAGGCCCTGCAGGCAGCGGCGCACGAGAAGGCGGACACGATCGTGCTGGACCTGGCCGGACCCGTGCCGTACGAGCTGACGGGCTCCGCGCTGCTCGCCCTCGCCGAGGGCCGCACGACGGCCGACCCCCTCGCCGACCCCGCCGTGCAGCAGGCGGTACGGACCGCGGTGGCCGCCGAGCCCGCCGTCCTGCGCGCCCACCTCGGGCCCGGTCAGGCCGACGGCACCCTCGCCCTCGTACTGGACGAGTCCGCCCCACCCGCCGAGGCTGCCCGAGCGGTTGCCGAGCGCCTGGCCGCCGACGAAACACTGAGGGCCCGCCTGGTGCGCGGCCTCGACCTGGCACTGCTGCCGGCCGGGGCGACGCCACCGGGCGAGCCCTTGTACGTACGCTGATCGACTAGCCGTAGACGGGCCCCGTGTACTTCTCGCCCGGCCCCTGGCCCGGCTCGTCCGGGACGACGGACGCCTCGCGGAACGCCAGCTGCAGCGACTTCAGGCCGTCGCGCAGCGGTGCCGCGTGGAAGGAGCTGATCTCGGTCGCGCTGCCGTCCAGCAGGCCGGCCAGAGCGTGGATCAGCTTGCGGGCCTCGTCCAGGTCCTTGTACTTGTCGCCCTCCTCGGTCAGACCGAGCTTCACCGCGGCGGCGCTCATCAGGTTGACGGCGACCGTCACGATCACCTCGACGGCGGGGACCTCGGCGATGTCGCGGGTCATGGCGTCGAAGTCGGCCGGGGACTCGGGGGACTCAGGAGGGGTGTCACTCATGCCCCACACGATAGGGCCCGGTGCACGCCGGTTAGCACCACCCCCGGGTAGCTGCTAACCTTGTGTGACGACCGGCTGGATGCTCGCGTGTCCGGCCCACAAGTGGAGGCTCCGATCTCCCACCTGACCGTCCTCCGGGACGGCGGGTCACCCCGGTCAGGCGGCCACCATCGTTCCGTACGGACGATGGAGTCGCCCGAAAGCGCGCCCCGCGTCATCGCGGCGGTGCTCCGGTAGTGCTTTGGAGCCCCGCCTGTGATCGTCCGGGGCATTTTTCATGCTTCGGCGCGGTTAGGTCTAACGAAAGAGACATACGCGGCTGTCCGCCAGACCGCCGTGTGGTGCTAACCGAGGAGGATCCATCAGCGCCGAGCCCCGCATCAACGACCGGATTCGCGTTCCCGAGGTGCGACTTGTCGGTCCCAGTGGCGAGCAGGTGGGCATTGTCCCGCTGGCCAAGGCACTGGAGCTTGCGCAGGAGTACGACCTGGACCTGGTCGAGGTCGCGGCGAACGCCCGTCCGCCCGTGTGCAAGCTCATGGACTACGGGAAGTTCAAGTACGAGTCGGCCATGAAGGCCCGTGAGGCGCGCAAGAACCAGGCGCACACGGTCATCAAGGAGATGAAGCTCCGGCCGAAGATCGACCCGCACGACTATGACACCAAGAAGGGTCACGTCGTCCGGTTCCTCAAGCAGGGCGACAAGGTCAAGATCACGATCATGTTCCGTGGTCGCGAGCAGTCCCGGCCCGAGCTGGGCTACCGACTGCTGCAGCGTCTCGCGGAGGACGTCCAGGACCTCGGCTTCGTGGAGTCGAACCCGAAGCAGGACGGCCGAAACATGATCATGGTTCTCGGTCCGCACAAGAAGAAGACCGAGGCGATGGCCGAGGCCCGCCAGGCGCAGGAAGCCCGCAAGGCAGAAGCGAAGGCCAACCCCGGCAAGTCGCAGAACGCCGCGGAGGTCGACCACGAGGTCGTGGACGACGCCGAGGCACCTGCCGAGGCTTCCGCCGAGGCGTGATCCCGGGGGACGCAAGTCCCCAGGACGTAACCGATACAACAGCGACGTTCCACCGTGCCCGGTTTCACGACCGGGCACCGGAACGCCACCGACGAGGAGAGAACGGCGCTATGCCGAAGAACAAGTCGCACAGCGGTGCCAGCAAGCGCTTCAAGGTCACCGGCTCCGGCAAGGTGCTCCGTGAGCGCGCCGGCAAGCGCCACCTGCTCGAGCACAAGTCGTCCCGCGTGACGCGCCGCCTGACCGGCAACGCCGAGATGGCCCCGGGCGACGCCGCGAAGATCAAGAAGCTTCTCGGCAAGTGACGTGAGCGGCGCCCCACCGAGCGCCGTACGTCTGGACCGGGACCCAATCGTTTCCGGGCCGTGTGAGTCCAACCACGGCCCCGCTACAAGGAGTTAACAAGTGGCACGCGTCAAGCGGGCAGTCAACGCCCACAAGAAGCGCCGGGCGATCCTCGAGCAGGCCTCCGGCTACCGCGGTCAGCGTTCGCGCCTGTACCGCAAGGCCAAGGAGCAGGTCACCCACTCGCTGGTCTACAACTACAACGACCGCAAGAAGCGCAAGGGTGACTTCCGCCAGCTGTGGATCCAGCGCATCAACGCCGCTGCCCGCGCCAACGGCATCACGTACAACCGCTTCATCCAGGGCCTGAAGGCCGCCAACGTCGAGGTCGACCGCAAGATCCTCGCCGAGCTGGCCGTCAACGACGCCACCGCGTTCGCCGCGCTGGTCGAGGTTGCGCAGAAGGCCCTTCCGGCGGACGTCAACGCCCCCAAGGCAGCCTGACGCCTGGCTCAGAGCCGACGTGACATGAGGGACCCGCAGGCTTTCGGGCTTGCGGGTCCTGTTGTGTAGTTTCCGAAAGTGAGCCCCAACCCCATGCCTGCTGCCAGCCCCGAGCTGATCTCCCCCCGTTCTCCCCGAGTGTCGGCCGCGCGCCGGCTCGCCAGGCGGAACTTCCGGGGCAAGGAGCGGCTGTTCCTCGCCGAGGGGCCGCAGGCCGTGCGGGAGGCGGCGGCCTACGGGGACACGCTCGTCGAGCTGTTCGCCACCGTCGAGGCCGCGGAGCGGTACGCCGACATCGTGGGGGAGGCCCGGGACGCCGGGGTCCGTATTCATCTCGCGGCCGATGACGTGATCGCCGACATCTCGACGACCGTCACCCCGCAGGGGCTCGTCGGGATCTGCCGGTTCCTGGACACGCCCTTCGAGGAAATCCTCGCAGCCCGGCCCAAGCTCGTCGCCGTACTCGCGAATGTGCGCGACCCCGGGAACGCCGGGACCGTGCTCCGGTGCGCCGATGCCGCCGGCGCCGAGGCCGTCGTACTGACCGATGCGTCCGTCGATCTCTACAACCCCAAGGCCGTACGGGCCTCCGTGGGCTCGCTGTTCCACCTGCCGGTCGCCGTCGGCGTTGCCGTCGAGGACGCGGTCGAGGGGCTCAAGGGCGTCGGTGTACGGATTCTCGCCGCCGACGGGGCCGGGACCGACGACCTGGACGACGAGCTCGACAACGGCACCATGGGCGGGCCGACCGCCTGGGTGTTCGGGAACGAGGCGTGGGGGCTCCCGGAGGAGACCCGCGCACTCGCGGACGCCGTGGTGCGCGTTCCGATCCACGGGAAGGCCGAGAGCCTGAACCTCGCCACCGCGGCCGCCGTATGTCTGTATGCGTCGGCCCGTGCACAGCGCGCCTCCGGAGGGTGCCGTTCCGTCACCGAGAGCTAGTAGGGTGACCAGCTCGGGGGCCACCTGCGCCGTCTGAGAGGTGGGGTACGGGGATGACTGTCGGCACGAGCAGGGCAAGGGGAGCACGGGACGTGCGGCGTATGCCCACGCCCCGGTACGGCGACCTTGCCGAGCTCGGCATCGACCCCGACGAGCTGCCCGACGGTCTCGTGATCGCCGACGAGCACGGGCACGTCATCTGCTTCAACGCCGCCGCTGAGCGCATCACCGCCCTTCCCGCCCAGGACGCCCTCGGGCAGCGGCTGGAGAAGGCGCTGCCGTTAGAGGACCTGGAGGGGCGGCGCTGGTGGCAGCTGACCGACCCGTACGGAGGGCTGGCCATTCGCGTGCGTCAGCCCGAGCGGAACCTCCTGCTGCCCGGCGGCCGGGAGGTTCTCGTGTCCGCGCGATACGTGCGCAGCGAGTCCACGGGGCCCGTCCGCCGTGTCGTCGTGTCACTCCGCGACACGGAGGCCCGCCGCCGCACCGAGCGCAGCCATGCCGAGCTGATAGCGACCGTGGCCCACGAGCTGCGCTCGCCGCTCACCTCGGTGAAGGGCTTCACCGCCACGCTCCTCGCCAAGTGGGAACGGTTCACCGACGACCAGAAGCGGCTGATGCTGGAGACCGTCGACGCGGACGCCGACCGGGTCACCCGGCTCATCGCCGAGCTGCTGGACATCTCGCGGATCGACAGCGGGCGGCTGGAGGTACGCCGCCAGCCCGTCGACATCGGCGCGGCCGTGGGGCGGCACATCCAGGCGTACGTCGCCGCCGGGCAGCCCGCCGACCGGTTCCTGCTGCGCCTCGAACAGCCGCTGCCCGATCTGTGGGCCGACCCCGACAAGATCGACCAGGTGCTCAGCAACCTGCTGGAAAATGCCGTGCGGCACGGCGAGGGAACCGTCACGATTGACATCACGGCCACGGCGTCCCCCCGAGAGGACGAGGACACCGGCACGTCGGTCACGGTGAGCGACGAGGGGCCCGGCATCCCGGAGGAGTCCATGAACCGCGTCTTCACCCGCTTCTGGCGGGGCAGCAAGCGCGGCGGCACGGGCCTCGGGCTCTACATCGTCAAGGGCATCGTCGAGGCCCACGGCGGCACCATCACGGTCGGCCGCGCCCCCCAGGGCGGCGCCGAGTTCCGATTTACGTTGCCCGTGGCGGCGCCGGCGTATCTCGCCTGACGGCCCACGGGCGCATTCGTACACCTCCACCCCGTTAGACTCGGCCTTTGGCACCTTTGTGTCCCATGGACGGCCCTCTGACCTCTGTGTGAGTCGGTGACGGGGACCTTCAGCCAGCCAATCGGAAGCACGGGAAGAGATGTCGGCACCGAATAAGTCGTACGACCCTGTAGAGGTCGAGGCGTTGAAACCGGAAGAGATCGAGCGCATGCGGGACGAGGCGCTCGCCGCCTTTGCCGCAGCGAGCTCCCTCGACGCGCTCCAGGAGGCCAAGGTCGCCCACACCGGGGGCACCTCCCCGCTGGCCCTCGCCAACCGCGAGATCGGCGCCCTGCCCCCGCACGCCAAGGCAGCCGCCGGAAAGCTCGTCGGCCAGGCCCGTGGCGCCGTGAACAAGGCCCTCGCCGGTCGCCAGGCCGAGCTCGAGGCCGAGCGGGACGCGCGCGTGCTGGTCGAGGAGTCGGTGGACGTCACGCTGCCGTACGACCGCGTACCGGCCGGCGCCCGCCACCCGCTGACGACCCTGTCGGAGCGCATCGAGGACGTCTTCGTGGCCATGGGCTACGAGGTCGCCGAGGGCCCGCAGGTCGAGGCCGAGTGGTTCAACTTCGACGCCCTGAACATCGGCCCGGACCACCCGGCCCGCGGCGAGGCCGACACCTTCTTCATCGAAGGCCCGGACGGCGGCACCGAGTCCGGCGTCGTGCTGCGCACCCACACCTCGCCCGTGCAGATCCGCTCGCTGCTCAGCCGCGAACTGCCGGTGTACGTGATCTGTCCCGGCGTCGTGTACCGCACCGACGAGCTGGACGCGACGCACACGCCCGTCTTCCGCCAGGTCGAGCTGCTCGCCGTCGACGAGGGCCTGACCATGGCCGACCTCAAGGGCACCCTCGACCACATGGTCCAGTCGCTGTTCGGCGAGGACATGAAGACGCGGCTCAGGCCGAACTTCTTCCCGTTCACCGAGCCGTCCGCCGAGATGGACATGGTCTGCTACGTCTGCCGCGGCGAGTCCGTCGGCAACCCCGACCGCCCCTGCCGCACCTGCTCCTCCGAGGGCTGGATCGAGCTCGGCGGCTGCGGCATGGTCAACCCGCGCGTGCTCACCGCCTGCGGCGTCGACCCGGAGAAGTACAGCGGATTCGCCTTCGGGTTCGGCATCGAACGGATGCTGATGTTCCGCCACAACGTCGAAGACATGCGAGACATGGTCGAGGGTGACATCCGGTTCACCCGGCCGTTCGGGATGGAGATCTGATGCGGGTCCCGCTTTCCTGGCTGCGGGAGTACGTCGACCTGCCGGCCACTCAGACCGGGCGTGACGTCCAGGCCAAGCTCATCTCGGCGGGCCTCGAGGTCGAGACCGTCGAGCACCTCGGTGCCGACCTCAAGGGCCCGCTCGTCGTCGGCCAGGTGCTGACGATCGAGGAGCTGACGGAGTTCAAGAAGCCGATCCGCTTCTGCACCGTCGACGTCGGCCAGGCCAACGGCACGGGTGAGCCGCAGGAGATCGTCTGCGGCGCCCGCAACTTCGCCGTCGGCGACAAGGTCGTCGTGGTCCTGCCGGGCGCCACGCTGCCGGGCGGCTTCTCGATCTCCGCGCGCAAGACGTACGGCAAGACGTCCCACGGCATGATCTGCTCCAGCGACGAGCTGGGCATGGGCGACGACGGCACCAAGGGCATCATCGTGCTGCCGCCGGAGGCCGAGATCGGCAAGGACGCCATCGAGCTGCTCGAACTGGTCGACGAGGTCCTCGACATCGCCGTCACCGCCAACCGCGGCGACTGCCTGTCCATCCGCGGTGTCGCCCGCGAGACCGCCATCGCCTACGGCCTGCCGCTGCGCGACCCGGCACTCCTCGACGTCCCCGGCCCGAACGCGTACGGCTACCCGGTCCAGGTCTCCGACCCGCTCGGCTGCGACCGCTTCACCGCGCGCACGGTCACCGGTCTGAGCCCCGAGGCGCGCTCCCCGATCTGGCTGCAGCGCCGCCTGCAGAAGGTCGGCATGCGCCCGATCTCGCTCGCGGTCGACGTCACCAACTACGTGATGATGGAGCTCGGCCAGCCGCTGCACGCCTACGACCGCAACCTGGTCCAGGGCACGATCGGCGTCCGCCGCGCGGCCGAGGGCGAGAAGATCGTCACCCTCGACGGCGTCGAGCGGAAGCTGCACGCCGAGGACCTGGTGATCACGGACGACCGCGGCCCGATCGGCCTCGCGGGCGTCATGGGCGGCGCGAACACGGAGATCGCCGACCATGACGACGTGGAGAACGCGTCGACGGACGTGGTCATCGAGGCCGCGCACTTCGACCAGGTCTCCATCGCGCGCACGGCCCGCCGGCACAAGCTGTCCTCCGAGGCGTCCCGTCGCTTCGAGCGCGGCGTCGACCCGCAGGCCGCGTCCGCCGCCGCCCAGCGCACCGTCGACCTGCTGGTGCTGCTCGCGGGCGGCACCGCCGAGGCCGGCGTCACCGAGGTCATCGCGCCGTCCGCGCCGCACACCATCACCGTTCCGGCCAACCACCCGGACAAGGTGGCGGGTGTCGACTACGGCCGCGAGATCGTCGTACGGCGCCTCCAGGAGGTCGGCTGCGACGTGTACGGGCAGGACGAGCTGATCGTCACCGTCCCGTCCTGGCGGCCCGATCTCGACGATGTGAACGACCTGGCCGAAGAGGTCATCCGCCTCGAGGGCTACGAGAACCTGCCCTCCACGCTGCCCAAGCTGCCCTCCGGCCGCGGGCTGACCCACCGGCAGCGGCTGCACCGCCGGGTGGGGCGGGCGCTGGCCGGTGCCGGGTACGTCGAGGCGCCGAACTACCCGTTCATCGGCGAGCAGGTCTTCGACCAGCTGCTGCTTGAGGCCGACGACCCGGCCCGCCGTGTGGTGCGCCTGACCAACCCGCTCAACGACGAGGAGCCCGCGCTGCGCACGTCGCTGCTGCCGGGGCTGCTCGCCGCGCTGCGGCGCAACAACGGCCGGGGCTCGCACGACCTGGCGCTGTTCGAGACCGGCCTGGTCTTCCTCCCGCGTGAGGAGCAGAAGGCCGCCGTCGCCCTGCCCGTCGACCGGCGTCCCACCGACGAGGAGATCGCTGAGCTGAACGCCGCGCTGCCCGAGCAGCCGCGCCACGTCGCCGTCGTCCTCGCGGGCGCCCGCGAGCAGGCCGGCTGGTGGGGCAAGGGCCGTCCGGCGGACTGGGCCGACGCGGTCGAGGCGGGGCGCGCCGCCGCGCGGGAAGCCGGTGCCGAACTGATGGTCCGCAAGGGCCAGTACGGTCCTTGGCACCCCGGCCGCTGCGCCGAGTTCGTGGTCGTCGTCGACGGCACGGAGACGGTGATCGGCCACGCGGGTGAGCTGCACCCGCGCGTGGTGAAGGCCCTGGGGCTGCCCGAGCGCACCAGCGCGATGGAGATCGACCTGGATGTGCTGGAGGAGGTCGGCAACGACACCCCGCAGGCGCCGGGCATCTCCACGTTCCCCGTGGCCACGCAGGATGTCGCGCTGGTCGTCGACAAGTTCGTGCCGCATGCCGACGTCGAAGCTGCGCTGCGGGACGGGGCGGGTGAACTGTTGGAGGGCATCCGGCTGTTCGACGTCTATGAGAACGCCGAGCAGTTGGGTGAGGGCAAGAAGTCGCTGGCTTATGCGCTGCGGTTCCGGGCCCCCGACCGCACCCTGACCGTTGACGAGGCGTCTGCGGCTCGGGATGCGGCGGTTGCCCTCGCGGGCGAGCGTGCGGGAGCAGTTCTTCGGGGCTAGTTCGCCCAAGGGGCGGGGAGCTGTTGTCGGTTGGCGGCTGCGGGTCTTCTGTGGCTTGTCGCGCAGTTCCCCGCGCCCCTTTGGGGCGCATCAGTCCCCCCTAGCTGCATAAATGCGGGTGGCCTGGAAGTTGTCACTCATTTGGGTGGCAACCTCCGGTGATCTGGCCCTATCCGGCCATGCGGTCGACAGAATCGGACCGGCCTTTCGGGGTCGGTCCGTCTGTGCTGTCAGGGCCTAATGGGGGGCCAATCGGCATGATTCGCATCAAGGCTGGGGTTCCCCGCAGGGCGGGGCGGCACCCGTTGCGGCGGGTGCTCGCGCTGGGGCTGCCCACTGTGTGGGGCGCCGTGGCGATCACCTACAAACTGGCCTGTCCGCTCGCCCAGCAGAACGGGCTGGGGGCGCGCATCGGTACCAGTGCCGTCTTCTTCGCCGTGGGGACCGGGCTGATATTCCACGTCCGGCACGCGCTGCTGCGTGAGCTCAGGGAAGCCCGGCAGGTCGCGGGCGCCGCGCAGAGTGTGCTGCTGCGGCCGCTGCCGCCACGGATCGACGGGCTGAACATCGCCGCGGCCCAGCTGTCCGCGGACCGCGGTGCGGCCATCGGCGGAGATCTGTACGAGGTCATCGCCACCGAGCACGGAGTGCGGGTCGTGATGGGCGATGTGCGCGGGCACGGGCTCGCCGCCATCAGCACGGTCGCCGCCGTGCTCGGCAGCTTCCGCGAGGCCGTGCACGACGAGGCCGAACTCGGCAGTGTCCTGCGGCGGCTGGAGCGGGCACTGGCTCGGCATCTGCGGGAGCGGGCCCGCGCCGAGCACCCCTCGGCCGGACCCGAGCCGGACAACCCGGTCGCCGAGGAGTTCGTCACCGTACTGCTGCTGGAGATCCGGCCGGACGGCGAGGTGAGCATCCTCAACTGCGGGCACCCCTGGCCGTATCTGCTGGGGCCGGCCCGGGCCGAACTGCTGACCCGGGCCGAACCGCTGCCTCCCCTCGGGCCGTTCCCGTTGCCCGCCGAGCTGCCCGCCCACCACTGCGGCAGGCTCCTGCCCGGCGATGCGCTGTTCCTGCACACGGACGGTGTCGAGGACGCCCGTGACGGACGTGGCCGGTTCTTTCCGCTGCCGGCCGCGCTCGCCGAGGCCGTCGGTGCCGGGCCGGTCTCCCCGCAGTCGGTACTGCGCGCCGTCTTCGCCGGGCTGCTGCGCCACTCCGGGGGAAGACCTGCCGATGACGTCGCGCTGCTCGTCCTGCGCAACGACCGCTGCCGTGTCGTACGACCTCCTGGCGAGCCGGTCGGACACCGGGCGCACCGCCTCACGTGACGTCGAGGCCGCGAATCGCCACGCTCCCCCGCGGTGCGCCCGGCGCTCCCGCGTGGTCTGGGCGGGTCCCCTCGTGATGTGTCTGCGCGGCACGCCGTCCGCCCCGCCACGGAGTGTCGGGCAGGCAGCTGGGCGGACGGCGCGGAAGCGGGCCGCCGCACTGTACGAGGGGGAGCCGGCGGCCCGGCCGGCCTCTTGCGAGGCATTTCAGTCAACCGGCTGGAAACTCTCCGCGACAGTGCGCGTACGCTGCGGATTCGGGCACTCCGTTCACACCCCGTGTGAAGGCGTTCGCACTACGCTGACGGCACCGAGCGATCCGGGGGGCACCCATGCAGCCCAACACTCTGCTCGACGCGATCCTGGACGAGGCCGGGATCTCGCATGCGGGGCTGGCGGCACACGTCAATCAGGCGGGGCGGGCGCGCGGCCTCGCGCTCCGGTACGAACACACCGCCGTGGCACGGTGGTTGAAGGGGCAGCGGCCCCGAGGCCAGGTGCCCGACCTGATCTGCGAGGTGCTCGCGGGACGGCTGCACCGTCCGGTCACGCTCGACGACATCGGCCTCGGTGTGCCCGGTGAGCCGTCCACACCGCACGGCACCTCGCTGTCCGGCTTCGTGGAGCGCGCCACCGCGCTGTGGCGCTCCGACGAGCAGCAGCGCCCGCACATCCTGGGTGCGCCCGCGGTCACCGGCACGCCCGCCGTCATGCCCGTGTGGGAGTGGGAGAACCCGCCCGAGGACGTGGACGTCTCGCGCGGCGGCCGGCACCGGGTCACCGCCTCGGACATCGAGATGCTGCGCGCCGCCCGCACCCACTACGAGCAGATGTACCGGAAGGCGGGTGGCATAGCGACCCGCACCCGGATCGTCGGCTTCCTCAATGCGGAGGCCGCGCCGCTGCTGCGCGGCAGCTACACCGACGCCACCGGCCGCCAACTGCACCGGGCCACGGGCGGGTTAGTGGCCATTGCGGGCATCTGCGCGTACGACTCCGACGCCCACGGACTGGCCCAGCGCTACTTCCACCAGGCGCTGCGGCTGGCAAAGGCCAGCGGGGACCGGGGCCTTGGCGCCTATGTGATCGCGCTGCTGGTCAACCAGGCCCTGTTCATGCGGGAGTACCGGCAGGCGGTCGCCTTCGCGGAGGCCGCGCTGCGCGCCGCCGGGAAGCACATCACCCCGGCGCTCGCCTGCGATCTCTACGCGATGCAGGCCAAGGCGTACGCACACCTCGGCGACGGCACGACCGCGCTGTCCTGCATCCGGCGTGCCGAGCAGGCCGCCGAACGCATCCGGCGCGGATACGAACCCGACGAAACCGGCTATGTCCAGCCGGGGCTGGTCAACGTCCAGGTGGCGGAGGCACTGCTCAGCCTCGGCGAACTCGTGGCCGCGGGGGAGCACGCCGCGGCGGCCGTCGACAATCCCGCGCACGACCGCGGCCGGGTGCACCGGCTCGCCATGCTCAGCACGATCGAACTGCGCCAGGGCAACGCCGACAAGGCCGTGGCCACCGCGGTGCAGATGGCCGAACAGGCCCGCGGAATGGAGTCCCAGCGGCTGCGCGACAGACTCCGGGCGGTACGCGAGTACCTGGTGCGCAGCGGCTGTGCGGGCACCGCCGAAGCCGCCGAACTCATCGACGGGGCACTGCGCGTACCGCTGTAGGCAGGTTCCTGAGCACCGACACCCACAGTCCCTGCTGCGATATTGCCACTTACTCGACGGAAGGTGGCAGAACCGTGCAGTGGACGAAACAGAACGAACGAACTGTGTATGAAAACCGCTGGTTCACCGTCAACCTGGCAGATGTGGAACTGCCGGACGGGCGGCACCTGGACCACTTTCTGATACGGCTGCGGCCCGTCGCCGTGGCCACGGTGGTGAACGAGGCCAATGAAGTCCTCCTCCTGTGGCGCCACCGTTTCATCACCGACAGCTGGGGGTGGGAACTCGCTGCGGGCGTGGTCGAGGACGGCGAGGACATCGCCGTCGCGGCCGCCAGGGAACTCGAGGAAGAGACCGGCTGGCGACCGGGACCGCTGCAGCACCTCATGAGCGTCGAGCCGTCCAACGGCCTCACCGACGCCCGGCACCACATCTACTGGGCCGACGAGGGCGAGTACGTCGGACACCCCGTGGACGACTTCGAGTCGGACCGCCGGGAATGGGTCCCCCTCAAGCTCGTCCCCGACATGGTCGCCCGCGGCGAGGTCCCGGCCGCCAACATGGCGGCCGCGTTACTGCTCCTGCACCACCTCAGGCTCGGGTAGGACGCCTGGCCCTGATCCCCCCACCGCGTCCTGGTCCTGAGTCAGTGGCCCAGGGCCTGCCATATCGTCGCCACGAGCGCGCCCACCGCGGTCAGTGTCGCTATCGCGGGCAGTGGCCAGCGGGCGTGCTCCAGGGCGATGATCCGTGCGCTCAGGTCGTCGAGGTCCTTGTCCGTCTCCTCGGTGCGATGGTTGAGCAGGGCCAGCCCTCCCTCGACGCGCGCGTAGGCGACGTCGAGGCGGCGGCGTAACTCTGCGAGTTCTCCTTGGACCACGGGATGCTCCGGGTCGGCGGTCACGGGTCCGCTCCTTTCCGTAGTCGTCACATCCGTTGCATGCGCATGAAGAGTCAACTCGCCTGGTGGACACGTGGGGAGCGTGTGCGAGGGGCATATGCGTGCCCGGCGCGCACACGGTGTGTGAATGACACGGGCCCGGCGCTCCGAAGAGTGCCGGGCCCGTGTCGGTCGCACTGTGTAATCAGCACCCTGGAACGGGCACTGTGCAAAAGGCCGTCGAGGTCAGCCGTAGGTGTAGAAGCCCGACCCGGACTTCCGGCCGAGCCGTCCCGCGTCGACCATGCGCTGCAGCAGCGGGGGAGCGGCGTACAGCGGCTCCTTGTACTCCTCGTACATCGAAAAGGCGACGGACGCGACCGTGTCCAGGCCGATCAGGTCGGACAGCTTCAGCGGGCCCATCGGGTGGGCGCAGCCCATCTCCATGCCGTTGTCGATGTCCTCGCGGCTGGCGATGCCCGACTCGAACATCCGGATCGCGGAGAGCAGGTAGGGGATCAGCAGCGCGTTGACCACGAAGCCGGAGCGGTCCTGGGCGCGGATGGCGTGCTTGCCGAGGACCTTCTCCGCGAACAGCTGGGCCCGGCCGAGCGTGCCCTCGGAGGTGGTGAGCGCCGGGATCAGCTCGACGAGCTGCTGCACCGGGGCCGGGTTGAAGAAGTGGATGCCGACGACCTGGTCGGGCCGCGAGGTGGCGACCGCCAGCCTCACCAGCGGAATGGAGGAGGTGTTGGAGGCGAGGATCGCGTCAGGCCGGGTCACGACCTGGTCGAGCACCTGGAAGATCTCGGTCTTGACCTGCTCGTTCTCGACGACGGCCTCGATCACCAGGTCGCGGTCGGCGAACTCGCCCAGGTCGGTCGTGAAGGTGAGCCGCTCCTGTGTCGCCGCCAGCTCCTCCGCGGTGATCTTGCCGCGCTCGGCCGCCTTGGAAAGGGAGTTGAACAGCCGGGTCCGGCCGATCTCCAGGGCCTCGCCGGTGGTCTCGGCAACCTTCACGTCCAGACCGGAACGGGCGCACACCTCGGCGATGCCGGCTCCCATCTGGCCGCAGCCGACCACTCCGACGCGCGCGATGTCTCCTGATGGGATGCCGGTCACATCGTCCCCTTCGCTGATCTACGAGTGCGGCAGGTCCCCCGTGGTTCGGTGCCTGCTCCAAACCTGCACGTTACCTCCGGCGATCGTTGATCGATCGTTCGGGTACCGCGTGGCAGTCTGACGCGGGAGGTGGCCCGGGTCGAGAATCTCCCCCGGCCACGCACATCAGCGCATGGAGGTAGGGGAATGCTGCACCGTAGGTCTCGGCTGTCGCGGCGGGCGTTCGCAGCGACGGCCCTGTCGGCTCTCGTGGCGGGGGGCGGTGCAGTGGCGGCGAGTGCGGCGATGGCGGGCGGCGATTCCGAGCGCCGGTCCCTGCGTGAGATGCGGGGCGTCTGGGTGGCGAGCGTGGCCAACCGGGACTGGCCCTCCAAGCCGGGGCTGACCGTCGCCGAGCAGCGGGCCGAGCTGATCGCGATCCTGGACCGTGCCGTGCACAGCCGCCTCAACGCCGTGATGTTCCAGGTGCGCCCGACGGCCGACGCCTTGTGGCCCTCGCCGTACGAGCCCTGGTCGCAGGTCCTCACCGGCACCCAGGGCCAGGACCCGGGCTGGGACCCGCTGGGCACGGCGGTGAAGGAGGCCCACGCCCGCGGTCTGGAACTGCACGCCTGGTTCAACCCGTACCGCATCGCCAACCACACCGACGTGACGAAACTGGTCGCCTCCCACCCCGCGCGCAGGCACCCGGACTGGGTGGTGACCTACGGCGGGAAGCTCTACTACAACCCGGGGCTGCCGAAGGTCCGTGCCTTCGTGCAGAACGCGATGCTCGACGCGGTGCGGAAGTACCCCGTGGACGCCGTCCACTTCGACGACTACTTCTACCCGTACCCCGTGACCGGCCAGACCTTCGACGACGACGCGGCCTACGCCCGCCACGGCAAGGCCTTCCCGGACCGGGATGCCTGGCGCCGCAACAACATCGACAAGCTGGTGTCCGAAATGGCCGCGCGGATCAAGCAGACCCGGCCGGGCACGCGCTTCGGGATCAGCCCGTTCGCGGTGTGGCGCAACGCCGCCACCGACTCGCGCGGCTCGGACACCCGGGCGGGCGTGCAGACGTACGACGATCTGCACGCGGACACCCGCAAATGGGTGCGGGAGAACTGGATCGACTACATCGCCCCGCAGGTCTACTGGAACATCGGCTTCGCCGCCGCCGACTACGCCAAGCTGCTGCCGTGGTGGTCGGAGGTCGCGCGCGGCACCGGGACGCAGGTGTACGTGGGGGAGGCGCTGTACAAGGCCGGCGACCCGGCGCAGTCCGCGGCCTGGCAGGACGTCGCCGAACTCTCCCGCCATCTCACCCTGGCCAAGGACCACCCGCAGGTGCGCGGGCACATCTTCTTCGCCGCCAAGGACGTGGCGACCGACCGGATCGGCGCGATGGCGCGGGTGGTCGCCGACCACTACCAGCGGCCGGCGAAACCCCCGCGCTGACCGGAGCGCGCTAGCGTTGCGGTTCCTTGTGCCGGATCTCGGTGTCGGGGCCGGGGGAGCAGATGCCCGTGTGCCCGTCCTCGAAGCGGACGCGGTACGGGGGGGTGCCCTCCTGGCCCAGTATTTCGACGATCTCGCCGACCTTGTCGTGTTGGCCGACCACCCTGCCGTGCTGGACAAGCTGGTCGCCCACGGTTGCACGCATCTGTAGGGCCTCCTCACCAGGTGCGGGAGCAGCGGTCCGTGGCCTTGAGTCTACGGCGCAGGGCCACGGTTGGAACCGGCGCGTACGCGCCGCTCAGCTCCGCGTCCGCTGCGTGACGGCGATGCAGACCAGCACCGCCGCGGCCGTCAGCGGGGCGGCCACCGTCAGGTGCTCGCCCAGCAGCAGCACCGACCACACCAGTGTGAGCAGGGGTTGGGCCAACTGCAACTGGCTGGCCTTGGGGATGCCGATCGCCGCCATCCCGCGGTACCAGACGACCAGGCCGAGGAACTGCGAGCCCGCCGCGACCCACAGCAGCCCCGCCACACTGTGCGCGGTCAGCCGCACGGGCTCGTACGACAGCGCCAGTGCGGCGGCCGGCCCGCTCAGCGGCAGGCACAGCACCAGCGCCCAGCCGATGACCTGCCAGCCCGGCATGACCCGGGCCAGCCGGCCGCCCTCGGTGTAGCCGGCCGCGCACACCAGCAGCGCGCCGAACAGATACAGGTCCGCGGTGGTCAGCGCACCGCCGCTCTGCTGCACCGTGAAGGCGACGACCGCGGCCGCGCCCGCGAGGGCCGCCGTCCAGAAGGTGCGGGACGGGCGGGTGCCCATGCGCAGGGCGGAGAACAGGGCGGTCGTGAGCGGGAGCAGGCCCACCACGACGGCGGCGTGCGCGGTGGTCGACGTCTGCAGGGCGAGTGTGGTGAGCAGGGGGAAGCCGAGGACCACTCCGGCGGCGACGACCGCGAGACCGGCCCAGTGGCGGCGGCCGGGCAGCGGCACGCGCAGTGCCAGCAGACAGGTCCCCGCGATCAGGGCCGCGAGAACGCTGCGCACGGCCACCAGGGACCAGGGCCCGAAGCCCTCCAGTCCCCAGGCGGTGGCGGGGAAGGTGAGGGAGAAGGCGACTACGCCGAGGGCGGCCAGGAGGGTGCCGGTGCGGCGGCCCGCGGGGGTCATCGGGGCGGGTGGACGCGCGGCGCCGTCCGGGGTGGTGCGGGCGCCCGGATGCCCGCTGCCGTCGGCCGCGGTCGGCTGTCGGGCGGCATCCGGCGCGCTCGCCGGAGCCGCGGCTCCCGGGACCTCCGGTCGGTGGACGCCGGTGTCTGCCGACCCGGCCTCGGTGTCGACCGCTATCCGGCTGGAAGCAGTAGCGCTACTCTGTTCTCTCATGTACGAGAGTAGCAGTGTCGGTGAACTGGCGAATCAGCTGCGGCGGGAACTCAACCGCTACTCCCCGGGTGGAAAGCTCCCCTCGAGCCGGTCCCTCGTCGAGCGGTTCCGGGTCAGTCCGGTGACCGTCTCGCGTGCCCTGGGGCAGCTGGCCGCCGAGGGCCTGGTGGTGACCCGGCCGGGAGCCGGTGCCTTCCGTGCCGAGCCGCGCGGCGCGACCGCTCCCGCAGGTGACACCTCCTGGCAGGAGGTCGCCCTCAGTGCGGACGGCGCCGCCGACCTCGTACCGCGCTCCGTGGACGCCTCCGGGGTCACGGTCTCCCTCGCCGCCCCGCCGCCCGGAGTCGTCGAGTTCAACGGCGGCTATCTGCACCCGTCGTTGCAGCCCGAGCGGGCGATGGCGGCGGCCCTGTCCCGGGCGGGCCGTCGCCCCGGCGCCTGGGGGCGGCCGCCGATGGAGGGGCTGGCGGAGCTGCGCGAGTGGTTCGCGCGCAGCATCGGCGGCGGGGTCACCGCCGCCGGGGTGCTGATCGCGGCGGGCGGCCAGTCCGCGCTGACCACCGCCCTGCGCGCGCTCGCCCCGCCCGGAGCGCCGGTGCTCGTCGAATCGCCCACGTATCCGGGCATGCTGGCGATCGCGCGGGCGGCGGGCCTGCGGCCGGTGCCGGTCCCGGTGGACGCGGACGGCGTCAAACCGTCTCTCCTCGCCGATGCGTTCCGGGCGACCGGCGCGCGGGTGTTCGTCTGCCAGCCGCTGTTCCAGAACCCGACCGGCGCCGTGCTCGCCCCGGAACGGCGCGGGGAGGTGCTACGGATCGCCCGCGAGGCCGGCGCGTTCGTCGTCGAGGACGACTTCGTACGACGGCTCGTGCACGAGGACGCCGGACCGCTGCCGAGCCCCCTCGCCGCCGACGACCCCGACGGAGTCGTCGTCCACGTCTGCTCGCTCACCAAGGCAACCTCGCCGAGCTTCCGGGTGAGTGCCCTGGCCGCCCACGGCCCGGTCCTGGAACGGCTGCGCGCCATCCAGGTCGTCGACACCTTCTTCGTCCCCCGCCCGCTCCAGGAAGCTGCCCTCGAACTCGTCGGCTCGCCCGCCTGGCCGCGCCATCTGCGCGCGATCTCGGCGGAGTTGAAGACGCGCCGCGACACCATGACCGCGGCACTGCGGCTGGAACTCCCCGAACTCTCCCTCCCGCACATCCCGTCGGGCGGCTACCACCTGTGGCTGCGCCTGCCCGACGGCGCGGACGAAGCCGCCCTGACGGCAGCGGCTCTGCGCGCGGGCGTTGCCATCACCCCCGGCCGCCCGTACTTCAGCGCGGAGTCCCCGGCCCCGCACGCCCGGTTGAGCTTTGCTGCGGTCGCGGGGACGGGGGAGATCGCGGAGGGGGTGCGGCGGCTGCGTGCGGCCTGCGACGAGGCGCTCCGCGGGGTGCGCCGTTGATCGTCTGCGGCTCCGTCGTGGCTGGTCGCGCCCACGCGGCGGAGCCGCACATCGATACAGCCCCGCGCCCCCAAAGGCCGTTGCCGCACCATTGGCAGGGGCACCGACAGCGCCCGGTCCCGTTAAAAACCGCTCGACGTCTTCGTCCCCGCTTGCGAGTCTCCCGCCATGAACGACACCCCGAGCCTCCCCGAGGGCTACGAGATCTCGACCGACCCGGCCCGCATCGACGTCGAACGCGTCCACCGCTGGCTGTCCACCGACGCCTACTGGGCAAAGGGCCGGCCGCGCGAGAAGCAGGAGCGGGCGATCGCCGGGTCGCTCAACTTCGGGGTATATGAGACGGTTTCGGGGGAGCAGGTAGCGTATGCGCGGGTCATCACCGATCGGGCGACCTTCGCCTGGTTGTGCGACGTCTACGTCGACCGGTCCGTGCGCGGCAAGAACATCGGTACGGCCATGGTGGGCGCCGTACGCGACCACCTGGAGCCGTACGGACTGCGGCGCATCCTGCTCGCCACCGCCGATGCGCACGGTGTCTACGCGAAGCTCGGCTTCGCGCCGCTGGACCCGCCGGACATCTGGATGGCCCTCGTTTTCGAGTGACTTGTCCGGCAGGTCCTGACCCTGAAGTAAGGTTTTGGCCACCGTCGGTGACTCCTCACCAACACCCCTTGACCTGCGCACTTTCGCGACACACCATCGCCGCATGCAACTTCGGGTCACATTCGTCGCCGCCGCGCGCAGCTCCCCGCTGCTCGCCGAACGCTTCGAGGACGACCGTCCGCTGGATCAGGCCGGCTGGGACGAGGTGCAGCGCGTCGCCCGCGATCTGGTGCCGCTTGCGGCGGCGGAGCTGCGCTACTGCTCGCCCACGCCGCGCAGCCGCGCCACGGGCGACGCCCTCGGCTATGCACCGCTGGTTCAACTCGCCCTGCGAGACTGCGACATGGGCCGCTGGCGCGGGCTGACGCTCGGCGAGGCGATGGCACGCGAGCCGGAGGCGGTGGACGCCTGGCTCGCCGATCCGAGGGCCACCCCGCACGGCGGTGAGTCGCTGCTCACCTTCATCTCCCGGGTCGGGGGCTGGCTCGACACCCGGCCGTTCGAGGACGGCGGCCGCATCGTCGCCGTCGCCGAGCCGTCCGTCATCCGCGCGGCGCTGGTGTACGCGCTGAAGGCGCCGCCGTCGACGTACTGGAACATCGACGTGCGCCCCCTGTCGACGACCACCGTCACGGGCCGCGCGGGGCGCTGGAACCTGCGTTTCGACGGGGCTCCCGCTCAGCCCTCGCGGGCGTAGTCGGTGGTCAGGACCAGGTCCTTGGCGGGGCCGCCGACACGCCAGACAGTCCGCCAGTGGTCCGCGTCCCGGACGGTGAACTCGCCGCGGTAGAGGTCCGCCGCGCAGGGGTGGTCGGCGACATGGTGCCCGGTGGTCAGGTCGAGGGTGTGAAAGGGGCGTCCGTCGGCGAAGCGGACGTCCGCCGTTCCCGGTGAACTCCCCGGCAGGAAGCGCAGCGTCCGCTCGGCGGGGCGGGCGACGCCCAGCCATGTGAACGTGCCGGACTCCTGGTGCAGCAGGCCGCCTTCCGGCAGTGGACTGAAGGCCGTGGTGCCCTCGAAGTGCCCCTGGTCGCCGCTCACCAGATCGCGCACCGTGCGCTCCACGCGCCAGCGCCCGGCCAGATGGGCCAGCGCGTCGGGCACGGGCCACAACTCGCCCGTCGTCGCCCTCTCCGGCCGTGCATCCATGCCCTCGACCCTACGTCGCCCACGCCTGCCCCATTGACGTGCCCACACCCCTTCCCTATCTTGCCGTTCGAAGTGCTGACCGCTGTCTGATATTTCGAACAATGCGAGCCGTCGCAACAATTCCCAGAGCCGCGGAGTATCCATGTCACGCACCACCCGCAACCGGCTGAGACTTGGCCTAGGAGCAAGCGCTTTCCTCCTGGCTGCCGGCCTTGTCCCGGCCCCCGCCCACGCCGATGACGTCACCGACTACTCGATCAGCGTCGACCCCGCCGCCAAGGGCGCGAAGATCGACGACACGATGTACGGCGTCTTCTTCGAGGACATCAACCGCGCCGCCGACGGCGGCCTGTACGCCGAGCTCGTGCAGAATCGGTCCTTCGAGTACTCCACCGACGACAACAAGTCGTACACGCCGCTGACCGCCTGGACGGTCGACGGCACGGCGCAGGTCGTGAACGACGACGGCCGCCTCGACGCCCGTAACCGCAACTACCTCTCCCTGGGCGCCGGTTCGTCCGTCACGAACGCCGGCTACAACACCGGCATCCGGGTCGAGGACGGCAAGAAGTACGACTTCTCGGTCTGGGCCCGGGTGGAGGGCGCCACCAACCTCACCGTAAGCCTGCGGGACTCCGGCGGCGCGCTCGCGACCGCGCGCCAGGTCGCCGTGAAGAAGAACGGCTGGGCCCAGTACAGGGCGACCTTCACCGCCACCCGTACGAGCTCCAACGGCCGTCTCACCGTGGCCTCTTCGGCCGCGGCCGCGCTCGACATGGTCTCCCTCTTCCCGCGCGACACCTACAAGCACGAGCCGAACGGCCTGCGCAAGGACCTCGCCGACAAGATCGCCGCCCTGCACCCGGGCTTCGTGCGCTTTCCCGGCGGCTGCCTGGTCAACACCGGTTCCATGCAGGACTACAGCGAGGCCTCCGGCTACCAGCGCAAGCGCTCGTACCAGTGGAAGGACACCATCGGCCCGGTCGAGACGCGGGCCACCAACTCCAACTTCTGGGGCTACAACCAGAGTTACGGCCTCGGCTACTACGAATACTTCCGCTTCGCCGAGGACATCGGCGCCATGCCCCTTCCCGTGGTCCCGGCCCTGGTGACCGGCTGCGGCCAGAACAAGGCCGTCGACGACGACGCGCTGCTCAGGCGGCACATCCAGGACACCCTCGATCTGATCGAGTTCGCCAACGGGCCGGTGACCAGCGAGTGGGGCAAGAAGCGGGCCCGGATGGGGCACCCCGAGCCCTTCCACCTCACGCACATCGAGGTCGGCAACGAGGAGAACCTCCCGAACGAGTTCTTCGCCCGCTTCAAGCAGTTCCGCGCCGCCATCCAGGCCGAGTACCCGTATGTGCAGGTGATCTCCAACTCCGGTCCGGACGACTCCGGTTCGACCTTCGACACGGCCTGGCAGCTCAACAAGGACGCCAAGGTCGACATGGTCGACGAGCACTACTACAACAGCCCGCAGTGGTTCCTGCAGAACAACGATCGCTACGACTCCTACGACCGCAGCGGGCCCAAGGTCTTCCTGGGTGAGTACGCCTCCGGGGGCAACGCCTTCAAGAACGGGCTCGCCGAGGCGGCGTACATGACGGGCCTGGAGCGCAACGCGGACATCGTCGAACTCGCCTCGTACGCCCCGCTGTTCGCGAACGAGGACTACGTCCAGTGGCGCCCGGACATGGTGTGGTTCAACAACCACGCCTCCTGGGGCTCGGCCGACTACGAGGTCCAGAAGCTGTTCATGACCAACGTCGGCGACCGGGTGGTGCCCTCGACCGCCACCGGCACGCCCTCGCTGCTCGCCCCGATCTCCGGCGCCGTCGGCCTGTCGACGTGGGCCACCAGTGCCGCGTACGACGATGTGAAGGTGACCGACGCCGACGGGAAGACGCTGCTCAGCGACGACTTCTCCGGTGACGCCGCGAAGTGGACGCACACGGGCAGCGGAAGCTGGTCGGTGCAGGACGGGCAGTACGTCCAGAGCTCCGACACCGCCGAGAACACCATGGTCCAGGCCGGTGACACGTCCTGGCACGACTACGACCTGCAGGTGAAGGCAACCAAGAAGTCCGGCAAGGAGGGCTTCCTCGTCGCCTTCGGCGTCAAGGACACCGGCAACTACTACTGGTGGAACCTGGGCGGCTGGGGCAACACCCAGTCCGCCGTCGAACAGGCCGTGGACGGTGGTAAGTCGACGCTGATCGCCAAGGCGGGGTCGGTCGAGACCGGCCGTACCTACGGCATCGACGTCAAGGTGCGCGGCCGTCAGGTGACCCTGTACCTCGACGGCCAGGAGTGGGGCAGCTTCACCGACGACAAGCCGGCCGAGCCGTTCCGTCAGGTCGTCACCAAGGACAAGAAGACCGGCGACCTGATCGTGAAGGTCGTCAACGCCCAGTCCTCGGCAGCCCGTACGGCGATCGACCTGGGTGGCGCGAAGGTCGCGTCCAAGGCGCGGGTGACCACGCTGGCCGCCGCGCCGGACGCGGTGAACACCGAGACGTCCACGGCGGTCGCGCCCGTGACGTCCACCTTCGAGGGGGTCGCCGACAAGTTCTCGTACACCTTCCCGGCGAACTCGATCACCTTCCTGCGGATCAGGCAGAGGTAGCCGAGGGCGCAGGGTCCGCGGGCTGCTGTCCGAGCGGCAGCAGCCCGCGCTCGGCGAAGACCTTCTTCGCGGCGAAGGTCGCGTTCAGCGCCTTCGGCATACCGCAGTACACCGCCGAGTGGGTCAGGGCCTCGATGATCTGCTCGGGCGTGAGGCCCACGTTCAGGGCCGCGTTGACATGCACGTCGAGCTGGGCCTCGCAGCCGCCGAGCGCGGTGAGCATGCCCAGCGTCACCAGCTGGCGGTCGCGCGGGGCGAGTCCGGGACGGTCGTAGATCTCGCCGAAGGCCCAGGCCACGACCTGGTGGCCGAGTTCGGGGTTGATGTCGGCGAGGGAGTCGACGACCCGCCGGCCGGCCTCGCCGTCGACCCTCTGCAGGACCTTCAGGCCGCGGGCGAAACGCTCTTCACGGGTGGTGCTCTCGCTCATTTCGGGTCTTCCGATCCCGGCTGCTCGGGCGATTCGCTCAGCAGCCGTTCGATGGGGGTCCCCCCGCGCCCTTTTGGCGTGGGGGAGGTCGATCTTGTCGTCCAGCGCACGGGCGTTGCGTCGCAACGCCCGGATCCGGTCCGCCAGTTCGGCGCGGTGCTCGCGCAACATCGCCAGCCGGTCGGCGACCGAGACGTTCCCCTCCGCCCGCAGCTGTGCGAACCGCTGCATGTCGGCGATCGACATGCCGGTCTCGCGCAGCCGCAGCGACGTGCTCTGCCGGTGGGACGACTTCGGCTGCGGGTCCGTTGTGGCTGGTCGCGCCCCGCGGCGGAGCCGCTCATGTCACAGCCCCGCGCCCCTAAGGGACGCGGACCGACCCGTTGGTGACTAGAACCGTAGGAGCTGGAGTGTGCTCTAAGGCAAGCCCGCTTCCGATCAGCCCCCGAAGTACTCCTGAGCTGCCCGAACGCCCTCCATCAGAGGGATCCCCCGGAGCGACTCCAGTGCGCGGGCGGCGCCGGCGTATGTGGCGCGCAAAGGATGTCGAGTTCACCAATTGATTACGTGCCGGGAAATTTCTGTTTCCCGGGAGTTCATCATCCCATTCGTATAAGTCTGCGGCTGCATTCGGAGCAGGCTTTGCCACTTTCCGCGGACGGCACAACCGATCCGAAACTCGGGCCGTCTTAGTCGGCGAATCAATTACCCGCGGGGAGTAAGAGGGAATGGATCGCTCGACCTTGTCCACAGCCGTTTCGAGTGGCCATTTCTCACCGAAGAAGGCCGCGGCGCTGCTTGCCGCCGTCATCACCGTCACCGTGTTCTGCGCCGCCGATGCCCTCGCCCGCAGCTATCCCTTCGGGCCCCGCACGCGCAACGTCAACGACCTGGGAAACCAGTACGTGCCGTTCCACGCCCACCTGTGGGACCTGCTGCACGGCAGGGCCGATGGTGGCCTCTTCGTCAACTGGCAGTCCGGCTACGGCTCGAGCTTCCTGCCCGACCTCGGCACCTACCTCAGCAGCCCGTTCGCCCTGCTCGTCGGGGTGTTCCCGCGGGACGAGATCGACCTCGCGGTGTATGTGATCACCGTGCTGAAGACGGCGTCCGCGGGCGCCGCCATGGCCTGGCTGCTGCTGTGCCTGCGCCCCGGCCGCTGGTGGACGGCCGGACTGCTCGGCGCCTCGTACGCGCTGTGCGGGTGGAGCGTCGCGGTCGCCTCCTACAACCCCATGTGGCTCGACGGCCTGATCGCCCTGCCGCTGCTGTGCCTGGTGGGGGAGTGGACGCTGCACAAACGGCGCCCGCTGCTCGGCGTGCTGATCGTGGCGCTCGCCTGGATCGCCAACTTCTACACCGCGTACATGGCCACCATCGGTGCTGGTCTGGTGCTGCTGTTGCGCCTGTGGCTGGCCGGTCTCGCCAATCGGGAGCGGCTGAAGGTGGCGGGGCGGGCCGCCGGCACCGTCGTGCTGGGTGTGGGCCTGGCCGCCCCGCTGCTGACCGTCGTGTACTTCGGCACCAAGCACGCCTACCCGGGCCGAGTCGTGCAGTTCCAGCCCGTGCCGACGCGGGACCTGCTGGCCCGGCTGCTGCCGACGACGTACAGCTTCTCCAGCCCGGCCCTCTACGTGGGCACCACGGCGCTGCTGCTCGCGCTCGCCCTGCCGTTCCACCGGGCGGTGCCGCGGCGGGTGCGTGCCGGGTGGACGCTGCTGGTCGCCGGGGTGGCCCTGTCGTTGCAGTGGGGGCCGACCCATCTGGTCTGGCATGCCTTCGCCACCCCGCAGGGCAGCGCCTACCGCCAGGCCTTCGTCCTGTGCGCCCTGCTGGTGATCGCCGCCTGGCACGCCCTGTCGTACGGCGTGCCCGACCTGCGCGCCCTGGGCGCGGCGGGCGCGCTGCTCGCACTGATCACCACCGTGGCGAGCCGGAGCCACCTCGTGCACCCCGTCGCCTGGCCGGTGCTGGTCCTCGCCCTCGTCGGGGCGCTGGGCGGGCTTGCCCTGCTGCGGTACACGAACGGCCGCAGGCGTACCGCCATTGCCGCGCTCGCCGTGTTCCTGCTGTTCGGCGGGCAGTTCGGCGAGGCCATGGCCACCTCCGCCGTGGCCACCCGGTGGCGGCTCGGCCACATGGACGACTACGCCCCCTGGGGAGACCGCCAGCGGGAGCAGTCGGAGGCGATCGCGCGGGCCGACGACTGGCCCCGGTACCGCACCGACCCGGGCCGCGAGCAGACCGTCGGCAACGATCCGCTGCTGGTCGGCGGTCAGGGTGCCCAGTACTACAGCAGCCTCACCTCGGACGTTCTCAGCCGAACGCTCACGGCCCTGGGGGACGGCTGGACCTCGCGCGGACGCAGCGTGCAGAGCCTCGACAACCCCGTCACCGACGCGATCTTCTCCGTCGGAGCCCGGGCGCACTCGCCGACGGACCCGCACCAGGCGCAACTGCCGCAGATCGGCGGCCCGTTGACCGTCACCCGGCAGGGCGTGCCGCCCCTGGTGACCGTGCGGACCACGCCCGACCGGGCGTCCTTCGGTCCGTCGCCGTACCGCAATCAGGAACTGCTGCTCGGCAGCCGCGTCTACACCGTGCCGCACATCGCCGTGCACGACGACATCGGCAACCCGGCCCGAGGCGGCCGGGTCGGCACCGGGAACGCCCTGGCCCGCCCGACGATCACGACCGGCTGCCCGGCCGGAAGCCAGGTCTACCTGTGGGCCCCGCACTTCTCCGGCACCGCACACCTGGGAAAGACCTCCGCATACTTCCGGTTCGGCCACCCGCGCAACCGCGCCGCCATGGAGCCGCTGGGCCCGGCCCCGGCATCCGGGCGGCTGCGCATCGCACTGACCCCCGACCGCCCCGGCCATGTCCCGCAAGGCGCGGTCGGCTGCCTGGACACCGCCCGGCTGCACACCGCCGTCGAGCACCTCAAGGCCACCGGCGCCACCCACGTCACCGTCTCCGACGCCACCGTCCGGGCCGAACTCCCCGCGGGCAGCAAGGGAACCGCCGTCGTGGCCGCTCCCCGCATCGCGGGCTGGCGCTGCGCCGCGGGCGACGCCACCCCCGTACCCGCCAAGGACTACCACGGCCTGATCGCCGTCCCCCTCGACGGCTCCGCGACCACCGTCACCTGCACCTTCCACCCGCCCGGGCTGCGGCTCGGCACGACCGTCGGCGCCGTCTCGCTGCTGACCCTGACCCTGCTCGGCGCCCTCACCGCCGTACGCCGACGGCGGGTCACCGAACCGCCCGCACCCACGACCACTCGACCGCTCGAGCGCGTGCCCAGCGCTCACTGACCCCGCCCAGGGGGAGGATCCCGTGCTGATATCGATCGTCGCACCCTGCTACAACGAAGAAGACGTCATCGAGCGCTTCCACGACCAGGTCCAGAAGGTCGCGGAGGAGCTCCTTCCGCTCGGTCACGACATGGAGTTCGTGTACGTCGACGACGGCAGCCGCGACCGTACGCTCGCTGCGCTGGAGCGGCTGGCCGACCGCGACGCGCGCGTGCGCTACGTCTCCTTCAGCCGCAACTTCGGCAAGGAGGCGGCGCTGCTGGCCGGCCTGCGCCACGCCTCGGGAGACTCCGTGATCGTCATGGACGCGGACCTCCAGCATCCACCGGAACTGATCAAACGCATGGTGGACCTGCGCAAGGAGGGCTACGACCAGGTCATCGCCAAACGCACCAGGACCGGCGACCGGATGACCCGCACCGTCACCGCCCGCCTCTACTACCGGCTCATCAACCGTCTCGTGGACGTCGAACTCGTCGACGGCGTCGGCGACTTCCGGCTGATGTCCCGCCGCGTGGTGGACGCGGTCCTGGACCTCACCGAGTACAACCGCTTCTCCAAGGGCCTGTTCGCATGGGTGGGGTTCCCGAGCACCACTTTCGAGTACGAGAACGCCGTACGCGAGGCCGGCCGCAGCTCCTGGAGCCTGCGCAGCCTGCTCAACTACGGGATCGACGGGCTCCTCTCCTTCAACAACAGGCCACTGCGCCTCGCCCTCTACCTGGGCATGGGCCTGCTGTTGTGCGCCGGCCTGTACACCGCGTGGATCGTGGCCGCCGCCCTCGTCAACGGCGTGCAGACGCCCGGCTATGTCACGATCATCACCGCCGTCACCGGCGTCGCCGGAGTGCAGATGGTCATGCTCGGGGTCATCGGGGAGTACACCGGCCGCATCTACTACGAGGTCAAACGGCGCCCGCACTTCCTGGTGAAGGCGAGCAATGTGGACCGGGCGAAGGACCTCATTCCCTGATGCGCAGTTCCCTGGTGCCGAGGCAGATGCTCACCTTCGCCGTGATCGGGGTCGTCAACACGGGCACGTACTACGGTCCGTACCTGGTGTTCCTCACCCGTTTCCCCTATCTCGTAGCCCATATTCTCGCGACCGCCATCAGCATGACCGGATCCTTTTTCCTCAATGCGCGCTTCACCTACCGGACACGTCCCACCCTGCGGAAATTCCTGTTGTTCCCCCTGACGAACGCCGCGAATTTCCTCAGCACGACAGCGGGCGTCTATGTGCTCGTCGACCTCCTGCACTTCAGCAGCCGGTTCGCCCCGCTGCTCGCGTCCCTGGCGGCCATCCCGGTGACCTTCGTGGTCTCCCGCCGGATCATGCTCCCGAAGGCGGACCCCGCTCCGATTGCATAAACGTGCATCGATACGTATAGTCATGCCATCCAGGAGGAGGATGACATGGCGGTACGTGCGGCAGTGGCCGGAGCGAGCGGATACGCGGGCGGAGAGCTCCTGCGTCTGCTCCTGGCGCACCCCGAGATCGAGATCGGGGCCCTGACCGGCAACTCCAACGCGGGCCAGAGGCTCGGCGCGCTCCAGCCGCACCTGCTGCCGCTGGCCGACCGGATACTCCAGGAGACCACCCCCGAGGTCCTCGCCGGCCATGACGTCGTCTTCCTCGCCCTGCCCCACGGCCAGTCGGCCGCCGTCGCCGAGCAGCTCGGCCCGGACGTCCTGGTCGTCGACATGGGCGCCGACTTCCGGCTGAAGGACGCGGCCGACTGGGAGAAGTTCTACGGCTCCGCACACGCCGGGACCTGGCCGTACGGCCTCCCCGAACTGCCGGGTGCCCGCGCCGCGCTGGAGGGGTCCAAGCGCATCGCGGTGCCCGGTTGCTACCCGACCGCCGCCTCGCTGGCGCTCTTCCCGGCCTACGCCGCAGGGCTCGCCGAGAACGAGGCCGTGATCGTCGCCGCGTCCGGGACGTCCGGTGCGGGCAAGGCGCCCAAGCCGCACCTGCTCGGCTCCGAGGTCATGGGGTCCATGACCCCTTACGGCGTCGGCGGCGGCCACCGGCACACCCCCGAGATGATCCAGAACCTCAGCGCGGCCGCCGGTGAGACCGTGAGCGTCTCCTTCACGCCGACGCTCGCGCCGATGCCCCGCGGCATCCTCGCCACCTGCAGTGCGAAGGCGAAGGACGGCGTCACCGCCGAGTCCGTGCGCGCCGCCTACGAGAAGGCCTTCGCCGACGAGCCCTTCGTCCACCTGCTGCCCGAGGGCCAGTGGCCCGCCACGGCGTCCGTCTACGGTTCCAACGCCGTTCAGGTGCAGGTCGCGTACGACGAGGCCGCGGGCCGCATCATCGCGATCAGCGCCATCGACAACCTGACCAAGGGCACCGCGGGCGGTGCCGTCCAGAGCATGAACCTCGCCCTCGGACTCGACGAGTCCACGGGGCTTTCCACGATCGGAGTCGCACCGTGAGCGTCACGGCAGCCAAGGGATTCACGGCGGCCGGCATCGCCGCCGGGATCAAGCAGAACGGCAACCCGGACCTGGCCCTCGTGGTCAACGACGGTCCGCGCCGCGCCGCCGCCGGTGTCTTCACGTCCAACCGTGTGAAGGCCGCGCCGGTG
Organism: Streptomyces sp. NPDC001401; assembly: GCF_042895385.1. Classification (NCBI taxonomy): domain Bacteria; kingdom Bacillati; phylum Actinomycetota; class Actinomycetes; order Kitasatosporales; family Streptomycetaceae; genus Streptomyces; species Streptomyces sp. NPDC001401. Next base: position 142,109 of record NZ_JBIAWI010000019.1, read on the forward strand.
CTGTGGTCCGAGCAGGTGCTCAAGGGCGGCCAGGTGTCGGCCGTTGTTCTCAACTCCGGTGGCGCGAACGCCTGTACGGGCCCCAAGGGCTTCCAGGACACGCACGCGACCGCCGAGAAGGTCGCCGAGGTGCTGGGTCGCGGTGCCATCGAGGTGGCCGTGTGCTCCACCGGCCTCATCGGCGTCCTGCTCCCGATGGACAAACTGCTCCCGGGCGTTGAGACCGCCGCCGCCCAACTCTCCGAGCACGGCGGCGAGAAGGCCGCCATCGCCATCAAGACCACCGACACCGTCCACAAGACGTCCGTCGTCACCAAGGACGGCTGGACCGTGGGCGGCATGGCGAAGGGCGCGGGCATGCTCGCCCCCGGCCTCGCCACCATGCTGGTCGTCCTCACCACCGACGCCGCGCTCGACAACGACGCACTGGACAAGGCGCTCCGGGCGGCGACGCGCACGACCTTCGACCGCGTGGACTCCGACGGCTGCATGTCGACCAACGACACGGTTCTGCTGCTCGCATCCGGCGCCTCCGAAGTCACCCCGGAATACGAGGAGTTCGCGGAGGCCGTACGGCAGGTCTGCGACGACCTCGGCCAGCAGCTGATCCGGGACGCCGAGGGCGCCAGCAAGGACATCAAGGTCGAGGTGGTCAACGCGGCCACCGAGGACGACGCCGTCGAGGTGGGCCGCTCCATCGCCCGCAACAACCTCCTCAAGTGCGCCATCCACGGCGAGGACCCCAACTGGGGCCGCGTGCTCTCCGCGATCGGCACCACCAAGGCCGCCTTCGAGCCCGACCAGCTCAATGTCGCCATCAACGGCGTCTGGGTCTGCAAGAACGGCGGCGTCGGCGAGGACCGCGAGAAGGTCGACATGCGCTACCGCGAGGTGCACATCGTCGCCGACCTCGCCGCCGGGTCCGAGACCGCCACGATCTGGACCAACGACCTCACCGCCGACTACGTCCACGAGAACAGCGCGTACTCCTCATGAGCACTACTCGCAAACACACCGCACTGCCCAAGGCCCAGATCCTCATCGAGGCGCTGCCCTGGCTGGTCAAGCACAACGGCAAGACGGTCGTCATCAAGTTCGGCGGCAACGCCATGATCGACGAGGACCTGAAGGCCGCTTTCGCCCAGGACGTCGTCTTCCTGCACCACGCCGGCCTCAAGCCGGTCGTCGTGCACGGCGGCGGCCCGCAGATCAGCGCCGCCCTCGACCAGCACGGCATCGTCAGCGAGTTCAAGGCCGGCCTGCGCGTCACCACCGAGGACGCCATGGACGTCGTACGGATGGTTCTCGCCGGGCAGGTCCAGCGCGAGCTGGTCGGGCTGCTCAACCAGCACGGCCCCCTGGCCGTAGGCCTCACCGGCGAGGACGCGCACACCATCACCGCCACCAAGCACCAGCCCGAGATCGACGGCGAGTTGGTCGACATCGGGCGGGTGGGCGAGATCACCGCGATCGACACGGGCGCGATCGAGGCACTGCTCGCCGACGGCCGCATCCCGGTCGTCTCGTCGATCGCCCGTAGCCAGGACGACGGACATGTCTACAACGTCAATGCTGATACGGCGGCTGCGGCACTCGCTGCTGCTCTTGGAGCGGAGACTCTCATGGTCCTCACGGACGTCGAGGGTCTCTATGAGGACTGGCCGAACAGCGACGAGGTGATCAGCCGCCTGACCGCTGCCCAACTGGAGAAGCTGCTGCCGGAGTTGAGCTCCGGCATGGTGCCGAAGATGGAGGGCTGTCTGCACGCCGTGCGCAACGGCGTGACCACTGCCCGCGTCATCGACGGCCGGGTCCAGCACTCGATCCTGCTGGAGATCTTCACCGACGAGGGAATCGGCACGATGGTCGTGCCGGACGAGAATCCGCACGTACAGGGGGAGTCGTGAGCAACCAGGAACTGACCGCGCGGTGGCAGGGCGCGCTCATGAACAACTACGGCACCCCGCTGCTGCCCCTCGTGCGCGGCGAGGGCGCCAAGGTGTGGGACGCCGACGGCAAGGAGTACCTGGACTTCGTCGGCGGTATCGCGGTCAACGCGCTCGGCCACGCCCACCCGGCGGTCGTCGAGGCCGTCAGCAGGCAGATCGGTTCCCTCGGCCACATCTCCAACTTCTTCATGTCCGAGCCCACCGTGACGCTCGCCGAACGGCTGCTGCAGCTGTTCGGGCGGGACGGCAGGGTCTTCTTCTGCAACTCGGGCGCCGAGGCCAACGAGGCCGCGTTCAAGATCGGCCGGCTGACCGGGCGGACCCACGTCGTCGCCACCGAAGGTGCCTTCCACGGCCGTACGATGGGCGCCCTCGCGATGACGGGCCAGCAGGGCAAGCGGGAGCCGTTCCTGCCGTTGCCCGGCGAGGTCACGCATGTGCCGTTCGGCGACGCGCAGGCCCTGGCGGCCGCGGTCACCGAGGAGACCGCGCTGGTCGTCCTGGAGCCGATCCAGGGCGAGATCGGCGTCGTCGTGCCGCCCGCCGGCTATCTCAAGGCCGCCCGCGCGATCACCGCCGCGACCGGTGCGCTGCTGGTCCTGGACGAGGTGCAGACCGGAATCGGCCGTACCGGTCACTGGTTCGAGTACCAGGCCCACGAGGGCGTCCTGCCGGACGTCGTCACTCTTGCCAAGGGGCTCGGCGGGGGACTGCCGCTCGGCGCGACCGTCGCCTTCGGCCGGGCCGCCGAGCTGCTGCAGCCCGGGCACCACGGCACGACCTTCGGCGGCAACCCGGTCGCCTGCGCCGCCGGACTCGCCGTCCTGGACACGATCGCGAACGAGGGGTTGCTGGAGAACGTCAAGCAGCAGAGCGAGAAGCTGCGGGACGGAATCGAGTCACTGGGCCATCCGTTGATCGCCCATGTCCGGGGCGCGGGCCTCCTCCTGGGTATCGTGCTCACCGAGCCGCTCGCGCCCCAGGCGCGCCAGGCGGCTCAGGAGGCCGGATTCCTGGTGAACGCACCCGCCCCCGACGTCGTACGGCTGATGCCGCCGCTGACGCTCGGCGACGACGAGGTGGATGCGCTTGTCCAGGCGCTCCCCGGCATCCTGGACCAGGCCAACGGGGACGGATCCGGAGAATGAGACGACGATGAGTCACGCGCAGGACGACGCACAGCACGCCGGGCCTGCCGTGCCGCAGACCCGCACCGCACGCCACCGCCGGATCGTGGACATCCTCAACCGGCAACCGGTGCGGTCGCAGAGCCAGTTGGCGAAGTTGCTGGCCGACGACGGGCTGAACGTCACGCAGGCGACGCTGAGCCGGGATCTCGACGAGCTGAACGCGGTGAAGATCCGCAACAACGACGGCGACCTGATCTATGCGGTGCCGAGCGAGGGGGGTTTCCGGACGCCTCGGGCGCCGCTGGGGGAGTCGGCGAAGGAAGAGCGGATGCGGCGGTTGTCGCAGGAGCTGCTGATCTCCGCGGAGGCGTCGGCGAATCTCGTTGTTCTGCGGACGCCTCCGGGGGCCGCGCAGTTCCTGGCCTCGGCGATCGACCAGGCCGAACTGCACGACATCCTCGGCACGATTGCCGGTGACGACACGTTGTTGCTGATCAGTCGGGATCCCAGTGGGGGGAATGCGCTGGCCGAGCATTTGCTGAGGTTGGCTCAGAACGGGCACTGAGCGGGGGGCTTGCTGTTGTCCGCCGACTGCGACTTCGTCGTGGCTGGTCGCGCAGTTCCCCGCGCCCCTTCAGGGCGCTCCGGTTACCCGAGGCGAGATGCGAGGCCCCCTGTGCATCTCACCTCGTCGCCCGCCGTGATCAGCAGCGCCTCCACGTCCGGCAGGGACTCCAGCCAGCGCAGCCCCTGGTTCGACCCCATCGCGAAGGCCGCCGTGGCCCAGCAGTCCGCCCAGGTCAGCTTGGGCGCCACGACCGTGACCGCTACCAGGTCGGTCACCGCGGAGCGGCCCGTGCGCGGGTCGACGATGTGCGCGCCGCGCTCGGCGGTGCCGGACGTGGCCACCGCCAGCTCGTCCGCGCCCGCCGCGGAGACGACCGCCGCGAGCCCGCCCGGACGCAGCGGGTCCGCCACCCCGACCCGCCAGGGCCGGTGCGGTTCGGGCGCCCCGAGCAGCTGGACGTCACCGCCGCCGTTCATGCTCACGCCGCTCACTCCGGGGGTGGCCATCAGGAGCCGTGCCGCGCGCTCGGCGGCCCAGCCCTTGACGATCCCGGTCGGATCCAGCGGTCCCTCGTAGCGCATGCTGAACCAGCCGTCGCTCACCCGCTCCGCCTCGGCGCCCAGTGCGAGCACCTCGGCGACCTCGGGAGCGCACTGCTCCACGGTCAGTTCACCCCGCGCGAGCCGGGAGACCTGGCTGTCGTCGCGGTATGTGCTGAACACCTCGTTCACCCGGTGCAGTCCGGCGACAGCCTCCTCCAGCGCCGCCTGCACCGCACCGGGCTCCCCGCCGCGGACGTCGAAGGAGAAGACGGTCCCCATGACCTCCTCCGCATGACGCACCGCGGCGGGAGCTTCTGCCGATTCCGCCACCGACTCAGCCACCGGCCTGGTCCAGCGCCGACTGCAGCGACTGCTTGTAGCCGCTGCTGGTGTACGTGGCACCCGACACCGAGTCGATCTTCGCGCTGCCGGCCGCCACGGCCTCCTGGTTGAGCTTCGGGACCGCCATCGCGGTCTTCTGGTCGCTGAGCCCGCCCTTGGGCGCCTGCACCGCATCGGCCTTGGTGATCTTGCCGTTGGCGACGGTGATACGGACCTGGACGGGCCCGTACTGGGTCTGGGCCACACTGCCCGTCACTGTCTTGGTCTGGGCAGCACCGGAGCCCGAGCCCGCGCTGCTGCCCTGGGAGGGACTGGTGGTGCCCTGCGAAGAGCCGGCGCTCGCCTTCATCTTGTCGATCGCCGACTGCAGCGACTGCTTGTAGCCGTTGCTCGTGTACGTCGCCCCGGACACCGAGTCGATCTTCGCGCTCTGTGCGGCGACCGTCTCCTGGGTGAGCTTGGGGACGGACAGTGCGGTCTTCTGGTCGCTGGTGCCGCCCTTGGGCGCCTGGATCGCCTCGGCCTTGGTGATTTTGCCGTTGGCGACAGTCAGCCGTACCTGGACGTTGCCGTACTGGGTCTGGGCGACGTTGCCGTCGACCGTGCCGTTCCCGGCACCGGTCGCCGAGGCACCGCCCTGCGGCGATTCCTGCGCGCCCGCGGTCTGCTGCGGGGCCGCGCCGGCCGCCTGGGCGTTCGGGTCGGACGCCGGTTTCAGCGACAGCAGCAGTACGACGCCCGACACGGTGGCGGCGGTGGCCAGCACGACACGCCGGATGGGGTGACTCTTCTTCATCGCTTTCCCAGACTCCTGAAGTCCCGTCGCTCACATCTCGAACGACTCGTGATGGATGCGGCGGGCGGGCACTCCCGCGCCGCGCAGTGCTTCGTACACGCCCTGCGCGAACCCGGCCGGGCCGCACATGAAGACGTCGTGCTGTTCGATGTCCGGCAGCTTCTGCCGCAGCCGGTCCGCCGAGATGTCCGGGCGCTCCCCGTCCGGGCTGTTGACCGCGTACATCAGCCGGGCGCCGCGGTCGTCGGCGATGGCCGCGAGCTCGTCCCAAAGGGCCAGGTCCTGCGTGGTGTTGGCCCGGTACAGGAGCGTGATGTCGCCGGAGGCGCCGGGCAGCGTCTCGAACAGCGCCCGCATCGGCGTGATGCCGACGCCTCCCGCCACCAGCAGCACCTTGCCGCGGCTGCGCCGCTGAGCGGTCATCGCACCGTACGGACCCTCGGCCCACACCTTGGTGCCGGGCGTCAGCTCGCGCAGCCGGGCGCTGTGGTCGCCGATCGCCTTGACGGTGATCCGCAGCATGTCGGGGCGGGGCGCCGCCGACAGCGAGTACGGGTGCGAGGAGAACCGCATGCCCGGCGCGAGGAACCGCCACCGGAAGAACTGCCCGGCCTCCGCGCCCATCCGGTGCAGCTTCCGCCCGCCGATGAGCACCGACACGATGCCCGGGGTCTCCTCGATCACGGCCTCGACGCGCATGCGGTGCCGCATGTTCAGCCGGATCGGGGTGAGGATGCGGTACCAGACGACCAGCGCGGTGACCGACCCGTACAGCACGTACCAGAAGGTCTTGGCGGCCGGCTCGACGGCGAAGTCGTTGCCGGTGGTGATCTGGTGCCAGAACGTCAGGAACACGGCCCCGTACGTCAGCAGGTGGACGTGGTACCAGGTGTCGTACGGGATCCGGCGGCGGACCGGGCCGATCGACGTCAGCCCGATCAGCACGAACAGACCGGCGCCGATCGCCGCCTTGCCCATGTCCGGCAGCTGGTTGATGGAGTCGATCGTCTGCTGGACGATGTCGCCGAGCGACTTGCCCGCCTGCAGCGCATAGCCCCACATGATGAGGAAGATGTGCGCGAAGACCAGACAGAGCGTGTAGCGGCCGCTCATCGCGTGCCAGCGCGCCACCCGGTCGGAGCCGACGCGCCGTTCGAGTGCGGGCACGCGGGCCATCTGCAGCACGACCAGCGCCATCAGATATCCGGCCAACAGGCCGGTGATCCGGCCCGCGTTGAGGATCTTGCCGTTCTGGTCGGCGATGGACGGCGTGTTGTGCCACCACAGCCACAGCACGCCGACCGCGCCCGCCCATACGGCGAGCAGCAGGACGGTCGCCGGGGAGCGGCGCGGGCGGATGCGGCGCATCGTCTGGCGGCGGGCGGCGCGGCCGCCTGCGAGCGTGGTGGTCACTGTTCCTCCGGGGCGGGGGCAAGGGGGGTGGGCGTGGTCCCTTGGCCCAGAGGTACGTGCCGCGACGCCGGTGTGTTCAGCCGCGTGCCGAGTCCAGTGCGGACTGGAGTGACTGGCGGTAACCGTCACTTGTGTACGTGGCCCCGGAAACCGTGTCGATGTTGGCGCTCTGGGCCTGGAGGGCCTCGCTGCGCAGGCGGGGGAGGGCGTAACTGTTGATCTCCTGGTCCCGCGGGTTGTCCGTGGGGTAGGTGACGGCCGTCACGTCGGTGAGCTTGCCGCTCTTGACGGTGATACGGACCTGGACGGGACCCCAGCGGGTCTGGACCGTGTCGCCGGTGACGGTCTTGGTACCGGTGGACACGCCGGCACTCGCACTGCCGGACGGCGCGGGCACGGCCAGCGCCACGTCCGGTGTCGAGTGCGGCTTCAGGGAGAGCAGCAGCACCATCCCGGAGACGGTCGCGGCGCTCGCCAGCACGATCCGGCGCAGCGGGCGGTTCTTCTTCAACGCGTGCACTTCTACCGCCTCACAGCTCGAACGACTCGTGGTGGATACGGCGGTCCGGCACACCGGCGGTGCCCAGCGCCTCGTACAGGTCGCGGGCGAAGCCGTGCGGGCCGCATATGTATACGTCGTGGCCGGCCAGGTCGGGGAAGGTCGCGCGCAGGGACTGGGCGGTGAGGCTGGGCCGCCGCCCGTCCGGCCCGTTGAGCGCGTACAGCACCTTGGCCCCGCGCCAGCGTGCGACGGCCTCCAACTCCCCGCCCAGGGCGAGGTCTTCGGCGGTGCGCGCCCGGTAGAGAAGGGTGACGTCGCCGGGCAGCGTCTCGAACAGCGCCCGCAGCGGTGTGATGCCGACACCGCCCGCGATCAGCAGGGACTTCTGCGCGGTCTGCCGGTCCTGCGTCAGCGACCCGTAGGGGCCCTCCGCCCACACCCGGGTGCCCGGTCGCAGCAGGGAGACCGCCGCGCTGTGGTCGCCGAGCGCCTTGACCGTGATCCGCATCAGGTCCTGGCGTGGCGTCGCCGACAGGGAGTACGGCGTCGACGTCCAGCCCATGCCCTCGCCGAGGAACCGCCAGCGGAAGAACTGCCCGGCCCGCGCGCCCAGTTCGCCCAGCCGCTCGCCCCGTACGACGACGGAGTACACGCCCGGCGCCTCCTTGTGCACCGACTCCACCCGCAGCCGATGCCGCAGATTGAGCCGCACCGGGACCAGGACCCGGAACCACAGCACCAGGGCCGCGACACCGAGGTACAGCACGTACCAGGCGGCCGTGGCCGCGGTGTGGCCGTTGAACTCGTTGCCCAGGGTCAGCTGGTGGAAGAAGGCGAGGAAGACGGCGACGTAGGTGAGCAGATGGACGTAGTACCAGAACTCGTAGCTGGTACGGCGGCGCACCGCACGCGCCGAGGTGATGCCGACCGCGAACAGGATGACCGTGCCGAAGGTGGCCTTGAGCATGTCCGGGTAGTCCAGGACCACGGTGAGCGTCTCGTGCCAGATCGTGGCACGGTCCTGGGCGGCGTACCCGAGGAGGATCAGCACGATGTGCGCGACCAGGAGGCACACCGTGTAGCGGCCGGCCATCGCATGCCAGCGGGCCACCCGGTCCGAGCCGATCCGCCGCTCCAGCAGCGGCACCCGCGCCATCAGGCCGACGAGCACCGCGCAGGCGTACCCGCACAGCAGCCCGGCGATCCGCCCGGCCCCGGTCAGCCAGCCGGCGGTGCCGACCACCGAACCGGTGTCCGTCCACCACAGGGCGACCACGGCCGCCGCCCCGGCCCACAGCAGGGTGAGCACGGGGCCCGCGGGGGAGCGCCGCGCGGCCGGCGCCACGGCCGGTGCCGTCCGCCGCTCGTACACGGTGGTCATGTGTGCGTCCTTTCGCCTGTTCCGGACGCAACTGTGCCGCCGCAACCTCTCAGCACGCTCTGAACGGGCCCGCTCCGAGCCCGCTCAGAGGAAACTCAGAGCATCGGACGGCGCCCGCCGGCCCCGTGAGGGGTGATCCTGGTAGGGCGATGAACACGACCCGCTCCGGCCGCCCCGCCCTCACCCGACCCGACGGCACCCCGCTGCGCGTCCTGGTCGTCGACGACGACCCCGACCTCGCCGAGGTGCTCTCCGGTGCCCTGCGCTACGAGGGCTGGCAGGTCCGCTCGGCCGGGGACGGCGCCTCCGCGCTGGCCGAGGCACGGGAGCTGATGCCGGACGCGGTCGTGCTGGACGTGATGCTGCCCGACACCGACGGCTTCGCCGTGCTGCGCTCCCTGCACACCGTGAAGCCCGACGTGTGCGTCCTCTTCCTCACGGCACGGGACGCGGTGGAGGACCGCATCGCCGGGATCACGGCCGGCGGCGACGACTACGTCACCAAGCCCTTCAGCCTGGAGGAGGTCGTCGCCCGGGTCCGCGGACTGCTGCGCCGCGCCGGCATGGCACGCCAGCTGGACGAGGGCCCGCGGCTGACCGTCGGCGACCTGGTCATGGACGAGGAAGCACGCGAGGTCACCCGGGCAGGCGAGCTGATCGAGCTGTCCCCGACCGAGTTCGAGCTGCTCCGCTTCCTGATGCGCAACCCGCGCCGCGTGCTCAGCAAGACGCAGATCCTCGACCGGGTCTGGTCCTACGACTTCGGCGGCCGCGCCCACGTCGTCGAGCTGTACATCTCCTACCTGCGTAAGAAGGTGGACGCGGGCCGCGAGCCGATGATCCACACCGTGCGGGGGGCCGGGTACGTCCTCAAGCCGGTGGCGTCATGAGGGTGCAGTGGAGGCGGCTGCCCCGGCCGCGGACGCTCCGGGCCCGCCTCACCGTCGGCCTGGTGGTGCTCCTGGCCGTCAGCTGTGCCGCGGTCGGCATCGCCGCGGTCATCGAGCTGAACGGCTTCCTCACGAGCCGCCTCGACGAGCAGCTCGGCCAGGTCGGCCCCCGGTTCGCCGCCAGCCTGGAACACGGCGGCAGGCTCCCCGACGACCACGACGGCGACGAACACGGCGACGACCGCAGACAGGCCGCCGGCACCTTCGGCGCCCGCCTGGTCGACGGCTCGGTCACCAACGCAGCGGTCGTCCGGACCGCCGGAGTCGTCGACGTCACGCTCACGGCCAGGGACAACAGGCAGCTCGCCGCGGTCCAGGTAGACGGCAAGGGCCACAGCGTCCGGCTCTCCGCCCTGGACGGCTACCGGGTGACGGCGTCCAAAGGCCTCGACGGCGACGTCCTGATCACCGGCCTGCCGCTGGAGCCCGTGGAAGCCACCGTCCACCGTCTCGAACTGGTCGCCGGGATCGTCTTCGGCGCCGCCCTCACCCTCACCGGCGTCGCCGGCGCCCTCTGGGTGCGCTGGTCGCTCAGGCCGCTGAGCCGGGTCGCCGCCACCGCCACCCGGGTCAGCGAACTCTCCCTTGCGAGCGGCGAAGTGGCCCTGCCGCCGCGCGCCCCCGAGACCGACCCGCGCAGCGAGGTGGGCCGGGTCGCCGGCGCCTTCAACCGCATGCTGGGCCATGTCGAGGACGCCCTCACCAAACGGCACGCCAGCGAGGAACGGCTGCGCAGCTTCGCCGCCGACGCCAGCCACGAACTGCGCACCCCGGTCGCCTCGGTCCGCGGCCACGCGGAACTGGCCCTGCTCCACCCCGGGCCGGTGCCGCCGGAGGTCACCCGCGCCCTGGAACGCATCGCCGCAGAATCGGGCCGCATGGGCGCGATGGTGGACGACCTCCTGCTCCTGGCCCGCCTGGACGCGGGCCGCCCCCTCGAACGCCTCCCCGTCGACCTGACCCGCCTGGTCCTGGACGCCGTCACCGACGCCCGCGCCGCCGGCCCCGACCACCGCTGGACCCTGGAGCTGCCCGAGGAACCCGTCACGGTCACCGGCGACGAGCACCGCCTCCACCAGGTACTGGCCAACCTGCTGGCCAACGCGCGTCTGCACACGCCCGTCGGCACCAAGGTGACGGTGTCGTTGGAGACCGACGGCCCCTCGGCCGTCCTCAAGGTCCACGACGACGGCCCGGGCGTCCCCGAGGACATCCAGCCGGGCGTATTCGAACGCTTCACCCGGGCCGAACACCGCCGCCGCAAGGACGCCCCCGGCGGGGGCGCGGGCCTGGGTCTGTCGATCGTGGCGGCGGTCGCCGAGGCACACGGGGGGAGCGTGAGCCTGGAGAGCAGAGCGGGGTCGACCACCTTCTCCGTACGGCTCAGTACCGCGTGATCGCCGTACTCCCGCTCGTCGTCCCGACGGCGATGTGCGGCTCCTTCCCGGGAACCGCCCACTTGAGAATCGCCCGCATCGCGTCCCTGGGCACGGACACACAACCCGCAGTGGCCCCACGCCCGTTGACATGCAGGAAAATGCCGGCGCCGCGCCCGCGCACGCGCCGGTGGTAGTTGAACCCGATGACGAGCGCATACGCGTACTGCGTGCCGTAGGAGGCAAGATGCTCGGACTCGGAGGCACGGCAGTCGGCCGGACGCGGATCGGTCCAACGGTTGTAGGAACTCGACGCGTTGTCCTCGCACCACCACGAACTCTGCTTCACGGCACGGTACTTGTACCGGGTCCCGCTCGGCGCGGCCTTGATGCCGAAGGCGTACGGCAGGTCGTACAGCCCGGTCGGAGTCGTGTTCGTGTTCTGCTTGCGGGACGCACCCTCCACGAGCCCCTTCGCCCCGAACCGCGCGGACGCCGAACCGGCCTTCACCCAATGGCCGCCGCGCAGGTCCCACCAGGTGACCGTGCCGGTCGTCGCGCTCGCCCTCGAGGCCACGGCGGTGATCAGCTGCGTACCGCCACCCGTGTCGGCCATCCGGGCGGGAAGGGGCGCCCCGGCGGCCGACGCGGCCGGCACGGCACCGAGGACCAGTAGTGAAGCGGACACCAGGGCGCCGGCGGCGAGAGCTGATCGCATGGCTCAGACCGTAGACGGGGGCAGCGGCAACGGCAGCCCGGGTAGGCCATCCAGGCTCGTGGCGATGTGCTCCTTCTTGGCGAAGTACTCGCTGAGCGACGCGTCGTCCTCGCGCGTGAACCGCTTGCCGTGCAGGTCGCGGTCCTCGTCGTACGTCATGAAGGGAACCGCGTATCCACAGGAGTCGCGGACGAGTTCGGCCGTCACCACGATGATCGCGCGCAGGCCGTGAGGGGTGGGATCGATGTCCGGGAAACGGGTGAGCAGCTCCTTGAAGCGGGGGTCGTCCCGGAAGACGGCCTCCCCGCGCCCGTGCACCCGCACGATGTTCGGCGGGCCCTGGAAGGCGCACCACATCAGCGTGATCCGCCCGTTCTCCCGCAGATGCGCGATCGTCTCCGCGTTGGATCCGGCGAAGTCCAGGTAGGCCACGGTGAGTTCGTCGAGCACCGCGAAGGAGCCCTTGAGGCCCTTGGGGGAGAGGTTGACCGTGCCGTCGCCGGAGAGGGGCGCGGTCGCGGTGAAGAAGATCGGCTGCGCCTCGATGAAGGTGCGCAGCCTGCCGTCTATGCGTTCATGAGTCTTTCCCACGTCAGACGATTATGGACGCAAACCTTTCGCCTGTCTAAGGAATTGCGACCTCCGCTTGCCGGCCTCCGTTCGTCTCGTCGGACTCCGGCCGTGGCCGCCCCGGCCGGCGCTGAATCGGGGCGGCCACAGCGCCTGTCACGCCCCTTACTTGGTGAGCGTGCAGGCGGCCAGGGAGTCCAGGCCGGTCGGCTTGGCCGAGGTGCGGCCGATGGCGATCGCGATGCGGTCGACGGTCGACTTCCGCTTGTCGGCCAGCGGGCCGAGGATCGCGTTCTGCACGAAGTTCGGGCCGCCCTGGCCGACCGTCGACTGCAGCCGCTTGTTGGCCTCGTCGATCTGGGTCTGCAGGAGGGTCAGGTTGCGGGTGACCTCGGCCTGGGCGGAGGCGGGGATCGCGGGGAGCTTCGAGGCGACGTCCGGGCAGGTGATGGTGCCGGCGGCGGCGGCGGAGGAGCCGGAGCCCGTGCCGGACTGCCCGCTCGCCGCGGCGGAGGCGGCCGCGCCGGGCGTGGCGGAGCTCGCGGCGTTGCCGCCCGTGTTCGCGTTGCCCGTGTTCGCACTGCCAGAGCCCGCGCCGCCGGCGTTCAGCGTGCACGGTGCCAGGGTATCCAGGCCGGTCGGCTTGGCCGCCGTACGGCCGATGGCGGTCGCGATGCGGTTGATCGTGGCCACGCGCTTGTCCTTGAGCGGGCCCAGGATGGCGTTGTTCACGAAGTTCGGTCCGCCCTGGCCCACCATGTCGACCAGCCGCTTGTTGGCCTCGTCGATCTGGGTCTGCAGGAGGGTCAGGTTGCGGGTGACCTCGGCCTGGGCGGAGGCCGGGATCGCCGGGAGCTTCGAGGCGACGTCCGCGCAGGTGATGGTGCCGGGGGACGCGGCCAGGGTCCGGGCGTTGTTCCCGCTGCTCTTGGACGGCGTACCGGCGAGGGCGGAACCGGCGATCACCGCGCCGGACAGCGCCACGGCGGCAGCGCCGCCGATGATCGCGACGCGACGCTTGTTGTACTTCGGAAGAGCCCTGGACATGCGGATGCCTCACTTGGGTCAGGAGTGGGTTTACAAACGCGGCGCCGGCGTTCGGGGGGAAGTACGGGTAAGCGGTTTCATCCGTTCAAGCGCCCTTCAAAACTTCTCCACGCCCGACCCTGATTGACGAATCATGCAAAGGGCTGCATACTCATGCATGTCAGTGAATGCGGTGTGAGGAGAACCCCGTGACCGAGCGCGTCGTACTCGCCTACTCAGGCGGTCTGGACACCTCCGTCGCCATCGGCTGGATCGCCGAGGAGACGGGCGCAGAGGTCATCGCCGTCGCGGTCGACGTCGGCCAGGGCGGCGAGGACCTGGACGTCATCCGCAAGCGCGCCCTCGCCTGCGGCGCCGTGGAAGCCGAAGTGGCCGACGCCAAGGACGAGTTCGCCGAGGAGTACTGCCTCCCGGCGATCAAGGCCAACGCCCTCTACATGGACCGCTACCCGCTGGTCTCCGCCCTCTCCCGGCCGACGATCGTCAAGCACCTCGTCGCCGCCGCCCAGAAGCACGGCGCCACCACGGTCGCCCACGGCTGCACCGGCAAGGGCAACGACCAGGTCCGCTTCGAGGCCGGCATCGTCGCCCTCGCCCCCGGCCTCAAGTGCATCGCCCCGGTCCGCGACTACGCGATGACCCGCGACAAGGCGATCGCCTTCTGCGAGGAGAAGCAGCTCCCGATCGCGACCACCAAGAAGTCCCCGTACTCCATCGACCAGAACGTCTTCGGGCGCGCGGTCGAGACGGGCTTCCTGGAGGACATCTGGAACGCCCCGATCGAGGACATCTACGAGTACACCTCGAACCCGGCGGCCCCGCGCGACGCCGACGAGGTGATCATCACCTTCGAACAGGGCGTCCCGGTCGCCGTCGACGGCAGGCCCGTCACCGTCCTGCAGGCCATCCAGCAGCTCAACGAGCGCGCCGGCGCCCAGGGCATCGGCCGCATCGACATGGTCGAGGACCGCCTCGTCGGCATCAAGTCCCGCGAGGTGTACGAGGCCCCGGGCGCGATCGCCCTCATCACGGCCCACCAGGAGCTGGAGAACGTCACCGTCGAGCGCGAACTCGCCCGCTACAAGCGGCAGGTGGAGCAGCGCTGGGGCGAACTCGTCTACGACGGCCAGTGGTTCTCCCCGCTCAAGCGCGCCCTGGACGGCTTCATCGACGAGGCGAACCAGCACGTCAACGGCGACATCCGGATGACCCTGCACGGCGGCCGCGCGGTCGTGACGGGCCGCCGCTCCGACACGTCGCTCTACGACTTCAACCTCGCGACGTACGACACTGGTGACACCTTCGACCAGGCCGCGGCCAAGGGCTTCATCGACATCTACAGTCTGTCGTCGAAGATCGCTGCCAAGCGGGACCTGGCATAACACCGACCGACCTCCCTAGGAGCAACGCAAGTGAGCAGCAACAGCGGTGACGTCCGGCTCTGGGGCGCCCGGTTCGCCGACGGCCCCTCCGAGGCCCTGGCGAAGCTGTCCGCGTCCGTCCACTTCGACTGGCGGCTGGCGCCGTACGACATCGCGGGATCGCGTGCCCACGCGCGCGTGCTGAACAAGGCGGGCCTGCTCACGGACGACGAGCTGACCCGGATGATCGAGGGCCTGGACCAGCTCGAGGCGGACGTGGCGTCGGGCGAGTTCGTCGGCACGATCGCCGACGAGGACGTCCACACCGCCCTGGAGCGCGGCCTCCTGGAGCGCCTCGGCCCGGACCTCGGCGGCAAGCTCCGCGCCGGCCGCTCCCGCAACGACCAGGTCGCGACCCTCTTTCGCATGTGTCTGCGCGACCACGCCCGCACCATCGGCGGCCTGATCGCCGACCTCCAGGACGCCCTGATCGGCCTGGCGGAGGCGCACCCGGACGTGGCGATGCCCGGCCGTACCCACCTCCAGCACGCCCAGCCGGTCCTGTTCGCCCACCATGTCCTCGCGCACGTCCAGTCCCTGTCCCGGGACGCGGAGCGCCTGCGCCAGTGGGACGAGCGGACGGCGGTCTCGCCGTACGGCTCGGGCGCCCTCGCGGGCAGCAGCCTCGGTCTGGACCCCGAGGCGGTGGCGAAGGACCTCGGCTTCGAGCACGGCAGCGTCGGCAACTCCATCGACGGCACGGCGTCCCGCGACTTCGTGGCGGAGTTCGTCTTCATCACGGCGATGATCGGGGTCAACATCTCCCGGATCGCCGAGGAGATCATCATCTGGAACACGAAGGAGTTCTCCTTCGTGACCCTGCACGACGCGTTCTCCACGGGCTCGTCGATCATGCCGCAGAAGAAGAACCCGGACATCGCGGAGCTTGCGCGAGGCAAGTCCGGCCGCCTGATCGGCAACCTGACCGGCCTGATGGCCACGCTCAAGGCCCTCCCGCTCGCGTACAACCGCGACCTCCAGGAGGACAAGGAGCCGGTGTTCGACTCCATCGACCAGCTGGAGCTCCTGCTCCCGGCCTTCACCGGCATGATGGCGACGCTCACCGTGCACCGGGAGCGCATGGAGGAACTGGCCCCGGCCGGCTTCTCCCTCGCCACCGACATCGCCGAGTGGCTGGTCAAGCAGGGCGTCCCCTTCCGGGTGGCGCACGAGGTAGCCGGCGAGTGCGTGAAGGCGGCCGAGGCCGAGGGCAAGGAACTGGACGAGCTGACGGACGACCAGTTCGCCAAGATCTCCGCCCACCTGACCCCCGAGGTACGGACGGTCCTGAACGTGCCGGGCGCCCTGGCCTCCCGCAACGGCCGCGGCGGCACGGCGCCCAGCGCGGTCGCCGTCCAGCTCGCCGAGGTCAAGACGGACGTGGCGGCACAGCACGCGTGGGCCACGGCCAAGCAGGCCTGACGGCCGCACCGCAGCGAGCAGCAGGGCCCGGACATCCCGTCCGGGCCCTTCGCGCTGTCCGGACCGCTTGGTAACAGATGAGATTCGGCCAGTGGCCGAAACCTTGACTCGCCCTTGCTTGGAGGTAAGCATTCCGGTTACTCGGTCGACAATGCCGAACACCGGTCGACCGGAGCCGAGCATGAAAGGGACGTCATGCGCGCACGACGTACAAGACGAACAATCCGCCTTCTCGCCGTCACCGCCATAGCGGCGCTGTGCGCCTTCGGGCTCACGGCCCCCGCAGGCGCCGCCGACACTCCGCCGCCCGGCGCGAACGACTGGTCCTGCAAGCCGGACTCGGCCCATCCGCAGCCGGTGGTCCTGGTGAACGGCACCTTCAAGACCTCGTACGAGAACTGGCTGACCCTCTCGCCTGCGCTGGCGCAGGCCGGTTACTGCGTCTTCTCCTTCGAGTACGGCGGCCTGGAGACCGCTCCGATCCCCGACTCGGCGGCCGAGCTGCGGGACTTCGTGAACGCCGTGCTCGGCGCGACCGGCGCCAAGAAGGTCGACATCGTCGGGCACAGCCAGGGCGGCATGATGCCCCGCTACTACGTGAAGTTCCTCGGCGGCGCGACCAAGGTCGACGACCTCGTCGGCATCGTGCCCTCCAACCACGGCACCACCAACCCGCTCGCCCTCGCGGCCGGCGCCACCGTCTGCCCGTCCTGCGTCGACCAGACCGCCGGTTCGGACTTCCTGCAGAAGCTCAACTCCGCCCCGGAGACCCCGGTGGGCCCCGACTACACGGCGATCGCCACCAAGTACGACGAGGTCGTGGTGCCGTACACCAGCGCCTTCCTCAAGGGACCGGACTCGTACGTGACCAACGTCCTCCTCCAGGACCGCTGCCCGCTCGACACCACCGAGCACGACCAGGCGCCCAAGTCGCCCCTGGTCGAGCAGTGGGTGTTCAACGCCCTGGAGCACGACGGGCCGGCCGACCCCGCCTTCGTACCGCGCTGCATTTAGGGCGGGCTGAAGCGCACGAGGCTGGGTAGATTGGTGCGAGATCCCCTCCTTGTGGTGCGGGATCTCCTCCGCCGATCGTGCAGGGAGCCTCGATGCCCTTCAGCCGCCTGGCCCACGCGACCACGCCCACCGCTCACATCGGACTGGGTCTCGCCGCCGTCGGCCGTCCGGGCTACATCAATCTCGGCCGGGACCACGACCTCGGAGAGAACCGCAGCGCCGAAGCGATGCGCACCCGTACCCACGAACTCCTCGACGCCGCCCACGCCCAGGGCGTCCGCTACTTCGACGTGGCCCGCTCCTACGGCCGCTCCGAGGAGTTCCTCGCCGACTGGCTGAACGCCCGCCCGGACATCGACGACGTGGTCATCGGCAGCAAGTGGGGCTACACCTACACCGCCGGCTGGTCGGCGGACGCCGAGACGCACGAGGTCAAGGACCACAGCCTCCGGACCTACGAGCGCCAGCGCGCCGAGACCGCCGAACTGCTCGGCGACCGCCTCGACCTCTACCAGATCCACTCGGTGACCCCGGACAGCCCGGCCCTCACCGACAAGGAACTCCACGCCAAACTGGCGGAGGCGGCCGCCCAGGGCACCAGCATCGGCTTCTCCACCAGCGGCCCGGCCCAGGCCGACGCGATCCGCGCCGCCCTCGCCGTGACGGTCGACGGCGAGCCCCTCTTCCGTACCGTCCAGTCCACCTACAACGCCCTGGAGACCTCGGCCGCCCCCGCCCTCGCCGAGGCGCACGACGCCGGACTCACGGTGATCGTCAAGGAGGGCATGGCCAACGGCCGTCTCGCGGACCCGTACGCACCGGACGCGCTGAAGGCCGTAGCCGCAGAAACGTCTCTCGGCTGCGACGCGGTCGCCCTCGCCCTGATCCTGCGGCAGCCTTGGGCCGGAGTCGTCCTCTCCGGCGCGGCGACCGTCACCCAGCTCGCCTCCAACCTGCACGCGGCGGTCGTGGACCTGGACGAGGACCAGCTGGCCCGCCTGGCCGAACTGGTCGAGGAGCCGCAGGCCTACTGGGCGCGGCGCGGACAGCTGCCCTGGCACTGAACAACCGGCAGGAACCCCTCACCCCTGTGAGACGTACGCGCCCACAATGAGACATCAATGTCTCACATGCGCTACTGTTGTCTCATGGCCGTTGATCGTGACCACGTACTGCGCACCGCCGCAGCCCTGCTGACCCGCAAATCCACTGCGACGATGGACGAGGTCGCCAAGGCCGCCGGGATCAGCCGCGCCACGCTGCACCGCCACTTCGCGGGCCGTGACGCGCTGGTACGGGCGCTCGAGTCGCTCGGCATCGCGGAGTGCGAGGCGGCCCTCGACGCGGCCCGGCTGGACGAGGGATCCGCGAGCGAGGCCGTGCGCAGGCTGGTGGGCGAGATCCAGCCCGCCGCCGGCCTGCTCGCCTTCCTGTACGGCGAGCACCAGCTCTGGGAATCCGACCAGCACGCCGGCTGGTTGCGGCTCGACACCCGCATCGGCGCGGTGTTCGTGCGCGGTCAGCAAGCAGGCGAGTTCCGTATCGATCTCAGCCCTGTCTGGCTCACGGAGGCGCTCTACGGCCTGATCGCCTCGTGCGCCTGGGCCATGCAGGACGGCCGCGTCGCCCCCAAGGACTTCACCCACATGGTCGCCGAGCTGCTGCTCGGCGGCGCGCTACGGAGAGAGGAACCATGACCAGCACCCTGCAGCCGGCGACCACGACCGAGGCGGTGAAGCGCCCGGGCCGCTGGCTCGCGCTCTCCGTCCTGGTGCTCGCCGTGCTGCTGGTGGCCGTCGACGCGACCGTCCTCGGTCTCGCGACCCCCTATATCAGCGAGGACCTGAAGCCGTCCGGCACCCAGCTCCTCTGGATCGGAGACGTCTACTCCTTCGTCATCGCGGGCCTGCTGGTGTCGATGGGCAGCCTCGGCGACCGCATCGGCCGCAAGCGGATCCTCCTGGTCGGCGCCACGGCGTTCGGCGCGATATCGATCCTCAACGCCTACGCAACGACACCGGAGTTGATGATCCTCGCCCGCGCCCTGCTCGGCGTCGCGGGCGCCACCCTCATGCCCGCCACCCTCGCCCTGATCCGCAACCTCTTCCACGACCCGCGCGAACGCAGCCTGGCCGTCGGAATCTGGGGCGCAACCGCGTCCGCGGGCACGGCAATAGGCCCGATCGCAGGAGGCTTCCTCCTCGAACACTTCTGGTGGGGCTCGGTCTTCCTGATCAACCTGCCGGTGATGGTGGTCCTGGTCCTCGTCGGCATCCGCACGCTGCCCGAGTCCCGCAACCCGAACCCGGGCCCGTGGGACCTGACCAGCGTCGCCCTGTCCCTGGTCGGTGTGATCGGCATCGTCTACGCGGTCAAGGAGGCCGCGACACACGGCTTCCAGTGGCCCACGCTCGCCACGGGCGCACTGGGCGCGGCGGCCCTGTACTGGTTCATCCGCCGCCAACTCACGCTCCCCAGCCCCTTGTTGGACATGCGTCTGTTCCGCAACCGCGGCTTCAGCGCCGCGGTCCTGGCCGACCTGCTGACCATCCTCGGACTGTCCGGCCTGGTCTTCTTCCTCTCCCAGTACCTGCAACTCGTGCAGGGCAGGCGCCCGTTCGAGGCCGGCCTGGCCGAACTGCCCGCCGCGGTGGGCGCGGTGGCCGCGGGCCTCGTCGCCGGACGCGCGGCCCGCCGTTTCTCCGTGCGGGCGGTCGTAGCGGGCGGTCTGGCAGCGGTGGGCCTCGCCCTGGCGGCCCTGACCGTGATCGACCAGTCGACCGGCTACCCGCTCCTCGGCACCGTGCTCCTGGTCGTCGGAGTGGGCGCCGGCTTCTCCTTCACGGTGACGGCCGACGTCATCCTCTCCTCCGTACCGAAGGAACAGGCGGGCGCCGCCTCAGCCGTATCGGAAACGGCATACGAACTGGGCGCGGCCCTGGGAATCGCCGTACTCGGCTCGATCGTGACGGGCGTATACCGCGGCTTCGCCGCTCCGTCCGGTACGCCGGAGGGGGCGCACGAATCACTGGGCGGCGCGGTGGAGGCGGCGCGTGGAATGCCGGCGGAACCTGCGCGGGAGCTGCTGTCGTCGGCGCAAGGGGCTTTCGTCGACGGCCTCGGGATCGCGGCGGGGGCAGGGGCAGCCGTACTTCTTGCGACGGCAGTTGCGGCATGGTTCATGCTGCGAGGCCAACGGCTGGACACCGCCCCCTAAGGGGCGCGGGGAACTGCGCGAGCAACCCCCACAAGCCCGCGCCCGACAACGAACCCTTATGCAGCCTTGGCCTTGGTCGCATACATGTCCACGTACTCCTGCCCGGACAGCCGCATGACCTCAGCCATCACGGAGTCGGTAACGGCCCGCAGCACATACCGGTCCCGGTCCATACCGTCGTATCGCGAGAACTCCATGGCCTCACCGAACCGAACAGTGACCTTCCCGGGACGGGGGATACCCGCACCGCCCGGCTGCAACTTGTCCGTCCCGATCATCGCGAAGGGAACAACAGGCGCCCCCGTCATCAGCGTCAGCCGCGCGATACCGGTACGCCCCCGGTACAGCCGCCCGTCGGGCGACCGCGTGCCCTCGGGGTAGATCCCGAAGACCTTCCCCTCCTCCAGCACCCGCCGCCCGGTCATCAGCGCGGCGACGCCGCCCCGGCCGCCGTCGCGGTCCACCGGGATCATGCCGACGCCGGTGAAGAACCAGGCCATGAGCCGGCCCTTGAGGCTCTTGCCGGTGACGTACTCGTCCTTGCCGATGAAGAACACCTGCCGGTCGCACACGAGCGGCAGGATCATCGAGTCGATGAAGGTCAGGTGGTTGCCGGCCAGGATGACCGGACCGTCACCCGGGATGTGCTCCGCGCCCTCCACCTGTGGGCGGAACATCAGGCGCATGATCGGTCCGAGCACTGCCTTGATGAGCGCGAAGCGGGACAACGGGCCCTCCGGTGTCAAGGGATTCGGTATGAGTCTGTGCAGGTGAGGACGATACTCGCGGTTCCCGGGGTCTTGCACATCGGGTTCACCGAGGTCTTACGCAGTGTTGACGCGGGTTTACCTGCGGTGACGCGACGTTGCCTGCCGGTAACAGCCCGGAACTATGTGACGGAGGTCGCGCCGCCGAACGGGCGAGCCGCAGGGGCCGCCGGACGGCTCGTCGGACCTCCTTTCCCGTACGACCTCATGTGACATCCCGAGTCACCCGCATGTTCCGGCCAACGCCTCCCTCGCGTCATGTCCACGCACCTACGATCGGCCCGCTGAGAGAACAGATCGAGCCGACGTCAGGGGAGGCGCTCATGGGAACGCAGGAGAACGAGCAGACAGGCGGCACCGGACGACGGGCGCTCCTCGGCGCGGCGGTACTGGGGGCGGGCGGAGCCGTACTCGGCCTGTCCGGTACGGCGAGAGCCGCGGGCGCCGGCTACGGGAACGGCGGGCTGAAGAGCCTGCCCAAGCCGACGATCATCGGCCACCGCGGAGCCAGCGGCTACCGGCCGGAGCACACCTTCGGCTCGTACAACCTGGCCCTCGACCTGGGCGCCGACGTCGTCGAGGCCGGCGACCTGGTGCCCACCAAGGACGGCCATCTGGTCTGCCGGCACGAGCCGGAGATCGGCGGCACGACCAACGTCGCCGACCATCCCGAGTTCGCCGACCGCAAGACCACCAAGGTGCTGGACGGTGTGTCCACCACCGGCTGGTTCACCGAGGACTTCACCCTTGCGGAGCTGAAGACGCTGCGCGCGATCGAGCGCATTCCGGCCAACCGCCCGCACAACACCCTCTACAACGGCCGCTGGGAGATCCCCACCTTCGAAGAGGTCCTGAAGTGGCAGGACGAGCAGACCCGCAAGCGCGGCAAGCAGGTCTGGATCTACCCGGAGACCAAGCACCCCACCTACTTCCGCAAGCTGGGCCTGGGCCTGGAGGAGAGGGTCGCCAAGCTGCTGCACAAGTACGGCAAGGACAAGCGGAACTCGCCGGTCATCCTGCAGTCCTTCGAGCCGAGCAGCATCCAGCGCCTGAACAAGCTGGTCGACAACCCGCTGGTGGTGCTCCTGTCCGCCGCGACCAGCCGCCCCTGGGACTTCGTCGAGGCGGGCGACCCGCGCACCGTTGCCGACCTGATCACCCCGAAGGGCCTCAGGGAGATAGCCGGTTACGCGCAGGGCCTCGGCCCGACCCTCGACCTGATCATCACGAAGAAGGCGGACGGCAGCCTCGACAAGCCGACCACCCTCGTCTCCGACGCGCACAAGGTCGGCCTGATCCTGCACCCGTACACCATGCGCAACGAGAACCCCTTCCTGCCGGCGGAGTACCGCAAGGGCACGGCCGTGGACGCGTACGGCGACCCCTTCGGTGCCTTCAAGACCTACTTCGCCACCGGCATCGACGGCGTCTTCACGGACAACGCCGACACCGGACTGCTGGCCCGCGAGGACTTCGTCAACGGCTGAGCCCCTGGCCCCGGTTGGGGTGAACAGTCGGCCGTCCGGGCAACTCGGGCCCGGACGGCCGCGTCGAACCGCATATGACGCACGACCTGGTTGCCGCTCTGCGCCCGCTGCTCACCGCCGAGGCCTCCGCGGAGGCCCATGCCTCCGGAACCGAGCCGGGTGACCTGGAACAGGCGGTCTGGCTCCGCCTCCTGGAACATCTCGAGGCGGACGGCCCGCCCCCCGACCCCCAGCGCTGGCTGCGCAGCGCCGTCCGCTCCGAGGCGCGCCGCACCCGCCGTACGACCCGCCACGAACGGCCGTACGACATCGAGCCGGCCGACGACATCGACCGCGACCCCGAACAGCTGGCCCTCGCGGCGGCCCGCCGCCGGGCCCTGCGGGACGCCGTCCGCCGCCTGCCCGGCCGCTGCCCCAGCCTGATGGAGGCCCTGCTGTCCCCGAAGGACCTGACATACCGGGAAATCGCGGGGGAGTTGGGTATCTCACAGGGGAGTCTCGGTCCGGAACGTTCCAGATGCCTGGGATGTCTCCGTCGTTTGCTCTCGCCGGAGGTTGCGGCCCGCGAACCGCGGGGATAGGAGTGAGGGACAACGTGGCGATCAGGTGAGCGGGAGGCGTGCGCACATGGGCATGAGCGTGACCATCTCGGTGGCGACCGAGCAGGATGCAGAGCAGATCTTCAGGCTCCAGTACCTGTGCTTCCAGAGCGAGGCGGCGCTGTACGGCAACTACCGCATCGACCCGCTCGTCCAGAGCCTGGACTCGGTCCGCCAGGAGGTGGCCGCCGACTGCGTCTTCGTGGCGCGGCTCGGCGAGGAGGTCGTCGGCTCGGTCCGCGGCCGCGTCACCGAGGACGGCTCCGCCTCCATCGGCAAGCTCTGCGTCCACCCCCGCCTCCAGGGGCACGGCATCGGCGCGCGGCTGCTGCGCGCGGCCGAGTCGGCGCTGGCCGGGGAGCGTGGCGCAAAGGTGTTCCGCCTCCACACCGGCCACCGCAGCGAGGGCAACCTGCGCCTGTACCGCCGGGTGGGCTACCAGGCCGTGGGCACGTCGCAGGGCAACGACGGGGTACCGATGATCGTCCTGGAGAAGCCGGCCGAGGCGTACGTGGCTACTGCGTGACGGTGCGGTTCCTGCGCAGCCAGTACAGCGCGGACAGCGGCAGCAGTACGGGGATGAAGACGTACCCCATGCCGTAGTCCGACCAGACCGTCGCGTCGGGGAAGGCGGACGGCTCGACCAGCGTCCACGTACCGACGATCAGCACACCCGCGAGTTCGGCGGCGCAGCACCACTGTGCCGCCTTGCGGGCCCGCTCGCCGCCGCGGACCAGCGAGTAGGTGATGAAGCCATAGACGACACCCGCGACGGCGGACAGCGAGTAGGCGAGCGGCGCCCGGTCGAACTCGGTCGCGATCTGGAACACGGAGCGTGAAACGGCCCCGACGACCATGACGCCGTAGAACCACACGAGCAGCATGCCCGGCCCGCTGATCAGCCGCGTCCTCGTGGGCTTCTCCTGCACCGAGGTCACCTCAGCCTCCCCAGATGTCGTAGAGCCGCACTTCGAGAACGGCCAGGACGATACCGCCGGCGGCCACCGTCACCGAACCCCAACGGGTGCGCTCCGCCAGTGACATGAAGCCCGCCGCCGGCACACACGCGAACGCGCCCAGCAGATACGCCACGAAGATCGTCGTGCCCTGCTCCGGCTTCTCGCCCCGCGCCAGCTGCACGATCCCGATCACCAGCTGCACCACGGCCAGCAGCGACACCACGCCCATGCCGATGAAGTGCCAGTCCTTCGTCGGCTGGTCGCGATAGGCGGCCCACCCGCACCAGGCGGCGAGCAGCAGCGCGGCGACGCCGGTCGCCAGCGTCAGGGCATCAAGCATGCAGCGACCTTAATACGGACCAAAAGACCTGCTGCGCCCGGCCCGGGCAGTCCATGGCCACCGTGGCCTTGACCACAACGTACGAGGCTCATGAGCCGGCCGGCGTCCTGGTGGTCAAGGACCTCCCGGCCTTGTCGGCACTGGTCACCGACCCAGGAGCGGAGATCCCGGTGCGCGGCCGGCACCTGTCCACCACTGTCCGTCATGTGGACAGCGGTTCTTGGCCGCTCCGATACGTCTGCTTTACTGATCTCATGACCACGACGAGCTGCCGCACCCTTGCGACCGAGGCGACCATGACGCCCGGTGCTCGTTGTATGTGTCGAATGCGCGCCTTCTAGAGGGCCCCTGCACCACCCCTGAGCCTCGCGCCCCGAAGCGAGCTGCCGCGGCATGTCCGTACGCCATGAATCCCGTACGTGACCGAGCTGCCCGCGCATGACTTTCCCTTCCGTACCAGGGCACACCCACGCCCGCGTACTCGACAGTGACGGAAACCCAGTGATCACGACTTCAGGCCTGACGAAAATATATGGGGCCGACCGCTCGCGCGGCCGTGAGGTCACCGCCCTGGACGGCGTCGACCTGCACGTCCGCGAGGGCGAGGTGTACGGCGTCATCGGCCAGTCCGGCGCCGGCAAGTCCTCGCTCATCCGCTGCGTCAACCTGCTGGAACGGCCCACCGCCGGGACGGTGACCGTCGCCGGTCAGGACCTCACCGCCCTGGCGGGGCGCGGCCCCCGCGCCGGCCGGGAGCTGCGCCAGGCCCGCAGCCGTATCGGCATGGTCTTCCAGCACTTCAACCTGCTGTCCTCGCGGACGGTCCAGGACAACGTCGAGCTGCCGCTCGAGATCCTCGGCAAGTCCGGCAAGGAGCGCTCCCGCAAGGCACTCGAGCTGCTGGACCTGGTGGGCCTTGCGGACAAGGCCAAGGCCTACCCCGCCCAGCTCTCAGGCGGCCAGAAGCAGCGCGTCGGCATCGCCCGCGCCCTGGCCGGCGACCCCAAGGTCCTGCTGTCCGACGAGGCGACCAGCGCCCTCGACCCGGAGACCACCCGCTCCATCCTTCAGCTGCTGCGCGACCTGAACCGGCAGCTGGGTCTGACCGTCCTGCTCATCACCCACGAGATGGACGTCGTGAAGTCGATCTGCGACTCGGCGGCGCTGATGGAGAAGGGGCGCATCGTCGAGTCCGGGACGGTGAGCGAACTGCTCGCGACGCCGGGCTCCGAGCTGGCCTCCGCTCTCTTCCCGGTGGCCGGCGAGGCCACCGACGCCGACCGCACCGTCGTCGACGTGACCTTCCAGGGCGAGGCCGCCACCCAGCCCGTCATCTCGCAGCTCTCGCGCACCTACAACATCGACATCTCGATCCTGGGCGCCGCCATCGACACCGTCGGCGGACTCCAGGTCGGCCGGATGCGCCTCGAACTGCCCGGCCGCTACGAGGACAACGTCGTGCCGATCGGCTTCCTGCGCGAACAGGGCCTGCAGATCGACGTGTTGGGCCAGGAGCCCGTACTGCTGACGGAAGGCGCCGAGCTGTGACCTGGTCCGAAATGCAGCCCCTGCTGTCCCAGGCGTGTTGGGACACCCTCTACATGGTCGGCTGGTCCACGCTGATCGCCGTCGTCGGCGGGCTTCCGCTCGGCATCCTGCTCGTCCTCACGGACCGGGGCGGACTGCTGCAGAACGTCTTCGCCAACAAGGTCATCGGGCAGATCGTGAACGTCGCCCGCTCGATGCCGTTCATCATCCTCATGGTCGCCCTGATGACCTTCACCCGCTGGATCACCGGCACGACCATCGGCCGCGAGGCCGCCATCGTGCCGCTCGCCATCGGGGCGATCCCGTTCTTCGCGCGCCTTGTCGAGACGGCTGTCCGCGAAGTGGACGGCGGGCTCGTCGAGGCGGTGCAGTCGATGGGCGGCAACACCTGGACCGTCGTGCGCAAGGTCCTCGTACCCGAGTCGCTGCCCTCGCTGATCTCCAGCACCACCACCACGATCGTCGCCCTCATCGGCTACTCCGCGATGGCCGGCACGGTCGGCGCCGGCGGCCTCGGCGACATCGCCATCCGCTACGGCTACCAGCGCTTCGAGACCGAGCTCATGTGGATCACCGTGGCGATCCTGGCCGTCGTCATCTCGGTCATCCAGTTCGCCGGCGACTACGCGGCCCGCTCCCTGCACCGGCGCGGCGGGCACTCCGGCGCGGCGCCCAGGCTCCGCCTGCTCAAGCCCGAGGAGCCTGCGACGGCCGACGTCGGCAAGGTCGCGTAACCCCCTCACAGACTCCCCGCACCACCAATCGCGGGGTCGCTGCACCCATCAGGAAAGGCACTTTTCGTGCGTAACACCGCAAAGCTCACCACTGCCGTCCTCGCCGCCGGAGCCCTCACCTTCGGGCTCACCGCCTGCGGCTCGGGCTCGGACTCCGCCTCGAGCTCCTCCGACTACAGCGGACCGCTGGTCGTCGCCGCGAGCCCGACCCCGCACGCCGAGATCCTCGACTTCGTCAAGAAGAACCTGGCGAAGAAGGCCGGACTCGACCTGGAGGTCAAGGAGTTCCAGGACTACATCGTGCCGAACACTGCGACCGAAGACGGCTCGGTGGACGCCAACTACTTCCAGAACCAGCCGTACCTCGACGACTTCAACAAGAAGCGCGGCACCCACATCGTGCCCGTCGTCACGGTGCACCTGGAGCCGCTCGGCCTCTACTCCCACAAGGTCAAGAAGGCCGACGCCCTCAAGAGCGGTGCGACGATCGCCGTCCCGAACGACGCCGTGAACGAGGCCCGCGCCCTGAAGCTGCTCGCGGCCAACGGGCTCATCACGCTCAAGGACGGCGTGGGCAACGAAGCGACCCCGCAGGACATCACCAAGAACCCCAAGGGCCTCAAGTTCAAGGAGGTCGAGGCTGCCCAGACCGCGCGCTCCCTGGACGACGTGGACGCCGCGGTCGTCAACGGCAACTACGCCATCTCCGCCGGCATCAAGCCCGCCAAGGAGGCCCTCGTCCTGGAGTCCGCGAAGAACAGCCCGTACGGCAACTTCCTGGCGGTGAAGAAGGGCAACGAGAAGGACCCGCGCGTGAAGAAGCTCGCCAAGCTCCTCACCTCGCCCGAGGTGAAGAAGTTCATCGAGGACAAGTACCAGGGATCGGTCATTCCGTCCTTCTGAGCCTTCGGCCGACTGCGCGTATACGGCGTATCGCCACGCACGGGGTCCACTTGCTCACCGCGAGTGGACCCCGTCGTGCAGTTCAGTGCCTCGATGCTGCATGCTGGGCAGTTCAGCAGGCCCTGAAGTTTTCCGAAGGTTACGGAGCGGCGCATGACTAGCACCTTCCCCAACATCTCCATCAGCACGGAGCGGTTGGTGCTGCGGCCCTTCGACGAGGACGACGTGAGCGCGCTGGCCGAGATGATGAACGACGAGCAGATCACCGCCTGGACCTCCGTGCCGCAGCCCTACACCGAGGCCGACGCCCGCAACTGGATCACCCAACTCGCCCCTGCCGAACGTGCCGAGGGCCGCGGCATCGTCTTCGCCGTCACCGAGTTCCTCACCCAGCGCCTCGTCGGCATCGTGCACTTGCAGAACACGGACTGGCGTGTCCGCTCCAGTGAGATCGCCTACGTCGTCGCCCCCTGGGCCCGCGGTGAGGGCTACGCCTCCGAGGCGGCCCTCGCCACCGCGCAGTGGCTCTTCCACGACCGGAAGTTCGAACGCCTGGAACTGCGCACCGCTGCCGACAACACCGCCTCCCAGCAGGTGGCCCAGAAGATCGGCTGCATCAGCGAGGGCGTCCTGCGCAACGCCTGGATAGCGCGCACCCGGGGCGGGGACGGGGAATGGACCGACGTCCGCACCGACGTCATCGTCTGGAGCCTGCTGCCGGAGGACCTGGCCGGGGTCAGCGAGCAACTGGCCGACACCGGCGGTTTCACGACCTTCACCGACTGGAACTGAACCCTGGGGGCTCGAGGGCCAAAACCTGACACCAGGTACCCTCACGGAGCCCGACCTGCGCAAAACCCCTGGAGACCGACGACGATGGCCGACCGTGTCACGGTGATCGGCTGGGACGGCTCGCCCCTGACCGCCGCGGCCCGCTCCGCCCTGGGCGCCGCCACGCTGGTGGCCGGTGCCGCCCACCACCTGGCGCTGCCCGAAGTGCCGCCCACCGCCGAGCGCATCCGCCTCGGCAGCGTCGCCCTCGCAGCCCGCCGCATCGCGGGCCACCGCGGCACCGCGGTCGTGCTGGCCGACGGCGACCCCGGATTCTTCGGCGTCGTACGAACGCTGCGCGCACCCGAGTTCGGCCTCGAGGTCGAGGTCGTCCCCGCCGTCTCCTCCGTGGCCGCGGCCTTCGCTCGCGCGGGTATGCCCTGGGACGACGCCCAGGTGGTCGTCGCACACCGCCGCACCCTGCGACGCGCAGTGAATGTGTGCCGCGCCCACACCAAAGTCGCCGTCCTCACCTCACCCGGCGCAGGCCCCGCCGAACTCGGCCTCCTCCTGGAAGGCGTCCACCGCACCTTCGTCATCTGCGAGGAACTGGGCACCGAACGCGAACAGGTCACCGTCGTCACCTCCGACAAGGCCCCCGACCACACCTGGCGCGACCCGAACGTCGTCATCGTCATCGGCGGACCCGCCGGCCCCGGTGTCCCCGGCGAGGGCGGCGGCTGGCTGTCCGGGCGCGACCCGGGAGCCGGGCCGCGCGGCTGGACACAGCCCGGCGAGGCCTACGACGGCCCGCTGGGCGAGGGCGAGACGGATCTGCTCCGCGCCGCCCAACTCGCCCGGCTGGGACCGCGCGTGGGGGACCTCGTGTGGGACATCGGCTGCGGCAGCGGAGCCTTCGCCACCGAAGCCGCCCGCGCCGGAGCCGCCGTCATCGCCGTCGATCGTGAGCTGGAGGCCTGCGCCCGCACGGACGCTGCCGCCCGGCAATTCGGCGTCCAGTTGCAGATCGTGCAGGGAACTGCCCCGCACGTCCTGGAGAACCTCCCCGAGCCGGACGTCGTCCGCGTCGGCGGCGGGGGAGCGGCCGTGGTCTCCGCGGTCGCGGACCGCCGCCCGCAGCGCATCGTCACCCACGCCGCAACCCGCGACGCGGCCGAACTCGTCGGCCGGGACCTGACCGAGCACGGCTATCAGGTGGAGTGCGCTCTGATCCAGTCCGTCGAACTCGACACCAGGGCCTGGACGGAGACGGAGCGGAGTGTCGCGTTCCTGCTCAGCGGCATGCTCCGGGGGCGCGCATCGTGACCCAGGCGCCGTCCCAGTGATCCTGGTTTCTGCCGTCCCGGTGATCCTGTAGTCGTACCGCTCGCGGTAGGCTGGCCGACCGTTGTACCGCACCGGGTGACCCGGCACTTCGTTCGTCAATGTCCGGAAAACACGCCCCTTTTGGGGTGGGTGTGGTACGGCAGAACCGGAGGACGCGCAACGTGGCGCAGTCCACAGCGGGTCGTCACGGATCAACCTGTCGTGACGAAGGAACGGCCTGGACAATGCCACTGAATGGCTTTGTCGCCTTTTAGGGACGGGTCGTTCGTGCCGCTGGGCAGGCACGCTCGTTCTTCACTGCGGGGGCGGTCGGTGCGCCGTTCCCGGTGGGCTGGACGTAAGAAGCACTAACCGATGGGCGAGGGGTACGCATGACCGACACCGGCCAGGTCCCGGGCGAGGGACTGCCGGAGAGCGCAGGCATGGTGGAACAGCCGGGCGTCCACGCGCACGGTGCGTACACCTACCTCTCCGAGACCACCGCCGAGGACGAAGACCTGTTGCTGCTGCCGGGGGCCCAGAGCCCGTGGGGCAACGAGGTCGCCCCGCCCGCGCCGGAGCCGGTCGTCGAGACCGTGCACGAGCCGGGCCCGCACGAGACGGCGGGCCGCGACAGCGGCTCGGTCGACCTCGGCGGCGTCCGCCTTCCCAACCCGACGCCCGCGGCGACGCCGGTGGCGCCGCGCCGCCCGCTGCACCTCGGCCCGCCGATCCCCGACGCGTCGGCAAGCCCGGTCCGCTCCCTCGCCGACCGCGGCCCCGCGGGCGCACCGGTACGCCAGCCCGGCACGCCGGCCACCGGCCCCGAGTACTTCGACGCCCCCCAGCTCCACGAGACGCCCCCGCAGGGCGCGGCCCCTTGGGGCGCCCAGGCGCAGCCCGCGGTGCAGGTACAGGTACCGGTGAGCGCCGAGGCACCGGCTGCGGAAACGGTTGTTCCGGCAACCGAGCCGAGCGTCGAGCCGGTGGCCGCGGCCCAGGCCGTCATGGCCCGCATCGCAACGGAGGCCGCTCCGGCGGCGCAGGACACCGGCCTCGCTCACGGCGCGCAGGCGGCGCAGAACGGTGCCTTCGACGTGGCTTACGGCCCGGAGGGCGGGCAGGTTCCGGTGGGGGTGTCCGCCGTGGAGGGCGGGCAGGTCGCCGGGGCTGGGACCGCCGCAGGTGGGCCCGTGGCCGCGGGTGGACCTGTTGAGGTGGACGGGCACGTCGCTCCGGTCGGGTTCCCCGCCGCGGGCAGTGGGCACGGGGCTCCGGGGCAGTTCGTCGCGGACAGTGGGCAGGTGGCTCCGGTGGGGGCTGCTGCGGACGGTGGGCCCATTGTTCCGGCCGGAGCCGGTGAAGACGTACAGCAGGGCGCAGTTCCCCCGGTTGCTTCGGACGCCGGGCAGGACGAACCAGTCGGTTCTGCACCGGAGGCCGGGCTGACGCCCGGCGCCGGAGTCGCCCCCGAAGGCGGACAGACCGATGCGGCCGTGGCCGGTTTGCAGGCCGTACCGGCCCCTGGGGTTGAGCCTGTGCCCGAGGCGGTGCCGGCTCCTGGAGTGGCGCCTGCGCAGGCGGCCGTCCACGTTCCGGAGGCGGCCCACACGCCGGAAGGGGCACCGACCGTTGAGAGCGCGCCGGTCGCCGAGGGCTTTGCGCCCGAGGCTGCGCCGGTCGCCGAGGGGCCTGCGACCGAGGGCGCGCCGATCGTGGAGGCCGTTGCGTCAGAGGGCGCGCCGGTCGCCGAGACGGCTGCGCCCGGCAGCGGACAGGCCGCCGCGCCTGTGGCGCCCGAAGCTGCGCAGGTCACGGAGGCGGTGGCGCCCGAGAGCGAGCAGTTGTCGGAGGCAGTCGCGGCAGGGACCGGACAGTTCCCCGAGGCAGTCGCCCCCGAGACCGGGCAGCTCCCCGAGACGATCGCACCTGAGACCGGGCAGCTCCCCGAGGTGGCCGCACTCAATACCGAACAGGCACCTGAGGCAATCGCACTCCAGGCTGCACAGGCACCCGAGGCAGTTGTGCCGGATGCCGGCCAGGCTGCTCACGCCGCCGACCTGGATGCGGCCCAGCCCGTCGTCCTTGAGCCCGCCCAGGCTGTCGCCGTCGAGCCTGTTCAAACCGCCGAGACGCCCGCGCACGCGCCCGGAACCGCGGAGGCCGTTGCAGCCGCTCCCTTCCCGGCAGCCCCGGACGCGGCACATCCCGCGCACCCCGCTGCACTGGCCGGAGACGCAACCGTCGGCCCTGAGCCCTCACCCCACCTGGTGGACGCAGGGCAGGATCTCCAGGACCAGAGCAGTCACCCCGTCCAAAGCGCGCCGGACGCACCGACGCCCACCGCGGACGCGGAAGCGCAGCCCGAGGCCGCTGTCATCGCAGACCCGGCCGCTCCCGCCGCGTCTCCCGCCCTGGACGCCGCCCGACCGGCCGATGCAGGTTCCCCGACGGACCAGGCGCACCCCGCCGAGCCCCTCGCACCCGAGCCGGCCGCAGCCTCCCCCGAGGCCCCGCCCGTATTCCCGACCGAAGCGGCGGCCGGCGACCCGGCCCATTCCGCCCCCGGCACGGACACCCCCCAGCCGCTCGCCGCGGACCTCGCGGAACACCAACCGGACGCGCCCGTGGGCCAGTTCGTCCTCGTCGAGGGCTCCGTGCCGACCACCCCGCACCTCGCCCCGACCCCGCCGCACGCACTCACCCTCCCCCCGGAGGAAGACCAGGCGCAGGCGCCGGAGCCGATCGTCAAGGTCCCCGCCCCCCGGGAGGCCGACACCGAACTCGTACAGCACGCGGAGGACCTGGACACCAGGGCCGCCGACCAGGAAGACCCGGAAGAAGAGAGCACGGCGGCCGTGGAAGAAGTACGACAGTCCACCGGCCCGGCCGCGCCCGCCTACGACGAGGCCGAGCGCGAGGCCGTCATGAAGGTCATGCGCGAGCGCCGCGACATCCGCAACGGCTTCCGCAGCGACCCCATCCCGCACGAGGTGCTGCTCCGCGTCCTGGAGGCCGCGCACACGGCCCCGTCCGTCGGCCACTCCCAGCCCTGGGACTTCGTCGTCATCCGCTCCGCCGACACCCGGCGCAGCATGCACGAACTGGCCATGCGCCAGCGCGACGCCTACGCCAAGTCCCTGCCCAAGGGCCGGGCGAAGCAGTTCAAGGAACTGAAGATCGAGGCCATCCTCGACACCCCGGTGAACATCGTCGTCACCGCCGACCCGACCCGCGGCGGCCGCCACACCTTGGGCCGCCACACGCAGCCGCAAATGGCCCCGTACTCCGCGGCGCTCGCCGTCGAGAACCTCTGGCTCGCGGCTCGTGCCGAGGGCCTCGGCGTCGGCTGGGTCAGTTTCTTCGACGAGCGCGAGATGGTCCGCGCGCTGGGGCTGCCCGAGCACCTGGAGGTCATCGCCTACCTGTGCGTCGGGTACGTCGACGAGTTCCCGGACGAGCCCGAGCTGATGCAGGCCGGCTGGTCCAAGCGCCGCCCGCTGTCGTGGGTCGTGCACGAGGAGACGTACGGCCGCCGCGCCCTGCCCGGCGAGGAGCCGCACGACCTGCTCGCCGAGACCGTCGCGCAGATCCGCCCGCTGGACGCCAAGGCGCTGGGCGAGGCCTGGGAGCGGCAGAAGCGGATGACGAAGCCGGCGGGCGCGCTCGGCATGCTGGAGATCATCTCCGCGCAGCTGTCCGGGCTTTCGCGCCAGTGCCCGCCGCCGATCCCCGAGCCCGCGGCCGTCGCGATCTTCGCGGGCGACCACGGCGTGCACGCGCAGGGGGTCACCCCCTGGCCGCAGGAGGTGACGGCCCAGATGGTGGCCAACTTCCTCGGCGGCGGCGCGGTCTGCAACGCCTTCGCCAGCCAGGTGGGCGCCGAGGTGTGTGTCGTGGACGTCGGTGTCGCGGCCGACCTCCCCGCCACCCCCGGCCTCCTGCCCCGCAAGGTCCGCGCGGGCACCTCAGACATGACCACCGGCCCCGCGATGACCCGCGAGGAGGCCAAGCAGGCCATCGAGGTCGGCATCGAGACCGCCCGCGACCTGGTGGCGGCCGGCAACAAGGCCCTGCTGACCGGCGAGATGGGCATCGCCAACACCACGGCGTCCGCGGCCCTGATCTCGGTCTTCACGGGCACCGACCCGGCCGAGGTGACCGGCCGCGGCACCGGTATCAACGACGAGACCCTGGCCCGCAAGACCGAGGTCGTCCGCCGCGCGATCGAGGTCCACCAGCCGGACCCCGCCGACCCCATCGGCGTACTCGCCGCGATCGGCGGCTTCGAGCACGCGGCGCTGGTCGGCCTCCTGCTGGGCGGCGCCTCCCTCCGCACCCCGGTGATCCTGGACGGCGTCAGCGCCGGCGCCGCCGCCCTGGTCGCCCGCGCCATCGCCCCCGAGGTCCTCGCCGCCTGCATCGCCGGCCACCGCAGCGCCGAGCCCGGCCACGTGGCCGCCCTCAACAGACTCGGCCTGCGCCCCCTGGTCGACCTCGATCTCCGCCTCGGCGAGGGCACGGGCGCCCTCCTGGCGCTGCCGCTGGTCCAGAGCACGGCCCGGGCGATGCACGAGGTGGCGACGTTCGACTCGGCGGGGGTAACTGAGAAGTAGGGCACAGAGCGGTGCCCGGCACGGCGGCTCTGCCGTCCCGGGCACCGCCGGTGCCCGGGACGGCGCGGTGATCGGCGGTCACTTGTTGCTGTGCCGCGGTTGTGGGCAGGCGTTCCGCACGGCGGAGCGGGTGGGCACAACCGCCCACGGTCCGCACCCGGCAACGCTGCTCAGCCACCGGACACCCAAGCCACCAAATCCCCAGCCCCTTAAAATCTGCACGTCAG
This sequence comes from Streptomyces sp. NPDC001401, assembly GCF_042895385.1. Taxonomy (NCBI): domain Bacteria; kingdom Bacillati; phylum Actinomycetota; class Actinomycetes; order Kitasatosporales; family Streptomycetaceae; genus Streptomyces; species Streptomyces sp. NPDC001401. Next base: position 176,744 of record NZ_JBIAWI010000019.1, read on the forward strand.
GGCCACCGCCACGCCCCCGGAGGAGCCGCACCCTCATGGCCGAAAACCCCGCCTACCCCGTAGGCCTCCGCCTCACCGGCCGCAAAGTGGTCGTCCTCGGCGGCGGCCAGGTCGCCCAGCGCCGCCTCCCGGCCCTCATCGCAGCAGGCGCGGACATCCTCCTCGTATCCCCCGAGGCGACCCCCTCCGTCGAAGCCATGGCCGACGCGGGCGAGATCACCTGGCAGCAGCGCCCGTACGCCGAAGGCGACCTCGAAGACGCCTGGTACGCCCTGATCGCCACCGGCGACACGGAAGCGAACACCCGGGCCTCCGCCGAAGCCGAGCGCCATCGCGTCTGGTGCGTCCGCTCCGACGACGCCGACGCCGCCACGGCCTGGACCCCGGCGACCGGCCACAGCGAGGGCGTCACGGTCGCCGTCCTCACCACCGAGGCCCGCGGCCGCGACCCCCGCCACACCGCCGCCATCCGCGACGCGGTCGTCGAGGGCCTGCGCGACGGCACCCTGGTGGCGCCGCACCACCGCACCCGCACGCCCGGCGTCGCCCTCGTCGGCGGCGGCCCCGGCGACCCGGACCTCATCACCGTCCGCGGCCGCCGCCTCCTCGCCGAGGCCGACGTCGTCATCGCCGACCGCCTCGGCCCGCGCGACCTCCTCGCCGAACTCCCGCCGCACGTCGAGGTGATCGACGCCGCGAAGATCCCGTACGGCCGCTTCATGGCCCAGGAGGCCATCAACAACGCCCTGATCGAGCACGCCAAACAGGGCAAGTCGGTCGTACGGCTGAAGGGGGGCGACCCCTACGTCTTCGGCCGGGGCATGGAGGAGCTGAACGCCCTCGCCGAGGCCGGCATCCCCTGCACCGTCGTCCCCGGCATCTCCAGCTCGATCTCGGTCCCGGGCGCGGCCGGCATCCCCGTCACCCACCGCGGTGTCGCCCACGAGTTCACGGTGGTCAGCGGCCATGTCGCCCCCGACGACGAGCGCTCCCTGGTCGACTGGCCGTCCCTGGCCAGGCTCACCGGCACGCTCGTGATCCTCATGGGCGTCGACAAGATCGGGAAGATCGCCGAGACGCTTGTCGCGCACGGCAAGCCGGCCGACACCCCCGTCGCCCTGGTCCAGGAGGGCACCACGGCCGCCCAGCGCCGCGTCGACGCGACCCTGGCGACGGTCGCCGAGACAGTGCGTACGCAGGAGGTCAAGCCGCCTGCGGTCATCGTCATCGGCGAGGTCGTGGGCGTGGGTCCGCACCCTTCTTAGTAACCGCGGGTAACACAACCCGCTCCAAGCCGTTGGCACCGCACCCAGGACAAGGCAGTATCACCCTGTGGCCGATCTCATCACCGTTGAGGACCCCGACGACCCGCGCCTGCGCGACTACACGGGCCTGACCGACGTCGAGTTGCGCCGCAAGCGCGAACCGGCGGAGGGCCTGTTCATCGCCGAGGGCGAGAAGGTCATCCGCCGGGCGAAGGACGCCGGGTACGAGATGCGCTCGATGCTGCTGTCCGCCAAGTGGGTCGACGTCATGCGCGACGTCATCGACGAACTCCCGGCACCGGTGTACGCGGTCAGCCCGGACCTCGCCGAACAGGTCACCGGCTACCACGTGCACCGCGGCGCGCTCGCCTCCATGCAGCGCAAGCCGCTGCCCACGGCGGCCGACCTCCTCCAGACCACCCGCCGGGTCGTCGTCATGGAGTCGGTCAACGACCACACCAACATCGGCGCGATCTTCCGCTCGGCGGCCGCCCTGGGCATGGACGCGGTCCTGCTCTCCCCGGACTGCGCGGACCCCCTGTACCGCCGCAGCGTCAAGGTCTCGATGGGCGCGGTCTTCTCCGTCCCCTACGCCCGCCTCGACACCTGGCCCAAGGGCCTGGAATCGGTCCGCGAGGCCGGCTTCACGCTCCTCGCGCTCACCCCCGACGAGAAGGCCAGGTCCCTCGACGAGGCCGCCCCGCACAAGATGGACCGCGTGGCCCTGATGCTCGGCGCCGAGGGCGACGGCCTGTCCACCCAGGCCCTGGTCGCCGCGGACGAATGGGTCCGCATCCCCATGTCCCACGGCGTCGACTCCCTCAACGTGGGCGCGGCAGCCGCGGTCGCCTTCTACGCGGTGGCCACGGGCCGCCCGCAGGTCTAGCACCTTGACCCAGCGCGAGGCGATCGTCGCGGTCCTGCGCCGGAACGGCCGAGTACTGGCGATCCGCCGGGGCCCCAGCGTCTCCCGCCCCGGCTACTGGCAGCCCCTCAGCGGCAAGGTCGAACCGGGGGAGACCCAGGAGCAGGCCCTGGTCCGCGAGGTCCACGAGGAGGTCGGCCTCACCGTCTCCCCGGGCGCCAAGGTCTGGGAGTCGGAGACCGACGACGGCGTCTTCCGCCTGCACTGGTGGACGGCGGACGCGACCACCGACGAGGTCGTCCCCGACCCCGTCGAGGTCGCCGAGACCCGCTGGGTCACCCCGGAGGAGTTCCTGGCACTCACCCCGGTCTTCGACGGCGACCGGGAGTTCTTCGAACGCATCCTGCCGGGCCTGTGACCCGTCAGTTCACCTCGGCGCGCCCCGGCTCCACGTGCTGTTGCTGCTGCGGTACGACGTCGTCGCCACCGCCCAGCCCCCGCGCCGGCCCCTGGCACCCCTGAGCCGCGGCGATACCGAGCGCCACCAGCAGCGTCACGACGACGAACACGAACAGCCGCTGCCGCAGCAGCCGCGGATTGGCCGGCCGCCGCCCGGTCCCCGTGGGTCTGGGCGCCGGACGACCGGTACCGCTGCGCGGCGCGGGCCGGCTTCCGGTTCCCGAGCGGGTCGTGTTCCGCGATCCCGGCGCGGGCCGGGACCCCGGGCGCGGGGCCGGGGGGCCACCACGAGAAGCGTTGCCGCTCCGCGACGGAGCAGCCCCGCCACGCACCGGAGGGACCCCACGCGCCCCTGCGGAAGCACCCCGCGACGGCGGAGCCCCCTGCGGGCCCGGCGGACGACGGTGTTCGCGCTGCGGCTCCGGATAGGTGTCGGCGAGCCGCCCGGTGGGCCGGTCCGCCTCCCCGGAACGCGGCGCGGGCGGACGGGGGTCGGCGAGACCCTGCGCCTCGCGGGCGGCGATCTCCTTGAGCCGCAGCGACAGTTGGAGCGTGCTGGGCCGCTCCTGAGGGTCCTTCGCGAGACAGGCGCGGACGAGCGGAGCCAGCGCGTCCGGAACGCCGTGCAGCTGCGCCTCCTCATGCACCACGCGGTACAGCATCACCTCGGAACTGCCGTGCCCGAAGGGGGAGTCGCCCATCGACGCGTACGCCAGGGTCGCCCCGAGCGAGAACACGTCCGTGGCCGGGGTGACGGCGGCACCGCGCACCTGCTCGGGCGCAAGAAAGCCGGGGGAGCCGACAGCCGTACCGACATGCGTCAGAGTGGACGCCCCGGTCGCCCAGGCGATACCGAAGTCGATGATCCGCGGCCCCTTCGGGGACAGCAGGATGTTGGACGGCTTGAGATCACGGTGTACGACGCCCGCCTCGTGCACCGCGACGAGCCCCTCCGACAGGGCGGCTCCCACAGCCGCGACGTCGGCCGCACCCAGCGGCCCCCCGTCGGCGACCTTGTCGTGCAGCGAGGGCCCGGGCACGTACTGAGTGGCGAACCAGGGCCGTTCGGCGTCGAGATCGGCAGCGACGAGCCGAGCCGTGCACCCGCCCCTGATCCGGCGCGCGGCGGAGACTTCCCGCGCGAACCGCGACCGGAACTCCTGGTCCTCCGCCAGATCCGGCCGGATGACCTTCAGCGCGACCCGCTGCCCCTTCTTGTCGGAGCCCAGGTACACGACGCCCATCCCACCCGCGCCGAGCCGTCTGTGAAGCCTGAACGAGCCGACGACGCGCGGGTCCTCGCGCCTCAGGCGCATCATCGCCATGTTCATCCCCGCTGCCCGGTCCGTGTGACGTGGCACAGCTTACGTTTCCACGGCCGCCCGCGCGCAGAGGCCGCGCCCTCTCGCCCAGATCGATTGTCAGTGCCGGATGCGAGACTTGAAGGGTGGTCAGGGAGCCCGTGAGCAGGCGGACTTCATCCCGCCTGTGACCCCAACCACCCACCGAAGAAGGGGGATTGAACACGTGAAGGGTGATCGCGTCGAAATAGTCGTGGACGCCGGCGACACGACACGGACGTACGAGGTGGTGGCAAGCAGAGCGGGCCGCCGGGTGGAGACGGCGGTACGCCGAGGTGTCGTGGAAGTGAGCGAAGTCACCCGCAGCGGCTCCGTGGTCCGCACGGCCCGCTTCATGGCGAACCGGGTGCTGGCCCTGGTCGAGCAGCCGATCCCCAGGGAGGACAGCTCGGAAAAGGCAGGGCACACCGGGCGCCCCTTCCGGGAAGACCCTGAGACCTAGGACCTCGTCTCCACCCAGGGGAGTACTCCCCAGCTCACGGCTCATCCTCGGGGAGGCCCGGCAATCGGTACGAGGGCATGACGTGCGGCGAGCGCCGGACGCCTAGATTTGAGGTCAAGCGGCGGGTGCAGCACTCGTCCCCCGAGGTCAGACACCCGCCGCTGCCAACGACAACTGAGAACGGTCAGGAGAGGGACCATGGCCCTAACGGCACCGCGGACACTGATCCGCACCCAGGAGCGCACCGCACTCCGCCGCCGCACGGGCCGCCGCCACCCCCTGGTGGCGACGCTCATGGTCCTCCCCCTGGCGGCCCTGCTCTTCTTCGTCTTCGACGGCTGGGAGACAGTGGCCACACAGGCGTCGTCCGTGGGCGTGATGCTGGGGCGCTGAGCGGCGACCCCAGGCCCGGAAGAGCGGTCCGGGCGGGGACATCCACCCATGAAACCCCGTGGGGACGGGGGTGCGGCGGACGGCAAAAATGCCGGCGCAGCTGGGGAGCTGCGCCGGCATTGCTTTTCCCCAACCCCACCCGCGAGGGCGCACACAGTGTTTGAGACCGACGTGCCGACTGCGACACCGATCAGGCCTTCCAGCCCGTCCAGCGTTCGAGCCCGCCGCCGTCCCGATCCCTCCACCCACCCCTGGGGGCGCACCCTCTATCCGCCGGCCAGGTATTTCCAGCCCGACCGGCGTTCGAGCCCGCCGTCGCCATCCCGATCCCCCACCCACCCGTTGGGGGCCCACCCTCTATGCGCCGGTCAGGCACTTCAGCCCGTCCGGCGTTTGAGGACGAGGCCGCCGTCCCGATCCCCCACCCACCCGTTGGGGGCCCACCCTCTATGCGCCGGTGAGGCGCTTCAGCCCGTCCGGCGTTTGAGGACGAGGCCGTTCAGGCCGACCGGGGGCCCCTGGCGGGGGCCCCTGGCGGGGGCCCCTGGCGGGGGCCCCTGGCGGGGGCCCCTGGCGGGGGCCCCTGGCGGGGGCCCCTGGCGGGGCCCCCTGGCGGGGCCCCCTGGCGGGGCCCCCTGGCGGGGCCGAAGGGGCGGAGCCCCTGGTACGGGACGGGTAGGGGCGGCGGGGGCGAGAACAGCCCCCGCCCCGCAGCGACGCCGAGTACCCATGGGCACCCCACCGCCACCGCCGTACCCTCGCGAGAGACCCGCACCGCCCAGGGAGCCCCGTGACCCCCACCCCCTTCCTCTCCGAGCTGACCGCCCGAGCCAAGGCCAGGGCCCACGCCCGCACCACCACCTGCCCCTGCGGCGCAGCCACCCTCGCCGACCGCCCCGACGCCACCGTCGTCCGCCACGCCGACACGGTCGCCAAGGCCCACGCCCCGAACACCCCCCGCACCGACCTCACCCCCCGCCTCACCGCCGCCACCCACCTCCCCGGCATCCTCCTGCCCCCACTCGCCCCGACCCCCGTCGACCTGCACGGCCGCCTCGTCACGTTCTGGCCCTACGGCACCCCCGTCGACCCGGACACCCCCGACGTCGCCCCCTGGGAGCCCGCAGCCACACTCCTCGCCCGCCTCCACCGAACCCCTGCCCCAACCCCCCTACCGCCCATGCGAGGCCCCGCCAAGGCCGCCCGGGCCGTCGCCCGACTGACGGCAACAGCTGCCGACCACCCCGCCACCCCACCCGTACTGCAGGCCTGGACCACCCTCCCCGCCTGGGCCCGAGCCGAGGCCCCCATGCCGGACACCACCACCCTGTGCCACGGCGACCTCCACCTCGGCCAGCTCGTCCGCCACCCCGCCCCCGACGGCCCCTGGCTGCTCATCGACGTCGACGACCTCGGCATCGGCGTCCCCGCCTGGGACCTGGCACGCCCGGCGGCCTGGTACGCCTGCGGACTCCTCCCGCCCGATGAGTGGACCCGCTTCCTGACCGCCTACCGCACGGCCGGTGGCCCGGCCGTCCCCGCAGACGGCGACCCCTGGCCCGCCCTGGACGTCCCGGCCCGCACCCTCACGGTGCAGACGGCCGCCCGCGCGATAGCCAAGGCCACAGCGGAGAACCGCCCCCTGGACGAGATCGAGATGTCCCTGATCGATGCATGTGTCCGAATGGCGTCCCTCCCGCGGGAGTTGACCCCGGGATTCGCGAAGTAGGGTGCAACCGACCGCACCCTGACAGAGTCTGTCCTGGCGAAACGCGAAGCAGGACCGACCGGCGAGGAGTTGAGCCGACCATGCAGTGTCCGAAGTGCCATGCGCCGATGCACACGTACAACCGCAACGGTGTCCAGATCGAGCAGTGCAGCGGCTGCCGCGGGATCTTTCTCGACTACGGCGAGCTGGAGTCGCTGACCCGCCTGGAGTCCCAGTGGTCCCAGCCCGCGCCGCCGCCCCCGCCCGCCCCGCAGGCGTACCCGGCCCCGCCCGCGCCCGCCTGGGGCGCCCAGCACGGCGGGCACGGAGGCCATTACGGCGGCCACCACGGCGGTCACCAGCGCCACAAGAGCTTCGGCCACATGCTGTTCTCCAGCTGACGGCTGACGGCTGACGGCTGCGGCCGACACCGACCGGCACACGAAGAAGCCCCCGACCGTACGAGACGGCCGGGGGCTTCGGCTGGTGCGCGATACTGGGATTGAACCAGTGACCTCTTCCGTGTCAGGGAAGCGCTCTCCCGCTGAGCTAATCGCGCAGGTGAACCTGCATGTGGTACGTACTGCGTGCGCGATACTGGGATTGAACCAGTGACCTCTTCCGTGTCAGGGAAGCGCTCTCCCGCTGAGCTAATCGCGCGGGGATCCGAAGATCCAGTGGACGATACTGGGATTGAACCAGTGACCTCTTCCGTGTCAGGGAAGCGCTCTCCCGCTGAGCTAATCGTCCTTGGAGGTGGAGACGGGATTTGAACCCGTGTAGACGGCTTTGCAGGCCGTTGCCTCGCCTCTCGGCCACTCCACCAGGAGTGCAGGGGCTCGGGAAGATCCCCTGTTTCCATCGAGCGGACGACGAGGCTCGAACTCGCGACCTCAACCTTGGCAAGGTTGCGCTCTACCAACTGAGCTACGTCCGCTTGTCGTTTCGGTCCGCTCCCGCGTCCCGGCGACGAACTGAACTCTAGCGGATTCCGGGGCCAGCACAAAAACGCGTTTGCGCAGCGTGCTGCGCTGCGCCTGCTCGCGGACGTGGTCAGGGCCCCCGAAGGGACATGGCCGGGCCACCTTCACGACACCCGCCCTAGACTCGACTGCGTGCTCGACCTCCCTCCTCTCGCCCGCTTCGGTGACCGCGTCGCCACCGGACTCCTCGACGTCACCAGCGATCCCGCGGCCCTCGACTCCACCGGTTTCTGGGCCGTCGTGGCCGACTTCGAGGGTCGGCTGACCTGCGCCCGCTTCAGGGATGTACGAGTGGAGCCCGTGCCCGCGCCGGTGCCGGGGGAGTGGCGGGGACCGGCGGCCGGTGACTGGACGTCCTCGCTCGACCGCGGTGCGTACACGGCGGGCGTGCGCCGGATCCGCGAGTACATCGCGGCCGGCGAGGTGTACCAGGCGAACCTCTGCCGGGTGCTGACCGCACCGGTGGCGCCCGGCGCCGACGTGGACGCCCTGACCGCCCTGCTGGCCCGCGGCAACCCGGCGCCGTACGCAGGAACGATCCGTCTGCCGGATCACGGAGTCGAGATAGCCACGGCCTCGCCCGAGCTCTTCCTGCGGCGCGGCGGCCGCGTCGTCGAGTCCGGGCCGATCAAGGGCACCGGGCGCACCGAGGCGGACCTGCTGGAGAAGGACTACGCCGAGAACGTGATGATCGTGGATCTGGTCCGCAACGACATCGGGCGTGTCTGCGCCACCGGCAGCGTGAGCGTCCCCGATCTGTGCGCCGTCGAGAAGCACCCGGGGCTCGTCCATCTCGTGTCGACGGTCCGCGGCGAGCTGCGCGCGGGCGCCGGCTGGCCCGAGCTGCTCGACGCCGCCTTCCCGCCCGGATCGGTCACCGGTGCGCCCAAGTCCAGCGCCCTGCGGATCATCGACGAGCTGGAGACGGCGCCCCGAGGCCCGTACTGCGGCGGCATCGGCTGGGTCGACGCCGATCGCGCAGCCGGCGAGCTGGCCGTCGGTATCCGTACCTTCTGGATCGACCGCGCGGAAGGTGTGCTGCGCTTCGGGACGGGCGCAGGCATCACCTGGGGCTCCGACCCCGAGGCGGAGTGGCGGGAGACCGAACTGAAGGCGGCCCGACTGCTCGCGGTAGCGTCGGGGACGTACGAGGTGAGTGGAGAGGGACTACAGACGTGAAGATCTGGCTCGACGGCGGGCTGCAGGACATCGAGTCCGCCCGCGTCTCCGTCTTCGACCACGGGCTGACCGTGGGCGACGGCATCTTCGAGACGGTGAAGGCGACGGACGGGAAGCCGTTCGCGCTGACCCGGCACCTCGACCGGCTGACCCGCTCCGCGCGCGGCCTCGGCCTGCCCGACCCCGACCACGACGAGGTCCGCCGCGCCTGCGCAGCCGTCCTCGAGGCCAACCCGATGCCGCTCGGCCGGCTGCGCATCACCTATACCGGCGGCCACGGACCCCTCGGCTCCGATCGTGGCGAGCACGGCCCGACCCTCGTCGTCGCCCTGGGCGGGACCACCCGCCGCCCCGACTCCACGGCCGTCATCACGGTCCCGTGGACCCGCAACGAGCGCGGCGCCCTCACCGGCCTGAAGACGACCTCGTACGCCGAGAACGTCGTCGCCCTCGCCCGCGCCCACCAACACGGCGCGTCGGAAGCCCTGTTCGCGAACACCGTCGGGCAACTCTGCGAGGGCACCGGCTCGAACGTCTTCGTCGTCCTCGACGGCGAGATCCACACCCCGCCCGTCGCCTCCGGCTGCCTCGCCGGCATCACGCGCGCGTTGGCGGTCGAGTGGACCGGCGCCAGGGAGACCGACCTGCCGCTCGACGTCCTGGAGCGTGCGGACGAGGTCTTCCTCACCTCCACCCTGCGCGACGTCCAGGCCGTGCACCGCGTCGACGACCGCGAACTGCCCGGCGCACCGGGCCCGGTGACCGCCAAGGCCATGCGGATCTTCGACGAGCGGTCCGGGCACGATCTGGATCCGTAAGAGCACCGGAAATCCGGCTGACGGAGACGGCCACCACGGGTAGAACACACCTGATGACCACGACCCTGCGGCCGACCGAGCCGCTTCAGCACAACGGTGATGGCACGCGTTCACGCCGCTTCCAGGTGTGCGTGAACAGCCGGCCCGTCGGCGTCCTCCACCTCGGCACCTCGCCGGGCTTCGGCGACAGGGTGGCCCGCATCGTCGACCTGCGGATCGAGGAGCCGGACCGTCGCCGCGGCCGGGGCACGGTGGCCGCACTGGCCGCGGAGGAGGTGGCGCGCGGCTGGGGATGCCGGCAGATCGAGGTGGGTGTGCCCGCCGACGCGGGGCCGGCGCTGCGGCTCGTGGAGGCGCTCGGCTACGTCCTGCGCAACCGCGGCATGGAGAAGCCGCTCGGCGACACCCCGCCCGCTCTGCCGGAAGGCAGCCGGGGCCGGCCCATGACCGAGGCCGACTACGAGGCGTGGTTCGCGTACGAGTCCGAGCACTATGCGCGCGTGTGGATCGAGCGGGGCGTGCCCGAGACCGAGGCGTACGAGAGGTCCCGGCGCGACCACGACAGGCTCCTGCCGCACGGGCTCGGCACACAGGACATGCAGTTCAGCGTCCTCGAACACGAGGGGACGCGCGTCGGCACCCTCTGGGTGGCGCTGCTGGAGGAGCAGGCCTACGTCTACGACGTCGCGGCCGACGAGGCCCACCGCGGCCGCGGACACGGCCGTACGCTCATGCTCCTGGCGGAGACCCAGGCGATCGACGCGGGCCGACGCGTCCTCGGCCTCAACGTGTTCGCCGGCAACTCTCCGGCCGAGCGGCTCTACGAGTCACTCGGCTACGAGACGACGCGGTACTCCCTGTACAAGACGCTGCTCTAGGGGGCGGTCAGGCGCTCTGCCCGGCCAGCAGCCGGTCCGCGATCTCCTCGATCCGCTCCCGCAGCCCCTCCTGGCTCTTGCTGCCGTCCAGGCGCTCCCCGCCGATGACGTACGTCGGAGTGCCGGTCACGCCGATCGCCTTGCCCTCGGCCTGGTCGGCGTCGACGATCAGGATGTGCCGGCCGTCGATCAGCGCGGTGTCGAACTCCTCGGCGTCCAGACCGAGTTCGCCGGCCACCTGGACCAGGAAGGGTTCTCCCTTACGGTCCAGCTCCTCGACCCGGCCGAGCACGGCCTCGACGTACTCCCAGCCCTTCCCCTGCTCCAGCGCCTCCTCGGCGGCCTGCGCGCCGGCGAAGGAGTGCTTGTGCTTCTCCAGCGGGAAGTGCCGCAGACGCAGTTCCAGCCGGTCGCCGTAGCGGGCGCGCAGGGCACGCAGATCGTCGAGGGCGCTACGGCAGTCGGGGCACTGGAGTTCGCACCAGACGTCGAGGACGGGCGCGGCGGGAGGCACGGGGGAGGAGTCGCTCATGCCGTCAGTCTCCCAGCTCGGGGCGCGGTCGACCCAATCGAACCCTGGCCCGCCGGCCGCGGTGACCTGCGCCCCGGACCCTGATCCACACCCGGGGGAGGGCCCGGGACCGGCACCTTCGGAGGAGCCGACCCGGAGATGTCCCTGATGTGCGCCCGGACCATGGCCCCGCGGGGTCCGGGCGGTGCAGGATGGAAGGGACGAAGTGCCCCTGCCCGACCGAGCCCTGCCTGGAGGACCGGATGATTGCCGAGACCGTCTGTTCCGCCGTGTCCGCGGCCGGCCTGGGCATCGCGGCGGTCACGGCGTACCGCAAGCGCTTCCTCGCGGCCGCCCGGATCGCCGCCTACTCACTCGTGCCCATCGGCCTGGTGATGACCGGCACCGTGCAGTGGCTGGCGGACACCGCCTTCAGTCCGACGGCATGGGCCGGCTTCGGCGTGCTCGGTGCCGCCTGGCTGCTGTTCTCCACCACGCGCGCGGTGGAGCGCCGCCGGGGCGGCACCCGCAAGGAGCGCAAGGCGGCCAGGGCCGCGGGGCAGCGCGAGGCGGTCGCCCCGGCGGCTTCGGCGCCCTCCCTCGGCCCGGGGGCCCGTCCGGCGGCCCCGCCCGCGAGCGCGCCCCGCACCGGGGCGGCGGACGACTTCAGCGACATCGAGGCCATCCTGAAGAAGCACGGCATATGACCCGCGCATGACGACTGAAACGACACAGTGGATCAAGGCTGTGTCGTGAAGCGATCACGACCGGAACCGGACTTCACGTAATCCGGCGAACTGCCGGTCATTGCGGGCGTGTTGATCGCACCGGACGTGCAGAGTGCGCCATCATCGCCGCGAGATGCTGGACACGAAACACGGCGATTCCGCGCCGCCGAAGGACGAGCCGCGCGGATGCCTCTTCGCCCTTTCCCAGCCACCGCTGATGATCTTCCTTGCGGTGATCGGGTGTCTGCTGCTCATGGCCTCGTTGCACGACCTGCTGATGCTGTGAGCCGTACCCGTGGTCCCCGGCGCCACCCGCCGGGGACCGCGTCGACACCACTGTCCGGCCCGGGCGTCAGCCCGCCGCCTCCTTGCGTCGTGCCCGGTACGCGGCCACGTGCAGGCGGTTTCCGCAGGTACGGCTGTCGCAGTACCTGCGCGAGCGGTTGCGGGAGAGGTCGACGAAGGCGCGCCGGCAGTCGGGGGCCTCACAGCGGCGCAGTCGCTCCTGCTCACCGGCCACCACGAAGAACGCCAGCGCCATCCCGCAGTCGGCCGCCAGATGGTCGGCGACGGAGGCACCGGGCGCGAAGTAGTGCACATGCCAGTCGTAGCCGTCGTGGTCCGTGAGCCGGGGAGTGGTGCCCGCGGCGGCGACCAGCTCGTTGATCACGCCGGAGGCGGTCCGGGCGTCGGGCGCCGCGAAGACCGAGGCGAACCGCCCGCGGATCCTGCGCACGGCCGAGAGGTCGAACTCCGAGAGTGCCCCCACATCGCTGATTTCGTGGTTTTGTACGAAATCCTCGAGAGCCGCGACGTCGGGCAGGCCGTCCGGCGTCGCGTTGTCCTCCGGCGCGGTGTTCACCAGATCCACCACAGTGTCGAGCGCGCACCGGGTGTCGTGGGTGATCAGCACGTTTCGCTCCCTGGCCTGTGGGTCGGGCGGACGCCCGCCTCATGCTGGCCGATGTTAGTGGCTTGCCGCCCGGCTGCGGGCGTTCGTGCCGCCCGGACGGTTTCCCTCTGCCCCGCCACACACACCGGCGCCGCCCCGCGACGGAATCGCGGTGACGGCGCTGATGCGTACCGTATGCAGTTGTCCTGGCCCGAGCCGTCTCCCCGAGTCGACGGCGCCGGGCGGCTTCGTGGTGCCTCGCCCTAGCTCTCCGCCAGGATGTGCGAGAGCTCCTGATCGAGATCGAAATGCCGGTGTTCCGTGCCGGGAGGCACAGCGGCGTCGGTTCGCTTCAGGAAGGACTCCAGCGCCCGCGCAGGGGCTTCCAGCAGGGCCTCGCCCTCCGGAGAGCTCAGGGCGATGCACACGACCCCCTGACCGTGACTGCGCGACGGCCAGACACGGACGTCGCCGGTGCCCGTGGGCCGGTGGAGGCCCTCCGCGAGAAGGTCGCGGGCGAACACCCACTCGACGGTCTCCTCTGCTCCGGTGTGGAAGGTGGCGTGCACGGCGTAGGGGTCGGCCGTGTCGTACCGCAGGCCTGCGGGGACAGGCAGGGAGGACTCGCTCGACACAACGAGGCGCAGGTGCAGCTCGCAGCTGACCGTGGTGTTCATAAGCGCCAGGGCCTTTCGCTCAGTGTGCGCTCGGGGATTCGCACGTCGGCGAAATCGACATGCCACCTACGGTGCCGTTGTAAACCCCTCTGAGTGTTTTGCGTGCCTTTACGTAACTCTTCCGGCCGATGGGTCGTTCGCGAGGTACGGCCATTCCGGTGACTGGTTTCCACTCGGTAAAGTAAGGTAAAGTTTGGCTGTATGAATACGGGGAGTGACCGGATCGAGGGAGTGCCGGGCGAGGCTGCCGTGGCATCGGACGGGGCGAAGGCGGACGGGGCGCAGGGCGACCAGGGGCTCGGCTCCAAGGCGCCGGCGTTCATCAAGAGGCGTCGCGCACTGCATCTGAGCTGGCAGGTCGGGGTTTTCGTCGTCGGGCTTGCGGTCGTGGCCGCCGGCATCGTGATGCTGCCGCTCCCCGGGCCCGGCTGGGTGGTGATCTTCGGTGGCATGGCCATCTGGGCGACCGAGTTCGTATGGGCCCAGCTGGTGCTCCGCTGGACGAAACGCAAGGTCACCGAGGCGGCCCAGCGGGCCCTCGATCCCAAGGTGCGGCGTCGCAACATCACGCTGACGGCGATCGGCCTGGTGATCGTGGGGGTCCTGGTCGGCATCTACCTCTGGAAGTTCGGCGTCGTGATGCCCTGGAAGATCAAGGACCAGTGATCCGTGCGGGGGTCGCGGGTGCCGGTCGGTGCGCGTTCGCGCTGGTCACAGGCACCCCCTGACATGGGGTAATGTTCTTCCTGCGTCCGGGCGATTAGCTCAGTGGGAGAGCGCTTCGTTCACACCGAAGAGGTCACTGGTTCGAACCCAGTATCGCCCACCCGGATCGGCGGCCCGTCTGCAGGAGCAGACGGGCCGCCGTCGTATGAGCTCCTTCGGGCGGCCCGGGCTCCGGCGAGTTTCGGCCGAGCAACGTCCGTGTGCGGACGGCCAGTTGATGTTCGGTCCGTCGACCGCGCGCGTCTCACCTGCGATATCGCCGCTCGGGCGGTGGATTCTGCCCCTGAGGCGCCGTCAACTCGCCCGGGTGCCCCACAAGAAATTCCTGTCCGAATCATTGACGCACCCCGAGGCCCTCCGTAACTTGTGCCAGCAAGCGCTTACTTGAAACGATTCATGCAGGTGGCAGCGATGCCGGGGAGGGGCCCGACTGTGGGAACCAGCAGGAATGTTGAGAGGCGTACGATCCTCAAGGCTGCCGGGGCATCGGCGGCCGCGCTGGGGCTGGCCGCGACGACGGGGTGTGGGGGCGACAGCGGGACGTCGGCCGACGGGACTGTGACGCTCCGTTATGCATGGTGGGGTGGCGAGCCGCGCACCATCGCCATCAAGAAGACGATCGCGCTCTTCGAGAAGAAGCACCCGAAGATCAAGGTGAAGCCTGAATTCACCGACTACGAGGCCTTCTGGGAGAAGTTCCAGACCCAGGCCTCCGGCGGGAATCCGCCGGACGTTTTCCAGAATGCGGTCGGTTTCCTGCGCAAGTACGACAAGCGCGGTGTCCTGATGGATCTCAAGACGCAGGCGGACGCCGGGAATCTGAGCCTGGAGAATTTCCGCAACGGCGTTCTGACGGCCGGTCAGGCCGACGGCAAGCAGCTCGGCGTGCCCGTGGGTGCCAACACCATGGCGCTCGTCATCGACCTCAAGGCCTTCAAGAAAGCCGGTGTGGAGGCGAAGTTCGGCTGGACCTGGGACGAGTATTTCGACGCGCTGCAGACGATCAAGGACAAACTGAAAATTGCCGGTGACACCGGCTACTTCACCATCATGTACCTCTATGACCTGTACCTGCGTCAGAACGGAAAGGCCTTCTTCACCGACTCCGATCTCGGCTTCACCCAGGACGATCTGACGCAGTGGTGGGCGGACGGCTACAAGCGTGTGAAGTCCGGACTGGTCGCCGACCCGAAGAAGATCGAGCAGGTCAAGCCGAAGTCCGGTCTCTCGGCGGGGCTCGCCGCATCCGAGTTCACCTGGGACAACTTCTCCATCCGCTACGAGGGCGAGGGCGAGTCGGACTACGGGCTCGCGCCGATCCCCACCACGGACGGCAAACACACCGGCCAGTACCTCGGCTCGCTGATGCTCAGTGCCTTCGCCGGGACCAAGCACCCGAAGGAGGCCGCCCAGTTCATCGACTTCATGGTCCACGACCCCGAGGTCGGCAAGATCATGGGCTACGACCGAGGCATCCTCGCCACCACCGAGCAGTACGACGCGTTCAAGCCCGCCGACGCCCAGAACAAGGGCGTCGCGGCCTACGAGGACGAGGTCGCCAAGGCGGGCGTGCTCGGAAAGATCACCCCGCATCCGTCCGGCGCCGACGTCATCGAGGCGGCGTTCCTGCGCATCGGCGGTGATGTCGCCCAGGGCAAGACCAAGCCGGCCGATGCCGCCAAGGCACTGTTCGGTGAGGCCAAGGCCGCGTTCGCGGGCTGAGGGGACGTACCACCATGACGCTCGTCAAGGAAGCGCCCGCCCGTCCGGCGAAGAAGCGGTCCGCCGCTCCTGTGGCCGGGCGGCGCGGGCGGCGCCGCGAGAACCTCGCCGGCTATCTCTTCGTGTCGCCGTGGATCGCGGGGTTCCTGCTGCTCACGGCGGGGCCGATGATCGCGTCGCTGTACTACGCGTTCACCAGCTACAACCTGTTCACGCCGCCCAAGTGGGTGGGTCTCGACAACTTCACGACGATGTTCCAGGACCCGCGCTGGCAGAAGTCGGTGCAGGTCACGCTGAAGTACGTCGTCGTGGCCACACCGCTCAAGCTGTTGCTCGCGCTCGGTGTCGCACTGCTGCTCGCGCACAAGCGGCGCGGACAGGCCCTGTACCGGGCCGCGTTCTACATGCCCTCGCTCATCGGCGCCAGCGTGTCCGTCGGCTTCGTATGGCGAGCGCTGTTCTCCGACGACGCGATCGTGGACCGTACGCAGAAGATCTTCGGTCTCAATGTCGGGGGCTGGATCGGCAACCCGGACTACGTCATCTACGCGCTGGTGGCCCTGAGCATCTGGCAGTTCGGCGCACCGATGGTCATCTTCCTGGCCGGCCTCAAACAGGTACCGCGGGAGTTGTACGAGGCCGCCGAGATGGACGGGGCCGGGCCCTTCAGGCGGTTCTGGAACATCACGCTGCCGATGATCTCCCCAGTGCTGTTCTTCAATGTGCTGCTGGAGTCCATCCACGCGTTCCAGGTGTTCGGCTCCGCGTACGTCGTCTCCGACACCCGGTGCGGGCCCGCCGACGCCACGCTCGTCTACACCTGTTACCTCTACCAGAAGGGCTTCAAGGAGGCCCAGATGGGCTTCGCCTCCGCGATGGCATGGACGTTGGTGGTCGCGGTGGCGCTCGTCACGGCGGTCCTGTTCTGGTCGCAGAAGAAGTGGGTGCACTACGAGGAGGCCGCCAAGTGACCAGTGTCAGCGCCCCTGTCGTGCGCACCGCGAGTGAGCGGCGGCGCACCGGATCGATCGCCTGGCACCTGGGCGCGCTCGTCATCCTCGCGGTCATCCTGTATCCGGTGATCTGGGTGGTCGGTGCCGCCTTCAAGCCGGGCAAGGACATCATCGCCAGCCTCGACCTGCTGCCTGCCAGGCCGGTCTGGGCGAACTTCTCCGGGCTCGCCGACGGCATCTCCGGCATCTCCATCAGCAGCTTCTTCGTGAACTCGCTGATGTACGCGGGCCTTGCCGTGGTCGGTGTGGTGCTGTCCAGCTCGCTGACCGCGTACGCCTTCGCCAAGATCCGGTTCGCCGGGCGGAACCTGCTGTTCACGCTGATGATCGGCACGCTGCTGCTGCCGTATCACGTCCTGCTCATCCCGCAGTACGTGATGTTCCGAAAGCTCGAACTCGTCGACACGCTGGTGCCGCTCGTCGCGGGCAAGTTCCTGGCCACGGAGGCGTTCTTCGTCTTCCTGATGGTGCAGTTCATGCGCGGGCTGCCGCGCGAGCTGGACGAGGCCGCCAAGCTGGACGGCTGCGGTCATCTGCGGACCTACTGGTCCATCGTGCTGCCGCTGTGCCGCCCCGCCCTCATCACCAGCGCCATCTTCACCTTCATCAACGCGTGGAACGACTTCATGGGGCCTTTGATCTACCTCAACACCCCCTCCAAGTACACCGTTTCGCTCGGCCTGATGATGTTCCGCGACCAGGAGGGCATCTCCAACTACGGCAGCATGATCGCGATGTCGCTGGTGGCGCTGGTGCCGGTCATCGCCTTCTTCATGGCCTTCCAGCGCTACCTGATCGACGGCATGGCGACTTCCGGACTGAAGTGAAAGGGCTGAGGCGGTCACCATGGCGCAAGCACGTGTGAAGGCCCGCAAGGAGTCGGTCTTCGGCGAGCGCTTCGCGGTCTTCGCCGAGTGTCTGCTCACCGGCGTGTGGATCGCCGTGGCCTGTCTCGGGGTCGTCACCTACCCTGCCGCCTTTGCCGCCGGAGCACGGCATCTGCGGCGTCGTACGGCTCACGAGGGCGGCGGCCGGCGGGAGTTCGTCGCGGACTTCCGGGCGGCCGTGCGCGGCGGGTGGGCCGTCGGGCTCGTCGGCTGGGCGGCGGTCGCGGCCGTCTGGGTGGACGTCCTGGCCGCGCGGGCCGGGATTCCGGGTGGGCCGGTTGTCGGGGCCGTCGGCATCTTCGCGCTGATCGGACTGGCTGTGGCTCTGTTGCGGGCGGCTGCCGTCTGGACGCCCGGCGCTTCCTGGCGAGCGCTGCTCACGGATGCCGGGCGCCGGACCGTGCTGGATCCCGCCGGGTCCTTCCTCGTTGTCGCCGGGCCGGCTGTCGTGGCCGTGTCCGCCTGGTTCATTCCACTGCTCGCGGTCCCCGTCCTTGGGGCTGTCGCGGCCGCGGCCGTCGCCGTGGAGGAGCGGTACCGGCGCCGGTGACGGCGGCGCCCCTCGTACAAGGCCGGCGCTCCCGGGCGCCGTACCTCTGTCTGTCATGCCCCTGACCAGCCGCACGGAAAGAAACGTCCCGCACGGATAAGGAAAGGCTGAACTCTCATGTCTCCCATCCCTCGCAGGTCCCTCCTCAAGGCGGCCGCCGTCGCCGGAGCCGCGGCGCAGTTCAGCTGGGCCCTAGGAGCCAAGGACGCTCAGGCTGCGCCCAGAGCCGAGGCGGCGGACGCCGATCCCGTCACGCTGGACTGGCTGGAGGACGGCGGTCTGGGTGCCGCCCCCGGTTCCACCGTCGGTGTCCCGTGGCCGAAGGGCGCCTACCGGCCCGACCAGACCTTCGCGCTCACGGACGCGGACGGCAAGGCCGTGCCCGTGCAGTCGTGGCCGATTGCGTACTGGCCGGACGGCTCGCTCAAGTGGTCGGCACACGCGGTGAGTTCGGGCTCCGGCAAGCTCACTCTCGCCGCCGGTGACGCGGCCGCTCCCGACAAGAAGGTCACCGTGGACAGGAGCGGCGGCACCATCGATGTGTCGACCGGCGTGATCACCGCGAAGATCGGCAAGAACGGCTCCACGATCATCAAGTCGGTGACCCGTGGAGCGACGGAGATCGCCAGGAACGGGCGGCTCGTCCTGATCCGCCAGCCGGAGATCGAGGACGAGGACCAGGGCACGGTCAGGACCGAGCGCTTCGACGGCGCCATCGGCGAGGTGACGGTCGAGCAGGACGGGCCGGTCCGGGCCGTCGTCCGCGTCGACGGCAAGCACCGCAAGGGCGACCGGAGCTGGCTGCCGTTCTCCATCCGGCTGTACTTCTACGCGGGGGCCGACTCCTTCCGCATGGTGCACACCATCACCTATGACGGCACACAGGAGCCCGGCAAGGCGAGCGGCGACTTCATCCGCGGGCTGGGGGTGCGCTTCGGCGTTCCGATGCGGGACGAGTCGTACGACCGGCACATCCGCATCGGCGGCGAGGGCACCGGTCTGCTGCGGGAGGCGGTCAAGGGGATCACCGGTCTGCGCCGCGACCCGGGCGCGGCCGTGCAGGCCGCGCAGTACGCGGGGCAGAAGCTGCCCGATCCGTCCACCTGGGACCAGCGGGTGACGACCCGGCTGCAGTACATCCCGGAGTGGGGCGACTACACGCTCGCCCAGCTCTCCGCCGACGGCTTCACCCTGCGCAAGCGCACCAGGAAGGGGTACGGCTGGATCGGCGCCGGAGGCGGAAAGCGGGCCTCCGGCTTCGGGTACGTCGGCGGGGTCGGCGGCGGATTCTCCTTCGGGCTGCGGGACTTCTGGGAGAAGCACCCCGCCCAGCTCGACATCCGCGACGCCCACACCGACGAGGCCGAGGTCACCCTCTGGCTCTGGTCGCCCGAGGCCCAGCCCATGGATCTGCGCTTCTACCACGACGGCATGGGACAGGACACGTACGCCAAGCAGCTCGAAGGCCTCAACATCACCTACGAGGACTACGAGCCGAAGTTCGGCACCCCCTACGGCATCGCCCGCACCTCCGAACTCCTCTTCTGGGCCAACGAGTCGACACCCTCCGCGGAGGATCTGGCCCAGCAGGTCGAGGCCGTGCGGGTGCTGCCGCAGCTCGCCGCCCCGCCCAGGCAGCTCATCAAGGCCAAGGTCTTCGGCCCGGGCCTGTACTCCGAGCCCGACCGCTCCACACCGGCCAAGGCCAAGATCGAGGACCACCTCGACTTCCTCTTCACCTACTACAAGGACCAGGTGGAGCAACGCCGTTGGTACGGCTTCTGGGACTACGGCGACTTCATGCACTCCTACGACACCGTCCGCCACCAGTGGCGCTACGACGTCGGCGGCTACGCCTGGGACAACTCCGAGCTCTCGCCGGACATCTGGCTCTGGATGGCCTACATCCGCTCCGGCCGCGCGGACATCTTCCGCTTCGCCGAGGCGCTGACCCGGCACACGGGCGAGGTCGACGTCTACCACCTGGGCGACTGGGCGGGCCTCGGCACCCGGCACGGCGTCCAGCACTTCGCCGACAGCGCCAAGCAGCAGCGCATCGCCAACACCACCTACCGGCGCTACTACTACTTCCTCACCGCCGACGAACGCGTCGGCGACCTCATGCACGCCAACGTCGACTCCGACGAGACCTTCCTGGTCCTGGACCCGCAGCGCAAGGTCCGCACCGACCCGTACACACCCGACCGGCACGCCCTGTCGATCGGCTTCGGCACCGACTGGAGCGGCCTCGTGTCCGCGTGGCTGACCGAGTGGGAGCGCAAGGGTCCCAAGTGGGAGAAGGCCAAGGCGCGCGTGCTGTCGACAATGGAGGGCATCGCCGCCCAGCCCAACGGCTTCGTGCAGGGCAGCGGGCTGTACGACCTCGACACCGGCAGGTTCGCCGTCTCCTCGACGCCCGTGGTCTCCGTCTCGCACCTCTCGGCCGTCTTCGGCCTCAACGAGCTGTGCGCCGAGCTCATCGATCTCGTCGACATGCCCAAGTTCGACGAGGCCTATTTCGACTACTGCCGCTACTTCAACGCCACCAAGGCCGAGCAGAAGGCTCGTTACGGATCCGACTTCGGCACCCTGCTGCTCTTCCAGGGCCACTCGCGCCTCGACGCGTACGCCGCCGTCCGGACCGGCGACGAGGCGCTTGCGAAGCGCGCGTGGACGAAGTTCTACAGCTCGGACGGCTACACGGAGGCTTCGCCGTGGAAGACGGAGCAGCTGAGCGGCCCGGTGACGCTGGTCCCGGGCAGCGAGGCCGCCTGGGTGTCGTCGAACGACACCGCCCTGTACGGCCTCGCCGCCATCGAGAACCTGGCGCTCCTCGGCAACAAAATGCCTTCGTAGAGCGCCAGTTGGCAGAGGGCTAGCTCATCCTCCCCAGGACCTCCCGCACCCGCCGGACGTTCCGGATCCGCTGTTCGTACGTCGCACCCAGGGCGAGCAGCAGCAGTCCGGCGAGGGCGGGAGGTACCCAGCGGGGGAGCGCGCCGGCCATCTGGACCAGGTACGGGGCGAGCTCGTGCAGGGCAACCAGGACCAGCACCGAGCCGCCGAGCACGAGGGGTGCCTGCAGGCGGTGCCGGGCGCCCAGCAGGATGATCAGCAGGGCAGCCGTGCCGAGCAGCAGCGGGCGCGTCCAGTTGGGGTCGTCCCAGGCCGCGACGAGGCTCGGCAGCAAGGTGGCGGCGAGCCCGGCGCCGTACGCCGTCCACGACGACGCCTGCGCATCGCGGACCCTGCGCCAGGCGCCGACGCACAGCGCCGGGACGGTGACCGGGAGCGTGTACGCCTCGACGGAGCCGACGTCCCAGGCCGCCAGCCGCACCCAACTGGCCAGCAGGAACAGAACGGCGGCCGCGTAGCCGACGGGACGGCGGTCGGAGCGTACGGCCACTCCCGCCGCGATCACTGCGCACAGGGCCAGCACCAGGGCGAGCATCGGCGGGGCGGTGATCGCGAGGCCGACGGCCAGCAGTCCGGCGGCGGCTCCGGTCACTTCTACCGGCACGCGCGCGTGCGTCTCGCCCAGACGTGCGGCAAGCAGGGCCGCCGCCAGGGGGACCACCAGGACCAGCAGCGCGGTGTGCTGCGGACGCCAGTCCGCCGCCGTGCCCGTGGCGCACGCGAGCGCGGTGGCGTACACGAGCGCAGCCGGGGCGGTGACGGGCGCGAGGTGCAGCCGCAGCGAGGCAGTCGCGAACAGCGCGGTCAGGACGGCCAGCACGGTGAGGGTGGCCGTCTGGGAGGCCAGGGAGAGGAAAACGAGGGAGAGCGAGCCGCCGAGGGCGAGAGCGGTGGCGGTCCCCGGCAGGAGCCGGAAGGCCGCCGCCGCGAGCGCCGCGCCGGTCGCCGCGCCCTGCAGCAACAGGGCGGCGGAATAAGGAAGTTGGAAGACCGCCGGCAGCGTCATGACCGTGGCCCAGACGAGAACCGTCGCGCCGATCTCTGCCCATGGCCGTCGGGCCTCACCGCGGACCAGCAGGGCCAGAACGGCCGCGACGACCACCGGGCCGAGCAGCAGCTGCCCGGGGTACGGCGGCCACGGCATGTGGACGGCCACCGCGGCCCGCGCGTCCGAGGGGACACCGGTCCACCAGCGCTCCGCCCAGCCCAGCGGACCCACCAGCGCGACCACGACCAGCGGCAGCGCACAGGCCACGGCGACTGCCTGCACCGCGCCGGAGGCCTGGACCAGCCCCCGCCGCAGAGGCTCGGGCAGCCGCACCCGCAAGACCGCCAACAGCGCGACGCCGCACGCCAGATACCCCGGCACCGTCCACCCGTCGGGCAGTGTCACCCGCAGCACACCACCGCCCGCAGCGACCAGGAACAGGCCGCCCGCCACAGCGTTGCCCGTGGCCACGGCAGGCTTCGGCAGCCGCCATGCGGCGCCCAGCGCGATGGCCGCCGCCAGGGTGAGGAGCGCCGCCGCACGGGCGGCGGCGCTCGGGCCGGCTGCACCCCAGGAGAGCCAGCCGGCCGTCAATGCGCCCAGGGCGCCCGTGCCGTACGCGCCGACGGAGGCGAGGACGCGTACGGACTTGGCGGTCACCCGGAGCGCCACAGCCGCGTCGAAACCGGCCGTCACCAGGAGCGCGGCCGTGATCCCGAACGACCCGGCCGTGGCCGAGATCGCCCAGAAGAACAGCGGGAGTTGGGCCGCGGCCAGCGCCGCGGGCAGGGGCAGCCGCAGCTCGGCCGCGCGCGGCAGCAGGCCGTACGCCGCCCAGAGCCCCGCCAGCAGCGCCGAAGCGATCGCCGTGTACCCCGCGCCGTCCGTCCCCATGAAGGCGACCTGCTGCAACGCGTACGCGTCCAGCACCGTCAGCGCCAGCCCCAGGCCGGCCACCGACTCGGCCGTCGAACGCAGCCCGCGCTTCAGCAGGAGAAACGGTGCACCGAGCGCGGCCAACGTGACCGCGCCGAGCACGAGGGCCCGCCCCGCGATCCCCAGATGCCCCCAGCTGACCAGCGTGAACACCATCGCCGCGACGGTGAGCAGCACCCCGCCGAGCAGCAGCAGAACGTTCTGCACTCCGGGTGCGGTGGCCTCCGTGCGAGGCGCCTCGACGGGTGCCTGCGGTGCCGGATGTATCGGGCGCGCCGCCTGAAGCGCGGCCACCAGCCAGGCGCGGCGATTGAGCAACTGGGCCCGGCGGGCGTCAAGTTGCCAGAGCTCGGCGTCGAGGAGCCGCAACTCCTCGGCCGGGGGCGGAACATGCGTCATGCCTCGGAGTGTGGTCCGCGTCACGTCGTACGGCATGAGTGCACGTACTCAGAACGTACTCAGATCACGCCAGTGCGCCGTCCGGCTGCCTGGCGAACGCGCCGGATGCGGGCAGACTCCCCTCATGGACTGGACGCACTACCGCTTCCGTAGCCTCTGGGCCCTGCCCGCATCGCCCGCCACCGTGTACGAGGCGCTGGAGCGGGCCGAGGAGTACCCCCGGTGGTGGCCCCAGGTGCGGGAGGTGACCCGGCTCGACGACACCACCGGCGTCGTACGGGTCCGGTCGCTCCTCCCGTACGACCTGCACTTCACCGCCCGCGAGACGCGCCGCGACCCCGTCGCCGGGGTCCTGGAGATCGCCATGTCCGGCGACCTCGAGGGCTGGGCGCGCTGGACGATCACCGCGGCGGACACCGGCACCCTCGCCCGCTACGAGCAGGTCGTCGACGTGAACAAGCCACTCCTGAGGCGGCTGGCCGTACCGGGGCGGCCCGTGTTCCGCGCCAACCACCGGCTGATGATGCGGGCCGGGCGGCGAGGGCTGGTCGCGCACCTCGAAGCGGTTTGAAGGAAACCGGCGAAGACCTGTATGGTTCAGTGCGTTCCCGGGCGATTAGCTCAGTGGGAGAGCGCTTCGTTCACACCGAAGAGGTCACTGGTTCGAACCCAGTATCGCCCACCGGGAAAGGCCGGTCCGCAGCAGCGGACCGGCCTTTTTGATGCTCTCACGCCGCCGCCGGCAGATCCGGCCGCAGCGGCCACTCCGGGTTCACGATCTCCTCCGTGCCGCTCTTCGCGAACCACGCCTGCAGGCCGCGCGCCTGGGCCGCATGCCATGTCGTCTGCAGGGTGTGCAGCTCGGCGGGGGAGAGACGCTCCAGCCGGGTGGCGAAACGTCGCCCGAGGGCCCGTACGACGTCCAGTGCGGCCTTTGCGTCCGCGGCCGCGTCGTGCGCATCCTCCAGCGTGACGCCGTAGTGCGCGCACAGGTCGGTCAGGGTGCGGCGGCCCTTGCGGTAGCGGTCCAGGTGCTTGTCGAGCACGCGCGGGTCGAGCACGCGCAGCGTCGACGACTCGAACCAGCGGTCCAGCGACGAGGCGCGATGGCGGCGCAACTCGCGGTCCAGGAGCGTCAGATCGAACGGCGCGTTCATCACCACGAGCGGACGGGCCATCGCCGCCTGCTCGGCCAGTTCCTCGGCTATCTCGTACATCACGGGCGCCGGCCAGCGGCCGTTGAGCGCCAGGTGTTCGTCCGTCAGTCCGTGCACCGCCGTCGCCGCCTCCGGCACCGGCACACCCGGGTTGACCAGCCAACGGGTCATCCGGGGCCGGCTGCCCGGGGCGTCCTGGACGACGACGGCGGCCGACACGATCCGGTCGGTCTCGACGTCCACGCCCGTGGTCTCCGTGTCGAAGGCGGCCAGGGGCCCCTCGTACCAGGTCGTCATGCCTACACAACTCCTCGTTCACCCACGGCAGCTGACGTCCCGTCTTCTGCCTGTTTGGTGATACCCGGGCTGTTTGCGCCGTACGCCGGAAGGACACAACAGGAGTACGGGTCTTTGCAGTTCAGAGGCCCGCAACGGGGAATCACTTGGCGTGGAAGGCTGTTGGTCATGGCGATAGCGCAGCCCGAGCGGGGCGGGCTGCTGCCCGAACGTACGGGCCCCCTTCGCGGCACACTCGCCACCACCGCCTGCATGGAGACACTGCAGGTGGGTTATCTGCACGCGGTCGCCGCGGCGGCCGGCTGCTCGCTGTCGCAGCCATTTCCGGACAACGGCATCGACTGGCACGTCAGTCACGGCTCGCCCGGGCACACCGTCGACGACGAGGTGACCATCAAGGTGCAGCTGAAGTGCACGTACCAGGTCCCGCCGAACCCGCCGGGGCGTTTCTTCTCCTTCACGCTCGACAACGACCATCTGCGCAAGCTCGCGCGCACGCCCGTCTCGGTGCACAAGATCCTGGTCGTGATGCTCGTCCCGAGATCCCAGGACGACTGGCTGCGCGCCAGCCACGACCGTCTTGACCTGCGGCACTGCTGCTACTGGGTCAACCTGGCCGGCCAGCCGGTCACCGGGCGGACCCGGACCACCGTGCGGATACCGACCTCACGCATCTTCGACGACCGAGCGCTGTGCGAGATCATGACGCGGGTCGGGTCGGGAGGCAGACCATGACGCACCGCCCACTGGAGGAGCCGCTGCGGCCGGTGCGGCCGCACCCGGTCGAGGCCTCCTGGCACCGTCCCCCCGAGCCCGACGAGGTCGACCCCGCCGTGCTCAGTGCTCTGCTGCTCCGGCACGGCTGGCAGCGCCGCGGCGGCGCCGCCGGACGGTACGGCCGCTGGACCCCGCCCGGCCCCTCGGGCGGCGGGACGAGCCTGCTCGTGCCCGAGAGCCGCGCGTTCCCCGACAGCGACGACCTGCTCGGCGAGGCGCTCGTCGCGCTGACCCGCAGCGGCACGCCCTCCGCGCGCGAGGTACTGGTCGGGCTCGCCGTGCCCAGCGACGAGATCCGCTGGTGGCGGGATGTGCCGAGCGGTCCCGCCGACTCCGCGCCCTGGGTGGTCGAGGAGCAGCTGCGCGCCTCCGCCCGCCAGATGCTGCTCGCCGGAGCGCTCGCCACGCGCGCGCGTGCGGGCTATTACGGTGCCCGGCACCGCCGCGCCGCCGCCGCGCTGCTGGAGAGCGTCCTCGTCGGCTCCGCGGCGGGGGGAGGCCGGCTCACCGCCTTCGTGCCCGTCGGTACGGGGCGGCCGCTCGCCGTACGCCTCCACCAGGCCCTGTACGCCGCCCGCGAGGCCATCGACTACCGGCGCGCCACCGGCGGCATGGACGCCTTCGACGGCGCCGTCGAGGCGGGCGTGAGCCGCGAGCTCACCGAGGCGCTGATCACCCTGGTGCGTGGCACCGAGGGCGCGAGGATCGCCGTCGAGTGGGCGCCGGCCGCCGGGGTGCCCGAGGACTGCGTGGCGGGTGTCGAGCCGGTGGAGTTCTCACCCGGCGACCTGCCCGTGCTGCGCCAGGCCGGGGCCCGCTATCTGCGCGAGGAGCCCTCGGTACCCGTCCGGATCACCGGCACGGTGGTGCGGATGCGCAGGTCGGGGCCGCGCGGGGAGGGCAGCGTACGGCTGCGCGTGATCGCCGGAGCCGAGGTCCCGCATGTCCGGATCACACTGGACGAGGAGGACTACCGCATCGCCGGGCACGCCCACCTCGTAGGCCTGCCTGTGCGGCTGCACGGGCGGCTGGAGAGCCGGGGCGGCTTCCGACGGCTGACCGGGGCCTCCGGGGTGGCACCGGTGCAGGTGGAGGAGGCCGAGCGGGACCGGCTCATGAAGTCGCTGCAGGAGAACCTCGACTTCTTCGAGGAGGCGTGCAGCGGGGAGGACGACGACTGAGCGCGGGCCTGCGTTCACAAAGGGCAACCGTTTCGCGGTCGGAGGGTCGGGGTCGGTACGATCCCCTATTGCGCGCGCTCCTGGTATGGCGCCGCACCCAACCTTCAGTCAGGAGAGACCGGTGTCAGACGTCCGTGTGATCATCCAACGCGATTCCGAGCGGGAAGAGCGCGTGGTGACGACGGGCACTACGGCCGCCGAGCTCTTCGCCGGCGAGCGCTCGATCGTCGCCGCGCGCGTGGGAGGCGAGCTCAAGGACCTCGCCTACTCGCCGGCCGAGGGCGAGGTCGTGGAGCCGGTGGAGATCACCTCCGAGGACGGTCTCAACATCCTGCGCCACTCCACCGCGCACGTCATGGCGCAGGCCGTGCAGGAGCTGTTCCCCGAGGCCAAGCTGGGCATCGGCCCGCCGGTCAAGGACGGCTTCTACTACGACTTCGACGTCGAGAAGCCGTTCACGCCCGAGGATCTCAAGGCCATCGAGAAGAAGATGCAGGAGATCCAGAAGCGCGGGCAGCGCTTCAGCCGTCGTGTGGTGACCGACGAGGCGGCCCGCGAGGAGCTGTCGAACGAGCCGTACAAGCTGGAGCTGATCGGCCTCAAGGGCTCCCCGTCCTCGGACGACGGCGCAGACGTCGAGGTCGGCGCCGGTGAGCTGACGATCTACGACAACCTGGACGCCAAGACCGGCGAGCTGTGCTGGAAGGACCTGTGCCGCGGTCCCCACCTGCCCTCCACCCGGAACATCCCGGCGTTCAAGCTGATGCGCAACGCGGCCGCCTACTGGCGCGGCAGCGAGAAGAACCCGATGCTCCAGCGCATCTACGGCACCGCCTGGCCCTCCAAGGACGAACTCAAGGGCTACCTCGACTTCCTCGCCGAGGCCGAGAAGCGCGACCACCGCAAGCTCGGCTCCGAGCTCGACCTGTTCTCCATCCCGGAGCAGATCGGCTCCGGCCTCGCCGTCTTCCACCCCAAGGGCGGCATCGTCCGCCGTGTGATGGAGGACTACTCGCGCCGCCGCCACGAGGAGGAGGGCTACGAGTTCGTCTACACCCCGCACGCGACGAAGGGGAAGCTCTTCGAGACGTCCGGGCACCTGGACTGGTACGCCGAGGGCATGTACCCGCCCATGCAGCTCGACGAGGGCGTGGACTACTACCTCAAGCCCATGAACTGCCCGATGCACAACCTGATCTTCGACGCGCGCGGCCGCTCCTACCGTGAACTGCCGCTGCGCCTCTTCGAGTTCGGGACCGTGTACCGGTACGAGAAGTCCGGCGTCGTGCACGGTCTGACCCGCGCCCGCGGCTTCACTCAGGACGACGCGCACATCTACTGCACACGCGAGCAGATGTCGGAGGAGCTCGACAAGACGCTCACCTTCGTCCTCGGCCTGCTGCGCGACTACGGTCTGACCGACTTCTACCTGGAGCTGTCCACCAAGGACCCGGAGAAGTTCGTCGGCTCCGACGAGGTCTGGGAGGAGGCGACGGAGACCCTCCGCCAGGTCGCCGAGAAGCAGGGCCTGCCCCTGGTTCCCGACCCGGGCGGCGCCGCCTTCTACGGGCCGAAGATCTCCGTCCAGACCAAGGACGCCATCGGCCGGACCTGGCAGATGTCGACGATCCAGCTCGACTTCAACCTGCCGGAGCGCTTCGACCTGGAGTACACGGGGCCGGACGGCTCCAAGCAGCGCCCGGTCATGATCCACCGCGCTCTGTTCGGCTCGATCGAGCGGTTCTTCGCGGTGCTCCTGGAGCACTACGCGGGCGCCTTCCCGGCATGGCTGGCCCCCGTCCAGGCGGTCGGCATCCCGATCGGCGACGGGCACGTCGAGTACCTGGAGAAGTTCGCCGCGGCCGCGAAGAAGCAGGGCCTGCGGGTCGAGGTCGACTCCTCCTCCGACCGTATGCAGAAGAAGATCCGCAACGCCCAGAAGCAGAAGGTGCCCTTCATGGTCATCGCGGGCGACGAGGACATGTCGGCCGGTTCCGTCTCCTTCCGCTACCGCGACGGTTCGCAGGAGAACGGCATCCCGTTCGACGAGGCCATCGCGAAGATCGCGAAGGTCGTCGAGGAGCGGACGCAGGTCTGACCCTTCGTCTTCCACGGAGGCCCTCGGGAGGTCAGCTTCCCGGGGGCCTCTCGTCGTCCTCCCGGGAGAACACCTGCAGCAGCCAGGAGGCGAAGGTGCCGGTCACCGCGCCGAGCAGTGCCAGGCCGATGGCCATCATTCCGACCGCGATCAACCGCCCCATCGGCGTCACCGGGGTGATGTCTCCGTAGCCGACGGTCGTGAGGGTTTCGCTGGCCCACCAGACGGCGTCCCCGAACGTCCGCATCGTCGCGCCCGGCGCCCCGCGTTCCTGCTGGTAGACGGCGAGGGCCCCGGCGAAGCCGAGCAGTACCGTCGACAGCCCGGAGTAAGCGATGACGCGCGCGTGCAGCGCCAGGCGGGGCTTGCCGTGCCGCCGCTGCACGGCCTCGTAGACCTTGACGATCCGCAGCGGGCGCAACAGCGGGAGCACCAGCACCAGCGTGTCCAGCCGGTGCTTCGGTACGAAGCGCAGCCCCTGCCCGCTCAGCCGCCAGCACACCGCGTAGTCGACGAAGAACAGCGCCCAGGAGGCCAGCAGCACTGCGAGGCTCAGGTCCTGCCATACGTCGTGCAGGCCGGGGGCCAGGACCCGGACCGCGTACGAGGCGAGGAAGGCCAGCGAAGCCAACGCCAGCGGAAGCTCGGTGCGCTGCTGCCAGCGGGCCACTCGACTCTCATCGTCCACAGCCCCAGCTTGGCCCGGCGGGCCTTTCCCACAACCCCGCCGACACGCCGCGAACGGGCGACGCCATATGCTGCATGGCATGACGAGTGAGCCGGAGCAGCAGTTGGGAGTAGGGGTCCAGGACGCGTTCCAGCGCCTGTGGACGCCCCACCGGATGGCCTACATCCAGGGCGAGAACAAGCCGACCGGCCCCGGTGCCGAAGACGGCTGCCCCTTCTGCTCCATCCCGGCCAAGTCCGACGAGGACGGGCTGATCGTCCGGCGCGGTGAGCAGGTCTACGCCGTGCTCAACCTGTACCCGTACAACGGCGGCCATCTCATGGTCGTGCCGTACCGTCACGTCGCCGACTACACGGACCTCACGGACGCCGAGACGATCGAGCTCGCCGCCCTGACCAAGCAGGCCATGACGGCCCTGCGCACCGCCTCCGGTGCCCACGGTTTCAACATCGGCATGAACCAGGGCTCGGTTGCCGGCGCCGGCATCGCGGCCCACCTCCACCAGCACATCGTCCCGCGCTGGGGCGGCGACACGAACTTCATGCCGGTCGTCGGCCACACGAGGGTGCTGCCGCAGCTGCTGGCGGACACGCGGAAGATGCTGGCGGAGGCCTGGCCGTCCGTGTGAATGCGGTGCATTCTCGGCGCCGGTCGCCACATCCAGCCCGTCCGGCGATTGAGGACGAGGCCCTTCAGGCCGAAAGCGGGGGTCTGGGGGCGGCAGCCCCCAGGACCTAGGCGTCGTACACGTCGGCCTTCCGAGGCGTCGGATCCTGCACCGCCGTCGACAGGAAAGCGGACCTCGTACCGAACTTCTCCGTGTCCACGCCGTTCTCCTCCAGCACCCGTATGGCCGCGGCATGGACCACCCGCAGCACCGGCGTGGCCGCACGCAGTGCGTCGTCCGCCATGAAGCGGTGGCGCCAGGGCTGGTCGGCCCAGGCGTGCCGGAGGCCGAAGGGCTCGGGCAGGCCTATCGTGCCGCCCAGCCAGTTCAGCAGGGGCGGGTACCAGGAGATCGGGGCGCGGACGGCCAGTCGTACGACCTCGTCGGTGTTGACCAGCGGGAGGGCCACCTTCCGGGTCTCCCACGGCTTGAACGACTTCTGGACCTCCTTCGTCGGCGCCTCGGGCTTGCTGGTGAACAGGGAGTTCACGGGACCGAGCGCGTGCCCGGTGACCTCGATGCGCAGCGTCTCGTGCAGCACGGTCACCGTGATCATCATGGTGATGACCAGCTGCCCGTCCCACAGGGTCCACTGCACGCCCAGGTAGTGCCGGTCGCCCGCGCCGAACTGCTGCTTGTTGCAGATGTCCTGTATCGCATGGGACTTGACCTGGTATGCGTCCACGTCCGTGCCCTCGGGCCGGGACACCTCTTTCGCGCCCTCGCCGATCGGCGTGACGATCCAGTGCCGTACGGAGGGGGTGGGGAAGCCGCCGGTGTTGAGCGTGTTCCGCTCCAGCATGCGCAGTTGGTCGTGGATCGAGCGGATGACGTCCCAGCTGCGGAAGGGGTGGATCTCCCGGGTGGGGTCGGCCGCCACCAGGTCCTCCGCGAGCTGCCAGCTGCCCCAGCGTGTGCCCATGCCGAGGATGCCCTTCGGGCCGGCGTAGAACACGGAGTTGGACTGCTGCTCGGCACTCAGCTTGGCCAGTGACTGGCGCAGCTGGTCCGCCTTCGTCTCGCCCGGGCTGGTCGGCACCGCCTCGGGCACCTTGGCCCCGATGCTGCTGCCGGCCAGCAGGCTGTCCCAGCGCTCGCGCAGGTCCTTCGCCGTGCGCTCGCAGATCTGCTTGGCCCAGAACCAGCCGATGACGGGCATGATCACCGAGGCTCGCGCATACCAGGCCCAGAAGCCCGTGAACGGCATGCGGATCAGGAAGATCACGGCGACGGCGCCCACCGCCACCAGCAGGGTGGTGGCCAGCGCGCCGGCCCGCTTGTCGTCGCGCTTGGCGATGGTCGTACGGATCTGGAAGACCAGCAGCCAGACGAGGAGCCCCGGCAGGAACAGCAGGCCGCACAGCACCATGACGATGCTCAGCAGATTGTCCCGGTCCTTGCGGATGTTGTTCGCCGCCAGGCAGTGCTCGACGACGACCGGGGGCTCGGCGCCGAAGGACTGGATGAGCGGCTTGCGGCCGGAACCCACCATGCGGTCCACCACCGCCCGCGAGAAGGCCTCACCCAGGTTGGGCCGGAATATCCTCGCCCACTTCAGGCCGGGTTTGACGGTGGTCTGGTGCCATTCGTTGTCGGCCTTCTTGATGTCCGCGACCGGGTTGTCCCGGTAGGCCGCGGAGGCCAGCGCGAACGTCGCCGTCTGGCCCTCGTTGCCCGTGCGCGGCACCTGCGGGCCGAAGATGTCCCCGTAGCCGCTCTCAACGGTCATTCCCGCCCCCGATCGCCGCCGACGTCGCTTCTGCGGCTTTCCCGACTTCCTTGCTCCGCACACCTGTTGATCAGGTCGTCACGGTGTTCGCGTGAAAACTTGATCAGGTCATCAGCGTATCCGCAGGCACCGACATTCGTCGGCGGACGGCCGAAGGGACCTCTTTCAGGCTTCGGCCGGCCGCCGACTCGGAGGGGAGCGTTCCACAAAAGCGACTTGGAAGCGCCCGGCGCCAACTACGAGGCGTCGCGCGCCTCTTCACGAATCCTTTCTGCGATCTGCGGAGGCATCGGCTCGTGCCGTGCGTAGGAGCGGTTGAAGCGCGCGGTGCCGTGCGAGAGGGAGCGCAGGTCCACGGCGTACCGTCCGATCTCGATCTCGGGCACCTCGGCCCGTACGAGCGTCCGGTTTCCCGTGGTCTGTTCCGTGCCCAGCACCCTGCCGCGCCGTCCGGACAGGTCGCTCATCACGGCGCCCACATAGTCGTCGCCGACCAGGACGGTCACCTCGGCCACCGGTTCCAGGAGGTGGATCTTCACATCGGCCGAGGCCTCCCGCAGGGCCAGCGCGCCGGCCGTCTGGAAGGCCGCGTCCGAGGAGTCCACGGAGTGCGCCTTGCCGTCCAGCAGGGTCACGCGGACGTCGATGAGCGGATAGCCCGCGGCAACTCCCTTGGCCGCCTGGGCCCTTATGCCCTTCTCGACCGACGGGATGAACTGCCGCGGCACCGCGCCGCCGACGACCTTGTCCACGAACTCGATGCCCGAACCGCCCGGCAGCGGCTCCACCTCGATCTCGCAGATCGCGTACTGCCCGTGCCCGCCGGACTGCTTCACATGGCGGCCGCGCCCCGCCGACTTGCTCGCGAACGTCTCCCGTAGGGAGACCTTGTGCGGGATCACGTCGACCTGGACGCCGTAGCGGCTGCGCAGCCGCTCCAGCGCGACGTCCGCGTGCGCCTCGCCCAGACACCACAGCACCACCTGGTGGGTGTCCTGGTTCTGCTCGAGCCGCATGGTCGGATCCTCGGCGACCAGCCGGGAAAGCCCCTGCGAGAGCTTGTCCTCGTCGGCCTTGCTGTGCGCCTGGATGGCGAGCGGCAGCAGCGGGTCGGGCATCTGCCACGGCTCCATGAGCAGCGGGTCGTCCTTGGCCGAGAGGGTGTCGCCGGTCTCCGCCCGGTTCAGCTTCGCCACGCACACCAGATCGCCCGCGATGGCGTGCGTCACTGTGCGCTGCTGCTTGCCGAAGGGGGTGGACAGCGCGCCGATGCGCTCGTCGACGTCGTGGTCCTCGTGCCCGCGGTCCGCGAGCCCGTGTCCGGACACGTGCACCGTCTCGTCGGGGCGCAGCGTGCCGGAGAAGACGCGGACCAGGGAGACCCGGCCGACGTAGGGATCGGAAGCCGTCCGCACGACCTCGGCGACCAGTGGGCCGTCCGTGTCGCAGGCCTTCACCTCGCGCGGCTTGCCGTCGATCGTGGTGACACCCGGCGTGGGGTGCTCGAACGGCGTCGGGAAGCCGCCCGTGACCAGCTCCAGCAGCTCGACGGTGCCGAGCCCCTGCCGGGCGCCCTCGGCCGCGGGGGCGGCGGCCAGGACCGGGAAGAAGACCCCGCGTGCGACGGCCCGCTCCAGGTCCTCGACGAGCGTCTTGAGGTCGATCTGCTCGCCGCCCAGATAGCGGTCCATGAGGGTCTCGTCCTCGCTCTCCGAGATGATCCCCTCGATCAGCCGGTTGCGGGCCTCCTCCATCTCCGGCAGCTGGTCCTCGCCCGGCTCCGACTCCTTGCGCTCGCCGGACGAGTAGTCGAAGAGCTTCTGCGACAGCAGCCCGGTCAGCCCCGTCACGGGCGCGTGCCCGTCCGGACCCTGCGGGCCGTGCAGCGGCAGGTACAGCGGGATGACGGCGTCGGGGTCGTCCCCGCCGAAGGCCTCCGCGCAGGTCCGCGTCATCTCCTCGAAGTCCGCCCGGGCGGCCTCCAGATGGGTGATCACGATCGCCCGTGGCATGCCGACGGCCGCGCACTCCTCCCACACCATGCGGGTCGAGCCGTCCACGCCGTCGGAGGCCGAGACGACGAAAAGGGCCGCGTCCGCCGCTCGCAGACCGGCCCTCAGCTCCCCGACGAAGTCGGCGTATCCGGGGGTGTCGAGAAGATTGACCTTGATGCCGTCCCATTCCACCGGCACCAGGGAGAGCTGCACCGAGCGTTGCTGCCGGTGCTCGATCTCGTCGTAGTCGGAGACGGTGCCGCCGTCCTCCACGCGGCCCGCCCGGTTCACTGCTCCCGCGGTGAGTGCGAGAGCTTCCACCAATGTCGTCTTGCCCGATCCGCTGTGGCCGACCAGCACCACATTCCGTACGGACGCGGGGTGGTCGGCCGCTGTTGCCCTGCCGGCGGCTCCGGGGTGTGCGTTCGCCTTGTCGCCCATGGCCTTGCCTCCCGTGCACGGTGAGGTCACTGTGGGCGCGGGCATGCCGGGCCGCGTGCGGTGGCGGCTCCGATGACGCCCGCGGTTCTTCGAGCTTTCCACTCCCGTCACGGTGCGTCCATACGACGGACGTGATCGCGCCGCCCGCCGTCGGCTGCGGGCCGTCCGCCGGATCTCCGCACTGACGTCCGGGTGCCCGGCAGTCGCACACACGCGCGCGTGGCTACGATGGGCCAGCCGGAGCCCAGCAGGGGCCGCGGCCACACCGACCGTCGGGAAGGCCATGCTGAACAAGTACGCGCGTGCATTCTTCACGCGTGTCCTCACGCCGTTCGCCGCGTTTCTCATCCGCCGGGGCGTCAGCCCCGACACGGTCACGCTCCTCGGCACCGCCGGGGTGATCGCGGGCGCGCTGGTCTTCTACCCCCGGGGCGAGTTCTTCTGGGGCACGGTCGTGATCACGCTGTTCGTGTTCTCCGACCTCGTCGACGGCAACATGGCCCGCCAGCTGGGCCGCACCAGCCGCTGGGGCGCCTTCCTGGACTCCACCCTCGACCGGGTCGCCGACGGCGCGATCTTCGGGGGATTCGCCCTCTGGTACGCGGGGGGCGGCGACGACAACGTCCTGTGCGCCGTCTCGATCTTCTGCCTGGCCAGCGGCCAGGTGGTGTCCTACACCAAGGCCCGTGGCGAATCGATCGGCCTGCCGGTCGCCGTCAACGGGCTCGTCGAGCGCGCCGAGCGCCTGGTCATCTCGCTGGTCGCGGCCGGATTCGCAGGACTGCACAAGTTCGGTGTGCCGGGCATCCAGTACCTGCTGCCCGTCGCCCTGTGGATCGTCGCCGTGGGCAGCCTGGTCACGCTGATCCAGCGGGTCGTCACCGTCCGTCGCGAGTCGGCGGAGGCGGAGGCCGCGGCGGCCGCGCCGGAGAACGCCTCCCAGGGGAGCGAGGCGGCGAAGTGAGCCCTCGCGATCAGCTGACGGACGCGCTGTACGGCCTCGGCTGGAGCACCGTCAAGAAGCTCCCGGAGCCGGTGGCCGTACGGCTCGGCCGCTCCATCGCCGACCTCGCCTGGAAGCAGCGCGGCAAGGGCGTCCAGCGCCTGGAGAGCAACTACGCGCGCGTGGTGCCCGACGCGAGCCCCGAGCGCCTGGCCGAGCTCTCGCGCGCGGGCATGCGCTCGTACCTGCGTTACTGGATGGAGTCCTTCCGGCTCCCGGCGTGGAGTGCCGAGCGCATAAGGGGCGGCTTCGACCCCAAGGACGTGCACTACCTGACCGACGGGATCGCCTCCGACCAGGGCGTCATCCTGGCGCTCCCGCACATGGCCAACTGGGACCTCGCGGGCGCCTGGGTCACCACCAAACTCGAGACTCCGTTCACGACGGTCGCCGAGCGCCTCAAGCCCGAGACCCTCTACGACCGCTTCGTCGCCTACCGCGAGGGCCTCGGCATGGAGGTCCTGCCGCACAGCGGCGGCACCGCCTTCGGCACGCTGGCCCGGCGGCTGCGCGACGGCGGCCTGGTCTGCCTGGTCGCCGAGCGCGACCTGTCGTCCTCGGGCGTCGAGGTCGAGTTCTTCGGCGAGGCCACCCGCATGCCGGCCGGCCCCGCCCTCCTCGCCCAGCAGACCGGCGCACTGCTCCTGCCGGTCACGCTCTGGTACGACGACTCGCCCGTCATGCAGGGGCGTGTGCACCCCCCGGTCGAGGTACCCGAGACAGGTGGCCGGGCCGAAAAGACGTCTGTCATGACACAGGCGCTGGCCGATGCCTTCGCCACCGGGATCGCCGACCATCCGGAGGACTGGCACATGCTCCAGCGCTTGTGGCTCAAGGACCTCGATCCTGGGAAGAAACCCCCGGCTCCCGAGAAGGGCATGTCGTGAGGATCGGCATCGTCTGCCCGTACTCCTGGGACGTGCCGGGCGGCGTCCAGTTCCACATCCGCGACCTGGCCGAGTACTTCATCCGATTGGGCCACGAGGTCTCGGTCCTGGCTCCCGCCGACGACGACACGCCCCTGCCGCCGTACGTCGTCTCGGCCGGCCGCGCGGTCCCGGTGCCGTACAACGGCTCGGTGGCACGGCTGAACTTCGGCTTCCTGAGCGCCGCCCGCGTCCGGCGCTGGCTGCACGACGGCGAGTTCGACGTGGTCCACATCCACGAGCCGACCTCGCCGTCGCTGGGCCTGCTGACCTGCTGGGCGGCGTCGGGCCCGATCGTGGCCACCTTCCACACCTCCAACCCGCGCTCGCGGGCGATGATCGCCGCCTACTCGATCCTCCAGGCGGCCCTGGAGAAGATCAGCGCCCGGATCGCGGTGAGCGAGTACGCCCGCCGCACGCTGGTCGAACACCTCGGCGGCGACGCGGTCGTCATCCCGAACGGCGTCGACGTCGACTTCTTCGCCCGGGCCAAGCCCAAGCCGGAGTGGCAGGGCAACACCATCGGCTTCATCGGCCGCATCGACGAGCCCCGCAAGGGCCTGCCGGTGCTCATGAAGGCGCTGCCCAGGATCCTCGCCGAGCGCCCGCAGGCCCGGCTGCTGGTGGCCGGGCGCGGCGACGAGGAGGAAGCGGTCGAGTCGCTGCCCGCCGAGCTGCGCCCGCGCGTGGAGTTCCTCGGCATGGTCAGCGACGAGGACAAGGCCCGCTTTCTGCGCAGCGTCGACCTGTACGTGGCGCCGAACACCGGCGGCGAGAGCTTCGGCATCATCCTCGTCGAGGCCATGTCCGCCGGTGCCCCGGTCCTCGCCTCCGACCTGGACGCCTTCGCCCAGGTCCTGGACCAGGGCGCGGCGGGCGAGCTGTTCGCCAACGAGGACTCCGACGCACTGGCCGAGGCGGCTCTGCGGCTGCTGGCGGACCCGGAGCGCCGGGCCGAGCTGCGGGAGCGGGGGAGCGCCCACGTACGGCGCTTCGACTGGTCGACCGTCGGGGCGGACATCCTGTCGGTGTACGAGACGGTGACGGCGGGCGCGGCCGCGGTCGCGGCGGCGGAGGACGAGCGGGGGCCGGGGCTGCGGGCGCGGCTGGGGCTGGCGCGGGACTGAGCGAACGGGCCGGGCCGACGGCTGATCGAGGCGGCCCCTCCGCGCACCGCTAACCTTGCCGCCCGTGACCGCAACCCTCATCTGGATCCTCGTCGCCCTCCTCGCGATCGGCCTGTACCTGAGCTGGACGGCGGGCCGCCTGGACCGGCTGCACGCCCGCATCGACGCCGCCCGGGCCGCGCTCGACGCGCAGCTGCTGCGCAGGGCCTCCGTGGCCCAGGAACTCGCCACCTCCGGCGTCCTCGACCCGGCCGCCTCGATCGTCCTGTACGAGGCGGCACACGCCGCCCGGCAGGCCGAGGAGGAGCAACGGGAGGTCGCCGAGAGCGAGTTGAGCCAGGCGCTGCGGGCGGTGTTCGGGGAGGCGCAGCAGGTGGAGGCGGTGCGTGAGGCACCCGGCGGCGAGGAGGCGACCGGCGAACTGACCGAGGCCGTACGGCGGGTTCCGATGGCCCGGCGGTTCCACAACGACGCGGTGGGCGCGGCACGCAGGCTCCGGGAACACCGCAAGGTGCGCTGGTTCCGGCTGGCCGGACACGCGCCCTTCCCGATGGCCTTCGAGATGGACGACGAGCCGCCGGCGGCGCTGGCCGACCGGGTCGCCCAGCAGCCGTAACGCCACCGCGGACCGGAAAAGGATCCACCGGCTTCCCATTGGCCCTTGCTGTGGACTGGCCCACTCACGTTTCCTCGGTGCTTGCAGAAACCCTCTTTCACTTCAGTGAGGTCAACCCGTGTCCAGCACGCACTCCGAAAACCAGGCCCCCGAGACCGGCACCGCGCGCGTGAAGCGCGGTATGGCCGAGCAGCTCAAGGGTGGCGTGATCATGGACGTCGTCACGCCGGAGCAGGCGAAGATCGCCGAGGACGCGGGCGCCGTCGCCGTCATGGCCCTGGAGCGGGTCCCGGCCGACATCCGCAAGGACGGCGGCGTGGCCCGGATGTCCGACCCGGACATGATCGAGGGCATCATCGAGGCCGTCTCGATCCCGGTCATGGCCAAGTCCCGCATCGGCCACTTCGTCGAGGCCCAGGTCCTGCAGTCCCTCGGCGTCGACTACATCGACGAGTCCGAGGTCCTCACCCCGGCCGACGAGGTCAACCACTCCGACAAGTGGGCGTTCACCACCCCCTTCGTCTGCGGTGCCACCAACCTGGGCGAGGCCCTGCGCCGCATCGCCGAGGGCGCCGCGATGATCCGCTCCAAGGGCGAGGCCGGCACCGGCAACGTCGTCGAGGCCGTCCGCCACCTGCGCCAGATCAAGAACGAGATCGCCCGTCTGCGCGGCTACGACAACAACGAGCTGTACGCCGCCGCCAAGGAGCTGCGCGCCCCGTACGAGCTGGTCAAGGAGGTCGCCGAGCTCGGCAAGCTCCCGGTGGTGCTGTTCTCCGCCGGTGGCGTCGCCACCCCGGCCGACGCCGCGCTGATGCGCCAGCTCGGCGCCGAGGGCGTCTTCGTCGGCTCCGGCATCTTCAAGTCCGGCGACCCGGCCAAGCGCGCCGCCGCCATCGTGAAGGCCACCACCTTCTACGACGACCCCAAGATCATCGCGGACGCGTCCCGCAACCTCGGCGAGGCCATGGTCGGCATCAACTGCGACACCCTCCCCGAGGCCGAGCGCTACGCCAACCGCGGCTGGTAATCACCCCATGTCCAACGAAGCCCCTGTCATAGGCGTCCTGGCCCTTCAGGGCGACGTACGGGAGCACCTCATCGCCCTGGCCGCGGCCGACGCCGTGGCCAGGCCGGTGCGGCGTCCCGAGGAGCTCGCCGAGGTGGACGGCCTGGTCATCCCCGGCGGCGAGTCCACCACCATCTCCAAGCTGGCCGTCCTGTTCGGCGTGATGGAGCCCCTACGCGCGCGCGTGCGCGGCGGTATGCCGGTCTACGGCACCTGCGCGGGCATGATCATGCTCGCCGACAAGATCCTCGACCCGCGCTCGGGCCAGGAGACCATCGGCGGCATCGACATGATCGTGCGCCGCAACGCCTTCGGACGGCAGAACGAGTCCTTCGAAGCGGCGGTCGACGTCCGGGGCGTCGAGGGCGATCCTGTAGAGGGCGTCTTCATCCGCGCCCCCTGGGTGGAGTCCGTCGGCGCCGAGACCGAGGTGCTCGCCGAGCACGACGGCCACATCGTCGCGGTCCGCCAGGGCAATGCGCTCGCCACGTCGTTCCACCCGGAACTGACCGGCGACCACCGCGTGCACGCCCTGTTCGTCGACATGGTGCGCGCGAACCGTACGGCGGAGTCCTTGTAGGATCTCTGGCGTTCGTATCTGGATGGGTTACGCGAAGGAGACAGGCAGATGTCCGGCCACTCTAAATGGGCCACGACGAAGCACAAGAAGGCCGTGATCGATGCCAAGCGCGGCAAGCTCTTCGCGAAGCTGATCAAGAACATCGAGGTCGCGGCGCGGATGGGCGGCGTGGACCTCGAAGGAAACCCGACGCTTTTTGACGCCGTGCAGAAGGCGAAGAAGCAGTCGGTTCCGAACAAGAACATCGACTCCGCGATCAAGCGCGGCGGCGGTCTCGAGGCCGGTGGCGCCGACTACGAGACGATCATGTACGAGGGCTACGGCCCGAACGGCGTCGCGGTGCTCATCGAGTGCCTCACCGACAACCGCAACCGCGCCGCCTCCGACGTCCGTGTCGCCATGACCCGCAACGGCGGCAACATGGCCGACCCGGGCTCCGTGTCGTACATGTTCAGCCGCAAGGGCGTCATCATCGTCCCCAAGGGCGAGCTGACCGAGGACGACGTCCTGGGTGCCGTCCTGGACGCGGGTGCCGAGGAGGTCAATGACCTCGGTGAGTCCTTCGAGGTCATCAGCGAGGCCACCGACCTGGTCGCGGTACGCACCGCCCTCCAGGAGGCCGGGATCGACTACGACTCCGCCGACTCCAGCTTCGTGCCGTCCGTCCAGGTCGAGCTGGACGAGGAAGGCGCCAAGAAGATCTTCAAGCTGATCGACGCGCTCGAGGACAGCGACGACGTGCAGAACGTCTTCGCCAACTTCGACGTCAGCGACGAGGTCATGGAGAAGGTCGACGCGTAACGCTGCCGCGAACTGAGCGGTTGTGGCGGGCCGGTGGGACACGCGTCCCACCGGCCCGCCGCCGTTGTCGGTGGCAGCGGTTAGCCTGGCGTGAAGTCAAAGATCACCGAGGGGAGGGGCGCGTGCGGGTACTCGGGGTTGACCCCGGACTGACGCGGTGCGGTGTGGGCGTCGTCGAGGGGGTCGCGGGCCGGCCGCTGACCATGGTGGGCGTCGGTGTCGTACGCACGCCCGTGGACGCCGAGTTGGGGCAGCGCCTCGTCGCCATCGAGCAGGGCATCGAGCAGTGGCTGGACGAGCACCGGCCCGAAGTCGTCGCCGTGGAGCGGGTGTTCAGCCAGCACAACGTACGGACCGTGATGGGCACCGCCCAGGCCAGCGCGGTCGCCATGCTGTGCGCCGCCCGGCGCGGCCTCCCCGTCGCCCTGCACACCCCCAGCGAGGTCAAGGCCGCGGTCACCGGCAGCGGCCGCGCCGAGAAGGCCCAGGTCGGCGCCATGGTGACCCGACTGCTCCGGCTCGACGCACCCCCGAAGCCGGCCGACGCGGCCGACGCCCTCGCGCTCGCCATCTGCCACATCTGGCGCGCACCCGCCCAGAACCGCCTCCAGCAGGCGGTCGCCCTGCACGCAGCCAACGCAACGAAAGGCCGTACGGCATGATCGCCTTCGTGAGCGGCACGATTGCCGCACTCGCCCCCGACGCCGCCGTGGTCGAGGTCGGCGGTGTCGGCATGGCCGTGCAGTGCACGCCGAACACGCTCTCCACACTCCGCCTCGGCCAGCCGGCCAAGCTCGCCACCTCCCTCGTCGTACGGGAGGACTCGCTGACGCTCTACGGCTTCGTGGACGACGACGAGCGCCAGGTCTTCGAACTGCTGCAGACGGCGAGCGGAGTCGGCCCGCGGCTGGCGCAGGCGATGCTGGCCGTGCACACCCCGGACGCGCTGCGCAGGGCGGTGTCCACGAGCGACGAGAAGGCCCTCATCGCCGTCCCCGGCATCGGCAAGAAGGGCGCGCAGAAGCTGCTGCTGGAACTCAGGGACCGGCTCGGCGAGCCGATCGGCGCCCCGGCCGTCGGCACGGCGGTCACCTCCGGCTGGCGCGACCAGCTGCACGCCGCCCTGATCGGCCTCGGGTACGCCACCCGCGAGGCCGACGAGGCCGTGTCCGCCGTGGCACCGCAGGCCGAGGCGGCCGGGGGCACGCCCCAGGTCGGTCAGCTGCTGAAAGCGGCCCTGCAGACCCTCAACCGCGCCCGCTGACCCGCCTGCGCCACCCCAGTTAGGAGATCTCAGTGAACTGGGACGACCCGACCGACGCCCCCGCCCCCGAGCGGCTGGTGGGCTCTGTCGCCGACCGCGAGGACCAGGCCGTCGAGGCCGCCCTGCGCCCCAAGGACCTGGACGAGTTCATCGGCCAGGAGAAGGTCCGCGAGCAGCTCGACCTGGTCCTGCGCGCCGCACGCGCGCGTGGCGCCACCGCCGACCACGTCCTGCTCTCCGGCGCCCCCGGCCTCGGCAAGACCACCCTCTCGATGATCATCGCGGCCGAGATGGGCGCCCCCATCCGCATCACCAGCGGCCCCGCCATCCAGCACGCCGGCGACTTGGCCGCCATTCTCTCCTCCCTCCAGGAGGGCGAGGTCCTCTTCCTCGACGAGATCCACCGCATGTCCCGGCCCGCCGAGGAGATGCTGTACATGGCCATGGAGGACTTCCGGGTCGACGTCATCGTCGGCAAGGGCCCCGGTGCCACCGCCATCCCGCTCGAACTGCCCCCGTTCACGCTGGTCGGCGCCACCACGCGCGCGGGCCTGCTGCCGCCCCCGCTGCGCGACCGCTTCGGCTTCACCGCGCACATGGAGTTCTACGAGCCCGCCGAGCTGGAGCGCGTCATCCACCGCTCCGCCAACCTGCTCGACGTCGAGATCCAGGCCGACGGCGCCGCCGAGATCGCCGGGCGCTCCCGCGGCACACCCCGTATCGCCAACCGCCTGCTGCGCCGCGTACGGGACTACGCCCAGGTCAAGGCGGACGGATTCATCACGCGGGACATCGCGGCCGCCGCGTTGAAGGTCTACGAGGTCGACGCCCGCGGCCTCGACCGCCTCGACCGCGGTGTCCTGGAGGCCCTGCTCAAGCTGTTCGGCGGCGGACCCGTCGGCCTGTCCACCCTCGCCGTCGCAGTGGGGGAGGAGCGCGAAACCGTCGAGGAGGTCGCCGAGCCCTTTCTCGTCCGGGAGGGCCTGCTCGCCCGTACCCCGCGCGGACGCGTCGCCACACCTGCCGCATGGGCGCATCTCGGCCTCACCCCGCCCCGCTCGGCGACTGCGGGAAACGGACAACAGGACCTGTTCGGGACGTGATGCCTTTGTGACGGCGCGGGCATTGGCCGGGCCAGGAACCCAGGTGCCATGCTGAGCGTTGTTCCATGCGCGGAGACTCGCTTAGACTCCGCCGATGCCGCCTTTGTCGGCGG
This sequence comes from Streptomyces sp. NPDC001401, assembly GCF_042895385.1. Lineage (NCBI taxonomy): Bacteria > Bacillati > Actinomycetota > Actinomycetes > Kitasatosporales > Streptomycetaceae > Streptomyces > Streptomyces sp. NPDC001401. The sequence continues at coordinate 219,671 of NZ_JBIAWI010000019.1, forward strand.
TATACATACCCCCATCCATGAGGCCGCTCTCCATCGCGGTCGTGCGAAGGAAATTCCGTCCCGTGAATATCACCATGCTCCTCCCGTTCATCGTGCTCATCGGGGCCATGTTCCTCATGACCCGCTCGGCCAAGCGCAAGCAGCAGCAGGCCGCCCAGATGCGCAACGAGTTGCAGCCCGGCAGCGGCGTCCGCACGATCGGGGGCATGTACGCGACGGTCAAGGAGGTCAACGAGGACACGGTCCTCCTCGACGCCGGCCCGGGCGTCGAGCTCCTCTTCGCGAAGAACGCCATCGGTTCTGTGCTCAGCGACGACGAGTACAACCGCATCGTGCACGGCATCGAGCACGACCTGAAGTCCGACACCGACCTGGTCCCGGACGACGCCTCCTCCCTCACCGAGACCGACGACTCCGCCGACGAAGCTGCCGCCGCCTCCGACGACAAGTCCGTCGACCTCGACAAGAAGGACGCGCCCGAGGAGCCGGCCGACGACACCCCGGCCGCCGAGGCCAAGTCGGACGAAGAGCCGAAGAAGTCCGAGGGCGACTCCGACGCGAAGTAGGCGTGGCCCGGGGCGCGCGGGCCAGGACCGCGCGCCCCGGAGCATGCGCAGCTCGCAGGGGATCCCGACACCATGTCATGGCCGCCCCGCCCGCAACCCGGCGCGAGGCGGCCCGAGAGGGAGTACGAGAAGGTGGCAGCACCTAAGAGGGGCCGGAGCGCGAGCGCCCAGAGCAAGCCGGGGCGCTCGCTGGCCCTCATCCTGATCGCCATCGTGGCGCTCACCGGAGGAATGTTCGCCTCCGGAAACACCACTCCGCGTCTCGGTATCGACCTGGCCGGTGGTACGAGCATCACGCTCCGGGCGGTCGCAGAGCCGGGCCAGGAGTCCGCGATCAACAAGACCAACATGGACACCGCGGTCGAGATCATGAACCGCCGTGTCAATGGTCTCGGTGTCTCAGAGACCGAGGTCCAGACCCAGGGCACGCGGAACATCATCGTAAACATCCCCAAGGGCACGAACTCCAAGGAGGCGCGGCAGCAGGTCGGCACCACCGCCAAGCTGTACTTCCGCCCGGTGCTCGCCACCGAGGTCTCCGACGGCGCCGCGACGACCAGCCCGTCGCCGAGCGCCTCCAGCAGCCCCTCGGGCAAGGCCACCGGCAAGGCCACCCAGAAGGCCACGGGCAAGTCGACCCCGTCCTCCTCCGCGGCCCCGTCGGCGACCGCCACCTCGCAGGGCCGCGCCGTCACCGACGCCCTGAAGGCCGACTCGACGCCGAGCGCCACCGCCTCCTCGAGCGCGCAGACCTCCGCCTCCCCGTCTGCCAGCAGTAGTTCCTCCGGCAACGCGGCCGCGAGCAAGCTCGAGGCGCAGTACACCGCGCTCAATTGCAAGAACGACAAGGCCCGCGCCAACACCGGTAAGGGCAAGTCCAGCGACCCGACCGTGGCGTGCGGCAAGAATTCGCATGGCCAGTGGCAGAAGTACATCCTCGGCCCCGCCGAGGTGGACGGCACTGACGTCAAGAATGCCCGGGCGGTCTTCAACACGCAGTCCGCTGCCGGCTGGACCGTCACCATGGAGTTCACGGGCACGGGCTCCAAGAAGTTCGCCGCCATCACCGGCAAGCTGGCCAAGAACCAGACCCCGCAGAACCAGTTCGCGATCGTCCTCGACGGCGACGTCGTCTCCGACCCGTACGTCACTCAGGCGCTGAGCGGCAACGCGGAGATCTCCGGCAGCTTCAGCCAGCAGGAGGCCCAGAGCCTCGCCAACATGCTGTCGTACGGCGCGCTGCCGCTGAGCTTCAAGGAGGACAGCGTCACCACGGTGACCGCCGCGCTCGGCGGCGAGCAGCTGCAGGCCGGTCTGATCGCGGGTGGCATCGGCCTGGCACTGGTCATCGTCTACCTGCTGATCTTCTACCGCGGCCTCTCGGTCGTCGCGATCCCCTCGCTGCTGGTCTCTGCGATCCTCGCGTACGTGATCATGGCGCTGCTCGGCCCGACCATCCACTTCGCGCTGAATCTGCCGGCCGTCTGCGGTGCGATCGTCGCGATCGGTATCACAGCCGACTCGTTCATCGTGTTCTTCGAACGGATCCGGGACGAGATCCGCGAGGGCCGCTCGCTGCGCCCCGCCGTCGAGCGGGCCTGGCCACGCGCCCGGCGCACCATCCTGGTCTCCGACTTCGTGTCGTTCCTCGCTGCCGCGGTGCTGTTCATCGTCACGGTCGGCAAGGTCCAGGGCTTCGCGTTCACGCTCGGTCTGACCACCGTGCTCGACGTGGTCGTCGTCTTCCTGTTCACCAAGCCGCTGATGACGCTCCTCGCCCGCCGGAAGTTCTTCGCGAACGGCCACAAGTGGTCGGGCCTCGACCCGAAGGCACTGGGCGCCAAGCCCCCGCTGCGCCGCACTCGTCGTCCCTCCGCCCCCGTCGACCCGAAGGAGGCGTGAGATGTCGAAACTCGGCAGCCTCGGCGCCCGTCTGCACCGCGGTGAGGTCGGCTACGACTTCGTCGGCAACCGCAAGATCTGGTACGGCATCTCGATCCTGATCACCATCACGGCCATCCTCGGCCTGACGGTGCGGGGCCTGAACATGGGCATCGAGTTCCGGGGCGGTGCGGTCTTCACCACTCCGAAGCACATGACGACCTCGGTCGCCACGGCCGAGGGGTACGCGCACGACGCGTCCGGTCACGAGGCGATCGTCCAGAAGCTCGGCGACGGCAGCCTGCGCATCCAGATCGCGGGCATCGACACCGACAAGTCCGACGCGATCAAGGACAAGCTCGCCAAGGATCTGAGCGTCAACTCCGAGAACATCAACGCCGACCTGGTCGGCCCCAGCTGGGGTGACCAGATCGCCAACAAGGCCTGGCAGGGCCTGGCGATCTTCATGATCCTCGTGGTGGTCTACCTGGCGATCGCGTTCGAATGGCGCATGGCGGTCGCCGCGCTCGTCGCCCTGATCCATGACATCACCATCACGACCGGCATCTACGCCCTCGTCGGCTTCGAGGTCACGCCGGGCACGGTGATCGGTCTGCTCACGATCCTCGGTTACTCGCTCTATGACACGGTCGTCGTCTTCGACAGCCTCAAGGAGCAGACGAAGGACATCACCAAGCAGACCCGCTGGACCTACAGTGACGTCGCCAACCGCTCGATCAACAGCACTCTGATGCGGTCCATCAACACCACGGTGGTCGCGCTGCTGCCGGTGGCGGGCCTGCTGTTCATCGGTGGCGGCTTCCTCGGCGCCGGCGTGCTCAACGACATCTCGCTGTCGCTGTTCGTCGGCCTCGCGGCCGGTGCGTACTCCTCGATCTTCATCGCCACGCCGCTCGTCGCCGACCTCAAGGAGCGCGAGCCGCAGATGAAGGCGCTCAAGAAGCGCGTCCTCGCCAAGCGGGCCCAGGCCGCGGCGCAGGGCGAGCCAGTGGAGCCCGAGGCCGTGGACGGCGTGCACGACGACGAGCGCGAAGACGCCGCCCACGCGGTCGTCGGTCCGCGCAACCAGCCGGCGTCCCGCAACCGCGGCCGTGGCCGTCCCTCCGGGAAGCGCCGATGACCGACATCAAGGAGCTGCTGCTCAGCCGCATCCGTGACGTGGCCGACTACCCGGAGCCGGGGGTGATGTTCAAGGACATCACCCCGCTGCTGGCGGACCCGGCGGCCTTCACGGCGCTCACCGACGCCCTCGCCGAGATCGCCGCGAACACGGGCGCCACCAAGGTCGTCGGCCTGGAGGCCCGCGGCTTCATCCTCGGCGCCCCGGTGGCCGTCCGCGCCGGCCTCGGCTTCATCCCCGTACGCAAGGCGGGCAAGCTCCCCGGAGCAACCCTCGGCCAGGCGTACGACCTGGAGTACGGCTCGGCGGCGATCGAGGTGCACGCGGAGGACCTGTCTGCGGGCGACCGCATCATGGTCGTCGATGACGTCCTCGCCACCGGCGGCACCGCGGAGGCTTCCCTCCAGCTCATCCGCCGGGCGGGCGCCGAGGTCGCGGGTCTCGCCGTCCTGATGGAGCTGGGATTCCTGGGCGGCCGCGCCCGCCTGGAACCGGCTCTCAACGGCGCCCCCCTGGAGGCTGTACTCACCATCTGAGCAGAGTTTCGGAAACGGGACAGCCCCGAGTGTGACCTTATTGCACACTCGGGGCTGCCTCGTTTTGTTTTCCGTGCCGATTTATGTCATCCGACTGACTGCGAAATCAGCAGTCCTCGATGTCTTCGGATTCGATGGTGCCGGGCTCCTTGAGGTGACCCTTCGCATCGCCTGCGGCGGTGATGCGATGCAGGTTGTGCTCCACGCCGTCCTTCCACCAAACACACAGATGCTTTGTCGTGCTGCAGGTGTTGTGGTAGTAGATGGTCGTTGTGGAAGTGCCGTCGGCCCAGGACCAGTTGAAGCATCCAGAGCTACCCCTGTGCGTTGACATCGGGGTTGCCGTTGCCGCCTGGGCGGGAAGCGCGAAAGCTGCGCTCATGCCCACGGTCAGGGCCACAGCGGCCACTGACTTACCGAATATCTTCATGCTCTATCCCGTTTCCGTTTTCTTTCGAAGTGGGAATATGGCAAATTCTCCCACTTCTGGTCGAAGTTGATCTTATGTGGCGCCTGATGCGCGAGTCAACGGAGTTAATGGCCTTGATCTCCCGCTCGGTTCAATTGGTGAATGTTCGGAGAAAGGGGAAATTTGGCATATGTCTGGTCGATTCCATGCGCCCCGACGGTGCGGGCAGCAGCCCCTCATGTTTCTCGGGTAGACGGCCCTCACATTGGCCTGAAGGCGATCCTGCGGCCCAGGATCGCTACCATGGGGTCTCCGGAGCCTGACCGGGGGACCCGGATCGCGCACGAGGAGCCCTCTTGCCAGACGAGGCCCAGCACCTGACCGCCGCCAAGCCCGAGTCCGCCTCGGCAGCCGCGGCCAAGCCCGCGCCGAACGCGCCGCACGCGAAGAACGACACCCGCGGGCCGGTCGAGCATGCCCAGTCCGCGCCCGTCGACAAGTCGGCCGAGCAGTCGCGCCCCAAGCCCGCGCCACCCGAACGGCCCACGCCCTCCCCCAATCCCGACTCCGTGCGAGCGGGGGGATCCCCGGCGCCCGCTGTCCGCCCGAACACCGGCCAGCCCGCCCGCTCCGGCTCCTCCAACCGCGTCCGCGCCCGCCTCGCCCGCCTCGGCGTCCAGCGCTCCAACCCGTACAACCCGGTCCTGGAGCCGCTGCTGCGGATAGTGCGCAGCAACGACCCGAAGATCGAGACGGCGACGCTGCGCCAGATAGAGAAGGCCTACCAGGTCGCCGAGCGCTGGCACCGCGGCCAGAAGCGCAAGAGCGGCGATCCGTACATCACGCATCCGCTCGCCGTCACCACCATCCTGGCCGAGCTGGGCATGGATCCGGCCACCCTCATGGCCGGGCTCCTCCACGACACCGTCGAGGACACCGAGTACGGCCTCGACCAGCTGCGCCGCGACTTCGGCGACTCGGTCGCCCTGCTCGTCGACGGCGTCACCAAGCTGGACAAGGTCAAGTTCGGCGAGGCCGCGCAGGCCGAGACCGTACGCAAGATGGTCGTCGCCATGGCCAAGGACCCGCGCGTCCTGGTCATCAAGCTCGCCGACCGCCTGCACAACATGCGCACCATGCGCTACCTCAAGCGCGAGAAGCAGGAGAAGAAGGCGCGCGAGACCCTCGAGATCTACGCGCCGCTCGCCCACCGGCTGGGCATGAACACCATCAAGTGGGAGCTGGAGGACCTCGCCTTCGCGATCCTCTACCCGAAGATGTACGACGAGATCGTGCGGCTCGTCGCGGAGCGCGCCCCCAAGCGGGACGAGTACCTCGCCATAGTGACCGACGAGGTGCAGCAGGACCTGCGGGCCGCACGGATCAAGGCGACCGTCACCGGCCGCCCGAAGCACTACTACAGCGTCTACCAGAAGATGATCGTCCGCGGTCGCGACTTCGCGGAGATCTACGACCTGGTGGGTATTCGTGTACTTGTCGACACGGTCCGCGACTGCTACGCCGCCCTCGGCACCGTGCACGCGCGATGGAACCCGGTCCCCGGCCGGTTCAAGGACTACATCGCGATGCCCAAGTTCAACATGTACCAGTCGCTGCACACGACGGTCATCGGCCCCAACGGCAAGCCCGTCGAGCTGCAGATCCGCACCTTCGACATGCACCGCCGCGCCGAGTACGGCATCGCCGCGCACTGGAAGTACAAGCAGGAGGCCGTCGCCGGCACCTCCAAGGTGCGCTCGGACGCGCCGAAGAGCACCGGCAAGGACGACCACCTCAACGACATGGCGTGGCTGCGCCAACTGCTTGACTGGCAGAAGGAGACCGAGGACCCGGGCGAGTTCCTGGAGTCCCTGCGCTTCGACCTGTCGCGCAACGAGGTCTTCGTCTTCACCCCGAAGGGCGACGTCATAGCGCTCCCGGCCGGTGCCACCCCGGTGGACTTCGCGTACGCCGTCCACACCGAGGTCGGCCACCGGACCATAGGAGCGCGGGTCAACGGCCGCCTCGTACCGCTCGAATCCACCCTGGACAACGGCGACTTGGTGGAGGTCTTCACCTCCAAGGCGGCCGGCGCCGGCCCCTCCCGTGACTGGCTCGGGTTCGTCAAATCCCCGCGCGCCCGCAACAAGATCCGCGCCTGGTTCTCCAAGGAGCGCCGCGACGAGGCGATCGAGCAGGGCAAGGACGCCATCGTCCGCGCGATGCGCAAGCAGAACCTGCCGATCCAGCGCATCCTCACCGGCGACTCGCTGGTCACGCTCGCGCACGAGATGCGCTACCCGGACATCTCCGCGCTGTACGCCGCGATCGGCGAGGGCCATGTCTCCGCGCAGAATGTCGTGCAGAAGCTCGTCTCCGCGCTCGGCGGCGAGGAGGCGGCCACCGAGGAGATCGACGAGTCGGTCCCGCCGTCCCGCGGCCGCAGCCGCAAGCGGCGCTCCAGCGCCGACCCGGGCGTGATTGTCAAGGGCGTCGAGGACGTGTGGGTCAAGCTGGCCCGCTGTTGTACGCCCGTTCCCGGCGACCCCATCATCGGTTTCGTCACGCGCGGTAGCGGAGTATCGGTTCACCGCAGTGACTGCGTCAACGTGGAGTCACTGTCGCGCGAGCCCGAGCGCATCCTCGAGGTCGAGTGGGCGCCCACCCAGTCCTCGGTCTTCCTGGTCGCCATCCAGGTCGAGGCCCTGGACCGCTCCCGGCTCCTCTCCGACGTCACCCGTGTCCTGTCCGACCAGCACGTCAACATCCTCTCCGCGGCCGTCCAGACCTCCCGCGACCGCGTGGCCACCTCCCGCTTCACCTTCGAGATGGGCGACCCGAAGCACCTCGGCCACGTCCTGAAGGCGGTCAGGGGAGTGGAGGGCGTCTACGACGTGTACCGCGTGACGTCGGCGCGCAGCAGGTCGTAGGAGCCTCAGCCGCAGAAGCAAGTCGTACGGCATACGCGAAAGGGCCCCGTACCGCGAGGTACGGGGCCCTTCTCCAATTCGCGTCAGCCGCCGAACTCCTGCAGGCCCTTCAGCGCCTGGTCCAGGAGTGCCTGGCGGCCCTCCAGCTCCCGCTCGAGCTTGTCGGCCCTGGCGTTGTTGCCCTGGGCACGCGCCTGCTCGATCTGGCCCCTCAGCTTGTCCACGGCCGCCTGGAGCTGGCCGGTCAGACCCTCGGCACGCGCGAGTGCCTCCGGGTTCGTCCGGCGCCACTCGGTCTCCTCGGCCTCCTGGATGGCGCGCTCGACGGCGTGCATCCGGCCCTCGACCTTCGGCCGCGCGTCCCGCGGTACGTGGCCGATGGCCTCCCAGCGCTCGTTGACCGAGCGGAACGCGGCCCGCGCCGCCTTGAGGTCCGTGACCGGGAGGATCTTCTCGGCCTCCTCGGCCAGCTCCTCCTTCAGCTTCAGGTTCTCCGACTGCTCGGCGTCCCGCTCGGCGAAGACCGAACTGCGGGCGGCGAAGAACACGTCCTGGGCGCCGCGGAAGCGGTTCCACAGGTCGTCCTCGTGCTCGCGCTGGGCGCGGCCCGCGGCCTTCCAGTCCGTCATCAGTTCGCGGTAGCGCGCGGCCGTCGGACCCCAGTCCGTCGAGCCGGACAGCGCCTCGGCCTCGGCGACCAGCCGCTCCTTGGCCTTGCGGGCCTCCTCGCGCTGCGCGTCCAGCGAAGCGAAGTGCGCCTTGCGGCGCTTGGAGAACGCCGAGCGGGCGTGCGAGAAACGGTGCCACAGCTCGTCGTCCGACTTGCGGTCGAGCCGCGGCAGCCCCTTCCAGGTGTCCACCAGCGAGCGCAGCCGCTCACCGGCCGCCCGCCACTGGTCGGACTGCGCCAGTTGCTCCGCCTCGGTGACCAGGGCCTCCTTGGCGTTCCGCGCCTCGTCGGACTGCTTCGCGCGCTGCTGCTTGCGCTCCTCACGGCGCGCCTCGACCGTCGCGACGAGCTTGTCCAGCCGCGTCCGCAGGGCTTCCAGGTCGCCGACCACGTGGTGCGCGTCGACCTGCTCGCGGATGTGGTCGATGGCGGTCTGTGCGTCCTTCGCTGACAGGTCGGTGGTCTTCACTCGCTTCTCGAGGAGGCCGATCTCGACAACCAGGCCCTCGTACTTGCGCTCGAAGTAGGCCAGCGCCTCCTCGGGGGAGCCGGCCTGCCAGGATCCGACGACCTGCTCGCCGTCGGCCGTACGCACGTACACGGTCCCCGTCTCGTCGACGCGTCCCCACGGGTCGCTGCTCACAGCGCCTCCTCCACATGATGCCTGCAGAGGGCTTCAGCGCCCCCGGGCATCGTCCACAGTTTCGTCACGGCCAACATAGGCGACCGGCGGGTTGCCTGTCCGCATCCCGCGCGACCGAAATTTCGCACTTGACGGTCAGGATTTGGTGACCGTCGCCTTGTTGATCACCACGGTCGCATTGGGTGCCGTGTTGCCCGTTGTGGGGTCGGCGGCCTGGGCACCTGCGGCGGCGATCTTCTTCAGGACCTTCATCCCCGCCGTGGAAATCGTGCCGAACGGGGTGTAGTCGGCCGGCAGCGGGCTGTCCTGGTAGACGAGGAAGAACTGGCTGCCGCCGGTGTTGCGGCCCTTCTTCGTCTGCGAGTTGTACTGGTTGGCCATGGCGACCGTGCCCGCCGGGTACACCTGCCCCTTGAGGCTCTTGTCCTTGAGGTTCTCGTCCGGAATCGTGTAGCCGGGGCCGCCCATGCCGGTTCCCTGCGGGTCGCCGCACTGCAGCACGTAGATCCCCTGCGGGGTCAGCCGGTGGCACTTGGTGTGGTCCAAGTAGCCCTTGCCGACAAGGAAGTTGAACGAGTTGACGGTGTGCGGCGCCGCCGACGCCTTCAGCGCGATGTCTATGTCACCGCACGTCGTGGCGAGATTCATCGTGTACTTCGCCGACTTGTCGATGGTCATCGCCGGCTCCTTCTTCCAGCTCAGCTTCTTCACCGAGCCCTTGGCCGGCTTTGCGCACGGGTCCGGCGCCTTGCTGGTCGCGGCGGCGCTCGGCGTCGTCTGCGAGCTCGCATTGGCCTTGTTGTCGTCGTTGCCCTTGAGGACCCCGGTCGTGTAGAGCGCCACGCTGCCGATGACGACCACACCGAGCACCGATGCGATCACGGAGTTGCGCATGCGCGCCTTGCGCCGCGCGGCCGTGCGCCGTTGCTGCTGGCGCAAGAACTTCTCCCGGGCGAGCTGGCGCTTGCGCTGTTCCTGGGTGACCACCGGGTTCTCTCCTCATGCGTCTCGTACGTCGACCGGTACGCGTGTGTCTTGTGAGCCGACCGCCTGCGTGTGCCCCGTACCGTATATGGGTTCGCTGAGGAATCGGCAGCGCCGGTAGGCTCTGACGTCAGCAGCAGCCGCCCGTATCGACACAACGAAGGACGATCGTGCTCATTGCCGGGTTCCCCGCCGGGGCCTGGGGGACGAACTGTTATCTCGTCGCCCCCGCCGCCGGTGAGGAGTGCGTGATCATCGACCCGGGCCATCAGGCCGCCCAGGGAGTCGAGGAAGCGCTGAAGAAGCATCGGCTCAAGCCCGTCGCCGTCGTCCTCACCCATGGCCACATCGACCATGTGGCCTCGGTCGTCCCGGTGTGCGGCGCGCACGACGTGCCCGCCTGGATCCACCCCGAGGACCGCTACATGATGGCGGACCCGGAGAAGGCGCTCGGCCGTTCCATCGGCATGCAGCTCATGGGCGAGCTGACGGTGGGGGAGCCCGACGACGTCAAGGAGCTGACCGACGGCGCGCAGCTGGCGCTCGCGGGTCTGGAGTTCTCCGTCGCGCATGCGCCCGGCCATACCAAGGGGTCGGTGACCTTCCAGATGCCCGAGACCACGGAGATCCCTTCCGTGTTCTTCTCCGGGGATCTGCTCTTCGCCGGCTCCATCGGACGCACCGACCTGCCCGGCGGTGACATGGCCGAGATGCTCGACTCGCTGGCTCGCGTGTGCCTGCCGCTCGAGGACTCGACCGTGGTGCTGTCCGGCCACGGCCCCCAGACGACCATCGGCCAGGAGCGCGCCACCAACCCGTATCTGCGGCAGGTGGCCGCCGGCCTGGGAGCTGACGCTGACGCTCCCCGACGAGGAATGTGACGAGACTTTCCGTGAGCACCTTCAAGGCCCCCAAGGGCACGTACGACCTGATCCCGCCGGACAGCGCCAAGTTCCTGGCGGTCCGCGAGGCGATCGCCGCGCCACTGCGCAACTCCGGTTACGGCTACATCGAGACCCCGGGCTTCGAGAGCGTCGAGCTCTTCGCGCGCGGTGTCGGCGAGTCCACCGACATCGTGACCAAGGAGATGTACGCCTTCGAGACCAAGGGCGGCGACAGGCTCGCCCTGCGCCCCGAGGGCACGGCGTCCGTGCTGCGCGCGGCGCTGGAGGCCAACCTGCACAAGCTGGGCAACCTGCCGGTCAAGCTCTGGTACTCGGGCTCCTACTACCGCTACGAGCGCCCCCAGAAGGGCCGTTACAGGCACTTCTCCCAGGTCGGCGCCGAGGCGATCGGCGCGGAGGACCCGGCGCTCGACGCCGAGCTGATCATCCTGGCGGACCAGGCCTACCGCTCGCTGGGCCTGAGCAACTTCCGGATCCTGCTCAACAGCCTGGGCGACAAGGAGTGCCGTCCCGTGTACCGGGCCGCGCTGCAGGACTTCCTGCGCGGTCTGGACATCGACGAGGACACGCGCCGCCGTGCGGAGATCAACCCGCTCCGTGTCCTGGACGACAAGCGCGAATCGGTCCAGAAGCAGCTCGGCGACGCCCCGCTCCTGCGCGACTACCTCTGCGACGCCTGCAAGGCGTACCACGAGGAGGTCCGCGAGCTGATCACGGCGGCGGGCGTCGCCTTCGAGGACGACCCCAAGCTGGTCCGCGGCCTGGACTACTACACCCGTACGACCTTCGAGTTCGTCCACGACGGTCTGGGCTCGCAGTCCGCGGTGGGCGGCGGCGGCCGCTACGACGGGCTGTCGGAGATGCTCGGCGGCCCCGCACTGCCGTCCGTCGGCTGGGCCCTCGGCGTCGACCGCACGGTCCTGGCGCTGGAGGCGGAGGGCGTGGAGCTCGAACTCCCCTCCACGACCAGCGTCTTCGCGGTCCCGCTCGGCGAGGAGGCCCGACGCGTGCTGTTCGCCAAGGTCACCGAGCTGCGCAAGCTGGGCATTGCCGCCGACTTCTCCTACGGCGCCAAGGGGCTCAAGGGCGCCATGAAGAACGCCAACCGCAGTGGTGCCCGCTACACGATCGTTGCCGGTGAGCGCGATCTCGCCGAGGGCGTCGTCCAGCTCAAGGACATGGAGTCCGGCGAGCAGACGGCGGTCGGGGTGAACGAGATCGTGGCGGAGCTGGAGTCGAGGCTGGGCTGAGGTTCTTCGGCCTGAACGGCCTCGTCCTCAAACGCCGGAGGGGCTATTCACAGCCCCTCCGGCGTTTGAGGAGCGGGGGTCCGGGGGCTGGCCCCCGGGACGGGTAGGGGCGGCGGGGGCGAGGAACCTCAGTCGAGCAGGCCGAACCGCATCGCACTCGTCACCGCCGCCGTCCGGTCGTCGACCCCCAACTTGCCGAAGGCGCGCAGGAGATGGGTCTTCACGGTCGACTCGCCGATGAACAACCGGCGCCCGATCTCCGCGTTCGTGCAGCCTTCCGCCACCAGCCGCAGCACCGCCGTCTCCCGCTCCGACAGCCGTGGCCGCTCCGGCTTGGTGCGCAGCTGGTCGACCAGCCGGGCCGCCACCGAGGGCGCCAGCACGGTCTCGCCCCGCGCAGCGGCCCGCACCGCCTCCGCCAGTTCCATCCGCGGCATGTCCTTGAGCAGGTATCCGGCCGCCCCGGCCTCCACCGCCCGCAGGATGTCCCGGTCCGTCTCGTACGTCGTCAGCACGATCACCCGGCACGGCAGCCCCGCCTCGCCCATCCGCACGATCGAGTCGACGCCCCCGCCGCCCGGCATCCGCAGATCCATCAGCACGATGTCGGGCCGCAACTCGGTGGCGAGGGCCTCCGCCTGCGGCCCGCTCGCCGCGTCGGCGACGACCTCCAGGTCCGGCTCGGCACTGAGCATCGCCCGCAGACCCTCCCGTACGACGGGGTGGTCGTCGGCCAGGACGATCCGGATCATCAGGAGCTCCTCTCGGGCGTGACGGGCAGGCTGACCGTCACCGTCGTACCGTCTCCGGGTGTGCTGTCGACCCGCGCGATGCCGCCGACCTCGCCGGCCCGGGCGCGCAGCCCCGCCAGGCCGTAGCCGTCGCAGGGGGTACCCGGGTCGAAGCCGCAGCCGTCATCCCGTACCGACACGGTGAGTTTGTCGGGGGCGTACGTCAGCGCGATGCCGACCGTCGCTGAACTCCCGGCGTGCTTACGGGCGTTGGCCAGGGCCTCCTGGCAGGAGCGCAGGGCCACGACCTCGGGGCCGGCGGGCAGCGGACGCACCGGACCGATCACGTCCAGGACCGCCTCGTGGCGGGCGGCGAGGCGGCGCAGGGCGTCCGGGAGGGAGGTGCCGTCGAGGTCGGCGGGTGCGGCACCGGCGACCAGGGCGCGGGCCTCGGCGAGGTTCTGCCGGGCTGTCTCGTCCATCAGGGCGAGGTGGCGGCGGGCCTGCGGAAGGTCGTCGTCGAGTTCCGCCTCCACCGCCTGGATCAGCATCAGCAGACTGGTGAAGCCCTGGGCGAGCGTGTCGTGGATCTCGCGGGCCATGCGTTCGCGTTCGGTGAGGGCACCGTGTGCGGTCGAGAGGCGGGAGATCTCGTGGCGGCTGGCGTCCAACTCGGCTATCAGGTCGGCCCGTTCCATGCTCTGCTCGATGATCCGGATGATCCAGCCACCGATCACCAGCGAGAAGACGAGGGTGACCGCGGAGAAGAGGACGTTGGCGAACAGGTCCTCGCCGCTGGGCCGCCACAGCAGGGCCCAGCCCCCGACCGGCACCAGGTTGATGACGGTGACGGCCACCAGCGACCACCGCATGTGCAGGGTCATGAAGCACTGGGGGATGAGCGCGAACGCCATCAGCCGTGTCTCGCCGACCAGGACGGCCGACGGCAGGAACAGCGCGATCGCCCCGGCGAGATAGCGCACGGCCCGCCCCTGGTCCGGCGGATCCTCCTGCAGCAGCGGGCGGCCCACCACGCCGTACCAGGGCACCAGCGGCACGAGCAGTGCCGCCGCGGCCGCACGGACGGTGAAGCCCGGATGGGCCGCGTTGAGCACGAACGCGAGGGTGGCGGCCCAGGCGACCGCGAAGTACGCGTCCCAGAGCCGGATCGTCCGGTCCCAGGCGTGCTCCGCGCGGGCCACGCCCGTACCGCTCATCCGTCGCGCCGGATCTTCCACCGGAAGGTCAGCAGACACAGCACCAATCCTCCGACGCACCACGCGGCGAGCACCAGCGCGATCCGCCCGAACTCCCAGCTGCCCGCCTGCTCCAGCACCCGCGCCGAATCGGGCAGGAACACACCCCGCAGACCCTGACACAGCCACTTCAGCGGGAACAGGGCACCGATGTTCAGCATCCAGTCCGGGATGGTGTCGATCGAGATGTACACCCCGGAGATGAACTGCAGGACCAGGAAGGGGAGTACGACCACGGAGCTGGCGCTCTTCGCCGACTTGGGCACCGAGCTGATCGCGATGCCGAGCAGCGCGCACCCGGTCAGCCCCAGAACGAAGATCCAGGCGAAGTCGAACCACCGGGACGCGTCCGACGGCAGGTCGACGCCGTACAAGGTGGTGCCGACGACGAGGAGGATCGCCGTCTCCACGACGCCGGTGAACAGAACCAGCCAGATCTTGCCCAGGAAGTACGCCGACGGAGGCATCGGTGTGCCGCGCAGCCGGCGCAGCACCTTCTCGTCCCGTTCGACCGCGATCGAGATGCCCAGCGACTGGAAGCTGGTCGACATGATCCCGGAGGCCATCATCGCCGGGACGTACAGCTGGGAGGCGGTGACGCCGGAGCCACGGACGTCGTCGTGGAAGATCGACGCGAACAGGAACAGGAACACGACCGGGAACGCGAACGTGAACACCACCTGGTCGCGCTGCCGGAAAAACTGCTTGATCTCCAGCGCGCCGCGCCAAAGGCCCAGCTCCCAGGCTCCCGGCAGTCGCCCGGCGGGCGCCTCGGCCCTGGTCCGTACGGTGGTCGTCGTCATCGCGCGTCCTCCTGCCCGGTCAGCCGGAGGTAGACGTCCTCCAGGGTGGGACGGGTCACCCTCAGGCCCGGGATCTCGCCGTCGAAGCGGTGCATGAGCTCGGCGACCGTCCTGGTCGGTGTGTCCGTGCGCTCGGTGCGCATGACGCCGTCCGGCTCGGTCCATGCGACGGTGGCCTCCGTGCCGTACCGCTCCCGCAGGGCGGCGGGCTCGCCCTCGGCGACGACCTGCCCCGTGGCGACGACGGCGAGCCGGTCGGCGAGCGCCTCCGCCTCCTCCAGGTAGTGCGTGGTCAGCAGAATGGTCGTGCCCTCGTCGGACAGCAGCCGGATCAGGTCCCAGAACTGCCGCCGGGCCGCCGGGTCGAAACCGGTCGTCGGCTCGTCAAGGAGCAGCAGCTCGGGGTCGCCGATCACCCCCAGGGCGACGTCGAGGCGACGCCGCTGGCCTCCCGAGAGCGCCTTGATCCGGCTGCCCGCCTTCGCCTCGAGCCCCACCAGGCCGATGACCTCCTCCGGGTCGCGCGGCCTCGGGTAGTAGCGGGCGAAGTGCCGCACGGTCTCGCGGACCGTCAACTCGGCGGGCGCCGATTCGTCCTGCCAGACGATTCCGACACGTGACCGCCACGCGCGCGTGCCGGTCGCCGGGTCCGAGCCGAGCACCGACACCTCGCCCGCGTCCCGGGTGCGGTTGCCCTGGAGGATCTCCACCGTGGTGCTCTTGCCCGCACCGTTGGGTCCCAGCAGGCCGAAGACCTCGCCCTTGCGGATCCCGAGATCGATGCCGTCCACCGCGGTCACGTCCCCGTACTGCTTGCGCAGCCCCCGTACGTCCACCGCGAGTTCGTTCGCGTGTGTTGTCATGCCCTCAAGGGTCGGCCGGAACCGAACGCTCAGGGACGACCGTGCGTACTTCCTTATGTCCACCGAACGGTGGACAGAGGGACGTGTGCGGCACAATGGCCGTATCCGAAGAAGGTCCAACTCTCAAGCAGACGGATCGGCGTGATGAGCAAGACCACAGTCAAAGAGGCGTCCACCGAGCCCGCTCCGGAGCACGACTCCGCCGGACCACGGTCGGTCGGTGGCAGCCGCGCCTTCGCTCTGCTGCTGATCATCACGGGTGCGGCCGGTCTGCTCGCCGCGTGGGTCATCACGATCGACAAGTTCAAGCTGCTCGAGGCCAAGGTCGAGGGCAAGACGTTCACCCCCGGCTGCAGCCTCAACCCGGTCGTCTCCTGCGGCAGCGTGATGGAGTCCAAGCAGGCCGCCGCCTTCGGCTTCCCCAACCCGATGCTCGGCCTGGTCTGCTACGGCATCGTCATCTGCGTCGGCATGAGCCTGCTCGCCCGCGCCCGCTTCCCGCGCTGGTACTGGCTCACCTTCAACTTCGGCACGCTCTTCGGCGTCGGCTTCTGCACCTGGCTGCAGTTCCAGTCGCTGTACCGCATCAACGCGCTGTGCCTGTGGTGCTCCCTGGCCTGGGTCGCGACGATCATCATGTTCTGGTACGTGACGTCGTTCAACATCCGCAACGACTTCCTGCCCGCCCCGCGCTGGCTGAAGAGCTTCTTCGGCGAGTTCACCTGGGTCCTGCCCGTGCTGCACATCGGCATCATCGGCATGCTGATCCTGACCCGCTGGTGGGACTTCTGGACCAGCTGATCCGGCTGACCCCGGCCGCCCAGGGCCCGAGGGGATTGTCAGCGCGGTGATTTAGGGTTTTGGACGTGGAGCCCGACCTGTTCACCGCAGCCGCAGAAGAACGCCAGGAGAAGGACCCGACCGGCAGTCCCCTGGCGGTGCGGATGCGCCCGCGCACCCTCGACGAGGTGGTGGGCCAGCAGCACCTGCTGAAGCCCGGTTCGCCCCTGCGCCGCCTCGTCGGCGAGGGCGCGGGCGGCCCCGCCGGCCCGTCCTCGGTGATCCTCTGGGGCCCGCCAGGCACCGGCAAGACGACCCTGGCGTATGTCGTCTCCAAGGCCACCAACAAGCGCTTCGTCGAACTCTCGGCGATCACCGCGGGCGTCAAGGAGGTCCGCGCGGTCATCGACGGCGCCCGCCGGGCCACCGGCGGCTTCGGCAAGGAGACCGTCCTCTTCCTCGACGAGATCCACCGCTTCAGCAAGGCCCAGCAGGACTCCCTCCTCCCGGCGGTCGAGAACCGCTGGGTGACCCTGATCGCTGCGACGACGGAGAACCCGTACTTCTCGGTGATCTCCCCGCTCCTGTCCCGCTCGCTCCTCCTCACCCTCGAACCCCTCACCGACGACGACCTCCGGGGGCTGCTCAAGCGGGCGCTGAGCGACGAGCGAGGCCTCAAGGACGCCGTCACCCTCCCCGAGGACACCGAGGACCACCTGCTGCGCATCGCCGGCGGTGACGCCCGCCGCGCCCTGACCGCCCTGGAGGCGGCGGCCGGGGCCGCTCTGGACAAGGGCGAGGCGGAGATCTCCCTGACGACCCTGGAGGAGACGGTCGACCGGGCGGCGGTGAAGTACGACCGCGACGGCGACCAGCACTACGACGTCGCCAGCGCCCTGATCAAGTCCATCAGGGGCTCGGACGTCGACGCCGCCCTGCACTACCTGGCCCGCATGATCGAGGCCGGCGAGGACCCCCGCTTCATCGCCCGCCGCCTGATGATCTCCGCCAGCGAGGACATCGGCCTGGCCGACCCCAACGCCCTGCCGATAGCCGTCGCCGCAGCCCAGGCCGTCGCCATGATCGGCTTCCCCGAGGCCGCCCTCACCCTCAGCCACGCCACCATCGCCCTCGCCCTGGCCCCGAAGTCGAACGCCGCGACGACGGCGATCGGCGCCGCCATGGACGACGTACGCAAGGGACTGGCGGGGCCGGTGCCCCCGCACCTGCGCGACGGGCACTACAAGGGTGCCGCCAAGCTCGGGCACGCGCAGGGGTACGTGTATCCGCACGACCTGGCGGAGGGCATCGCCGAGCAGCAGTACGCCCCGGACGCCCTCAAGGACCGCGAGTACTACACCCCGACCAGGCACGGAGCCGAGGCGCGGTACGCGGACGCGGTCGAATGGACCAGGCAGCACCTCGGTCGCAAGCGGTCCTGAGCGACCTGTAGAATCCCTCGAAGTGCTGTGTCCCGTGCAGTCAGAACGGGACGGTCAGCCGGAGCCCCGGTCCTCGGACCGGACTCCAGGAGCGTCGCGCACCGTTCGAATGGTGTCGCGGGCAGCCCACCACCACTCGTCGTAGGACGGGACCGGTCGGTGGGCCACTCGCGTGCTGCACGTATGTGCCCAGACCAGGGGAGCGGCTGCCCACCAGGCCCGGCAACGGACCGGCGGGTTTCCCCGGCTGCGGATGCGACCTCCCTCAACCCTGACAAGCCGAACACTGAGAAATGAGAGATCGTGGCGAATCAGTCCCGCCCCAAGGTCAAGAAGTCGCGTGCCCTCGGCATCGCGCTGACCCCGAAGGCTGTCAAGTACTTCGAGGCCCGCCCCTACCCGCCGGGCGAGCACGGCCGTGGCCGCAAGCAGAACTCGGACTACAAGGTCCGTCTGCTCGAGAAGCAGCGCCTGCGCGCGCAGTACGACGTGTCCGAGCGCCAGCTCGTCCGCGCCTACGAGCGTGCCTCCAAGGTCCAGGGCAAGACCGGTGAGGCCCTGATCATCGAGCTCGAGCGCCGTCTCGACGCCCTGGTCCTGCGTTCGGGCATCGCCCGCACCATCTACCAGGCCCGTCAGATGGTCGTTCACGGCCACATCGAGGTCAACGGCCAGAAGGTCGACAAGCCCTCCTTCCGCGTCCGTCCCGACGACGTCGTGATGGTCCGCGAGCGCAGCCGCGAGAAGACCCTCTTCTCCATCGCCCGTGAGGGCGGCTTCGCCCCCGAGGGCGAGACCCCGCGCTACCTCCAGGTGAACCTCAAGGCCCTGGCGTTCCGCCTGGACCGCGAGCCGAACCGCAAGGAGATCCCGGTGATCTGCGACGAGCAGCTCGTCGTCGAGTACTACGCCCGCTGATCACCAGCAGGCGGTAGCACCACCTCGGCCCGCCGTCTCCCCGCCCTGTTGGGTGCGGGAGGCGGCGGGTTCGTGCATGTCCACGCTCGCCGGATGCTCGAACCCGTCCAGTGCGAGCAGGGGTTCGGCCGAGCGTCCCACGAACGCGTACTGACGCGTATTCAGTCCGTACAATCGCCTCGCGCAACTCGGCAGAGGCGGGACGGTAATCCGGTGCGGAGCCGCTTCCCCGGCGCGATAGGCTCGGCCCAGACTTATCGATGTTCAGGCATGTTTCAGGGAGCGGGTGCGCGTGGTGTCCGGTGGAGAGGTGGCCGGGATCCTGGTGGCCGTCTTCTGGGCGATCCTGGTCTCCTTCCTCGCCGTCGCGCTGGCGAGAGTGGCCCAGACGCTCAAGGCGACCACCAAGCTCGTGGCGGACGTGACCGACCAGGCCGTCCCGCTGCTGGCCGACGCCTCAGCGGCGGTGCGCTCCGCACAGACCCAGATCGACCGGGTCGACGCGATCGCCACCGACGTCCAGGAAGTCACGTCGAACGCCTCGGCGCTGTCGACCACCGTCGCCTCCACCTTCGGCGGCCCCCTGGTCAAGGTCGCGGCCTTCGGCTACGGCGTCCGCCGGGCCCTGGGTGCCCGCCGGGACGACGTGCCCGCCAAGGAGTCCAGGCGTACCGTGATCGTGGGCCGGACCGTCCCGGCCGCGCGGCGGGGCAAGCGGAAGAAGGACTGAGACCTAGCGATGTTCCGCCGTACGTTCTGGTTCACCACGGGCGTCGCCGCCGGTGTGTGGGCCACCACCAAGGTCAACCGCAAGCTGAAGCAGCTGACGCCCGAGAACCTTGCCGCCTCCGCGGCCAACAAGGCGCTCGAGGCCGGTCACCGCATCAAGGACCGCGCGGTCGGCTTCGCGCTGGACGTCCGGGACAACATGGCCCAGCGGGAGGAAGAGCTGGGTGAGGCCCTCGGCATCAACGCGGCCCCCGAACTCCCCGCACCCCGGCGGTACCCCGCCATCGAGAACCGCAACAGCCCGAAGTACGTCGAGGGCTCGACGTACCAGACGTACTCGTACAACCGGAATGAGGACCACTGATGGAGTCGGCCGAGATTCGCCGCCGCTGGCTGAGCTTCTTCGAGGAGCGCGGGCACACCGTCGTCCCTTCGGCGTCGCTCATCGCGGACGACCCGACTCTGCTCCTGGTCCCCGCCGGCATGGTGCCCTTCAAGCCCTACTTCCTCGGTGAGGTCAAGCCGCCGTTCCCGCGCGCCACCAGCGTGCAGAAGTGCGTGCGCACGCCTGACATCGAAGAGGTCGGCAAGACCACCCGCCACGGCACGTTCTTCCAGATGTGCGGCAACTTCTCCTTCGGCGACTACTTCAAGGAAGGCGCCATCAAGCACGCCTGGGAGCTGCTCACCAGCCCCCAGGACAAGGGCGGTTACGGCCTGGAGCCGGAGAAGCTCTGGATCACCGTCTACAAGGACGACGACGAGGCCGAGCGCATCTGGCACGAGGTCGTCGGTGTGCCCAAGGAGCGCATCCAGCGCCTGGGCATGAAGGACAACTACTGGTCCATGGGCGTCCCCGGACCCTGTGGCCCCTGTTCCGAGATCAACTACGACCGCGGCCCCGAGTTCGGCGTCGAGGGCGGCCCCGCCGTCAACGACGAGCGGTACGTGGAGATCTGGAACCTCGTCTTCATGCAGTACGAGCGCGGCGAGGGCATCGGCAAGGACAACTTCGAGATCCTCGGCGAGCTCCCCAGCAAGAACATCGACACGGGCCTCGGCCTCGAGCGACTCGCCATGATTCTGCAGGGCGTGCAGAACATGTACGAGATCGACACCTCCATGGCCGTCATCAACAAGGCCACCGAGCTGACCGGCGTCCGCTACGGCGACGCCCACGACTCGGACGTCTCCCTGCGCGTGGTCACCGACCACATGCGTACGTCGGTGATGCTCATCGGCGATGGCGTCACCCCCGGCAACGAGGGCCGCGGCTACGTCCTGCGCCGCATCATGCGCCGCGCCATCCGCAACATGCGCCTGCTCGGCGCCACCGGCCCGGTCGTGCTCGACCTGATCGACACCGTGATCGGCATGATGGGCCAGCAGTACCCCGAGCTGGTCACCGACCGCGAGCGCATCGAGAAGGTCGCCGTCGCCGAGGAGAACGCCTTCCTCAAGACGCTGAAGGCCGGCACCAACATCCTCGACACCGCCGTCACCGAGACCAAGGCCGCGGGTTCCGCGGTCCTGCCCGGCGACAAGGCGTTCCTGCTCCACGACACCTGGGGCTTCCCGATCGACCTCACCCTGGAGATGGCCGCCGAGCAGGGCCTTTCCGTGGACGAGGACGGCTTCCGCCGCCTGATGAAGGAGCAGCGGGAGCGCGCCAAGGCCGACGCCCAGGCCAAGAAGACCGGCCACGCCGGCGCCGGTGCCTACCGCGAGATCGCCGACAAGGTCGGCGAGACCGACTTCATCGGCTACTCGGACACCGAGGGCGAGTCCACGATCGTCGGCATCCTCGTCGACGGCGCCTCCTCCCCGGCCGCCACCGAGGGCGACGAGGTCGAGATCGTCCTCGACCGCACCCCCTTCTACGCGGAGGGCGGCGGCCAGATCGGCGACACCGGCCGCATCAAGGTGGACTCCGGTGCGGTCATCGAGATCCGCGACTGCCAGAAGCCGGTCCCGGGCGTCTACGTCCACAAGGGCGTCGTCCAGGTTGGCGAGGTCACGGTCGGCGCCAAGGCCCACGCCTCCATCGACTCGCGCCGCCGCAAGGCCATCGCCCGCGCCCACTCGGCCACGCACCTCACCCACCAGGCGCTGCGCGACGCGCTCGGCCCGACGGCCGCCCAGGCCGGTTCCGAGAACCAGCCCGGCCGCTTCCGCTTCGACTTCGGTTCGCCGTCCGCCGTTCCCACGGCCGTGATGAGCGACGTCGAGCAGAAGATCAACGAGGTGCTCGCCCGCGACCTCGACGTCCGCGCCGACGTCATGGGCATCGACGAGGCCAAGAAGCAGGGAGCCATCGCCGAGTTCGGCGAGAAGTACGGCGAGCGCGTCCGCGTCGTGACCATCGGCGACTTCTCCAAGGAGCTGTGCGGCGGTACGCACGTGCACAACACCGCCCAGCTGGGCTTGGTGAAGCTGCTCGGCGAGTCCTCGATCGGCTCGGGTGTCCGCCGTATCGAAGCCCTTGTCGGTGTCGACGCCTACAACTTCCTCGCCCGCGAGCACACGGTCGTCAACCAGCTGACCGAACTGCTCAAGGGCCGCTCGGAGGAACTCCCCGAGAAGGTCTCCGCGATGCTCGGCAAGCTGAAGGACGCCGAGAAGGAGATCGAGAAGTTCCGCGCCGAGAAGGTGCTCCAGGCCGCCGCCGGTCTCGTCGAGTCCGCCAAGGACATCCGCGGTATCGCGGTCGTCACCGGCCAGGTCCCGGACGGCACGACCCCCGACGACCTGCGCAAGCTGGTCCTCGACGTACGCGGCCGCATCCAGGGCGGACGGGCCGCGGTGGTCGCCCTCTTCACGGTCAACAACGGCAAGCCCCTCACGGTCATTGCCACCAACGAGGCCGCCCGCGAGCGCGGCCTCAAGGCCGGTGACCTGGTCCGCACGGCTGCCAAGACCCTCGGCGGCGGCGGTGGCGGCAAGCCGGACGTCGCCCAGGGCGGCGGCCAGAACCCGGCCGCGATCGGCGACGCCGTGGACGCCGTCGAGCGGCTGGTCACGGACACCGCCAAGTGACAATGCGCAGAGGCCGTCGACTCGCCATCGACGTCGGGGACGCCCGTATCGGGGTCGCTTCGTGCGACCCCGACGGGATCCTCGCCACCCCGGTGGAGACGGTCCCCGGCCGGGACATCCCGGCAGCTCACCGACGGCTCAAGCAACTCGTCGAGGAGTACGAGCCGATCGAGGTCGTCGTCGGCCTCCCTCGCTCCCTCAAGGGGGGCGAGGGCCCCGCCGCGGTAAAGGTTCGCGGCTTCGCACAGGAGCTCGCCAAGGGCATCGCCCCCGTCCCGGTCCGGCTCGTCGACGAGCGGATGACAACGGTGACGGCCAGTCAGGGACTGCGCGCCTCGGGCGTGAAGTCGAAGAAAGGCCGCTCGGTCATCGACCAGGCCGCCGCTGTGATCATCCTCCAGCAGGCGCTCGAATCCGAACGGGTGTCAGGTAAAGCACCCGGCGAGGGCGTCGAAGTGGTCATCTGATCGCGATACGGTAACGTTCCGCGCGACTGCGCCGCTGTTCGAACAGCGGCTGCACAGCAAGAGGCGGGACGGAAACCCGGCCAAAAGCCGCGTAACCGCCGCCTCGCGGCTCTAGGGGATCGATGACTGAGTATGGCCGGGGCCAAGGCTCCGAACCGTGGCATCCGGAGGACCCGTTGTACGGGAACGACGGATGGGGCGGACAGCAGGCCCAGGTGGGTCAGCAGTCCCCCTACGGCGGCCAGCCACAGCACTATCCGGAGCAGCCGCAGCAGCAGCACTACGGTGACTGGGGCGACGGCGGACAGTCCACCTACGGCCAGGCGCAGCAGCAGTATCCGCAACAGCAGTACCAGGGCTACGACCAGCAGTACTACGCAGGTCAGGGCCAGCAGTCGTACGACCAGGGCAGCTGGGGCACCGGCACGCACACGCACGTCCAGTACACGGACCCGTCGGACCCGTATGCCCAGCAGGCCGCCGGGTACGGCGGCGACCAGCACGACTACTACGGCACGCCCGACGCGTACCCGCCACCCGAGCCGCCCGGCCGCAGGCAGGCCGAGCCGGTCCCGCAGACCGACTGGGACCCGGGTCCCGACCAGGGAGAACACGCCTTCTTCGCCGGTGGCGAGGACGACGAGGACGAGGACGACGACCCGGGTTCCGGCCGCAAGGCCCGAGGCGGCAAGAAGCCGAAGAAGCGCCGCAGCGGCTGCGCCTGCCTCGTACTGGTGACGATCTTCGCCGGAGGCGTCGGCGGGGTCGGCTACTTCGGCTACCACTTCTACCAGGATCGTTTCGGCCCTGCGCCCGACTACGCGGGCGCCGGCAACGGCAAGCAGGTCACCGTCGTCATCCCGAAGGGCGCCGGCGGCTATGCGATCGGGCAGAAGCTGGAGGACGCGGGAGTCGTCAAGAGCGTCGCCGCGTTCGTCTCCGCGCAGCAGTCGAACCCCGACGGCAAGAAGATCCAGGACGGCGTCTACACGCTGCAGAAGCAGATGTCGGCCGCGAGCGCGGTCGAGCTGATGCTCAGCAACAAGAGCCGTGACAACCTGATCATCGCCGAGGGCTACCGCAACACGAAGATCTACGAGCTGATCGACAAGCGCCTCGGAGTGGCGGACGGCACCACGGCGAAGATCGCCAAGACGGACTACAAGCAGCTCGGCCTGCCCGCCTGGGCGCTGAATCACCCGAACCTGAAGGATCCGCTGGAAGGATTCCTCTACCCCTCCAGCTACGGCGTCACCAAGGGCCAGAAACCCGAGGCCGTCCTGAAGGACATGGTCACCCGGGCCAACGACAAGTACGAGGAACTCGGCCTGGCGAAGAAGGCGAAGAGCCTCGGCCTCGACAGCCCGTGGCAGCTGCTCACCGTGGCGAGCCTGGTGCAGGCCGAGGGCACCAGCCACGACGACTTCCGCAAGATGGCCGAGGTCGTCTACAACCGCCTCAAGCCCGCGAACCCCGAGACCTACGGCTCGCTGGAGTTCGACTCCACGTACAACTACGTGAAGAACCAGACCAAGATCGACCTGAGCATCGCCGAGCTGCGCAAGTACAACAATCCGTACAACACGTACTACGTCAAGGGTCTGCCGCCCGGCCCGATCGACAACCCCGGCGAGTTGGCGCTCAAGGGCGCTCTCGACCCGACGCACGACGGCTGGTACTACTTCATCTCGTTGGACGGCAAGACCAGCAAGTTCACGAAGACGCTCGCCGAGCACAACAAGCTGGTCGACGAATTCAATGCGTCGAGGAACAAGAACTGATGTCAGCAACCCGACGGGCGGCCGTGCTCGGCTCGCCCATCGCCCACTCCCTGTCCCCGCAACTGCACACCGCGGGGTACCGGGCCCTCGGCCTGGAGGGCTGGTCGTACGACAGGTTCGAGATCGACGAGGCGGCGCTGCCCGGGTTCTTCGCGCAGCTCGGCCCCGAGTGGGCGGGGTTGTCCCTGACGATGCCGCTGAAGCGGGCGGTGATCCCGCTGCTCGACGAGATCACCGACACGGCGGCCTCGGTGGAGGCGGTCAACACCGTGGTGTTCCGGCCCGACGGGCGAAAGATCGGCGACAACACCGACATCCCCGGCCTGGTGGCCGCGCTGCACGAGCGCGGTGTGGAGAAGACCGAGTCGGCGGCGATCCTGGGCGCAGGTGCCACCGCCTCGTCGGCCCTCGCTGCGCTCGCCCGGATCTGCGCCGGCGAGGTCACCGTGTACGTGCGCAGCGAGCGGCGCGCGGACGAGATGCGGCAGTGGGGAGAGCGGCTCGGCATCCAGGTCCGCCCGGCCGACTGGGCCGATGCGGTACGGGCCTTCGAGGCGCCCCTGGTCATCTCGACCACGCCCGCCGGGGGCACCGACGAGCTGGCCGCGCAGGTCCCCGCGCAGGTCGGCACCCTCTTCGACGTGCTCTACGAACCCTGGCCCACCCCTCTCGCCGCGGCCTGGCAGGAGCGCGGCGGGCAGGTGCTCAGCGGCCTGGACCTGCTGGTGCACCAGGCGGTCTTCCAGTTCCGCCAGTTCACCGGCGACCCTCGTTCCCCGCTCGCTGCCATGCGCGAGGCCGCACAGCTGGGCTGATCTGTCCGTTTGTCGGACTCGGATCGGTGCCGCCTCCCGGACGTGGGAGGATCGGGGGAGGCGGGCCAGGGCCGCGCACCTGGTCGGGCCGTCGCCGTACGCGAGGACGCGCGTACGCAGGGCAGTACCGGGGCGCGAGCACTGAGGAGCATCGTTGAGCAGGCTGCGTTGGCTGACCGCGGGGGAGTCCCACGGTCCCGCACTTGTCGCGACGCTGGAGGGGCTTCCCGCCGGCGTGCCGATCACGACGGAGATGGTTGCGGACCATCTGGCGCGGCGGCGGCTCGGTTATGGCCGCGGTGCGCGTATGAAGTTCGAGCGCGACGAGGTCACGTTCCTCGGCGGTGTGCGGCACGGCCTCACTCTTGGTTCCCCGGTCGCGATCATGGTGGGCAACACCGAGTGGCCCAAGTGGGAGCAGGTCATGGC